>NZ_JBXHAS010000004.1:0-518148 GCF_056895235.1 Dyadobacter sp. HNCC25DJ186
CTTCGTATCTTCCGAAACTCGTGGCGATGATCGTTTTCAGCGCCGTACTACCCGATTGGGAGTGCAAAGGTGCACCTCTTTTTTTTCTTACGCAAGTACAAGGCAAAAGTATTTGCAAAGTTTTTTTGAAATAATTTGTAAAAAGCTCAAAATGAGGAAAATGTACCCCGAAAATATTTTGAAGTTTTTTTACAGAGGTTAGGTTCGGGTTAGCAAATGGGGCTGGATTGGATAAGAATGCGGTTGTGGGTTCTTTTATAGCTGTGGGGAAGCTGGGTTTGATGGTGCGTTTGGAAGATCAGATGATCTGGGCAGATTTAATGGTGTTTTTTGTTCCTATATATAAGGAAGGGGAAAGTGTTGTTTCAATGGTTTGCGGATTGTTTACAGGTGGCTCCCAGGTGCCGGAAAATTTCGGAATTTACTTCTGATTAGGAAAAGGGAGCACTGAGAGAACTGGGGAATTCCGGAGATCACTTCTGGATGGAGCTGAGCGGTCTGACTAGTCAGGAAAGATATATAAACAATTAAATGCCTACCAGAAGAGAATTAAAACTCCCATGAGGAATTAATAACGCAGAAGTAAGATAATATGGCATTTGAGTACATACATAGAAAATTCAGCGCATTCGTAGACTAATACGGTTCAAACACTTTTATTATTCTTAGAGTAATTCCACAATTATATTTCTTTTTAATACAAATAACCTGATCGTAACATTTCGGGTTTTTATCACCATGAACAATTTCTAAAATGTCAAATCTAAATATAGATTCAGTAAAGGCCCGTACTTTTGACGCTATCGTGATAGGAACAGGAATAAGCGGCGGATGGGCGGCAAAAGAACTTACCGAAAAAGGTTTGAAAACACTTATTCTTGATCGAGGAAAAGATGTAAAACATATAGTAGATTATCCAACTACCAACATGCAGCCTTGGGAATTTCCTCATTTAGGACAGCCAACTCTGGCACTTCGTGAACAAAACCCCATAGCCAGCAAGCATTACATTTTCAGGGAAGATTCTGTGCATTTTGTAATGAAAGACGCAGAGCATCCCTATATACAGGACAAACCATTCGACTGGATGCGCGGATATCAGGTTGGCGGGCGTTCATTATTATGGGCGAGGCAAACGCAGCGTTGGTCTGACTATGATTTTGAAGGTCCGGCACGAGACGGTTTTGCCGTGGATTGGCCAATTCGTTATGCAGATATCGCTCCCTGGTATAGTTACGTTGAAAAGTTTGCAGGTATCTCAGGGAATAAAGATGGCCTGCCGCAATTGCCGGACGGAGAATTTCTCCCTCCTCATGATTTAACCTGTGTTGAAAAACATTTCAGCGAACAAACGGCCAAAAATTACAAAAACACCCGCCCAATTATTATTGGAAGGGCCGCACACATCACCGATCCACAGCCGATTCATACAGAACAGGGCCGGGCAAAATGTCAGCATCGTAATATTTGCCAGCGCGGATGTCCGTTTGGTGGCTATTTTAGCAGCAATTCTTCCACAATTCCGTGGGCACAACGAACAGGAAATCTGACTTTACAGCCATATTCTGTTGTGCATTCCATTATATATGATGAAAAGAAGAAACAGGCAACCGGCGTGCGTGTTGTAGACACGAATACAAAGGAAATGACCGAATATTATGCTAAAATCATTTTCCTCAATGCTTCGGCTATTAATTCAAACTTGATTTTACTGAATTCAACCTCAAACCGTTTTCCAAACGGTTTAGGAAATGATAGCGGTGTTTTGGGGAAATTTATTGGTTTCCATAATTACCGTGGCCGGGTAACAGCCGAGTATGATGGATTTTTGGATTCTACGACAGATGGAAAACGCCCTAATGCTGCTTACATTCCTCGTTTCCGCAATGTATTCAAACAGGAAACCGACTTTCTTCGAGGCTATGCCGCTTCGTTTTCTTCGAGTAAAATGGGGAATCCTACTGAGGGTTTGATTGGCGAATCGCTGAAGACAAATTTATTGAAACCAGAATCAGGTGGATGGAGCGCCGGAGCTCAAATGATGGGTGAAACTTTAATGAAGGAAACCAATTTTATATCTCTGGATAAAACGCAAAAAGACAAATGGGGTATTCCACTTTTACGCATGCATGTCGAATTTGATGATAATGATATGAAAATGGTAAAGGATTTTTACGTTGAGCTGTCCGAAATGTTTGATAAAGCTGGTTTTAAAAATATCAAAACAGCCGATACCAAACGTAACCCAGGAAGTGAAAATCATGAAATGGGCGGTGCAAGAATGGGAAAAGATCCGAAAACATCTATTTTAAATAAGTGGAACCAGATGCATCATTGTTCAAATGTTTTTGTAACCGATGGCGCATCAATGACTTCAAGCGCAACCCAAAATCCATCATTAACTTATATGGCTTTGACGGCCAGAGCAGTGGATTATGCTATTAGCGAAATGAAAAAGGGGAATATTTAGCGCCTCAAATTCTTTTCTCACGATGAATCAGGATCGAAATCTGAACGATCCAAAGATTATTTGTAACTGATATAATATTTATCACTATGCTTTTGGATAGTGCGGGAGATTCGATGTCTTATACCCATAACTTTGGGCTTGATACAAAATTCCAATATTATAACTCACAAGTATGTCTCAAACAACGTGGAATGTAGACAACCTACATTCAGAAGTACTTTTCAAGGTAAAACATCTTGTTATCTCAACAGTTACGGGTTCTTTCAAATCTTTTAGTGGTCAGGCAACAACAGAAAGTGATCAATTTGAAAACGCGAAAATTGAATTTTCAGTTGATGCAAATAGTGTAGACACAGGTCAGCCTGGACGTGATGAACATTTAAGAGCGGCAGACTTTTTTGAAACGGACGAACATCCACAATTCAAGTTTGTTTCAACATCATTTAAGAAAGCCAAGGGAGATGTATATAATCTGCTTGGAAATCTGACGATCAAAGGGATAACCAAAGAAGTTGAGCTTGAAGCGGAATATGGCGGAACAGAAAAAGACAATTATGGAAACATCAAAGTTGGATTCGAAGTAACCGGTACCATCGACAGAAAGGAATTTGGCGTTTCTTTCAATTCTTTAACGGAAACTGGCGGACTTGCTTTGGGCGAAAAAATTAAACTCGTAGCAAATATCCAGCTTGCAAAACAAGCATAATTCAAAAAAACTGAACCGCTCTCCAGTGGTTCAGTTTTTCACCTCAATTTGTATTTTTATTACCTCGAAACCAAAATCTTCTTTACAGAGGTTACGCCGTCAGTTGTCGTAATCTTAACCAGGTAAATACCTGCCCTAAGATCTTTTACATCAACTTTATCCAAAGGTCTATTTCCCGAATTGTAAACAGAAACTCCGCTGGTACCAATCAATTGTATATTACTGATCTTATCCCAATCACCTGACTTGATACTCAGCACTTCGGCAGCCGGATTCGGATATATTTCCAGTTTTATATTATCAAATCGAACACTTCGGATAGGTCCGTAGGCAAAGGTAAGATCTCTGTCTATCATTTTTAAACGATAGTAATTCTCCCCTCCGGAGGGATTATTGTGATTGAAGTTATACACCTTTTTATTCTTACTGTCTCCACTGGAAGCAACCGAGCCAATCGCCTCCCACTCTTTTCCATTTAAACTATGTTCAATTTCAAAGCGTTCGCTGTTTGTCTCTTCGGAAGTTGCCCAGTTTAGATTTGCCAGCTCGCTCTCTTTCTGTATTTCAAAAGAAATTAGCCTTACCGGAAGGGGCATACAGATTGTGACAGGTGCTGATTGAAGATCGTTAGATGGGGTTACGTTCCCTGAAGAGGGATTCCCGAGATTAGCATCTGTCTTAACTGTTGAATATACGATGTTTACGTCATCTTTTAACCCAATTAAGGGAATAGAAACATAACCATTTGCACCCTTGGGAATTCCATTCGGGACGATCAGAAGAATCACCGTAGCTCCCACCGCGTTCGGTAGCTGACTTGCTACACTCGCAGGGAAAGGAAGATTTGAAAAGTTAAGTGGTCCATTTACTTTTAAAATGGAAGGGATCGTCACCGTGAAAGTTGCGTCATACGGAGATAGTGCTTTTCCCGCAGAAAGCCCACCAGAATAATTGCCGATCTGAACCTGGAGTGTCACCGCTTCGCCAACCTGGACAATGGATTTACTGAACGTCATCCCGGCAGAACCAGGGTCAGCTTGTCCATACATTTTTAATATTGAACAAAGAATAAAAGAAAACAGAAGTAAGGTAAATTTTGATTTCATAACTCTGAATTTAATTTTGGAGAATAAGGTTTGAGATTTTCGAAATCCTCGTATGTATAGAAATTTTACGGTTTACTGAGTATTGATACGATGCACTATTTCGTAGCGCTGGTTTCTTGTAGCCTGGACATAGTTATTCCATCTCCCGGCATCTTGCGATTTTGGGGAGGAAAAACCTGGATAAGTATCCAATTGGTTTTCCAATATCTACTTGTGAGGCTAAATCAGCACCTGATTAAGCGATATACAGATTCAAAATGCAGATAATGACATTAACAAAATGATGCGGTCGCATCACGAGGAGTTATGAGATTTCATCATATCGTCAAGCGTGTGTTTGTGTTAATTATTACTAAATCAAATTCAAGCAATACCGAAATTTTCTCTATAAATGATATCGAACAAACTTTAATACTTTCAGTATTTTATGTATTAAAATAAACTAATTAGGTAAATATATACAATTAATATTTTACAAATAAAGATATTAGCAAAATTTTATATTGAAAATTCAGATTTAAATCCCAGTTTGTCGTTTGACAAAAAAAGCCTTGACGCTAATATTCAATTCAATCTCAAAAAGAACAATATCTGTTTGTCTCATTATTTTCCAACCTGCATGTCATAGTCATTTCTATAATTATTGTAACATGAAAGAAAGTAATGGTAGTACTTGCTATAGAAAGTGTGAATTTTATCAATTGTCTCAGTCTCCCCCTTTGGTTGTCCTGAATACGGTCTTCGAAATTCTATTGATTTTGAGTTATTTGTCTTAACATCTTAGACACACGCTCTTTTAGCTATAAGTGCTATCAACAGAAAAGACATCGTGAAACACAGTAATAACAAGAACTTGATAAACCAGGCGGCAGGATATTGACTACCCAATTCATTTAAAGGAAAAAGGGGGTACAGGAATGGAAATCGTTCAAGCAAATATTATCCAAAACTTAAACTAAAATTTATGAAAAAGTTCGAATTCGAGGAAGATATTGAGATTATTTGCAATACCGTCACCACTTTCCCTAATTACATCAAAGAGGCGTTTGATGCATTACAAGAGTCTCTGCCAAACTTTGAAAACAGGAATTGGTATGGTATATCCTGGCAGAACGAAAAAGGCGAGATTATTTACAAAGCCGCGGCAACCGAACTGGAAGCCGGTGAAGCAGTACGATTTGGCTATGAAAATTTCACAATCAAAAAAGGCACTTATATAGCTGAAACCATAATGGACTGGATGAAACAAACGCATGTCATAAGTGAAACCTTCATGAAACTTTTAGAAGACCCAAGAATCGATAAAGAAGGGTATTGTCTTGAATGGTATAAAAGCGATGATGAGGTAGTTTGTATGGTTGGAATAAATGAGTAAAGTTTAAAGTGGAAAATTCCGGATAGGAAGAATCTGATCTTGACTGCATCGACATCGCCTCAGCAACCGGTTCGTCACTGCTTTTTTTCCTTATCGTAACAGCTGCCCGAAGAGCAAGATTTTTGCCGGAAAGCCGTTCGGGCTGAGGATTTTATACGTTAAAAAAAACTCAGCTCCCTCTACTTTCCGGCATAACCAATACTTTCCATTCTGCCCACGTTAAACTTTTCGCGATACGATTTTGGGGTCATACCAGCACTTTTTTTGAATAACTGCCGGAAGGCCTTCAAATCATTATACCCGGAATTTAACATTACTTCCAAAACACTCTGATCGGTTTGTTCCAATAACTTTTTTGCAGCCTCAATTCTTGTTTTTTGAAGATATTCAATGGGGGTGACACCTGTTGCCAGTTTGAATCTGCGAACGACATTTCTGCGACTGGCCGGAATATCCTGGATCATTTCTTCGATCGTACTAACATCCTGATAGGCATTTTCAATTCTCTTTTGCGCCATAGTCACGATCAGATCTCCATGATTTTGAGGAGGTTGAAATGTTCCAAAATAAGCCTGCTGTTCCCGATCCATATCAATCGCAAAAAGCTTGGCAATGTGGATGGTAACTTCCCTTCCACAATATAATTTAATCAGATGAAGCATCAGATGAAAACTGCTGGTGGCTCCGCCGCTGGTATAAATCCCCTGCTCAGCCGTCACAATCGCGTCTCCGTATAACCGGACTGCTGGAAAACTTGCTGCAAAATTAGCCGTAGCGTTCACGTGCGTTGTTGCGCTTTTTCCATCCAAAAGACCGGTCGCAGCCAGTAAAAAAGCTCCTGTACAAAAACTGGCGATCTCTGCTCCTTCCTGATATTGCCATTTCAGCCAGGGAATCAATTCAATATTTTCGCCCACGGCTTCCTTTGTTACCTCAGAAGCGAAGGCAGGAATTAAGATCAGATCCTGTTTTTCCGCGGTTGTTATGGGATTAAGTTTATATTTTCCAAAGGTTAACGTGTCCGGTGATTCTGGTACGAGTCCAAATAACTTAATGTCAAAAAACGGAACTTCGCTGTGTGATGTATAAAAACTATTTACCGATTCAAAAACATCTAAAATGGCGGCTACACTCAATAAGCGATGCCGGTTCGTGATCAAAAGAGCTAGTTGTACCATATTGTTGTGTTAAAAGTCATGACTAATTTATAAATTTTTGTCTCAAATACCCCGTAAGCTTTACTTTTTATGCCAGTATTAAAACTTCCCAAGTTACTTAAATTTGTCCTGTAACAGAATAACTTAATACCATGAACTTAAAATGGATATCCGATCCTGTCGTGTAGTGATCATTAAAAAAAAGATGATCGTATGAAGAACATCAGCTAACCAACAACTATATATGGATGCAGTTTTAAAAAAAATGAATCTGAAAGATCAAAAAACCGTGGTTGTGTTAAACGCGCCGGAGTCTTTTAATGCCAATCTCGAAAGCATCAAAGATGAAGCTGCGGTGATAACTTCTCTGGAAGATTTAAGCGTTATTGAATTCATCCTCGTTTTTGTCACAAAACAAAGTGAGATTGATGCAGTAATTCCCTGGATAGCCCCACTTTTGAAGGGAGACGCTTTGTTATGGATGTGTTATCCAAAAGGTACTTCAAAAAAATATAAATGTGATTTTAATCGTGATACCGGCTGGACGATTATGGGAGTCTATGACCTGGAACCAGTCAGAATGGTTGCGATTGATGAAGATTGGAGCGCGTTACGGTTCAAAAAAGTTGAATTTATTAAAGCGATGACAAGGTCTTCGCTTCATGCACTTTCAGAAAAAGGCAGAATTAAAGCAGGTAAAATAGGCAATGTTAAAAACTAAATAATATGAGCAAAAGTAAATTTGAAATTTCGCTGGAATCTGGTGTTCACCAACAACTTCAGCCATTGATCGGCAACTGGGAAGGAATTACCAAAACCTGGTTCGAGCCGGGTATTGTAGCAGACGAATCTCCTATGAAAGGCAGCATCCGGACAATATTAGACGGACGGTTTATTGTGCATGAATATCAGGGAAGTCTGGACAACAAACCTTTTGAAGGCATCGCAACATTTGGTTTTGATATTGCAAATAATCAAGTTCAGTGCTCATGGATCGACAGCTTCCACATGGGAACCGGCATTATGTTGTCACATGGAAGCATGACAGAAAATGGTCTTTCAGTTCTGGGAAGTTATGGCGGAACAGACATCCCCGAACCCTGGGGCTGGCGAACTGTGGTTGAATTGATTGATAAGGAGACGCTGATTATTACAGCTTACAATATTTCTCCTGCCGGAGAAGAAGACAAAGCCACGGAAACTGTTTATTCCCGAATTGACTGAGATTGCGTAGTCGATTTCGCGCGAGTGTTTCTTTTCCAAATGTCAGCCATGGCATGAATTTGTTAAGTTACCTGATTATGATAACAACAAATCAGGTTATGAAACTATTATTCAGGTGCTTGGCGATCATTTTGGTTGTTCTTTATATTTCTTCCTGCAAGCCTGTGCCTGTTTCTCACTGGTTCCCCGTAACGCCTCAGGAACATTATGAGCAAGAATTATATAAATCAAAACAGGAAAAAACGGTGGCTGGACAAACCTGGTTCCGGGTCAGTAATCAGGTTTTAAGTGATACACTTTTCTCCTTCGCGCCTCACCAGGAAAGATTTTTTCTGGGCGATTCAACACCGGCCCAATCGATACGGTTGAAAATTCCGGAAGGGAGGAAACTGGTTATAACACCTTCCAAAAATGATGAAGATTCCTCGTCACGTTTGTTTTTGGAACTATATCGTATTAAAGCCAATGGAAAACCGCAGCGTATCGGATATTTAAAATCGAATGAAAATGCAATCACAATCTCTGATCATGAGGGCGACACGTTATTATTGCGATTACAAACCGGTCTGAATGAAACACTAAAAATTTCGCTGGCTCTAACTACATTACCTACGCTGACTTTTCCAATTGCCAGTTATGGTATGCAAAATCTGATCAGTTTTTGGGGAGCTCAACGGGATGGCGGAGTTCGTTCTCATGAAGGTGTTGATATCAAAGCGCCGCGGGGTACGCCGGTTGTTGCATCTGAAAATGGCTTTATTACGCAGACGGGCACAAATAACCTGGGCGGAAAAATAGTATTTCTCTCAGCAAATGGAAGTCCATATTCTTTATACTACGCACATCTGGATAGCCAAATGGTATCTGTCGGACAACGCGTTGTTCGTGGTGACACATTGGGTTTGGTAGGAAACACTGGAAATGCAATTACCACCACACCGCATTTACACTTTGGAATATACGCCCGTGGCTCTGGTGCTGTGGATCCATTTCCTTTTATAAATGATAAGAAAGAAAAACTACCTGGTTTGCCCGTAACTTCGAGATGGCTCGGCGATACCGTAAAGATCAAATCAAAAGCGAACCTTTATGTTTCACCGACATTTTCTAATGCCGAAAAAATACGTGTTCTTTCTAAAAACGAAACAATTCGGATTTTGGGAGAATTGTCAAAAGGATATCGCGTAGAATTAACCGACGGAACGAAAGGATATATCCCGACCGTTAGTTTTGAAACGGATAAAAAGCTTTCGAAAAAATAGGATTATGGACCAGCCTGGTGACTTGTCTAAACATGAACATTTTATGCGCCGCTGTATTGACCTTGCAAACATTGCAAAAGGTAACGGCGAAAGTCCGGTTGGTTCGGTAATTGTCCAAAATGGCGAAATTATCGGAGAAGGCATAGAAGCTGGCAAAGCAAATCTGGACATTACTTTTCATGCAGAAATCGAAGCGATCAGAAGGGCATCCCAATATTTGAAAAGCCAGAATTTGTCGGATTGCATCTTATATACAACCCACGAACCCTGTATCATGTGCTCCTATATGATCCGGCATACAAAAATTAATACGATTGTTTTCGCGTTGTCAGTCGATAAATATGGCGGTTTTAGTTCGCAGTATGCGTTACTTTTGGATACTAAAATCCATAAATGGGGAAATCCACCTGTACTTATCTCTGGTATTCTGGAAGATGAATGTAGAAGATTATAATAACAAAACTTACATACCTTCTTGTCCAAAAGGAAATAAAACCGAAGGAATATGCGAACGCTTCATAATGTCACTTAGTTCTTTTGCTTTATGCGGAAATTTGGAGGCTACATTTACACGTTCCCCTGAATCTTTTGACAGATCATAAAGTTCAACCGGAGTATTCGGTTTTTCAGCCGCTTTCAGTCTTACCGCTTTCCAATTTCCCTGTCGAACCGCCTGACGGCCTCCCTGTTCATGAAATTCCCAATATAAGTATTCATGTTTTTGCTGTATACCTTTTCCAGTAATGGATGGCACAAAAGAAATCCCGTCAATATTTGCCGGGACTTTCGCTCCTGCCAGCTCTGCGAACGTTGGAAGTATATCCCAGAAAGCACCTACAAAGTTATTAGTCGTGCCCGGTTTGATTATGCCCGGCCAGCGGGCAGCAAATGGCTCACGGATTCCACCTTCATACAAATCCCTTTTTACTCCTTTAAAATCTCCTCCGCTATGAAAAAATGTCGGATCGGCTCCACCTTCGACATGCGGGCCGTTGTCACTTGTGAAAATAACCAGCGTATTTTCGTCAAGACCTTTTTCTTTGAGTTTGTCTAAAATTTGCCCGACATATAAATCCAGTCTCGAAACCATTGCAGCGAACGCAGCACGCGGATATTGCTGTGACGCATAACCTCCGTCCTTTGCATCAGCTCCATAATCTGCCCCTTTGTAAGGTACTTCGGCAAATTTTCCTTTGTAGAATTGAAAAATACTATCCGCCGGCACAATCAATTCTGCGTGAGGCAAGATGTAGGGAAGGAACAAAAAGAATGGCTGATTGGCATTTCTGGTATCAACGAAATCCAATGCCTGTTTTTGAATCAGGTCAGGAGCGTATTGTTCGTTATAAATCAGATTCTGGTTTTCCGCCAAAACCACCTTTTTCTGATTGTCCCACAAATGATCAGGATAATAGCGGTGCGCCAGACTTTGGCAATTGTAACCATAAAATTGGTCAAACCCCTGCTTGTTAGGATCGCCATAAGAACCAACCGGACCCAATCCCCATTTCCCAAAAGCAGCAGTCGTATATCCAGCCTTTTTCAAAACCTCAGCAATGGTTACCACCGAATCCGCAATTGGCTCCTGCCCTTCCGGATCAACGCCCTTATTTCCTCTGATGTAGGTATGTCCCGTGTGTTTTCCGCTCAGTAAAGAAGAACGGGAGGGAGCACAAACAGACGTTCCAGCGTAGAATTGAGGAAATTTAACGCCCTCAGCAGCCAGCCTGTCAATATTCGGGGTCCTGATTAATTTCTGCCCATTAAAACCTACATCACCAAAACCCAAATCATCAGCCAAAATAAAAATGATATTCGGACGTCTTTGACTGGTCTTCTGTGCGTAAATATTTTCTGGCGAAAGGAAAGTCAGTAGGGAAATAAGAAATATAAGTTTCTTCATTTTTATTTAATGAAAATAAACCTGACACTTTACTTCACTTAAAGATCAGCAAAGAATATCCCGGACATTTTATATTTTGTCTTGTCTTAATTTGGAATTTAATATAATCTGTAAAGAAAAAATTTTCCGAGGTCTACCGGATATTCTACAAAAAATATCCAATCTCGATACCCTGCGACAGCCCGGCCGGGCAAGCTTGAATTGACAACCACCGAAAATCCGGCATGTCCGGCTTGAACTGTCTCCCGGGTATCAGGATTGGATATATATTTTCAACAAATAAAACCTTTTATTCAACCTAAAAACAACAGATCAATTACTCTACTTATTTGATAGACAAAATAAAGTGTTTGTTTCGGAATTAACAAACACTTTCAGGAAATTATTTTGGTGTAAATTGATCACAAGGGAGAATAGGAATTTCGCAATAAATTAATAATGAGAACATTGCGTATCCTATTGCGTCTATTGCGGTTAGAAAAAAGCTCCAATGAGGCATGCTATCAATACCCATCAAGCCATTTTTTAATTTTCTACCACCGAACCCAACGGCCTAACGTTTTTTCCAATACGTTTTTGAATCTCGTCCCCCATGTCCTCCCTTGCTGCCTCAGCAATTTTTTCCAACTCAGCTACGATTTTTGGATTTTGTTCATATACATTATAGCGCTCACCCGGGTCACGCGCAAGGTTATATAGCGCAAGGGGAATGTCATGATTTTCCGGAGCAGGCCCGGGCTGACCGTTTTTGCCAGGCAGGGACCCTTCATAAGTACGTCCCGGATGTGCAAATACAAGCTTCCAATCATGCTTACGCACCGCTTCCAGGCTATTTTTCCGGTAATAATAAAGGAGATTTTCGCGGGGCGTTTTTGTATCATCACCTTTGAGCAAATCGACAAATTCAATTCCATCGATTTTCTCTTTTGGCAATTTTGATCCGGTTAGTTTGGTTATTGTCGGCAGGATATCCATATTAGATAACAATTTGTTTGAAACTCTGCCCGCAGGTACAACACCCGGCCAGCGGATAATTGCCGGAACACGTTGTCCGCCTTCATAAGAAGTTCCTTTACCTTCCCTGAAACCACCTGCCGATCCGGCGTGATCTCCATAATTCAGCCAGGGACCATTATCACTTGTGAAAATAACGATCGTGTTATCATCAAGTCCCTGTGTCTTCAATTCTGTCATGATCTGCCCCACAGACCAATCCAGCTCTGAAATGACATCACCGAAAATCCCCCTGTCACTTTTCCCCTTAAAATTAGCGGAAACAGCCAAAGGTACGTGCGGCATCGGATGCGGAACATACAGAAAAAAGGGATTTGCCTTATTTTTCCTGATGAATGAAACTGCCCGCTCCGTAATATTAGGCGTAATGAAACCCGCATCATCCAGATTTTTGATTTCCTTAACCTGCTTATTTCCCTCAATCCAGAAAAGCGGCGGATATTGCGCTTTATCCTGCCACGGATGTAGCGGCCACATATCATGAGAATAAGGAACACCAAAGTACTCATCGAAACCTTGTTGTAAAGGCAGAAATATCGAATCACTTCCCAAATGCCATTTACCAAAAATTCCGGTAGCATAGCCATTGGCTTTCAAAAGCTCGGCAATCGTTTCTTCTTTCGGGTTAAGCCCGAGTTTTTCCTTCGGCCCAAAAGCTCCTGCAACGCCAATCCGGTTTGGATAACAACCAGTTAGTAAAGCCGCACGGGAAGCACTGCATACAGCCTGTGCTGCCAGGAAATTGGTAAAACGCGTCCCTTCAGACGCTAGTTTATCAATATTAGGCGTTTTGTAACCCAAAGCTCCTGTAACAGTCAGATCTCCATAGCCCATATCGTCAATGAAAAACAAAATGACATTGGGTGTTTTGGAAGCCTTTTGGGGAGATGTCGCTGCCATAAATAATGCTGTTCCAAAAACAAAACACACCAAAAGAACGAATCTGATTTTTTTAATACTCTGCATATTACCAGCCTGAATTTTTATGTTAACGAATTTAAATCACTATATTTTGAAGGATCGCCTAAACACCAGTGGTCCGCCGCGTCAAAATCCTTGTGCACAGCATGGACCAATCAATAAAAAAGAATGGACTTTGTAAAACTCAATTCAAAATAATCTCTACTAAATTAAATTTATGGTAAAAAAACTATTTTTATCCACCCAAAACTCAGAAACAGCGGCAATTTAACGCAGTTTTTTGTCATCAATCGGTGTTTGCAACAGACAATATCTTTTTTGTTATTAAAAAAAGGCTTGTTACATTCGATCCTATCTACTATTTCAATACATTGCTTTTGTTGAATCTGCACTTCCAAAATTTCAGATCAACAGTTAATTTTAATCTGAATGGAAAAAGATTCTGTATATTTTGGCGTGAAGGAAATTGCACGCAGAGCCAATGTGTCAATTGCGACGGTCGACAGGGTAATTCACAACCGCACTGGTGTTTCGGAAAAAACGAAAAAGAAAATCAATGAGATTATAAAGGAATTGGATTATCAGCCCAATATTCTGGCGAGTCGCCTGGCTTCAAAAAATATTATTATACTGGCGGTATTGATCCCGCGTGTTTCCGAAGAAACTGACTTTTGGGAAGCACCTTTACGAGGAATTCAGCGAGCAGATCTTGAAATAAAACAGTATGGAATTCAGACAATTCCCTTTTTCTTTGACCTAAGCGATAAAGAAACCTTTGTTCAACAGGCAAATTTGATCCTGGATAAGGGTGTGCATGGGGTTATGCTCTCACCATCATTTATAGAAGAATCCAGGCATTTTACAGAAGAATGCCAGAAGCTGAAATTACCGTACGTTTTTATCGATTCTAACATTCCGGAACAGCGCAGCCTATCGTATATTGGCCCTCATTTATTTAAAAGCGGATATGTCGGTGCAAAATTACTCACCTATCGCCTGAAAAGCAGGAATAAGATTCTGGTCGTCAATATTTCAAAGGAAATTGAAAACTACAATTATCTTCAGATCGAAGAAGGATTCAGATCCTATTTTAGAGATAACGAAATGGGTAACACCATTGTTAGAATTGATATCAAAGAAACAGATTATTTGTCCGTAGCCCGCCATTTGACTTCCGTTTTTCATGACCATCAGGATATCGAAGCGATTTTTGTGACAAATTCCAGGGTTTTCACGGTTGCATCATTCCTTCAAAATAGCAAAAAGAAAGATATATCTCTGATCGGTTATGATTTCTTAAAAGAAAACTTGCAGCATTTGAACAATAATGTGATTGATTTTCTGATTTGTCACAAACCGGAAGAACAAGCATACCGGGCGGTGATGGCATTATATCAAAAGCTGGTCATCGGTAGTTCAGTGGAGAAAATTCAATATATGCCTATCGATATTATTACGAAAGAAAACCACGAATTCTATCAAAACTGAATAAGAACAAACTAATCCAATTCCTGCTTTTCCAATCATACTAATTCCGTTTAACAGACCTAAACAGAATTTTATCATATATTTTTCAAAAAAGACTGGTATTTAAAATTTGTTCGTATATTTACGGGTACGTACCCGAAACCATCATATTTCGGAGCTATTCCTAAACCTATATCTTTTTCTTAATGATTTCTTATAACCGAAGATCATTCATTAAAACCACGATTGCTACCAGCGTGGCACTGCAATTCCTGGATGGCACAACTACTCTTGCAACTCCCGCTGAGGGAAAAAGAGTGGGGATCATCGGGTTGGATACTTCACACAGTGTCGCATTTACAAAGGCACTGAATGCCGCCTCGCCAGATCCCGTTTATGATGGATACAAGGTCGTGGCAGCCTATCCACAGGGAAGTAAAGACATCGAATCGAGCATTAAAAGAATCCCGGGCTACATTGAAGAAGTAAAAAAACTGGGTGTTGAAATTACCTCGTCGATCAAAGACCTGTTGTCAAAAGTTGATGTAATTCTGCTGGAAACGAATGACGGACGGCTCCATCTTGAACAGGCACTGGAAGTTTTGAAAGCAGGGAAGAGAATGTTTATCGACAAACCCGTTGCGGGAACATTGTCGGACACCCTAGCGATTTATGAGGCTTCCAAAAAATACAAGATCCCGGTTTTCTCAGCGTCTTCGCTTCGGTATATAAAAGGTATTGAAGCTATTGACAAATCCAAAGTTTTGGGTGCCGACACTTTCAGCCCGGCGACTTTGGAAAAAACACATCCTGATTTTTTCTGGTATGGAATACATGGTGTGGAAACTCTTTATACCGTTATGGGAACGGGTTGTAAAAGTGTCAGCCGGGTAAGCACGCCTGATACTGACATTGTTGTCGGTATATGGGCTGACGGCAGAACCGGCACTTTCCGCGGAACCAGAACCGGAAAACATGATTACGGCGGAACCGTTTTTACACAGGACGGAAATAAAATTTTAGGGCCTTACGCAGGGTATGAGCCATTATTAGTTGATATCATCAAATATTTCAAAACAGGGGAAGTTCCGGTGACACCAGAAGAAACCATTGAAATATTCACATTTATGGAAGCAGCTGACGAAAGTAAACGTCAGGGAGGAAAAAGCGTTATGCTGGAAAGTATATTGGCCAAAGCGAAAAAAAAATAGATCTTATTTTCCCAGGTCAGCCGTAAGCAAACCTGGAATAGTTATATTCCGTTTGACTGAGAAAAAAAATCCAGACGTATAGAGAAGTCAGTTCTGCAATCAACGGGAATTTTTGAGTGCAATGCATTATTGACGAAATACATTTGGGATACCGCAATTGCCTGTTTAGCATGGATGAGAAACTGTTCCGGCGTAAGTAATTATCTATTGCTCATCACTTTAAATAATGTTCTTTTAGCGCAAACTCCCGGAACATTGAAAATTTTATATTGAACCTAAATATCTGACCAGATGCAAGATACAAACAACACGAACGAAAATAATCTCCCAACATCGGTGCAAGTAAAAACGGATGATACGAGGCGGGACTTTTTGAAAAAAACGTTAGCGGGAACTGCCCTGCTTTCTTTTGGTGGAATTTTACCCGGTTTTAGTGCGAAAAGTTACGCCAACATCATTGGTGCTAATGAGAAAGTGCGCGTTGGCGTGATGGGCGTAAACAGCCGTGGGTTCGCTCTGGCCAGTAATTATGCTTTACAACCAAATTGTGAAGTTGTATATATCTCAGATGTGGATTCAAGGGCTGCGGCAAAATGCATCGCAAAAGTTGGGGAAATCTCTGCTTCGAAACCAAAAAACCAGCCTGATTTCAGAAAGACGCTGGAGGACAAAGAGATGGACGCAATCGTTATAGCAGCACCAGATCACTGGCATGCACCTGCTGCGATTCTGGCGTCGAAAGCGGGAAAACATGTATATCTGGAAAAACCATGCAGCCACAATCCAAATGAGGGAGAGCTTTTAGTTGCTGCCGCGAAAAAATATAAAAATGTCATTCAAATGGGCAATCAACGCCGTTCCTGGCCGAACGTGGCTGCCGGTGTAAAGGAAGTGATAAATGGCTCAATCGGACGCCCTTACTTCGCAAAAGGCTGGTATACCAACAACCGTGCGTCGATAGGAATCGGCAAAGAAGTAGCAGTCCCAACCTGGCTGGACTATGAATTATGGCAGGGGCCTGCGCCAAGAACTCCTTATAAAGACAACCTGATTCATTATAACTGGCACTGGCTTTGGAACTGGGGAACAGGCGAAGCTTTGAACAATGGAACACACATGGTCGATCTAATGCGCTGGGGCTTAGGAGTTGAGTATCCGACACATGTTACATCTTCTGGTGGAAGATACCGTTACAAAGATGATTGGCAAACACCCGATACGCAAGTGATCAGCTGGGATTTTGGCAACGATAAAGGCATGACCTGGGAGGGCAGAAGTTGCAATGGAAGAACAATCGAAGGGGCAAGCGTCGGTGTTGTTTTTTATGGTGAAACAGGATCCATCCAAATCGAACCAGGAAATTCCTACAAAGTTTATGACCTGGAAAATAAACTGGTGAAGGATGTGAAGAACGATTATAAAATAGATCCAAGGAATAAAATGGATCCGTCGCAGGCGCTCGATGCCATCCACATCCAGAATTTTTTCGACGGAATAAAAAACGGTGTAACGGTCAATGCTGAAATTGTCGGCGGACACCAAAGCACTTTGCTGTGCCAGCTAGGCAACATTGCAGTACGTTCAGGCGGCTCTCTTGAAATTGATCCTAAAAACGGCCATATCAAAAATAATAGGGAAGCAGAGAAATTGTGGAAACGCGAGTATGCAAAAGGCTGGGAACCGACAATCTAGTTTAAGAACTAAATAAAAGCTTTCTCCGATTCCTATTTGTCGGAAATTACTTTAAAATAAAACTCAAAAAATGAGTGCTCAATCCACCGCAATTCAGGTAAATCAGTTAAATAAAAGTGACACGATGATCTCAATTCTGATCATTGGTCTGATGTTTTTTATTTTCGGATTCGTTTCCTGGGTGAACTCTATACTTATCCCCTATTTCAAAATAGCCTGCGAGCTGACCAGTTTCCAGGCATATCTGGTTGCCTTTGCATTTTATATTGCGTATTTCGTGATGTCCGTCCCGTCGTCTTTTTTACTTAAAGCGGTTGGTTTCAAAAAAGGCATGATGATCGGTTTCTGGTTTATGGCGGCAGGTGCATTCATTTTTGTTCCTGCGGCGATGTCCCGTACCTACGAAATTTTCCTGCTCGGATTATTCACAATTGGGATAGGGCTGGCCATTTTACAAACTGCCGCAAATCCATACATTACCATTCTTGGGGCGAAAGACAGAGCTGCACAGCGCATAAGTATGATGGGTATTTGCAATAAAGCTGCCGGAATCTTATCTCCGATTGTTTTTGCAGCGGTAATCCTGCGACCTACCGATACCGATTTATTTGCGCAATTAAGTTCAATGACGGATATAGAAAGAAGTGCCGCATTAGATGAATTGATTCGCCGTGTCATCAACCCTTATATCGGTTTAGGAAGTTTTCTTTTTGTTCTGGGATTTTTGGTTTACAAATCTCCTTTACCAGAAATCGATACGGAACATGAAAGCGAAGAAGTTGCGCAGGCGAATGCTGGCAAAAACAGTATTTTCCAGTTCCCTCACTTGATTTTAGGAGCTCTGGCTATCTTTCTTCATGTCGGGACGCAGGTCATTGCCATAGACACGATTATTAGTTACGCCAACTCCATGGGAATTAATTTATTGGAAGCAAAGGTATTTCCGTCCTACACCCTGTTTTGTACCATTTGTGGATACTTAATCGGAATATCACTGATTCCAAAGGTGATAAGCCAGGTGAATGCACTGAGAATTTGTACACTTTTAGGTACTTGTTTTACGCTGCTGATCATTTTCACTCAGGGACAGGTAAGTTTTCTGGGTCACTCCACAGACATTTCTATCTGGTTTGTGGTGTTACTGGGTCTGGCGAATTCTCTTGTTTGGGCAGGGATATGGCCGCTGGCACTCGATGATCTTGGGCGATTTACAAAACTGGGAGCGTCCATAATGATTATGGGATTGTGTGGAAACGCAATTATGCCATTATGTTATGGCTATATCGCTGATTTATATGATGTCAGAACCGCTTACTGGGTGCTCTTTCCATGTTATTTATATCTGGTTTTTTATGCTGTAAAAGGTCATAAAATCCGAAGGTGGGTGATTCAATGACCAACTCCACAATGTCTGACAAAATAAAACCCAATGACTTTAACCAAAATATTCAACGGAAAAATACTCACGCCACACCGTGTGATTAATGGCGGCTGCGTAATTATAGAAAAGGGTAAAATTCTGGAAGTAAGTGAAAAAAATATTGAGATTTCCGATGCTTTCGAAATTGATGCGGATGGAAAATATATAACACCTGGTTTCATAGACCTGCATATTCATGGTGGCGGCGGCGCTGATTTTATGGATGGCACGGAGGAAGCGTTTCTTACAATTGCAGAAACCCACG
This sequence comes from Dyadobacter sp. HNCC25DJ186, assembly GCF_056895235.1. Lineage (NCBI taxonomy): Bacteria > Pseudomonadati > Bacteroidota > Cytophagia > Cytophagales > Spirosomataceae > Dyadobacter > Dyadobacter sp. HNCC25DJ186. Next base: position 19,194 of record NZ_JBXHAS010000004.1, read on the forward strand.
CCAGATACGGGACAACGGCCATGGTGCCGACCACCTTAACGAGTGAAAAAGAAGACTTGTTAAAAACGCTCGATCTGTACGAAATTGCGAATAAAAACAACAAAAAGGGCGCCCAGTTTTTAGGGATGCACTTGGAAGGGCCCTACTTCGCCATGAGCCAGCGGGGTGCTCAGGATCCTCGTTATATTCGTGATCCGGATCCTGCTGAATATAAAGAAGTTATCGCCCATTCATCTTCTATCACACGATGGAGTGCTGCTCCAGAACTGAAAGGTGCCATCGATTTTGCAAAATATTTAAAGTCAAAAGGAATATTAGCAGCGCTGGCGCATACGGATGCCATCTACGAAGAAGTTTTGGAAGGTTTTGAAAACGGATATACGCTGGCGACACACCTGTATTCGGGCATGTCAGGTGTTACACGCAGGAATGCTTTCCGATATGCAGGAGTGATCGAGAGTGCGTTCATAATCGACGCCATGGATGTAGAAATCATTGCTGACGGTATTCACTTACCGGCGCCTTTGTTGAAATTGATCATGAAAATAAAAGGGCCGGACCGTATTGCTTTAATTACCGATGCCATGCGCGCAGCCGGTATGCCCGAAGGCGACAGTGTGCTCGGACCTTTAAAAACAGGTTTAAAAGTTATTGTCGAAGATGGAGTTGCCAAACTGCCCGACCGTTCTTCTTTCGCAGGAAGTGTCGCAACAGCCGATCGGCTGGTCCGGAATATGGTCCAGTTGGCTGATGTTTCGTTAATCGACGCTGTAAAAATGATAACACTGACGCCAGCCAGAATTATGAATGTTCATGGGCAAAAGGGTTCATTGGCCGCTGGAAAAGACGCAGATCTTGTGATTTTTGATCAGAATATAAACATTGAAAAAACCATCGTTGGCGGTCAAATAATATATGACGCTGTTCACGCAAAGAAGGTAAGTTAAAACGCACGCGACGCCTTTGCGAACTTTGCGTTCCAACTTTTTTGCTTTGCGTGAAAGAAAAATTAAAAAAAATACGAAATGAAAGCCGGAAATTTAGAGATACAAATATTTGATACGAGACAGGAAATGGGCGCAACCGCTGCTAAAACCGTCGCTGCAAAGATCCAGGAGCTATTAAAAACAAAAGAATTTGTTAACATCATATTTGCAGCCGCACCCTCACAGGACGAGTTTCTCTCTGTTTTAGCCGAAGAAAAAAATATTACATGGGAACGGGTCAATGCTTTTCACATGGATGAATATGTAGGACTACCAAACGATGCTCCACAAAATTTCGGCTATTTCCTAAAAACAAGACTTTTTGAAAAGATTCCATTACACGCTGTCCATTATCTGAACGGAAACGCGACGGATATCTCCGAAGAGTGTGACCGTTATGCAAAATTATTGACGGATTTCCCGACGGATATTGTGTGTCTGGGTATCGGTGAAAATTGCCACCTGGCTTTTAATGATCCACATGTTGCATTTTTTGACGACGAGCTGATTGTCAAACAAGTGAGCCTGGACGATGCATGCCGGCAGCAACAGGTTAACGATGCCTGCTTTGAATCATTTGATGAAGTTCCTACCCATGCGTTGACCGTCACCATTCCGGCACTGCTGAAAGCGAAATATGCTTATGCGATTGTACCTGGTCTCAAAAAAGCCGAAGCGGTTCAGCATACCCTTGAAGACGAGATCAGTGAGAAATATCCATCTACCATTCTTCGAAATCATCCTGATGCTATTTTATATATTGATCAGGACAGTGCGGGGAGATTGACGGAAATTTCGTCTTATAAGTAAAAGCCGGGTATCGTTTTGTGAACCCAGACCAATAAGATTATTTATTTTCAACTTTCCACTGTCAATCAGGATTACATGAAGGGAAAACTTTTGACAATCGCTTTAACAGGTATTATCGCATTGAATCAGGGATGTACTACCAAAAAGGAAGAAAAATCAGAGCAAAAAGAGGAAAAATCATTAAGTCTGATTGTTGTTGAACCAGGTCATTTCCATGCCGCTTTGGTTCAGAAATCCATGTACGCAGATGTTAATCCGCTGGTTCATGTGTATGCATCCGATGGCCCGGATGTCAAAGCATATCTTGATAAGGTTGAAAAATACAATACCCGTTCGGAAGACCCGACCAAGTGGGAAGAAAAAGTATATACCGGTCTGGACTTTTTAGAAAAAATGTTGTCTGAAAAGAAAGGTAATGTTGTCGTTCTGGCTGGAAATAATCAGAAAAAAACTGATTTTATAAAAAAATCAGTTGATGCAAGTTTAAATGTTTTAGCAGACAAACCGATGGCTATTGACGCTGCGGGTTTTGACTTGTTAAAAGAAGCGTTCACAAGCGCTGAGAAAAACAAGGTTTTGCTTTACGATATCATGACCGAGCGTTATGAAATCACTAATACATTACAGCGGGAACTGGCGGAACTTCCTGAAATTTTTGGCGACCTGCAAAAAGGAACGTCGTCGGACCCGGCAGTAGTAAAAGAAAGTGTACACCACTTTTTCAAATATATTTCCGGCGAGGCTCTCGTTCGTCCTACCTGGTTTTTTGACGTAAATCAGCAAGGTGAAGGAATGGTTGACGTGACCACACATTTGGTGGATCTGGTACAATGGAGCTGCTTCCCGAACGTAACGCTGGATTATCAGAAAGATATTCAATTGCTTTCTACGAAACGTTCGGCAACCCAGCTCACACCGTCTCAGTTCAAGCTTGTTACTAAAAGTGACACGTATCCAGATTTCCTGAAAAAAGATGTAAAAGACAGCAGTTTGAACGTGTATTCAAATGGTGAAATTAATTACTCGCTGAAAGGAGTTCATGCCAAAGTTTCGGTTATATGGAATTTTCAGGCACCTGAAGGAACAGGTGATACGCATTATTCGATCATGAAAGGCTCTAAGGCAAACCTGATTGTTCGTCAGGGAAAAGATCAAAAATATAAGCCAGTGCTTTATATAGAACAGGTTTCGAAAGATAAAGGATACGAAGAAGCATTAACGAAAAGTTTCAAAACTGTACAGGATAAGTTTCCCGGCATCGAATTGAAGAAAAATGCGAAGGGCTGGGAAATCACGATTCCAGCAAAATATGATACCGGGCATGAATCCCATTTTGCCCAGGTTGCAAATAAGTATATGGAATACCTGAAAGCTGGAAAGTTGCCGGAATGGGAAGTTCCAAATATGATTGCCAAATATTACACGACTACCCAGGCGCTAAAACAAGCAAAAGGCGGAAAGTAAAACGAAATAATTTTAGAAAAGGCGGTGCGGTGTAAAATCTGCACCGCCTTTTTTGTTTTGGCAATATGTAAAAAACCTAAATTTCAGAGGTTCAGCTTTATTTACCTATATTTGTTTTAGTTCAAAATCAATTCATCTATGGAAATTACCAGTATCGATCAGTTAGATCTTAATGGAACTTACAGCTACGCCGATTATCTAAAATGGCATTTTGATGAAAGGATAGAGCTCATAAAAGGAAAAATTTTCAAGATGTCGCCGGCACCGGCGACACGGCATCAGTTAATTGCCGGGCAAATCTATTTTCTTTTCAAAGCCCACTTGAAAAGAAAGCCTTGCAAAGTTTTTTTCGCTCCGTTTGATGTTCGTCTGACACCTCTAAAAAAACAAGAATCTAATAAAATTTACACTGTTGTACAACCCGACATATGTGTAGTCTGCGATTCTTCGAAAATCGATTCAAAAGGCTGTATCGGAGCTCCGGATCTTATCGTCGAAGTGCTCTCTCCTGGCAATACAGACAAAGAAATGAAAGAGAAATTTGAGATCTATGAGGAAAACGGCGTGAAAGCGTACTGGCTTGTTGAGCCGGATCATCACGTAGTTCTGGTATACAAGTTAAACGACGAGGGCAAGTTTATCGGATTAAAACCATTTATTGAATCGGAAACATTGCGGTCAGATGTTATTGAAGGTTTTGAAGTATTGGTAAAAGATATTTTTGACGTCTGAATTAATAAACGAAAAATGCAAAACACCCGCACCAGAATTTCTGATACGGGTGTTTTGCATTTTTGTCATTATCTCCAATTGACGAGGTTTAAACTTTACCCATCACGAACATATCTTCCATGGTTGGATTTGGGCTCCCTCCGGTCTTTTCCAGCGTGATAGCAAACGCCACAGCACCAGGGTTCGCTTGTTTCATTTTCAAGACTTTATGGGAAAATTCCTGATCCAGAACACCCATATCAACCGGCTTACCATCTACGATCGTCCAAAGCTGATATTGTTTACCCGCAGGAGTTGCCGGTAAGTTCTGAACGTCAAGTAAAACGTCATTTGTTTTTGTATCCCAGATCGCGGCTACTATACTTTGAGGAGATTTTTCGAGCCCCGCCATACGCACTACTTTATGGTGTGGATTTCTGTAAAGACTCGCTAACGCATCCTTGTATTCCGCATCCCTTTTAACAACATCCATATCGGATTTCAACACCTCCATTTCTGCGGCATACTGCTCATTTTGTTCCTTAACACCTGACATTTGAAGGGCAGACCACCCAAACAATGCCGCGAACAAGATTGATGCAGCCACAGCAAATTTCGCCCAGGCAGGATAAATGATGGTTGCGCCTGCATCAGATAGGGACGTATCTGTATAAACTTCACGTGCCGGTACTGGTTGCGCTTCCGCTCTAAAATCGCTATCAACAGGCAGTTTTTTTATATTATCGTCAGCATGAACCAATGTAGGTTCAGTACCGATCAGTTCAGCAGATTCAGGTTCTCCTGTAACCTCATCGAAATTCATCTGAGCGAAAAGCGTCTCTTTCAAAAAAGCCGGTGGTGGTGTCTGATGTTTCAGTGCATATTGCTCCAAAGCGCTCTCCGTGCGCATCAACTCCTCTTTTATCTCTGGATAAATATGAGACATACACTCCACTTCCTGCTTCTCCTGAGAAGAAACGGTGCCCAATACATATTCCTCTAATATACCGGACTCTATGTAGGCTTGGATATTCATACTGCAAAGTATTGTTTTAACTCTTGTAATGCTGTTCGGATTCTTGATTTCACTGTACCCAGCGGTATCTTCAATTCTTCGGAAATTTCTTCATGTGTATAACCTTGAAAATAGGCCATATCAATTAAAATTTTCCGCTCCGGCCGAAGCATATTAACGATTGATTTCATGTCCGAACTAACGGTATTTAACTCCTCACTGGTGTCGCGCTCATTCAGTGCAACCCGATCATTGATATCATCCATGATCGGTTTTCTACCCTCAACGCGTGCGGCATCGATGGCACCATTTCGGGCAATATTTAAAATCCAGGTAAAAAGTCTTCCCTTTTCCGGATTGTACGAGGCAATGTTTTTCCAGATTTTCAAAAATGATTCCTGTAACACATCAGCAGCCCGTTCCTCATCACGCAATGTTTTGCATATTATATTAAATAATGCCCCAGAGTAGTGATCGTAGAGGAATTCAAATGCAGTCCTCTCATTTCTTTTGAGAGCCACTACAAGTTCTTCTTCCGAATATTTTACTTTGCTAGTCGCCAAGAGTCGCTTAACATTAAATTTTACATTTCTTATTGGCAAGCTAATAAAATTTCCCAAGATCTGTTCAACTGGTAAGTATATAATTACCAGCCTTTGACTATAATCCGAAATCGTTTGTAATCCGGACGGAGGCGCCCCAATTAGCAAGCTTGGTACTTTGATCATTTTAGTGTGCTTTTTATCATATACGTGAAAAGCAGATTATTAGATCAATTCAAATGTTCCAGTTCAAAGAGATTATAAAAAAATTTGATAAGTGCAGCGTGATCGTATTAAATTTTGCAAAAAAAGTCATTTCTGTAACTAAAACCGGTTTCAGTTAAAACTTTAACTTCCATTTACGAACTATTCTAATCTAAGTTTTGAATTCAAGGTTTCATTTACGGAGCAGTTCCACACGCCAGTAAGTCAGGAAAAGAAAGAATACCATAAGACTTAAAAGATAGACCACATTGCGGGAGTCAACTAAACCTTTCCCTAAGGAACGATATTGTTCATCCAGCGCGGTCCAGGAAAAAATATCGGCGGCAAACCCACTTCCTAATAATGCTGATATTGAGCCAAAACCAACATACCAGATAAATGCCAGAAACACACCAAGTATAAACGCTATAACCTGATTTTCATTCAGCGATGAGGACCATATTCCCATTGAAACGAGAACCCCACTAAAAAGCGAAAGCCCGATATAAGAACCAAAAACTGCCGCTGAATCAATATTCCCGACCGGATTTCCCAATTTATAAATGCTGATATAATAAAGTATCGTTGGTAAAATGGTGAGTAATACTAAAATCCAGTTTGCAAAAAATTTACCCAGGATCAGCTCCCAATTCCTGATCGGTTTGGTTAGTAATAATTCAAGCGTCCCTGTCCGGCTTTCCTCTGCCAGCGAGCGCATCGTAATGGCAGGAATCAAAAACAAAAGAACATACGGCGCAAGACTAAAAAAAGCATTTAGGTCGGCATATCCATAATCCAGAACGTTGGAGTCAGGAAAAACCCAGACGATAAGTCCGACAGCAATCAAAAAGACCGCCATCACCATATAGGCAACGAGCGAATTAAAAAAACTACCTATCTCTTTTTGAAAAATTGCAAACACCTTTTGATAGAAAAATTAAGAAAAAAATAAAAAATTCGTTTGATTGTCAACGGTCTGAACTCTATTTATATTTCAAAACAGATCCCCTATCATCGGAGCAAACAAGAAAAATATTATTCAAAAACGGGCTTATCGCGGCGAAGAATCGCAGCGATGATCAATGAAAAAATAAATCCGAGTAACAAGAATCCGAAAACACCCGCAGCAAACATTATCCCCGGAGAACTGAATTTTTCAGAAAGCTCCATATAGTGATCAATTTGCGAGTCGTCCAGGCCCTGCGCTTCCATATCTGCTCTCGCTTTGTCCAATATCTGAGTCCGGATCGTCGGATCAATGAAACGAACGTAAAACATTGAAAACATTGATGAAAAAAAACCTAAAATAGCAGAAACAAGACTTCCCAAACCTAAACCTTCACCATAACTCATGAATCCCTTATTTGTCTCCCGGTATTCTTTCATAGCCAGGTAGATTCCAATAATCATGATGAGGTAGGAAACCATTGCCAGCCACTTATTTTGTGACTGTCCAGATACGAAGGTGATCGTCGTAAAAATGATGATGGCAACCGATGTTAAAATTCCATATTTAAGCGCTGTACGAGCAGTGGATGCTTGTTCTTCCATAATGATCCGTGTGTAAATTTAAAGCATGAAGAGGATTTGAAAAATGACTGTCAGTAAATTTATGATTTATTGTGAAATACACCATAATCCTGTTTTCTGAAAATCAACGTGATAATCAGGATTGGAATAATTGATAATAATAACTTCTGGCTTATTTCATTTTTTATAACAATTGACGGATCGTTGTCCCGAATCTCGTTATAAAGTTTCATAAACTCCACTTCACTCAAATAACTCAGCTGATCCTTCCGGTTTGTGGTTAACAATTCCAGACCCGCTGTGATGTAATCGGTAAAAACACTTGGATCTATTTGTGTAATGAACAAATAAATCAGCCAGCCATTCAGGATCGCAGCTACACAGGTAATCACATAACCCATACTCAAAGCTTCCCAAAGGTGCAGAAATCCGCCTCCGTAGGTTTTTCTGTAATACCAGCATGCTCCTGAAATCAGGATAGCAAAAATCCCCATATCAAACGCTCTGATGTTGCCCAGTGGCATAATCTGTAAGGCATACAGTCCAAGAAAAAAAGCGAATGCCAGTATTCCTGTAATCCCACCAAAAACCAGCGATACTTTTAAAAGCGGTTTGTCAAAATAACTTAATATTGATTTCATAATGAATTATAGTAGAATGACAGATTAACAAACAGGAAGTCCCGTTTGTTAATCTGTCATTCAGAAATGAATTTAAAACCAGTTCAGGCTGCCGTTGTTAAAAACGCCGCGAACGGAACCTTTTAACGTTTTACCTAAAAATGGTGTATTTTTTGATTTCGAATAAGTCTTCTCAAAAACCCATTCTGTTTCTGGCTCAAAAAAGGTAAGATTAGCCTCCGAGCCTTCGGAGACGGCAATTTCTTCCTGTCTTAATATAAACCTTGGCTGAGAGGTAAATTTCTCAACTATATCTTCCGTATCCAGTCCGCTAAACATTACTGCAAGGGAATATGCCGTTTCAAGTCCTGTTATTCCAAAATCGGCATGATCAAATTCCAGATTTTTACTTTCCTCATCATGCGGGGTATGATCTGAAACAATTGCATCGATCGTTCCGTCTGATAAGCCCTGACGAATCGCGTCATGATCCGGTGTGGAACGGAATGGCGGATTAACTTTTAAATTGGTATCAAAATCAATGAGATCCTTATCTTCATAAGCAAGCTGATGCGCAGCGACGTCACAGCTTACAGGCAACCCGTTTTTCTTGGCTTCCCTGATCAACGCAACAGCTTCTTTTGTAGAAACAAGAGAAATGTGAAGTATGGGCTGACCTGTCAGTTCAATAGAAGATTTTTCCAACGCATATTCCAGCAATTTCAAATCACGGTTCAGCATCATTTCCTCCGCCAGGGACGGCATACCTTTCATCCCGATCAGCGTACTGGTTATTCCTTCATGCATCTGCCCGAACACGGTCAGCTGACGATCCTCCGGACGGTTCATCAACAGCGCATTCAAAGGCTGCAGATACAAAATTGTCTTCAAAAAAAGATCAGCGTTCTGAACCGGATGTTCCCCATCTGTGAAGGCGATTGCGCCAGCCGTATGCAGGTCGATCATTTCTGTGAAATCTACACCCTCCGCTTTACGCGTCACAGCAGCTGCGACGTGGAGTTTAACCAATCCGCCACGACCGGAATTTTTGATGTAGTTTAAAGTGTCTTTGCTATGAACAACAGGCTCGGAATTTGGCAGCAAAACGATTTCTGTAAAACCACCATGAGCTGCTGCTTCACGAACTGAATCAATATCTTCCTTTTGTTCGAAACCCGGGTCACGGGAGGCGACCCGCATATCAACCCAACCAGCCGAAACGCATAAACCATTTCCTTGTTTTTCTTCCGCCCCCTCTTCCGACAACGCATCACCAATCTGAGCTATTTTCCCATCCCGGATCAGTATATCTTTAACCTGCCCGTGAAAAGGAGATTTTTTATCAATGATTCGAACCGATCGAATTAATACTTTCATAAATTATTGTGACCGCAATACATGAATTTACTCCAAAAAATAAACGAAGGAAATCCGTCCGTTTAGTCTGAAAAATTCTTTATTTGATATCTTCTATTTTAACAGGCAAAAAAAAAGCTCCCTTCGGAGCTTTCAATCTTTCATCAGGCACCAATGAATTGTTTGTAATCTTCAACAGAAAGTAATCCTTCGGTGTCCTCAGGATTTGCCAAAGTTATTTTAACCATCCAGCCGCGTCCGTAAGGATCAGAGTTTACCAGTTCAGGTTCACTGTCCAATTCATCGTTAACTTCTGTCACTGTTCCGGCAACCGGAATAAACAAGTCCGAAACCGTCTTAACAGCCTCAACAGAGCCAAAGACTTCTCCCTTCCCGAGCGAATCCCCAACTGTATTAATGTCTACATACACGATATCACCCAATTCTTTCTGAGCGTGATCTGTAATTCCGATAAATGCCGTATCTCCTTCAATACGGATCCATTCGTGATCTTCTGTGTACTTTAGTTCTGAAGGGAAATTCATGATATAATTAGAGTAAGTTTTGAAACGTATTTCAGACGCAAATTACACGATGTAGTTTGTATTTTCCAAATCGAATTTTATTCAGCCAGATTGAACTTCAACTGGACACCACCCGAAGTACTGGAACGATAAAACGAGTTGGATACCAACGGATCATTAAATGTCCTGTCAAAATAGAATTGGCAACTCAATCTGTTGTTCACAACATAATTGATTGTAGGGTGAAGCTGGAAATTGATATTACCGGCGATCGGTATATTTTCTCCGTCGAACTTGCGCTGAATATGGCGCGTATCACGGAAAGTTAAACCAAGCTGCATGGTCATATCGTTTTTCAATTTTTTCTTCACACCATTGATCTTGAATGGAAGCGGAACATTATTTTTCGTAAAACCAATATTAACCGTCACATCCTGATTGAATAGTTCGGCTACCTGGGAATTGGAAAGATTAAGTGCTACCGTCCTGTCCCGGTTATAATCCACACTTCCCGTAATCCTGCTCTGCGTACGGAATGTCACCCCGACCAGCGGAGCAAATTTCTCAGAAAGCGTAATGGTGCTCATTGAGAAAACCGGCACATACTGTCCCAGATAATTTGTTTTGGAAGATAGCGGATAACCCGTTACTGCCAGGTTAACGTACAGCGCTTCGTAATCAAGATTTGAAGTAAAGTTACCAACACTATAAGTCGAAGAATATCTGTGCTTCATCGTAAAGCTGCTGAACAATCTCTTAAATGCCGGAAGCCTTGCCAGACCATCATAATTGATATCCCAGTTTGGCATCGGGAATTTCAGGAATGGATTCGTACGAACAGTTTCTGGATCCTTCCCGGTGTATGCAGCGAAGAAAGACGAAATAAGTACATCCTGAGAATTTTCATTGTATTCCCCACTTCCACTCGTATTTTCAGTATTAAGGCGGTCTCTCAAAATTGCCCGGTATGATATAAATTTATCAAATACGGGAGAAGAATTATCCTTTCTGATTTTAGCAAATGCAGTTCTGAATGACATAAATGACATACTGAACTGACCATTCCGTAGTGGATTCTGATGGGTAAAATCGCCTGTCGAATCCGGTCTGTAAAACTCCTGATAAGCATCCTGCCGCGTCAGCCTTACTTCAATCTGCATCCGGAAATCTTTGAAAGGTTCCAGTGAAGTATTGGCCGCAAAGTTCTTGGCAATGGTTTGCTGGAATGGCTGGTTCTGTTCTTTACTTTTCGTAATCCATCCATTGGCAGCCGCTTTCGTCTGGAAGTTCCGATCCTGTTCTCCCAGTACAAAACCTAGTCCCGGTGCGTTTGCATTATCCAGACCAAAATACTTCGGTGCACGTAAATAACCTGGAAGTGCCGTTGTTTCCTGCACGGAATAACTGACATTGATACCACGAACCGTCATCAAAACACGGGTGATGTTTTTCAAAAGATCCGTTGTACGCAAATCGATGTCTTCAATATCACCAGGACTTCTGGCAAAATTCTTGCGCTGCGCAGACGGCGTATTGGCAAATTTCAGATAACGCAATTTATTATAAAGCATCACAAAATCTACTTTTCCCGTAATACCTCTTTCGCGACTATTCCTGATAATATCTCCAAAAGGAAGGCTATCGGCATCCATAAGACCAAATGCATTTGCCTGATAATTGTAACCAACTGAATGTGAATAATCCGCAGTCATCCAGTCAAACAGTGGAATTTTATCCAGCGGCAAGCGATAAGTAAGCTTGATTTTCTGATCGAAATTCTTGATCCGACCCAGATTTTTAAAATTACTCCAAAGCGAATCTCTTTTTTGTGACGTATTCAGGTCGCCCTGGGGCTCGTCGATGATCGCGTTTGCAGATGCATTGTACATCAGCGTCATGTTCTTCGTCAGGTTCCATCCGAAATCGTAATAACGGTTAAACCAGAAATATTTTTCGAACATCGGCGTCATACCTTCTGTTGTCAGATCAGAATTCCGAAGCTGCGTTCTGGCAAAACGGCGGTCCACGTCAGTCCGGATTGAAACCATATTCGGAAGTAGTGTCAGGTTAAAATCCCTGACAAATTCCGCATAACGGTTTGTTGCCTTCATGTTTTTGAAAGGCTCAAAAGGCTTCGGCTGGCTGCTGTATATATAGGCAATTCCACCTTTATACATCCGCTGCGAATATTCCTGTGTCAGGATATTTCTTCTCGTATCGTCACTGAAAGCATAGGTAAAGGCAAAGTTTTCAAAATCATAAAAATGATTTTTCGCTCCTGGCTTCATCTTAATTTTCCGGACATTTGAAAAATTGATCCCTCGCCTTACCGCATTCTCCTCCACCAAACGCCGGTAACCGTCCCGTTCTTCATCAGACTGTAAATTGCCCAGGGAAGTCGATAAGGGTGTGTCAGGATCGAGCGGATCAAAATGTGGTTTTACATTTCTTCTGTCATAACTTACAAACAATGGAATACTGAATCCCCACTGCTGCGGCAACAATTTATCGACTGCGATATTAGAAGAAAAACCATATTCAGTAGTCAGGTTACGGGAGCGCTCCCCAATGCGTTGCTGAACACTTCCAAATCCAAAAGTTTCCACACGGCCAGAAGCTGTAACCGTTGCAAAATCTGCAAGTTTGGCGTTCAGTTGAGCAATTGCAGCCCAGCCGCCCTTATCATCAAAACCCTCCGCATGCATTTCATCCGTCCATATACAGAAACTTTTCGCACGTTCGTCTGCTGATTTTGGATTTCGCATACCGATCATCATCACACGTACGGCACTTAAATCCGGATTACCAACCACTGTAATTTTATATCTTCCGTCGCTTGTGGTGATCGTGTAGGGAATACTTTGATTTTTGTCAATACTGCGGTTACGCTCCGCTTTGGCACGGATCAAATCGTCCAGAGCAATATTTAGTTCATTATTTTCCGGCCAGATTTCTTCACGTACTGCGGTATTTTCACGCGTCGACTGCAAGCCTGAGATATCGATTTCGTAATAATTCTGAGTAAGGTCAGTCCCAATTCTCATGAAAGCACCAACCATTCCGTTTTCGTTATCGTCATTCTGCATGTGGATATACATACGCAGACGCTTACGGAATAAAAGGTCCAGATTTACATTTTTAAAAACTGCTCTCGAATCACCGTCACGAAGATTCGTTACACAAAGACTCATTGATTGCTCATTCAATTGCAAACTGGGTCTCTGGGTAAAATCCTGATCCCGCTCCCAACCTGGTGGTAACTGATAAATGTATTTTTTGTCTGTACTGTTTGCCGGATTTACCGCCACGCCATTTTCCTCAATACTCACAGTTCCAACCGTAAATTTCGCATCATAAGGTTCAGGAACTTCCTGTAAACCCGCTGCATCCAGATTGTAGGTATACTTCCGGTATTGCTGCCCGATCATTTGCAACTGCGCAAAACGAAGCACAACCGGCTGCTGGAAATCAGCCAGGTACATACGCATGAAGCGGATGGATTTGAAACCGTTAATTGATCCAACCTGATTGGTAAATTCTTTAATCGGCACACGGAATAAATACCAGTTTTGCGTGCCGCCATCACTGGTTGTGGTGGTTTTATCAACAATAAAACCGCTACCAACACTCAGTTGATTTGGTTTCAGGTCAATTGAATATTCGTAATAGGCTTCGTTGTCATTGATCGTATTATCAACGTTCATATCCTCTCCATCCGGAATACTTCCCGACGCCGGCGTTACCTGCGAAGAGTTTCCAAGACTTTCAGGAGAGTTATTTTCCATACCGATATATTCTTTATACCGTTCGAGAATTTTTAAATCTTCTGCATCCTGCTCTTCGCCTAAGAAATATTTAAAGTCATCTCCCGAGGGGTCAGCAAGTATTCTTGCTCTTGCTTCGGCAGTAAGATTCGCTGGCAATCGATCCAGATATTCCTTGAAAAATGTTCTTTCCTCTTCACTGCTCAGACCATCCAAACCAACATCCTGCTTTTGGCGCGCACCAGCTTCGTTACTGAAAGCATTGATCAGATATTGAGATTTTGTCACTTGTCCCCAAACCGTCTGCTCAACATTTTCACCAACTATTTTCTCGGTAAGCGGAAGGCCATTTTCAAAATTATAACGTTCATCAGGTATCACATCCTCTGAAATGTCGCCCAAATTGAAAACAAGCTTACCGCCCGTTGTGTTATTCTGAGGATTTGCTGATCCGTCGCGGACAACGCCATTTGGTCCCGTTACAAAAGGGTCCAGCATCCAGAATTCAATACTTTCAATATTGGCATTATCAAAGTCATTATCCGAAGTAATGGCCCGGCTTAATCCACCAAAATTCTGTCTTGGATTTTTCAAACGTCCATTCGCATCCAGGTCAGTATTAAAGTTATACATACCACGTTCAGTCGGATAGTATGCAATGTCCAATACGTTTTGAGGATAATTGATCAAACCTGCGACAGAACGGTTCGGAAAGATATCTTTTGGAAGATATAATTTTTCATAAACGTTTTTCCGATCGTCATCCGTAATATTCGTGGGCGATTGGGCTGCACCGCCCAAACCGGCTGCACCTCCGAAAAGATTATCAATAACATACGCCGAAATTTTCGCGCGTTTGTATCCGTAATCCAGCGTTTTACCGTCAAATCCCTGACGATACTGAGGCGGCACGGCAGATAAACGCCATTTTTGTGGTTGTCTTGCCAAATCATAAACGGTCCGGGTCGATTCAAAATCATCGATGAGAGAGCGGTTATTGACTTCCTTGGAAACGCCTGGCAACAATTGTGCAAATTCAGCTTTGAACTGAATGCTCGACATTTCTTTGGTTTGCAATAAAGGAAGTGCGTCCAGCCAGCGCGTCAGGAATGGAACATTTTTACGGATGTTCACATTAAAACCAAGCATAGTATTGTTAACCGGTTCATTACCAATAGCAACACGGGTTAGAAATCCGGCAGGTTTTTCCTTATACCGGATTGCTGTTAAGCCCAAACTGATATCACGGTTTACGACATAGTCAAGGTGCGTACCAAGCAGCGTCCGTATCTGATTCTGGAACATATCCGGACGTTCATATTCAATGACAATTTCCCGTCCTGAATTCATAACGCTTCCGTTCAAAATACGAACTCTGCCGATCTGCGCTTCAACGATATAATCCGACCCGGCAGATAATGGAACGCCACCTGAAGTTACGGTTACCGAAGTTTCCAAAACGCCGTAGGGCAATGAAACCTCAGCGCCGCCGCTGGATTGGTATGAACCTTTAATATAAAATTTATTGCGTTCTGTCACCTGCTGCGCATCGATCATCGTCGTGCGATAGAGCTCGTTGAAAACATATTTTTTACGAAACGCATCCTCGCTCAACCTTGCGTTAAGATTAGAACCAAACGGTTCCAATACCGGGAAAAACACCCGACCTGTCTTTGTATCAATGGTCACGCCGTCGACAAAGTCAAAATTGCCGTCTGGCTGCAAATCGTTCACAGGATTTAACCTGTCAAGTCCCATCACACGGATCAAAGGAATATTGGCAAGATTACTTTCCTGTAAGTTTGGGTTATCGATACCGGTTAAATCGTCTTTGTAAATAATGCGTAACTGGAAACCGGTTTTATCAATTGAGCTTGTCCCAAGGGTATAAACGTTTTTCATCATCAAATCCCACATCGGCAACGTTGTATTGTTACGAATTGTGGAAGATTTAATCAATTTCAACGCGATAACTTCGTCATCCTGGCGATTCTGGTAATCTTCGGTCAGTTCCCCTACTTTATATGACCTTCCATTGAAAGTGTACTCATAAGCAACAGCAAGAACCTCATCATTTCTTAGAGGAGTCGTTAGGGAAATAAAGCCTAATTGTGGACTGAACGTATATTCACGTTCTGCCACGAGCCTTTTTGCTCCTCTCAACAATTCATAATCTACTGTCTTTTCAAGCCCTAAATTGGTGATTGCAGAATTGGCATTATCTACCTGCCTGAACCCGGGGTTGTCGGCTAGTGTTTTGTATAAACCGTTTGTGGCATTGTCAGCAGGCTGATTTGCACGAATCGGCTGAATATTTGGATTTCCTGTTTTATATGGTGCTGGTTCGCCGAGATCGGTGAAACCGACAATATTTCTTAGTGATTCTGTAGTTGTCGTCCTGTTTGTAACATAAACTTCCATTCGGGTAACGGTAACTCCGGATGTATTTTGAGGTGTGTTCCTTAAAGCGCTTTCATATTTATTCCTGAAATATTGAGACAGGAAAAAGTTTCTGTTTTCGTCGTAATTATCTACCCGTATTTCAAAATCACGGCTTTGTGCACCTCCCCGCAAAACAATTCTTTCCTTACTCGAACGCTGCTGAGACGCCACAAACGTTGCACTTAAACGTCCAAACTGAAATTCGGTTTTTAAACCGAATAAATTTTGAACACCCGGTATGAGCTGGCTGTTAATGGCCCAGTTAATATTTCCAGCCTCAATCTTCCGGAGAAAACTTTCTTCCGGGTTTTTATAATTCAGTTTTAAAGCATTTTCAAAATTGAAACTTGCCTTGGTATCAAAATTGGTAAGAAAACCCAGCCTGTCTCCCAGATTGGCATTGAAATTAATTGCAATCTGTTCGTTGAAAATAAAATTGGTATTACGTCTTTGACGAATAGGAAGAGCAGGATTATCAATAAACTGATTCATCACACCAATGTCCAGTGCCACGAAACCAGTTGGTTTAAAGTCAAGGAAATTGTCTCCAAGAATTTTTGACAAAGCGGGTGGCACGTCAAGTTTAGGCAAAAGGCCTCTTGCACCCATGGCACTTTTCCCATCTTGCCTCGATGAATATTCGCGCAACAAACTTTTGAAGGCGCGATCTTCCAATGCTTTATCATACGTTTCCATATCCATACTCTCCGGAGCCCGATAATCAAGGTTTCCTGATGGCGTTTGAATATTTTCAGTAACAGCAATTTTGCCGGAACTGTCCAGTAAAATATTGGTGGAAATATTTGCCGGATCTTTCAGATAGAAAGGTGAACGTGGCCTTGGCTGGGCAAATTTGTTGGAATAAAAATCTTTCCAACGCATGATCAGCTGATTGCCGGAGCGATCAACATTTTTGCGGGTCGTATCCGGAATCGTGTCCATAAGTATAGCCCAGTCGGCCAGAGCTTCGGAATTAGATTCAGTTTTATCAAAAGAAGCCGTTGCCAGCAGCAAAGCTCCGGATGAGATCGTAATGGCCTTAAAGAGGGATGAGTAAACCGTTGATGACAAAGCTTAATACTTTATTTTTTGAGGGTTTTCTTCGATAATCAATGTCAACATATCCAACGCAACGGTAAAAATCTTTTCCATATTCCTGCGTGACCTTTTTAAAATCCTCACTAGCGAAGTGCAAGTTTAATCAACTGCTCCACCGTAATTTCATACCCCTCGCGTTTGATAATAACATCCAAACTTTTCTCCGCAGTCGCCTTCGGGATACCCAGTGTCACCAGGGCAGCCAGAGCTTCGCTTTTCAATGCATTATTCGTACTAGCAGGCGTTTTTACACCCGTAGTAAGCATTGCATCCTTGCGCATTTTATCACTTAATTCAAGAATTACCCGCTGGGCTGTTTTTAATCCAATTCCTTTAATAGACTGGATCAGACGTAAATCTTCGTCGATGATACCCTGGCGGATTTCAGGCGACGAGAGGGAGGAAAGCATGACTAAAGCAGTCGATGGCCCTACGCCCGAAATACTGATCAAATCCAAAAAGAGGCTTTTCTCATCACTTTCAAGGAAACCGAAAAGTACATGAGCATCCTCCCGTATATTTAGATAGGTTACCAGTTTGCACCGCTTGCCAACATCCGGCATAGCAGTGTATGTCTGCAATGAAATACGAACTTCGTAACCCAGACCCTGGACATCAATAACGGCAAATGCAGGATCTTTGTAAGTTACTGTTCCGTCAACGTAGGCAATCATATATGTATAGTATGTGTTAAAATAGCTGTTCTAGCTTGAAACGATGAGTTTCATACCAGGTTTTATTTCATTTCCTCTGATCTTATTTGCCTTTTTCAAATAATCAATCGGTAATCCATAACGCAGGGAAATGTTCCAAAGCGTGTCACCCTGCTGAACAGTATGGTAACGCATTTTGATATTTCTTGATCTTCTTGACTCTTCCTTTTGTGCCTGTTGCGTTTTTGCAGAGGAAGCCAACATAGCAGGAGATACTTCCTTAATGTCTTTGTAAACAACTAGTTTTTGACCGCTCTGTATCGCGCTTCTGCGTATGCCATTCCATTTTCTTAATTCAGCAATTTCGACATGATATTTTTTTGAAATAGATTCAAGCGTTTCTCCGCGTCTTACCGTATGTGAAGATTTCTTTTGTTTAATTTTTGAAACAACAACAGGCTCTTCCTGATCATTCTCATTTGTATCCTCCGACTCTTCGTTCGATGCCAAAGTTGTTTCAACAGTCGTATCTGGTTTAACCACTTCCTTTTCTACATTTTTTGAAGCGATAAGGGTCGGCCGTATTGTAACTTTTACATCTTTGTAAACTACCAAACGCTGTCCTCTCTGTAATGAACTTCTGCGAAGGCGGTTCCACCTTTTCAGCTCGGCAACCTGAACACGGTATTTTCTTGAAATAGATTGAAGCGTTTCTCCTCTTTTAACCGTGTGAGAAGATTTTTTAGAAACCACTTTCGTGTTGCCTTCAAATTCTTGGCCTTCTTCGTCTCCGTTTACATAAGCATAAGGAAAAGCTCCTTTTGAATTATCAAGACTGGCTAATACTGCTCCGGCCGGGATATATCTGCGTGTGCAGGAATCCATAATTACACTTCTGTTACTAACCAGATAAGTATATTTAACGCTTGGTATTTTTAGAACAAAATCTCGCGTCTGCTCAGGAAGCATGGTCTTTGTCAACTGTGGATTCAGTTTGTTAAGCTCCGCAAAATCAATTCCGCTTTGTTGACAAAAAGTTGCAAGGTTGATATAACCATTGATATGGATTGTATCGTTCGGTATCTGATATTCCGGATTTTGAGCGTACACGCCATGGTCATTACCATAATTCATCATGTAGTTCATCGCTACATACTGCGGAACATAAGATCTCGTTTCTTTTGGAAGGGCATTATAAATTCCCCAAAAAGTAGTTCCATGAGAACGGCGCATCGCTCGTTTCACATTTCCAGGGCCTGTGTTATATGAAGCCAAAGCCAGCTCCCAGTCTCCAAATATCCTGTAAAGTTGTTTTAGATATCTACACGCTGCATCCGTTGCCTTAGCAGGTTCAAAACGCTCATCAACATAACTATCCTGATATAACCCAAACTCGCGGCCTGTTGCAGGCATAAACTGCCAAAGTCCACCAGCTCTTACCCGTGAAAGTGCCGTTGGATTCAAACCTGACTCAATCATGGACAGATATTTTAGCTCTGTAGGCAAGCCGTACTTTTGAAGTGTTCTTTCAAATAAGGGAAAGTATAACGGCATTTTTTCCATCATGGTGATGGTAAAATTTGTCTTTTTATATATAAAATACTCGACAAATTCATGCGACGACTTGTGATACGTCAGCGGAATCGACTTTTCCAATTTTGCGAACCGCTCACGGAGTAGTTCTTCAGGGATCGCAGGCGTTAAACCTATTTCTTCAACTGTCGGAAGCGCAGGAACTTCTATGTTTTCGTCTGCCTCAGCAGCGATCCCAAGGGTGTCCGGTTCAATAACTTCTAATTTCTCTCTTTGTATTGTCGCCATCACCGGCGAATCCCACATCCCTAAACACACGGCTCCAAGCCACAATACTCTTTTTGAAATCCTCATTAATTAAAGCTTTTTGATGGGTTAGCGATTCCTGTTATCAAATAGTCAACGTCTGATGATGAATACCTTATGAAAATAACTATCTTAATTTTTAGCGATTTCCGAAATTATTTCAGAAATCAGGGTCTCAGGCACAGTTCTTTTATTCTGATTATTGGTAATAATGTAAAAATGAAACTGCCGTCATTTAAATACTTACGAAAAATCAGCTAAAAAATTATTTACCTGATGATCTTTTATGCCTCAATATTTTCTTTCAAAGTTAAAGAAAGATGATTAGCAAAAGAAAGCATCTTCTCTTCTTTGAAGAAAGGAGCCATGATCTGTATCCCAATTGGCATACCATTTTTGTCAAAACCATTAGGTATGGAGATGGCAGGATTACCTACGACATTGGCCTGTACTGTGAAAATATCGGCTAAATACATCTGTAGAGGATCATCTGTCTTCTCTCCTATCGTAAATGCTGTGGTTGGTGTAACAGGTGAAATAAGAAAATCAAATTTTTCAAAAAATCTTTCAGTTTCTTCCCGCACTAACCTTCTAACGCGTTGCGCCTTGGTATAGTATGCGTCGTAATAATTGGCACTTAAAACAAAAGTACCTAATAATATCCTTCTCCTTACTTCTTCTCCAAAACCTTCAGTACGCGTATTTTTATAAAGAGCTTCTAAGTCGCCTGTTTCGGCAGATCTGCTGCCATATCTTACGCCATCAAATCGCGATAGGTTGGAGCTGGCTTCGGCGGTTGTCAGAATATAATAAGTCGGTAATAAATAATCCAGAAGCGGCATTTCGACTGGTGTAACCTCATGACCTTGGGCGCGAAGCCGGTTTAAAAGATCCAGCGTATGTTCCCTGATTTCAGGAGCTATCGCCTCATTTTCAATCGTATCACGAATATATCCAATTCTGGCTTTCCCATCCCAATCAAGGTTTTTGGTGTAAGCGGGAACGCCTTTTGCGGACACAGTACTATCAAATGCGTCAGCACCCGCCATGATTTCCAGGATCAGGGCAGCATCTTCAACGCTTTTAGTGATTGGCCCAATGCAATCGAATGAGGAAGCGTAAGCAAGAAGTCCCCAGCGTGAGACACGGCCATACGAAGGCTTAACGCCAACAACTCCACAAAAAGCAGCCGGCTGACGAACAGAACCACCCGTATCACTTCCCAATGAGGCGTGACACAACCCTGCCTGAACAGCAACCGCCGATCCGCCGGAAGAACCACCAGGGACTTTAGAATTATCAGCCGCGTTAAGAACTGGACCAAACGATGAGTTTTCGTTTGAAGAACCCATGGCAAACTCGTCACAATTCTGACGACCGATTACAATGGCATCTTCGTCTAAAAGACGCTGAACTGCGGTCGCGGTGTAAGGGGAATGGTAGGTATTCAGAATCTGACTTCCGGCCTGAACCGCGTGTCCTTTGTGAGCGAGCACATCTTTCAAGCCAATGACCAGTCCGGCAAGCCGACCAGCATTTCCATTCTGAATTTTTATGTCAATTTCAGCTGCAAAGCGAAGTGCTTCTTCTGAATAGACATCAACGAAAGCATTTAAATGGGTATTGGACTCAATCCTTTCCAAGTAATGACTCACCAACTGCACGCAGGTTAAACCTCCTCCACGCAAATCATTTTGTATATCGGTTAGCGTCGGGTACTCTTTCAACGTTATTATTTTTGGCGGGTAATAAATAAAGAATCAGAGCCATTAAGTATTTACTAAACGGCTCTGTTATATACTCAATACAATGGAAAGACTACTTTGTGGTAGTATCTTCCATGCTTTTCTCAATATTCTCTTTTACGTCTTTCGTAGCATTCTTAAATTCGTTGATACCCTGACCTAAACCACGCATCAACTCAGGAATTTTCTTCGCACCGAAGAATAGCAAAACAAACAAGGCTACCAGAAAAATCTCTTGTCCACCTAACCCCATAATTCCACCTAAAACAGTTACTGATTCCATATCTATTCTTTGATTATATGTTTACAAAAATACTTATTATTTCGAAAAGAACTAAAATAATCAGACACTTTATCCGATATTAATTGTTTTTTCGTTCTTTTCCCATTCACTAAATTTAGCAATATCATTGCCCAAAGTCTTAATTAGCCACAAAACCAGGGCGAAATCATCTGCGATTCCTATAACTGGCAGAAAATCAGGAATAAGGTCAATTGGAGAAACGAAATAGATTAGGACTGCAACGATCGAAACAAGGCTTTTCCACGGAAGTGTTCTGTATGCCCCGGAAGAATATGCCTTAACCATACGAACCAGTATTCCAACACTACCCTGAAACTCCGCCAGATTTCCTTTAAATCCAACATGCTTTAATTTACTTACTACCTGACCGACCAGCTCAACGAGACGACTTGTGTTACTCGCATACCTACCTGCTTTACCTGTTGCCTTTTTAAAAAAAACAGACTTTAAAATTTTTGCTATCAATGATTCATTGTTCATTTCCCTAAGTAAAGAAAAAGTGGTTTGAAATGCCAATATAACTATCTAATTACGTAAAAAATTGCATTATGGATCAAAGCATAACAGTTTTTAAACAAAATTTAAATCCGTGAGTGGTTTTAACAAATTATGTAACCTATTTTTAGGGTATATTTCAAAACATTAATTTTTACACAATTAAATACATTTTTTTATGAAGATTACTGTCGTAGGCGCTGGCGCCGTGGGTGCAACCACAGCCGACAATATCATTCGTCGCGAATTGGCGGAAGAATTAGTGTTGCTGGATATCAAAGAAGGTGTGAGTGAAGGAAAGTCATTGGATATGTATCAGACAGCTGCATTGCTTGGTTTTAATACCAAGCCGGTTGGCTCAACCAATGACTACGAAAAAACAAAAGGTTCTGACGTGGTGGTAATCACATCGGGTATCCCTCGCAAACCTGGCATGACACGCGAAGAATTGATAGGAATCAATGCCGGCATAGTAAAATCCGTAACTGAAAATGTTTTAAAATATTCACCAAAGGCCATCATCATCGTTGTTTCCAATCCTATGGATACAATGACTTATCTTGCTTTCAAAGAAGCTGATATTCCCAAAAAACGCATCATCGGTATGGGGGGTGCTTTGGACAGCGCCCGTTTCAAAACGTACCTGGCGCTTGCGATGGATGTTTCTCCAAGTGATATTCATGGAATGGTGATCGGCGGGCATGGCGACACAACCATGATTCCTTTGACACGTCTGGCAACTTATAACGGTATACCCGTAAGCCGTTTTCTGTCTGCTGAGAAATTGGAACAAATCGCAGCAGATACGATGATTGGCGGAGCAACATTGACAAAGTTAATCGGCACGTCAGCCTGGTATGCACCGGGCGCAGCGGCTGCTATGATGGTTGAAAGCATTGTACGCAACCAAAAACGTATCGTTCCCTGCGGAGTTTATTTGAACGGTGAATACGGGCAGAAAGATATTTGTATGGGTGTTCCTGTTGTTCTGGGCCGTAATGGCTGGGAGAAAATCATCAATCTCCGCCTGAGCGACGCGGAAAAAGCCGCTTATGAAAAATCAGCGGAAGCAGTTCGTGCGATGAACGGCGCTCTTACTTTCTAATTAAACAAAATAGAGAAGTCAACCTTTTTCTTAGTTGACTTCTCTATTTTTTCTTTAAATATTTTTTTCTCAAAGGATTATATAGAAATCTGATACTGCAAAATCCACGAACCTTTTCTTCCGTCTTTCACTAACTCATTGACTTCCGGCCCGTTTTTATAAACCGGGCGGTTTTCGTAGTTTAAAGTCAACTTTGCGTTACTCCCCTTAATAATCCAGTTAAGACCAACATTATAAAGATTGATTGGATCTTTTAAACGTTCGTAATCTGAATGCTGCACAGAAGCAAACGGCATAAGGGTTCCCTGACTTCCAAGTAATCCATCCTTAAATTTATATCCAGCCTGAGCATAAACCACATTGCCCGTTCCAAACATCGGATAAGCATTTCCATGTGTTCCGCTGACGCCTGTAATTGGTAAACTGGTACCGGTTGCAGGATTCATGCTGCCATTGTAGCGAAGGTATCCTTTACCATAATCAGTATAAAAATAACCCAGATAAGCAGACACGGCTGTTCCTTTGTCTTTGCTGATCGGCATATCCAGATATGAAGCAACTGACCATAAATTCATGCTGTTATATAAAGTGTCACCCCCTTCTTTTCTCCAAGTCGCATTTTTCTGCCCGATAAATCCCGCTTCTATATTCCAAACTTTCCGCTTTCCGAGATACGTCCCTGTCATATATCCCGGGGTGGTGTTGTCTTCAGTATCAAAAATGTTGTAGATCAATAATCCATCCAATTGCATCTTATGTTTCTTTTGTGCAAACACAGCATTAGTACCCAACAAAGCAGGAACTCCACCGCTTGTCTCAACTGGAAAAGGGTCTGCAATACTGACACGATAATTGATCTTACCAATTTGCCCACGGCTGTAAACAGCAAGTTTTCTTGAAAACTGATCTGTCTGATCCACAGTGGCCTGTGCAAAAATTGGTACATCCATTGTCATGATCGTCCCTATGCTAGGCTGCGAAAACCGGGACAGGCCGTTAACGATGGTCAGACCTCCACCAAAACGAATAAAACTATTTCCTTTTCTTTGCACTTCATATTCCCCAACTGCATCGTGAAAAAATGCAGCAACTTTTCGGTTACTTGGCGTACCGGAAGTATTGTACCCCGGGAAACCATTTGTTTTATTAAAGTTGTTAAGACCAAACTGTGTATAAAAAAATACTCTGTCAGTAATTTGTCCGAATAATTGCATTCGTGTCCGCCTCAACCCAATATCAAATGTTTGAGCAGCTGGATCACTGAGAACAGTTGTTCCGGGATTGTTATCATTAAGGCGAAGCCAGACCTGATTGGTAAAGGTAAATTTCACGTAATGTGATCCGGACGGATTAAGGTTATATCGGATATCAGGCTTGTTATTTTCATCAACAGTTTTAATCTGTGCGATTGCGACGGATGAAGCCAATAAAACCAAACAAAGTACTTTTTTCATTCCCATGCGTTATTTTTTTCAGATACGAATAGCGTATCTTACCCTGAATAATTAATTAAAAATTATAAAAAAACCAGTTAAAATGATTTTCCCCGTGGAGAAAGGAGAAGGATATTTCACTCCTTTTTACTATCATATTACAAAACATAAGCATAGGTTAAACGGGGTTTTACTCCTTTTATTTGTGTTACTTTCTGGTGCATTTGCACAAGAGACACCTCCGCTTGTGAATTTCCCCAACACGATTTATAAGGCCCACAACCAAAACTGGGCGATTGATCAAAGTAAAGATCAAATCATTTATACGGCAAATTCAGATGGTTTACTAGAATATGACGGTGCTGCCTGGAAATTATATCCCTTCCCAAATCGCCAGATTGTCAGGGCGGTATTGTGTGATACGACGCCCAACGGTGAATCGAGAATTTATGTCGGAGGTTATTCTGAATTTGGGTACTGGAAGAAAACAATTAAGGGTCAGCTGATATACCATTCTTTGAGTAAGGCAGCCAATTTTAAAAGTTTACAAACTGAAGAAATTTGGCATATACTGAAAGATGGGGAAAATATTTATTTCCAATCCTTCGCCCGCATCTATCGTTATGACGGAAAGAGAATAACAGAGCTGAAAACAAAAGACAATTTTATGTTCATGCGAAATGTTAGAGGCAGATTGTATGTACATTTTCTGAACAAAGGGATCTATGAATTAATTGGAAATAACTTTGTGATGTTGAAAGGATCGGAGTTTTTCGCATCGACGGTCGTTTCAAGTATTCTGCCTTTTTCAGGAAACAGCGTTTTAATCACCACCACAAAACATGGGTTATTCATTTGGAATGGCAAAAATTTTACAGAATGGAAAATACCCCTGGCTGGTGAACTCAAACAAAATATCATCAATAAAGCCGTTTCGTTGAGCATCGACAGCAGTTATGCATTTGGGTCCATATCAAAAGGTCTCTATGTTATAGATAAGGACGGAAATTTAAAATTTCATTTCCGGAAAGAAAACGGACTGCAAAACAATACCATTCTTTCACTTTTTGAAGATCGCGGCCAGCACTTGTGGCTCGGTCTCGACCAGGGAATTGATCTTATCAAACTTGCATCTCCGTTTATTTCATATCAAACGAACGACAATCCGCTTGGATCAACGTACGCTGCCGCTGTTTGGAAGGGGAAATTATACGTCGGATCTAATAATGGGGTTTTTGTAAAAAAATGGATGTCTTCTGAGCCATTCCGCGCCATTCGTGGCTTGGAAGGACAAACCTGGACTTTGAAAGTTGTAAATGGGCAATTGTTATGCGGCCACAATGACGCAACTTTCAGAATTGAGGAAAATGGTATCACTAAAATATCTGCTGTTAATGGCGGATGGCAATTTCTTCCGGTAGTTACAAAAAAGGACACAATATTATTACAAGGTTCTTATACCGGTTTGCACAGTTATAAAAAAAACAAGAGGGGGCAATGGACTTATCAATACTCCATCAAAGGAATTCCGCCAATCCCTGCCAAACAAATCGTCCGCACCAAAGACGGATCATTCTGGATCGCTCATGCCTATCGTGGATTGTACCATGTCATTTTAAACCCAACACTTGATTCAGCTATATCCTGGAAAGAATATAAGGCACCACTTGATATTCCCAGTGAGTTTGCCACTGAGATTATCCCATGGCGCGGAACAGTACTCGTCAGATCAGGAAATACTTTTTTCCAGCCTGACAGCAAAAATGTTCTTATACCCTATAAAAATCTGGGTAACGGGGATGAGGAATTTAAAATCCGGTCTGGTGTAGATGACAACTGGTTTAAGATCTATCCAAACAGGGTTATTTTTTACAGCCATAATGAACCACACACCCTGCAATTATCCCTTGTGCGAAACAGTGAAACCATCATTCCACTTTCAAACCAGCACTATTTCTTTTGCCTTGACAATGGATATGCGTTATACGATCGCAGAAAGAAAGAACATCCGGCTTCAGTACCTTTCAGGCCGTTGATCAGAAAGGTTCTCAACCTTCGAAATCTTGACGAAGTATTTGAAGTAACGGACAGAGCTACCCTACCAATCGATGTGAGGTCTGTAAGAATTATGTACACCTTGCCTGTTTTTGGTCAGGATGTGCAATATAAATACAGGCTAATAGGACTTTCAGAACAATGGTCGGAATGGACAGATAAAAGTTATGTTGAATATACAAATCTCGAGTCTGATACATATACGTTTGAAATAAAGACGAGTTTGAATGATGAAATTACGGCTTACCATTTTGTTGTAACTCCCTACTGGTATGAAACCGTTTGGGCCCGACTGTTTTTTGTTCTATTAGCTGCTGCAATATTGACCGGAATCATCATTTTTCAAGAGAAGAGACTTGCCAGGCATCAACAAAAGTTACTTGAAGAGCAGGAAGAAAAGTTAAGGCAACAGAAATTAATAAATGAACGTAGAATCATTGAGATTCGTAATGAAAATCTTCAGAGCGAAATAAAAAACAAAAGTCAGCAGTTGAGCAATGTTGCAATCAACGTTGTAAAGAAAAACGAAATTCTCCAGGAAATCCGTGACGAACTGCAACAAGTGAAGCAGGAACTCGGGCAGCAGTTACCCAATATTCACTATCAAAAATTACTGCACAGCATTGAAAGAAATGTAGCTGGTAAAGACGATTGGGTGTTATTTGAAGAAAATTTTAACGAAGTGCACGACGAATTTTTCAAGCGATTGAAAAATATTTGTCCGGCCATCTCACCCTCAGAACTTCGTCTTGCAGCATGTCTCAGAATGAATTTATCGAGCAAGGAAATGGCCCCTGTCCTGGGAATTTCTGTAAGAGGAATTGAAATCAAACGTTACAGGCTTCGTAAAAAGCTGGATTTAGGCAGCGATCTTAACCTGACTGCGTACATGATGGATGTATGAAATGCTGAGACAAAACTAATATTTTTGCAATTAAATGATATATTTTGTTGCATTATTCTCATTGATGTAGTGGTGATGTAGTCGGATTTTTGACAATAGTTAGTTTATGTAGCTAGCTTTGAAGACAATTTAATCTTCATAAAGTTCAATAGCTAACTAACGACCAATGAAAGCAAATGTACGATCGCTGTACTTGCTGATTTTTTTTGCATGCGTAAGCACAATGGCCTTCGCGCAGGAAATCAACATTACAGGTAAGGTCACCTCAGCAGCAGACGGCTCCGGACTTCCGGGAGCCAGTGTATTACTAAAAGGAACTACAACCGGTGTTCCTACTGATGTAGATGGTAGTTTTAATATCAAGGTCCCTTCGGCATCATCTGTGCTTGTAATATCCATGATTGGTATGACATCGCAGGAAATAACAGTCGGCTCAAATTCCGTTATCAACGTCGCGCTTGCGGAAGATGCACGTGCCTTAAATGAGGTGGTTGTTGTAGGTTATGGTTCTCAAAGAAAAGTGGATGTGACTGGGTCAGTGGTTTCAATCAAGGGAGCTGAAATTGCCAAACAGTCTTCTATCAACCCGGTCAGTGGTCTTCAGGGAAAAGTTGCGGGTGTTCAGGTAAATAACTCAGGAAAACCAGGTGCTGCACCCCAAATCCGCATCCGGGGTGTTGGTACAGCTTACGGTAGTCCTAACCCGCTTTATGTTGTCGATGGTGTCTGGTTTGATGATATCAGTTTCCTTAATTCGGCAGATATTGAAAGCATGAATATCCTGAAAGATGCATCCAGCCAGTCTATTTACGGTGTCCGTGCGGCCAACGGTGTCGTTTTGATCACTACCAAGAAAGGAAAATCGGGACAGGCCGTTGTTGATTATAATGGATTTGTCGGTATGCAGAAAGTGACAAATCAGATTAAAATGGCTAATGCGAACGAATATGCCACAGTGATCAATGAATTAAGCGCGATTAATGGCGGACAGCAGATTCTGAACCCATCGAATTATGGCGAAGGTACGGATTGGTATAAACAAATTCTTCGAGATGCGTTCATTACCAACCATCAGATTTCAGTGAGCGGCGGTGGAGAAAAATCTACCTACAATTTATCGCTGGGTTATTTGAAGCAAGACGGTATTGTAGAAAAAAACAACTTCAAACGTTATACGGCACGTTTCCAAAACGATTTTCAGGTTTCTAAAAATCTGAGAGTTGGGTATACTGCAACAGGTGCTTTCAGCAAATCGCAAGATGAGGCAGGAGGAATTTTCAGACAATTGTATGCAGCATCTCCGGCTCTGTCGGTTTATAATGCTGACGGAACCTATGGTGATCCTTCAAAGTTAAACCTAGGTGATGGCGCTAATTTCAATCCACAGGTTACAATTGATTATTTTAACCAAAACACAAAAAAGACGCTCCTTACTGCCAATGCGTATGCAGAATTGTCCTTTTTGAAAAACTTTACTTTTAAAACAAGTCTTGGCGGTCGTTACTCACAGGATGAAACGAGATCGTATTTGCCGGTTTATGCAGCAACAGTTGCGCAGCGCAATACAAACAGCCTTTTGACATTTACGCGTCCGCAAGCACGTTACTGGATTTTTGAAAACACGCTGACTTATACCAAAGAAATCGGTAACCATTCAATCACTGCTCTTCTTGGTCAATCTGCGCAACGCGATCAGTCCTACAAATTGACAGCCTCCGCTCGTGATGTACCTTACGCAAGCGAAGGTGATCTATATCTGACTTTGGGTAATGTTGATGGCCGAAATGTTGTTGATGAAGGAGATTTAGCAACGTATTCCTCATATTTCGGACGTGTTAATTACGGTTTTTCAGATCGTTATCTTTTAAATGCTTCTTTAAGAGCGGATGGTTCTTCTAAATTTTATCAGGGCGGCAATGCATGGGGATATTTCCCGTCGGTAGGTGCCGGCTGGGTGATCAGCAATGAAGCTTTCATGGGTGATCAGAAGATTTTTGATAACTTGAAATTACGTGCGAGCTGGGGTAAAATCGGTAACGCATCAGTTCCTTCAAACTTGTCAACGCTGACAGTAGCAACAGGTGGTAATTTGGCTGCAATTTATGGCGGAACGGTAAATACCGGAGCCAGTATCAATTCAATCATTCCACCAGTGACGGTTTGGGAACGCGGTGTAGGAACGGACATTGGTATTGAAGCATCCTTGTTGAAGAACCGTTTGAGTTTTGAATTGGATTACTATACTAAAAAAACCGAACGAGCTATTTTTGATCTTCCTGTGTTAACATCAATCGGAACCGCGAGCGGCAAGATCATAGGAAACCAGGCTGATTTCCAAAACAAGGGTTTTGAAGCCGCTATTAACTGGAATGACCAAATCGGAGACGACCTGTCTTACAGTATCGGTGTCAATGGAAGTATCAACAACAATAAAGTACTGGCTGTTTCTACGGGTGCCAATCCAATCTATGACGGTGGTGTTGGCCTAACCGGAGGTGCACTGGCAACAAGAACGAGAGTTGGCGATCCTATCGGTTCTTTCTATGGATATATCGTTGACGGAATTTTCCAAAACCAGACAGAAATAGACGGATCAGCACAAAAAACGGCTAAACCGGGAGATTTCAGATACCGCGATATCAGCGGTTCAGCAGGTACCCCTGATGGAAACATCACTGGCCTTGATCGTCAGGTTATCGGAAATCCAAATCCAAAATATACCTATGGTATCAATACAAGCTGGAACTACAAATGGTTTGATTTGATGCTTGACTTCCAGGGTGTTGCCAAAGTTGATATTTATAATGCCAATATCGGATGGCGTTATGGAAATGAAAATTTCACGAAAGATTACTTCGACAACCGCTGGCATGGAGAAGGAACTTCCAATACTTATCCTTCGGCTAATATCGGTGGAGGTTCTAATTATCTTCCTAACTCATTTTTCGTTCAAAGCGGAAGTTATTTCAGAGTTAGAAATGCACAATTAGGATACAGTCTGCCTGCCAAAGTGACTGAACGTTTGAAACTGAAAAAGCTTAGAATTTATGCCAACGCACAAAACGCGCTTAATTTTTTCAAATACAAAGGGCTTTCTCCGGAGATCACTGCAACAGACAACAAACCTACTCAGGCAGGTATAGACGCCAATGTTTATCCGTTGTCAGCAACCTACAACTTTGGTATAAATGTTACTTTCTAAGACAACTAATAATATGAAAAATATAGATTTTAAAAACAGGTTGGGCAGATTCGGGCTTTATGCTAGCCTGGCTTCGCTGCTGCTGTTGCCGTCGGCATGCCAGGATAGTTTTCTGGATACTGATCCGCAAGGAAAACAGTCAGGCGATGTCTTTTGGCAAAATGGAGACGACGCTACAAAAGCAGTGAATGCCATGTACGCAAACCTGAGATCTTTTGGAAATACTGCTTTCGGTGCGATTGCCGTAGAAAGTATTGGATCTGACGAAACTGAAAAAGGAAGCAGCGCATCTGATGCAACCTTTTTTAATACGTATGACAACTTTTCTGTTGGCTCAACTGAAGGGCAGTTAGGAGCATTCTGGAGCGCTCAATACCAGAATATTAATTATGCCAACCAGATATTGGATAATGTGCCTGCGATAGAAATGACAGCTGCGTTAAAAGACCGTTATCTGGCTGAGGCGAAATTTATCCGGGCCTATTCCTATTTCAGATTAGTCCGCGCTTTTGGCGATATTCCGTTGAGACTGACCGTACCCGCCGGGACGGAAGAATATAACCTGCCGCGTACTCCCAAGGCAGAAGTTTATGCAGCCATTGAAAAAGATCTGACAGAAGCCACGGCGGTTTTGCCTGCAAGTTATGGTGCATCAGATCTGGGTCGTGTTACCAAAGGTGCTGCGCTTTCGTTACATGCAAAGGTTTCGATGTATCAGCAAAAATGGCAGCAGGTTTATGACTTGACTTCCCAGGTGATGGCTTCCGGACAATATTCGCTTTTCCCGAATTACGAGCAATTGTTCAGGATCCAAAATGAAAATTCGTCTGAGTCAATTTTTGAGATTCAAAACGAATTGGTACTTGAAAATAGAGATGCTTCAAATTCCCAATATTCCCAGGTTCAGGGTGTAAGGGGCGTCGTTGGGGGCGGATGGGGCTTCAATGTGCCAACAAAAGAACTGGCCGCAAGTTACGAAACGGGCGATCCAAGAAGAGATGCAACGATTATTTTCAGGGGAGAGACAACACCTGCCGGTGATGTAATAGCGGCAACGGGTGACAACACCATGTATAACCAAAAATCCTATGTGCCTTTTAACCTGTTCGTTTCAGGATTCAATGAAGGTGCTCAGCAAAATGTACGCGTGATCCGTTATGCTGATGTTTTATTAATGAATGCAGAGGCTGCTAATGAGTTAGGTAAAACGACCGAGGCTCTGGCATCGCTTGAATTGGTTCGTGCAAGAGCTAGAGGCGCAAGTACCACGGTTTTACCAAAAGTTACGACTACGGAAAAAACTGCGCTACAAAGAGCTATCTGGCGCGAACGCCAATCTGAATTGGCTTTGGAATTTGATCGTTATTTCGATGTGATCCGTCAGGGAAGAGGAACCGAAGTTTTCGGACCAAAAGGTTGGCAAGCCAATAAAAACGAAGTTTGGCCGATTCCGCAAACCGAGATTGATCTCAGTGGTGGCATCTTGACCCAAAATACCGGCTACTAAAAGCTAGCAAAAATTTAAACCAGCCCGCAGGGTGATGAAAGAATTCAGATTTCTGATATTCAGGAACATCGTTCTGCGGGTTATTTATGTTCTACCGTTTGTGGCGCGCTTTATTTGTTCCATGAAATCTTCATCAATAATCGAGTAAGCCGTGAAAAATTATCTTGTTATTATTTGCTTATTTTTCGCAGCGTTCGGTTGCAAAAATGACAAAGTTGAAGCACCCGAAGTTATCGTACCTTCAACTTTTGAAATTGACACAACAGATAAATTCCCCAGGATTACGGATGATGCACTTTTGACTCTGGTGCAAAAACAAACTTTCAGATATTTCTGGGATTTTGGACATCCGGTTAGCGGCCTGGCAAGAGAAAGAAATACATCCGGCGAAATAGTAACATCAGGCGGAAGCGGATTTGGAATTATGACGATTCCAGTAGCCATTGAACGGGGATTTATCACAAGAGCCCAGGGGTTGGAGCGATTGCATAAGATGGTCACTTTCTTGAAAAATAATACCCAGAAATTTCATGGTGCCTTTCCGCATTGGATAAATGGTTCAACCGGCGCAGTTGTGCCATTCAGCACGAAGGATGACGGAGCCGATTTGGTTGAAACCTCCTTTTTGATTCAGGGACTGTTAACAGCACGCCAATATTTTGATGGTGACGATGCGTCAGAACTTGCATTGAGAAGTGATATCAATGCCATCTGGCACGGCGTGGAATGGGACTGGTTTAGAAAGAATAATGAAGACCTACTTTATTGGCACTGGAGCCCGACATATGGCTGGGATATGAATCTTCCGATTAAAGGCTGGAACGAATGCCTGATCACGTATGCCTTGGCAGCCTCATCCCCGACGCATCCTATTTCTAAAACGGTATATGAAAATGGCTGGACTGGCAACGGTTCTTTTGTTAATGGCAACAGTTACGAGGGAATAAAATTGCCCTTAGGTAATCCTTACGGTGGTCCGTTATTCTTTTCCCATTATTCCTTCTTAGGGCTAAACCCGACAGGACTAACCGACAAATACACCAATTATCTGGACCAAAATCGAGCTCATACATTAATAAACTTCAATTACTGCAAGACAAATCCGCTTAAATATTACGGCTACAGCGAGAATTGCTGGGGATTGACTGCAAGCGATGTTCCTGATGGATACAACGCAAACTCGCCAACAAACGACAAGGGCGTGATCACCCCAACGGCCGCGTTATCTTCCTTTCCTTACACGCCAGATGAATCCATGAAAGCGCTCAGATTTTTCTACTATAAACTGGGTGATAAGATTTGGGGAGACTACGGATTTTACGATGCATTTTCTTTACAACAACCCTGGTTCGCGACGTCTTACCTGGCAATTGATCAGGGACCGATCATTATCATGATTGAAAACCATCGCAGTCAATTACTTTGGAATCTGTTTATGAGTAATCCCGAAATAAAAACAGGCATGAAAAGTCTCGGATTTCAAAGCCCGGATTTGTAGCAATGACTTTTACTCCGACACAAAAAATCAATCTATATTATCATGAGATATATAATTTTTCAATTCAGCATTTTGGCGTTGATACTGTTTTCAACAACAGATATTCATGCACAAAAGAAAAAAAATACTGCTTCTCCCGCCGCCTTTAATCCAGCCAACAGGCCAAAAAATTTATCCGATACGGCATTGCTTGAATTGGTACAAAAGCAGACTTTTCGTTATTTCTGGGAATTTGGACATCCGGTAAGTGGTATGGCCAGAGAACGGAGCAATGTTGCGTTCGATTATGGCGATGAGGTAGTCACAACCGGAGGGACCGGATTTGGAATTATGGCAATGATCGTCGCCGCTGAACGTGGCTGGGTTCCGAGAGATTCCGTATCAAACCGTTTATTAAAGATGGTTAAATTTTTGTCCAAAGCAGATCATTATCATGGAATATTCCCCCACTGGCTGAATGGAGGGACAGGAAAAATTATTCCTTTCGGGCGTAAAGACGATGGAGGAGATCTTGTTGAGTCATCGTTTCTGTTTCAGGGTTTACTTTGCGCAAAACAGTATTTCAGTGGAAACAATAATATTGAACGTGATTTGAGAAACCGGATCACCGGGATTTGGGATGAGGCAGAATGGGATTGGTATACAAGAGGGAATCCTGATCAGCTGTTTTGGCATTGGAGCCCGAATCACGGCTGGGCGATGAATTTTGAGTTACGAGGTTATAACGAAACATTGATCACCTATATTCTGGCCGCCTCGTCTCCAAGATATCCTATCAATGCTCAAATTTATGACAAGTGCTGGGCACAAAGTGATCATTTCAAAAATGGAAAAGAATTTTATGGTGTAAAACTGCCACTGGGTTTCGATTTTGGAGGCCCTATGTTTTTCGCCCATTATTCGTTTCTGGGACTTGATCCACGCAATCTGAAAGATAAGTATGCAAATTATTGGGAACAAAATGTAAACCATACGCTGATCAACTATAAACATTGTGTGGCCAATCCGGGAAAATTTAAAGGGTATGGAGAGAACAGCTGGGGTCTGACGGCGAGCGATACCTTTGATGGCTACAATGCTTTTTCACCAACAAACGACTTTGGCACCATTACGCCTACCGCAGCATTATCATCTTTCCCTTATACGCCTGAACAATCTATGAAGGCTTTGCGTCATTTCTACGACGATTTGGGAGATGAAATTTGGAGTGAATACGGATTTACGGACGCGTTTAATGAGTCGCAGAACTGGTATGCAAAATCGCATTTGGCGATCGATCAGGGGCCAATTATTGTGATGATCGAAAATTACCGGACGGGGTTGTTATGGAAATTATTCATGAGTAATCCGGATGTTCAGAATGGTTTGAAAAAGCTGAATTTTGAAAGCCCGGCATTAAAATCAATCAGCAAAAATTGATCAGTAGTTTCCCAAAATTAGCAAGTGTGGGATACCAGGACAAATATTTAAAAATAATAAAATAAATTGTACCTTGATGGTAGTTAATAGTTTTCCAGGTGTCGGTTGACGCCTGGAAATATTTATATCCGGACTATTTATGAAAAGTATTTTCCACAAAATCGGAGCATTATTATTGGTCATCCACGTGATGGCCTTTTCTGCGAAGGGTCAGATCTGGCGGGCCATCGAACCAGAAAATCTCCCTGACAAAAGACATGAAAATGCGATGTCCCATGCCAACGGGAAACTTTATCTGCTTGGCGGCCGGGGTATTAAATCGGTTGATGAATATGATCCTAAAAAAGATACCTGGATTACGCTAAGTAAAACCCCGATGGAAATGAGCCATTTTCAGGCTGTTTCCTATAAAAATGAGATCTACGTATTGGGCGCTTTTACCGGGAGTTACCCGCATGAAGTACCTATTCCTAATATCTACATATTTGATCCGGTAAAAAATGAGTGGCGAAAAGGCCCGGAAATTCCGGAAAACAGAAGACGCGGAGCCGCCGGAGCATTCACGCTCAATGATAAGATTTATCTTGTTTGCGGGATTCAGGATGGGCATTG
Organism: Dyadobacter sp. HNCC25DJ186; assembly: GCF_056895235.1. Taxonomy (NCBI): domain Bacteria; kingdom Pseudomonadati; phylum Bacteroidota; class Cytophagia; order Cytophagales; family Spirosomataceae; genus Dyadobacter; species Dyadobacter sp. HNCC25DJ186. The sequence continues at coordinate 55,031 of NZ_JBXHAS010000004.1, forward strand.
GGACGGACAGGTAACATGGTTTGACGAATATGCCCCTGCGACGAATACCTGGAAGCAGTTGGCCGAAGCTCCCCGTCCCCGTGATCATATACAAGTTGCCGTTGTGGACAATAAACTTTACGTTGCCGGCGGCAGGTTATCTACGGCAAGGATCAATCAGGTTTTAAATACAACCATTGCGGAAGTTGACGTTTATGATTTCAAAACCGGGAAATGGTCTACTCTTGATCCTTCAAACAATATTCCCACTAAACGCGCGGGAAATACAACAGTTGCATTTGGCAAAAGAATTCTGATCCTCGGTGGAGAAAGTGACGCCCATGTGGAAGCTCATAATGAAGTTGAAGCATTTAACACACAGACTAAGAAATGGGAAAAATTTCCTTCGATGCAACAGGGACGCCATGGAACGCAGGCTGTTTCCATCAATAAAAAAGTCTATATCGCAGCCGGGTCTGCTAACCGCGGAGGCGGCCCTGAATTAAATGCCATGGAAGTTCTTGAAGACTAGTGTATCACAAATTCAGTACTATAATCTCCTATTAAATGTTGAAAAAATTCTTGTCATTGTGCCTCATTTTAACTCCATTTTTATTGAGTGCCCAAAAGCAAACCGCATTTACCCATGCCGATACACTTCGTGGGGCTATAACGCCTGAGCGAGCCTGGTGGGATCTTACTTATTACCATTTGCGTGTGACACCAAATGCAAAGGATAGCACTATATCAGGAAGCACGGTTATCAACTATAAAGTTCTAGAGTCTAAACAAGTTATCCAGGTGGATTTGCAGGAACCACTCCAAATTGAAAAAGTGATACAGGATGACCAAGCTCTTACATACAAGAGAGACGGAAATGCCTTTTTCATTACCCTTTCGAAAAAACAGGAAAAAGGAAAATCAGAATCAATTGAAGTCTTTTACTCTGGACGACCAAGATTGGCAAAACGCCCGCCGTGGGATGGAGGCGTACAATGGGTCCCGGATGGAAAAGGAAATACGATTATTTCAACCTCTTGCCAGGGACTTGGTTCCAGCGTTTGGTGGCCGTGCAAGGATCACATGTATGACGAACCGGATAGTATGATGGTGAGTATTACAGTTCCAAAAGCGATGACGGATGTTTCCAACGGAAAACTGCGAAGTGTAGTTGAAAATAAGGATGGCACACATACTTTTAATTGGGCCGTTGTCAATCCAATTAATAATTATGGCGTAAACATGAACGTGGCTCCGTATGTGAGTTGGAGCGAAACATATAAAGGAGAAAAGGGAGATTTACCAGTAAGTTTTTATGTCTATCCTGAAAACCTGGAAAAGGCAAAAGTTCAGTTCGATCAGGCGAATAAAATGTTAAAGGCTTTTGAGCATTGGTTTGGCCCATATCCGTTTTATGAAGATGGCTATAAGTTAGTCGAGGTACCTTATCTGGGCATGGAACACCAAAGTTCGGTTACTTATGGCAACGGCTATAAAATGGGCTATCTGGGCCGGGATCTATCAAAAACAGGTTGGGGTTTAAAATGGGATTTCATCATTATTCATGAAAGTGGTCATGAATGGTTTGCCAACAATATCACGTATAAGGACGTCGCCGACATGTGGATTCACGAAAGTTTCACAAACTATTCGGAGAATTTGTATACTGAATTTTATTATGGCAAAGAAGCCGGGGCTGATTACGTAATCGGCACAAGGGCCTTGATCGCGAATGACATTCCAATCATTGGAACCTACCATGTAAATCAGGAAGGATCCCGGGACATGTATTACAAAGGTGGGAATATGCTGCATACCATTCGCCAGATTGTGAATAATGACGAAAAGTGGCGTCAGGTTTTACGTGGCCTTAATAAGACCTTTTACCACCAAACAGTAGAAACAAAGCAGATCGAAGATTACGTCAATAAAAATGCCGGCCGTGATATCAGCAAGATATTTGATCAGTATTTAAGAGATACCCGGATCCCTGTGCTCGAATATTCTTTCAAAGGAAATAGTGTTCAGTATCGCTGGGCAAATGTTATTGCTGGTTTTGATATGCCTGTAAAAATAAAATTAGCGGATGGAAAGGATCAATTCGTTTATCCGACAACGAATTGGAAAACTTTAAAAACAAAAGGAGAAAAAACGCTGACCGTAGATCGTAATTTTTATGTTGAATCAAAGAATGTTTAGGGGCTTAATCCCAACATTCCATAATTAACAAATCACCATATCGGGCGGAAATTCGAACCATACCATCGGTTTCCGCCTCATTGCTATTTCCTGTTCGGTGACCGAGCGTCAGTGTTTCGTCATTCAGATTATATTTTAAACCTGCTGTCTTTATCCCTTCCACCATTCCTACCGGAATTAGGGAGATTGGCGTACCGGCGACATACCACTTTTCAAAAATCCCGGATAATGGAAAGATTTTAGAATAGTCATCAAATAAAACAAGACGGATAATTTCTTTGTAGCGAACCAGATTGGTGATGTTCGTAATCGCATGATCAGCGCGCCGACCGGTTGCCCAAACAATATTGGCAGCAGGAAAACCCTCATCAACCAAATAATCAATCGCTTTTTCAAGGTCTGTTTTTTCCTGGTCAGGCGTATGGACAATTTTTATTGGGTCCTGCCGAGACCTTATCTCTTCGAAGTCATGATTATGATCAAAGTCACCCAGCCAAACATCTACTTTAATTCCCAAATCCAGAACCCGGTAAATAGCATGATCTAAAACCAGGACCAGCGGACTCCATTCTAATAATTGCCCAAGCAATTCTTCACTACATGCTTCACCATTGGCGATAATAAGTGCAGGTTCCTGCTTTTCCCTGATAATATGATGTGAAGACATTTACTAAACTTATTTCGCTTTAATGAGTTCGACAAGTAAGTCAAATTTTCCATTAAAGTTACTTTCCATCTTGTCAAATCTTAAATCTATCAAATTAAAGCGCTCGTCCATTTCATGACGGATATCTTTTAAATCCTGTTGGATAACAGCAACGTCGATTTTTAAAGATTCAATTTCCTTTTTTTGGCCGGACATATCCTTTTGCAAAAGTGATATATCATGACGCAGTAAAGCATTTTGCTTTTTAGATTCAGCAAAACCCTTATGCATCTCGATTGTCAGTTTCCCTAACCCGTCGGCAATCATTTCAATCTGCTTTCCCTGATCCACGGATACAATTTCTAATTGTGCAATTCTGTCTTCAATGTACATTTGAGCGTGTGTTAGTTGATAAGCAATTCTCAGTGAACTGAAACTTTATACAATATCAGCAACAAATATTTTTGACACAAATCATATTCCAACTTCGAATAATTATTTGAGTCTACCGAGAAAATATACCTAAAAACCCCTTTAAACCTTCAATGCCTTCGCCTGATTCCAATATTCGTCCATCTCTGCAAGCGTCATTTCTGTTAGTGATTTTCCATCTGACTTTGATGCTTCTTCCATATATTGAAACCGTCGGATGAATTTTTTATTTGTTCTTTCTAACGCAGTTTCCGGATTTATATCAACAAATCTCGAATAATTAACCAGTGAAAAAAGCAGATCTCCAAACTCACCTTCCGCTTCCTTATGGTCAATTACAACCTGCGTTTCAATATTGAAGTTCTCTTTAAACTCCTGTAATTCCTCTTCAACCTTCGCCCAAACCTGCTGTTTTTCATCCCAGTCAAAGCCAGCTCCGCGGGCCTTTTCCTGAATGCGCATGGCCTTCACAAGCGCAGGCAAAGATGAAGGCACGCCAGACAAAACTGACTTATTACCTTCTTTCAGTTTTAGTTTTTCCCAGTTTTGCTTTACCTGCTCCTCCGTATCCGCCTTTGCATCGCCGTAAATATGAGGATGACGAGAAATCAGTTTTTCACAAATTCCGGTCAATACATCAGCGATATCAAAGTTCTTGCCAATCTCAATATTTTCCGACGCGATTTTGGCATAAAAAACAATATGCAAAAGCACATCTCCCAATTCCTTTTTTATTTCCGGCAAGTCATTTTCAAGAATTGCGTCAGATAATTCATACGTTTCTTCGATTGTCAGATGCCGTAAACTTTCCAGCGTCTGCTTCCGGTCCCAAGGGCACTGTTCACGAAGTTCATCCATAATGGTTAGCAAACGATCAAACGCCATAAGCTGCTGCTTGCGATTTTCTGACAAGTCATTGAAGTTTTTTTCCATTCTACAAAGGTAATATTTAGGCCGGTAAACTCCCGTGATCAAATTAAATCGATCTGATTTATTCAGGGGCAAAAGCAATTGATTTACAGAGAACTTTTTTCATAACAAAATGATTAACAGAAAGTCACCATACTCATTTTAACTATTGAAGAAAATTCCGGCATCAAAGTCATTTAAAAATCCAAAAGAATCCTCAGAATCATTTAAAAAGCGATTTTCTGCTTTACAAAACCTCCCTCGTTTCTTCCGTCTGGTTTGGGAGACCAATAAATTACTCACCTTAGGAAATATTATTTTCCGGTTGATAAAATCCGGCCTTCCCCTGATAATGCTTTACATTGGTAAAGAAATTATTGATGAAGTCGTCCGATTAATTGATCATCGCGCTGATTCGCATGATTATCTGTGGATGTTGGTCGCAGCGGAATTAGGATTGACGATTATATCCGACCTTTTAAATCGTTGTATCAACCTTTTTGATAGCCTTTTGGGTGATCTGGTCGCTAATAAAACGTCGGTAGATCTGGTACATCATGCTGCAAAGCTGGATTTATATCAGTTTGAAAATCCTGTTTTTTATGACAAACTGGAACGTGCACGACGCCAGACTGCCGGCCGAACTGTTTTGCTATCTCAAACACTCGCGCAGATACAGGATATTTTAACGCTACTTTCTCTCGGAGCCGGATTGATCATTTTCAATCCCTGGCTTATTTTAATATTGATCATTGCCGTTATTCCTTCTTTTTTAGGGGAAACACATTTTAACGAACGGACTTATTCGCTGACCAGAAGCTGGACGCCCGAAAGACGCGAATTGGATTATTTGCGCTATCTTGGATCAAGCGCGGAAACGGCCAAAGAGGTCAAGGTTTTCGGCCTGGAAAATTACCTGGCAAAACGTTTCAAGGAGCTGTCCGAGGAATATTATCTGGCAAACCGTAAAATTGCGATCAGCAGGGCTGGCTGGGGCTATTTTTTGTCAGCAATTGGCACCCTTGCCTATTATGCAGCTTATGTTTTTGTCTTGGTACAAACGCTTGCCGGATTAATCACGATCGGTACGATGACATTTCTTTCCGGTTCTTTTCAACGGATGCACGGTATGTTACAAGGCATTATGAGTCGGTTTTCCGGTATCGCAGAAAATGCGCTTTATCTTAAAGACCTGTTCGATTTTTTTGAAATTCAACCGACAATTCTGGCAAATGAAAATGGCCATGATATCCCACGTCCAATCCAAAAAGGTATTGTTTTTGAGAATGTTAGTTTCAAATATCCGGAAAGTGATTTTTGGGCAATAAGGAATCTTTCATTCACGCTAAATCCGGGAGAAAAGCTTGCTCTAGTTGGTGAAAACGGCGCTGGAAAAACAACGCTGGTTAAGCTGCTGGCGTGTTTGTATAAACCCACGGAAGGCAGAATATTAATAGACGGAATTGATGTTCTGGATTATAAACTGTCTGATTTAAGAGTAAATATTGGTATCATTTTTCAGGATTATATTCGCTATGAAATGACTGTTTCTGATAATATTGCAGTTGGCGACATCGACAATATCAATGACAAGGAAGCTATTCGAATTGCTTCCGGAATGAGTATGGCCAACGAGGTTATTGACCAGCTTCCTAATGGTTTTGAACAGGTTTTGGGCAAAAGATTTAAAGAAGGGACAGAACTTTCAGGCGGCCAGTGGCAGAAAATTGCTTTGGCCAGAGCCTACATGCGCGACGCACAGCTCATTGTACTGGATGAACCAACATCAGCGCTTGATGCGAGAGCGGAGCACAAAGTTTTCCAACGGTTCAGCGAATTAATTAATGGGAAAATGGCAGTCCTGATTTCACACAGATTTTCAACGGTGCGCATGGCGGACCGAATTCTGTTTATGGAAAAAGGAAGACTAATTGAATATGGTTCGCATCAGGAATTGCTAAATCTGGATGGAAAATACGCAGAACTTTTTCAGTTACAAGCCCAGGGGTATCTTTAATGAGCCGGAATTTTGAAACCGGTTTGAATCAGATTACTGCTGCATTTCGCGACAATCAAACCTGCCGGATTTTTAATCATACCCTCCACATGGATAATATTTTTGCCTGCCCGAACCACTTTTGCCTCCGCAATAATCGTTTCACCAGTCTTTGCTGCATGCAGAAAATCGCAGTTCAAATTAACAGACGTGTGGGCAAACTCACTGCCAAGAGCATAAACCATCGTTCCGACTACATCGTCAAGCATAGTGGCGGCAATTCCGCCGTGCAGCACGCCCATCGGATTTGTCATATCCTCGCGAACAATAAATTCGACACTCATATTCCCGTCCTGAATATCGAGTAATTTTCCATTAAGCCATCTTCCGACCGGAGACAAACTTTCCTGCATCCATTGCCCTCTGAATGATTGCATATACGCTAACCGTGATTCGTGTTTTTTCTGCGATGAATTATCAGAAGCCGTCATCTAAAAAAGTATTTAAAGAGTGAAGTATTAAAGGATATATATTCCTGAAATATTAATTATCATAGATTTAACTATTACAATAAGTCAATACTACTGATTTTATTGCTAGGTATCAAAGGTAATTGCTACCTTTGCCCGAGTTTTTCGAAGACTTAAAAGAGTATCCAAATATGAATTTTACGTTATCACAAATTCCTTCCCGTTCAGAAAAGCCTCGTGAAAAGGGAATTACGATGGTTATGGATAAAGGGCTTAGTATCAGGGAAACCGAAGATATGCTTTCCAGTGCCTCCACATTCATAGATATTGTAAAGCTTGGATGGGCAACCTCCTATGTAACCTCCAACCTTGACGAAAAATTAGCGGTATATAAAAATGCCGGGATTCCGGTTTATTTTGGCGGTACATTATTTGAAGCTTTTGTGGTAAGAAATCAGTTTGATGACTACCGTAAATTACTGGATAAATATGATCTGAAATTTGCCGAAGTTTCTGATGGCTCTATCGAAATGCCTCAGGATGTGAAATGTGAATATATTCGCAAACTGGCGCAACAGGTAACGGTCTTGTCAGAAGTAGGATCAAAGGACGAAAATAAAATCATCCCTCCTTATAAATGGATCCAGCTTATCAAGTCTGAACTGGAGGCTGGCGCCTGGAAAGTGATTGGAGAAGCCAGAGAATCCGGAAATGTAGGACTTTTCAGAGCAAGCGGTGAGGTTCGTCAAGGTTTGGTCGAAGAGATTTTAACCCAAATTCCTTTTGAAAAAATGTTATGGGAAGCCCCGCAGAAATCTCAGCAGGTCTGGTTTGTCAAACTTTTGGGCGCTAACGTGAATCTGGGAAATATTGCGCCGAGCGAGCTTATCCCATTAGAAACGATTCGTTTAGGATTACGTGGTGATACTTTCACGCATTTCCTGAATGCCAAAACAAAGAAAGAATGGAAAGTTGATTCGAAATAACTGTTTAAAAGCTCACCTTTCATATTTATAACTAATTGGTTAAACTTCAAAAAAGCAATGGAATTTTTAACGCAGTTTATTGATTTTTTCCTGCACCTGGATAAGCATTTATTTGATATCGTTCAGGAGTACGGTACTCTTACCTATGTGATCTTATTTCTAATTGTTTTTACAGAAACCGGTTTGGTTATTATGCCGCTGCTGCCTGGTGATTCACTTCTTTTTGCAGCCGGGGCGATTGCTGCCAATGAAGGAACAGGCCTGAACGTCTTTCTGATCATCATTATCCTGATCATCGCAGCATTATTGGGTGACAACCTTAATTATTTTATGGGTAAGAAATTCGGTGGCGAGATAAAAAAACGTGAAAGAATCCTTTTCCTTAAAAGAGAATATCTTGAAAAAACGGAAGCTTTTTATGAAAAACATGGCGGTAGCACTGTGATCATGGCTCGTTTTATTCCTATTGTTCGTACGGTCGCTCCTTTTGTCGCGGGTGCGGGAAGTATGAATTACTCAAAATACATTGGTTACTGCGTACTTGGGGCAATTCTTTGGGTACCTTCTCTGACACTTCTGGGATATTTCTTTGGAAACATGGAAATCGTGAAAAAGAACTTTGAACTGGTTATTTTCGGAATAATCGGATTCTCGATTTTGCCAATGATCTACCAGTTTTTCAAAAGCAAAATGTCAAAGCAAAATGCTGCTGCATAGTACTAAGCTTCATTTTTAATAAATGCTCTGCCTATCAGCAGGGCATTTTTTTGGTTTTAGGGCTTCGTTTTAAGATCTATTTACAAAACAACACCACTTGTCAAAGTGAATTATTGTCACCGGATTATTAAAATTATTTATATAACCGGACGTAAACTAAAAATTATTTAAAATAATCTTAAAACACGTTAGGGATTTTTGTGTCTTGTTTGACCATACCTTTGTAATTCCTTAATGAATTCCCGGATGAGCAAGTTGTTAACCGATGAACAGCTGGTTATTAAACTGATTGAAGGCAGCAAACCTGCTTTCGGGGAAATCTATGACCGTTACTGGTATAAATTATTTTGTATTGCCTACCACCAGATCGGAACCCGTGAAGAAGCGGAAGAATTGGTTCATGACTTGTTTGAAAGCTTGTGGAACCGCAGAGCTGAAAGCAATATCCGGCATCTCAGTTCATATCTGGTAATTTCTATGAAACATCTGATCACAAATTTTATCAAATCGAAGATCACATGGAGGAAATACAAGGAATATATTCTTCTTCAAAAAATGCAGGAATCATCCATTACAGAACAAGATGTGGAGTTTACCGATTTGTCCACAGCGCTGGATAATGCTTTAAAAAAACTTCCCGAAAAAACCAGTAAAATTTTCCAGCTCAGCCGGTTTGAGAACCAATCCGTTAAGGAAATCGCGAGGGATTTGCATCTTTCTGAAAAAGCGGTAGAATATCATATAACCAAATCATTAAAAATTTTAAAGGATCACCTATGGATCTATCACACACCTAATTGATACCCGAAAAAGCAAAATAATGAATCAATTCGACTTCGATATCCTGTTGCAAAAATACCTGGCCGGCGAACACTCGCCTGCAGAGGAGAAATTCGTTCAGGATTATCTTCACAATAATTCTATTGACGAGTCCCCGGTTTTTGAGTCTGAGAAAGAAAAAATAGGCAAGCGTATCAAAAAAAAGTTAGATAAAAGTACAGCAGACGAAAGTTTTATTTTACGCTTTTCACCCTGGATAAAAGGCATCGCAGCATCTGTATTACTTATCGTCGGATGTTGGTTCGCGTTCAGGCAGATCAATAACAAAGAAACATCCAATATAAAGTCCATCGAAAAAGAGGGCGTTATTGAAATTAAAAATACATCCAATACTTCGCAAAAAATTCCGCTTGAAGATGGGAGTATTGTAGTACTTAAAAAAAACAGCAGCATCAGTTATCCAGAACATTTTGGCGAAACGAAAAGACTGGTCTATTTACATGGTGAAGCTTTTTTTCAAATTAACAGAAATCCTGCAAAACCATTTATTGTGTCGACAGAAAACTTAGTAACCCAGGTTCTTGGGACCAGTTTTACGGTAAAATCCTACGACGACGCTCGTTCCATTGAAGTTCAGGTAACCTCCGGGCGCGTTTCTGTTTACGAAGTGGCGGAGAAGGCATCCAAAAGCAGTAATGGCATTATCCTGACCAGAAACCAGAAGATGGTTTTTGACAAAAAATCAAAAAAAATGGAGTTGGCAATTGTTTCAAATCCAAAACTAAATACTGACATCCTGCCAGCTGATTATGTATTTTCTTTTATTGAAACACCTGTAAAAGACGCTTTCACGATGCTCGAAAAGGCATACGGAATTGATATTGTTATCGAAAATGATTCGGTCGAAACCTGCCTGTTTACAGGTGATCTGACTGATCTGACTTTGTTTGAAAAGCTTGATCTGATTTGCAGGTCCATAAATGCCAGTTATGAACGACGAGGAACCACTCTGTTTGTCAGAGGAGAAGGCTGTACAAAATAGTTCATCTAAATAAAAAAGTGCCGAAGATGCGCTAACATCGCCGGCACTTAAATGTCCCTGCTGAAAATCAGCAGGTTGTTTTCATGTTTTTGCGTTTCGTTAACCCCAAAAACTCTTAAAATTATGAATAAAAAAATACCCTTCAAAAGGGTTGTTTACAAAGTCATGCGTACTAGTGTTAAGCAACTGATTATTGCGATTTTATGCTGCGGCATTTCCATGGCCCATACTTTACGTGGGCAGGAATTGTTGAGTAAAGAGATTTCACTCAAAGTGGAATCTACGGAGATTAAAAAGGTATTGAACCTGATCGAAAAGCAGGCTGATGTCAAATTTGTTTACAGCACCAGCAGTATCCAGAATTCTCAAAGTACATCTTTGAAAGAATTAAAAGGACCTTTGTACAAAGTGCTCGATCAGATTTTAACTCCCCTGAATGTTTCCTATGAGGTAGTAGGCAACACGCGTATTTTGCTACGAAAAAAACCTGCCGGCACTTCGATCCAGACTCAGGGCCTCCTTTTTCCACTTAAAACCGTTGAGCGCAAAATTTCGGGAAAGGTGACAGACGAAAAAGGCGAAGGCTTGCCTGGCGTTAATATTCTCGTCGTTGGAACACAGCTAGGAACTTCTACCAATGAAAAAGGCGAATACCAGTTATCGATAGCCGATGCCGCAACTGCCTTAAAATTTTCCTTTATCGGATATGTTAGTCAGGAAGTAATTCTTGACAAAAACGATATCATCAATATATCGCTTGTTCCTGATGTAAGCGCTTTGAATGAAGTAGTTGTCGTCGGATATGGTACGCAGGAAAAGAAAGATGTAACAGGTGCAGTCTCGTCAGTCAAAGGAGCTGATTTTCAGAACCTTCCATCAGGTGGAGCCCAACAGGCATTACAGGGTAGAGCGGCTGGGGTTAACATTGTCCGTAACGGCGGTGCTCCTGGTGATGCAGGTACCATTCAGATCCGTGGTTTCGGAACTGTGAATAATGCTTCACCGCTCGTTGTAATTGACGGTGTGCCGTCAGGAAGCATGAACGATGTCAACCCAAACGACATTGAGTCAATTGAAATTTTAAAAGATGCCTCTGCATCCGCCATCTATGGAACCCGTGCGGCGAACGGCGTAATAATCATCACCACCAAACGTGGGAAATTTGATAATCCGATCGCTCTTTCCGTAAATGCTTACGTTGGAGTTACAAACCGGATCAAAACGCTGGACGTACTCGATGCTCCTTCTCTTGCGATGATCAAAAGGGAAGCTTATACAAACGATGGTTTACCAGTTCCGGCTATCTGGCAGGATACCAGATATCAGACACAACTTACCAACTGGCAGGATGAGCTGTTGCAACAAGGCATTACTCAAAACTATGACGCTTCTATCCGTGGTGGCGGCAAATATTCGTCTTTTTCAATTTCGGGAGGGTACTACGATGAAAAGGGTATTATTGAAAAATCGAAGTACAAACGGTTGAACTTCCGTATTAATTCTGATCATAAAATTGGCTCAAAAATCAAAATTGGTCAGAATTTCCAGTTTACCAATACCCACAACAGCTCACCTGATACAAGGAATTCACAAACAGGTTTACTTTGGAGTGCCATCCGTTTTCATCCCGGATTGCCTGTAAAAAATGCGGACGGAACTTACAGTTCTACGCAGGGAATTGGTGCTTTTGGCGATATTAACAACCCGGTTTTCACGGTCGACAATCAGGATACTGACAATATTCGCAACCGTTTTCTAGGTAGCGTGACCGGCGAGCTTGAAATTATCGAAGGTTTAAAACTTCGCGCCAATGTTGCCATGGATGCAACTTTTAGCGAAACTCATACTTTTGATGTTAAGATTAATGACCAGTTCAGAACCAACGCTTACAACCAACTTGGATTAGGTCATGACAAAAACTGGTCGTTTTTGCAGGAATATTTCTTGTCTTATGACAAAAAATTTGGTCAGCATTCATTAAGTCTGGTAGGTGGATATACTTCCCAAACCTTCAATGATATCTATTCCAATCAGCGTGGACGCGATTTTGCAAGCGAGGATGCATCGCTGCGTTACATGCAATATGCAGGAACGATCGTGTCAATACCTTTAAGTGATGGCGGAAACGGTGGTCGCAGTTACGATGCCCTTGCTTCGGTTTTTGGCCGTGTTAATTATTCCTTTAAAGACAGATATTTATTTACCGCAACGGTTCGCAGTGATGGTTCTTCCAAATTTGCTCCGGGAAACCAATGGGGTTATTTTCCAGCATTTTCAGCGGGATGGAGAATTTCTGAGGAATCATTTTTCAAAAATGCACTTCCGATTTTCAGCAATTTCAAGGTTACAGGCGGCTGGGGACAATTAGGTAACCAAAATGTTGCCTCACTTCAATATCTTGCTCTGATTAATTCTTCCTACCGCTATGCATTCGGTAATGGTGGTGTGCAAAATCAGATCGCAGGTTCAGCGCAAAGCCGATTGGCCAATACCAACATTGGTTGGGAAACTGCAGAAATGAGCAACTTTGGTTTAGAAGCCGGATTAATGAAAAACAGCTTGTATCTGTCTGCAAATTATTTTATCAAAGACACAAAAAAGATGCTTCTCGCTCCGCCATCCATCGGAACAATTGGTACGTCAACTATTCCTGACCAAAATATCGGAGAACTTAGAAACCAAGGTCTGGAATTGGAAGCATCTTACCGCCATACGCTGGGCGACTTCACATTCAATTTAAGTGGTAACGCGACCTTTATTAAAAACAAAATTACCAAACTGGCGACACCGGGCGGATTTTTGGCAACACAACTTTACGGACGTGGCCAGCAGGAAATTGTCCGCACCTACGAAGGCCAGCCTTATGGAACTTTTTACGGATATAAAACGGACGGTCTTTATCAGAACCAGGGGCAAATTGATTCAGACGTAAACATTGCTAACGATTCACGTCGTTCTGATGGACAGATCAAACCCGGCGACGTAAGATTTGTGGATTTGAATAATGACGGGATAGTTGATGATCAGGACAGAACAATTATTGGCAGCCCTCAGCCTAAGCTCAATTATGGATTTTCTGCCGGCGTCAATTACAAAGGTTTTGATTTCAACCTGTTTTTTGTTGGTGTAGGCGGCGTTTCGGTTTACAATGCTGACAGGATGCAAGGACTTGACGCCAGTTATTCATTTAATCTTTATGCTGACGCAATGAATCGCTGGAATGGTGACGGTTCAAGTAACTCGGTCCCTAGAGTTAGTATAGATAACGCAAACCGCAACTTCCGCCCTTCGGATCTGTTTGTTGAGAAAGGTGATTTCCTGCGTCTGAAAAATATGACACTGGGATACACTTTGCCAAAGTCTGTCGTTGGCTCTCTAAAAATGTCTCAGGCGAGAATTTATGTAACTGGTCAGAACATTATCACGTTTACGAAATATTCCGGACTGAATCCAGAACTGGGATATGTGAGCGGAGGAACAGGGCAATACAACCAGCTTAATGTTGATTATGCACAATACCCGCTGGCTAGAACCTGGACCATTGGCGCTTCCCTATCATTCTAGTTCAAACGTTCAGATTTCTATACCAGCAGATTTTATATGATTATGAAAAAGATAACTACACTAGCCGGATATATTTTTCTTGCAACTTTGATCAGTTGCCAGGATAACTTATTGGAAACGACTCCCTATGGCCAGGTTACGTCCCAGCAGTACTGGCGTAATGGTGACGACGTTGTGGCTGCAACAAATGCCATTTACGCTCCGCTGTTGAACGAGGATGGATTTGCGCACACAGAATATACTTTCGATAACTGCTCCGATGATATGAACCGGGCAGGTGACCACGCGGATGAAACGGCTTTGGAGATGTTCACGTTTGACCCCTCCAATTCCCATATTCTTGCCACCTGGTCCACGAAGTATGAAGTTATTTCAAGGGCAAATGCTGTACTAATCAACGCGCCAAAAGTAGCTATGGATGAGACCTTGCGGAACCGGAGTATGGGCGAAGCTTATTTCCTGCGTGGTTTTGTATACTGGCGCTTATCTCTGATCTATGGCGAAGTACCGATTTTATTGGAGGAGGATGCATTGAACCTGACATACAACAAACCGAAAGCTACGCTGGCGGAAGTGAGAGCGCAGGCAGAAGCGGATTTCCAAAAAGCTGCAACCATGCTGCCGGTAGCCTACGAAGCGACAGAAGCAGGCCGGGCGACGCAGGGAGCTGCTTATGGTTTTCTTGCGAAATTGTATGTATACCAGGAAAACTGGGCCAAGGCAATCGAAGCGAGCGCAAAGGTTACTTCGAATGCCGCTTATAAACTCGCCTCAGGCTTCAATCAGAATTTTGAATTGGTTACAGAAAATAATACAGAAACATTGTTCTCGCTGCAATACGAAACTGGATGGACAACTGATAACTCACCAGCCTACTATCACACACCGCAAACTTTCGGTGGCTGGGGATTTCATGAGCCGATTCAGGACCTCGTGAATGAATTTGAAGAGGGCGATCCGCGTAAGGCTTATTCTATTTTTAGTCCGGGCGATAAGGTGGAAAGAGGATCCCTTGGCGAAACAGAATTCACTGCCGACATGACTCGTGTTACAGGATTTGCTTTCCGAAAATACTCCCAGTTTACCTCATCAGGTGATATGGATCAAAGTCTGAATGCTCCGTTTTTGCGTTCAGCAGATGTTTACCTATTGGCTGCCGAAGCTAAAATCCGTTCCGGACAAAGTGGTGATGCAGAAATCAATGCGGTCAGAAAACGGGCGGGTGTGAAGGAGATCACCGGTGCTACAATGAAAGACGTAATGCACGAACGTCGTGTAGAACTTGCTGGTGAGAACGAGCGTCATCAGGATCTGATGCGCTGGGACAAAGCAGGCCTGATTGATATTACAGCACATTATAAAATTGCACGAGGACCTTATAAACCAAGTCGTAATTTTGTAAAACCTAAACATTATTATTTCCCGCTTCCGCAGCGTGAAGTGGATTTGAGCAATGGGGTTTTGATCCAGAATAGTAATTATTAAGGGTTAATTGTTAAGGGTTAATTGTTAATGTGGCGAGAAGAGGATTTTTGCACATTGACCTTGAAAGAAGTCAAGTCTTGAAAACTTGACTTCTTTTCTTCCTTATCCACACGCTAATTCAGAACTGCGATTAAAATTTATATTGCGTGAAAAAAGTACTAATTGCTTTTCTGTTAATTTCTGTTTTGACGCGGTGTGTGTCGAAGGAAAAGCAGATTTTGGGTGCCTGGAAAACGGATTCTATCTCGAACTATGTCAATGGTTTTTCCCATACCAATGACTCTCAGGATGAGCATTGGTCGCATTTTGAGTATACCAAAGATGGAGTTGTTTTTGAACGCCGACAGGACGAATTCAGGAAATATAATTACAAAATTCTGAAATCTGATTCGCTCGTATATCTTGATTCGGCTGGTACTTTTTTGAATGGATACAAAATTCTGAAACTGGACAATGATCAGCTTGTGCTGAAAAAGCTTCAAAAGCCATACCTTCCCGGCAAAAATCAGGAATTATATGAAATCCGCTTTTTCTCCAAAATTACCTCCGATAGTTCCGCATCCAAATGATCCGAAAACTGATTTTACTTTTCATAATTAGCAGTGTGCTGTTTACCTGTAAAAAAAAGAATCAGGAGACCTTATTTGAGTTGCTTCCCTCCGGCGAAACCGGAATTACATTCTCCAACAATTTAAAAGAGGATGAAAAACTTAACATCCTCACCTATGAATATTTTTATAACGGCGGCGGTGTCGGAATTGGCGACATCAACAATGATGGTTTACAGGATGTTTTCATGGGTGGAAACATCGCTGAAAGTCGGCTTTATCTCAACAAAGGCAATTTAAAATTTGAGGATATTACTGAGAAATCAGGAATAAAACTTGCCGATAGTTGGTCTCGTGGAATATCCATGGTTGATATTAATGCAGATGGTTTTCTGGATATTTACGTTTGTCGAGCAGGGCCTCAACAACCAAATTCTTCTATTGTACCCCGCCCCAATCTCCTGTACATCAATCAGGGAAATAACACTTTTGTTGAAGAAGCGAAAAAGTATGGTCTGGATTATTCCGGAAACACTACCCAAGCCGCATTTTTTGATTATGACAAAGATGGGGATCTGGATGTTTTTCTGGTAATCAATGTCATGGAGCGCAAAGGCCCAAATGTGATTCGGCCAAAACGAACGGATGGTTCAGCATTAAGTACTGATAAACTGTATCGAAATGATGGAAAAATAAACGGCCAGGTCAAGTTTACAAATGTTTCAACAGAAGCAAATATTCTTACGGAAGGTTTTGGATTAGGCGTTTCTATTGTTGACGTGAATGAAGACGGCTGGCCGGATGTGTATGTTTCCAATGATTACTTGTCCAATGATCTTTTGTATATCAATCAGCAAAATGGAAGTTTTATAAACGAGATCACCGATTATTTCCGTCACCAAAGTTACTCAGCCATGGGTAACGACGCGGCTGATATTGACAACGACGGACTGGTAGATTTTGTAACGCTCGACATGTTGCCGGAAGGAAATATCCGCCGGAAAAACATGTTCGGACTGATGAACTATGACCGTTTTCTTTCAGAGCAAAGAATGGGTTACCAGCCACAATTTATGCGTAATACTTTACAGCATAACAACGGAAATCGTCCCGGAACAAATCATCCATTTTTTAGTGAAATCGGGCGTTTTTCAGGTATTCAGGCGACGGATTGGAGTTGGAGTGCTTTGTTTGCCGATTATGATAATGACGGGAAACGTGATTTGATGATCACAAACGGATATCCAAAAGACATTACTAACCGCGATTTTGTTGTTTACCGGATGGCGCAATATCAGCAGCAAATCCAGTCGGGAAATTTGGATAATGCGCCAACCGTTCAGGCTTTGAAAGAAGTTGAAGGTGCCCATGTCCCTAATTATTTGTTTAAAAACAACGGTGACCTCACTTTCAAAAACCAATCAGAATCCTGGGGTTTTGATAAGCCTTCTTTTTCAAACGGCGCAGCTTACGCTGATCTGGATAATGACGGGGATCTGGATCTGATCATCAACAACATTGATCAGAAAGCTTTTGTATACAAAAACAATTCAGAAAAACTTCCGGATCATCATTATCTACGGGTCAAATTAAGTGGCAGAAAAGAGAATCCTTATGGATTTGGAACAAAAGTTACCGTTTACACTAACATTGAAAAACAATTTATTGAGCATTCACCTTACCGCGGATATCAGTCAACTGTTGAAAACACGCTGCATTTTGGACTTGGAAAAACTAAAAAAGTAGATTCCATCCGGGTGGTTTGGCCAGATAACAAAACACAATTGTTAACGAATATTTCTGCTGATCAGGTTTTAAAACTGGAATATGACAAAGCATCAGTTATTCAGAAAATTAACCCAATACTACCAAAACCCCTTTTCCAGGAAGTTTCGCATGTGTTAGGAATTCATTATACACATCAGGAAGAATTATATATTGACTTTAAAGTACAGCCACTTTTACCACATTTATTATCACAGAATGGGCCGGGTATTACTGTTGGCGATATCAATGGAGATGGACTTGAAGATTTTTATATCGGGGGTGCCTTCCGTCATTCCGGAAGTTTTTTTGTTCAGAATGCGCAGGGAAAGTTTATTGAAAAACCGCTGACCAAAGACCAAAAATTTGAAGAAGATATGGGTTCGCTATTTTTTGACGCAGATGGTGATGGTGACCTCGATTTGTATATCGTCAGTGGAAGCAGCGAATTTCCGATTGATTCAAAATATTATCAGGATCGCCTTTATTTGAATGACGGAAAGGGGAATTTTAAACTGGATTTATCTGCATTACCAATGAATACGACCAGCGGTTCTTCGGTTAATGCTGTGGATTTTGACAAAGACGGTGATGTGGATTTGTTCATCGGAGGCAGACTTACGCCGGGCCAATATCCAACTTCACCTAAAAGCTACATCCTAAGAAATGATCGTGGAAAGTTTACAGACATTACTGCTCAGGTTTGTCCTGAACTAAATTCAATCGGCATGGTTACGTCTTCGGTCTGGACAGATTTCGATCATGATGGATGGATGGATTTGATTTTGGCAGGCGAATGGATGCCGCTTACATTTCTGAAAAACACGAAAGGAAAATTTGCTAATATCACTGCCTCCGTTGGTCTGACCAATACAACAGGTTGGTGGAATAGTATCAGTTCCGGAGATTTTGATGAAGATGGTGATACGGATTATGTCTTTGGAAATGTTGGTTTGAATTCAGAAGAACGTCCGTCATCAACCAAACCGCTGACAATGTTTGCCAAAGATTTTGACAAAAGCGGAACGATGGATCCGGTTATATTCCGGTACACCGGCGAAAATTTGTATCCTATCCACCCGCGTGACGAAATGACAAGCCAGATGAATTTTCTTAAAAAGCGCTTTGTTTATTACGGCGACTATGCCAAGGCGGAAATGAAAGATATTTTCAAAAAAGATGAGTTGAAAGACGCCAGGAAACTTATCTGTGAAGAAATGGAAAGTGTTTTGCTGGAAAATCAGGGAAATGGAAAATTTAAAATGAAGGCTCTTCCCATTGCGGCACAACTCGGACCAGTCTACGGGATTCTAACGGGGGACTACAACGCAGATGGACATCAGGATTTATTATTGACAGGAAATTCTTACGCTCCTGAATCGATCAGCGGAAGGCTCGACGCTTTTCATGGCTTGCTTTTATTGGGAAATGGCAAAGGAAATTTCAGTCCGGTATCGGCGGCTACCAGCGGTTTTCTTGTAGAAGGTGACGGAAAAGGCTTGGCGGAATTAAATTTGGTTGATGGAAACAAACTAGTGATATCAGCCCAAAATAATGACAAGATTAAAGTTTTCTTATTCCAAAACAAAGAAAAAAACCTGATCAAAATCCGCCCACACGCTGATGAGATCAGGGCAGAAATTATCTTCAAAGATGGTAAGAAAAGAATACATGAATGGAGTTATGGGTCGGGCTACTTATCTCAATCGTCCCGGGTTTTGACAATTTCAAAAGACAACGTGAGCAAAATAAACATCTACGATTCGAAGGGAAATCGGAGATCAATTTCACCGGATAATTAATTTTACCCAACCAGAACTCTCACTTTTTTAATTCGCTTTTTGTCAGCCGATTGTACCTTGAAAGTAATTTCCCGGTGCGTGGCAATTTCTCCTGTGCGGGGTAGCCTTGAAAAAAGTTCTAACAAAAGTCCCGCCAACGACTCACTGTTTCCACGCACTTCTTCAAAATAATCCGATTCAAGGTCCAGGATACGGCACAGGTCGTTGATCAAAACCTTACCTTCGAAGACGTACGTATTCTCATCTACTTTTGTATAATTAACCTCCTCTTCCTCGTCATACTCATCATTGATATCGCCGAAAATTTCCTCAATAATATCCTCCAAAGTGATCAACCCGCTCGTTCCTCCATACTCGTCAATGACGATCGCCATGTGCACACGACGGTTCTGAAATTCCTTCATCAGATCATCCAGGCGCTTACTTTCAGGAATCAGATAAGGTTCGCGAAGCAATTTTTGCCAGTTGAAATGCTCATTATGATGCAGATAAGGCAAGAGATCTTTTACATTTAAGGTTCCTTCCACACTGTCCAGCGTATCTCTGTAAACAGGAACCCGGGAATATCCTGACTTATTGATTTTATCCATAAGCTCATGGAAATTAAGCTCAATATCAAAAGCCGTGATATTAACACGCGGCTGCATCGCCTTCCGGGCATTGGTCTGCCTAAAGTTTGCTAATCCCCGGAGCAGATCTGTTTCTTCTTCGCTTTCTGCTTTTGCTTCTAATCTTTCAGTAGAAATTTCAGAACCTTCCGGTGTTAAAATTCCAAAAAAGTAGCCCAGGCGAGTAACTGGTTTTGTCAGTGGCTCACATAGTTTTATAATAAAATGGGTTGTACCAGCAATTTTCGGGATTAATTCAGCTGCATTTCGTGCAGAAAAAAACCTGACCATAACATCAAGCCATATCCAGAAAGCCAGTGTTGCCAGTGAAATCCAGTGAAATATAGTTTCGTCGTTGTTTTGAACCTGGAGCCAGGTAAACCTTGCAGCTAATAATAATCCAAGTAATGTAACCCCGCGCTGAATAATTGAGAGTGCCAATTGCTGAATCCGCGTAGGAAGCTGGTTTTCCGGAATAGTTTTTCGTTCCCAGGGATTTTCCATCGCGCCGGCTGTTGCATAAGAAGCTCTGATTCCTGACAGAAAAAGAGAAACAGCCAAAAGAATGAAGACAAGAATTAATTCGTAAAAAGCAGAGCTGTCAATGGGTATGACCATACCGGCCATCAATGGAAGCGCACTTTTAGCGGGATAAATTATCCCCGTACGCTTTCGAGACAAAGGATCGTCACTATCGGCAGTTTCTTTCACAAAAATTTTGAAAAGTTCATAATAAACCCAAGTTAAGAATTCTACCCAAAAATCCTGTCGTCAAATGACATTACGCCTAAAAAAACATAAAATTTGGGTAGAATTCTCAGAAATCAGAATGGCAGATCGTCATCATCATTTCCTGCTGCCATCGAAGGCGGGATCGGATCAGCGGACCTTGGAGCCTGGTTTTGTTTGGGAGCAGAAGACTGGGCGTAACCCTGATTTCCCTGATTATTTTCACCGCCGCCCGAGTTTGGCCCACCCAATAAAGTCATGCTATTTGCGCGGATCGTTACGCCGGATTTCTGAACACCTTCTTTGTCCGTCCAGTTGTCGGTACGGATTCTTCCTTCTATATATACAGAATTGCCTTTTTTAAGATATTTCTCTGCAACTTTTGCAAGTCCTTCCCATAATTCAATACGGTGCCATTCGGTATTTTCTACTTTTTCGCCGTTCTTATTAGTGTAAGAATCGGTTGTAGCAATACTGAATTTTGCAACTGCCGAACCGCTCTCCAGATATCTGACTTCCGGGTCGCTTCCTAAATTTCCAATAAGGATTACTTTGTTAACTCCTGCCATGATTTTGTGCGTTTGTGATGATTGTGGATAATTAAATTCAATATACCGGATATTAGTTCAAATATGCAAATTCAAATTTCGCATAAATATTTTGATGACCATTTCCAGTATTCTGAATCATTTTTCATACATCCTGCTCACTGATTTTTCCTGTAATTTTATTTTTCAGGATCAATTTGTTCCGTCCGTCGTGGGTCACTTCCTGTTTGATCAAATAATGTTCATCGTCATAGTCAACATAATTTGAAGGTTTCGTCACCCCTTCCTTTCCACGCCAAACCGGAAGTTCCACTTTCTCCCACAACTTGGTTTTTGAAGAACGATAGGCTGCGTCAATAACCGCATTCACAACATAACCGTCATAAAAAGTTTCGGCCGCATCACGCCCTTCCTCAGCCGCATTAAACATATCCGTGAACATGTGGTTATAACCAAGATCATTTACTTCATCGCCAACAGGAAAAAGCCAGCCGCTTTTACTTTCTGCTTTTTCAGCAACATAATCACCGCCACTCCCAGAAGTATACATTTCAAATCCTGTGCGCAGGAAGTTGTTGATCCAGATCGTCCCTTCCGTTCCCATCACCTCATCGCGCAGATCCATACCTCCGCGAAAAGTCCAGCTTACTTCAAATTGTCCGATCGCGCCGTTCTCATATTTCACCAAAGCGATTGCGTGATCTTCGGCGTCAATCGGTTTTACCTGCGTGTCTGCCCAGCACATCACTTCGACCGGACGAATATCTTTACCAATAAAATTCCTTGAAATTTCGATGCAATGGCAACCCAGATCCAGAATACATCCGCCGCCAGCCTGCTCGATATCCCAAAACCATTCGCTGTGCGGACCAGGATGTGCTTCTCTGGATTTTGCCCAGATAATTCTGCCCAGTGCTCCGGTTTTCACACTTTCCAGCGCCTTCAAAAATTTTGGACTGTAACATAGATCTTCCAGATAACCGGCAAAAATCCCTGCATCTTCCACAGCCTGCATCATACGAAGCGCCTCGTCGGCATTTCGTCCCAAAGGTTTTGTGGAAACTACGGCCTTTTTATGTTTTGCACATAGTATCACGGCCTCTTCATGAAGATTATTTGGCAGCGCAATACATACCATAGTAACACTCGGGCTGGAAATAATCTCTTCCATATTGGTGGACCAGAAATCACAACCATAATCATCCGCGAATTTTTTAGCACTTTCTTCCCGACGCGCATAAATCGAAACAACCCGGTCACGGCCACGCTGGCCATGAATAGATTCCGCATAAAAACGTCCGATAAATCCGGACCCGAGCATGGCAATTTTTTGCATAAAGATCAACAAGGTTAGGTGAATTGATATCTGGTAATCAAACCTTCGAAACTAAATAATATTTCGGTGCTCTGCACCTTGGGAAACCTTCTCTTTTCGCTTATTCCTACAAATATTGCAGTACTCTGTACCTGATATAAGTTAAGTGCAGAGTACCCAAATATTTGTAACATCCAATAATTTAAACCACTACAATTATTGCAGCTCTCCTTATCTGTGACTGGTGAGGGTGCAGAGCACCCAAATATCTGCAACAATCAATAATTTCTAAAACTACAATTATTGCAGCACTCTGTATCTGGAGAAGGTGCAGAGCACCTAAATATTTGTAGCAACCAATGATATCTACGGGTCAAAGGTGCAGAGCACCGGAATAACCTATTTATTTTCTCAATTCCTTGTTGGTTCTTGTTCCTATTCTTCGTTTTAAAAAGCTATTATATTCCTTTCAGAAACCGGATGACTTGGAACGATGTCGTCTTGAAAATAAATTAGCCACGAATGCACGAATTCCCGACGAATGTTCAACTGGAAATTCGTGAAAAATTCCTGTATTCGTGGCAAAAAAGAAAGTTTATAAAAATAACTCTTCTTTTAAAACTGTATCCATTAAAATTGGTTTCGGCAATTCTTCCACTTCACTTTTTGAATAAAATGCCATATCCTCCGGTAGATTTAAAACTTCATCTTCCTGAACGATAATCCACCAGAATCTTACCGTTAATCTTTGATGCGTCAATAAATGCGTATACTCTTTCAGAACCTGGCGAATTTGCCCCTTATTTTTCCAGTCTTCAAGAAAATTGTCTTTTGGCAAATCATCTGGCGTGTTGATATCAGAAGACGATTCAATTAAATAAAAATCATACAGTCCTTTCCAGATATCCTTTTTGAGCCGTTCATGCATGGCAAGACTGTCGCCTTTTTGTAAAATGAAATAGTTAAAATAACGGTTTTTCACCGCATTCTTTTTCATCTTGACCGGCAACTTGTTCTGCATATTGAATTCGTATGCATAACACATATAAGTGAAAGGGCAAACAGAACAATTTGGAGAAACGGGCACACACTGCAATGCGCCAAATTCGATCATCGCCTGATTATAGGTTGCAGGATCGTCCTGAGGAATAATCTGTTTTGCAAGATTTGTGAATTTATTTTTCGCTCCTGAACTCAAAATATCCGTAAAAATTCCAAACAGACGGGACATTACGCGATACACGTTTCCGTCAATCGCGGGCACGGCCTCATTAAAAGCAAAGGAGGCAATGGCTGCGGCGGTGTAAGCACCCAAACCTTTGAGTTTAGCAAGTTTCACAGCACTTTCAGGAAACTTCCCTTCCCATTCTTCCACAATGTACCTGGCCGTATGATGCATGTTTCTGGCTCTCGAATAATAACCCAAACCCTGCCAAAGCCTTAACACATCCCGCTCATCCGCAGCAGCCAGATCAAATACTGTCGGATAGTTAATAAGGAATTTTTCATAATACGGAGTTCCCTGTGCGACACGGGTTTGTTGTAAAATAATCTCTGAAAGCCAAATTTTATATGGGTCGGTCGTTTGCCGCCACAATAGCGGACGATGGTTTTCGAGATACCAGGATTTTAGTTTTGCGTTAAATTCAAGTAGTTGTAAATGATCGGGTAGCATAACGTTTTGACTTATATACACTGTTTTTTAACCAATTAGAAAAAAAATGAAAATGCTAACCTTTTAAATTATGGTAAAATTACCCTACCTTTGTGTTCCCAAAATTTGGAGGAGGAAATAAAGAAAAGAAATAATATCCACTTAAAGTAAATAATCAAAGTGACTAAGGCAGACGTAATCGCACAAATTTCCGAGAAAACAGGTGTAGACAAGGGCGATGTTCAACAAACGCTAGAATCGTTTTTCACCGTGGTAAAAGACTCGCTTGCAGAGGGTGAAAATCTATATGTTAGAGGTTTCGGTAGCTTTATCAATAAAAAGCGTGCCCGTAAAGTAGCTCGTAATATCTCACAAGGTACTTCAATGATCATTGACGAACATTTTGTACCAAGCTTCAAGCCGGCAAAAGTTTTTGTTGAGCAAGTTAAAGTGAGTGACAAATTGAAAGATCTGGCTGAAAAATAATTTGCCTTAATTAGGTTTGATTAAAACAGTATGAAAAAGTCTATAATTCTTTCTTGTGTGTTGGCATTAGCCTTGGTTGGAACTCTTTACAGTCTTCCGAAAGTGGTGGTTAATACAAAAGCAAAAGAAATGGACACCGAGAAGAGTGAAGTAGCGGCGGCACCTGGTGCTTCGGCCCCAACGACTCCGGCTTCCCAAACTCCCTCGAACATGCATGATGGAGCCACTTTATCCCCAGAACAACAAAAAAATGTTGATCAGCAGAGAAGTGGCTTCAATCAGGCAAGTGGAAAAGAAAAAATAGCTGCCGGATTAAAATTGTCCGACACGTTTTCCAAACTTCAAAAATTCGACAGCGCTGCACATTATGCAGAACTGGTAGCTCAGCTATCGCCTTCTATTGAGAATATCACAAGAGCAGGTGATCGTTATTATGAAGCATACGGATTTGCCGTTGATGATGCCAAAGCGAAAAGCCTTGGTAACAAAACACGGGAGTTCTACGGAAAAGCAATTGAAAAAAACCCAGGATTGCTGGCAGCGAAAGCCAATATGGCCATGACCTATGTGAATACAGAAAACCCGATGCAGGGAATTTTGATGTTACGTGAAGTGTTGGATACGGATCCTACAAATGAGTTAGCTTTGTTTAATCTGGGTATTCTGTCAATGCGTTCGAATCAGTACTCGAAAGCATCAGATCGGTTTAAACAAATTCTGACAAATAACCCGGCAAATACAAAAGCTAAGTTCTATTTAGGACTTACGCTCGTCGAGCTTGGGAAAAAAGAAGAGGCTCGTAAAGTACTGGCGGAAGTGAAGAAAGAAGAAAATGACCCGGTGATCCAACAAGCCATTGTGGAACTTCAGGAGCGTCTTGACAATTAAATAAGTAAAACAATTATTTTTTATTATATAAACGACATAAATTTATGCCTTGCGGAAAGAAAAGAAAGAGACATAAGATTTCCACTCACAAGAGAAAGAAACGTCTTAGAAAAAATAGACATAAGAAGAAATAATTGATATATGACCGGATCTCAATCAAATGGATCCGGTCATATTATCACTTACGAGATATATGTTGCCTGTCTTTAAATGTAAAGCAGGAGGTTGAGTATTAACTTTATATAGCCATTTGGTTGGTTGAACATTGAGTAACGAATTACTAATAAATTCTACTCAAAAGGGAGAGCGTATAGCCCTTTTGCAGGATAAACGTCTGTTAGAATACCACGTCGAAACACCGGATCAGAGCTTTACTGTTGGGGATATTTATCTTGGTACAGTAAGGAAACTTGTGCCTGGGCTTAATGCCGCGTTCGTTGACGTAGGATTTGAGAAGGATGCTTTTTTGCATTATCTGGATTTAGGACCGAACATCAACTCTCTTAATAAACTAACCAAAGATGTAATCTCCAAGCGCGTCAATTCCGGGAAGTTGAATAACTTCAAAATGGAACCCGAAATTGAAAAACTTGGTAAGATTGATAAAGTACTTTCTAAGAATCAGGCTATTCTGGTTCAGATTGTTAAAGAACCTATATCAACAAAAGGCCCCCGCCTGTCTTGTGATATTTCCATTGCAGGTCGTTACATCGTCTTGGTTCCTTTCTCAAATTCGGTAAACCTTTCCAAAAAGATTACTGACAAGCAGGAAAGAACGCGTCTGCAACGACTTATGTCTTCCATTAAACCAGCCAACTTCGGTGTAATTATCCGTACTGTTGCGACTGGAAAAGATGTTGACGAACTGAATAAAGATCTTCAGGACTGTCTGGATAAATGGGAAAATGGCATCAAAACGCTTCGTGATGCCAAGCCCCGTGACCGTGTGATCGGTGAAATGAACCGTGCATCTTCTATTATCCGTGACATGTTGAACGAATCGTTTGACAGTATTACCGTGGATTCAAAAGACGTTTATGAGGACATTAAAGCCTATATCCACAACATCGCGCCGGATAAAGAAAGTATACTGAAATTGCATAATGGCAAGAACAAGATATTTGAACAATTCGGCTTAGAGAAACAAATTAAATCACTTTTTGGCCGTTCGGTAAGTTTGCCAAACGGTGGTTATCTGATCATTGAACATACGGAAGCGCTACACGTTATCGACGTGAACAGTGGAAATAAGTCAAATTCGGAAGAAGATCAGGAAGCTACTGCGCTCAGTGTAAACATTGAAGCAGCAAAAGAAATTGCCCGCCAGTTGCGCTTGCGTGATATGGGTGGAATTATCGTTGTCGATTTCATTGACATGAAGAAAGCGGAAAACAAACGCGTTCTTTTTGACATGATGCGCGACGAAATGAAAGGAGACCGTTCAAAATATACGGTTCTACCGCTTTCGAAATTCGGGTTACTGCAAATCACACGTCAGCGTGTAAGACCCGAAATGAATATTGTTACCCGCGAAACCTGTCCTACTTGCGGCGGTACGGGAACGATTCAGGCAAGTATTCTGGTAACGGATATTATCTTGTCGAATCTGGATTATATTCTTTCAAAACAAAATGAACGCGGTATCACCATCGCGCTTCACCCGTTTATCCATGCCTATTTCACGAAAGGAATTATTTCTGAACAGGTGAAATGGCTTTTCCAATACAAAACCTGGGTTAAACTAATTAAGGATACCTCTCTAGGGGTTATTGATTTCAAATTCCATAACAAATATGGAGAGGAAATTGAGATTGTTCCGGGAAGCTAATTTATTGGCTTTCGGCGGTCGGCTATCAGCTTTCGGCGTTGGCTCGGTATAAGTTTTTGGTAATTCTGTTACTTTCCTTTCCAGGTTGGAGTTCGTTTTTCTTTGAAAGCGGCTGTGCCTTCTTTTGCGTCTTCTGATTTTAGGAGTAAATCTAATTGGGATTTAAGATAATTGTGACGATCATTTTCCGCTATATCCGATATATTTTGAAGTGCTTGCATTCCTGATTTGATGGCATAAGGTGCATTTGAGCAAATCAGATCAGCGAGATTATTGACTTCGTTTTCAATAACTTCCTTTTCTGCAATTTGGGTGACCAAACCTAAATGAAGCGCTTCTTCTGCCAAATAACTTTTACCGGTTATCGACATTTCAAGTATTTTTCTTTTTGGGATAAGGTCCAATAATGAAGCCATGACCTGCATCGGCCAAATCCCTCTTTTTACTTCGGGTAAACTGAAATTTGCTTCTGGTATACTTACAACAAAAGTGCATCCGCAGATTACCAAAAACCCTCCGGCAAAAACAGATCCTTCTACTTGTGCAATACTCGGCTTGTGTAAATTCGCAAAAGCATCGCCAAGTCTGACTTCTCCAAGTGGTTCAGGAAGTGTTTGATTTTTTTGATCTGCAGTTGAATCGTGAAGAGCGTTTAAATCAGCCCCGGCACAAAAGACCGGGCCTTCTGCTTTTAGGATAACACACCAAATTTCAATCTGACTTTTTGCATAAGCCAACGCAAATGCAATTTCACTGGCCATTGTTGGCGTGAAAGCATTTCGCTTTTCCGGCCGGCTTAGGATTATCTCAAATACATTTCCTTTCAAAGAAGTTTTGATATACAGAAACTGGACTGCATCAAATTTCGCGACGTCTCCTTCTTTGAAAAAAAGCATAATTGGCAAGTATTAATGTGAAATTACTTAGTCACAACTTCTTCCAGCATACTAATATATTGCAAAATACCTGCTTCGATTTCATGCAAATAAATAAATTCATTGGCTGTATGCGAACGTTCCGAATGTCCCGGTCCCATTTTCAATGACGGACAATCCAGCAATGCCTGATCTGAAGTGGTTGGCGAACCATAAGCATCTCTGCCTCTTTTTAAACCTGCCTGAACAATCGGATGTTCCATTGGTATACTCGAAGGACGTAAGCGAATAGAACGTGCACTTACCTCGGACTGAATATTTTCCTGAATCACTTCAATGATTTCTTCCAGGCTATATTGATCCGTGGCTCTTACATCGATCGTAAAAACACAAGTATCCGGAACTACGTTATGCTGTGTTCCGGCATTTATGATCGTTACCGACATTTTGATTGGCCCCAAAGTCGGGGAAACTTTTGGGAATTCGTAGTTACGTATCCACTCAATATCCTGAATGGCTTTATAAATCGCATTATCCCCTTCCTCTCTCGCCGCATGCCCTGACTTTCCTTTGGCAGTACAATCTAGTACCAGCAGACCTTTTTCCGCTACTGCCAAATGCATTTCCGTTGGTTCGCCAACAATCGCAAAAGCTATTTCAGGAAGCTCGGGAACAACAATTTCCAAACCTTCCTTTCCTGAAATTTCTTCCTCGGCTGTGGCAGCAATAACAATATTATAGGTTAAATCTTCGCGATCATAAAAATGACAAAAAGTAGCAATCAGCGAAACCAGACACCCCCCGGCATCATTACTTCCCAAACCAAAAAGCTGATCATCCTCTACCAGAGCCAGAAACGGATCAAGTGTCCAGGATTTATTGGGTTTAACTGTATCGTGGTGAGAATTTAACAGGACGGTTGGTTTTGTCGCATTATAATATTTATTGTAAGCCCAGATATTGTTCTTTTTAGTCTGGAAAGGAATCTCTTTTTGTCTGAAAAAATCCTGGATCAAGGCAGCTGTATGTTCTTCCTCTCTACTGAATGATGGTGTTTCAATCAGTTTTTTTAATAAAACAATTACTTCCTGCGTAAGTTTTTGGATATTTTCAGAATCAGTTCTGGAGGACATAGTTGGGCTTTCTGGTACAACAATATTTTGGGCAAAGGTATAAAAAGAAAAAATGCCACGAATGCACAAATTTTCACTTATACATTAGATTAATATTAGTGAAAATTCGTGCATTCGTGGCAAAAAATGAAATGGCTTACACCATACTCATTTCAAATATTAGTTTATTATGCCCTAATCTGCCCGTCACCTCTCACAACCCACTTCTCAGTAACCAGTTTTTCCAAAGCAAATGGTCCGCGGGCGTGCAATTTCTGCGTAGAAATTCCAATTTCAGCACCCAAAGCAAATACACCACCATCTGTAAAACGCGTTGAGGCATTGGCATAAACCGCTGCTGCATCAACTTCATTCAGGAATTTTTCAATCGCGACAGCATCTTTAGAAATAATCGCCTCCGAATGACTTGAAGAGAAATTATAGATATGATCAATTGCCGCATCTAATCCGTCGACAATCTTGATAGAGCATTTATAATCAAGAAATTCTCTTCCAAAATCTTCCGGTTCCGCTTTTTGCAAAAATGGATATTCTGCTTTTTGGAGAATTTCAAACGAAGTTTCGTCCGCAAAAATTTCAATGTTCCAATTTATAAAATCCTCTCTTAGCGTTGGTAAAAACGCCGCTGCAACTTCTCTGTCTACTAAAACTGTATCCAGCGCGTTACAAGCCGATGGGCGGGAGACTTTTGCATTTACCACAATATTCTTCGCCTTTTCAAGATCAGCTGTTTTCTCCACATACGTATGACAAACACCTGCTCCGGTTTCGATAGTTGGTACCAGCGAGTTTTTCCTTACAAATTGAATAAGTCCTTCTGAGCCACGTGGAATGATAATATCCACGTATTTCGTTGCAGTTAAAAGTTCGTTGACAAATTTCCTGTCAGTCGGCAAAAGCATTACCGCAGCTTCATCAATTCCCATTTCAGCCAGACTTTCATGTATCAGTCTAACCAGATAAGTATTTGAAAAATGCGCTTCTTTTCCACCTTTCAAAACGCAGGCATTTCCTGAACGCAGACAAAGTGATGCCACATCAAGCGTAACATTCGGTCTGGATTCATAAATAACACCAACTACGCCAAGCGGGACGGTCAGTTTTTGCAATGACATCCCCTGCTCTATTGTTTTTTCCAACAAAACCTCTCCCGTTGGATCCGGCAAAGCAGCCACATCACGCAGACTTTGTGCTAAATCTATAATCCTTTTTTCATTCAAAAGCAGACGGTCTTTTTTGGGGTCGGCATCATCCATCAGCACCAGATCTTTTTGGTTTTCTGTAATGATATAGGCCTTATTTGCCAAAACTTTTTCTGCCAAAGCATTCAGCAAGTCTGCTCTCTGTTTGTCAGATAATTTCCGAACTGCCACCGAGGCATCTTTCGTTGCTTTTAAAAGAGGTAATATAGATTCCAATTCCATTATAATAAAACGATATCGTTGGCATGCGCCACTTCAAAATTCAATGTTTTCAAATTCACTTTTATAGCACCCGAAGTTTCTCTGGCGCGGGCTACGGCGATCATTTCCTGCTCGGGAGAATATATTTCGATAATTTCCCCCGCTTCAAAGTCTCCGCTTACTTCTGTAACACCAACAGCCAATAAACTTTTTCTTTTCAATAATGCCTTAGTCGCGCCTTCATCTACCTGCAATCTACCTGAAACCAATCCTCCACTTCCCAACCAGCGGTTTCTTGCGGATAATGTACTTTTCTCCGGACTCATTTCTGTACCGGCTTTTCCTTCCAACGCTTTCAGCAATTCGTCCTCCTGTTTCATTCCAAAAATAAAAACCTTGATGCCCATACGGGTAGCAAGTTTGGCGAATGTTAATTTGGAAGCCATTCCGCCTAATCCGAGGAAAGATTTATCTGTCCTTACAAATTTAAAAACCTCATTAACATTGGATACGTTCCCGATAATATTGCCGTCTTCATCCAGCAATCCGCCCACAGAAGTACAAAACATCAATGTCTCTGCTCCGAATCCGACGGCAAGTAAAGTCGCCAGTTCATCATTATCCGAAAATTTCAACTCACGATCACTGACAACGTCATTCTCATTAACAATGGGAATAATATTGTTTTGCCACAATTCTTCAAACGTATTTTTCAGCTGCAAAAACTTGTTACGGTTGGCAAAATGCTGACGTTCACAAAGACTTTGCGCGATATAAATTCCATTCGGGGCAAAATAACTGGCATACAGTCCAACCAATAAAGGATTTCCGACAGATGCCGCCGCTTTCCGCTGCGTCATTGTTCCTTTGTAATCATTGATATAACCTTTTCCGGCACCCACCGCTCCTGATGAAACGATGATGATGCGATAGCTGGGATGAAGCAACGAAACCTGACGGGCAACTTCTGAAATAATCTTAACATCGGGCTCACCGGAAGGAAGCGTGATGGACGCCGTCCCGAACTTGATAACAAGAATTGGTTTTGACACTTTGTAAATACTTAAAATACTTCTTACGCTAAGACTAACTTTTTCAGGCTAAAATTACTTAGTTACCTGGTTATTAAAAAGCGGAATGTTTGGGAGAAGAAGTTTGCGTGGGATTTAGAAGGAATTTCCGATTCAATTGAAGCGCTTTTTTCAACTTTTCCATGTAATCAGTACGAGGAATTTCGATCGCTCCGTATCGCAAAACGTTATCGTTGATAAACTGTGTATCCAGTAACTGATATCCATTTACACGAAGAATTTCTATTAAATAATGGAAGGCAACTTTGGAAGAATTTGCCTCTTTATAAAACATAGATTCTCCAAAAAATACGCCCCCGATTGAAACGCCATATAATCCTCCAACCAGTTTATTTTCACGATAAGCCTCAACACTATGCGCATAACCGAGTTTATGTAAATTGGTATAGGCAAAAATAATATCGTCAGAGATCCAGGTTCCATCTTCCTGCGAACGAGGCGCAGCACAACCACGCATAACACCTTCAAAGTCAAAATCTACCCGAATTTCAAAAGTTCTTTTATTAATGACCGGGCGGAGTGACTTGTGCGGTTTGTATGAGTCTATAGGAATAACAGCTCTGGGATCGGGGGAATACCAATAGATTGTTCCATCCGGCTCTGCCATTGGGAAAATTCCATTGATGTATCCGTAAAGAAGATCGTCAGCTGTCAGGGTTGTCATTTCAAAAATTCATTCAAAATCATAAGACCGATGCAAGCTAAAAAATTTGTTGTTACGCCCGAATATTTTTTCCATGGGACGAACTATAAAAATATAATCCATGTTTCTTTCAAGTAACATTTTTTTTTACAAAATTTGCATCCTCTTAGACGGACCAACCAAGTCAAATGAATAGCAACGGCATACATACTGTTCTTCATACTACACCTTTCAGGTTTAGGTCCCCCAGGACCGTCTAACTCTTGTTTACCTATGTGGTAAAACTTCTATCCCCGTCTTTTTTAAATTTTTGAAACGTCCCATCGTAGTTTTCTGGGAATTTAATTTTTGTTTCGAACAATTTTTCGTCAGTACATTCATAAATGAAAAATACCGAAGTAGTAGGCAGTAAGTTTATTGTACAAGCTGCCAATGAAAATCATCTCCATTTTGCCGAAACAATTTGTGCAGAAATGGAAGAGAGTGCCAAAAAACGTGGTACTGGTATAGCAAAACGCTCTCCTGTTTATATCATGGAAAAAATGGTAGAAGGAAAAGCGATTATTGCCACTACTGACACGGGAGAATGGGTAGGTTTTTGTTATATCGAAACCTGGGAACACGGCAAATTTGTTGCCAATTCCGGTTTGATCGTTCATCCGAATTTCCGTCAGAGCGGGATGGCAAAAGCAATCAAGCAAAAAGCATTTGAACTTTCACGTAAAAAATACCCTGATGCCAAAATTATTGGTATCACAACCAGCTTGCCTGTAATGAAGATCAACTCTGATCTTGGTTATGAGCCTGTTACATTCAGCGAACTTCCTGCGGATGACGCTTTCTGGAAAGGCTGTGCAAGCTGTGTGAATTATGATGTATTAAGCCGTACGGGCAGAAAACACTGCTTGTGTACCGGCATGATGTACAATCCTGAAGATCACAAGGAAGTTGAGGCGAAACATGAAAAAGATTCATGGGATTTCTTGAAAGAATCGAGTCTTTACGAGCGATGGATGCGTATTAAACAACGTATCTTGTTGCGAAGGGAAGAACGTGCTAAAAAGAAAAATGCCGAGGCGATGCTCGTACACTAGGTACGGTACTCATATTATTGATTATTATATCATTCTAAATACCTCGCCCGGCAGCTTTTAAACTCCGATGCGAGGTATTTTTCGTTATATACTAAATTAAATAGAGATAAGGGAACAAGCTTTTCCCAATTCGGGAATACTTAAGTACTTTTACACACACAAAATGAGAATTTTTACCAGAAGCACACTTAGAGATTTTTGGGATAGATCGCCAGATGCAAGGCCCGCTTTGGAATTTTGGTATGACACGATCGAAAAAACAAATTTCAAAAGTCCTAATGAAGTAATCAAGTTCTTTAAAAATGCAGACATAGTAAGAAATGGAAGGGTTGTCTTTAATATAACCCATAATAAATACAGACTGATCGCAAAATTTGAGTACGAAAAGCAGTTTGTATTCGTCAGGTTTTTAGGAACTCATAATGAATACGATAAAATTGAAGATATTAAGAACATATAATCATTCAAAAGCAATATGAAAACACTTGCAATTAATTTGGATGACATCGTTATCAAACCGATTACAAATTCTGTGGATTTTGAAGAAGCATCTCAAATAATTGATGCTTTGGTAGATGCTGATTTATTGGAAGATCAAAAGCTTCGTAAAAGAGCATTGGATATTTTAGAAGCAGTTACCGTTTTGGCTATTGATTATGAAAAGAGACATTTTCCAATCCCAAAACCAGATCCAATAGAAGCAATTAAGGAACGAATGATTCAACTGCATTTGACTCGGAAAGATGTTGCTCCTTATTTTGGAGGAGAAAACAGAGTATCGGAGGTGTTGAACAAAAAAAGGAATCTTACAATAAAAATGATTAGGGAATTAAATAAAAATTTAGGAATTCCAGTCGATACGTTACTAACAGTCAGCTAAATACTGAACAATTTTTTCGGAAAGTTTAAATAGAACAAGAATCATATTAATAAATAGAATGTCACAGCCCAAAGTAGTATTAGCGTTTAGTGGAGGATTGGATACCTCTTTTTGTGTAAAATATTTAGCCGAAGATAACGGCTACGAAGTTCATTCTGTGTTGGTAGATACAGGTGGTTTTTCAGAAGAAGAGCTTAAAACAATTGAAGCAAATGCCTATTCATTAGGTGTGAAACATCACGCAACGATTTCAAAAACAGCAGATTATTATAACGATTGTATTAAATATCTGATTTTTGGTAATGTTTTGAAAAACAACACGTACCCACTTTCCGTAAGTGCAGAACGCGTTTTTCAGGCCGTTGCTGTTGCTGAATATGCAAAAGAAATTGGTGCGACTGCCATTGCACATGGCAGTACAGGTGCAGGAAATGACCAGGTTCGTTTTGATATGGCGTTCCGCATTATCATTCCGGAAGCTGAAATTATTACACCGATCCGTGATCTGAAACTTTCACGTGAGGCTGAAATCGAGTATCTGACTAAAAAAGGTGTTGGTCGCGAATGGGCAAAGGCAGCATATAGTATCAATAAAGGACTTTGGGGAACTTCGGTTGGCGGAAAAGAAACTTTGACATCTGAAAAATACCTTCCCGAAGAAGCATGGCCAACGCAGGTTTCTAAAACTGAACCTGAAACTATTACGCTGGAATTTGTTGAAGGTGAATTGAAAGGTGTTGCCGGTGAAACTTTTGAAAACCCGGTTCAGGCAATCCAGAAACTAGCAGCGATTGCGCAGCCATTCGGAATTGGCCGTGATATCCACGTAGGTGATACGATCATTGGTATCAAAGGTCGCGTCGGTTTCGAAGCTGCGGCTCCTTTGATCATCATCAAAGCGCATCATACACTTGAAAAGCACGTTTTGAGCGAGCAACAGCTTTACTGGAAAGAACAACTTTCTAATACCTATGGGACTCTTCTCCACAAAGGCCAGTTCGTTGAGCCGGTTATGCGTAATATTGAAGCGTTCTTATCTGATACACAGTCTCATGTAACCGGAAAAGTACATGTTCATCTTGCTCCATACCGCTTCTACGTAGAAGGAATTGAATCTCCATTTGATTTGATGTCTTCGAAATTTGGGAGTTATGGTGAAATGAACAACGCCTGGACAGGAGACGACGTAAGAGGATTCTCAAAAGTTGCTTCGAACCAGGTGATGATCTATCAGAAGGTAAGCGAGAGTAATGATTAAGGGTTAGAGGTTAGTGGCAATGATTGGAAAGTGAAAAAATCAAGTATTGCTAGAAAGTAATTTCCATAATGGATTAAAGCGTATTTCAGCAATATTTTCTAAATACTTTTAAGATGAGCAAGAGCGAACTTCAAAATGAGATTGTAAAAGCAACTGAAGAATTACCGGAATCGCTGGTAAAGGAAATTCTTGATTTTGCAGAATTCTTGATAAACAAGCAAGCAAAATTGTCTAATGAACAAATAAGATTGGAACTAGACAGCTTGTCTCAATCTGAAATCTCTCACTTAGAAGAAGAATTCACCGGATATAAATTAGCTTATCCCAAAATAAATGACTGACATTCCTCGGGAATATGTTGCCGATACTATGGCGGTAGTAATTTGGTTAGAGCAAAGAAAATTACCGCTTACAGTTACCGAAATATTTGAAATGTCAAATCATATTGATAGTAAAATATCAATTTGGATTCCTGCTATTGTCTTGGCAGAAATTGGATATTTGTTTGAAAAGGGAAGAATTGAAACTTCGCTTACAGATGTCCAGGCGCTAATAGCATTTAATAAGAGATTTAAAATAGCTGATCTAACAAATGAAATTATTCTCAAATCTTTTGAAATAAAAGATATTCCGGAACTGCACGATCGGCTGATTGCGGGAACGGCATATACATTTAATTGCCTGGTGTTAACAAATGATCCTAAAATTGAAAAATCGTCATTTGTAAAAACAATCTGGAAATGAACAAATTATGGACAATAAAATAAACATAGGCATCATCGGTGCTGCAGGATATACAGGTGGAGAACTACTAAGAATTGTCATTAACCATCCGAACGTAAATATTGCCTTTGCACATAGTAAAAGCCAGATCGGAAAACCGGTTAATGCTACGCATACAGATTTGCTGGGTGATACAGAACTGGCTTTTTCAGGAGAGGATATTCAAACTTTGTTAAATCAGGAAAGTTTGAACGCGATTTTCCTGTGCTCCGGTCACGGAGAATCGAAGAAGTTTCTGGATGAATATAACGTTCCTGAAACTGTAAAAATCATTGATTTGAGTACTGATTTCCGTGATGAATCCAATGGTTTCACGTACGGTTTACCTGAGCTTCAAAAGGAAAAAATAAAAACTTCTACCAAAATAGCTAATCCAGGTTGTTTTGCGACGAGTATTGAGCTGGCGATTTTACCGTTGGCGAATGCTGGTTTATTGAAAGACGATATTCATGTAAGCGCCGTGACAGGAAGTACTGGTGCTGGACAATCGCTTAGTGCGACAACACATTTTTCCTGGAGAAATAATAACCTGTCGATCTACAAGGCTTTCAGTCACCAACATTTGACAGAAATAAAAACCAGCCTGAAGAAATTGCAGGCTGGTTTTGACAAGGCAGTAAATTTTGTTCCCTATCGCGGTGATTTTACCCGTGGTATTATGGCCAATGTTTACACGCCGTTTTCAGGAACAATTGAAGAAGCGAAGACGCTTTATAAAAATTATTACGCTGAACATCCATTCACGCATGTAAGCGATTCGCCGATTGATGTGAAACAAGTGGTTAATACAAACAAATGTTTCATTCATTTGGAAGTACACGACGGTCAATTGTTGATAAGCAGCGTCATTGATAATTTAACAAAAGGTGCTTCGGGGCAAGCCGTTCAAAACTTGAACTTGATTTTTGGATTACCGGAAGATGCGGGATTAAGATTAAAAGCACCGTCATTCTGATTTTTGTTTAAACGCAGAGTTAAGGAGTTAAGCGCAGAGGACGCTGAAACTTATTCTCTGCGGCACTCCGCGTAAAAACTCATTTCCTCTGCGTTTAAAAAATATTACTATGTCACATTTATTTGATGTTTATCCACTTTACGATATAGAACCTGTAAAGGCTGAGGGCAGCTATTTATGGGATACGAATGGTACAAAATACCTGGATCTTTACGGCGGTCACGCTGTGATCTCCGTTGGACATTGCCATCCGTATTATGTCGATACGTTAAGCAAGCAGCTTCATGCGATTAACTTTTACTCCAACTCTGTAAAAATATCTTTGCAGGAAGAATTGGCTGAGAAGCTTGGAGATCTTTCAGGTTATCCTGATTATAAACTTTTCCTTGTAAACTCAGGTGCTGAGGCAAATGAAAATGCTTTGAAACTGGCTTCATTTCATACAGGTCGTTCAAAGGTAGTAGCCTTTACAAAAGCGTTTCACGGACGTACAGCAGGAGCGGTTGCGGCAACGGATAATCCGTCTATTGTAGCACCTGTCAACTACAATAAACACGTTACATTCCTGCCTTTCAATGACGTTGATGCACTTCAGGAAGGTATTACAGATGAAGTCTGTGCCGTAATCGTTGAAGGAATTCAGGGTGTTGGCGGAATTCAGGTGAGCAGTGATGCGTTTCTTCAAGCTTTACGTAAGCGTTGTGATGAAACCGGAGCTGTTTTAATTCTGGATAGCGTGCAATGTGGTTATGGCCGTACCGGGAAATTCTTCTCGCACCAGTTTAGTGGAATTCATCCTGATCTGATGACGATGGCGAAAGGCATGGGTAACGGGTTTCCAATTGGCGGTGTTTTGATTTCTCCGAAATTTAAGGCTAGTTATGGTTTGCTAGGTACCACTTTTGGTGGAAATCACATGGCGTGTGCAGCTGGTATTGCTGTGCTTGACATCATGAAAAATGAACATCTTTTGGATAATGCAACGGAGATCGGTGATTACCTGATGACAGGCATTAAAGAAATCGGCGGATACAAGGAGCTCCGGGGCCGTGGATTAATGATCGGAATTGAATACGATTTCCCGGTTAAAGATCTTCGGAATCAATTATTATTTGAGCATAAGATGTTCACGGGCGTTGCGGGAGCTAATACGATTCGGTTGTTGCCTTCGCTTGCGCTTGGTAAGGTCGAGGCTGATTTGTTTTTGGAAGCGTTAAGAACCGAGGTAACTAGCCTTTCTTAACCGCAATAGGCGCAATAGGTTTTCGCAATGGACGCAATGGATATTTTGAAAATAGAATTACGAAATAAATCTATTTTTTGCGCTCTATAATCATTTTCCTAACCGCAATGGATGCAATGGAAATTTTTGAGAATAGAATTGCAAAACAAATCTATTTTTGTGCTTTGAAAGTACATAAGACGTTGGGGCCAGGCTTACTGGAATCTGCTTATGAGGAATGTCTATACTATGAAATTAAAAAGGAGGGTCTTTTGGTTGAAAAGCAAAAAGCACTTCCCCCTAATATAAAGATATCAGGCTTGAAGTCGGATATAGAATAGATTTATTGGTGGAGAATTGCGTTATCGTAGAAATTAAAGCTGTTGAGGCTCTTAACGATGTGCATACTGCCCAGTTATTAACTTATCTAAAACTAACGAATTGCAAACTTGGACTATTGATTAATTTCAATGTCGCGTTAATAAAAAACGGTGTCAAAAGATTGGCAAACGGCTTATAATTTTATTGCGTCCATTGCGAAAACCATTGCGTCCATTGCGGTTAAAAACAATATTAATGAAACATTTTCTTTCACTTGCAGACGTATCAGATCTTAATCGCCTTATCAACAGCGGGATTGAAGCGAAACGTAATCCTTTTGCTGACGAAACACTTGGCAAACACAAAACCATTGGTTTGATGTTTTTCAATTCAAGCTTACGCACCCGTATCAGTACTCAAAAGGCAGCTGCTAATTTGGGTTTGAATGTGATCGTGATGAATGTTGGGCAGGACAGCTGGGGACTCGAAATGGAAGAAGGTGTCATCATGAATGGTACCAAGGCTGAGCATGTAAAAGAAGCAGCGGCAATTATGGGACGTTACTGCAATATCATCGCAATCCGTTCTTTTGCAGAACTTGAAGATCGTGACAAGGACTACGCTGAAACTGTTTTTCAACAATTCAAAAAATATGCTGAGGTTCCGATCGTAAATCTGGAATCGGCCACGCGCCATCCGCTACAATCACTGGCAGACTGCATCACCATTGAAGAATTTAAAATCAAGGAACGTCCGAAAGTAGTTTTAACCTGGCTACCTCATTTTAAGGCACTACCCCAGGCCGTTGCCAATTCCTTCTGCGAATGGATGAATCCAATGAATGTGGAATTGGTGATCACACATCCCGAAGGATATGATCTTGATCCAAAATTTGTTGGTAAAGGACAGGTTATCTACGACCAGGACAAAGCGTTGGAAGGAGCCGATTTTGTTTACGGAAAAAACTGGTCGTCATACGAGCATTATGGTCAGGTATTAACACAAGATCCTTCCTGGATGATCACAGAGGCCAAAATGGCTTTGACAGACAATGGGAAATTCATGCATTGCCTTCCACTCAGACGGAACATGAAAGTGGCTGATGAAGTATTGGACGGCCCTCGTTCACTGGTGATTGAGCAGGCGGCAAACAGAGAATGGTCGGCGCAGGCTGTTTTGAAAGAAATTTTGTTAGGTCTGAACGCATAAAACTTTTCATTTCCTGAACTTTGTAGACGCCCGGTATAGTTATATTATTTAATAACAAATCCCGCTGTAAAATATCTAAAAATGAATACCGAAACGCTGACAAATCCATCTTTACCAAAAGAAAAACCTGTGGGAAAAACAGGCGTTTTGATCGTAAACCTGGGCACTCCGGATAGTCCTTCCGTTCCTGACGTTAGAAAATATCTGCGTGAATTTTTAATGGATGAACGCGTTATAGACATACCGTACCTGAATCGCTGGCTGCTGATCAATTTAATCATCGCCCCTTTTCGCGCACCGAAATCGGCAAAAATTTACCAGGAACTTTGGACACCGGAAGGATCGCCGTTGAAGATTTATGGAGAGTCTGTTGAAAAAAAATTACAGAAGGTTTTGGGTGATGATTTCGTGGTGAAACTGGCCATGCGTTATCAAAGTCCAAGTATTGAGAACGGACTGAATGAGCTCAGAAAACTCTGTCTTTCTGAAATTATCGTTATTCCTTTTTTCCCTCAGTATGCTTCGGCCTCCACGGGTTCTGTTTACAAAAAAGTAATGGAAGTGGTGAAAGACTGGGAAGTTTTACCTGAAATTAAATTTATCAACCGCTTCCTGGACCATCCAAAATTTGTTGAAGGTTTTGTAAATCTTGGCAAAAAATACATGGCTCAACGTGAATATGACCATTTTGTTTTTAGCTATCACGGAATCCCGGAAAGACAAATTACAAAAGGCGATGTTGCAAATTATTGCCAGTTCGGTACTTGCTGTGATACATTAAACGAGAAAAACCAGCATTGTTATCGTGCTCAATGTTACGAAACAACCAGACTTTTCGTAAAAGGAATGGGAATTCCGGAAGGAAAATATACCGTAGCTTTCCAGTCAAGACTTGGAAAAACGCCGTGGATTAAACCTTACACGGATGAGCTCATCCCGGAACTGGCAAAAAAAGGAGTTAAAAGTGTGCTGGCATTTTCTCCAGCCTTCGTTGCCGATTGTTTGGAAACGACCATTGAAGTAGGTGAAGAATATAAGGAGATTTTTGAAAAAGAAGGAGGTGAACACTGGCAATTGGTGGAAAGTCTGAATGACAGTGATATCTGGATTGAGGCGTTGGAGGATATGGTTCGGAAGGCGTAATTTTTCAGGTCAGGTCTTGTCAGGGAATGGATATTAGTAGTCAAGAGATTGTCATTTTTTGTCAGGGGTTGTCAAGGATTGAGTGAATTAACTAAGAATAAGATTCTATAAACAAAAAGAAGCCAACTTTACGGTTGACTTCTTTTTGTTTATAGACTTAATTATTTTATCAGCTTTTTATAACATTACTGATTCTTTCCGATAAAGTTCTGCCAGTGTTTCCACTGCATAATCAACTTCCTCCGATGTATTATATTTCCCGAAGGAAA
The DNA here is from genome assembly GCF_056895235.1 of Dyadobacter sp. HNCC25DJ186. NCBI lineage: Bacteria > Pseudomonadati > Bacteroidota > Cytophagia > Cytophagales > Spirosomataceae > Dyadobacter > Dyadobacter sp. HNCC25DJ186. The sequence continues at coordinate 96,685 of NZ_JBXHAS010000004.1, forward strand.
AACGAACATTTGCCCGGTTCGGATTGATTTGAATCTCTGTTAAAACGTGGGATCCAACATCTGTTCCGCTTGCACAGGCACTTCCTCCCGAAACTGCTATACCCGCAATGTCCATGTTGAAAAGCAGCATATCGCTTAATCCCGAAGGAGGCAAACTGACACTTAAAACTGTATATAAACTTTCACTCAGCAAATCCGATTTTCCGTTGAATGAAACGCCTTCGATATTCTCCTGAAGCTTATGAATCATTCTCGTTTTAAGGTTTTCAATATGCGCACGATGCTGATCCATATCGCGGTATGCTATTTCAAGTGCTTTCGCCAAACCTACAATTCCGTATACATTTTCAGTTCCGCCACGCATGTTACGCTCTTGTGCACCGCCGTGTACGAATGGAAAAATCTTCGTTCCCGGTTTCACATATAAAAATCCGATACCTTTTGGACCATGAAATTTATGAGCCGAACCAACAATGAAATTGGTCTTCAACTGCTGCAAATCATGTTTGTAATGACCCATAGTCTGAACCGTATCACTATGAAAAATGGCATCATAATGTTTACACAAATCACCAACGGCATCAAGATCCAATAGATTTCCGATTTCATTATTTCCATGCATCAAGGAAACAAGTGAGCGGGAATTTGTTTGTAAAAGTGTTTCCAGATGTGCCAGATCCACTTCGCCTTGTTCATTCAGATTGACAAAACTTAGTTGGATATGGCCGGATTTTGCCAAATGCTCCAAGGTGTGGAGCACGGCATGATGTTCAATTTTCGAAGTAATGGCATGTTTCAGGCCAAAAGTTTCGATGCTTGAACGAATGGCTGTATTGTCTGCTTCCGTTCCGCCGGATGTAAAAAAGATCTCGGCAGGTGCAGCATTTAATATACCTGCTACACTTTTCCGCGCTCTTTCCACGGCAGAACGAACTGCACGTCCGTAAGAATGGATTGAAGAAGGATTACCATAAGTCTCTGTCATCAGAGGTAACATGGTTTCCAAAACTTCCTGATCCAGACGGGTCGTGGCAGCATTATCAAAATAGACTTTCATTATTTATTTTTCGGTTCTGAAATTATTTCCTTGATATCGGAAATGATTTTATTTGCCAGATTTACAGCCGTTGTTAACGTTTCAGATTCTGAATAAATACGAATAATCGGTTCCGTATTTGATTTACGCAAATGAACCCATTCCCGGTTAAATTCAATTCTTACTCCGTCAATGGTACTCAATGGCTGTTTTGAATATTTTGTTTGAATACGGCTCAGAATATTATCCACATTAATATCCGGCGTTAATTCAATTTTATTTTTTGAAATGTAATAACTTGGATAAGACTTGCGAAGCACGGAAGCCGTCTTTCCAAATTTAGCCAAATGAGTCAAAAATAAACCAATTCCTACCAACGCATCACGGCCATAGTGACTTTCAGGATATATAACTCCGCCATTTCCCTCACCGCCAATGATTGCATTATTTGCCTTCATTGTTGTTACTACATTCACCTCACCCACAGCAGAAGCAAAATATTCGCCGCCCGCTTTTAAGGTTACATCTTTTAAAGCCGCCGTAGAAGATAAGTTTGAAACAGTATTTCCAGGTGTATTTTTAAGAACATAATCAGCAACTGCAACCAGGGTATATTCTTCACCAAATGGCGATCCATCCTCACAAATCAAAGCAAGACGGTCAACATCAGGATCAACGACGATACCCAGATTAAACGAACCATCCTTTAATTCTTTGCTGATATCCCGCAAATGTTCAGGGAGTGGTTCCGGGTTGTGTGCAAAATTACCTGTCGGCTCACAGTGTAATTTCTTAATATTTTTCGTTTCAACACCTAGTGCTTCAAGCAACATCGGAACCACAATTCCACCTGTTGAATTCACAGCGTCAACGACAATTTTAAAATTGGCAGCTTTGATCGCTTCAACATCCACCAGGGATAATGAAAGAATATGATCAATGTGTTTTTGAAGATAAGTGTCGTCGGCACGATAACTTCCGAGTTTTTTTACGTCAGGAAAAAGAAAATCTTCTTCATCAGCAATTCTCAGAATCTCAGTTCCTTCCTCTTCTGAAATAAATTCTCCGTCGTGATTAAGCAACTTTAAAGCATTCCACTGAATCGGATTATGGCTTGCTGTAAGAATAATTCCTCCCGCTGCTTCCTCGGCCGTAACCGCAATTTCGACTGTAGGCGTCGTGGAAAGCCCTAAATCGATAACGTTAAGACCTACACCTTGTAGGGTACCCGCCACCAAACGGCTTACCATTTCGCCCGAAAGCCTGGCATCACGTCCGATAACTACTTTTAAATTTTGTGGATTTGTCCTCCTCAACCAAGTGCCATATGCAGCAGCAAACTTAACAACATCAATTGGAGTCAGTGCATCTCCGGATTTCCCTCCTATTATCCCTCTGATTCCTGATATAGATTTGATTAACGTCACGATCTGGTTTTCCTCTGTTTGTTACGATACAAAAATAACAAATTTCCGGCGGTCTAGCGGATTATTTGACAAAACAATCGAAGATTTGACCGACGGGTTTATTTAAATTATACCAACTCAATGTCCACATGGGTTACAAGCGTCGACTGAGCTGAACCTCTAAAAAATCCCATAACCGGTGCAAGCTGATTAAAATCTGCCGAAGCACCCAGACTGATATGGTTATTGGCAATTACTTTTCCCTCGGTCGGGTCAAAACCGCGCCACCCGGCACCAGGCAGATACACTTCAACCCAGGCGTGCAGTTCATGCGCCTGCATTGGATTTCCATACAGATAACCGCTCACAAAACGCGCTGCGATTCCTAAACTTCTGCATGCTGCAATAAACAACCTGGAATAATCCCGGCAGGAGCCAATTTTATCTTTTAAAGTAGCATCAGGCGGATATGCAACTCCAAATTCTCTATTCTGATAGGTAAAAGTTTCTGCTATGAATTTACTGAGTTCCACAAGAAAAGGAACTGTTTCCCAATTCACCTCGGCTGCGATTTTTCGGGCAAACTGTTCAACATAAGTAGTGACGTCGTCACGATTCAAGTAAGGAATCAGATATTTGTAAATTCGGTTATCGTATAAAAACGGAATGTTTTTTGTGATAAATGGGAAAAGTACAAAGTCGAATACATTAACGAAATCAGAACAAACCGTCATTTCAGCCTGTACAGTCAACTTGTTGACCGAACCTTTGAAGAAGTGAACTACCTGCTCAACGTTTCCTTCCGCGTCAACATTTTTTATAACGTTGGACGGAATGGGATTTATCACCAGCGAGTAATTCAATACGCGCTGGTGAGGATATGCCTTGGGATATAGATAAAGTGTATGAGAATCCAGTTCAACTGGGAAATCGTAACTATAATCAAGCGAATGACGAACTTTAAGATTCATGGAGTTTTCCGGATTATAGCAAAAAAGACAGTGCTATGAAGTAATTATAAAACCCCTGACCAACTGCGATTGGTTCAATTCATCCATTGGCTTTTTAAATGCCCGGAAGTCTGACTCATCGACTGGCTTTGCGACTTTTCTGTTTCCAGGCCAAAATACATGTCAAAAATAGCTTTGTCTACTTCATTATTATTCGTCTGAAAACGATCCAGATATTTATGAAGGCTCATTTTAAATACATCTTCTACCTCGGTAAATTCCAATTCGCTGCGCATCTTGCTCAACGCCCGCTCGGCAGCATTTGTATGTCCTCGTTCAGGAATAGAACCTGCAATTGCATACAGGGAAAGTTCGGCTTGACGAACTGAATATGCTATGGAACGAGGAAATAATTTGTCAAGAATTAAAAATGCAACAATGTTCATCGGCGTCAAAGCGCGGTGTGTCTGGCGATACATGTTGTATGCACTAACAGACTTCAAAACTGCCGTCCACATCATCAGGTCCAATGTTGAACCGTTGGTACCGGTATCCTGTAAAAGTGTAAAATATTTTACATCAAGAAATCTCGAGCATTTATCTGCGCGTTCAATATGGCGGCCTAAGCGCCCAAAATGCCATGCTTCGTTACGCGTGATAGATGAATCCACGACACCGTGAAACAGCTGGCAATTTTTACGAATATCCGTAAAGAAAGACTGCATGTGATCCATATTCCTGAAATCATCAGGAGAAGTGCCGCGGATAGTCAGATAAAATGTATTGATACTTTCCCACATTTCTTTTGAAATTGTTTCACGAATCGTCCGGGCATTTTCCCTTGCTTCGTAAAGACAACTTACAATAGAATTCGGATTACGTTTATCAAAAGTCATGAAATGGATCACATCCTCTTTCGTTGGCTTATCGTAATGCTTGTAAAAAAGAAAGTGGTCGGCAGTGGCAATAAGAAGCGGCTCCCATTGCTCATCCACGTCAGGAGGAAGGTCAAGTGCCAGGTTAAAATTCACTCCGACAAAACGGGCATAATTTTCAACCCGCTCAATATAACGATTCATCCAATAGATTGAATTAGCAACTCGACTAAGCATAGGCGGCAAATAATTGTATTTAAATTTAGTTATTTCAGAATATTAGCATAGTGTTAAAGTCAAAATACCTAATAATATTTCGCAAAAACAAACTACTACGAAAAATAATAGAATTCCTTGACAGAGTAATATTTTATTATAAAAATTGCCAACCGGGCTTATTGTCACAGCAAAATATTTAATTTTAGTAAATTAGACCATTAATTAACAATAACTACATACACCTGTGTCAAAAAGAGAACAATTTATAGCGGCAATCCAGAAATCGTATAAAACGGATAAACCGGCAATACATCTGGGTTCGGCGATTCTCGACGGAGAAATAATTACAGAGGCAAAAGTTAATTTGCCGCTACGCATGATGAACCGCCATGGATTGGTCGCAGGTGCAACGGGCTCTGGAAAAACACGCACACTCCAGGTTTTGGCGGAACAGCTTTCAGCCGCGGGCGTACCGGTTTTCATGTCGGACATTAAAGGAGATTTATCAGGAATTGCGAAAGCAGGTAATCCAAACGCGGCGATTGAAGAGCGCTCAGCAATTTTGGGAACGCCATTTGAGGCAAAAGGATTTCCGGTTGAGCTCTATTCATTGAGTGGAGAAAAAGGTGCTCAGATGCGTGCTACAATCCTGGAATTTGGCCCTATTTTGTTATCAAAAATATTTGAATTGAACGATACCCAATCGGGAGTCCTGGCAATTCTTTTTAAATATGCCGATGATAAAAAGCTCCCGATGGTCGATCTTAATGACTTGAAGAAAGTTCTAAGTTATCTTTCAGAAGGGCCTGGTGCTGCTGAAATCAAATCTGATTACGGCTCAATTTCTTCGTCAACTGCCGGGACAATTCTCCGTAAAATCGTTGCCTTGGAACAGCAAGGTGTTGGAACTATCTTCGGAGAAAAATCTTTCGATATCTCTGATCTGATCAGTAAAGTTGACGGACAGGGTGTAATAAGTCTTTTGAATATTTCGGATGTTCAGGATAAGCCGGCGCTCTTCTCAACATTCATGCTGAGTCTTCTGGCTGAATTATACCAAACTTTGCCGGAAGCCGGCGATCTTGACAAGCCAAAACTGGTATTTTTCCTTGATGAAGCACATTTATTATTTAAGGATGCGCCGAAGGCATTTTTGGATCAAATTGAACAGGTTGTACGTCTGATCAGGTCAAAAGGTGTCGGGATTTTCTTTTGCACGCAGATGGCCCAGGATATACCAGTTTCTGTTCTATCTCAATTAGGAAATCGTGTTCAGCACGTTCTTCGTGCCTTTACCCCTCAAGATGCTGATGCGTTGAAACAGACCGTGAAGACTTATCCGAGATCGGACTTTTATTCAATTGATCAGATTTTGACAACGTTGGGGATCGGTCAGGCTCTGATTACAGTGCTGAATGAAAAGGGTATTCCAACGGAAGTGGCCGCAACGCACTTACTTCCTCCAACTTCGGTAATGGGGCCTATGACGCAGTCGGATTATGAAAATCATGTGCGCCAGTCGGATTTATATCAGAAATATAAAGATCCGATCGACCCTGAAAGTGCCTACGAAATTTTAACCAAACGCCTGGAAGAACAAACAAGACAGGAGGCTGAACTAAAAGAACAAACAACGGTCGCTAAAACGGGTGGAAAGCAGGAAAAAGGGATGTTTGAAGAAGCTCTAGCGTCTCCCTTGGCAAAACAGATCGGCCGTGAGGTAGTGCGAGGAGTATTCGGTATGCTCTTCGGTAAATCAACTTCAAGATCAAAAAAAGGAGGCCTCTTCGGTTTTTAAACATATAGTTTTCTACCATCTAAGACATATTAGGACAGCTAAGTTTTTATTAGAATAGTTTTGGAATTTAATGCAGACGATGACATTATTGTCTTTTTTTAAATCTAAAGGCTAAAAATTTGATGAACTAAAACTTAGCTTTTCTTATATGTCTTAGGTGGTAAATGATAATCTGGTTACCAGCCAATGACGCATCTTTGGGTAGCAAGTTTATCCAGATTTTCGTCCAGGGCGATACGATTTTTTTCGTTGTCGAACGCGTATTTGTATTGTTCTCTCAGTTCTCTGCGTTTCATTGCTTCCAAAAACCGTCTGGCGTCAGCCTCGCTTTCTAACAGCAAAGGCGGAACTACGGCCGGCTTATCGTCATCTCCCTTGGCCACCATCGTAACATAAGAGGTGTTGGTATGCCGCTGGATGCCGTTTCTGACATTTTCAGCAATCACTTTTATTCCGATGACAAGAGAGGTGCGTCCGACATAATTGACCGAGGCCATCAGTGAAACGAGATCTCCCACTTCCACGGGCTGTAAAAAATCCACTCCGTCTACTGAAACTGTCACGCAATAGGTGGCTGCATGCCTTGAAGCACACGCGTATGCGACCTTGTCGATCAGGGAAAGTAAAATTCCTCCATGAATTTTACCGCCAAAATTGGCATAAGATGGAATCATTAGCTCCGTGAGCGTTGTCTGGGAAAAGCTGACGGGTTTTGGCGCGGGCGAAGAGGGATATTTTTGCACTTATTTATATTTAAAAAATTATTTTAACATAACTGTCTTTCCGGATTTGGCTGATGCTTTTGCTGCTTCCAGAATTTCCACCACCGTCACATTGACCGGCAATTCATATAAATCATTTTTATCCAATTTCAACCTACCCTGTACTACATCTGACAAAACTGAAAAAGGATCTGTAAAAGGTGCAGGCCTTGGATCTATCTTTTTTCTTTCTTCGGGCGTCTTTTCCTGAAGACGCTCTCGTATTGTCGTTGGATCAACTGCTATAGCATATCCTTTTGTTCCATATACCTCCATGTCCTTCCGCGCAAAAGACCAGTTCCACGAGCCCTGGATGATACATTGCGCTTTCGGGTATTGCAAAATTATAGACGCTTCATCATCTACTTTTTGGTAAATGTCCGGTTTGTTCTGGTGTGTTACAGCAGTTACAGATACAGGTCTTTCTCCTTTCATTAACCAGGTCATCAGGTTTGCCCCGTAACAGCCAAAATCAACCAAAGCACCCGCTCCGTTTTTTACAGGATCCGTAAGAATGTCGAAAAACTCCTTTCCTACTCCAATTTCTTTCGGCCCCTGATGTCCGTCATTCACCATTACTTTTCTGATTTCACCAAGCTTTCCTTCCAGCACCAGATCATTCACATATTGGTTACTTGCATACCATGAAGTTTCAAAATTGGTCAAAACCTTGATATTGTTTTTTGTCGCAAGCGTTTGAATTTCCTTTGCATCTGCAAAAGTGGTGGCCAACGGCTTTTCAACCATCACATGAATTTTCCTTGGTGCACATGCTCTGACAATTGCTATATGCTCACTTATCGCTCCAAAAGCGGACACAGCATCCGGTTTGGTCTGATCCAGCATTTTATTCAAATCAGTAAAAAACAGTTTTTTGTCTAATTTGTATCGCGTCGCAATACGATCGGCGAGTTCCTGATTAGGCTCGTAAATACCGACAATTTCTGTGTCCTTTTTATCCTGACGACTGAAAGCCCAGCCAACATGTCCATGGCTAAGTCCGGCAATGGCCAGTTTCAATGGCGTTTGTGAACTTGCTGAGTTGACAAAAAAAGCACACAACAATAAGGTTAACAGATACTTCATTTGTTAGCGGTTTTGTTAAGGTTTTAGTTAACAGCGGTTATCAAAATTATCTTTACAAACCTTTATAATATCAAGAATTGATTTGGGTAATTCCCTGAAACAATACTTCACACTAAAACTTATCGATCAAATCTTTAATAACCTCCTGGAAATATGCTCCGTTATAAGGCCCGAACCAGCTCATGGTTGTTGTCTCATACAGGTCTCTATCAAAGAACTTATCATTGGTAATATACCCAATATAACCGCCATTGAAACTCGTAACCATTAAGTGTAACCCTTTTTTTGCGGCATAAGCCGTCAGCTCAGGCATCAATTCGCCCGAGAAATCGCAGGGAACGCCAACCATTAATACATTGCCGATGCGCAGTGCTTTTACGTAAGAAGGAACATCGCCAAATGCCCAGCGAAATACCCAGCTTCTTAATGCAAACTTAGGGGTCAGTTTCGGCGTTGGGTCCCTGAGCGGTAATGGAACAGTAATGGAACGAATGATATCAGGCTGTTTCTCAAATGATCCAAGGATCGATTGAATCGCTTTTTCGATACCTCCAGCCTGATTTTTAACTTCATCAAAATCATCCTGGCCCTTTTCAATCGGTCCCATACTTCCTACTGCGCCAGCCATATAAACAGCAAAATTTGCTTCTCCATTTTCCAGATCATCTACCAATGCACCGGCATAATCCCGCGACAACTCCATGGTTTTTGCATTCAGGACCGTTGAATGTGCTGCATAAGAAGTAATTAAGGCTTTCTTTCCGTCTGTTTTTACAAATTCAATATTTCTGACCCATGGATCAAGAATTCCCTCCGCGCCAACCAGGCGGTTCCTGATATCCAGCGTGTCTTTTACTTCTCCAAATCCAATTGTGGCAGGTTGAATATTTTTCTGAGCCTCTCCTATTGATTTAATAATAGCCTGCGAAATCCTCTCAACCGTTTCTACGTCGTAGGGTCCGGCAAAAAGCTTTCCGGTGATGGTGTTATACCACCCGCCCAAACTATTATGACTGTGAATGGCTCCAAAATACACCTGATCAAAAGTGAAACCTACTTTTGGAAGTAATGCTTTTACACGCTCGGTAATATTTGGCGGTACGATAAGCATGTCCGCTGTGACTATCGCTGCTTTTGAAATCCCATTGTCAACCACAACAGTCCGGACATAAATCGAATCATGAACTGCTTCGTAGTGAGCTCCGCGCCTTTTTCCGTAACCTGCCATCGGCCCAGGCGTTTCAGGGGTAATATTTACTTTTGCCCATCCCGCACTTAATGTTTTTGAAGTCCTGTCGGCAGTAGTTTTGTTCTTGATCTGAGCAATATTTTCTTTCCATTGTTTATAATAAGCCATTTCCTTATAAGGCGTACGGTCAACTGTGGTAACCATCGTGGCGACCATTATTAGTAAAATAAAAAATATCGAACCGATGATATAAAGAAAAAATTTCAGGATTTTCATGAAGACCGAATAGATAATTTTGAGCGGTAAAGATATGGAAGCTTTTGTGAAATTGACCAAATACCAACAGGGGTCACTTACTTTCCAACATAACCTCAAAGCCTGAAATGGGTCCAAAAACAGTTTCCAGGTGTAATTTAGCTGTCACTTGTGAGGATATTCCCGGCTTCACATAAATTGGTAACGACAACGATTTTCCCTTTTCCAGTTGCAATGGGAAGGCTGGTAAGGTTATATTAAATCTATCATTTGAACTACCAATTATTTCTACTGCTATAAGCTCGACCGCATCACCAGAGTTCGTAATTTTCAAAACCTGCGGCTTTTCACTATTTATATTTTTTATAATCTTTTGATCAGCAGTTAATTTGGGAGCATTTTTACGCAAGAAATTTACTTGACGCAATGCTATATCTTTATAAAAAACTTCTGCTCCTTCCGACTGAAACTGGATTTTCCCACGGGTGGTCTGAAGATGTATAGAATCGCGGTATGTATTAAAAAGCCTGTTTACAACATAACCGTTTACAATATATACTGCATCTGCACCTCGGGTAATCAATTCACAGTTATTCCATTCTCCATGCGGAAGTTCGAAGTTACCAGATCTATAGACGCGACCACCGCCTACCGCATCAGCATTTCTTTTCAGCGGCGCCTCCGGATTATAGTGATCCAGCAACTTTCCCTCAACCTCAATTTTGCTCATAGGAAACTCTGCTGAACCCGCACCAACGCCAAAAAAATCTCCTATTTCTCCTTCCTGAATTTGCATTTCATTACTGCGCAGCCAATTGTTATAAGCAAAACTGTAAGGCTCCGTTGCGTGATATAGCAAGCCGGCGTCCCGCTTTGTACGTTCATTTGGCGCTGGATACCATTTTCTATTTCCCCACTTCACTCTAAATCGTAAATGATAATTTTCGTATTCTTCCGTCGTACTGACTCCTCCCCAAACCTGCCCAGACACGTGGATAGCATTATCGGAAACTGTGAAAACTTTTAATGGATCATTATTTAAACCAAAAGGTTTTGCATTACTTCCCTCAGGCTGGCGCATATAAGTATCCCAGCCTTTCAAATCTTTCCCATTGAATATCGAAACCCAGGTTGAAGCCGACTTTTCCTGTGAAAAAGCATTTTCTGCCTGGTAAAAAGAAAACAGTAAAATACTAAAAAAGTAAAGGTTTGATTTCATATGATTAAGGTTGTATGTTATTAATGGTAAGTTAGTAAATACATCATTATACCGCTTCATACGCGATTTATAAACAAAAATGCCTGCAATGCAAAAGCAGAACAGGCATTTCTTGATATCAAATTACGGGTCAGCTCTGTTTCACCAGTTGGATATTGGCTAACAGCTTAACATCCTCTCCGATAAGCAAACCACCGGTTTCAGTCAATTGCATGTAATTCAAGCCAAATTCCTGGCGGCTTATTCTTCCTTCTACTTCAAACCCGATTCTTATATTTCCATCCGAATCCCGTTCAGATCCTCCATATTCCGCATCAAGCTCAATCGGTTTTGTAACACCTTTTAAAGTCAATAAGCCTGAAAGTTTATAGTTGTCGCCCTTAACTTTATGAAAGTAATTTGACTGAAAAGTAATATGAGGAAATTGCTCAGCATCGAAGAAATCAGCCGATTTAAGGTGTGCATCACGCATATCCTGGTTGGTATCAATACTATTCACATCCAGAGAAAAATGAATTTCAGCATTTTCAAAGTTATTCAGATCAGACGTTGCACCTCCTTCGAAGTTGTTGAAAGAACCCGTGATCGTCGAAATCACCAAATGCTTGATTTTGAATTGTACCTCAGAATGTACCGGGTCTACTATCCACTTTGTAACTGCCATAATAATAATCTTTAAATTTTAATCCCTAAACAAAAGCACTAAAATCTTGCCATTTTGTATTGTTAAACGGAAATCTAGCAAAATTAGATCACGTCTCAAAGAATTTAATATTAATCTAATATGCCCCAGTTGGTCATACTAATGGGTGGAAGAATATGAATTTATTTATGACTTATAAAAATTAATAAATGAATTTCACAGGTCCTTCGATATGGTTCATACTGTATAATAATCTGGCACAGTTGTTTAGGTTGTCATGTTAAGAAAATTTTAAAAATCATTTTTGGTGCTGACTTCCGACAGGAAAGCTTTCTATATTTACTAAACTTTACTTAAACGATTATTACATGAAAATGAAGGGACGCAGCATATTTACGTATGACGTATATGCGCCCACAACTGTGACCACAATGCTACGTCCGCGGCGTCAGGAAGGACAATCGATTATCAGGGAAGGTTTTGATATTAATCCTCCTGTGTCATTTTCAGAATACACAGATATTTACGGCAATCCTTGCCAACGTACCATTTTGCCCGTAGGCCAGGTCACGATCACGACAGAGGTAGAAGCTCAGGTTAATCCAACCAAAGTAATTCCAAATCCGGCTCCGAAATTTATGCTTGTCGGCGATCTGCCTGATGATATCATGCACTACATTCTGCCAAGTCGTTACTGCGAATCAGATCTGCATGAAATTAATATGCTGGCAATGGAGATTGCGGGAAGTCTGGTTCCAGGTTACGAGCAGGTTGAAGCAATACGAAGCTGGATTCACAAAAATATAAAGTATCAATATGGCGTTACCGATGCCAGCACGACGGCCTTGGATGTTGCAAGAAACAGAATTGGCGTTTGTCGTGACTTTACACATTTAGCGATCGCGCTTTGCCGTAATCTTTGTATCCCAACGAGAATGACCGTCGGGTATTTGGATAAATTAAAAGAAATGGATCTGCACGCCTGGTTTGAAGTTTATATTGGCGGCGACTGGTATACATTCGATGCAGTTCAGGAAAAAACGGAAGGTTATCGTATAGAAATCGCGCATGGCCGTGACGCTGCCGACGTTGCTATGATCACACAGTACGGTAATGCAACTTTGCAGTCTCTTCACGTAGAAGTTCAGCTTTTAGAACCAGAACCTACGCAGGAAAATATTCAGTAGTAGAAAATTCTTTATACATAGAACAAGCCGGACACAACAAGTATCCGGCTCGTTCATTTTTGTTTGTATAAATTACTTGATCACACCTAATTCCTTACCCACTTTTGTGAAAGCGGCAACTGCTTTTTCCAGGTGCTGCTGCTCATGTCCTGCGGAAATCTGAACACGGATACGCGCTTTTCCTTGCGGGACAACCGGATAGAAAAATCCGATCACATAAATTCCCTCATCCAAAAGTTTAGCTGCAAATTCCTGAGCCAATTTTGCATCATACAGCATGATGGGCACAATCGGATGTTCGCCAGGAAGAATATCAAACCCGGCTCTGGTCATTTCTTCGCGGAAATATTTTGTACTATATTCAAGTTTGTCACGAAGCGCTGTGGAACTCGTAAGCAAGTCAAGCACTTTTATGGACGCACCGACGATAGATGGCGCAAGCGTATTGGAGAATAAATAAGGACGTGAACGCTGGCGAAGAATTTCAACAATTTCTTTTTTTGCAGCAGTAAAACCACCCGAAGCACCACCCAAAGCTTTTCCGTATGTCCCGGTAATAATGTCAATTCTTCCCATGACATTTCGGAATTCATGCGTTCCGCGGCCTGTTTTGCCAATAAATCCGGAAGCATGACATTCATCGATCATAACCATTGCACCGTATTGTTCCGCCAGATCACAGATCTTATCCAGTTGTGCAATCGTTCCATCCATTGAAAAAACTCCGTCCGTGACAATCAGAATACGACGACTTCCCTGGGCATCCTTCAATTGTTGTTCAAGGTCTTCCAGGTTATTGTGCTTATAACGGAAACGTTTTGCTTTACACAAACGAATACCATCAATCAATGAAGCATGATTTAATTCATCGGAAATAATAGCGTCCTGTTCACCAAGTAACGGTTCGAAAACGCCTCCGTTTGCATCAAAGGCTGCCGCGTACAAAATACAATCTTCGGTACCCAGAAACTCAGCGGTTTTGCGCTCAAGTTCTTTATGAATATCCTGTGTTCCACAAATAAAGCGTACCGACGACATACCAAAACCATGCGTACGAATCGTTTCAATACCTGCTTCGATTACATCCGGATGGGATGATAAACCAAGATAATTGTTCGCGCAAAAATTTAATACTTCAATACCATTCGCTGTGGCAATCTGTGCTGCCTGAGGCGTTACAATGATACGTTCCGTCTTGTAAAGTCCGGCCTCTTTTATTCCGTCAAGTTCGCCTTGAAGTTGTTCTTTAATATTTCCGTACATCTCGTTTTAATTTGGATGAATTAATGAAGAAGATTAGCTTCTAACTATTTCATATTTTTTTCTCAATTCCTGAATCATTTCCTCCGTCATTTTATCCAGAGAATATGCCGGCCGCCATCCCCAGTCTTTTCTGGCTTCGGAGTCATCAATTTCTGACGGCCAGGAATCTGCTATTGCCTGACGATAATCAGGGTTATAACTGATCTCAAACGCTGGAATAATTTTGCAGATGCTGTCATAAATTTCCTTCGGAGAGAAGCTCATACCAGCCAGATTGTATCCTGTTCGTACGCTGATCTTTTCCGAAGGAGCCTCCATCAAACGAACCGTCGCATCCAGCGCATCACTCATGTAAATCATCGGAAGCGTTGCATCTTCTTTCAAAAAGCAATCAAAATGTTCTCCTTTAACGGCTTTGTGATAAATGTCGACAGCATAATCCGTTGTTCCGCCACCGGGCAATGATTGGTAACTGATGATTCCCGGATATCGCAAAGAGCGGATATCCATTCCATATCTGATAAAATAGTAATTGGACCAGTTTTCCCCGGCAGCCTTACTGATTCCGTATACTGTGGAAGGATCCAGATATGAAAACTGGCCTGCTGCTCCATGTACGTGCGCCCCAAAAACGGCGATAGAACTCGGATAGAATATTTTTTTCACTCCATTTTCACGGGCTGTTTCCAGTACGTTGAAATAAGTCTGCATATTGATCTGCCATGTGTTCAGAGGATCCTGCTCTCCTTTTGCGGACAATATTGCAGCCAGATGATAAATCTGAGTTATTTTATGACGCTTCACAATCTGCTGTAAAGCTTTTCCATCTGTTGCATCAAGCAGTTCAAAATAATCGGGACAATCCGGATTAAACCTCAGATCCGACGCAATCACTTTGTTATCGCCATAAATACCACGCAAATATTCTACAAGAACAGACCCGATCTGACCATTTGCTCCGATAACCAATATGCTTTCAGTTTTCATTTTACAAGGCATTTAGAAAGTATAAATCACTTGCAATTTTGCATTTTAAGACAATTATTTAAATATTTACAGACAAAATCAATAAATATTATTGCCATAAACAATATTATAAGTAAAATTTACTTTTCAACAACATTCTGTTTTACAATAGCAGGAAATATTATGCTGACATGGAAGAAATAGATAAAATTGATACCAAAATTCTGCGTATTCTGCAAAAAGACGCGAAGAAAACAACCAAAGAAATTGCCACATTATTAAATCTGACCATTTCTCCCATTTACGAGCGGATCCGTCGCCTGGAAAATCTGGGTTTTATAAAACAATATGTAGCAATCCTGGATAAAAAACTGATCAACAGACCCATTACGACGATATGCCAGGTATCCATGCGTTATCACAACGAAGCTTTCATCGAAAAATTTGAGCAGGAAATCCAGAACCTGGATGAGGTACAGGAATGTTATCACATGGCCGGACAGGTAGATTTTTTACTGAAAATCAACGTAAGAAGCCTTGACGAATATCATGATTTTGTAAAATATAAATTATCCAAAATAGATAACATCGGCGTTTTGAACAGCACTTTCGTTTTGAAAGAAATTAAACATACGTCTGAGTTTTATATTTGAGGTAAAAAAAGAAAAACCCGAAGAAGAATCTCCAGGTTTTCAAATTGGGACATAGCACTGCACTATGTTTGGGTGGACGACACTGTAAGATCTATACTTATAAATTTCTGCGTGTTACCTCAAAACTGAAAGTTTTACTGCCAACCAAACCATTTTTAGTCATTCCCTGCACTATAACCCTGTAATGTCCTACCTGATCGGATGTATAAAAACTAATTTGTGCCTTACCCTGTGCGTCTGTTTTTACGTCCGGAGCCCAGTGCAACAGATTCCTGAAATCAGGTATCCTGCTTTGCATATTAACCGGCGTATCATACTTGGGTGCATAGAACTCCCGCTTGATCTGCGGTCCTTCATATGGCATCACTAAGATACGAGGATCCAGCTCAAAACCAGCAAGATCGCCCCGATAAGTTGACAAACTTACAATTCCCGTAAATACTCCAAATCCGAGGAAATAGCGGGCGCTCATTAATTCGATTTTTTTGACTTTCAAAGGATCGAAGGCCATAATCTTATCGGTATTAAAAATAGGAATACCGTCGAGTAAAATCAATGGATCGTCGTTAAAAAATGTTTGCGGAAATAACTTATCCATCATGAAAAAGTGAAATTCCTTTTGGCGACGCCTTACCATAACGCCACGGACATATTCCCGCATGACTTCTTCCATGGTTGGGAAACGGGTGAAATCGTCCAGAAAATATTTTTCATCTGGCTTTCCGAAAAAAGCCAGAGAGTCGGGAAATACATATTTTGTTTCTTTATACCATTTCGGCAAAAATGCATTGATCGTCTGCATGTTTACAGAGCGGGTTAAAAGCGTATTTTCAAGGTTTTTATCAAATTTAAAAGAGGACAATCCCGAAGTTAAAGGTGATTTGGAGAATGGATTCGCCATTTCGAACCGATATGTACTATCCTGGCGAAGGTTAGTTTGGACAGTCACCTCTTTCGGGCCGAAAATTTCTTTTACCTCAAAACGCACTTCCCCTTTATCATCACTTCTTGCAAAATACAACCTGGCGGGAGAATCCGGAGCTGCCAGATAGGCACCGATATTTTTCGCCGGTTCTCCGGTGACGGTATTGGTCATTTTTCCGAAAATAAAATGACCGTCAAATTCTGGTAAATTTGGAAACGTAGTGTTTCCTTTGAAAACATTGTCCCACTGAAATCTCCGCCAGCCATGGGTTAACATAAGGTTGTCCAAATCAATATCAACCTGCTTGTTATTTCTCTGCGCATAATATTCCGGCGACTCAACATTTCCTTTTAAATCCGAACTTAAAAACAAGTAACTGCTGATACTTTCATGATCCTTCGTCTGTATAGAATCGGCAAGGAAAACAGACACCGACAAGTCGGAAAGTGCTTCAATACCAGCATCAGAACTTGTGCTTAAATCCATCAAAACACGGTCGCGCGTGGCATAATTGTCCTTACTAACTTTTCCATCAATCTTCAAATCTTGCAATGGCCGTTTGAAATATAAACGCTCACAAACAGGATTTCCGGAAGCACTGAAAACGGTAATATGGCTGATCCCATCTCCCAACTTATTTTTATCAATCTTGAAAGTAGCTTTTCCGTCAACCAAAGTTTTTGTTTCGGTATATCTGTTTTCCTGACCTGTGTGTGAGAAGATACTGACATTTTCATTTCCCGCACCTGCTACCGAAACTTCAATTTCACTCGGAGAAAGATCTTTTACCTGCATCACATAACCGTTTTCCTTTATTTCCGGAAGCTGGTGCGTGCTTTGTTTTCCTTTCAAATCCGTGATAACCGCCTTATAAGTATTTCCTGTTTGCGGTTTAAAAGTAAAATTTCCTATGCCAAATTTTCGCGGCTCAAATCTTACCAAAGTATCATTATTCTGATTAACCAGCGCACCCTTGAAATTAACCCCCTTGCCATCACTGGCAACGGCACGGAATCCAACTTTACTTTCTATATTTTTAACCAGATGACCCCCTTCCGGAAAAAATTGGACATCGTAAGTCAATTCAGCTTTTTCGTCAGGATTTGGATCAAATTTCACAAATGGATTAACCACAGAAATCTCTGTTTCAAAGAAAAAATCTGAGCTGAAATTTTTCATCCAGTTGGTATAACACCGAACTTTATAGTTTCCGCTTATCAATGCCGACGGTAACACGAGCGACCCGTTACCTTTCCCATCCAGCAACGAAAATTTAGTTTGAACCAGCGCATTTTGCTCCTTATCCATCACTTCGAGATAGGCAATTTTGCTCAGATCCATATACTTATTTGTGCCTGCATTCACAGAATAAGCTTTAAACCACATCGTTTCACCAACCAGGTAAAAACTGCGATCTACATGCAGATATAATTTTTCCTGCACAGCCCGTTGGCTATACTGCTGGAATTTTCGAGAAAGTTCATCAGCAAAATTATTTTGCGCCTGTCCTGTTATTGCCGCAAAAATAAATATCACCAGGGATAGTATCCTGCGGCTAAATCTTGCGATTTGATAGTATGGGTTCATATTTTTCATTATTCCCAAAAAGAAGGTTTTATAATAGTACCACCCTGCACTCTGCAGTCTGCACAAAACGGGCTGGTTGTAAGCACGTATTCAGATCTCGGCCCGAAATAGTTGGTGAGTATGGAGCTGGGAACTTTCAGCGCATCAATAATTAAAAGCGTATCGGGTGCATCGCATCTCGGAAAAGTACCGAGATTTGGTGTAAGGAAAATTCTCTTTTTTTGTTCTACAGATGCACTGAAATACCCAAAAACCAAATCCTGAGCGTCAGCCGTATTTTTAATATTTCCGGTAATCTGAGAGGGCAAGGGATCAAATAAGCTGCCGGTCCCTTCGGTTGTTTTAGCCAGACTGGTCCAATATTCAAAAGCATCCTGTGTCAGCCCATATTGTTTGACCAGAATACTGTACTTGATATATAACTTGTTTGAAGGAATCGGAACTGCAGTCAGAGGTAAATCCTTGATGACATCCTGGGAAAGCTTGACAGTTGAACCAAGCAATATATTCGAAGATTTCAAAGTTCGCCAGCACAGATTTATATCCTCTTTGCGTGAAACAATTTCATAATCTTCCCCCACCGGCTTTTTAACGATCTCGATACTGGAATTAAAAGCTGATCTGTATTGCCAGGTTTCTTCAAATTTCCAGCGGTAAAAACGCGTCTGATTTGCCGGGTCATGGGTATTTACCTGCATAACCATAGCATCTTGCCGAGGATCTATTTTTCCTTCAATGCTATCGATTGGCGGAGTATCTTTGACTTCTACGTAATCAGAAAGATATTCTTTTCCAAAAGCTGTCTTTACCCTGAGGCGGTATTTTGAAGTCTTATTAAATTGCTGAGGCGGCAAAAAGTAAGATCCGTTTCCGCTTTCTGTAAAGTTATAAATCACTCCATTATCCTCCTCAACACTTACCGCTGCTGACGACTCTCTTGTCACTGGTGTTGTGGCATTTGCATTTTGCGTGTGGCTCAGTTCGATTCTGCTCGTATCTGTACCAATGTTTAGAAAGCCGTCAATAACAAGATAACCTTCGTCCGTATTAACTTCGGGCGGAGAAAATGGTTCTACGCACGCGTTTATAAAAAACGCGAAACCTAAAAACCCGGCTATTATTAAATAATATCGTTTCATAATATTTCTATTAAATCACTACCAAAAAGAAGGACGTTTAAGAACGCCTCCCTGTGCCCGGCAATCGGCGCAGGACTCACTGGCAACAAAAACCGAATCCGGTCTTTCACCAGAGAAATTTAGTAGAATAGCTGACGTCTTCATAGCATCAGATAAACTAAGCTTTTGCGATTCACAATAAGGAAAAGAGCCTAAACCAGGGGTAAAGAACACGCGTTTTTTTTGTTCTACCGCAGCACTGAAATACCCAAAAACTAATTCCTGATTGTCAGTCACACATTTGATATTGCCTGTTACCTGCGAAGGCAGCGGATCAAAAAGCCCTCCCGTTCCTTCTGTTGTTTTGGAAAGGCTTGTCCAGTATTCAAAAGCATCCTGTGTCAATCCGTATTGCTTTACCAATAAGCTGTATCTAATACGCAGCTTTCCGGTACTATACTGAACGGTTGTCAAAGGCAAATCCTTAATAACATCCTGCGTCAGTTTGATCGTTGAACCTAGCAAAATATTACTCGATTTGACTGTTCGATAACAGGTGTTGATGTCTTCTTTTCGGGATACGATCTGGCCATTAACCAACTCAAGAGAAGAATATAACGCGGCCCGGTACTCCCAGGTTTCTTCAAATTTCCACCTGTAAAACCGGGTTTTATTTTGCGGATCATGCGCATTGACCTGCATCATCGCTGCTTCCTGCCGAGTATCCAGAACGAGTGCCACGCTATCAATCGGAGGTGTATTTTTGGCTTCTACAAAATCAGAAAGATACTCTTTTCCATTTGTTGTCTTAATTTTTAGCCGGTATTTTCCCGACATATTTAACGTAACGGGTGGCAAAAAGTAAGAACCATTTCCCTTTTCGGTGAATGTTAAAACGGCCCCGTTTTCCTGCTCAACAGTAATTTTCGCACCCGCCTCCATGACAACACTTGTTTTAACACTGGCGCTTTGGGTTCGACTTAGTACGATCGTACTGGTATCAGAACCCATATTCAAAAATCCATCAACAACCAGGTATCCTTCATCTGAATTTACTTCTGGCGGCGAAAACGGTTCAACGCAAGCATAAAGTAAAAATGACAAAGCGAAACAACTAAGCACCAAAGAACGGAACCCGTTTCTCATCTTATTTTAAAATCTAAAATTATAAGTGATTGTTGGTATAGGCCGTCCGAAAATAGAAAGCTGGTAACCGTTCACCATTCCGTTCTGCGTCTGAAAATATACTGATGACGGATTTTTTCGCCCCAGAAGATTATATACTGCGAAAGTCCAGGAACTATGCGCCAGTTTTTTAACCCTGTGATTTCCTTCTAAATTAACTGCTAAATCAGTCCGGTAATAATCCGGAATTCTAAACTGATTCCGGTCTGCATAATAAACCCGTTGCGCACCATCGATGATATATTTGCCAATCGGCGGCGTATATGGGCGGCCAGTACTGTAAGTAAAATTGAAAGAAACGCTGAATCGATGCGACAAGCGATAATTTGTGATCATCGTGAAGTCATGCGGCTTATCATAATTGCTCGGATAATAATTACCTTTGTTAGGCGCGTCAGGAGATTCCCGGTCAAGCGCGCGAAGAAGTGTCCGCGAATAGGTATATCCGAGCCAGCCGTTCAGTTTTCCAGTCAACTTTTTAACCATAAATTCCACACCATAGGCTTTGCCTCTGGTCCCTAAAACGGCAGCTTCAATACGCGGATTCATGATAAGCGAGTCGCCTCCTTTGTAGTCAAGGAAATTTTGGATGTTTTTATAATAACCTTCCAGTGAAACCTCAATTTTATTTCCACGAAGATTTTTATACAATCCGACTGAAATCTGATCGCCTGTTTGAGGCTTTATAAACTGATCGCTCAACTTCCAGATATCGGTTGGAGACACCGTCATCGTATTGGTCAGCAAGTGAATGTATTGCCGCAATGTATTGTAACTGACTTTAAGGGCCAGGTTATCATAAATGGTATAACGAAGGGAAAGCCGATATTCCGGTCCGCCATAACCTTTGATCTTTTTCCCCGCGGCATATTCCTGTGTTCCGTCCTCATATATTTTATCAATCGGAAAACCAGGCACATATTTATTTACCGTTCTCGGCCCCAGGTATTGGTAAAATGAATAACGCAAACCCGCAGTAATGGAAAGTCTGGGGTTTACTTCAAATTTATCTTCCAGGTAAATTGCGCTTTCAAGTGCCTGTTCCTGCTGTAATTCTTCCTGGATCACGAGCGATCCTTCGCCTTTTGGTGAAAAAAGTCCTGGGTGTAGTTGGTAATAAATTGAGCTTACTCCAAAATCGAGCGTATGTTTTGGGTGCAGAACATAGTTAAAATCCGCTTTGAACTGCGACTGGTTAATATCAAATTTCAAATCAAAAGCATTCAACGGAAGTCCCTGGCTTTCCATCTGGTAGTTATATTTACTATGAGATGCTGTAAACTCTCCATATAACTTGGCGTTGAATGTATGTTTCCATTTAATCGAAGCGAGCTGGTTTTGATAGGAATAAGTGGTATCACCAAACAATTTGAATCTGTCTTTGCTCATATAACCTGTCAGGTATATGCTGTTCTTCTCATTAATCTCGTGGCTAATATTCGCATTAACATCATAAAACGACGCCGAACTATTATTGTATTTAGCATCGTCCAGCCGGCCCAGAAGCCAGCTTGAATAGGTTGAGCGCCCTCCGATAATGAAGGAAGTTTTGTCTTTGATAATCGGACCTTCCACCGTGAGCCTACCCGTGACAAGTCCGATACCGCCAGACGCAACGAATTTCTTTTTATTTCCGTCCCGGCTGTTTATATCCAGAACGGATGACAATCTGCCGCCAAATTTAGAAGGAATGGTACTTTTATATAACTCAACATCTTTCAGGATATCAGGATTAAAAGCGGAGAAAAATCCAAACAGGTGGGATGGATTATAAATGACTGCATCATTGAACTGGATAAGATTTTGATCCGTCGAACCTCCGCGAACATTTAATCCTGTGCTATTTTCCCCGACAGATTTCACACCAGGAAGCGTCAATACCGTTCTCAATAAATCAGTTTCTCCAAAAACCGTTGGCACCTGTTTCAAATCTTTGATCGTTAACTTTACCTGCCCCATCTGCGTGCCTACAACGTTTTTATCCATACCGGCTTTCACGGAAACTTCTTTCAATGCGATCACACTTTCACGCATCTCAATATCCAGTTTGCCATCAGAATAAAGTACGATCTGACGTTGGGTCTCCCGCATACCGAAACTTTTGATTTTCAGCTTTTGCTTTCCCCTAGGAATCGTTAACGAGTAAAAACCCAGCGCATCGGTAGTTACGCCGATAGACGGTGACTCAATAAAAATAGCAGCACCTACAACCGGCTCACCTGTAACAGCACTTCGGATATAACCTGTGATCGTAGAATTTCCTGGCGCAATCTTATATCGTTTTATCCCAATGTCATGGACCTTACTTTCTGCTGTAGAAAGCAATTTCTCTTGCGCCGAATTATCCGGAGTAGCATACGTTATGGCTTCATTTCCGTCGCTGATGTTTGGATTAAATAATCCGGGTTGAAATTGTGTAATAATTTTTTGCCCTTCTGTAATGTATACACGCTTATGCGCATCTATGGCATACGTAAAATCCGAACCTCTGAAAACTTGCTCTAAGACGGTACGGATTGTTTGATCCTTCACTTCCAGATCGATGGTCAGGCTGTCAAATCTTGCGGCGTCGTAATAGAAGAAATAACCGGTTTGCCTTTCTACGTCCTTCACGAAATCATTGAAACGTGTAGAATCCAGGCGCATGGAAATACGTGGTTCCGTGACCGATTGTCCCCAGCTGAGCTGTGATAAAAGAACGAAAGAAAGTAAGAGCGTAAAGTTTCTGAATATTTTCATTGTTTAGTTAGTTCATCATAACGGGCAACCATGGTAATAATAGCAGCTTCACGATTCTTGCGGAACTTGATCCTGTTTTCACGCAATTCTTTACGCAATTCTTTTTTCTGCCCAGGGAACAGTGCAAAAAACGACTTTTTAGAGTGTACCGAATAGTACCTCTCGTCCTTTTTGACATAGTAAAAATTTTTCCCGGGAAACAACGCTATAACTTTTTTCTCAACTATTTTCTCCTGCCGCTGTTTGATACGTCGCACCAGTATTTTCGTTTTTCCGGTATATACCTCATCATAAAACCCTGTTTTCATGTCAGCATTAATTTCCCGGCCAGACTCAAAACGCTTGAAATTATGATCGTGAAGCGAGAAATATTTTACCTTAGGAGATTGCAGCAAGATATTTTCATAACCGTTTGCATGCGTTATCACCAATTCGTCAAAGACTATGTCGTACATCATCGGAATATTTTCATAACGCTGTCCGTCATAGTAAACGGTACCTTTTACAAGCTTCCGGCTATCAAAAAATTGAAACTCTTCATCACGGGAATCGTAGACGTGATACAGCCTTCCGTTGTATAGATTCTGCGCGTCAACGGTGGCTGCTTTGTAGAGAGAAAACGGATATTCGGGAACATTGTCAGGAACGGTAGCTTTCGCATCAGCGACCTGCCCGAAACTATTGCCCACGATACCTGCAAAAAGAAAAAGACAGGGAGTAAAAAATCTCATATATGATTCAGGATTTAAACGCTGTACGAACAAACACAAGTGTTCGTTGCAAAGAATCTACCAAGTGTTAAAGTTACCAATTTTAGTTACTTACTATATACTTGTAAATTTTATTTTACTAAATAGTTCGTGTTTGGTGATTTTACCCCCCAACGTTAAAAAACAACAAGTTATCCCTTCAAATTTGCTGAATGATCCTAACTTTGAGGTTTGAAAAAGACACACATTCACTCAATCTTTCATATACTCAAATTTATCCATGAAAATTCTTATTACCGGTGGTGCCGGATTTGTCGGATCGGCGTTGGCGATCTCACTAAAATTAAATTATCCTGATTACCAGATTTTTGCATTAGACAACCTGAAACGTCGCGGTTCTGAACTGAACCTGAGCCGTTTAAAAGAAGCTGGGGTTGAATTCGTTCATGGTGATATCAGAAATAAAGAAGATTTTGATGCATTTCCTGCGGTTGATACGGTCATTGAAGCTTCGGCGGAACCGTCTGTATTGGCAGGTCTGGACGGAACGCCGGATTATCTGATCAATACAAACCTTGTCGGGACTGTAAATTGTTTGAACTATGCTTTGAAGCATAAAGCCGGTTTTATTTTTCTTTCAACGAGTCGTGTTTATCCTATAAAAACAATTGAAACACTTAATTTCGTTGAAGAAGAAACCCGTTTCTCACTGGCTGATGATCAACCAGTTCCAGGTGTATCGTCAAAAGGAATTGCTGAGGATTTCCCATTAAACGGCGCTCGTTCGTTGTATGGAACTACGAAACTTGCTTCTGAACTGATCATCCAGGAATACAATGAATTTTACAATTTACGCACGGTTATCAATCGTTGCGGCGTGATCACCGGTCCTTGGCAAATGGGCAAGGTAGACCAGGGTGTTATGGTGCTTTGGATTGCTAAACACTATTTTGAGCAGCAATTGGGCTACTTTGGATATGGCGGAACAGGGAAGCAAATGCGCGATATGCTGCATGTTGCAGACCTTTATCGTTTGATCGACTGGCAGCTTCACAACCTTGACAAAGTAAACGGAGAAATTCTGAATGCCGGCGGTGGTTTGCAAAGCAGCGCTTCGTTACAGGAATTGACAAAAATTTGCCAGGAAGTAACTGGGAAAACAATTCCTATTAAAGTTGTTCCGGAAACACGCACGGCGGATATACGTCTTTATTTGACAGACAATACGAAAGTTACGGCAATGACCGGATGGGAGCCAAAAATTGGTATCCGCCAGATTGTTGAAGATATTACTGCGTGGCTTGCTGAAAACGAAAAGGATCTAGCTCCGATTTTAAAGTAAATTAATCAGAGCTTACCGGATAATATTCAACAGAAAATTATTTGGTAAGCTCTGTTTTCATATCTCCACTCATAGCTTTTTGTAATCCAATTGCCTATGAAAATCATCGAATGCCCCCGCGATGCCTGGCAAGGCCATCATCCGTTTATCCCAACTAACCAGAAAATTGATTATCTGAATAAACTGCTTCGGGTCGGTTTTGACACACTTGATTTCGGAAGTTTTGTTTCAGCCAAGGCGATGCCACAAGTCAGCGACACCGCTTCGCTGATTCCCAAACTCGATCTTTCCTCAACTTCAACAAAATTATTAGCGATCATTGCCAACGAGCGCGGGGCAGAAGAGGCTTGTGCCTTTGAGCAGATCACCTATTTAGGTTACCCGTTTTCTATCTCTGAAACATTCCAGCTAAGAAATACGAATGCAACGATTGAGGAATCACTGAAACGCGTAAATGCCATTCAGTCTTTGTGCATGAAAAACAATAAGGAGCTGGTTATTTACATCTCTATGGGATTTGGGAATCCTTACGGTGACTTATGGAGCCCTGAGCTTGTTTTGTACTGGGTAAAGAAATTATCTGAGTCAGGGGTAAAAATATTTTCGTTATCGGATACCGTAGGTCTGGCGAAAATTGAAGATGTCAAATCGCTTTTCGAATGTCTAATTCCAGCATATCCTGACCTGGAATTAGGAGCGCATTTTCATACCAAACCTGAGGAATGGAGAGCCAAAATTGATGCAGCTTATGATGCAGGTTGCCGCCGGTTCGACGGTGCTTTATTAGGATATGGCGGTTGCCCAATGGCGCAGGACGACTTGGTTGGAAATATGCCTGTGGAAAAACTGATTGATTTTGCAAAAGAAAAAAAACAACTGACTTTTCTGGATATGGATGCTCTTAGCGCGGCAAAAGCAATGTTTCTAAACCTTATCCAAAATTGAAAGTATTTTTATTTCAATCGTTTTTCTTTTTATCCCAAAAGATATAACCGAGAGAAATATGATGCGACCATCCTAATTGCGGATGTGTATGCATCGAATAATCGAGATGGAATTTATTCCCTTTAAAACCTACGCCGAAATGATTAGTCTGAGGTTTTGAATTTATTCCGGTGCGAACGAAAAATCTTTTCACAATCTCATATTCCAGTCCCACTCTAAGCGTCATTGGATATGCGGTTATTTTCTCAACTTCAACATTCAATTCAACGGTTTTTGAAGGTTTATATAGAAATCCCGCCCGCAAAGAGGTATCAACAGTTTCACGAGAGGCGTCTGAATAAGAGGACTGCGTAACGTTGTACATATGCGCGCCAAAATAGAGTTTTGAAGATATTGTGACAATTCCTCCAAATTCAAAAACAAGCGCTTTTTTACTAAAAATGATAGCGGAAGAATGCACAGCTGTCTGCAGATAGTTGAGTTTTAATCCAAGACTAAATCTCCCGATCCTGTGTCCGGCGCCCGTTCCTAACGATATCTGATTAAAGACCTTATCACCAAAACGCTGAATTGTAAAACCTATACCCAAATCATCAGTTACCGGCATTGCGGCACCGATACCCAAAGTATTGATTCCATCAAAATTATAATGAGAACTATATGTAGAGAAAATCGCAGGTGTTTTTATTCCACCCAATCCTGCAACATTATTGCCAATTGCGTAATAATCAAAACGTGCAACGGTGGCATTTGCCAGGCCCCAGGTTCTTGCGCCGACGGGAAACGGAGACCCGTCGGCGAAGCTCTTGGATGATATGACCAGAAAGATAACGAAAGATCGAAGGAAGTTTTTCTGTCGAGATAAATGTCCAGATTGCTCTTTCATTTAACCGCCAGTATGTTTTATTTCAAAATTTTAACTCACGATGTGAATTTGCGTTTGACAATCGCCAGCAAAGCCTGAACCGCTTCACCATTTACATCCCAGGCATATTTCGAGGCGTAACGATGCCAGATCAGGTTTTCAGCTTCTTCGTAACTTTTCACAAGGTCCAGCTCATAAATTGCCTTATCAAAATGCTCGGCATTTTTACTGAAAAGCTGATTGACAAACATAAAACGTTGTCCCAAAGGAATAGAACCTGCAATGTTTTCAACTTTTACCTGAACATTTCCATAACGATTTTCCTCAGCAGCTTTTGGCATGTCAACTTTGAACCTGTTGTTCAGCGTTTCTTTTTCCGTCGAATTTGTTTTTGAGACAATTTCTGAAAGAATGGCTAATCCGGGTTCAGCACGCTGAGGAACGGACGGCGCAGTTGGAATTGACACCGGCTTTTTAGCATCGATCTCTGAAAATGCCGAATCAAAGAAAGATTTCGGCTCATTTTTACCTGTTGCCTGCGACGCAAAACCTGCTGTCGGGGTTACAGGAAGCAACTCAGAGGATTCCAAAGTTAGCACTTCCGAAAACTGGCTGACAAACGGTGTTACATCGTCCATCAACTCAGAATTATTTTTTATTTCATATAACCAACCGATAACCTGCGTCATATAGACAGAATCGGAACCACTGTCTTCAAGCCTCTGCGATAATGCCTGGGCAATCCCATTATGAATTTGGGTATATTTGATCAACTGCTGGGCCTTTTCCGCTGTAAAAGTTGACTCCGGCATCGCTCTGAGCTTTTCTTCAAAATAGCTTTCAGGCGTATACAAAAGTGTAATCGTATCTTTCACCGATTCAATAAAAAGCGGTTCCAGATCGTTGCGTTTGACGGCGATATGCTGCGATACCGTATTCATAAAATTTTGAAGCGACGTTTTTACTTCTTCGTTTTCAAAATCAAAATATATGCTTCGAAAAGCCAAGGCTGAATTTTTCCATTGGTCAAACAGACGGTTCAGGATACCAAGATTTACCTGACGAACGGGTGTAAGTTTAAGTAATTCAGGACCTTTTATAACAGCTTGGTTACGATACGCTTCATTCAGGACGGTAGCCGTAAATCGCGCTGCATATTGGTTGAGTGCATTTGTGTTCAAACTATTCGGCATAACGAATAAGAGCTTTGTAACAAGAGTGTTTAAAAAATGTGTTTGTTTTGTAAAGATAATTAAAAAATGGCTGTTCAGGCAGTCGAGTATAGATTCACTTATTTCACGGCTATCATGTTCATTGAGCCTTCTCATACAAGAAACCACCAATATCCTCGTGCCGGATGGATTGAGGTTATCTGCGGATCCATGTTCTCCGGTAAAACCGAAGAATTAATTCGCAGACTCACCCGCGCCAAAATTGCCCGCCAAAAAATAAAGATATTCAAACCTGCTTTGGATAAACGCTATCATGTTGAGAACATTGTTTCGCACAACGAGAATTCGATTGAAGCTATTCCGGTAAATTCATCTTCTGAAATTATTTTACTATCTGAAAACGCCGAGGTTATCGGGCTGGATGAAGCACAATTTTTCGATGAATCAATCATGTCTGTATGTGATGCGCTGGCAAATTCAGGAAAGCGCGTGATCATTGCCGGCCTTGATATGGATTATTTGGGTAAACCTTTCGGTTACATGCCGCAACTGATGGCCCTTGCAGAATATGTCACAAAAGTGCACGCGATATGTATGGTTTGCGGAGAAGTTGCTTCCCACTCCTACCGACTTTCTGCTTCCAACGAAAAGGTACTTTTAGGAGAAACCGATCTTTACGAAGCAAGATGCCGAAGGTGTTTTAATCTGGGAGAGGAGGCATACGATCAGCCTTGTTAAAAAAATGTTTTCAGTCTGGCAAAGCAAATAAAACGAACCGATGAAAATCAAACTTACACTTTTAATTTCATTGTTGTTCAATATTGTCTTCCTGTTCACCTGCACCTATATTTTCCGGGACAAGCTGGTTCAAAAGTTCGTATCCATGAAAGGTGATTCAAAAATCGTTATGTTCGGAAACTCTCTGACTGCACAGGGCAAATGGGTTGAATTATTGAGAAGAACAGATGTGCTCAACAGCGGTTTTCCGGGACTATGTACCTATCATTTTTTAGGTCTGTTACAGACAAATGTCATCGACAGACATCCTGAAATTTGTTTCGTTGAAGCGGGGATCAACGATATCACCGTGGGTGTGTCGCAAGAAAAGATTCAAAAAAACTATCAGGCTATTTTGGAGACGCTTTTGAAAAATAATATAATACCCGTTGTCACGCTAACTTTATTCGAGCAAAACGATCCCGACAGTAAAGCAGAAGTAATAAAATTAAATGATTTTCTGATCAGGTATTGTCAGCAAAAGAAAATAGATTATCTGGATTTAAATCAATACTTATCAGATTCCAGGGGTCTCAAAAATGAATTTGCAGTCGACAAGACACATTTAAATAAAGAAGCATACCAAATTTGGGCAAGAGAAATTGCTCAGGTGCTGGCGAAGAAAAGCATTTGAAAAGTTTTATTAAGATTTTATTTAGCAAAGGATAAGTAGCTCAAAAGCCATTCGTGTAAATCACACAAAAAATGGGGCACCTTCATCAAGAAAGTGCCCCGTTTTATATTTTCAAAAAATCTATCAACAACTAAGCGTTGATCTGATTCATCACTTCTGTTTGTTTACGGATCGACTCCATGTGAACCAGCTTGAAAAGTTCGTCAACAAGGGCCGGGTAAAGATTTAAACTTTTTCCCCATGCCGCACGTGTATCCAATACCTCACGGAAACGGTCTACCTGATAAGCCGCAACGTTGTTATCACGTTTGTACTCAGCAAGTTTTTCAACCAATGACATCCGGTTTGCAAGATTTTCAAGCAATTCACGGTCAAGATTATCGATTTTACCACGAACCACTTCCAGTTGAGACTGGTAGTCTGTTGGGTAAGATTCCTTGCGCACGTGAAGTTCATGCAACATTTCCGCCAAAGCAGGAGGAGTCAATTGCTGAGAAGCATCAGACCATGCCTTATCCGGGTCACGGTGAGATTCAATGATCAAGCCGTCGTAGTTTAAGTCAAGCGCACGCTGTGCAATTTCAAACAACAATGAACGCTTTCCAGCCATGTGGCTAGGATCACCGATCACTGGAAGTTCAGGGAACAAAGTTTTCAGTTCGATCGCAATATTCCACATCGGAGAGTTACGATATTTTGTTTCCTGCGCATTAGAGAAACCACGGTGAATAGCACCCAGTTTCTTAACGCCTGCCTGGTTCAAACGTTCCAGAGCACCGATCCACAACTGAAGATCCGGATTTACAGGATTTTTTACAAGAACAGGAACGTCAACACCTCTCAGTGCTTCTGCCAATTCCTGAACATTGAATGGATTTACCGTAGTACGGGCACCTACCCAAAGAATGTCTACACCATATTTCAATGCCAATTCTATATGCTGAGGGTTTGCAACCTCAATAGCAACAGGTAATCCAGTTTCTTTTTTCGCAGCCTGCAACCATGGCAAAGCCGCTTCGCCCATCCCTTCAAAACTTCCCGGACGAGTTCTTGGCTTCCATATTCCGGCACGAAGTACGTGTGCAAATCCTTCTTTCTTGATCTGGCTTGCGGTTTCCAACATTTGTTCCTCGGTCTCTGCACTGCAAGGTCCGGCGATTACCAAAGGTTTCCCTTCAGTATTAATCCAACTACTTAGCGGAAGGATATCTAGAGAAGCATTCATATTCAAAAACTTGTCCTTAATAAAACAATAAGATAACTATAATATTTCGACTTGGTATTATGCGTATTTAACGGATTGCCGTACATTTGGTGCTCCAAAAGCAAGCGGCACAATGTTTGTATTACTTTTGTCCAATTAGGTTTACTAAAAACCATGCGGAAACCCACTTATGATAAACTTTAAAAATGGCTTACGCGTCACAAAAAGATCAAATACCTGTATTTTTTGAAGACACTTCGATTGCATTTGCTTCAAAATCCAATGCTCAACTCAGGAAAACATACTGGCTATTCAGCTTAATGAATCAAGCTCGGATGGTAAATTTAGGCACTTTTTTTATAAAGATCGCTCTAAAGCTTCACTTACCTATAAAAAATCTTATTCGGGCCACCATTTTCGAACAATTCTGTGGCGGTGAGACGATTAGTGACTGCCAGCATACGATTTCTACATTGGCCAATTCTGGCGTCGGAACGATACTGGATTACTCTGTTGAGGGAGAAGACGATGAAAAAAGTTTTGATTCAACGGCAGACGAGATATTACGGACAATTCAAAAAGCTTCTGAGTCGAAAACCATTCCCTTCTCGGTTTTTAAGGTGACCGGAATTGCTTCTACGGATCTTCTGGAAAAAGTACAGCGCAAAGACGAATTGTCAGAATCAGAAACCGCAGCCTATGTACGTGTAAAACAACGTCTTGAAAAACTTTGTTCGCTTGCAAATAAACTCAATGTCCGCATTTTCGTCGATGCCGAAGAAAGCTGGGTTCAGGGCGTTATTGATGATCTGGCGTATGAAATGATGGAAAAGTACAACAAGGAAGGAGCCATTGTTTATAATACGTATCAGTTTTACAGACACGAAACGCTGGCAGCTTTGAAAAGCGCCTACCTGACGGCAAGACAAAGAGGATATGTTTTAGGTGGTAAACTTGTTCGCGGTGCATACATGGAAAAGGAACGTATTCGCGCGCGTGAGCAGGAGTATTTTAATCCGATTCATACTTCAAAAGAGGCTACAGACAAAGATTACAATGCTTCCATTGACTTTTGTCTTGAAAATGTGGAGCATATATCAATTTGTCTTGGAACGCATAATGAGTACAGCTCTCAATACTGTACTTGCAAGATGAAAAAGCTTGGCATAAAAAATGACGACAACCGTATCTGGTTTGCCCAACTTTTAGGGATGAGTGACAATATTTCTTACAACCTTGCAAAAGTTGGATACAACGTTGCGAAGTACGTTCCTTATGGCCCTATTGATGCGGTAATGCCGTATTTGATTCGCCGTGCGGAAGAAAACACTTCCATTGCAGGCCAAAGCAGCAGAGAATACCTTCTGGTAAAAAGTGAAATGCAGAGAAGAGGATTGAGTTCTTTGTAAGGAACTTCATACTTTTGCATTCGCATCGATATTAATTGTAATAATTCCGGAATGAATCAAACAAAAAATCCTAGTCGGTATCTATTGTTCAGTGTTTTATTAATTGTAGTGGATCAAGTGTCAAAACTTTTGGTCTATAAATATATGCAACCAGGTTTTTCGGGACAGATCCCGCTGATAGGAAACTGGCTGAAACTGCATTATGTACTGAACCCCGGCATGGCTTTTGGCATGCAGCTTGGTCATGAATATGGAAAATTATTTTTGACCTTGTTTCGTCTTCTGGCCATGTGTGCTATCGGATGGTATCTTGTCCATTTAGCGCGCAGTGGTGCTTCAAGCGGGTTGTTATGGGCTCTTTCCATGATTCTTGCAGGTGCGGTAGGAAATGTTATTGACAGTACGTTTTACGGCGTATTTCTCGACAACGCTCCTTATGGCTCACCAACGCCCTGGTTTCACGGTCAGGTTATTGATATGATTTTTGTAGATTTCTGGGAAGGATTTATTCCGGAGTGGGTTCCTCTTTGGGGCGGGCAGTATTATTCCACTCCTATCTTTAATATTGCTGATTCGTGCATATTCGTAGGGGTTTGCAGTATTTTAATCTTCCAGGGGCATTTTTACAATCTCGAAGATGATACACATCAGACAGCGCATAAAACCGACGATTCCATAGATCCTGATAATAATCCTGAACCACATTTACCAATTGATACTGAACTGACGGTTCCGGCGCAGATAACACCACAACATCAATCAGATAATCCGGAAGATGTTACTGTATCCAACACACGCAGAGAAAGCGATTTACAAGATACTTCTCCACCACACATTGAACCTCTTGATACGGATCTCCGGAAGGAGGAAAACAAAAAAGAGAGCCTTTAAGCTCTCTTTTTTGTTTTATCAGTAACGATATTTTTTTCTGCCTGAAAAATTATTCATCCTTCTCCAACGGCATAAAATCTTTGAATGCCTTTTTGATTGCAGCGTCTATTTTCTTTTCATCATAACCAGCTGCCTTTTTGTTTTCCCAGTTTGCGTCAAGTTCTAATGCTACCAAACCGCTAAGATTCATCAGTGCTTTAAATTCATCCAGCTTACGAACAAAATCCGGGGAACGCCTGGCTGATTTTTGCGCGTATTCTCTCGCAAAAACATCACCCTTATTCTGCAGTTCGTTCTTCTTTTGCATTACATAATTAAAGCGGTCTAACAAGCCATTAGTCGATTTACCGATAACTTCAGTCGCTTCCAGCGTTCCGAGCGTCGCAACTGTTGTTCCGCCCAATGTTGTGATATATCCTCTTGTATCCTGATTTGTTTTGGCAATTACCGGCGCAAGTCCAGTTGTCGCTCCAAGAGACGCATTAATCAATGACCGGCTCCTCTTTCCTTTCTTAGCTCTTCCATAGGCTTTTTTCAGCTCGCCTTCCTTTTCTTTCATCTGTTCCAGCAAACTCCAGGCATTAATCAATCCACCACGGTAGAGCCCATAAACGTATGCATCACGCTCAGCCTCGTTTACGGTGTTCTCAATCAGAAATCTCAAAGTTCTTTCCTTTTTATTCTGTGCCTTGTCCAACACATAAAATGTAACGTTGAAGGCAAGTGAATCGAAAGGATCTTTTACAAAATCATAACCAGGTTCCCAGATAAACTCATAACTCGTCGGAGCATTTTTAACAAGAGCGGAAGACGGAACATTTTTATTTTCTGACACAAAACCAAACTCCGCGATATCATCATCACCATTTGGATCTGATAGTGTAAATTTCAAATTGATACGATTGTTTTCTTTGCTTCGGACCAGTTGATTCTGCGGTACAATTTTAAAATCAGGCTCTAAATCCATCTGTGTCACTTCAAGCTTCAAGCGACCTTTTGTGCGGGCTTTTGAAGGCTGATCTTCCACATAAAATTCAATATATCTCGGCCCTCTTTTTAATAAATTAAACTGTGTTATGGAAGGATCCCAAATAATTTCACCTCCCGCTGTCATTTTCATTGTTTCCGGCATACCATCCAAAACAGGTATAAACACAACCGGGTCCCCATCCAGATCACGAATAGAGTTCATATCAATCTGATATGTATTTTGGGTTTTGTATTGAACGTAAAAGGGTTTCAATTCATCCACTTCCGGCGCACGGTTCACATGCATGATTTTGAAAGCGACTTGCTGAGAAACCGCTTCGCCCGCCTGATTGGTTGCTTCAAAAACAACTGGCCAAAGTTTAACTGTGTTAATACGATCCGCCATTTCGTAAGTTGGCGTCCATACAAAATGGCCCAGGGAATCAAATTTCATATCTTTTCTATACCCGCTCAGAATACTGTAACGAATAGAATCGTTCTTCCCTCCTTTGACCTGTAAATGAAAGTTTATCTCCTTGCCTTCCTCCA
The DNA here is from genome assembly GCF_056895235.1 of Dyadobacter sp. HNCC25DJ186. Classification (NCBI taxonomy): domain Bacteria; kingdom Pseudomonadati; phylum Bacteroidota; class Cytophagia; order Cytophagales; family Spirosomataceae; genus Dyadobacter; species Dyadobacter sp. HNCC25DJ186. The sequence goes on from NZ_JBXHAS010000004.1 coordinate 131,212, forward strand.
AAGTGTTCCACTCGGCATCCTGTGGAAAAACCAGTTGGAATGACGAACCGCCTCCGCTATTCTGTGCATTATCTTGTGCTACAACCGGATAAGTAGAAAACGCAGCCAACGAGAGTATGAGAAAGTAAAGGATATTTTTAAAAACCATAATTGCAGAAATATAATTTATTTTATGAGCTTAGGGATGTAGATTCCATAACGCAAAATTAACAAATCCTGTATGCTTAACGTTCTGAATACTTATGTTTTTTTAAAAGGGTGTTTTTTAGGTATTCTTCTTTGTATCCGTTTTGTATTTTTTGAATACGATCAAAAATGATAGTTTTATTCCCTCAGACTAAACAGAATTAAAAAAGTAAAGCCTGTTAAAACAAATACCGGGGAACAATCCATATAAGACTATTCCCCGGTAGCAAAAATTTTAAAAACCTCTAAAAACTATTTCTTTTTAGGAGTAGTCGCAGGCGTTGTTGCAGCTGGCTTAGTAGCCGCAGGTGTTGCCGTAGTTGTCGCTGGTTTAGCAGCAGGAGCAGCAGCTTCTACTTTGTCAGGATCAACTCCTAATTTTCTTAGGATCAAATTCGTTGCATTGTTTTCTTCAGAAGCAGCGAACAAAATGATAGGTGTTGTTCCTTGTCCTGCATCCATATTCAGGATATAAAGGAATCCATTTTCTTTACCTACATCCTGTATTGCCGTGTTAACTTTCGTCAAAATTGGCTCAAGCAACTGCTGTTGTTTGGTTTGCAAAGACTGCTGTGCATTGGTTTGCATTTCCTGAATACGAGTCTGTAAGTTTTGCAACTCTTTTTCTTTGTCAGCGCGGATCACGTCAGTCATCTGAGCTCCGTTTTTCTGATAAGCCTCGTATTTTTCCTGCGCTTCTTTATAGGTTTCGCCAATCGCTTTGTCAAGCTGTGCTTTTGTTACTTCAATCTGGTTTTGCATTACTTTGCTCTCAGGCAGTTTGCTGATCACGTAGTCTACATTGGTATATCCAATTTTAGTAAGACCGCTTGCAGCAGGAGTTGTTTGTGCTAAAAGAGGCGTACTAAGCATGGCCATTGCGACCATAAACACTATTAATTTTTGTTTCATTGTTTTGTTACTATTTAAGTTTATTGGTTGTACTTTTTTGTTTAGGGGAGCTCTCTTTTGGCGCTACCGTGGATTCTTCTTTCACTGTCTTTTCCTTCGCAATACCTTTTGCAGGCTGGGCGTCAATTCCCAATTCCTCCATAATGTAGTCAGAATAATCATGCTTGGGATTTGAATAAATCATACCGACATCGCTGGATTTGTCAAACATAAAGTCAAGCCTTTTTTGCATACAAATCTTTGAAACTGCCCTTTGCACTTTTTCCATCACCGGTTTCATCAGCTCCTTCTTTTTCTGGAAAAGTAAACCTTCCATGCCAAATATCTTACTGTTGTATTCTCTTGCTTCCAGCTCTTTTTCTTTGATCTCAGACTGGCGTTTTCTTTTCAGATCATCCGTCAGCAAAACTTCTTCGGCCATATAAGCACGCTGCATTCTGCTAACCTCTGCAAACTTGTCCTGAATTTCCTTGGCCCACTTTTCAGAAAACTTTTTCATTTCCGTTTGTGCCTGCTGATATTCGGGCATTTTACTGGTAATATACTCCATATCGGTATAACCGAATTTCTGAGCCATCCCCTGTCCAATCGAAAGAACGGACAAAACTAGTAAAATTATAATGTTCTTCATGCCAAGCCGCTAATAATTTAAACAGTTTTAACGAAAAGGGATCGATAATATTATCTGATCTGCTGACCGATTGTAAAGTGGAATTGCGCACCACTTTTCTGCGTTGATCCTTGAATAGTATCAAATCCGTAACCCCAGTCGATACCTAACAGACCGAAAGCAGGCATAAAGATACGGGCACCCACACCAGCAGATCTTTTCAGATCAAAAGGATTAAATTCTTTATAATCTCCCCAGTTATTACCTCCTTCTGCAAAACCAAGGATGAAAATTGTCGCCTGTGGATTTAGTGAAACGGGATAACGAAGCTCCATTACGTATTTGTTATAAACAATACCTCCACCTGACGCTGGAAAACCATTTGAAGTTAACGGACCAACTTTCTGATCCTCATAACCACGAAGACCGATAATATCCTGGTCAGCCAGCGAGAACGAGCCTTGTCCCGCCAAACCTGAACCACCGACAATAAAACGTCCGAACTTACTATAATCAAGTTTTTTGTTATATCTACCTAAATACCCCATGTGCGTTCTTGCGCTCAGTACCAATTTACCGGTAATGGTAGCATAATACGTCGCGTCAAACATCCATTTGTGGTATTCTACCCAGCGGTATGTATCGCTGATATCCTTGTAATCATTCTTGCGAAGTGCAGAATACGGAGGCGTCAAGGTCATACTTAAAGAAATATTCGACCCGCTTCTCGGGAATTGGAAATCACTCAATGTATTTCTTGAAATCGTTGTATTGAATGACACGTTGTTCGAAACCCCGTTGTTATAACCGATTCGGAAGATATCCAAACTGTCCAGACGATAACGCTGATATGACAAAGAGTGCGTCAAAACAAGGTTACGATCCGGCTCTTTCAGACGGCGCCCCAGAGAGAATGTAATACCCGTATTATAATAACCTCCGCGGTAACTTACATTTCCATTTCCGCCAGATGAATAAATACTGTTAAAATTGGCTACCCGATAAACCGTGTGCTGCAAAGAAACACCAAAGTTGATTGGTTTTTTCCCTCCAAGCCATGGCTCACTAAACGACATCGAATAGGTTTGGTATTGTTTACCATTTGCCTGAAAACGAAGCGATAATTTCTGTCCGTCACCTGATGGAAGTGGTCTCCAAGTTTCTCTGTTAGGAATGTTACGCAACGAGAAGTTATTGAAAACAAGACCCAGCGTACCTACAAAACCAATATATCCACCCCAACCTCCGGAAAGTTCGATCTGATCAGACGGTTTTTCTTCCACATTCCATTCGATATCCACTGTTCCATCCTGAGGATTTGGAATCGGGTTTGGAGCAATTTTTTCAGGGTTGAAATAACCCATCTGAGATAACTGACGCTGCGTGTTGATAATCTCTGTTTTACTGAATTTCTGACCAGGCAAAGTGAAAAGTTCACGCAAAACTACACGGTCACTCGTTTTAGTATTACCATTCAGAATAATGCGGTTAATCGTTGCCTGCTTACCTTCGAACATTCGAAGTTCAATATCAATGGAATCACCTTCTACAGCTTTTTCAGTTTGCTCGATACGGAAATATAAATAACCGTCATCCATGTATATTGAGCTGATATCATTACCCGGAATCCCGTTAATTTTCTTGTCAAGTTCTTCCGGATTGTAAACATCGCCTTTGTTGATACCTAACTTTTCTCCAAGTGCTTTTGAAGGATATAAATAGTTACCTGTCCAGGTAATATTCCGGTAATAATATTTTTTACCTTCATCAATCTTCATATTAATGCTGATTGTTTCTCCGTTACTTTTAATCGTATCGAATTCAATCGTTGCATCGCGGTATCCGTTTTTACGGTAGTAAGCGATAAGTTTTTCCTTATCCTCGTCGTATTTTTTAGGAATATATTTTGAAGGATTAAACAAACGACCAATACGTTTCTGTTTGGTTCCCTTCATTTTGCGTTTCAGGGTTGTACTGCTGATATCCGTATTTCCCTCAATATTAATCTTTTCAATTTTAACCTTACTTCCTTTATTGATTGTAAAGTTAAGCGTTGCCTGTCCACGCGTAGAATCAGGAATTTGCACCACCTTGACCTTGGTGTTGTAAAAACCTTTGTCCATATAATATTTTTTGATAACAAGCTGCGTATTTTTAATAACCGTAGGTGTAATCACACGCCCCTTGATCAGCTTCACTTTATCGTTCAGTGTCTCTCTTTCTCCTTTACGAACTCCTGAAAAAGATACTTTATAAAGTCTCGGGCGTTCCTTGATATGAATATTCAGCCAGATTTTTTCGCCTTCTACTTTGGTTGCCGCAATTTCCACGTCATCCAAAGTACCAAAATCCATCATTCTTTTGATCGAAGAAGGAATTGCAGGACCCGGAACGCGGATTTTATCACCAGGTTTTAATCCTGAGATAGAAACCATAGAATTAGGATCCAGAAACTGCGTTCCTGAAACCGTTACTTCTGCAATAGTATATTCTTTTGGATTGGCAGGATCGATCCCCAAATTGGCTGATGATGGAATAGGTTTTGCGTTACTTCCTAATCCTATTTTTTGCGCCTCAACCGAAAAACACCAGCATAACAATAACCCTGTTAATGCCCAATTCCTCTGTACGAATGTTTTAATAAAGTTTCTCACCAGGTTCATATAATTCTACTTAGCTCCATTCGCTTTTACTTGTTCACCGGTTTTACCAAAACGTCGCTCCGTTTTCTGGTATGCCAAAATTGCCTGATAAAGATGATCCTTGCGGAAATCGGGCCAAAAAAGGTCTTCATAAAAATACAACTCCGCATATGCGAGCTGCCACAACAGGAAATTACTTATCCGGTGGTCGCCACCAGTCCGTAACATCAGATCCACTTCCGGCCTGTCTTCTGTGGAAAGATTTTTATTCAACAAAGTTTCGTTGATGTCTTCCGGCTTAATATTTCCGTTTTGTACTTCCGCCGCGATTTTTCTTGTCGCCTGCAAAATGTCCCATTTTCCACTGTAACCCAGTGCGAGAATAAGGTTAAGCCCTGTATTTTGACGGGTAGCTTCGATCGCTTCGGCAAGTTGATTCTGACAACTCCCCGGCAAGCTTGCCATATCACCAATGGTATCCAAACGCACATTGTTTTTCTGCATGGTTGGAAGCTCATTTCGGATAGACTGTACCAGTAATTCCATTAAAGCGCGAACTTCAAACTGAGGACGAGCCCAGTTTTCCGTTGAAAATGCGTAAAGCGTCAGATAGGAAACTCCGAGCTCTGCGCAACCTTCGGTAACCTCTCTTACTGCCTTTATCGCGTTACGATGACCGAAAACACGTGCGGCTCCCTGGTTCTGTGCCCACCGGCCGTTACCATCCATGATAACGGCTATGTGCTTCGGCAGATTGCCCGAATCAATGAGTTCTTTCATTATATCTGAACTCTTTTAACCTTTTTTAACAAAAACAAACGAACCATTATACGCCGATCTTATAAATTCTATTTGATGTTTTTTCAAATTCGACGTGCATTGTATCCTATCTGCTCCCTTCCGGTACGCAGATTCTCACACGATTGTGTCGAAAAATATTAATATTCAACAACAAAATTTTCAGTTAAGAACATAAATATACTGATAAACAGCACATTAAAGCAATAACTCAAACGTCGGATTTTAACAAGGGCGCAATTTAGGAATAAGTAGGCCGTCTTCAAAATCAATATTTAAACAGCTCACCCGGTTGCAAGGTTATTAATTATCAAGAAGATGGCGAATTACTTCACCGTAAGTACTTCCGCTTTGCAGTTGGGATACCTTCTTATCCCGCATGACAACGACGTATTTGCCATTAAAATGTTTCTGAATTTCCTTGATGTGATGCGAATTGACAATGCCTGCCCGGCTGATGCGCAGATAATGAGCAGGCAGTTTTTCTTCCAGCGAAGTCAATGTGTAGTTGAGGAGATATTTTTGCCCGTCCAGGGTATTCAGGAAAACATACTTTTCCTCAGCCTCGAAATGTGTAATCTCCGTAAGCGGAATAAGCAAAATTTTGTCACCCGATTTAACCGATAAGGAAAATATTTCCTTTTTAGGTTTCATCTCTTCCAGCAGACGTAAAAGATTGTCGGAATAAGGATTATGGCTTTCTCCGGTTTTGAAACCTGCATGAAGAATGTTCCTGATCTTTTCGATTGTTTTTAAAAGGCGATCATTTTCAACCGGCTTCAATAAATAATCAACCGAATTTTCCTCAAAAGCCCTGATCGCATACTGGTCGTAAGCAGTTGAAAATACGACCAGTGGCATTTTGGTTAATTTTGATAACATTTCAAAACCATTCAAAAGAGGCATTTCAATATCCAGAAAGATCACATCCGGATTGTGTTTATCAATTTCCAGCAAACCTTCTGCACCGTTTTTTGCTTCGGCCACAATGACAAAAGTATCCTCGTGTTTTACAAGCAATCGTTTAAGCCGACTTAGTGCCAAAGGCTCGTCGTCGATCAAAATTGTTTTAAGAGGGAAATTCATTTTCTAGTAATATTTCGTAACAAAACGATGTGTGGAATTAACAATTATTTTACATGCTGAACCCTAAATTCCGGTCTGTTCAGTGTGCTCTGCGGCTTTTTCGATAACAGCTTTCAAGATTGAAATATTGACTGATTTGCCAGGTTCGTTATGCAGTTCAAGTTTGGCGTCGTCAGCATATAAGAGTTTTAGCTTTTCCTGAATGCTGCGTATTCCGTACCCTGCTCCCATGGTATCGGCAAACAACGGGCCATTGTCATGAACACAAAGATGCAGCCAACCCTCCTCCTCATATATTTTCACAACGATTTTTCCCTGATCCGCCAGTTTTGCGATTCCGTGTTTAATCGCATTTTCAACAATAGGTTGCAAAATAAATTTCGGTACCTGAAGATTTTTCAGTTCGGGATTTGTCACTGCTACTTCAAATTGCAACCTGTCTCCAAATCGTACCTTTTCAACTTGCAGATACGTTTGTACCATTTCCAGTTCATTGTCGATCGTGTCAAAATAATCCCGGTTTTTCCGACCCGTGGTATAGCGGAAAAGTTTGGATAACAGCAGCGTCATTTCCTCGGCTCTGTCAGGATCCTCATGCACGAGGCTGGCGATACTGTTGAGCGCATTATATAAAAAGTGAGGATTAATCCTCGCTTGCAATGCGTCCAGCTCAGCACGGGTTTTCATCTTTTCAAGGTTCAGGAGCTGAAATTCCTGATCTGATATTTTCCGGGACAACTGGCTTCCCTGCCGGGCGATATAATAAAACACATTTGCAACAATAATGGGCCCAATCGTATACCAATACCAGGCGCTATTCTGAGCAACTTCCATTGGATATTGAATACTCAGTGCTCCAAATATCTTATGTCCAATACCATAATACATCCCGGCCGATAACCCCAAATAGCTACACAAAATAATTAAACTAAGTGTCAGATGGCGCAGAAAAATTTTCTCCGTCATTGTATCAAGCCAACCACCCATGTGCTGAACGATCAGGACAGTAAATATGCCGCCAATAATATTTTGAGCGATGATATACTGGTTGAGCTGAACACGTACAGGATCCGAAGTATATGCGATTTCTAGCGTGAAATATAAAATCGCGCTTGTTCCGTATAACATCAGTGCGCCAATGATCACCGCAACGAGCGTTCCGACCCAACTCTGGCTCTGGATCATACCGATCAGTTTCAAATCCTGCCAGTTAAAAGATTTGCCTTGGGAAGAAAAACTGAAATTTGCACCTTCAATTTGCGCACCGGTCATGTCAGTGTCTGTCAGACTGCTGAAACTCATATCAGCGTTCCTTAGGTCGGCATTTCGAAACGTGGCTTTTTCAAGTGTGGAAAAACGAATTTTCGCGTTACGCAAATTCGATCCGTCAAAATTTATTCCTTCCAGACTGGAAAAGCTAAAATCAGCTCCTTCCAGATCCATATTACTAAAATCTCTTCCTTCAAGCGAAGTGCCCGTCATCCGCAAAGGCTTTTTTTTGTCTTCCATAAATGATTACCAACGCTCGGTCAAAATTAATTTACTTAGAAAGCATCTGTCGTTTTTCCATTATCAGAAAATACATATAATAAAAAACTTCATAGCTGATACAATATGTCTTTGTTGACACAAATCTATCAGCCATGAAGCCCTTATGTTATTGAATTCCGACGAACTGCATTATAATGCAGCATGAACTTCGGAACTATGAAAATGAATGTATAATCAGAATGCTACAATTCTTCCAGGATTAAATCTTTCCAACGAACTTTGATACCGCCGCCTGAGTGAATCTGTAGCGCGATTGAGCCATTTGCAGCACCAATTTTTGCATCATCAAAATCAACCATTGCGTTTCCGTTTAACCAGGTTTGCACTTTTGGACCAACCACACGGATTCTCAATGTATTCCATTCGCCCATTTTAAGGAAGCCTTCTTTTTCGTCAGGAATTTTCACCAGCCATTCGCGGCCATAAGATTCGTAAACACCACCCGTATCATGATTCGGCGGCGCAACCTCAACCTGCCATCCGGCTACCTTTGTTCCTTCAACTGTTGACCGGAAAAATACGCCGCTGTTTCCGTTTGCCTCCTGCTTGAATTTCAGAGACAGGTCAAAATCTTTGTAAAATTTGTCCGTAGTCAGGTAGCCATATTCTTTATCAGGGCCACTTTCACAGATCAGCTCGCCTTTTTCGGCATACCATTTTTCAGTACCATTGATTTTCCAACCGGTTAAATCTTTACCGTTGAACAATTTTACCGTCTTCTTTTTAGTTACATTTCTGTCTTCCCGAATAACGAGAAAGGCAGAACTTGTGAACAGAATTACCGCACAGCATGCGGCCAAAAACTTAAACTTTAACATGTTGTCTTGGGGTTAGGATTAAAAAATTTCAGTTTAAAAATTCACCAAACTACATTTTCAATTAGTTTTACAAAAATTAAACCGATTCGAAGCTATGAAAAAAATCAACTTTATAGGGCGTTACATGGCAATTTTTTTGTCCGTTATCGTATTTACCAGCATCGTAACATGCTGCAAAGAAAATGATGAAGATATCGTTAAGCCGAAAACAATCACGGATGTTATCATGCAAAACAGCGAGTTTTCAACGCTTAGCGAAATAATTCTTGGACTAGATATGGGTGATGCGTTAAGAACTGAAAATCTTACACTTTTCGCTCCTAATAACGCGGCATTTGTAGCATCAGGAGTAACAAGTTCGGCAGTTTTAGCTCTTAAGGCCGACTCTGCCAGAGCTTTTGTTTTCAGACATTTGCTTGGTGCAAACTATCAATATACATCACTCCCAATGGGTATTAATAAAAGCTTTGACAGCCGTTATACTATAACGATTAGAAAGAGCCCAACTTCCGACTCTACCGTATATTTCAACAATAATCAAAGCATTAACATCATCACAAAAAATGTCAATGCAGATAACGGGACCATTCAGGTCGTGAACAAGCCACTGGCAACGATAAAATAAATTTTGTTCTGTTAAAAAAGTAAATAGCCTTATGTCGATGACACAAGGCTATTTACTTTTTTAACAATTCGATTTTTAGAACTGTTCTGTATGTGCGAAAAAGAAGTTTCCTTCAATTTGAGCGTTTTCATCAGAATCAGAACCATGAATTGCGTTGGCTTCAATTGATTTTGCAAACAATTTACGGATCGTTCCATCCTCAGCATTTGCAGGATTGGTTGCACCGATCAAAGTACGGAAATCCGCCACAGCATTTTCTTTTTCAAGAATCATCGGAACGATGGGTCCTGACGACATGTATGCACATAAATCGTTATAAAAAGGTCTTTCTTTATGTACTGCATAAAATTCTCCCGCACGCTCCGGAGTCAATTGCGTTTTCTTCAAAGCTACCACGCGGAATCCGGCAGCTTCAATCATTTTGATAATTGCACCCGAATTTCCGTCTAATACGGCATCAGGTTTGATCATCGTGAAGGTTTTATTGGTTGACATACAGTTTGCTATAATTTATTTGGATGCAAAACTACAATTTTCATTTTATATAGCCATCAATTCTGCCGGGAACCTCGTTTCATCCTAAAAACATTGATCGCAGAATAAGCCTTTCGTACCCAACATTAAACAAATCCCAACAGTTTTGTTAATTTTGTCATCTAAATGCCCGGTCCAAATTTTCTTTTTGAATTAAATAACTGTGAATCAAACCATTGAAGAGCTTGTCGCTTTTCTGTCTACTCCTCAAAAAATCGTCATCACGATGCATAGGGATCCTGACGCTGACGCGTTGGGTTCTTCGCTTGGGTGGGGAAGTTATTTATCCAGAAAAGGCCATTCTGTCACTGTTATCAGCCCAACCGATTATGCCGCAAATCTTCGCTGGCTTCCCGGAATGAGCGAGGTAATGGTGTATGAAAAATCTGGTGAGATGGGAAAAGCAAAAAGAAAAATTGACGAAGCTACGCTAATTTGCTGTCTTGATTTTTCCGCATTGTCCCGTTTAAAAGATCTTGGAAAAGTTGTTCAGGAGGCGAAGGCTCCAAAATTAATGATTGATCATCATTTAGAGCCTGAACATTTTGCAAAATGGATGATCTGGGATACCGGCGCAGCCGCAACAGCTCAGCTCGTTTATGCGTTAATAAAGGAAATTGAAGGAGATGTCCCAACGACGGATATTTTTGATATTCCAATGGCAGAATGTCTTTATGCCGGCATTATGACGGATACAGGTTCTTTTCGACATGGAAATGTAACTTCTGCTGTGCATTTGGCTGTTGCCGATCTGATGCGTACGGGATTTGATTCAAGCAGAGTTCACAGATTAATTTATGATAATTCGCCACTTTCCCGATTACAGTTTTTGGGATATGTTTTGTCGCAGAAACTAACTGTATTGCCAGAATATCGTACTGCCTATATGGTACTTACCGAGGCGGAATTACAACGGTTCAATTCCAGCACCGGCGAAACAGAAGGCATCGTAAACTATGGTTTGCAAGTGGAAAATGTCGTGATGTCAGCTTTATTTATTGAAAGAAAAGGTGAGGTGAAAATATCTTTCCGATCAGTCGGTGAATTTTCTGTCAGGGATGTTTCCAGTACTTATTTCAATGGCGGCGGACACAGAAATGCTTCCGGCGGGAGAACTGAAACGTCGATCAATGAAACTGTTGAATTATTTTTATCCATTCTTCCAAAATATAAGGACGAACTTTTACAGGTTGACTAATCCTATTATAATATTCACATAAATATTTTTTAATTAATACATTCCAATGAATCTTAAAACAATCGGTTGTGTACTAGGCATAACTATTCTCGCAACAGCCTGCGACAAGTATAAGACAAAAGTGACTGATACGGGTTTGAAATATCAGATTTTTGAACACGACGACGAGGCACGTAAAGCAAAACTTGGTGATATTATGTCATTTCATCTGGTGCTTAAAAACGGAGCTGACTCGACACTTCGTGATACTTACAAGGAAAAGACGCCGGTGAAACTTGTTCTTCAGGCGCCTCCTTTCAAAGGAAGTTTCGAAGAAGGTTTGGCTATGCTTGCAACAGGCGACAGTGCTAAATTCTTCATCAATGCAGATACTTTGTTTGCAAAAATGATGCAGCCGTTGCCTCCGATGATTAAAAAAGGTTCAGAAATCACTTTTACTGTGAAGGTTTTGAGCGTTCTTACTTCTGAGGAATTCCAGAAACAACAGTCAGAAGCTGGCGTGAAACAAAAAGCAATCGACGAAAAAGTAATTCAGGAATATCTTACAAAAAATAACCTGACGGCAAAAGCACAACATACTGCATCAGGTCTTTATTATATCGACGATGTTGTTGGCACAGGTGAAAATCCATCACAAGGCGATAATGTGAAAGTTCACTACACCGGTAAACTTTTGGACGGAAAAGTATTTGACAGTTCGAAAACGCAAGGCAAACCAATCGATTTCCAGGTTGGTGTTGGTATGGTTATTCCAGGCTGGGAAGAAGGAATTATGTTGATGAAAAAAGGCGGAAAACGTACTTTGATCATTCCATCAGGATTGGCTTACGGTGTTGATGGTTCTCCGGGAGCGATTCCTGGCAACTCAGTGTTGTTGTTTGACGTTGAATTGTTAGACTTTACAAAAGGTGCTAAACCAGCTGCTGCTCCAACACCGGCACCAGCAAGATAATTTTAAAAAATAAATTAAAAAAACGGCTGCCTCTTCTGGATGTAGCCGTTTTTTGTTGATTATCAAAAACTTTACGGATTATGAAACTTTGTTTTGCAACCAATAACGCCCACAAATTAGAAGAGATTCAGGATCTGCTGGGCGATTCATTTTCATTGACAACACTTCGGGAAATTGGATGTGACGAAGAAATTCCGGAAACGCATGACACAATTCCTGAAAATTCTTTTGAGAAAGCTGAATACGTTTGGAAAAATTATCACATCAATTGTTTCGCAGATGATTCGGGACTTGAAGTGGACGCACTTGACGGAGAACCGGGTGTTCATTCAGCCTATTATGGCGGACCAGCGCGGGATGCAAATGCCAATATGGATATGCTTTTAAGAAATCTGGAAGGTAAAGAAAATTTGGCTGCACGATTTATCTGCGTAATTACGCTTGTGCTGGATGGAGAATTTCGTCAGTTTGAGGGGATTATCGAAGGTTCGATCTCGATGGAGAAAAGAGGAAATCATGGTTTTGGTTACAACCCTATTTTTATTCCGGAAGGCCATACCAGAACTTTTGCAGAAATGACAATGCAGGAAAAAAGCGAGTTAAGCCATAGAGGGCGAGCATTTGAAAAATTGAAACAGTATCTGCTAAATTTATAGATCTCTTGACCTGGAAGCGAAAAATCGTAAATTGAGAGTCTTATTTATAAGTCATTTCATTAACTAAATCCAGGAACATGTCTAATTTCAAATCGGGGACATTCCGTATTGACGGTACCGAAAAATTCGATATCAAGAAAGCCGTTACAACTTTCAAAGATATTTATGATGACAAAGCTGAATATGAATCAATGCTGGCAGAGTTTGTCAAGCAACTTGATGAACTTCAAAGTAAAATGTACGCTCATAACCGATATGGGTTGCTTATAATTTTTCAGGCTATGGACGCCGCCGGAAAAGACGGAACCATCAAACACGTTCTTTCAGGCGTTAATCCCGTAGGCGTCAAAATTCACTCATTCAAACGCCCGACAGAGACTGAGCTGAGCCATGATTTCCTGTGGAGAACAAATAACGTACTGCCGCAGCGTGGGACGATTACAATTTTTAACCGGAGTTATTATGAGGAAGTGCTGGTTGTCAAAGTTGATCCTGAAATCCTGACCACTTCACAACGACTACCCGCTGAACTTACCCAGGACCTTGACAAGGTTTGGGAAAAACGTTATACTGATATCAAAAACCTTGAAAAGTATCTATACAGAAACGGGATCCGGGTGATCAAGTTCTTTTTAAACGTTTCAAAAAAAGAACAGGCTGATCGGTTAATAGAGCGTATTGAGGATCCGAATAAAAACTGGAAATTTGAAGAGCAGGACGTGAAGGTTAGGGACAAATGGGATGAGTATCAACAAGCCTATCAGGATGCTATTAATGAGACTGCGACGAAAAAATCGCCCTGGTTTGTTATTCCCGCTGACGATAAAAAGAATACGAGGCTGATTGTTGGTGAAATTATTGTCGAAGAACTGAAGAAAATGGATATGAATTATCCTGAGGTAAGTCCTGAACGGGCAGCAGAGTTGCAGCGCTTCATTCAGATCATCAGGGATCAAAATGAAAAATAAATGTGGTGTTTGAATCAATAAAAAATGGAGTCTGACCATTGTCAAACTCCATTTTTTATTGTTAAGCTAAAACACTGTCAGAGTTATTACTTGATAGTGAAGTTAGTTCCACCGATTTTATATCCTTCTGAAAAAAGTTCAACACTATATTTTCCCGGACGAAGCTGAGCATTATCATAAAGCATCTCTACTTTTTGATTGTTGTTTTGGTAAGCAATCGATTCACGTGCTGTGAACTTCGATGGAGCTCCGTCAACTTCAAACTCGCCCGAACCTGTTGCATCGTCAGCAACGACTGCTCCCTGAGGATCAAGAACTCTTAAGTAAATATCTTTTGATTCTTGTGCAGTAAGCGCGTTTTCAGGAAGGTTGAAAGTTAGTTTTAATTTATCAACACGTTTCGCTTTATATTCTTCTTTATCCTTCGTTTTACCTCTTGAATTTACAGTAAGAACTTTGATATTTTGTGCTTTTAAAGCCGCAGCCTGACTAACCTTCGCAGAAAGTTCTCTGTTGGCAGCTGTAAAAGTTACAACTGAATCCGTTAACTCAGCCTGACGCTGTACCAATCTCTGACGCTCATTTGTCAATGTTCCGACATGTGTGCTAAGCGAGTCATTTGAAGCAGTCAATTGCTCGTTTTCCAATCTTAGCTGCGCGATAACCTCATCTTTTTCAGCAAGGAACTTCTCGTATTCTTTGATTTTCGCTAGGTATTTACGTGTTTCGACCTTGTTGCTTCTTCCGAATGCCAGTTTATCTTTTTCAAGTTGTTCTTTAACCTTCGTAAGTTCTGACACATCTCCGCCTAATTTTTCAATCTCTGCGATTTTCGCATCAAGTACAGTTGAAATAGAATCAAGTTTGGTTTTAGTAAGTGCCAATTCCCTGGCTTTTTCTACGACCATTGATTCCTGCTGGGTCAATTCATTTTTTTGTGTGGTGAAAAGATAGCCAAACATGGCTGTCGCAAGACCTAGGACAACGACCATTGCCCATGCTATAGTCTGCTTGTTTTTTTGTTGTTCTGGTTGTGATTGCATTGAGAATAGGTTTATTAAATTGTGTAAAGTTTGATTTATCTAGATTTCAGTTAAACTCTAATATAAAACTCACCAATATCATTCCTCATCGAGGAAGTGTCTGCTTTAAACGTTACAAATCCTTAAAAGCTAGTTCTACAAAAATAAAAAATACGCTGAAATAGCGTATTTTAAGAGATATCGTACATTCTGACAATAATATTTAGAATTCTTAGACATCAAATATGTCACTAAATTATACTTCAAAAATTTGTGGTGCCCATACACAAAGTAGGGCAAAATAGGACAAAATGTTACGCCTGAAAATTCTTAGTATCTCACGTTCGCATTGATGTAGAAGTCCTTTTTATCCATCGTTGCCAATTTTTGATATCCGCTTATAGAATAAGACGTTAACTGCCATGACTCGGCACTACCGCTGCAATGAAGTTCAATATTTTTTTCAGATTGATACAACTTATTCTCTGATCGCAGTAACGCTTTGATTAAAACAGGATCTCCGGTGTTCTTATCCATCCGAATCATGACACATTTTACCGGAATATTCTCCTCCGTTTTCAATGTATATACCGTAGTAAGAGAATCAGGTTTACTAATTGCGTAACTTTTGCTGTAAGCGGGTTTATTAATATCAGCCTGAACAAATAATTCCAGCTCCTTTTTCCAGTCAATTTGACGGGTCGACCGGCTTTCATTATTGCCAGAAACGCGCATTGTTTTATCTACTGTCGGTTTTTGTATGGAAAGAGAGCTAATTTTTGTTTCAATAAAACCTTTCAAATCATAATAAACTTTTATCTCAGTCGATTTTTCCTCGGGCTGATCACATCCCATCAGAAATAAAAAGAACAGGAAAGAAAAGATTTTGACAGAAGACAATAAAACAGCGCATTTATACCTGGTATTCATATTTTTAACAACAGCATTAGACCGTGATGGATTACGATAGGGAAACCCTTATAAAAAATCAGAGAGTCTGAACCAGACTCTCTGACAAAACTAACACCTTTTGTACTTGTATAGTTTACAAAATGCTTTCACCAGTCATTTCTGCTGGTTTTGCGATACCCATCAGTTCCAGGATCGTTGGAGCCATATCGGCCAATTTCCCGTTTTTAATTGGCTTTTGGTAATCATTATCAACCAAAATACATGGAACCAGATTTAGCGAGTGGGCTGTGTTTGGTGATCCATCATCATTGGCCATATAGTCAGAATTTCCATGATCCGCGATGATGATCGAAGTATATCCATGTTCCAAACCTGTTGTAACCACAGACCGAACACACTGATCAACGGTTTCACATGCTTTTACAGCCGCTTCAAAAACACCTGTATGACCCACCATATCAGCATTAGCAAAATTCAGACAAACAAAATCTACCTCTTCTTTAACCAATTCAGGAACGATCAGATCTCGAAGACCATACGCGGACATTTCCGGTTGAAGATCGTAAGTTGCTACTTTTGGAGAAGGGCTTAACAGACGACTTTCTCCTTCAAACGGCTTTTCACGTCCACCCGAAAAGAAGAATGTTACGTGTGGATATTTTTCAGTTTCAGCAATACGGATTTGTTTTTTACCGGCACCTTCCAAAACTTCTCCCAAAGTGTTGTTCAGATTGTCTTTATCAAAAATGACAGAAACACCTTTAAAAGTGTCGTCGTAATTTGTCATCGTAATGTAACGCAGGTTCAACTTATGCATATTCTGCTCGTGGAAATCCTGCTGCGTAAGGGCTTCCGTAATTTCACGACCACGGTCGGTACGGAAATTAAAACACAAAACAACGTCATTTTCTTCAATCAAAGCCAGCGGCGTACCGTCAGCATTTGTTGCAATAATCGGCTGAATAAATTCGTCGGTAACGCCTTCTTCGTAGGATTCTTCAATCGCGCTGAGTATCCCGCCAGCATTTACGTGTTTTCCTTCACCATGAACCATGGCATCATAAGCGAGCTTGACACGCTCCCAACGCTTATCCCGGTCCATAGCGTAATAGCGCCCGGTCACACTGGCAATTTTTCCGGTAGTAACTGCCATTGTTTCCTGCAATTCCGTTAGGAAAGCCAAACCGCTTTTTGGATCAGTATCACGGCCATCGGTAAAAGCATGAACAAAAACATTGCTTAAACCTTTATCCGCGGCGATTTTACAAAGACCTTTTACGTGGTCAATATGTGAATGCACACCACCATCAGAAACCAGTCCGATGAAGTGTACCTTTCTGTTATTTTCTTTTGCAAAGGTCAACGCCTCCGCTAATACCGGTTCGTTGGCTAATGTTCCCGACGAAACAGCTAAATTTATTTTTACAAGATCCTGGTATACCACACGCCCGGCTCCAAGATTGGTATGACCTACTTCCGAGTTTCCCATTTGCCCGTCCGGCAGACCCACGGCAAGGCCGCTTGCTTCCAGTTTGCTATGCGGATATTTTGTTAAGAGGCTGTCATAAAACGGAGTACTGGCAGCCAGAATTGCTGAACGATTTTCCTCTCCGGCTTTGGCAATTCCCCAGCCGTCCATGATGATAAGAATTACTTTCTTTCCCAATGTATTACTTGTTTAAAATTCAACCTTTATATTTCTAAATCTGAATCCGACACGGGTATGAGCCTGTCAGCCAGATTGTGTTTTTCAATCAAAAAATCCAGAAACGTAGTACCGCATCTTTTTACAATTTCGAATACATTATCAAATGCAAAAAGGTCCTCGTAATAAGGATCCGGAACAATAACTGCTTCTCCGCGCTCGGGATCAAACATTCTGTATAAATATAACTGATCTTCGGGCAAATAAAATCCGTGCGCACGAAAGCTTTCCTTCCGAATATTTTCGAAATTGGTCTCGTCCATGGCAACAATATAATTGAAATTGATAAAATCCTCGAAGGATAATTGTCTTGCCTTGTGTGTAAGCGTGACACCGTTAGCCGAAGCAACGGTTCGCATACGTTTATCGGCCAAGCTTCCGATATGGTAGGCTCCTGTTCCTGCGGAATCGCAGTGAATCAGATGATCCAGTCCTTTTTCTTTGACAAGATCTTTAAAAACGCCTTCCGCAATCGGGGAACGGCAAATATTACCTAAACAAACAAAAAGTACGTTAATCAAAGTGAGGCGGTAATAAACAGTTTAAGAGTGAACAGCGATACCGGCGAGTCTGTTTGTTACTGTTATAAGCGCTGCCGATTGGCTCGGACAGAACTTTTATTCCTCCTTCCGGCTTTCAATTGGTTGATTATTTTCATCCACGATGACGTAAACATCTTCGTGAGGTTTTCGCATGTAGTATTTTTCCCGTGCCCATTTTTCCAGCATTTTCGGGTTTCCGAAAACCTCGTTGCGTTCACGAACTACCTGCTTTATTTTATCCTGCAAGATCGCTTTTTCCTTTTCCAGCTCTTTCATTTTGACACGGTTTGACAAAACTACTTTGAGATTATTGTTATCTAAAAACAAAATCCAGACGAGCCATACCACAAATGTTGCGGTATAGAATTTACGCATGTGCGGTATAAGCCTTTTAAAATCGATCATGCCGGGAAAAGAGAAAACCGGAGCCGAGCTCCGGTTTTATTATACTCAAATTAGAATTTCAATCCTGGGAAGTAAGCGCTTTCTCCCAATTCCTCTTCAATACGAAGAAGCTGGTTGTATTTCGCCATACGATCAGAACGAGAAGCAGAACCAGTTTTGATCTGTCCTGTGTTCAACGCTACTGCAAGGTCAGCAATTGTAGAATCCTCAGTTTCACCAGAACGGTGAGACATGATCGTTTTGTAACTGTTTCTTTTAGCAAGATTAACAGTATCAATTGTTTCAGTCAAAGAACCGATCTGGTTTACTTTAACCAAAATTGAGTTCGCGATCTGAGATTCGATTCCTTGTTGTAAACGTGTTACGTTTGTTACGAACAAATCATCTCCTACTAACTGACATTTAGAACCAACTGATTCGGTAAGTGTTTTCCACCCAGCCCAGTCATCTTCGTCCATACCATCTTCGATCGAGATAATTGGATATTTCGCAACCCACTGAGTCCAGTAGTCAGCCATTTCAGGAGAAGTCAGTTTACGGCCATCTGATTTTTTGAAGTGGTAGAAACCATCTTCGTAGAATTCAGAAACGGCAGCATCCATCGCGATGAAAATATCCTCGCCTGGTTTGTAACCTGCTTTTTCGATCGCCTGAATAACGATTTCGATCGCTTCTTCGTTTGATTTAATGTTTGGAGCAAAACCACCTTCGTCACCAACGTTAGTAGAATATCCTTTGCTTTTCAATACAGTTTTCAAAGTGTGGAAAACTTCAACACCCATACGAAGAGACTCAGAGAAAGTATCAGCTTTCGCAGGAAGGATCATAAATTCCTGAAAATCGATTGAGTTATCTGCGTGGCTACCACCATTCAAAATATTCATCATCGGAACAGGAAGTGTATTGGCATTAACACCACCGATGTAACGGTATAAAGGAAGACCAGCTTCCTGTGCGGCAGCTTTGGCAACCGCCAGAGAAACACCAAGGATTGCGTTAGCACCCAGCTTGCTTTTGTTTGGCGTACCATCCAATTCAAGCATTATTTTATCAATCAGGTTTTGTTCGAAAACAGAAGCGCCGATCAATTCAGGGAAAATGATATCGTTAACATTTTCAACAGCCTTCAAAACTCCTTTTCCAACGTAAACGCTCTTGTCGTCATCGCGAAGTTCTACTGCTTCGTGTTTACCGGTTGATGCTCCGGACGGCACCGCAGCGCGTCCTAAATAACCATTTTCGGTACGAATATCTACTTCTACTGTAGGGTTTCCTCTTGAATCCAGAATTTGTCTTGCATGTACTGACTGAATCGTACTCATTTGCAGCTTTGGGTTTGATTTGAAATTGGATATATTAACAGTACAAAATAACACAAAAAAAATGTCATACGTGAGCCGCTAATCTATTTTAAGGTAAATTTACATGATCACAGAATTAAATTTTACAAGATGAAAAGTATTCTCATAACATTTCTGGGCATATTGCTAACGGCCTCAGCGGTAGTGGCACAGACTCAGTTGAGCACTAATGATTTTCAAAATAAGCTGAATGCAACCAAACAAGCGCAGTTACTGGATGTAAGAACGCCTGAGGAATTTAGTCAGGGCCATCTGGAAAAAGCAGAAAATATCGATTACAAAAATGCTGCATTCAAAGAGCAGGTCGAAAAACTTGATAAAAATAAACCTGTATTTGTTTACTGTCTCTCCGGCGGGCGCAGTTCAGCAGCGGCGAAAGTCCTTCATGAAAAAGGCTTTACCGATGTTTATGAAATGCAGGGCGGTTTTATGAAATGGACTTCTTCCGGAAAATTGATCGATGCGCCAAAAGGAGCTGGTGCCATGAATAAGGGCATGAGTACAGCTGATTTCAAAAAACTAATAAGTTCTGAAAAGCTGGTTATGGTTGATTTTTATGCGCCCTGGTGTGCTCCATGTATCAAAATGCTTCCAACAGTCCACAAGCTGGCCGAAGAATATAAGTCAAAAGCCAATATTGAAACAATCCATTACGACCAGAATAAAGCACTGGCAAAGGAGCTTGGTATTGATGAAATTCCTGCTTTCCTTTTTTACAAAAAAGGAAAATTGATTCTTCGGAGAAATGGGTTAATGGAAGAAGCAGAGTTCAAAAAGGTGATTGAAGAAAATATTTAGATAACTTTTTACCAACAAAAAATCCCGTCGAAATTCGGCGGGATTTTTTGTTGTATTTCTATCTTAATCCTAAACCTCTGACAAAAGCTTAGCAAACTCGTCAAACAAGTAACGCGAATCATGCGGTCCTGGTGAAGCTTCAGGGTGATATTGTACCGAGAAAGCTGGATAATCTTTACGACGAATACCTTCAATCGTTTTATCATTTAGGTTGACATGTGTAATCTCAACGTCCGGATGACTTTGGATTTCGTCAGGATTAACCGCAAAACCATGATTTTGAGATGTGATTTCGCACATACCCGTGATCAGGTTTTTAACCGGATGATTTAAACCACGGTGTCCGTGGTGCATTTTATATGTATTAATTCCGCTTGAAAGGGCCAGCAACTGGTGTCCAAGGCAAATACCGAATAAGGGCTTGCCTGTTTTCACCATTTCATCCACCGTCTTAATCGCGTAAGGCATCGCTGATGGGTCACCAGGTCCGTTGGAGATAAAAAATCCGTCCGGATTCCAGCTCATTACTTCTTCAAAAGACGCTTGTGCTGGAAAAACCTTGCAGTAACATCCACGTTGCGTAAGATTATTCAGAATACTCTTCTTGATACCGTAATCCATTACCGCAATTCTCCACTTGCTTCCCGCTTCTGTGCCCATAAAATAAGCCGTATCAGTGGTTACAAGGGACGATAATTCAAGACCATCCATGGAAGGTACTTTATGCAATTCGTCCATCAATTCTTTTTCATCCAGGATCTGAGATGAAATGATGGCATTCATTACTCCTTTTTCACGAACGTGGCGCACAATATGTCTTGTGTCAACATTACTCACACCAACAATTTTCGCCCTTTCAAAATATTCCTGCAAAGAAAAATCTGCCGTATCGCGTGAGTAGACTGTTGAAAAAGTATTACATACCATTCCCTTAATCTTCACAGAATTCGACTCTTCTTCATCTTCCAGCTGAACACCATAATTTCCTATATGGGAATTGGTGTTCACTATGATTTGTCCAAAATAGGAAGGGTCAGTATAAATTTCCTGATACCCCGTCATTCCCGTGTTAAAGCAGATCTCGCCACCGGTTGTGCCGTCTATCCCTAAAGCTAACCCTCTATATGCTGTTCCGTCTTCCAGCAGTAATAAAGCCTCTTTCTTTTGATTCATATATGGTTAAATCGATTTGCTAATTATAACGCTCTTACTGTTAAAGCAGTTCAATTCATGCACAGTAAGAAACAAAGCACCATCTTGCTATTAAATTTGGCGCTGCAAAAGTATATATTTTTAGTCAAAAAAAAGGGTTAAACGAAAACGTTTAACCCTTTTAATTAATATTTATCGGATGCTTTCCACTAAATTATTCGCTTTTAGCATCTTCCTGAGATTCATCAGACTTAGCTTTTGGAGCTTCTGGTGTTTCATCTTCAGCTACGATCGGGAAATCAGCTTTCGGTGCAGCTGGTGCCGCTTCTACTGCTGGTGTTTCTGATCCGCCTTCTTTCTTACCACCACGACGGCTACGACGAGTTTTCACAGGTTTGTCTGCGTTAGCAAGTAGTAATGCGTCGTTGAAATCAACAAGTTCCATCAAAGACATTTCAGCAGCATCACCCAAACGGTTACCCAATTTGATGATACGTGTGTATCCGCCCGGACGGTCAGCAATTTTATCAGAAATAGTACCAAAAAGTTCTTTAACTGATTCTTTGTCGTTCAAATAACCAAAGATCACACGACGATTGTGAGTCGTATCTTCTTTCGCGCGAGTCAACAAAGGCTCTACAAACTTTTTAAGTTCTTTCGCTTTTGCAAGCGTTGTCTCAATTCTTTTGTGAAGAATCAACGAGGAAGCCATATTCGCAAGCATTGCTTTTCTGTGTGAATGCGTTCTTCCCAGGTGATTTACTTTTCTTCCGTGTCTCATTTTGTTTTTGTTTAGTTGCTTCGAGCTGCGCATTGCTACGCGCTACAGAATACATACTTATTATGGAATTTATTTTATTCTTCGTCCAAACGATATTTGGCAACATCCATTCCAAATACGAGTTGTTTGTCAGCAACAAGTTGCTCCAACTCAGTCAGAGATTTTTTACCGAAGTTGCGGAACTTCATCATGTCCGAAATTTCAAGTCTTACTAAATCGCCCAAAGATTTCACGTCAGCTGATTTCAAACAGTTGTATGCACGAACTGAAAGATCCAACTCCGAAAGTGAAGTTTTAAGCAACTTCCTCATACGCAACATTTCTTCATCAACCTGATTATCTTCCTCAGCTTTCTGTTTCTCAAACGTCATCGTTTGATCAGAGAACAGCATAAAGTGTTGAATCAAAATATTCGCAGCTCCTTTAAGAGCATCTTCCGGGTGGATTGACCCGTCCGTTTGAATATCAATTAAAAGACGTTCGTAATCGGTACGTTGTTCAACACGCGTATTTTCAACGCTGTATTTAACATTTTTAATCGGCGTATAGATCGAGTCCATTGCGATGTATCCGAAAGGCAATTCATTTGCTCTTGGCTCATCAGCAGGAACGTATCCTCTTCCTTTATCCAACAAAAGTTCCATTTCGAACTCCTTGTTGTCGTCAATATGACAAATTACTTGATCAGGATTTAAAACTTCGAAAGCGCTGGTAAACTTGCTGATGTCACCGGCTGTAATAACCGAAACATTTTTAAGATTAACAACTATTCTGCTTTCGTTTAAATCCGATACTTTTTTAAATCGAACCATCTTAAGGTTCAGGATGATTTCTGTTACATCCTCAACAATACCTTCAATGGACGAAAATTCATGAAGCACGCCAGGGAACTTCACGCTCGTGATGGCATAGCCTTCCAAAGATGAAAGAAGAATCCTGCGTAACGCATTACCGATTGTTACGCCATACCCTTTCTCTAAAGGCTTAAATTCAAACAACCCGTGAAAGTCGTCTGCTTTTTCCATGACGACCTTATCAGGCATTTGGAAAGCTAATATTGACATAGTCCTTGCTCCTTTTATAGTAGTAAATGATAGTTGATCACGCTACCGTTACCTTTGCGATCGCAAATATTGCCGTTTTTCGGCTACAAGCACGCTCCAAGAATGAAGCGTGCTCATAAAATTTTGAAGATTACTTATTATTTCGAGTACAACTCAACGATAAGTTGCTCGTTGATGTTTTCAGGAATCTGCTCGCGGTCAGGGAAAGTTATGAATTTACCTGAAAGCTCTTGTCCGTTCCATTCCAACCAGTTGAATCCTTTTGAACTGTGGCCAGCTAAGCTTTCCGAAACAGCTTCAAGAGATTTAGATTTTTCACGCACTGTAACAGTTTGTCCAGGACGTAAAGAATATGAAGGAATGTTTACGATCTCTCCATCAACAAGAATGTGTTTGTGAGAAACCAACTGACGAGCTGCACGTCTTGTAGGAGCAATACCTAAACGATAAACTGTGTTATCAAGACGGGCTTCGCAGAAACGAAGTAAGTTTTCACCGGTAAGACCTTCTTTTACAGACGCTTTTTCGAATAGATTACGAAACTGTCTTTCAAGAATACCGTAGATAAACTTAACTTTTTGCTTTTCCATTAATTGTAAAGCGTATTCCGATTTTTTGGAACGACGACCCTTTCCGTGTACTCCGGGTGGGTAATTTTTCTTTGCAAGTGCTTTGCTAGGGCCTAAAATTGGTTCTCCGTAGCGTCTTGCAATTTTGGATTTGGGACCTGTGTAACGAGCCATTTGATACTAATTGTTTGTAATGTTAATGATAACCATTCTGTAACCCCAGTGTCCAAATTACGAATGAAGGAATCATTGGATAAAAAATAAACTAAACTCTTCTTCTTTTCGGAGGACGACATCCGTTGTGAGGAAGTGGAGTAATATCACGGATCGTGGTTACTTCAATGCCTGCATTTTGAATCGTACGGATCGCCGACTCACGACCTGAACCAGGTCCTTTAACAAAAATTTCAGCTTTACGCATTCCAAGATCAAACGCAACCTGAGCACAGTTTTGTGCTGCAGTCTGAGCTGCGTAAGGAGTGTTTTTCTTAGAACCACGGAATCCCATTTTACCAGCCGAAGCCCATGAGATCACCTGTCCATTGCTGTTAGTGATAGAGATGATGATGTTGTTGAAAGAAGCTCTGATGTGTACCTGACCCACCGATTCTACTACAACAACTCTCTTCTTTGCCTTGTCTTTTCTTTTATTTTGTGCCATTGCTTATGGAATAAGATGTGGCTGTGATGCCACACTCATTGTTTATTTAGTAGCCTTTTTCTTGTTCGCGATTGTCTTGCGTTTACCCTTACGAGTACGAGAGTTATTCTTGGTTCTCTGTCCGCGCAATGGCAATCCCTTACGATGACGAAGGCCACGGTAACAAGCAATATCCATTAAGCGTTTGATACTCAATTGAACCTCCGACTTTAGTGCTCCCTCTACTTTATATTCGCCTGTAATAACAGAACGAATAGCCCCTGACTCTTCATCTGACCAGTCAAGTACCTTTTTATCCAGATCCACACCTGCTTTGTCCAGAATTTTCTTCGCAGTACTGCGACCAATTCCAAAAATGTAAGTTAAGGCGATTTCGCCTCTTTTACGGTCGGGGATATCAACTCCTGAAATACGTGCCATAATTATTAACCTTGTCTTTGTTTATACCGTGGGTTCTTCTTATTTATTACGTAGACCTTACCCTTCCGGCGTATGACTTTGCAGTCTACACTGCGCTTTTTTACTGATGCTTTAACTTTCATGTTACTTACAATAGTTATTTCCTAAACTAATCTATTCAAATTCTCAGCTTATTTGTATCGGTATACAATTCTCGCTTTTGATAAGTCGTATGGAGACATTTCAAGCTTTACACGGTCACCGGGTAAAATTTTAATATAGTGCATCCTCATTTTACCAGAGATGTGTGCTATTACTTCGTGCTTATTTTCCAATACTACACGAAACATTGCATTCGAGAGCGCTTCTAAAATGACCCCGTCTTGTTCAATTGATGCTTGTTTTGCCATTCGTAGCTTTTATTACTTTACTTCAACCATTAGGCTGGTATTCGCCGTGACTTGTTCTATATAATCAAAAGTGGTAAGAATCTCAGCTTTACCTTTACGCACCACAACCGTATGTTCAAAGTGAGCTGAGTATTTACGATCCGTTGTCCTGATTGTCCAGCCGTCTTTTTCCTGCATAACTGACTTAGTACCTAAGTTAATCATCGGTTCGATTGCCAGGACCATTCCCTCTTTCAAACGTAATCCTTTTCCTCTTTTTCCGTAATTAGGAACTTCCGGGCTTTCGTGAAGTTCTCTTCCCACACCATGCCCTACAAGTTCACGAACTACGGTGTAACCTCTTTGTTCACAATAATGTTGTACTGCAAATCCGATATCACCTATTCTTAATCCGTCAACTGCTTGTTCAATTCCCTTATAAAGAGATTTTTTTGTGGCAGTTAAAAGATCCATCACTTCTTTTGATACTTCGCCCACAGGATAGGTATAAGCACTGTCGCTGTGGAATCCATTTAACTTAACACCGCAATCAATTGAAACAATGTCTCCGTCTTTTAGTTCATAACTCCCGGGAATTCCGTGAACTACTACTTCATTTACGGACATACAAAGTGAAGCAGGGAAATTGTTGAAGCCTTTAAATGAAGGTATTCCTCCATAACTTCTGATATAATCCTCAGCGACTGTGTCAAGTTTTTTTGTAGTGATACCCGGTTTAATCCATTGTGCCACCTCGGCGTGAGCCTTACCTAAAACCTGTGCACTTTCCTTAATGAGGTTTATTTCCTCCTCTGTTTTCAAATAGATCATTCCAAATCAGATAGCAACGCTTTCAGTCCTACCTTTTACACGTCCTGACTTCATTAGTCCTTCATATCTTCTCATCAGCAAGTAACTTTCAACTTGTTGCAAAGTATCCAAAACAACACCTACCATAATAAGTAAAGATGTTCCCCCGAAGAAATGCGCGAAGTCCGTTGATACACCAGCCATACTCGCAAAAGCAGGCAGAATAGCTACAAGAGCCAACATAAGTGAACCAGGGAAAGTGATGCGGTCAAGGATAGAACTGATGTATTCAGAAGTCTGCTGACCTGGCTTAACACCAGGGATAAAACCGCCGCCTCTTTTCATATCATCTGCAATTTGCTGCGGATTTACCGAGATAGCAGTATAGAAGAAAGTGAAAACGATGATAAGGAACGCAAACAATAAATTATACTGCCAGGTTGTATAGTTTGCAAAAATCGTAGCAACGTTACTTGCAAAATCACTCTTTTCAGCAAAATACGATGCTCCGAGAGAAGGAATGAACATTAACGCCTGAGCGAAAATAATTGGCATAACACCAGCTGCATTCAATTTCAACGGCAGATACTGACGCTGGCCACCCATAACCCGGTTACCAACTACCTGTTTTGCATATTGTATCGGAATACGACGTACTGCCTGGGTTAACATTACAGCACCCATAATTACGAAGTACAAGGCGACAATTTCAAGAACGAAAAGCAAAATTCCACCCGTTCCTCTTGATTGAAACTCTTTAAGAATTGCACCCGGAAAACGAGAAACAATACCAATCATAATCAACATAGAGATTCCATTTCCTACACCTTTATCCGTAATACGCTCTCCCAACCACATACAGAACATAGTTCCGGCTGCAAGAACAAAAACTGAGGATATAGAAAATAAGCTGCGGGAAACTAGCAATGCTTCATCAGGAACAGTTGTATTTAAATACGCAGTTCCTTGTACCAACGTCACAATAATCGTAAGAACCCTTGTAATTTGATTTAACTTCTTACGCCCCGACTCACCTTCTTTTTGCATCTTCTGGAAATACGGCAAGGCCATAGTCAAAAGCTGGATTGCAATGGAAGCAGAAATGTAAGGCATGATACCAAGCGCAAAGATGGAAGCTTTACTAAAAGCTCCACCTAAGAAAGTATCAAGAAGACCTAATAAACCCTGTGATGAAAAATTCATCTGATCCGGTTCTACACCAGGCAAAGCTACATAAGACCCTAAACGGAATATTGTTATAAACAAAAGAGTGTTGAGAATTCTGGTTCTCAACTCCTCAATCGAAAATATATGTTTTATCGTCTCAAAAAATCGTTTCATGTTATGGGGCTTACATTATCTGTTCGATAATCAAACATACACGGTTTAGAACTGAACCAACAAGGTTACAATTTAACTGCCTTACCACCTGCTTTTTCAATCGCTTCGATGGCCGATGCAGAAAAACCATTTGCCTGAACTTCAACAGCAGATGTAATCTCTCCACGGTTAAGGATTTTCACAAGGTCTTTTTTCGCACAAAGTCCGTTTTCACGAATCAAGTCAAGCGTAATTACAGTAGCATTTGTTTTCTCAACAAGAGCCTGAATTGCATCAAGATTTAATGCTTTGTATTCTACTCTGTTAATGTTGTTAAAACCGAATTTCGGCAAACGTCTTTGAAGAGGCATCTGGCCACCTTCAAAACCCAATTTACGGCTGTAACCTGAACGAGACTGTGCTCCATTATGTCCACGTGCAGAAGTTCCGCCTAAACCGGATCCCTGACCACGTCCGACACGTTTTCCGACTTTAACGGATCCAGCTGCCGGTTTTAATGAACTAAGATTCATACTTTTAGTATTTATTAGATTTCTTCAACTAAAACTAAGTGACTTACCTTACGGATCATACCCGCAATGGCGTCGGTATTTTCCTGCTCAACCGAACGGTTAATCTTACCCAAGCCTAACGCTTTGATAGTTAACTTTTGTCTTTCCGGACGATCGATAACACTTTTAATTTGTGTAATACGTACTTTTGACATAATTACTCTCAGATAAAAGGATAATCCCTTGTAAGGATTATCCGTTGAATACTTTGTCCAATTTAACTCCACGTTGGAAAGCAACCTGATGAGGTGCTCTCATTTTCAAAAGAGCGTCAATTGTAGCTTTGATAACGTTGTGCGGATTCGAAGAACCTTTTGATTTAGCAAGGACGTCTTTGATACCGGCACTTTCAAGAACGGCGCGCATTGGGCCACCCGCAAGAACTCCTGTACCAGGAGCTGCTGGTTTGATCAAAACAAATCCACCGCTGAATTTACCTTCCATCGCATGAGGAACAGTATTTTTCAGCATAGGAATTTGAATCAAATTCTTTTTAGCATCGTCAATTCCTTTGGCAATAGCATCTGTTACTTCATTTGCCTTACCTAGTCCATGACCTACCACACCTTTTCCGTCACCCACAACCACGATGGCAGAGAAACTAAAACGACGACCGCCTTTTACTACTTTTGCTACCCGATTGATCGCAACAACGCGTTCTTTCAGATCCGATTCGTTAACCTTTGAAGGTTTTGTATTTGTAGACATAGTCTTTGCTTATTCTTAGAATTTCAGGCCACCCTCGCGAGCTCCTTCGGCCAATGCTTTAACTTTACCATGGTACAAATATCCGTTACGGTCAAATACTACCGCAAGAATACCTGCTGCCTGCGCCTTTTCGGCAATCTTCTTTCCAACTGCAAGAGCTGCCTCTACGTTAGAACTTTCTTTTCTCTCACCAAGGTCAAGCGTCGAAGCACTTACCAGGGTTATACCTTGAATATCATCAATGATTTGAGCATAGATGCTAGTGTTTGAACGGAAAACCGAAAGACGGGGACGTTCAGCACTACCTTTCACTTTCTTACGAATGTGATATTTAAGGCGTTGTCTTCTATCTACTTTTGAGGTAGCCATTTTAAATCTTATCTAAACTTAGTTAACAAAATCATCCTGTGGCTACGCACTATTTCTTAGCAGACTTACCAGCTTTGCGGCGAACGATTTCACCAACAAAACGGATACCCTTGCCTTTGTAAGGTTCTACTTTACGTAGAGACTTAATTTTAGCAGCAACAGAACCTATCAATTCCTTGTCAATACCTTCCAAAATTACTTTTGGATTCTGACCCTTTTCGGAAGTGGTTGTAATTTTTAGTTCATCAGGAATAGACATAAAAATATTATGTGAATATCCCAATTGCAACTCTAAAACGTTACCAACGGCGCTGGCTTTGTAACCCACACCGATGATTTCCATTTCCTTTTTGTATCCTGCTTCAACACCAATAACCATGTTGTTAATTAGTGAGCGGTACAAACCGTGCAACGCTTTGTGGCGCTTTTGTTCGCTAGGACGTTTTACTTTCAATTCGTTTCCTTCGATTTCGATTGCGATATCGGTGTCAACAGACTGAGTAAGCGTTCCTTTTGGACCCTTAACTGATACCAGGTTATCGTCAGATACAGAGATCGTAACGCCTGCTGGTATAGTGATTAATTTATTTCCTATTCGTGACATTTCCTGAATAACTTTAAAATATTAGTACACGAAACATAACACCTCTCCACCTACATTCAGTGTTTTGGCTTCCTTATCTGTCATAACACCTTTCGATGTAGAGATAATTACAGTTCCAAGACCACCCAAAACGCGAGGTAGTGTAGATGTCCCGGAGTACTTGCGTAACCCTGGCTTACTAACACGCTGCAATTTCACAATTGCATTCTGTTTCGTAACAGGATTGTATTTCAAGGCTATCTTGATCACACCCTGAGGGCCGACTTCGTCAAATTTATAACTCTGGATATACCCTTTATCAAAAAGTACCTTCGTTATTTCTTTTTTTATGTTGGATGCAGGTATCTCAACAACCCTGTGCTTCGCTTTGATGGCGTTTCTGAGTCTCGTCAGATAATCTGCTATGGGATCCGTTAACATTTTTTATGCCTAGTTTAAACACTCCCTTAAAACGGGAGTGCAAAGTTAAGTAATTGAAATCAGAATTGAAAGTATTCCTACCAACTTGATTTTGTAACACCCGGAATTTTACCATCAGAGGCCATTTCCCGGAACAGAACTCTTGAGATTCCGAATTTGCGCATATATCCACGAGGTCTTCCTGTGATCTTGCAACGATTGTGCAGACGTACAGGCGATGAGTTACGGGGTAATTTATCTAGGCCAACCCAATCCTCAGCAGCCTTTAATGTTTTACGCTTTTCAGCATAACGAGCTACTAAAGCTTGTCTTTTTCTTTCCCGTGCTTTTACTGATTCTTTTGCCATTGTCGGTAAATATCTTAATCTTAAGAATTATCCTTGTTTGTTCGCATTAGTGAAAGGCATACCAAGTGCTTTCAACAATTCGTAACTTTCTTCGTCAGAATTCGTTGAAGTAACAAATGTGATATCCATACCTGTGATCTTGTTTACCTTTTCGATAGAGATCTCAGGGAAGATGATTTGTTCTTTCACACCAAAAGTATAATTTCCACGACCATCAAATCCTTTGTCGCTGATTCCTTTGAAATCACGTACACGAGGCATCGCGATAGAAGTCAGACGGTCAAGAAATTCGTACATACGGTCTCCGCGTAGTGTAACTTTTGCTCCAATAGGCATGTTTTCACGCAACTTAAAGTTGGAAACCGCCTTTTTAGAAATGGTAGCAATTGCTTTCTGTCCTGTAATCAATCCAAGCTCTTCAACTCCTGTATCAACCAATTTCTTGTCAGATACGGCTGCGCCGATACCTTTGTTGATAACGATTTTAGTCAAGCGAGGTACCTGCATTACAGACTTGTACTCAAACTTTTCTTTCAGTTGCGAAACTACTTCGCTAACGTACTTTTCTTTTAATCTTGGCTGTGCCATTTTTCTGAGTTAATTATGTGGATTGCCGACCCACGCGCTTCGTATATAAAACTAACAACTGGTCCGGAAACCAAGAGACTTATAAAAAGTCTCCTGATTTTTTAGAGAACCGTTGTAACTTTCCTTTATCGTTTGCTTTACGGCCCGTACGAGTCGCTTCGCCAGTTTTAGGATCTACTACCATCAGGTTACTGATATGAATAGTACCTTCACGTTTTTCGATGCTTCCCTGTGGGTTCTGTGCATTTGGTTTTACGTGTTTCGTAATCAAATTAACACCTTCCACAGTTGCTCTTGATTTCTCAATAAGCACAGTTTTGATAACCCCTGTTTCACCTTTCGCGTTTCCGGAGATTACTTTTACAGTATCTCCTTTGCGGATATGCAATTTTGCAGGTACGTTTTTATTTTTGCTTTCCATTTGAGGTATTCTCTAATCGGTTCTGAAGAAATACTTTTGTCTTTATTTCTTACAACACTTCCGGTGCCAGGGAAACAATCTTCATAAATTGTTTTTCACGCAGTTCACGCGCTACTGGACCGAAGATACGTGAGCCACGTGGTTCGTCGTTGTTGTTAAGTAAAACGGCTGCATTATCCTCAAAGCGAATGTATGTACCATCCTTGCGGCGTACTTCCTTTTTAGTCCGTACAACCACGGCTTTTGAAACCGTTCCTTTTTTCATGCTGCTCGAAGAAAGAGCAGACTTTACTGTTACGACGATCTTATCGCCTACTGAAGCATAGCGTTTGCCAGTTCCACCAAGTACTCTGATTACGAGTACTTCCTTCGCTCCACTGTTGTCTGCTACCGACAGTCTTGATTCTTGCTGTACCATTTGTTACTTAGCTTTTTCAAGGATTTCAATTAATCTCCAACGCTTATTCTTACTAAGCGGACGGGTTTCCATAACTTTGATCGTATCACCGATACCAACCTGGTTATTTTCGTCATGCACCATTAGTTTGGTAGTTTTAGTCATAAACTTACCGTATTTCTCGTGCTTAACTTTACGTTCAACAGTGATCACGCAGGATTTCTCCATTTTGTTGCTCACTACTTTACCGACTCTTTCTTTCCGTAAATTTCTTTCTGTTGCCTCCATAATTTCTTAAACTGATTTACTGTTGGTTAGTTTTAGCCGACAGTTCGGTCAATAGTTTTGCAATTTCCTTACGCGAGGCGCGAATACGCAAAGGGTTTTCGATCGGCGAAATAGCGTGCGCGAATTTCAAACGAAGTAGGCGCTCTCTTTCTTGTGCGATCTGTTCTTTCAGCTGATCCTGCGACAGGTCTTGTATTTCTTTACTAGTCATTGCTTTTAATAATTAGCGTTCTTAGATAACGTTCGGGGTTGGTCTATTCTTGATAATCCCGACGTACCACGAACTTTGTTTTAACTGGCAGCTTTTGTGCAGCCAGACGCAATGCTTCGTTAGCAGTTTCCAGTGGAACACCGGTTGCTTCGAAGATGATTGTTCCCGGCTTGATTGGTGCAACCCAATACTCAGGAGCTCCTTTACCTTTACCCATACGAACCTCTGCAGGTTTCTTTGTAATAGGCTTGTCAGGGAACACACGAATCCATACCTGGCCTTCACGTTTCATAGCACGTGTAACTGAAATACGCGCTGCTTCTATTTGACGTGCTGTTAGCCAGCCTGGCTCAAGCGACTTGATCGCGAAAGATCCGAAAGCGATTTCAGCACCACGAGTGGCTAGTCCCTTTTCTGAACCTTTGTTTTTTTGTTGCTTGCGAAATTTTGTTCTTTTCGGCTGTAACATGATTCTAATCTATTTGAACCGATTTCACAAAATCGGAAAATGTCTGATTACTTCTTCTTATTTCTACTTCTCTTACGACGATCAGCTTCGCTTCCGCCGCCACCGCCTTCACTACCACCGCCACGGTTACTATCGTTTCCGCCACGACCACCTCTTCTGTCCTTGTTACGGTCGTTTCCACCGCCTGATCCTGTTCCTCTGTCGCTTCTGTCAGCAGCAGCTGTTGCAGCACTTGGAGTCAAATCACGCTTTCCGTACAATTCACCTTTGAAGATCCAAACTTTGATACCTATTTTACCATAGATTGTTTGTGCTTCCGAGATTGCATAGTCAATATCCGCTCTCAATGTATGTAGAGGAATACGTCCTTCTTTATACTCTTCAGTACGAGCCATTTCAGCTCCACCCAAACGTCCCGCAAGACGGATTTTGATACCTTGAGTTCCTACACGCATAGCAGAAGCGATTGATTGCTTCATGGCACGACGGTAAGAGATACGAGCCTGTAGTTGTTGTGCGATTGCTTCTCCAACTAATTTTGCATCAATCTCAGGACGTTTGATTTCGTAAATGTTAATCTGAACGTCTTTTCCAGTGATTTTTTTAAGCTCTTCTTTGATCTTGTCAACTTCACTACCACCTTTACCAATTACGATACCCGGACGAGCCGTGTGAATTGTAAGCGTGATACGTTTCAGTGTACGCTCGATAACTACTTTAGAGATTGATCCTTTTGGGATACGTGCTTTTATATAGTTACGAATTTTTTCGTCTTCAACTAGTTTGTCAGAAAAATCTTTTCCTCCATACCAGCTAGAGTCCCAGCCTCTAACAATTCCTAGTCTCAGACCTATAGGATTAACCTTTTGTCCCATTCGAAATAGATCGTTTACTTATGATTCGGTGATTACTTTGTTTTCAACGCTTGCGGCAACATCCGTTGTGGCAACTTCCGCTTTGTCATCAACCACAAGTGTAATGTGGTTTGAACGCTTACGGATTCTGTGTGCTCTTCCTTGCGGTGCAGGGCGCAAACGCTTCAACATACGTCCACCGTCAATAAATACGGTTTTAACATAAAGATCAGCGTCTTCCAGCTTAGCATCTTCATTCAATTGTTGCCAGTTGGCAACTGCAGAAAGTAAAACTTTGTGCAAAATTGGTGAAGAAGCTCTTGGTTGAAACTTTAACAGCGCCAACGCTTTGCTGACCTTTTGTCCGCGAATCATGTCGGCTACTAATCTCATCTTACGAGGAGAAGTAGGCACATTTCTTAATATAGCTCTTGCTTCCATGTTCTTTCAGATATAGGCTGGTTCCGATTGACGAAACCCAGCTATCGTCGACTAATTATTTTCTACCTTTATCTTTTTTGGCGGTGTGACCACGGAAGTTACGCGTTGGCGAAAACTCTCCTAATTTGTGTCCTACCATGTTTTCAGTTACATAAACCGGTATGAACTTGTTACCGTTGTGAACTGCGAATGTATGTCCAATAAAATCCGGAGAGATCATTGAGCGTCTTGACCATGTCTTTATTACCGACTTACGTGCTGCGCTGTTCATCGTCTGAATCTTGATGTCCAGACGAAAGTCGATGTATGGTCCTTTTTTTAATGAGCGTGCCATATTATTTTAATTATTTTTTACGACGGCTGATAATCAATTTCTCAGAATGCTTATTGCGATCACGAGTCTTAAGTCCTTTTGAGAACTGTCCGTTTCTTGATCTAGGCTGGCCTCCTGATGAGCGGCCTTCACCACCACCCATTGGGTGATCGACTGGGTTCATAGCAACACCACGAACTCTTGGGCGACGACCTAACCAACGTTTACGGCCTGCTTTACCGTAATTCACATTCATGTGACTTGAATTGGAAACTGTTCCAACCGTTGCGATACAAGTTGAAAGAATCATACGCATTTCGCCAGATGGCATTTTAATTACTGCGTATTTACCTTCACGCGCTACAAGCTGAGCATAAGCTCCTGCGCTTCTTGCAAACTGACCGCCTTTACCAGGTGTCAATTCAATATTGTGAACAATTGTACCAATTGGCATTGAACCTAGTGGAAGCGCATTACCCATTTCTGGTGCTACTGAACTTCCTGAAACAATTACTTGTCCTACTTTCAATCCGTTTGGAGCGATTACATATCTTTTTTCGTCATCAGCATATTGTACCAGAGCGATACGTGCTGAGCGGTTTGGATCGTATTCAATTGTAAGAACTGTTGCTGGTGCATCAAAACGATTTCTTTTGAAATCGATAACACGGTATCTGCGTTTGTGACCACCACCTATATGACGCATGGTACGATGTCCGGAGCTATTACGACCACCTGTTCTTTTAACAGGCTCTAATAGGCTCTTTTCAGGTTTTGACGCTGTGATCTCCTCAAAAGCAGGAGCCATGCGAAAACGTTGACCAGCACTTGTCGGTTTTAATTTTTTAACTGCCATTGCTATACTTAACTCTTCTAAGATTTGAATAGATCAACCAAAATTCTAAGCTTCACCGTAAATGTCGATGATCTCACCTTCAGCTACTGTTACAATAGCTTTCTTAATGGTTGACGTTTTTCCACTTACAAACTTTCCACCCGATGTACGGGATTTGCTTTTACCAATGCTGCGCATTGTATGAACGCTCTCTACGGTAACCCCAAACAGTTTCTCGATAGCCTTTTTGATTTCTACCTTGTTTGAAGTAAGTGTTACTTCAAAGGCATACTTTCCCTGACCACCCTGAGCCGTTACCTTTTCTGTTATAATCGGTCGTTTCAGTACACTCATCACTATTTGTTTAATAGGGTTTCCAAATTAGACAGAGCAGATTCACTTATTAAAAGGCGGTCTGCATTCATCAGATCATATGTATTTACCAAATCAACAGTAGTAACTTTCGCTTTAGGAATGTTTCTGCTTGACAGGTACACATTGCTATCAACCTCAGGAAGGATCAACAATGTTTTTGTGTTCACTAATGAAAGTGAATTAAGTACAGTCAGATATGACTTTGTTTTTGGGGCGTCAAAAGTAAATGACTCCAAAACAGATATTGCGTCAATTTTCGCTTTCGCA
Organism: Dyadobacter sp. HNCC25DJ186; assembly: GCF_056895235.1. Lineage (NCBI taxonomy): Bacteria > Pseudomonadati > Bacteroidota > Cytophagia > Cytophagales > Spirosomataceae > Dyadobacter > Dyadobacter sp. HNCC25DJ186. The sequence continues at coordinate 167,117 of NZ_JBXHAS010000004.1, forward strand.
GAAAGAGCAGAAATACGCGCTAACGTTTTCACTTTTCTGTTGATCTTGAAAGTATAGTTACGAGGGCGAGGACCGAATATACGACCACCACCTACGAATACCGGGGATTTAATGCTACCTGCACGTGCTCCACCTGTACCTTTTTGTTTCTTGATCTTACGTGTTGAGTGATTGATCTCAGCACGTTCTTTTGACTTGTGTGTACCCTGACGCTGATTGGCCAGGTACAATTTCACGTCGAGATAGATCGCATGCTCGTTAGGTTCGATTCCGAAAATTTCTTCAGACACACTTACCTTCTTGCCGGTATCTTCTCCTTTTATATTTAATACGGACAGTTCCATGGTACTATTTCTCAATGATTAGAAATGAATTCTTTGAACCCGGTACTGAGCCACTTACAACTAGCAAGTTTTGCTCAGGTATCACTTTCAGAATACGCAAATTCTGAATTTTTACACGATTGTTACCCATGCGCCCACCCATACGAATGCCTTTAAATACGCGTGAAGGGAACGAACAAGCACCAATCGAACCTGGGTGACGTGCACGGTTATGCTGACCGTGTGTTTGTCCACCAACCCCTGCGAAACCATGGCGTTTTACAACACCCTGAAAACCGCGGCCTTTGGCAGAACCAACTACATCTACGAATTCACCTTCTGCAAAGATATCTTGCACTGATAGTGAAGTTCCAAGTTCATGCTCCACTTCAAATTCCTTGAACTCAACAAGCTTATGCTTTGGAGTTGTACCGGCCTTTTTGAAGTGACCTATTAACGGCTGAGTAGAGTTTTTCTCTTTTCTCTCGCCAAAACCTAATTGGAGGGCCTTATACCCATCCTTTTCCTCGGACCTAACTTGTGTAACAACACAAGGACCAGCTTGAATCACAGTACATGCCAGAGCCTGCCCGTCAGCATTGTACAAACTAGTCATTCCGATTTTTTTACCTATTAAACCAGACATCGTAATTAATTTAAATTAGCAGGTAAAAACCTATTCCTTAAAACGGACTGCAAAGATAGAAATTTGAATTTGCATATCAAAGCAGTATTTTCTTTATTATCACTGATAATCAGCAAAAAAGGTCAGATGTAGTAAACATCTGACCTCAGTTAATTCCTGGTAATGATCGAACACAAAAAAACATTCGAATTATTACCTGAATGAGCTCAGATGTGGTTTCCAGAATTCCGGACCTTCATCCAATTATGTAATAGGTTTAAATAAATAAACCTGTAAGAATCACTAAACTTTGATCTCTACATCAACACCGCTTGGCAATTCAAGCTTCATCAGTGCATCAACAGTTTTTGCACTTGTAGAGAAAATATCTACCAGACGTTTGTAAGTACAAAGCTGGAATTGTTCACGAGACTTTTTGTTCACGTGAGGAGAACGTAAAACAGTGAATTTTTCTGTTTTAGTTGGCAATGGGATTGGACCACTAACAACGGCACCTGTTGCCTTAACAGCCTTAACGATTTTCTCAGCTGATTTGTCAACTAAGTTGTGATCGAACGACCGCAATTTGATACGAATTTTTTGATTCATCTTATTTGCTTATTTCCGGTTCTTGAAAAACTTGATGGGAACTAATCCCGACAATCCACCAGCGAAAGAACCATTTACTTCACTGGCTTAAATATTTTTAGCCACTGCCCTTTTCAGAGCAGTGGCTAATATTTTTATTAAGCTTTAACTAAGCCTTTTGCTTTTTCAATTACTGTATCAGAGATATGCTGAGGTACAACTTCGTAGTAAGCGAATGTCAGAGAAGCAGTAGCGCGTCCTGATGACATCGTACGAAGATCCGTAACATAACCGAACAATTCTGACAAAGGAACGTCCGCTTTGATAACCTGAGCACCATTACGTGAATCCATACCTCTCATGATACCACGACGACGGTTAAGGTCACCTGTGATTGGTCCGGTGTATTCATCAGGCGTAAGTACTTCAACGTGCATGATAGGCTCCATCAATTTTGAACCTGCGTGACGTGCTGATTCTCTGAAACCAATCTTAGCTGCCAATTCAAAAGATAGCGCATCTGAATCGACATCGTGGAATGAACCGTGGTACAAACGCACTTTCATCGAATCCAAAGGATATCCTGCAAGAGCACCATTTGACATAGATGCTTCGAAACCTTTCTGGATTGGTGCGATAAATTCACGAGGAATAGTACCACCTACAATCTGGTTAACGAACTGTAAACCAGTTTTTGGCTCTTGTCCTTCTTCGTTGTCGTCTCTCGGTCCGATTTCAAAAAGGATATCGGCAAATTTACCACGACCACCTGTCTGTTTCTTGTAAACTTCACGGTGCTCATAGTTCTTCGTAAGAATCTCTTTGTAAGCAACCTGAGGCGCACCCTGGTTTACTTCCACTTTAAATTCACGACGCATACGGTCGATGATAATTTCAAGGTGAAGCTCTCCCATTCCTTTGATGATCGTCTGACCAGTTTCTTCGTTACTTTCAACTTGTAACGTAGGATCTTCTTCGATCAACTTCGTGATTGCCTTAGAGAAGTTATCGCTATCCGCCGCTTTCTTAGGCTCGATTGCGTAACCAATTACCGGCTCAGGGAATACCATTGATTCAAGAACGATTGGGTTCTTTTCGTCAGATAATGTATCACCCGTTTTAATATCTTTGAAACCTACTACCGCTCCAATATCACCCGCTTCAAGACGATCAATCTGATTTTGCTTGTTAGCATGCATTTGGAAGATACGGGAGATACGCTCCTTATTTCCTGAACGGTTGTTCAATACATAAGAACCAGAATCCAGATATCCTGAGTAAGAGCGGATAAAGCAAAGACGTCCTACATAAGGATCCGTTGCAATTTTAAACGCTAGTGCACAGAAAGGATCTGCATCCGTTGGCTGGCGAGAAATTTCAAGACCAGTACGTGGATCAGTTCCGATAATGCTTTCACGATCCTGAGGAGAAGGCAAAATTGCCATCACGTAGTCAAGCATCGTTTGAACACCTTTGTTTTTGAAAGAAGAACCACAAACCATAGGAACGATTTTCATGCTGATTGTCGCTGCGCGCAAAGCTGCAAGAATTTCGTCTTCTGAGATTGAAGTAGGATCTTCAAAATATTTTTCCATCAAAGTGTCATCGAATTCAGCAACAGCTTCAAGAAGTTTTTCTCTCCATTCAGTTGCTTCTTCCAACATATCTTCAGGAATAGGAACTTCTCTGAAAGTCATTCCTTTATCTTCTTCATTCCATTCAATACCACGGAAGTTAACCAGGTCAACTACTCCTCTGAACGTATCTTCAGCACCGATTGGCAATTGAAGAGGTACAGCGTAGCTACCAAGCATTTCTTTCACCTGCGCACAAACTTTAAGGAAGTCTGCACCAGAACGGTCCATTTTGTTTACGAAACCGATACGTGCTACGTTATAGTTGTTAGCCAAACGCCAGTTTGTTTCCGACTGAGGCTCAACACCATCAACCGCACTGAACAAGAAAACCAATCCATCCAATACACGAAGGGAACGGTTTACCTCAACAGTAAAGTCAACGTGACCCGGTGTATCGATAATGTTGATATGGTATTTTTCATTACGGTAAGTCCAATCAACTGTTGTAGCCGCCGAAGTAATGGTAATACCACGCTCCTGCTCCTGCTCCATCCAGTCCATTGTAGCAGCACCATCATGTACTTCTCCAATTTTGTGGCTTACTCCTGCGTAATAAAGGATACGCTCGGTGGTTGTAGTTTTACCCGCATCAATGTGCGCAGCAATACCAATATTTCTTGTTAATCTTAGATCACGTGCCATGGCAAATGGTGCTGTTATTTATATTCGTTGTGCAATTCAATTCTTACAGGAAGCTCTGAATATTATTAGGGCATTTTCACACCACTGCAAAAAATTCAGAGTGCAAAAGTATAAATAGTTGATTATAAAAACAATGAGTATGGATTATTTTTTGAAGAAAAATTGAAAAATAACGTGATACTCCGGAACAACTTCCTCAAATTTTTACAAGTCAAGAAATAAGGAGAGAGGTTTAAAAACAGAATTATTGAAAATAATATCTGCCAAAAAGTATGATTATTTGTAATTAGCATCTACAAATAATCAATAACAACCCGTTCAGTCACATAAAAATGTCCCGAAAATTATCGGAACTGGAAATTGATTTGATAGTAAATAACTAACAACAATCCGAGTCAAAGAACCCCCTGCTAAACACGATGAACCTGTTTTAGAAATGAAGGCTGACGGAATCGGTATGTCTGAATATTTCATTAGCAAAAGAAAGCAACCAGCAAAATAGGTCCTGGGGTATGTTTGGGACGGTTTGCCTTTTAACGACTGATAATTAATTACATTTAACATAGGCCGCCCCAGAATCCTTCTCCCAGTTCGTAAAATCAATATCCGTTAGCGAACTAACGCAAATTGTTCTAAGACTAGTACCCAATAGCTTGCAGTTTTTGAGCATCGTATTTTTACTTAAATCCAACTTAATCGTTTCCCAGTTTCCTCTCCCATACACGATAAGACTTTCCAGTTTTGGACATGAGGTTAAATCTAATGACGGTGAGATTATTTCGCCAATGAATAATGATTTAAGTGCCGGATTATGTGAAACGTCAACTCCTTTTAATCCAACACTTCCTAAATACCATTTTTCCAAAGCAGGGGAATTACTGACATTTGTGGTATAAGAACTTGTCAATTCTGTTAGTTTCGGATGAATACCAAGTTTTACATCCACCTTTTCCATAACATAAGCTTCTTCCAGTAACTCAGATGCAGAAAGATCCAGCTTCTTTAGACCCATGTTATTATAAATACTGAAGGCTCGAAGCTTCTTGAAGTGTGTCAAATCTAATGACCCAACATTGCTGCCTTGTAATTGAAAATCTTTTACACTTTCAATCATACCAAAATTCAAAACCTGAAGAGAAGCACAAGTCATGCAGTGTGGATATGGGAGATATTCAAAATGTTCTAACCTGGTATTTCCGGCAAAATTTAAAGTGTCAACAGTCAAGCCTTCACTTTTAAAATAGCGAAGATTTGTAAATCCTTCAATTCCTTTTAAAGAAGTACTGCTACCAATAGGCCCTTCAAACCTTAATGAGTCAATTTCTTTGATAAATTTATATAAGACGAAACCGTTTGGCTCTTTTTCCGGGTCAATTCCCTTCTCAATCAAATATTTTTCAAAATTTGGGTAAAGTGCTACCTTCGAGGTATCAGTGAAGACAACATTAACGGCTTCCTCAACCGGCGGGTCTACCGTGATCTTATCCTTTTTACAGGATGAAACTACCAAAATTAAAAGACTTAAATAGAGATAGAGGAACTTCATGGCTATAACATTGAGATGAGTAAAACTGACATTCAGGCATTTTAAGTAACCGATTGAAAAGTTAAAGTAAATTTCATTTAATTCAAAAAATATTTACATAAATAATTGCAACTCTGGCATTAAACGAAAAAAGGGTCCCGGTATAAAACCAGAACCCTTTTTCAAATATTCTTCCCGAAGGAGATTTCCTAGAAACGGAAATGCGAGAATGCTTTGTTCGCATCCGCCATACGGTGCGTATCATCTTTTTTCTTAACAGCAGCTCCTTCACCTTTAGCAGCAGCAACGATTTCGCCAGCCAAACGGTCTACCATAGTTTTTTCTCCACGCTTACGAGCGTAGTTGATCAACCATTTCATACCTAAAGCTTGCTTACGTTCCGGACGTACTTCAGTTGGAACCTGGAAAGTTGCACCACCAACGCGACGGCTTTTTACTTCAACAGATGGAGTTACATTGTTCAATGCTTTTTTCCATGTTTCAAGACCACTTTCGCTGGTTTTTTTCTCAACCACTTCTAATGCGTCATAAAAAATTGTGAAAGCAATGCTTTTCTTGCCTTGAAGCATCAGGTTGTTTACAAATTTTGTAACCTGTACATCTCTGAACTTAGGATCAGGCAGGATATATCTTTTCTTTGGTTTGGACTTTCTCATTTTTGTACTTAATGTTTTACACGAGGTTTCGTTTTGCAACTTATTCACCCTGAACAGAATCCAGGATTACTTCCCTTTTATTTATCAGAATAGTTCTTTAATAAAAGCAGAGAGAGTTACTTTTTATTTTTTCTTACCTTTTACCGGTGCTGCAACTTGTCCTGGTTTAGGGCGTTTTGCACCGTATTTAGAACGACGTTGTTTACGTCCGTTAACACCAGCTGTATCCAATGCACCACGGATAATGTGGTAACGCACACCTGGTAAATCTTTAACACGACCACCACGGATCAAAACGATCGAGTGCTCTTGCAAGTTGTGGCCTTCACCCGGGATGTAGGCATTCACTTCTTTGTTGTTAGAAAGACGAACACGCGCAACTTTACGAAGTGCTGAGTTCGGTTTCTTTGGCGTTGTAGTATATACACGAGTACATACTCCACGACGCTGAGGGCAAGAATCCAAAGCCGGTGACTTGGATTTCCATGTAATGGTCTCTCTACCTTTACGGACTAATTGTGAAATAGTTGGCATTTAATGAATTGATTTTAATCTAGTTAATCAACTAATCGATTGTTTTACAAACGGTTTTCCCGAAAAATCGGACTGCAAAAGTAACAGACTAAGACTGATTTTCAAAATGTTAATTCTTTTTTTTACAGATTGTTAAATTAATGCGTTCAGAATTAATGTTTTTATATTGATTTTTTCGGCTCATTACCTGCAATATAAACGTATAGAGCTGATCAGCCGTGTTTCAGAACGCCTCAAATTATTTCGATGCAACAAAAATAATTATTCTGATGTACTGCCCTTAGACTGCAAACAAGCAGTACAAAATTGAAAGCAGAACTGAACTCGGTTATAGATAAACTCAGGATAAAAGATTATCATTAGTCAATAATTTAACACATCATAACTATTTTATGACAATGAATGACTATTTTGGGAGCACTAATTATGTGTAAGAATAAAAAATTTTGCCGTCTATATCCAGAATTTTATTTCCAAACGTTGTTTTAGTAGTATTGTCTTTTGTAACCCATAAACGCCTATCAATTCGTTAGCATTTATACTTAATTATATGAAAATATTGCGGTGTAATTTTACCCTCGTTATTAGTATCCTGATACTGGGAGCATTCCTGACTGGCTGTAATTCTGCTATGCAGGCTTATAAGGATGGTCTGAAGAAGTTTGATAATGGTGAATATGATCTCGCTATTAAGGGTTTGCAAAAATCAGAACAGGCCAACTACGAACCTTTGCAAACAAGTTTCCTGATTGCAGAATCTTATCGCCTTTCAAACCGCTTTAAAGAGTCGATTCCATATTACAAAAAAGCATTGGATGGCGGAATCGCTAATCCGGAAGCACAGTTTCAATATGCGTATGCTTTAAAAACGACCGGACAATATCAGGAGGCTTCCAATCAGTTTGCCCTGTTTGCAAAGGCTCCGACGAGCCCTAAAATATTACAGGAACGTGCCCTTCGTGAAATTGAAATTCTGAAAATTACAGATAAGCTTCGCATTGAAAAAATGCCGGACGTCCAGTTGAAAGATATTCCATTTAATGGACCTGGTTCAGAATTCTCCCCGACGGTACTTGGAAATGAGCTGGTTTTTTCTTCTTCCAAAAAAGAAAAAATATACAAAAATAACGGCCAGCCGATGTTGGGCCTTTATAAAATTGCGATTGGAAAAGATGCTGGTGAGACTCAGGGAACAACAGAATTATTCAGCAAAGAAATTTTAGACCCTGAGGCCAACGAAGGTTCTCCGGCTTTTAGCCCGGATGGCAAAACGTTGATCTTTGCACGGGGAAACACGGGCAAGAAAAAAGGAACAGCTGATGTTGATTTATATCAGAGCCGCAATGTCAACGGACAATGGACAGCGCCAGCCATTTTACCGATCAATGATTCTCTTGCCTGGGACGGCTCTCCCTCTTTTTCCCGTGATGGAAAAACATTATATTTTGCATCAAACCGTGCGGGGGGTGCAGGTGGAATTGATTTATACAGAACAAATATTGACGCTTCCGGCCGTTTCAGCAAACCTGTGAATATGGGCCGCGACATCAATACGGCCGGCGACGATATGTTCCCGTATGTTGCGGAAGGCGGAGTTCTTTATTTTGCTTCTGACGGACATCCCGGATTAGGGAAACTGGATTTATTTTCAGCAACACGTACACAGGGTATTATCACGATCGAAAATCTCGGACTCCCTTTTAATAGCCCGCAGGATGATTTCGGACTGGTTTTTTATAAAAATAAAGAACAGGGATTTTTCGCTTCTAACCGGGAAGGTGGTAAAGGAGATGATGACATTTATTATTTCTTCAAACCGGAAGCACCGGACAGTACTATCGCCCAGAAAGATCCGATGGATCCATTGAATCCGCAAAACCCAAATTATATCGAAGGGAAATTGAAATCTGTTCGTTACTTCCTGGCCGGAGATGTATATGACAACGCCACAAACCCGACGCCTATCGATTCTGCTATTGTGCATATTTTACCTGATACTTCGGATACACAAATTGCCCAGCTTAAAACCAATGCAGCGGGCAAATTTGGAACACAGCCAGTTGAGGAAGGCAGGTCTTATGTCCTGCTGGTGGAACGCAAAGGATTTATCAGCAAAAGAGAACCTTTCTCGATGAATGGCAGAAGCATTCCTCCAATTTTCCTCACAAAAGCAGTAACTGATACCACCTTTCAGGTTTCTATCAAGCTTGACAGACTGGAATTGAACAAAACTTTTGTGCTGGATAACATTTATTACGATTTAAATAAATACAATATTCGTCCGGATGCGGCAGTGGAACTTGACAAATTAGTTCAGATCCTGAAAGACAATCCAACGATGAATATTGAGCTGAGCTCTCATACGGATGCGCGTGCTACGGATGCCTATAACATGACACTTTCGCAAAACCGGGCTGAGTCTGCCATAAAATACCTGAATTTAAAAGGAATTGACGCGGAAAGATTAACAGCAAAAGGATACGGTGAACGCCAGCTTATTATTCCAAATGCAAAAACAGAAGAAGAACATCAGCGTAATCGTCGTACAGAATTTACGATTTTGAGTTACTAAGACGAACAGATCGAGACATTTTCGAATCCAGCAAATTAGTTTGAACGACTATTTTGTTGGATTCGTTGTTTTATTGTCCTGCCTGAAACGCGTTGTTAATGTGACCACGGTTCGCCAGGACAAAATTTAGTATACTTGTAAGAACAAAGGTTTAAATTCTTTTCTATTATTTCCCCCAATGATTCACCGTATTATTTATTGGTTCCGTAATGATCTTCGACTTCAGGATAATGAGGCATTTCTTGCGGCCACAGAAATTGCGCAGGAAGTTGTTCCGGTTTATGTTTTTGACCCACGTCAATTTGAAAAAACAAAATTTGGTTTTCGTCGTGCAGGCGCGTTGAGAGCTCAGTTTCTTCTTGAATCTGTTTTGGATTTGAGAAATCGTTTACGGGAAAAAGGAGGAGATTTGTTGATTCGTGTTGGTGAACCAGAAAAAGTGGTTGCGGCTCTTGCAGAAGAATATGGTGCCCAATACATTTATACCAGCAAAGAAATTGCGCCTGACGAGACTAGTGTGGAAACTTCTCTCAGCAAAAATATCAAGGTAATGAATGTTGATATCAAGCTATTCTGGATGTCAACCTTGGGAGGTGTGCTGGATCTTCCATTTTCTATTGCTAAACTTCCCCTGGACTTCCCTGACTTTCATGAACAAGTCCAGGCGCATTTTAAAGTTAAGCCAGCTATCGCATCACCTGAAAAAGTCATTTTACCACAAGGATATGAGGCCGGCCTGATACCGTCGTTACCGATGCTTTCAATTGATCCTCTGGAAATCAATACAAACAGTCAACCTGCTAACTTTAATTTAAAGGGTGGGGAAACAACTGCGCTGTTACGGCTTGATCAATTTATTGAAGAAATAATCAAACCAGGAAATACCTTAAATTCAGAGGAGCCTCTCGTTGATCATGGCCTGTCTCCCTGGCTTTCTTTGGGTTGCCTGTCGCCAAAATCGATCTATTCGGCATTATTGCCATACCGCGAAAATACCGTAGTACAGAAAGTAATTACCGAGCTTCAACAAAGAGACTTTTCTCACTGGACTTTACTTCGTCATGGTTCAAGACTTTTCAAACCGGGGGGAATCAAACATGAGGTAAACAAACGCTGGCATAATGAACTGGCTATATTTGAAAAATGGACCAGTGGAGCAACTGAGAATAATCATGTGAATGCAGTAATCAATAAACTGGTTTCTACAGGAAATTTAACAGCTGCAGAAAGAACACTGGCCGCGGATTATCTGGCTAACGAGTTGGGTATAAACTGGACCTGGGGAGCTATGTACTACGAAAGTTTCTTAACCGATTACAATGTCTCAGGCAACTGGTCAAGGTGGAATCATATCGCTGGTGTTGGCAGTATTTGAGCCTGTCATCCAAGCTAGGAACGTTATATAAGGCCAAGCTACCGATTGTGTAGTTTTTCTTCAAGATTTTACTAGCTTTGGCCAACTTTGAACCGAATTAATAACATTAAATCAAACAATACAATGTCAAAAGGACTAATCGCAGTGGTTGTCATACTTCTAATTTTCGGATTTGTAGGATGTGGCAAATATAATGGAATGGTAGGCAAGGACGAGGTTGTAAAAGAATCGTGGGCGAAGGTTGAGAGCCAGTACCAGCGTCGCGCAGATCTTATTCCAAACCTTGTCAACACGGTAAAAGGTGCCGCAGAATTTGAGAAAAGCACTTTAACCGGTGTTATCGAAGCACGTGCGAAAGCAACTTCAACAACAATCAACGCGGATCAGCTTACACCTGAAAATATTGCAAAATTCCAGGGAGCGCAAGACCAGTTGAGCGGAGCACTTTCCCGTTTGTTGGTATCTGTGGAAAGATATCCTGAACTAAAAGCGAACCAGAACTTCCTGGAACTTCAGGCGCAATTGGAAGGAACTGAAAACCGTATTACAGTTGCCCGTAACGACTTCAACACGGTTGTGAAAGATTATAATCAGGAAGTTAGAACTTTCCCGACAAACCTGTTTGCAGGTATATTCGGGTTTGCTCAGAAAGGTTATTTCACTGCGACAGCAGGTTCAGAAAAAGCTCCAACGGTACAATTCTAGATAAGGAATGCAGTATTGGCACTAGTCAATACTGTTTCTTTTCGATTTTCGCTGCGCACCTTAAACTCTCAACTTTTCAACTTTCAACTCCCTATGCCTACTGATTCACTTTTTTTTGGAGAAGAGGAACAAAAGCAAATTATTGCCGCCATTAAGGAAGCTGAGAGACAAACTTCCGGCGAGGTCAAAGTGCATATAGAAAAGAAATGCACTTCGGGAGACGCACTGGAAAGAGCCAAAGAAGTTTTTGGACTTTTGGGGATGCACGCTACGGAAAAGCAAAACGGCGTACTTTTCTATCTTGCTTATGAAGACAGAAAATTTGCTGTATTGGGAGATAAGGGAATAAATGAGAAAGTACCGGCCGATTTCTGGAACAGTACAAAAAATTTACTCCGCTCCTATTTTTCGCAAAGCAAATACGCAGAAGGGCTTTGTGCAGGAATTAAGGAAGCTGGCCTGCAATTAAAAACACATTTCCCATATCGTTCCGACGATGTCAATGAACTACCTGACGATATTTCGTTCGGGTAAATATTCTTATGAAAAAATACATTATTTTTTCCTGGCTGTTCTTACTGATCCTTTGTCGTGTTACGGCTCAGGATATACCAGCGAAGCCTAATCCGCCTCGTCTGGTGAATGATTTTGCCAAACAGCTGAACCCGACCGAAATCAGTGCACTTGAAAAAAAACTGGTTGCCTACAATGACTCAACATCTACACAAATTGTCATTGTGGTTGTGCCAACAACTGGCGAATATCCAATCGCTGATTATGCACTAAAACTTGGCAGAGAATGGGGTGTTGGCGGGAAAGCTAAAAATAATGGTATTGTTATCCTCTGGGCTTCTACAGACAGAAAGGTGTATATCAGCACAGGTTACGGAATGGAAGGAGCCATCCCGGATGCCATAGCCAAGCGAATTATCACACAGGAAATTACTCCCGATTTCAAAAATGGAATGTACTATCGCGGCCTGGATAAAGGTGTCGATGTGATTTTCAAGTATGCGACCGGAGAATATAAAGCCGATCCAAAAGAAGAAGACGGAGGAGGAGGTATGTCATCTATAGCTATCGTGATAATCGTTTTTATCATTATAATAGTCATTATCGCCCGTAACAGAGGCGGCGGCGGAGGTGGTGGTGGATACCGCAGTGCCGGAGGCGGAATGGGGCCAATTTTCTGGCCTTACACTACGCATTCAAGCGGTGGAAGCTCATCCGGTAATTGGGGTGGAGGTGGTTTTGGAGGTGGAGATGGCGGCGGATTCGGCGGTTTTGGAGGAGGTAGTTTTGGCGGTGGAGGTGCCGGTGGAGATTATTAATTGAGGAATTTTTCGGCATTCTGTCTGAGATAAAACGTTCCCGTTTTGTATAAAAACCCGTTTAAGTGTCCTGCTTGAACGGGTTTTTCGATTTTAATCCTCCAAAAATCAAAAACGTATAGCATGGCACAGTTCTTTAATGTAACAGAAACAAGATTAAGTTTAACCTAAATTAACCGTTATGGAGAATAAGAATAATACTGGCCTGGTAATAGGATTAATTATCATGACTGTCGTAGCAGCTGTTTTTGGATATCTTTATTATCAGGAGCGCGGCATCACAACAAAACAAGGGAGCGATCTGGAAGTAAGGGTGAATGAATTAGCGATGAACGAGATCAAACTTGATTCAATCGCCAAACAATTAGATGCTAAAATTATAGAAGTAAAAGGGCTTGGCGGTAACATCGAAGAACTCGAAAAAGCGAAAGCTGATTTGGTAAAGGACCGTGCTGCACTTCGCAGAGGCACAATCACATTAGGAAATAAGATCAAAGAGTATGAGAGCTTCCTGACTCAAAAAGATCAGGAAATAGCACAGCTGCGTGAGGAAAACCAACAGCTGATCAGCAAAACAGAAACATTAACGCAAGAAAAAGCAGAGCTTGAAACAAGCAAACAGGCAGTATCAGACTCACTTTCAGGTGTTGTTACCAAAAACGCAGAACTTGAATCCAAGGTAACCATGGCGGCCGCCCTACGAGCACGCAGTGTTAAAGTATACGCTATTTCATCAAAAGGAAAAATACGTGAAGGTGAAAATGTGAAGGCTAAGAGAATTGATAAAGTGCGTGTCGACTTTATTTTGGAGAAAAACCCACTTACACAAAATGATAACAAGACGATTTATTTACGTGTAATTGATCCAAGCGGCGCAACGATTTCTGACGATGCTACTGGTTCAGGTAAATTCCAGTACGAAGGACAGGAACAAGGTTATACGATCAGCCAGGATGTGTCTTACAGCAATAATAATCAGGATGTAAGTATTCTTTATGACAAAAATAGTCCATTCAAGTCAGGTACCTATTCGATTGAATTGTATGCAGAAGGATTTAAAGTTGGAGAAGGATCTTTTTCTGTAAAATAAACAACAGACAGCGTTTTTAGATTACAAGCCGGATAATCAGGTACATGCCTGATTATCCGGCTTTTTTCTTGAACAAATATGCAATAAATGGGATCAGGAATAACAATAGGCGACGTTTTCAGAAATAATTGTTTAAACAAAGTATTATTTCAAATTCAGGCATATTACCTTATCTTGCACCATGAAAATCACCTGGCGGAACGTTATAGCCAAATAAAACACTTCTTTTTGCTCTTATGACCTCAACAGTATCCCAGAAGCACCCTCGTGGTCTGTATGTTTTGTTTTTTGCTGAAATGTGGGAGCGTTTCAGCTACTATGGTATGCGGGCCATTTTACTTCTTTTCCTTTTGGACAATGTCAGAGGAGGAATGGGACTTGAAGCAGCAGAAGCAGCCGCAGTATATGGTCTTTACACATCATCTGTTTATTTGTTAACCCTTCCCGGAGGCTGGCTGGCCGATAATATTCTCGGACAAAAGAAAGCAATCTGGTATGGTGGCATTGTGATTATGATCGGTCATATAATCCTGGCCATTCCGGGTGTAACTTCAACGTTTTTCATAGGACTAGTCACGGTAGCCGTTGGGACAGGTTTATTAAAAGCGAATATCAGCTCGATTGTTGGAGAACTATACCCGGAAGGCGGAGCCAGACGTGACGCGGCTTTTTCCATTTTTTATATGGGGATTAACCTCGGCTCTGTTTTAGGTATTACGATTGTAGGATTTCTTGGCCAAAAAATCAACTGGCACATGGGCTTCGGCGCGGCGGCCATTGGTATGTTACTCGGTTTAATCGTGTTTCATTTTGGAAGTAAAAAATACCTGCAGGGATATGGCGAAGTTCCACCTGCGAAAATCAGCACAGCAGAATCCGTTGCAAAGTCTGGTTCGGAAAGAAAACTGGGTTACGGTCTTGTTGCCATGCTGGTCTTATTTCTCTCGGTTCTACAATTACAAGGTTTTATTGATATGACCACCGCCCAGGGACTTGCCCAGGGAGCCGGGATCATTATTGTTACTGTATGTATTTTTTACTTCATTTATATTTTGGTAGCCGGCGGGCTGACGCCTGTTGAAAAGAAAAGAATTTATGTTCTGATCGTTTTCTTCCTGGCAGCTGCCATATTCTGGTCTGGTTTTGAACAAGCGGGATCATCACTTCAAATCTTTGCTGAACGTTATACGCAGCGCACCTTTGGCGGCTGGGAAATGCCTTCGAGCTGGTTCCAAAACTTTAATGGAACGTTCATTCTGATTTTCGCTCCGATTATGGCAAGTTTATGGATATTCTTATCTACAAAAGGCTACAATCCGTCAACGCCTGTTAAGTTTGCGATCGCGCTGATCTTAGTCGGAACCGGCTTTTTCATCATGGAAATGGCATCAAAAGTCGCGGTTACCGGGCAACTGGCTTCTCCCCTATTCCTTACATTTACATACATGGTTCACACCATCGGTGAGCTTTGTCTAAGTCCAGTTGGGCTAAGCTCCTATACCAAGCTGGCTCCAAAACGCTATGTAAGTCAGTTAATGGGAATCTGGTTTGTAGCTGCGTCACTGGGAAATCTTATTGCAGGTTTGTTTGCCGGCGGTTTTGATGAAGAAAATTTACAGCAAATGCCAGCCTTGTTTCAGCAGGTAACTTTGTTCTCGATGGGCTTTGGGGTATTGTTATTGATATTCTGGAAACCTGTTAAAAATTGGATGGGTGGAATTCAGTAGTTAGCTGTCGGCTTAAAAATTTCTGATCAAACGTTTGAGTTTTAAAGAAGAGTCAACTTTTGGAAGTTGGCTCTTTTTTATTTTTACAAATACTTCCCCAACCGATCGTCACGAAGTTGACAAACATGTTTGTGTAAATAATTACATTTGTTTATCTAGAACACCAAAACTATTAATCATCACCTATGAAATCAGCTTTTTTAAAGTGGTCCCTGATGGCATCCGTTGTTGTGATCACCTCCTGCAACAGCGAAAAAGAGAGTACCTCCTCCGCAGAAAAAGTACCAGGCTTCGACTTAAGCTCACTCGATTCGACATCCAAGGCATGCGACGATTTTGACAGCTATGCCAATGGCGGATGGAAAAAGAAAAATCCGATTCCCGGCACAGAAAGTCGCTGGGGCGCATTTGGAATTTTGGATAAAGAGAACAAAGAAGTTCGTCTGAAAGGAATTATCGAAGAGATCACGAATCTGAAAGACCGTAAAAACGGTAGTGAAGAACAGCAGATCGCTGATTATTACAAATCATTTTTGGATACAACCACGGTTGAAAAACGTGGCATTGAACCTTTAAAACCATATCTGGACAAAATCGAGTCGGTTCAGTCGCTTAAAGAACTTGCTTCCGTAGCAGGTGAATTACAGAAAGTAGGCGTTTCGAGTGTTATCGGATTTGGCGTTGAAGGCGATTTAAAAAACAGTAAAATAAATGTCCTGTATGAAGGGCAGGATGGTTTGAGTCTTGGTGAGAAAAGTTATTACGAACGAACCGATTCCAGCACAGTTAAAGTTCGTAATGAGTTTGTAAAACATGTGGATAACATGTTTGGCTTTGCAAATTTTAAAGATGCAAATCCAGGAAAAACGGTTTTGGATTTTGAAACAAAACTTGCCAAACTGCAATTGACGAATGTCGAGCTGCGTGATCCGAATAAAACGTATAACAAAACATCGTTTGCCGATTTTACAAAACTGGCTCCCGACTTTGACCTGAAAACATTTGCAGACAAACAGGATATCAAAACAGATACCGTCATTGTTCAGAATGTTGCGTATGTTAAAAATATGAATGCGTTGCTTAAAGCAACACCGCTTGCGACTTTGAAACTTTACACCCGCTGGCAGCTGCTTTCAACTTTCGCAGGTTACCTGCCGAAAAGTTTTGATCAAGAAGATTTTCGCTTTTTCAGTACTGTGATGCGCGGAACAAAACAACAAAGAGCACGTGTAGAAAGAGCGATTCGTTCGACAGACGGTTTGTTGGGTATGCCGCTGGGAAAACTTTTCTCTAAAAAATATTTCCCGGAAGACGACAAGAAAAAGGTGTCTGAAATGATCGAAAACGTGCGCACGGTTTATGGCGAAAGAATTGACAAACTTACCTGGATGAGCGATTCGACAAAGGCAAGAGCACATAAGAAATTGAAAGCTTTCACCTATAAAATCGGTTATCCTGACAAGTGGAAAGATTATTCTTCGATTAAAATTGAAGGTGATAAGTTATTTGAAAATGTGATTGCTGCTTCTTTGTTCCAGAATGAAGAAAATATCAAAAAAATCGGCAAGCCGGTTGACAAAAGCGAATGGCACATGACACCTCAAACGGTAAATGCCTATTATAATCCACTTAACAATGAAGTAGTATTCCCTGCCGGTATTTTGCAACCTCCTTTCTACAACCGTAATGCTGATGACGCTATTAATTACGGAGGGATTATCGCTGTAATCGGTCATGAATTTACCCATGGATTCGATGATCAGGGTTCGCAGTTTGATGAAGAGGGAAACCTTAAAAACTGGTGGACTGCCGCAGACCGTGCCAATTTTGACAAGCTGACTAAAAGATACATTGATTATTTCAGCGGAATTGAAGCATTGCCAGGGTTCAAAATTAATGGGGCATTGACAATCGGAGAAAATGTTGCGGATTTGGGAGGATTAACCCTGGCGTATTACGCTTTGGAAAAATCCCTTAAAGGAAAACCTGAACCCGCACCGATCGATGGCTTCAACTGGAAACAACGTTTCTTCCTGGGTTGGGCGCAGGTTTGGCATATGAATACAACGGATGAAGCTTTGCGCAACCAGGTGCAAACAGATCCGCATGCACCAGCAAAAGACCGTATCAATGGTCCGCTTCCACATTTGAAAGAATTTCAGGATGCATGGAGCTGTGGCGCAGGAAGTAAAATGGCTTTACCGGAAGCTTCAAGAGTAGTAATCTGGTAAGATCTTAGGAATCGTTACAATTGTTTTTCAATATAAAAATAGGAGTCAGACTTAACCCTGACTCCTATTTTTATATATGATCACTTTAATTGTGTCTAAAATTATTTACCTGCCAAATGCTGATTTCGATATTCACTTGGACTACAACCTTTAACCTGCCGAAACTGACGGGCAATATTTTTACTATCCGATAAACCCATATCCAGGGCAATTTCAAAAACGGACATATCGGTATCCAGAAGTTTCTGCGTGAATTTTTCAATCCGAAGATTATAAATGTATTTGTAAATCGGATAACCCATCACTTCAAGAAAACGCTTTTCGAGTGCTCTTCTCGACAAAGGCACCTGTTTTACCACTTCGTCTACATGCAGGTTTTTATCAATATTTTGATGAATATATTTTAGCGAAGTCGCAATATGATCATCATTGGTAGCATAAATGTCTGTCGAATGCCTGGTGATCACCTGCGTTGGCTTAACGATAATATCATGGAAATCATGCATCCCGTTCTTAATCAGGTGATCCAATAATCTGGCTGCATCATATCCTCCCTTTTCGGCATCCTGACTAATACTTGACAAAGGAGGATCTGAAAACTCGCAGATCATTTCGTCATTATCAACACCCAGAACAGCCATTTCCTCCGGTATCCGGATACCATAAAGCCGGCAGGCTTCGGTAATATGCTGTCCCTGATTATCATCACAGGCCATCAGGGCAATGGGTTTTGGCAGCGACTTCAACCATTTCCCTATGGAAGCGGGCCGGTAATACCATAACTCAGACTGACGCGCCATTTTATGTTCAAAATAATGCACTTTATAACCTGCTTGTGTGACGCGATCCTCAAAACCTTCTGCCCTTTCCTGCGACCAGACGATATCTTTAAAGCCATAAAAGGCGAAATGCTTGAAGCCCTTTTTTAAAAAATAATCCGCGCCCATTTCTCCCGCCTCGCGGTGTGCTCCGGTAATATTAGGTATTTCGTCAAAGCGTTTTTTAAAATCCTGGGCGATCACAGGTATACCCGCATTTATGATTTTTCCAATATTAGGGTCATTATAAAACTGTCCGATAATCCCGTCAGCACCCCACTCTAACGCCCATTTCAAAATACCTTCAATACCGACCGTTTCACGATGGAACAAAGGCATACGACAAAATATCCACGGCCCGTGTTCTCTGGAATATTTAGCAATACCTTTGAGAAGTGCCTTACTATACTCTTCGGCAAAATCGATTAGTAGAATTATTTTATACGTATCTGACCGGGCCATGACAAAATTGCGAGGATTAGAATAGTAAACAGATTGTCAGGCAAACAATTCCCTGAGGTTTTTTACCGTATCATTATTGACCAGCGGTTTGGCCCAAATACCAATACTCAGAATATAACCCAGCGTTATCAAAAGGAATAACATCGCTAATTTCAAGCCAACTAATTCTCCCAAACCCCCAATAATCAAAGGCACAACGGCGCCTCCGGCGATACCTGCGCATAGGATTCCTGAAAATGTTCCATGGTGGTTCGGTACCGAATTCAACGCCAGAGAAAAAATGACCGAATACATAACGGACGCGAAAAAACCGGTTAATGGAAAGGCATACAAGCTTATTTCTTTCGATCCGAATAAAGCCACCAATAATGAGACAATAGCACCCATTGTAAAAACGAGAAGTACTTTTTTACTATCGATCAACTTTAAAAGTATAAGACCCAGAAAGCAGCCGATCGTGAGTAAACCCCAAAAGTAGGAGATCACGGAGGCTCCGGTTGTAGCAGGATCTACGTTGTGATAAGTTTGAAGAAACTTTGAAATCCAGTTGGCTATCCCTTGCTCGGTTCCAACGTATGCGAAAATTCCCAGAAAAAATAACCAGACTGACCGGTTTACAGAAAGTTCTTTGAACGCTTCGCCTACATCAATTTTCTCTTCTTCTTTTAATTCGACTTTTGGAAATTTTACCAAGGTTATGACGACTACCATCAGGACTGAGATCACTGCAAATACCCAGTATAAAGAAACCCATTTCAGGTTTTCCGGTACCAGTTTGTTGAGTGTTTCAATTAAAAACCCTGAATGTCCGGAGTGGACATTTAATACGAGATAACTATACAGCAGCGGGCTAAGAAATGACGCCGCACCAAAAAATAATTGTGCGAGTACCGAATTAAATGCAAATTTTTCCTCTCCTCCTGCAACACGCAGCAATGGATTGATGACAACCTGTAACATGGCCATTCCCACGCCTATCAAAAATAAAGAAAGCAGGGCAATCTTAAATCCGGGATTTACAGCAAAAAGCAAAGCACCTGCGAAAGCAAGAAAAAATGCGATCAACAAAACCGTTTTTTCACCATATTTCTCTACCATCAATCCCGCTGGAATTGACATGACGCCATAGGCAACAAAGAATGAAAAAGGCAGAAAACCGGCCAGGCCGATACTAAGATCAAAACTTTGGACAATGTCAGGGATAATCGGACCGAGGATATTGGTCAAAAAGGATATTACAAAAAAGATCAGTAATATCAGGATTACGATAAAAATGTTTCGTTTCATGAGAGGGTTTAGAGGGCGGGTATATCTAGATTGATTCGTTAATTAGCGAATTCCCAAAAGCAACTTTTAAAGGATCATAATTTCATCAAGGCTTTATTTACCAAAACAAATTTATATTTCCTGGCGAGCCTCAAACTGTGCTCGCCAGGTAAAACAATTTGAATTTTGATTTCTAATGCAATCGATGTGACAATTATTTACCTTCCACAATACTCGTCCGGCTGGATTTTCCAGCTTTATCAAAAGTTTTCAATTTGACAGTACCTGAAACTTTTACCGGATTAGCATATAACGCAGATTGAACGGTCGGTTCAGAGCCGTCTGTCGTGTAACGAATCGCTAGTCCCGGCATATCAACATTGGCTTTCAGCATACCGTTTTCAACAATGGCGCCAGGTAATGGAAGGCGGTAGTTGTAACCTCCGTTGAGATAACTCAATCTTGGAATTTCTTTTTGCGCGATAGAATTTGCAAATACATTCCAGCCAACGGCGATCGACTTATCTCTTGCGGTTTTGTCTTCAATTGTTTCCCAGCTTCTTTGCGGTGACCAGGCACTTTCCGCGAAACCGAAAAGTTTTGGGAGGATCATATATTCCATCATGTCACGCCCCTTAACCGTTTCACTCCACAGTTCAGCTTCCAGACCAAGAATATTTTTCCGTGCTTCTGGTTTTAATTTTTCTTTTCCAACAAATTCTTCCACCATCGGTTTTCCCATCGCGGTGGTATAAGTTGTTTTAAACATATCAAACGGCGCGAAAGCCCAGTTGTCCCAGGTATTCACAAACCCTCCCCAATACAGACCCGGTTCTTTCGGATCATTGTTGTAGGACATATCAAAATACAAATTCGTGACGTTACAAAGAATAACCTGATAACCTGCATTGGCCATCCGGTTCCCCAAATCCACATCAAATACGTTGTTCCAGATATAAGGCACGACCTGTTTTCCGATAAATTCCGGGTTTGGCAGGTATTTCCCCTGCGGAGTTTTTGTAAGGGCGACTTCTTCCCAACCATGAATTTTCAGGTTACGTTTTTCAAGTCTTGGAACCAGCCTGCGGAAAAAATAAGACTGAAGATTTTTAACACTTCTAATTTCAGGGTTATCTTTCAGCAATTTCGCTGCCATGGGTGATTTTTCCCAAACCCCGTCCGCAACCTCGTCGCCGCCGGTATGGAAAGTATCCATCGTCAGACCTGCCTCTTTATACATTTTCGCCATTTCATCTACCACTTTTTCAAAGAAATGATAGGTAGATTCACGCGCAACACTAACCACGTTGTCTTTATATCCCTGTGCGGAAATGTATACGGATTTGTCGTCAGGATCAATCAGACGGTATTCATTCGCTTCTGTTTCTTTTCCTTCCTTCATCAAACGATCGTAACGCGCTTCCATTGATTTGATCGCAGCACGCGCGTGACCTGGAAAATTGAGCTCAGGAATGACGTTGACATGTCTTTCCTTCGCATATTTCAGTATCTCAATAAAATCTGCTTTGGTATAATACCCAGCGCCAAATTTTCCTTCATCGTTAGCGATCGGACCGGATCCATAGGAAGGATGCAAAACCGAATTATTCATATTGCTGGTATGTTGGCGCTGTGCACCTACTTTCGTCAATTCCGGCAAACCATCAATTTCAACACGCCAGCCTTCATCTTCTGCTGTGTAAAACAAAAGGTGGTTAATTTTATAGGTAGCAAGCAAATCAATGATGCGTTTTACAGATTCTTTGGTCTGGAAATTTCTGGCCACATCCAGGTGCAGACCACGGAAATAAAATCTTGGAGCGTCTTCAATTTGTGTAAAACCTAATGAGATTGTAGCAGATGGTTTCTGAAATGCTCCCAATGGAACAAGTGCCATCAGGCTTTGCACACCATAAAATACGCCTGCTGCATCACTTCCGGTAATTATAACTCCATTACCATTAATGCCAAGCGAATATGCTTCTTTGGAAACACCGTTGACCTGGACTTTGCCTGATTTCAGGATGATACTATTCGCAGTTGCTGCCTCAGGTAAACCGCTTTTTGCTTGATATGCCTTTCCGGTAACCGTTTTTAATTTTTCACTAAGATATTTCGCTTCACCTTCCAGTCCTGCTTCGTAGTAAATAGCAGTTTCATTGTTCAGTGTGAAAGTCCCGGGGCTGTTCGTAATTTTTACGGGTGCAGGAATAATCTTCTGGAGCTGACCAGAATCAACCGGCGACATAACCAGATTTTGTTTATATCGCAATTCAGCCGTTTGAATAGGTTCCAAATCTCCTTTTCCACGTAAGATCTGCTCTTTTGTTGTAAAAGGCTCGATCGTATAATTTGCTACCTGAACGATATCCTTTTCTTTACCTTCTTCATCATAAAAAACAAAATATAACCCAAGCGGCGCATCCGTTTCTTTGATCACACCACTTGTTCCGAAGTAGTTAATCGTGATTGAATCACCAGCATTGAGCTTGAAATCTTTTTCCGGCACCAACTTATACCAATCTCCGTTGATATGTTCAACCTTCGCAGGTTCAGGAGATTTATTCGCCTGGATCGGACGGGGGGACATATTGAAAAACAGGGTCCAGTTTTTGTCATTTAGTGCGATATCACCGCCATTTTTAAGTGTAAATTTCGCCTTAAACGTACCGTCAACTTCTGTAAAGTTGGTCATCAGTTTCCAGGAAACACCAATCTTCTGCGCTTCTTCTTTCGAAAATTTGCCGGAAGGACTGCATGCTGCAAGCACAAAAAACGAGGCAATCAATAATAAAATGGATTTCTTCATCAGGAACAATAATTGGATTTTTTAAGAGTTTTCGAAGTTGTTTTCAAGAAATAAAAACATCCTGACTATCTGTATTTATAGTACTGCAAGATGGTTAAAACATACCATTTAAAGAAAGGAGATGTCATTTATCTTCGCCCCTATGCATCATCAGCGTTTCGATGATCATGGATAAATCTTTGAAAGACATTTCCTCAGTCAAGTAGGCATGTTGCCCCATAGGATCATCGCGCCACTCATTATTGCCTCCGTTAATAATTATTTTCCCCCGTTTTAAATCAAAATAATGTTGCGCTCCCCGAACGGCTACCAACACGGCCGTTTGATCCCAGCTCATTCGTCCTTCCTGATCATCTTTACTCAACGGGATGGCCAAGGCGTAAACATCTTTTACCGGACTTTCAAGATTTTTATTAGCGATAACTTTCAAACCTGTTTTGATACCATTCCCTATTTCGAAACCACTGAAAGTTATTTGTGTCGGCCACTTTGTGAACACATTTTCCGAGGCAACTGAATCAATCAAAACATTAAACTCGCGCCCCTTAGGAAATCCGCCCGCCATGGAAACAACTTCTTTTACTTTTCTTTTGATCAGATCCATTCCTGATAATTTAGATATTTCGTCAGGTCCGGATTCTAGTAAATTGGAAAGATTGGTTAGAAAACCGATTGTGACGATCGTTACACTCTGATCCGGCTGTGCAGCCAGAATTTTCCTGTAAGTCTGAACCGCATCCGGAACTTCCTCCGTTGACTTAATTTTGTGAGGATATTTCTGCACAAGCATTTCCGGCCATTTTTGAGAAGCTCCCATATCCGGAGCTTTTCCTTTCGGTGCAGCAATCGGCAAGTCCGGACGGCTAAAATAATTATTAATGATTTCGATCGTCGGCGCAACAAGTGCATTTTTATTGCTGGCAATAACCGCCAGCGGCCTTACCTCTCCTCTGTCGGCCAATGCATGCATGACCGCCATCGCGCCTACGTCGTCATAATCCGGACCAATATCCGTATCCAAAATTAAAGCGACCTGCCTTGTACGGGAAATTTGTGCAGAGGTATATAAACTAAAAAAAAGCAAAAAAGCTGATAGCATGTATTTCATAGGGTGATGATTTTGTAGGGTTTGTAAAGCACTTGTGCTGTAAGCCGAAATTCACTGATTACATCTTCGAAATACAAAGATTTTTTGTTGCAAGTTTCATGATTAATCCGCGCTGTAAAGTTATATTTAGCATCACTCATATTACTAACAACTTATGCATCGCAGAAAATTTATTCATACAGGATCATTGGCGGGTTTATCATTATTTGGAATCTCAGCACTGGGTTTTAATCTAAAATCCGAAAATGGTTTTTCTAAACTGGAAAATGGTTTTAAACTGGATGAGTTAGGTATCGACGACTTGCAAAAAATGATGAAAAGCGGCGGAGCGAGTTCACAGCAAATCGTGAAATTATACCTCGACCGCATCAGTGAAATCGATAAAAAAGGACCTCTTATTAATTCTATTATTGAACTTAACCCGGACGCTCTGAAAATTGCCGCAGAACTTGACAAAGAACGGGCTGCGGGTAAAATCCGGGGACCTTTGCACGGAATTCCGATTCTGATCAAAGACAATATTGATACGGCTGACAAAATGCAGACGACAGCCGGCTCGATTGCTATGGAAGGGAATATCGCAAAAACCGATTCTTTTGTAGTAAAACAATTAAGAAAAGCGGGCGTAGTTATTCTTGGAAAAACCAACATGAGTGAATGGGCAAATTTCCGTTCGACCAGGTCTTCGAGCGGATGGAGCAGCCGCGGCGGACAAACCAGAAATCCATACGTGCTTGATCGCTCGCCCTGCGGATCGAGTTCAGGTTCAGGCGTTTCCGTAGCGGCCAATTTATGCGCGGTTTCGGTTGGAACTGAAACAAATGGCTCCATCGCTTGCCCTGCTTCGATGAATAATGTTGTGGGAATAAAACCTACGGTCGGTGTTGTAAGCAGAACAGGCATTATCCCCATTTCGAAAACGCAGGATACCGCCGGACCTTTGGGCAGAACAGTAAAAGATGCGGCATTGCTTTTAGGAGGAATGACAGGGGTTGACCAGGAAGACGAGGCGACAGCAGCGAGCCAGGGAAAAGCACTTTCAGATTATACCTCTTTCCTCAAAACAGACGGATTGACTGGCAAGCGAATTGGTATCGAAAAAAGTTTTCTCAATAAACATGAGGGAATGGATTCGCTTTTTAAGGAAGCAATTGAGGTGATGAAAAGTAAAGGTGCAACAATTGTCGAGGTGGACTTCATAAAATTTAGAAGCCTGGGCAACAGTACCGGCCAGGTGCTCGAATATGAATTCAAGGACGGTTTAAACGCTTATCTGAGCAAGGCAAATGGCAAAGTAAAATCTTTGGAAGAACTGATTAAGTTTAATAGTGATAATGCTGCAAGGGCGATGCCGATTTTTCAACAAGAACTTTTGGAAAGCTCCCAAAAAAGAGGCGATTTGAAAAGTCCGGGATATCTGGAGGCTTATGCCATAGTAACCGGCGTCAGAAAAATGATCGATGATTTGTTGAACGAACAAAACCTCGACGCCCTTTGCGGACCGGCAACCGGGCCATCCTGGTGCATCGATCCCGTCAACGGTGATTTCTGGACTGGCTATGGATCTTATGGACCGGCAGCTTTAGCCGGATATCCGTCTCTGACTGTGCCGATGGGATTTGTAAGTGAAATTCCGGTTGGGTTATCCTTTTTGGGGAGAGCTTATGACGAAGGAAAATTAATTACAATTGGCTATGCTTACGAACAGGTTTCGAAAAAAAGAAGAGCACCGAAATTTATCAAAAGCATTTAGTTATCAAGCTGAAAGCCGGCTGAAAAAAATGCCAAAGTCTCAGGATTATTTTACCAAAAAAAATAGGAAGTCCACACAGCCATAACCGTGTGGACTTCCTGATTTCCTTGACCAATTGCTTTAAAGTTTAACCAATCGAAAAACTTCTCTCCTGCTTCCAGCAACCACTTCGACCATATACAAGCCAGGCGCGAAAGTAGCACCACCGAGGTCGATCTGATATTTCTGAACTGATCCCGATCCCGAGAATTTCCCCTTAACTGATGTTCTACCGGTCAGGTCCATAATATTAACCCGGACCTCTTCGCCTGCATTTGCCTGGTATACCATGTTGAAAATATCTTTCGACGGGTTCGGGTAAATCTGCCAATCTGTTTTATCACGAAATTCAACCGGGCGGATTATGGAATATTCGAAGGTATCATCCAGATCAACCATTTTCAGACGATAGTAACGGATGTCTGTTTTGTCTTTTTCATAATCGATAAAAAAATAACGCTGGCCTTTACCCGTGCTGCCATCTGCCAATATCTCGCCAATTTTTTCAAACTGCCCCCTTTTCAAAGCATCGTTACCCCTGGCTACTTCAAGTTCAAAATGACTGAAATTTACCTCAGATGTTGTTACCCATTCCGTTATAACATCAGGAGAAGCTTCTGTGCCCTCCTTTCTTTTTGCCGTAAAACTAAGAAGTTCAACAGGAAGAGGCGTTGCAGCACCCATCGCATCCCGGCTAAGCCAGAATTCTGATAAGTTTTTCACTTTAAATTCAGCATAATATCCCTTATCAAACGGCACCTTTTTCGTCTTATCAGCCGGAATAAACAGCCAGCCAGTAGTACTGTTATTTACCACAGTTCCATCTTCGTTGACATCGTTTGAATCACTGTACTTGGAAATTCCCAGTTCCGCCACGGACGAAGGTTTTGCACAGGAACCACAGCCAGTGGCAGCAATGAGCCTTTCAACATCAGAATCCAGGAAAAACAAACGAACGGTTACGGAGTCTGTAAAATTATAATTGGTCGGTTTTATCGTCGCATTTCGGTTTAAATAATATTGTCCGTTTGTATTACGAACAGCACCTGAATTGACATAAATACGAACATCCGTATTTCCCAGATCCTGGTTATTACTGTAAACAGACGCTACCAACGCGCCGTTGTTTGTATAATTTGTCCATTGTTTCCCGGCATCGGAACCCTGTGCAGCGGCGGACATGCTATTCCCGTCATAGATCCCGTTCCGGTTATCGTACACGTGAATATCATCAATAGCAATTCCTTCGCGCATTTCGGTTTCGTCCGTCCGCAATACAAATCGTAAACGAATACTGGCGCTACCTGCCGGTAAAGCCATGGTGGCCACATGCCAGCGGGTATAATCCTGTGCGCTCCATCCGTTGTCGTTGGTGTTGGACTTATTATACCAGTTTGTCCCCTGACCGTTCGCTCCCAAACGCCTCCATGCTGACCCGTCGGTTGAGTATTCCATATACGCGATGTCACAGATATTTCTTCCGCAATCTTCAATATCCAGTGCCACATTGAAACTGATCGTCGGTACCAGCATTTCGCGCAAATCAAAACATGGCGAATATAAATACGATACTTCATTTGCATTATACTTTCCAGTCAAACTGGTTTTCCAGGCTTTGTTGCCACTCGCGGCCCTGTTTATTTTGGTTGCATTCGGCGTTCCGAATTTCCAGGAATTGTTGGTACCGCTGCTATACCAGAAGCTGGTTCCGTTTTCAAAATTTTCCAGGTAAGGAAAAGAAGAAATCAGCGGCGAATTGAAAATTTCTGCAAGAACAGTATTGTTCGAAAGATTTGAATCAGAAGGCAAATCAACCCATACCTTTAACGTATGCGTTCCAGGCACTGACAGATCTGCCCTGGTTTGGAAAGTATATTCACTGGTAGCGTTTCCTCCAATCGATGCGATATTTTCAACAAAAACAGCTCCATTGTCAACCTGAAATTTTACAGGAATGTTAGTAAGCGCCGAGGGCGAATTGTTACGCACCAACACGCTCACAATTTCATTACTTCCTATTCCACATCCTGATAGCGCAGGGCTGGTTAAGCTTACGGCCTGCACGTCATTTGCAATTGCTGTCAACCTGATATCATCAAAACTGTAACCAGCTCCGCTGTAAGAATCGGCTACCATGACTTTTCCATACTGACCAAAACGAACCTGAAAACTCGACGAGAAATTTTTAGCATTAGCATTTAAAACTTTGCTGATCTCGATATCGGAAGTTAATTTATATGATCCTGTAACGCCATTTTGATTTGTATAAAGATTATAAACTTCAATCCACGGATCGCTGTCTGTTCCACGGATCCAGACGCGGTTATTGGAATTGCTGGACTGTCCATGATTTTTATATCTGAAGTTTAACCTGATATCATCGTTAGCTGCATTAAATGCTGAAAGATTAAAGGTTGCTACCAAAAAATTGGTATTCCCATTTTCTATATATCTGTCCGCATCCAGGACCAGTGCGCGCTCACCTGAGCCAGCCGCTCCGGAGCTGGCAAAAGTTCTGATGCGGCCGAAAGCAGTATTACTTGAAAAGTCATATCGGTCAGACGCATCAAGACCGGTCTGGTTTTCGAGAAATTCTTGCTTTGGAAGCGATTCCATATCGTCCAAAAACGGCATCGCAACAGGATTATTACCCAGCTGTTTGAAAACTGATGTAATACTATTGTTTGCAGCAACGACATCACCGGGTTTATCAACTTCAACTTTTACAGTATATGATCTGACCTCTGACAGATCTGCAAGTGATGAAAAAGTAACCTCATGCGTACCTCCACCTGGAATCGATGTGCCTACTGTTTCTTCCCCTTTTAAAACATCATTTATAAAATACCTGACAGCAAAATTTCCGGAAGAACTGACATCGTCAAGATTTTTAATTCTCACCTTGATCGCTGAGGTGGCAGACAACTCAGTTCCTGTAAATTTCCTTCCGGAAGAGGCAGGCGTTACTATGGCATCAACCTTGAAGTCATTATCGGATATTGTTCCGCTGCAATTTCCGTTGTCTGGTTTTCGGGAAAGGGCGGTAGCTCTCCTACCTGGATTACCATTCAATCTTGCACGCACAGTTATCCAATACGTCAGGTCTTTCGACAAGCCGGTTAAATTATAGTTTGTTGAAGTAGTTGTAGCAACGGAAATCATTTCCTCACCCTGCAACATCATCACTTCATAGTCCGTAGCGCCAGCAACGGCATCCCATTGAATGGCTGCATATCCCTCGCATTGAATCGGAGAAAGCGTAACATTAGGAACTCCCAATATGGTAAAAGGTTCACTTATGCTCACATTTCCAGTTCCATTCTGAGAAATTTTAACTCTCGCCTGAGAGGTAGTAATGTTCGGGATTGTCCAGCTCAACTGGCGAAGATTTGCTGCTACCGATGCATTGATATCAATCCAGGAACCGCCATTATCTATCGAATATTGAATGGTAAAACCGTTTCCATCATTTCCAAAAGAATCCCAACTAACGTTAATCACATCGCCCTGCTGCACCCGCTCAGTACCGATTGGATATGTAATTGTCGTTTCAACAGGAATTGCATCATAGACTACAAAATACTCCTGTTCAGGATTTTTGTTGATTGCTGTACCTTTGATTACAATATTATAACTACCCGCTACCGGACTATCAATAACAACCTGTTCGATATTATTGATATGATCCGCACCAGTTGTTGCAGGATTATCAACATTTAACGGAGCTGCGTCCAGAATTTTGGGTAAGGTTTTGGTTTGTGAAGGATTGAATAACTCCAAATCCAGGTCATTAACCAAAGTCTGGCTTGCCTGAATTGCCGCTGCCGGATCATTCCAGTATAACATCACTTTCAGCTGTGCAGTATTTTCCGGAATGTTGATGGTGTGATTTTTAGATGCCTTATTTGACACCGTTCCATTGATGTAACTTCCGCTTTCCAACATTTTAACTGAACGGACAAGATTCAGCCAACCAAATCCATACTTAAAATCCGGCCCGGCATTCCCTTTATCCATCCCGCTATTACAGATCAACGCCTTCATAAGCGCATTTTTAGGATTCGCTCCGCCATTCAGTTTTCTGTATTGTTGATATAAAAGCGCCAGACTCCCTGAAACTGCCGGAGAGGCCATACTCGTCCCTGATCCTAATCCGTAATTATTCACAGGTGTAGTCGATCTGATCGTAGTCCCCTGCACAACAATCTCAGGTTTTATCCTTCCATCCTTGGCCGGTCCTCTGCTTGAATAAATCGAAATCTGACCATCCATCTGTGTATTTCCTACTGAAATTATATTTTTTGAAGCCTGATATCCCCCCAATGATGTCCCGAATCCGGCAGGGAATGGGCTGCACGGAACAGCACCGCTGTTGCCAACGGCAAAAACATTTTCCAGAAAGGGCATATCAAATGCCTGCTGATCTAAAATCTGGGAATACAAATCATAAGCACCGAAAGAAGTACAGCTCGTCACATCGTTGCCATAGGAATTGTTGGTAACCACCATCCCATAGTCTTTCACATAATTTGGTAGATTGATCAGCAAATTAGAAAAGTGATGCGCGATAATTTTGGCCTTTGGTGCATATCCTTTGTAGCGCTCATCGATAATACCTGCACCGGCCATCGTTCCCATTACATGCAGTCCATGTGACTCACTTGTTTCTGACGCGAAACGGTTAATGACACGATTATTAAAATCGATATGCAACATCGGGTTTGCGTTGTCTCCAATACCAACCACAACGCCTTCACCATGTAAATTACGATTTCCTGAAACCGATGAGCTTAGCACATTTGCTCTGGAATTTTCCTCACTATGATCATTAAAAGCTTGATCCGGAGCCGGGATAGGTTGTACATATTGTACAAACGGGAATGTAGCCAGTTCAGCGATACGTGTCACCGGTATACGCAATTCCAGCACACCGTAAGCTTTAAAGGTCTCACCGGTGATCACGAAGTTTTTATTAACTAATTCCTCACTGATTTCCTGGAATGTAAAAGTTTTGGGAAAGCTAATCCAAACGTCTACCATTCCAGGCGTTTTAACAGCATACAATGGAAATTTACCATTGGCTAACGCAGCGTGCAATTTTTGGTTAACACTGAGCTCCATGACCGACCTTACCTTCGCATTTCTCAAAGAACCAGCATTCAATGCCGTGTTCACCGTTGCAGTGTAGGCGTTATCAGGAATGTAATCTAATAATTCGATACCCTCGCTGCGCAGTTGTTTCTTTTCTGCCTCGCCCGGAACATTTTCGAATTGGATGACAACAAATGATTTACGATTTAGCGACCTGAGCTTTCTATTAAACTCTCCTATTTGCTGGGTGGAGATATTACTTTCCGGAGTAAAGGATCCTTCACGTAAAAAAATTCTATACTGTCCAAAAGTCGTGGTCGAACAAATTGCAAAAAATGCGATAAATAGGTAGAGATTTTTCCATTTCATATGATAGCCGGGTAGAATTACTTTATCCCAATATTAGAGAATTACTTCTAATTATAATTAAAAATAATGCATAATCACAGGAAATCTTTTAATATCACAAAAAATAAAAATTAATCTCTTCTACAAATTCTTTTAACTACTTTGAAGATTCTGAGACTGTTCTACAAGTCACTTAACGCCGCCAGATTTCAATTTTTTGTTAATAAAAAAAGAGTCAGCTAACTTCGTTGCCTTTAACATGATTTTGTTTGAGCTTCGACTCGTTTTCCACTTCACTGCCTTGCTATTAAATTCAGGCTGTGAACATCATTGAAATTGTTATGAACTTATACGGCCTGATAGGTTATCCACTTACGCATTCTTTTTCGAAGCGTTATTTCACCGAAAAATTTATCCGTGAGAAAATACATAATTGCGGCTACGACCTTTTTGAAATGCAGTCGCTCGACAATCTTCCCGCTTTGTTAAAAAAACATCCTGATTTGAAGGGGCTAAATGTGACGATTCCATATAAACAGGAAGTCATAAAATACCTGGACGATCTTGACGATGCTTCTGCGGAGCGCATCGGAGCAGTGAATACGATTAAGATTTTCGCCGATGGAAGCACGAAAGGTTACAATACAGACTATTATGGTTTTCGCCAATCCATATCCGAATGGATGGATCGTCGCGGCGAAGCCTGCTGTAATTTTAAGGCATTGGTATTAGGAAACGGAGGAGCTGCACAGGCCGTAAAAACGGCATTAGACGATATGAAGACAGAATATAAAATTGTATCCCGCCAGAAAGGCAACGATTCACTTTTATACGAAGATCTTACGCAGGAGATTATGGAAAGCCACCTCTTGATCATCAATACAACACCACTTGGCACGCATCCAAACGTAGATGCTTGTCCTGAGATTCCCTATCAGTGGCTGGCAAAAGGGCATTTCTTGTACGATCTGGTGTACAATCCTACCACAACCTTATTTATGCAAAAGGGATTTGATCAGGGTGCTGCGGTCCATAATGGATTAAAAATGCTTGAAATGCAGGCGGAGAAAGCCTGGGAAATCTGGAATTCAGAAGAAGATATGTGGAGTGTTTAAACCCTGGAATAAAAACTCCAAGAATCTTCTTCAATTTGTTCAGAACCTGTAAAAACGCCTTGTGGCAGTGGTGCTTTGATGCCGCTGCCCATTTTTTTTAAACTCTGGCACCTTCTTATTTCATCCCACAATCCAACTTTCAAAAATGAACCTAATACCAGAGCTCCTCCCTCAACCAACACCGATTGAATTCCTCTTTTAGAAAGCTCCTGCAAAAGCTGATTGATCTCGTCGGTACCAGGATTTATTTTGATGTAAGCAGTTTTTCCATGATCCGCATATCGTCCGGAAAAACTTTCCAAATCAGTTTGTTTTAAATAATTTACTACAAACGTTTTCTGAGAACTATCAAATAAATTTAGGGTATCAGGAAGCAAAAGATTTCGATCCAATACGATGCGGACCGGATTTCGCCCCTCCCACTGACGGACATCTAATTTTGGATTATCATGCAAAGCAGTATTATAACCCACGAGTATGGCATCTTCCTCAGACCGCCATTTATGCACATTAACACTTGATAATTCACCACTTATTTTTACTGGGTTACCATTTTCCTCCGCGATATATCCATCAGCAGTTTCAGCCCACTTTAAAATTACAAAAGGACGTTTTTCCAGAAAATTGGTAAAAAATCTTTTGTTCAGCATCTCTCCTGCCTCAGCAAGCACATTCTGAACCACCTCAATACCAGCATCCTGCAATCGCCGAATACCTCGTCCGGATACCAGCGGATTGGGATCGCCGTTACAAACCACTACTTTTTTTATTCCTTTATCTACCAGCAAATCTGCACATGGCGGAGTTTTTCCCGTATGCGAACAAGGTTCCAACGTGACGTAAGCTGTTGCTTCGGAAAACAAGTGTCCGTTATTTCTTTTTTCAACATCTTCCACAGCACGCACTTCTGCATGCGGACCACCATAATTCCGATGCCAGCCTTCACCAATAATTTCATCATTACACACGATCACGCAACCCACCATAGGGTTCGGGCTGACACTTCCACGTCCATATTCTGCAAGCTGCAAAGCCCGCTGCATCCACTCTTTATCCTTGTTCATTTGACAAAAATACAAACCTCGTTTTAAACTCAACTTTCGTGAGTTCTTATAATTTGCTAACTTTCCGACATCAGAATAAAAAATCAACTAAAAATGACTTCGGCTCGTCAGTTATATCAACATATTGTAAGTGGAATTAATGTCTATCCGCCCAAAGAATCCCAGGCCATAGCCTTTATGCTACTGGAACATTACATGCGGATAAGAAATATAGATGTTTTGGTAGATCGCCCTATTCCGGAAAATACCGCGCACCCGGATTGGGAAAATATTATTTCAAGACTGAACAACAACGAGCCCGTTCAGCACATCATCGGAACAACCGAATTTTGTGGTCTCGAATTCCGGGTTTCTTCCTCTGTTTTAATCCCGAGACCTGAAACCGAAGAGTTGGTTCAGATGGTAACTCGCGACTATGCTGAGCCTGACAAAGACGTGGCGATCCTGGATATCGGTACGGGAAGTGGCTGTATTGCAATCGTTCTTGCTCGTTTCCTTCCGCATGTTACCGTTCATGCCTGGGACGTTTCCGACGAAGCACTTTCAGTAGCACGTGAAAATGCCCGCCAGCTTATTGCGGACGTTCAGTTTGCAAAACAGGATATGCTGAATGTAACTTTTCCGTTACCTGGAAATGTTATAAAATTTGACTGTTTGGTGAGTAATCCGCCTTACGTAACGTACTCAGAAGCAGAACACATGCGCCCGAATGTACTACGTTTTGAGCCGCATGAAGCACTTTTTGTTGAAGACAGTGATCCCTTATTGTTCTATAAAGCCATTGCCGACTTCGGTGTGCATCATATAAAACCAGGCGGAAAATGTTATGTCGAAATAAATGAGCATTTTGGCACCGGAACAAAGCAGGTTTTTGAAGAAAGAAATTATACTCAGGTTGAAATCCTGCGTGATATTCACGGAAAGGACCGATTCGTCAGAGCCGTTTGGAAATAATTTTTTTTCAGAAAGGTTTCGAATTATTTCTGTGCTAACCCGGAATATTCCGTGTTAAAAATAACGCCTCATGTATTTAGAAAAAATAAAAGAAGTTCTTGATGAAATGGGAAAGGTAGTCGTTGGACAGGACAGACTGCTCAACCGCCTGCTTATCGGACTTTTTACTGGTGGCCACATTCTTTTGGAGGGCGTGCCAGGCCTAGCCAAAACCCTGACTATCAACGTTATGGCGAAAGTTTTACAGCTCGACTTTCGCCGTATTCAGTTTACACCGGATCTGCTGCCTGCCGATTTAATTGGCACCATGATTTATAAGCCTAAAATCGGTGATTATGAAGTAAAAAAAGGGCCGATTTTTTCTAATATTATTCTGGCGGATGAAGTAAACAGGTCTCCCGCAAAAGTACAATCTGCTTTGTTGGAAGCGATGCAGGAAAAACAGGTAACGATAGGCGACCAAACTTACTACCTGGATAAACCTTTTGTCGTATTGGCTACTCAAAATCCGGTTGAGCAGGAAGGTACATATCCCCTCCCGGAAGCTCAGATCGACCGTTTCATGATGAAAGTGTACGTCGATTATTTGAATAAGCAGGAAGAACTCGAAGTAATGCGCCGTATGTCTGACATCACTTTTGATTATCAGATCAAGCCTATTCTTAACAAACAGGATATTTTTGCTATCCGTGAAAACGTCAATAAAGTAAATATTTCAGATACTCTTGAACGATATATCATCGAGTTGGTTTTTGCTACAAGAAGGCCTTTGGAGTATGGTTTACGTGATGAGGCAAGATATATTCAGTTTGGAGTTTCTCCCCGGGCAACGATTTATCTGAACCGCGCGGCGAAAGCTCTGGCATACCTTGAAGGCCGTGATTATGTATTGCCGGAAGATATTAAAGCATTAGCTCCTGATATTATGAATCACAGGATTATGCTGAATTATGAAGCAGAGGCGGATGGGGTAAAAACCACAACAATCATTGATTCAATATTAAGAAAAGTTGCAATCGGATAAGTTTTCTTAATTGTTCAGGGAACAGGATCATGCCCGTGACCGCCCCAGGGATGGCAACGGGAAAACCTTTTTAAACCCATCGGCACACCTTTTAACACGCCGTATTTTGTGATGGCCTGAATCATATATTGCGAACAAGTGGGTGTATACCTGCATGAATTAGGCAGATAAGGCGACAGAACACCTTGATAAATCCGGACCAATCCAATGAGTAAAAATTTCATTTTGCTTCGTTGTGTAAAATATTATCTTTGACAATTAACATCATAAACGCATGATTTCCTATATAATTTGGGACGTAAATCCCGAAATTTTTACAATCCCCGAATTTTTGGGGTTCGGCCCTTTTCCTGTTCGTTGGTATGGTCTTCTTTTTGCTGCGGGGTTTTTAATCGGTCAGCAAATCATGATCCACATTTTCAAAAAAGAGAAAAAGCCGCTAGACGATATTGATGCGCTGACGTTGTACATGGTGATATCAACGGTAATAGGAGCACGCGTCGGCCACTTTTTATTCTACGAACCAGAAGTCCTTTTCAAAAATCCGCTCGAAGTAATCCTTCCCCCCTATGCCGGACTCGCCAGTCACGGCGCTGTTGTTGGAATTGTCACAGGCCTATATCTTTATTCCAGAGCACGAAAAGCAACCGGTCAAACCTTTCTCTGGGTCGCGGATCGCATGGTTATTCTGGTAGCACTTGCCGGTTCCTTTATCCGGCTTGGAAATTTGATGAATTCAGAAATTGTTGGCCGTCCGACAGATGTTGCCTGGGGATTTATTTTTATGAAAAACACGGAATTTTTACAAATACCAAGACACCCGGCCCAACTTTACGAATCG
Source organism: Dyadobacter sp. HNCC25DJ186 (assembly GCF_056895235.1). Classification (NCBI taxonomy): domain Bacteria; kingdom Pseudomonadati; phylum Bacteroidota; class Cytophagia; order Cytophagales; family Spirosomataceae; genus Dyadobacter; species Dyadobacter sp. HNCC25DJ186. Next base: position 203,391 of record NZ_JBXHAS010000004.1, read on the forward strand.
ATTTCTTGCCTGGTGCTATTCTTTATCCTGCTTGCTTTGTGGAATAAATTTAAGGAAAAGACACCGCGTGGTCTTTTGGTAGGCGTTTTCTTTGTCTGGGTATTCACTTTGAGATTCCTTTATGAATTCCTGAAAGAGAATCAAGAGGCTTTTGAAGCCAATTATGCTTTAAATATGGGACAGATATTGAGTATTCCTGTCGTGCTTTTAGGTATTTATTTTATTATACAGTCAAGAAATAAATCGGTTGCCGGAATGGAGTAAATACGTTGAATGGAAATGCACTAAATGATTATATATCAGATGATATTTTAGGTAAATTGCACTCATCCATTAAACCTAAACGCTATCCGCATGAAAAGAAAACTTATCCTTTCTCTGACAATTGCTTGTGCTTTGTTACACGCCAGCTGTGGTGGAAACAAAGAAGCCGAAGAAGAAAAAGAAGAACCTAAAAGCACCGTAGAAGCTTTGCAGCAGTTCGCTGAAAAGGCAGAGAAAATGCAAAAGAAGGAACCTGTTGACCCCGTTGATTTCCGTAAACTGAAAGAACTGTTGCCGGAATCAATCAAAGGAATGGTCAGAAAAGAAGCTTCGGGAGAAAAAAACGGAGCGATGGGCTTCACCATTTCCCGAGCAGAGGCCAGATATTCCGGTGAAGCCGATGAGTCGGTACACATAGAAATTTTTGACACAGGCGGTGTGGCTGGCGTTGGAACCATGACTCTTGCTGCATGGACCATGGCAGATATTGACAAGGAAACAGATAATGGTTATGAGAAAACAACAAAAATCGACGGATATAAGGGTTACGAAAAGTACAACAACGAAAGTAAATCCGGAGAAATAAATGTGCTGGTAGGCGATCGGTTCGTGGTGAACATCAATGGAGATAATCTTTCCATGGATCAATTAAAAAGTATTCTGTCAGACCTTGATCTTGATCAATTGTCAGGATTAAAATAATAAAATTGACACCTGTAAAAAAAGAGGAGCCGGTAAGCTCCTCTTTTTGGGTTTAGGAATATTAGTGCAGCGTTATTGGGGTTTATATCCGTTAGCGTGTCTTTCTCAAATTGCCGCAAAATCTACCTTTTCTCTTAATATTTGTTTTGCTTTAACGAGTTGATTCTTCACAGTATTTTTTGAAATCCTAAGAAATTCGGCAATTTCCTGGTAAGATTTCCCTTCTTCCACATTTAACTTCAAGATCTGTTTTCTCTTTATTGAGAGGGAATCAATAGCAGTCTGGACAAGGTATATACGCCGTTCTTTTTCTTCTTTTTCATCGTCAGCTGCAACCTGCATGACCTCCATATACTGCTTACGGAGATATTCATTTTTTTCCATTTTCTTGAAATGGTCAAAAGCCATATTACGGAGACACGTGAAAAGGTATGAATTGAAATTATGATCTGGCTTGATATGATCCCGTTTCATCCATATTTTCAAAAATACATCCTGTACCATATTTTCAGCCTCTTCTTCATCTTTTAATAATGAAATTGAGAACCGCAATGCAGGTACTTTATAAAAATTGTAGAGCTCTGCAAACGCCGATCTGTCACCTTGCGTAACTTTAATCAGCATATTTTCGTCAGGATGGGTCACGATTCTAAAGGTTATGTCAAATTAACAGGGTTCTTTTATTTTTTCGCAAACATCCGATCTCATGATTTGATAGTGATTTTTCAGTCATTAATACAATTAGCATTAAAGAAAAACGACTAATCGGCCATCATTTATGATCGGTATTCTATGTTTTTTTATAAAAAGGAATTAAAATGTTACAATATCAATGTTATAAATCGCGGTTATTAATTGATGTAACTTTTAAGTTTTGATCAGTGCCAGTAGAAATATGATTATAAATTTACAGATCAGGTTTTAAATTCAGATCGTAACTTGCGTAAAAAGATCTTCAATTTGCGCAACGTGCCCATTTTTAATAAAATGATAATAATTAATTCTTATTAAATACGTAAACGCCCGCTATCCCACACATCTTCAAAGATTTAATTCATGTTTAATAGCGATTCGAAGGACTAATAACACGCGTCAATTTGACTCGAATTTTCAGAATTCGGATTGTTTCAATAGCCCACCTTTGGCAAAAAAGAGTATAACCTAAACCAAAAGATAACGAGTATCACAGTCGCCGGTTTAGCTTATATTATTAAAACTGTCAATGAATCAAACTCAGATCGACAATATCCTGAATAAAATTTCAGCTGTCAAGATTGCTGTCTATGGTGACTTTTGTCTGGATTCGTACTGGATTATGGACAAAGGCAGTGCTGAAATTTCAATCGAAACCGGTTTAAAGGTTGAGGCTGTTTCACACCATTATTACAGTCCGGGAGGGGCTGGAAATGTCGTTGCTAATCTGGCGGCTTTAAAACCAGCCCAAATAAAGGTGATTGGCGTAATTGGTGATGATATTCACGGCCGCGAGCTGAACTTGCAACTACAAAAGCTGGGAGCTGACACTTCATCTCTTTATGTTCAGGATAAATATTTCGATACATATAGTTATCTAAAAAGACATGTCGACGGGAAAGAACAACCCAGAATCGATTTTGGTCTTTTCAACAAAAGAAGCCTGGATACGGATCGAAAAATTTTACGGTCTATTGAAGAAACACTAGAAGAATATGACGCACTGATCTTTAATCAGCAGGTTTTGGGAAGTATAAATAATGAATCTTTTATAGACGAAGCCAATATCCTGTTTGAAAGATATAGTCAAAAAATAGTGATGCTTGATTCCAGGCATTACAATAATCGTTTTGAGAATACTTACCGAAAAGCGAATGACCGGGAAACTGCATCCTTACTAGGCATATCTGTAAAAACGGACGAACTAATCTCTACAAATAACATTAAAAAGTATGGCGCTGCGGTTTTTGATAAATCACAAAAACCAGTTTTCGTTACCTGTGGAGAACGAGGATTACTGGCATTTGATGCGAAAGGCGTTTATGAAATCCCTGGTTTACAAATAAAAGGAAAATTGGATACGGTTGGGGCTGGCGATACCACCATCAGCGCGATTACCCTGTGCCTTGCAGCTGGTATCCCGGCTGAAGATGCAGCGATATTTGCCAATTTTGCGGCCGCTGTAACTGTTCAAAAATTATATACAACCGGCACTGCCAATGCCGAAGAAATCCGAAAAATAAGCCTTGAACCCGATTTTGTCTACAATGCTGATCTGGCTGAAAACGAACGTCTGGCTATATACTTTCCAGAATCCGAGTTTGAAATTTGCAGTCCGGAGATCCTTAATAATTTAGGACATATCCGTTATGCCGTTTTTGATCACGACGGCACGATCAGTTCTTTACGACAAGGATGGGAAGCAGTTATGGAGCCTGTGATGATGAAATCAATTCTTGGCTCACAATACGATTCCGTCGATCTGGTAACATTTCATGGCATTCAGGATCGCGTGCAGGAGTTTATCCAGAAAACCACAGGTATACAAACGATATACCAAATGGAGGGTCTGGTCGAATTGGTACGCGAATTTGGGTTCGTTCATGAAAGCGAAATTCTTGACAAATTCGCGTATAAAGAATTGTACAATAACGCGTTGATGGCGATGGTCAGCCAAAGGATGCAAAAGCTCCAAGCCGGCGAATTGGGTCAGGAAGATTTTACCATGAAAGGCGCTGTGTCATTTCTTTACGAACTTAAAGAGCGTGGTGTCAAACTATATCTTGCGAGCGGTACAGATGAAGCAGACGTCATCAATGAAGCGAAGATGTTGGGGTATGCACATCTGTTCGATGGCGGAATTTATGGCGCTTTGAAAGACTATACCAAGTTTTCAAAAAAAATGATTATTGAAAAAATAATCAACGAAAATAATCTCAAAGGCAACGAACTGGCCGTTTTTGGTGATGGGCCGGATGAGATAAGAGAAGGTCGACGAGCAGGCGGTCTGGCTGTTGGCATCACAAGTAATGAACTACAACGTTTTGGGCATAATCCGGCCAAGCGACCTCGTCTTGTACGGGCCGGTGCACAATTACTTATTCCCGACTTTTCACAATACAAAAAATTAATAACAACTCTATTTAAGGAAAACGCCGGTTATGCGTCATAATTCTGTAAAAATATTCCCTACCCTATGAAAATATTAGCTTCGTTTTGCCTTATTTATCTGTTTTCCCAAACGACGCTGTTTGCCCAAAATAAATCCATTGTTGAGGAAACTATTATCTTTCCGCAACAGGAAAAACACGTTCATGGGAGCAGCCTGGTCCATTTACCTAATGGAGATTTTCTGGCTGCATGGTTTGAGGGCAGCGGAGAAAGAACAGCCGATGACGTAAAAATAATGGGGGCCCGATTGAAAAAAGGACAGAAATCCTGGGGAGAACCTTTTCTTATGGCCGATACTCCGCTCATTCCTGATTGTAATCCGGTTTTGTTTTTAAACGCAAAAGGGAAACTTTTTTTAGTCTGGATCGCCGTGCAGGCGAATCTTTGGGAGCAATCTATTCTACGCGTTAAAACTTCAGTTGAGTACAATAAATCAGGCGCACCGGTCTGGAACTGGCAGGATATAATTTTGCTAAAACCGGATAAACAATTTCCGGAGGAGGTTACCGAAAAATTTAAAAAACTGCCCAATTTAAATGCTGGCTGGGCCGGTTATGCGCCAAAATATGATGATTTAATTGTTGAGGCAAGTCAGGATATTGTAAAAAGAAGTATCGGCTGGATGACCCGTATAAAACCGCTTTTGCTGGAAAACGGGAGAATTGTTTTACCGCTTTATTCGGATGGGTTTAATCTTTCGATGATGGCAATTTCTGAGGATGACGGTGAATCATGGCGGCCCGGCAAGCCAGTAGTTGGGCGCGGCCCAATTCAGCCTGCGCTTGCAAAAAAGAAAAACGGTAATCTCGTTGCGCTCATGCGTGATAGCGGTAATTATCCAAACCGCGTTCATATCAGTGAATCAGCCGATCATGGCGAAAGCTGGACTGCAACTTCCAAGACGGATATTCCTAATACGGCAAGTGTCGAACTGCTGGTTTTGCAGGACGGGAAATGGGCTTTTCTGGGAAATGACATCGACGATGGCAGATATCAGCTAAGCCTTCGTATTTCGGATGATGAAGGACAAACCTGGAAATGGAAAACATTTATTGAAAATGATTTATCCAAAAAAGGCAATTACTCTTATCCGTCGCTGATCCAAACAACGGACGGACGCCTGCACATGACCTATTCTTATCATCCTGAAAAAAATAAAAAGTCAATTAAATATGTTGTCGTTGATCCAAAAGATCTGACTAAGTAATTATAAAACCCGCTGAAATCCTTTACCTCTTCTATATGCGAAAAATTCTTTCTTTTCAACTCCTATTACTTTTATCCGTAACCTGCTTTCTTTCATGCAGCAAACAGTCGGTAAAACAGCCTGTTTATGTGGACAAGCCTTATTTGCAGGATTTCAGCATAAAATACTACGCAGATACAGTCAAAACAAATTTGCTTCAGGCTTATGCTGATCGTAATGGCGCGATACAAATTCTCTCGAAAGAAGGGCTCCAACATCCTTTTGACGGTCAGTTTTTATATCATGGCTCTATTGTGCCGGATAATTCTTACCGCTTTATGCGTGACAAAAAAATTGCCGCGACCGGTGTATATCAAAATCAGTTTGTATATCTGAGCGATTCCGTCGTTTTTAGTAATGCATGGGCCGGAACATTATTCTCTAAACACACTTTACCGGCAGCGAAAATATTTGAAGGCGGAAAAGATTTTTCTTTTCTGATTTCAGATGGAAAATCACTTCAACTCATAAAAAACTCTAGAATACTTTGGAGCGGTTCTTTACAAAACGACGAGATTTTGGGAGTACGCTACGACGAGAAATCTGATACCTTCTGGATTCTTGGCCATAAAACACTGGCCAGCCTATCAGCCGGAAATAATCTTTCATTGGTCTTCCAAGGCTCAAATTTCACCTCTTTTGATATCTTTGATAAAGATCAGAAAATCTATATCGGGACAACAGACGGATATCTCGTGTATGACCCTCTTACCAAAAAACAGGTAGGTGAATTGAATAAAAAACTTCCGGTCACACATATTACCGCCATTAAGGCAATCGGAGGAAAGCTTTGGTTTGGATCAAATGAAGGTGCTTTCGCACTACGTGATAGTGGAAAATTTGATTACTATAATGGAGAACGATGGCTACCGGGAAATAAAGTGATCCATATTTCAGCAGGGCCCGGGAATTCTGTTTTGGTATTAACGACAGCTGGTCTGGGGCAAATTTCTTTCAAAGAAATGACACTTCAGGAAAAGGCAGTGTATTTTGAAGAGCAAGTACGGTTAAGGCATATCCGCAATGGATTCAATGCCGCGCTTGACAATATGGAGCGCGGCAATCTTGCAACCGGATATATGTCCGATTCAGACAACGATGGACTCTGGACTTCTATGTATCTGGGAGGCGAAATTTTTCGCTATGCCGTGACAAAAGATTCAGCCGCACTTCAAAATTGTCGGGAGTCTCTGGATGCAATGGAAAGATTATACACTGTCAATCCTGTACCCGGTTTTCCCTCAAGGTCTTTCGAACGCAGCGGGCACATTAAAAATCTATCCGACCCGGAACGCTGGCAACACAGTCCGGAAAAGGAATGGGACTGGAAATCTACCACAAGCAGTGACGAAATTATCGGGCATATTTTTGCCTTCGGTGCCATGGCAGAATTAGTTGATGACGTATCCATGAAATCACGGGCCATTTCGCTGATCGATACCGTCATGTCACATATTGTAAAAAATGATATGTACCTGATCGATTTTGATGGAAAACCAACCATGTGGGGAAAATGGAATCCTAAATATGTTAATTCCTTTCCGACCAATGTTGGTGACCGAAAATTGAATTCTTCCAATATCATTTCAATGTTACAAACCGCTTACTATTTTACAAAAAAAGACAAATATAAAACGAAGGCGTTTGAGTTGATGAATAAATTCGGTTATTACGAAAACATGATGCGCCCGATGAGTGCGATTGGAAAAGCACCGGATGATGCCGACCAACATGCTAAAAATATGTCGGAGGGTTGGAATCATTCGGATGACGAAATGTATTTTGTAGGATATTGGGGATTGTACCGTTATGCGTTTAACGATACGCTGAAAGCCGCTTACAAGAGACAAATCCTGGACCACTGGCAAGCCGAACGTCCGGAAAAAGAAGGAGCCTGGAATATTTTCACCGCACTAACCGGCACAGATGAATTTGATTTAAACGAAGCGGTCTGGTACTTACGCGAGTATCCGCTTGATATGATCAACTGGTCGATCAAAAACAGTCATCGCAAAGATATTGATTTGATTGAGCCAAACTTTCGCAGGCAAACTACAAAGGAGGTTTTGCCTGCCGATGAAAGACCAATTAAACGACATAACAGTAACACTTTTGATCTTGACAGAATTGGTGTTGGCGGAACATCTGAGGAAAGTGCGGGTGATATATGGCTTTTGCCTTACTGGATGGGGAGGTATCTGGGCGTGATAAGTGCGCCTGTAAAATAGCCCGCAAAAAATGAACAACTTATCTTTGTCTTTGTACCTGTTATCACTTTTTATGTCTACACCAGCCCGCCAACCGGAAATAGAAACCGATGAAAAGCAAATTACCTACGACCTGACCTACAATCACGATCTGGATAATAACGACAATTTTTCACCGGATGGCAAATGGCTCGTATACGATACCAGAACTGACGAAGGTGGCATTGCGGCTTCGGCCAGAATTGAAAAGGTGAATATTGAAACTGGTGAAGTAAAGACTCTTTTTGAAATAAAAAACAACGAAATCTGGGGACCCGGAGCAGGTGCAGTCAGCTACAGTCCCCAGACCAGTTCAGTCGTGTTTATCCATGGACTTGCAAATAGTACCAAAGAGAATCCATATCAGCAATGGCGTAGAACGGGTGTAATTATTGAAGATATAAATCCAAATGTGCCAATTTTTATGGATTCCCGGGATGTTATCCCTCCATTTACTGCGGGAGCCCTGCGGGGGGGGACGCATCGGCATGAATGGAGTGGAGATGGCAATTGGATCGGATTTACTTATAACGATGCCATTTTAAAATCACTTGAAGACTCCACCGGAACCAGGAGAAATCTGCGGACCATCGGTGTTTCAAAAAAGATACAATCGGTTTCGGTAAAAAAAAATCCGGAAAACATTTCCGGGGAATGGTTCAGCACACTGGTGGTTCGCGTAGTTCCTCAGCCGAAGCCTGGTAGTGACGAAATCAGTCATGCGGCAAGTGATAGTTGGGTCGGTCTGAACGGCTATCGACGTCCTGATGGTAAGATGCAAATGGCGAGAGCTTTTCTGGGAACAGTCACTGATAAAAATGAAAAAAGTGTTCAGGAAGTTTTTATCGTTGATATTCCCGAAGACATCACAAAACCGGGAGATCTTGGGCCGTTGGAAGGAACGGACACTGATTTCCCCATGCCTTCAAAAGGAGCTGTTCAGCGAAGGCTGACTTTTACCGCCGATCAAAAATATCCGGGATGTTCCGGAATTGTCCGCTCATCGGCCGATGGTAGTTTACTTGCATTTTTTTCGAAGGATGACAACGGAATTGAGCAGGTTTTTTTAATTTCACCAGCTGGTGGCAAACCAGAACAATTAACCCAACATGAATCCGACGTATCCGGAAATTTACGCTGGCATCCGGATGGCAAACATCTGAGTTATATCTGGAAAGGCACCATTCTATTATGCAAAATAGGAAAAGAAACTTTCGGAGACAGGATTGAAACATTAACAAAGGTTACGAATCGGGCTCCCACAAATATAGTATGGTCGCCTGATGGAAAAATGTTTGCCTTCAACAGGCTGGTGGAATCAGAAACGGGGAAGAATGCCTCGTTACAAATATTTGTAAAAAAATATCAGGCGAAACGCTAAGACTCTTTATGAAACGTGATCTTTTTGTAAACTGTTGAGAGTGGCAATTTTAAACCAAAGTATGGGAGCGAAATAATGCCATCCAAAGTATCGAAGAACTCCACATACCAGCGTTCTTCTTCACGAATGTAAACTTCAACAAGACAACTGGACTGTTCAATGATCAAATAGTACTGCAAAGAAGCGATTGCCCGATACTCATTAAGTTTAATTATTCTATCTGTTTTTTCAGTACTCTCCGAAATAACTTCTACGATGAGAACGGGCTCTGTCGCATATTTAATCTTATTTCCAGACTCCTTAAATATCAGAAAATCGGGAATACGAAAAATCTTATCCTGGCTTACCTGTAATTTAACAGAATTTTGAACAAAAATATACGGTTGATCTTCCAAAAGACCTCGTAAATAGAAATGAATATTTCCAGCAATCTGATTCGCTGTGACCGATTCTCCTGACATCTCGATTATTTCTCCGTTTACGAATTCGAAACGCCCTTCTTGCGTTTCGCAAAACTCAAAGTATTCTTCCAGGCTGTGAAGTTTTTCGGTTACTGCTTCCATGACAGATATCTTTTTTTCAAAAATACATTTTTATTAATTAAATCTAAGCCAATATTCCCATAGGTAATATTTTAATCGAATGATTCTTAGAACTTTGCGGATTATCGGAAAGTATATACTTTACAGTCATGAAACGAGATGACTTGCTTTGGAAATCTTTTAAATTTGATCAGCAAATCGAAGAAATCACACAAAACAACCGTACTATGGGAATTGAAGAGTTTTTGCTGGACCGGGCTGAAAAAAAAGGAATCGAGCGAGGTAAAGAAAATGGCCGCATTGAGTTTGTAAAGTCTCTTTTGAGAGAAACCAGCTTTGATACCGATAAAATTGCATCTCTTGTTGGTGTTTCTACGGAATTTGTGGAAAGAATAAAAAATGAGTAAAAAGCGAGTATTTAACTACTCTAAACAGATAAACTCTTCAAAGAAGACGCTCGTATAATGAGCCGGGATTCAAGCACAATTCTGTTTGAAACATCAATTGGCTCTCTCCCTTTTAAATGGTTTATCAAAGTCCTTACGGCTGCTTCACCCATTTGCTGACCGGGATAATATACTGTTGTTAAATTAGGTTCTATAACCTGGGAAACGGGGTCATTATTAAAACCAACTACCGCAATATCACCCGGAATATTAAATCCATTTTCCTTTAATGTTTTCATACAATTGACAGCACAAATATCATTGGAAATAAAAATTCCATCGGGGCGAATTTTCATTTCATTGATTTTTTGAGCAACAAATTTTCCGGCTTCCTGACTTAAATCGGTGACCATAACCAAATCTTCCTCACCTTCTATACCATTCTTTATTAATGCATTTTGGTATCCGCGCAGACGTCCCGAATAAACGTTTCGTTTCAAATTCCCGGTTATATGCATGATCCGTCTGCATCCCTGATCAATTAAATGAGAAGTGGCCGTAAATCCTGCAAGCTCATTGTCAATAACAACACTGCCGCATTTTGGATGATCGATGATCCTGTCGAAAAACAATACTGGAACTCCCTTTTTGATGAAATTCTCAAAATGATCAAACGTTTCCGTATCATAAGCGACAGAAGCCAGCAGTCCATCCACACGGCTATTAAACATCGTTTTTGCATTAGAAACTTCTTTTTTGGCAGACTCCAGAGATTGGCTGATTAGCAAGTTGTATCCGGATTCGTTTGCTTCCTGTTCCATTCCCGCCAACACCGCTGACATAAAATGACTGTTCAACCGGGGAACAATGACGCCCAGGGTATTGGTACTGCGGCGGCGAAGATTGCTTGCGAAAGTATTGGAGCGATAACCCAATTCAGTTGCCTTAGCAGCAATCAAAATTTTGGTTTTACTATTAATAGCGGGATGGTCATTCAAAGCTCTGCTGACTGTTGCCGGAGATATTTCCAGAATTTTAGCGATATCATAAATTGTAACTTCTTTTTCCATTGCGGTCAGGGCGATTTATCCTGAAAGATAACAACAAAAATGGATGTTAAAAAAAAATTGCAATCGGTTGCAATGCAAATTATTATTTAGATATTTATAGAAAAAAACAATTCTAATACGAAGTATGATACATACAATGCGGTGGTTCGGCCCAAATGATCCGGTTTCATTGATGGATATTCGTCAGGCCGGATGCAGCGGAGTTGTGAGCGCCCTGCACCAGATTCCGGTTGGGGATATCTGGAGTTCACAAGCAATTGAGGGAAGAAAACAAATTATCGAAGAGCACAATAACCAATATTCCGCTTTAAAATGGCTTGTTGTCGAAAGTCTTCCTGTACATGAGGATATAAAAAAAGGACTTTCATCACGTGAGTTATATATTGGCAATTATAAAAAGTCTTTGAGAAATCTGGCAGCTGCCGGTATCAAAACCGTTTGTTACAACTTTATGCCCGTGCTTGACTGGTCTCGAACTTCTCTGGATTATCAAATGCCGGAAGGTTCAAAAACGCTTCGTTTTGTCTGGATTGATTTTGCCATATTTGATTTGTTCATATTAAAAAGGCCAAATGCAGAAACAGATTACGAACCGGAAACAAGGATCGCGGCAGAAAGTAAATTCCGGAGTATGTCCGATTATCAGCTTTCGGTCCTGACAAACACCGTTTTATTAGGATTACCCGGCTCTGAGGAGGCTTTTGACTTAAATATATTTCAGAGTTTACTCGATGAATATGCAGATATAGACGATGCGCAGTTAAGACAAAACCTCTATTATTTCATTTCACAAGTTGCTCCGGTTGCCCAGGAAGTGGGTATCAATCTTTGTATACATCCCGATGACCCTCCAAGGTCACTACTTGGGCTGCCGCGTGTAGTGAGTACAGAATCTGACTTGGAACAATTAATGAAAGCTTCCAATGTAAGAGCTAATGGAATCACATTTTGCACGGGTTCACTGGGTGTCAGGGAAGATAATGACCTGCCTGGTATGATCAAACGATTTGGCGACAGAATCCATTTTGTTCATTTACGCACCACAAAACGTGAAGAAGGAACGCGAAATTTTCATGAAGCACCTCATTTAAACGGTGATGTCGATATGTACGAAGTCGTTAAAGCATTATTGACAGAAGAAAAAAGAAGAATATCTGCTGGATATCCTGATAATCTATTGCCTATGCGACCTGATCACGGTTTCCAGATGCTGGATGATTTACAAAAAAAAACCTACCCGGGTTATTCAGCGATCGGTCGTTTGAAAGCACTTGCCGAATTACGGGGATTAGAAATGGCAATATCCCGATCTCCTTCGATGGTTTGAGAATAGTCCTCGCCTATCCGGTTTAGTCAATTTTATTTTGGAAAATTTACAAATTATCAATTAGTACAATGCCCGATTCAGTATTTAAAGAAGATCTGTTCCAACACTCAGTTTTTTCCCTTGAAGGAAAAGTTGCCCTGATAACCGGCGGTGGAAGCGGTATTGGGTTTCACATTGCACAATGTATGGTAAATGCTGGTGCAAAGGTTGTTTTAACCGGCCGGAGAGAACCGGTTTTACAGGAAGCTGTGAAAAATTTAGGGGAGAAAGCTACTTATTTCGTCAATGACATCACACAGCTTGATACGATTCCATCACTGGTGGCTGATATTGAAAAACAATGCGGACCGATTGATATTCTGGTAAATAACGCAGGTATCAATATGAAAAAATTTGCAGTGGAAGTTACCGACGCTGATTTTGACCGGATTGTCCAAACCAATTTACACGCCGTTTTCTCCATGACCAGAGAATGTGGAAAACGCATGATCGAGAGAAAATCCGGGTCTATTATTATGATTACTTCCATGGCTGCATTATATGGCATTGATCGCGTTGTAGCTTATACGGCATCCAAATCGGCTGTCGGAGGGATGGTTAAAGCTTTAACTACGGAGTTTTCACCTTATAATGTCAGGATCAATGCAGTGGCTCCCGGGTTTATTGAAACACCCATGATGCTGACCGCGATGAACGGTGATCCTTCCCGCCGGGACAAAGCGATGGACAGAACTCCGATGGGCACATGGGGAAAACCGGATGATATCGGATGGGCCACAGTATTTCTGGCTTCCAACGCAGCAAAATTTATTACCGGTGTATCGCTTCCTGTGGATGGCGGAAATTCCATAGGTTTTTAAACATTTTATTCCTTAACCTATACTTGATAATTTAGTAATGAAAAGAAAAACCTATGAAAATTTAGCATGTTTCGTTCTGCTACTAACATTGACTTTTTTCACTTTTCCAGCCCATGCACAAAAGATAAAATGGAACAAAGTCAAAATACTGGTTTATACGAAAAATGGAAAAGGTTATGTACATGACAATATCGCCAATTCTGTAGAAGCGATTCAGGCTCTGGGAAAACAGCATGGCTTTGTTGTTGATGTAAGCGAGGATCCTTCAAAATTTACAGACGAAAATCTGAAACAATATGACGCCCTGGTTTTTTCAAATACCAATAACGATGTTTTTGATACGGATGCACAGCGGGTTGCCTTGATGCGCTACATACAGGCTGGTGGAAATTTCGTTGGATTACATTCAGCCTGTGGTACGGAAAGGAGCTGGAAATGGTTTAAAAATATGCTGGGTGGAACATTTTTCTGGCATGAACCGGGACAAAGTTTTTCTGTAAATATTATTGACTCAAAGAATCCATCCCTGGCACATCTACAAAAAAAATGGGATAGGGAAAAAGATGAATTTTATTTTTTGAAAGAAATGAGCGTAAACCTGAACGTTCTGGCGGTCAACGATCACACCACGATTCAGAAACCTGCGGGAAAAGCGCTTGATACTTTTGGAACGGTGTTTCCATCGGTCTGGTGGCATGAATACGATGGCGGACGTGCATTTTACACCTCCATAGGACATGAAAAAGATGACTATTTAAAAGATGATTTACGAAAGCATATCCTTGGAGGAATCGAATGGGCGATCGGACCACAAAAACCACGGAATTACACCAAAGCCTACGCAAAAACGCCGACAGACGAAGTCAAGACCAACTAGGCCTGAAAGGCCGGCATATCCTAGCATAGGGCATCGCCCTATGGAGCTTACCATCTCCATCACCACCAATCCTGAATCCAATGAATAGCTCGGAAGAAAAAAATCAAAGCAGAAGATCATTTCTAAAAACTGCCGGAACCGGTACCGCAGGTATCATTGCCGCATCCATGTTCCCAACCATTGTTCCCGCCAGTGTTTTTGGGAAAAATGCGCCAAGTAACAAAATCAATATCGGACAAATCGGATTCGGCCGGATTGGCTCTTCCCATGATTTGCCGGAAGTGATCAAGAATGAAGCAGCGCACGTTATTGCGGTAGCAGATCTTGACAAAAACCGTCTGGCACAAGGCAAAATCTGGATCGAAAAAAAATATGCTGAACGTACCGGAAAGGAAAAATACCTGGACGTAAAAACCTACGACGACTATCATGAAATTCTGGCAAGAAAAGATATTGATGCAGTCATCATCAGTACGCCGGATCATTGGCATGCACAACCAGCCATGGAAGCAGCCGTAGCCGGAAAACATATTTATATGCAAAAGCCCACTTCGCTTACGATCCGTGAAGGAAGACAAATGGCTGACATGGTAATTAAGAAAAAAGTCATTTTCCAGCTGGGCAGTCAACAACGATCAATGAATCCCTGGCCGCAATTTAAAAGAACTTGTGAACTGGTAAGAAATGGTAGAATCGGTAAACTGAAAAAAGTATATGTTGGTCTGCCGGGCGATCCTGCCGGAGGTAATCCAGCAAAAATGCCGGTTCCGTCCAACTTGAATTATGACATGTGGCTGGGTTCAACACCTGACATTTATTATACTTTGGACCGGGTCCATTCTCAGACCGACATGTTGAATGAGCGTCCGGGATGGTTGCGGCTCGAACAATTTGGAGCGGGAATGATCACAGGATGGGGTTCACACCATATTGATATTGCCCATTGGGGAATGGATACCGAATTAACAGGACCAATTGAAATTGAAGGAAAAGCAACGTTCCCGGCACAAGGATCTGGGTTGTGGGATGTTCATGGTGACTTTTTAGTCAATTCAAAATATGCCAATGGCATTGAAATGGAAATTGGTGGCACAAACCCGAACGGCGTAAAATTCGAAGGAACGGAAGGCTGGATATTTGTCTCACGTGGAAACGTCGGCGTAACTGCTTCCGATCCGGGTGCCGCAGCCGCTGCGAAAGAGAATAAAGCATTTTATGCCAGCGATCCTAAAATTCTTGGATCGGTGATCGGCCAGAATGAAATTCATTTATACGAAAGTCCGGAACAACACCAGAACTGGATTGAAAGTATTCAGAATGGCAAACAAACGATAAGTCATGCAGAAATCGCGCAACGCTCATGCACCGCTTGTCTTCTGGCACACACTGCAATGAAGCTTGGCAGAAAACTTAAATGGGATCCTAAAAAAGAAGATTATATTGGTGATAAAGAAGCGAGTGCCACTTTGTCAAGACCGCAACGCGGACCTTACGGAACGACCAAAGTAAAAGGTTAAGACAATCTGAAACAAATAAATCCCTCCAAAATTGAAGTTTGGAGGGATTTATTTGTTTGAATTCAATCTATTTTTTACCGATTGATTTCTGATAAAATATTTGAGTTAAATTGGATGAAACTGACCTAACTCCGAAACCTTAGCTTCATGAAACATTTGCTTCCCTCAATGCTCCTCTGTGCCTGCCTGTTTTCTTGTTCTTCAAAAAATAAATATGATACCATCATTCGGAATGGCACAATCTATGATGGAAATGGAGAAAAACCTGTCATGACTGACATTGCCATCCATGCCGATACTATTGCCTTCATTGGCGACTTGAAAAATGAAAAGGCTAAAAATGAAATTGATGCAAAAGGACAAGCTATTTCACCTGGTTTTATAAATATGCTGAGCTGGGCAACGGAATCTTTGATTCATGATGGACGAAGCCAAAGTGATATTCGTCAGGGTGTAACTCTGGAAGTGATGGGAGAAGGTAGCAGCATGGGACCATTAAACCCGAAAATGAAATCTGACCTGCAAAAAGGCCAGGGTGATGTCAAGTATAAAATCGAATGGAATACGCTCGGAGAATATTTGAATTTTCTCGAAAAGAAAGGTATAAGTTGTAATGTTGCGTCATTTATCGGAGCCGGTACTGTAAGGACTTATGTTGTGGGCGAAGATAACCGCAAAGCCACGCCGGCCGAATTGGACCGTATGCAATTACTGGTAAAAAAAGCGATGGAAGAAGGTGCGATGGGTGTGGGTTCTTCATTAATTTATCCGCCCGATTTTTTCGCAGATACACAGGAACTGATCGCGCTTTGCAAAGAAGCGTCAAAACATGGTGGTATGTACATTTCGCATTTGCGCAGCGAGGGAAACAAGCTGGAAGAAGCTGTTGAAGAATTGATTACCATTTCAAAAAAAGCCAACATCCCTGCCGAAATTTATCACCTTAAAGCAGCAGGAAAAGACAATTGGAAGAAAATGGATCGTGTGATCAAGCGTATTGAAAAAGCAAGAGCGGAAGGTCTGCATATTACCGCTGATATGTACACATACCTGGCCGGTGCCACCGGACTTACCGCTTCACTTCCGCCTTCTTTGCAGGATGGGGGTTTTGGGAAATTATGGCTGCGTTTGCAGGATCCCGCTATCAGAGCTAAAATGGCGTTAGCAATGAAAACAAATCCTTCTGATTGGGAAAACCTCTACTACGGCGCTGGATCAGCTGAAAAAGTATTATTGCTCGGCTTCAAGCAAGATTCTTTGAAAAAATATACAGGAAAAACTTTGTCAGCGGTTGCCAAAATAAAAGGTAAATCTCCCGAGGAAACTGCGTTGGATCTTATCGTTCAGGATAGTACTAGGGTTGGTGCTGCATACTTTTTAATGAATGAGGAAAATGTAAAAAAACAGGTGGCGTTACCGTGGGTAAGTTTTGGATCTGACGAAGGCAGTTTTTCGCCGGAAGGGGTTTTTCTTAAATCGCAGCCTCATCCAAGGGCTTATGGAAATTTCATACGTGTGATCGGGCATTATTCAAGGGATGAAAAATTGTTGCCTTTGGAGAATGCAATCTACAAGCTGGCCAAACTACCGGCGACAAATTTGAAACTCAAAAAACGTGGGGAACTTAAAGTTGGATATTACGCCGATGTGATAGTTTTCGATCCGGAAAAAGTTAAAGACCTGGCTACTTACGACAAACCTCAACAATTTGGTACCGGTATTTCTGATGTGTTCGTTAACGGAGTAGCAGTTTTAAAAAATGGCGAACACACGGGTGCAACTCCCGGAAGATTTGTAAAAGGACCAGGATATATTCAAAAATAACAGGATAATGCAAATCTTGCATATCCTAACGATTTTTGCTTATTTTACTTTTATTAGACCAACTTAAAATGTCAATTTTCGAGCAGTTAAGGCGGAATAAGTCTTTTACAGAATATAAAGAAATCTCTCCTAAGAAGGATAACGGACTTTTTTTTCTTCTTCAGTTCGACACACAGGGCGCGTTTATTGAAACCGTTGACAAAACGGGAAAAGACGCAACCTTTGATTACCGGCAATATAGCGGCGTTTTACGTAGTATAGCCAAGACAATTCACATGATCCGGGACCGCAGCAATTTTACAATTGACTGGGAGAATCCCGAAAGCAGATTATACCTGCACGAACATCCATACCTGATCCCACAATTACTGGAAAGCGGTATTTTCATCAATTCTGAGGATGAAGTAATTAAAGCCGGAACCAATACCGCTCAGCTAAAATTAATGCTCAGCAAAACAAGCGAGAAATCGTTGTCCGCTCAACTTGCATTGATAACCCCGGATGCTGATTATATCGGATTCCAGTTTATCAATGAAGAACATGTCTGGCTGGCCGAAGGTAATGTGATACTGGAAACCCTACCCGTAGGCGCGCTATTTCATTCTCTGGAAAACTTCAATCTTAAAAATTTACCGATTTCAGATTTGCAGAAATTTCTTTCGCTATTTTTCTCGTACCTCGACAACGTAACCCTGTCATACGAAAATTATAGCGTGCAGAGAGATACAGAACCCGTAAAATCAAGACCCGCACTTATTTTTGAAAAAGTTGATGCCGACAATTCGCTTTACTTACGCATTGGGCAGCTCATGCCCAATACCGATGTTGATTTTCTTGACGAGTACGATTTGTTCCGTTTTGCGGTCATCAATGAAATGGAAGAAACTATTACTGTACGCCCGATAGAGCAGGTACACATTGAGCAGCATGTTTTGTTCATTGAAAAAATTCTTAATAAACATGTAGAAAAAGGAAAGAAGAAAGGTTCCGGCGGGATCATCCAGGAAGAAAACCTGCTGATCATTCCTGAAAACATTGCCTCTGAATTTATATACCGTGATATACCTGCCCTGATCGGAGAATATGCGCTGATAGGAAGTGAAAAGCTAAAATCCTATAAAATCAATGTAAATCCGCCGAAACTGAATGTGCAGGTAGGACACGGAATTGACTTTCTCGAAGGAAAAGCAACACTGGAATTTGGCGATCAAAAGATTTCACTTTTTGATGCGATAAACCAGTTCAATAAAAACCGCTATATTATTCTTGCAGATGGCAGCCAGGCACTGGTCAACGAGCAGTATATGCAGAAACTCCAGCGCCTGTTCAAAAAGAAAAAAGACAAAGATAAAATTGAAATCTCGTTTTTTGATCTGCCGCTGGTTGAAGAGTTGATAGAGGAACGCGCAGCAAAAGAACAATTCAGCAAGGCAAGGAATATCTTCGAAGGCTTTAATCTTCTTGCTGAGAAAAAAACAAAGCTGCCGGAAATTAACGCCAAACTACGTCCCTATCAGGAACAAGGTTATAAATGGCTGCTATATCTTCACCAGAACAAGCTGGGCGGCTGCCTGGCCGATGACATGGGCTTGGGCAAAACCCTGCAAACGATCACGCTGTTGGCAGAAGTTTATGCAAAAGATAAAACAGGCTTGCCCTCAATTATCGCCATGCCAAAATCTTTACTTTTCAATTGGGAAAATGAACTGAAAAAATTTGCACCACAACTTACTTTTTATAGCTGGTACGGTACTAACCGTGATAAGGAAGAAGTACAAAAAGTAAATATCATTCTGACGACCTATGCCATGGTACGTAATGATATTGAATTTTGGAAGGAGGAAAAATTCCTTTATACAATCCTGGATGAATCGCAGGCGGTAAAAAACCTGAACAGTCAGTTACACAAAGCAGTATTACTTCTCGATGCAACATACCGACTGGCTTTAAGCGGTACGCCGGTTGAAAATAATCTTTCCGAGCTTTACGCATTGTTCCGTTTTCTTAACCCGGCTATGTTTGGAAGCGCAGAGGGATTTAACCAATATTATCTCACGCCGATCCAAAAGTATGACGATAAGGACGCGACGATAGAATTAAAAAAGAAGATTTATCCTTTCATTTTAAGACGTTTAAAAAAGGACGTACTCAAAGAATTGCCTGACAAAATCGAGCAGACTTTGTTCGTGGAAATGAGCCCTGAACAAGCACGGTATTATGAGCAAAGACGGATCTATTACAAAGAGGCCATTGAGCAGCAAGTTGCGATGAAAGGGATTCAGCAATCACAATTTTTTGTGTTCCAGGCCATGAACGAACTGCGCCAGATTGCGTCCATTCCGGGAGCCCAAACGGATGGAAAAATCGATTCTCCCAAGACAGAACTTCTTATTGAGCAGCTCGAAGATGCCATCGCCAACAAACACAAGGTATTGGTTTTTGCCAATTTCCTGGCAGCTGTTGAAGATATTGGCGAAGAGCTCAACAAAAGAGGGATTGACTTTGTGACCATGACCGGAAGCACCAGAAACCGGCAGCAGCTTGTAGACCGCTTTCAAAACGACCCGGATTGTAAAGTTTTTGTATTAACGCTTAAAACAGGAGGTACGGGACTGAATCTTACAGCGGCGGATATGGTATTTATTTTTGACCCCTGGTGGAACAAGTCGGCTGAAAACCAGGCCATTGACCGTGCACACCGGATTGGACAAAATAAAAAAGTAATGAGCTATAAATTGATCACACTGGGGACCATTGAAGAAAAAATCTTGAAACTCCAGGAAGTGAAAAGCGCACTACTGGATTCCATTATTTCCAGTGACGGTGCCTCTGTGAAAAGTCTGAGTGAGGATGATATTGAATTTATATTAGGGAAATGATGACGAAGCAAGAATCTCAGGTCTTGAAAGCTGAGCTTATGAGGAATAATAAAGACTTCCTTATGAAGTTTTTTTATTCACCGATACAAAAATTTCTAATCCGTAACTATACGAAGTTTGAAAGCCGTATTCTC
This sequence comes from Dyadobacter sp. HNCC25DJ186, assembly GCF_056895235.1. Taxonomy (NCBI): domain Bacteria; kingdom Pseudomonadati; phylum Bacteroidota; class Cytophagia; order Cytophagales; family Spirosomataceae; genus Dyadobacter; species Dyadobacter sp. HNCC25DJ186. The sequence continues at coordinate 223,790 of NZ_JBXHAS010000004.1, forward strand.
AGTCATAGTAAACAGGATATTCGTAAAATCCCAGGCAAAGATGAAATTGCAGAACTTGTATGTCTTTGGTACAATGATGAAGAGATCGTTTCGGCATATCTCGCCGATTTGCCTGAAACTGACAGAGCTATCCTGACAAGGGCCACATGGAAGCAGTCATTGGAACGGAAAGAGCTGGAAGAAATTTTCGTAAAAACACCTCTTTTGCATTTAACAAAACTATGGAGCAGCTATCTGGTCGTCCAATTAACACCTGAAATTCAGAGCCGCTGGGGAGATTACATTACGCTTTATGAGCCTAGCGGATATTATGAAGATAGAAGAAGAGAACTGCGAGATACGGGCGTTTCGCTGACGCTACCGCACGAACTTCGGAAATTACTGGCTATACACCTTCCAAAACCAGAGGGTTATGATATCAAACCTATTCCAGAGCCCGGTGAAAATTTTGTCACTTACCTGACCGAAAGTATCATTACTTCCGAACTGCCACGGATCATTTCTTATCATGGCCAGGGAAACATTAAATATTCCCAAAAAGGGAATCCGAACATAGCATCTGCAAAAAAAATGGCACGTGCGCTGAAAATTACGTCATTTGGTTCCGAAAATGAAACACCGGTAAGATCGCTGCTCATAGCCGGCTTGCTTTCGGATGACTTTAAAATGAAGACGATTTCCCTGTCTTCACATGAAACGATCAAAACATTATTCTCCAGAGGCTTTACCAGGAAACAGACCGCTCCTTACATGCTTACGCATCTGAAAGGACTGAATTATTTTCAGTTTTCTGAATACAGAGCTAATACCACTGAAACCGTAATCGACCTATTTCGCAAGCTGGTTCCGGGACAATGGATAACATTTGAGAATCTGAGGAATTTTGTTGAAAGCCGGTTTATAAACATATCTCCTTTGCTCGACTGGCAGATTCGTGACAGGATTGATGCTGAATATGCAGTTATATCCAGTGACGGCTCAATAGTGCAACGGACGGTTTCTGTAAACTCCGGAAACTCTCAGCAATTTGTAATATTGCCATACCTTGCAGCGCATGTTTATTTACTGGCATCATTTGGCCTTATGGACCTTGCGTTGGATCCTGCTATTCCTAATCTGCAATCAGCCTATCAGAATCTATTTGCATTCAGAATAACGGCATTAGGCGCTTATGTACTTGGATTAAGTAAAGAGTATATACCCGTTGCAACTGAGTTTCAAACATTACTTTCTTTTGATGAAAACAGTACCTTCATCCGTGTTGAAGGCAATACCGACCTGGCAGATACCATGCTAACCAACTATACTACAAAAGTCAGTGAAAACCGATATCAGTTCAGCCCGGGAAAATTTCTGAAAGAGTGTAGGTCAACCAAAGATATCCAGAATAAAATCGTATTGTTCAAACAAACAATCGGACAAAAGCTGCCTGTATTCTGGGAAAGCTATTTACTGGAACTTGTATCGAATAGTAAAAACATCAACAGACAACCAGAAATCCATGTTTTTTCCATTCCGTCGGACAATAAAGCCTTACAACGTATGGTTGTGCAGGATGAGGTGTTACGAAAACTCGTTATCAAGGCAGAACAATTCCATATATTAATAGAAAATACTAAACTAACCGCTTTTACCAATCGTATGAAGGAATTGGGTTACGTAATAAATTGAAGGAGCTGTTGGCGATTAGCTACACAGATAATGAATGTCAATAATTGCCTTTATACTCCCGCGGCGTGTGCCCGATGTATCTTTTAAAATTCCTGTTAAAATTGGATAAAGAGTCGAAACCACTGTCGTAGGCGATCTGCGCAATTGTCCATTGATCCTCTAAAAGTAATTTGCATGCATGCCCGACGCGTATTTCATTTACAAAATCAATAAAAGTTTTGTTGGAACGTGCTTTAAAATATCTGCAAAATGCCGCTTCACTCATACCGGCCAGTGAAGCAACATCGCCCAGCCTGATTTCCTGTGCGAAATGCTGAAGCACATAATTATGGACTTTTTGCATTCTTTCTGTTTCCGAAACTTTGTAAGTATTGACGTATCCGTAACTGGCTATCGGAGTGCCGCCTTCTTCATGTGCCAGTTTATCTAGTAATGTCAATAGTTTTAATATTCCTTGAAACCCTTCCGCACTTCTTAACTCCAGAAGCTCTTGCCGTATGTGGTCGCGCAGTGTTCCTTTATATGCAATTCCCCGCTTGGAATCGATCAGAAGCTGTTTCAGAGCCAGCATTTCTGATTTTTCAAAAAATTCTTTTCCCAGAAAATCTTCCTGAAAATAAAGAACAACACCATGTGTGAAAAGCTCTGAGCTACCTCCAAAATAAGCCGGATCGCTTCTCCATAAATGTGGAATATCAGGCCCTAAAAACACTGTATCGCCCGGTTCAAACGTCTGTATGGAATCTCCAATAAGTCTTTTACCAGTCCCTTCCAAAACTGTAAAAAGCTGATAGTGAGGATGAAAATGCCAGTTAGGATCAAAATGGTGTTCCCTCAGTTCATGAACTGTAACTGACCTTACCTGACTTTCAACATTTTTGTGAATCGGCGCTTTCATAGGATTTATTGACTTATCTGAATTTTGCCAAAAATAATGAACATTTTTAATCAAAAGTCAAAATACAGCTAGTTCTAATCAAAAGAGGGAAAGTATTTAGTATTTTGTTGTTGTAAAATTGTATTAAAAAAAATAATCTGCATGAAGTATAGCATGAATCTCCTTCTATGGGGAAATCAAATTGACGATAAACTCTTTCCTACACTCGAACTGATTAAAGAAATAGGATTTGACGGTATTGAGGTGCCGATATTTAACACCAATCCTGATCACTGGTTTAAATTCCGCAAAAAACTGGATGACATCGGATTATCCTGCGAAACCGACACGATTTGCGGTCCTGAGCACCACTTAATCAGCCGAGATCCTGCTATGCGGAAAGGAACTCTGGAGCATTTGAAACGTGCATTGGATTGCTCGCTTGTATTGGGGGCAACCAAATTAATGGGGCCCTACCATTCTGCATTGGGCGTTTTTACCGGTCAGCCTGCGACGGCAGAGGAATGGAAATGGGCGGTTGACAGCATCAGAGAGTTGGCAGATTACGCTGGCGAACTTGACATTACACTGGGACTTGAATATTTAAACCGATTTGAATTATATCTTACCAGCTGCGGCGATGAGCTGATCCGTTTTGTCGATGACGTAAATCATCCTCATTGCAAGATCATGTTTGATACTTTTCATGCTAATATCGAAGAAAAAAATATAGGCGATACGATGCGCAAAATGGGCGACCGTATATCTTTTATTCAGCTTTCAGAAAACGACCGTTCTACTCCTGGCAAGGGAAATGTAGATTGGGAAGGCATTTTTGGTGCGATCCGGGATTTGAATTATGATGGATGGATTAGCATTGAAGCTTTTAGTCCAAAATTACCAGTTGCCAATATCTGGCGAAAAATGTTTGAATCCGAAGAACAATTAATGCGCGACGGTTTGTCCTTTATCAAAACTAACATTGAAAGTCCGCAAATAATTAGGCCGGTTACTTTTTAATAAATACTGGTTTTTTACCGGTCGGACGGCGAAAAAGCCGACCGACCGGCTGCCCGTCCGACGGCTTTTCCGCCGTCGGACGGGTAAATAAAAAATACGATCCAAACTATAATTGCCAGATCTTTCGCCGTCGGAAGGGTAAAAAACAAGCTCCCAAATTTGGTTTCTAAATTTCCCAGCATCGGACGGATAAGAAATTCTCTTGCCATCAGAAAATCCTCCAACACCTCCATTCTAAAACTATTCTTCCCAAAATTTCATTATTAAACAAAAACGAGAAGAATACTTCATGAAACAGATCATAGCAAAATATAAGGCAACATATACGGATATGAGTGGCCTGGACACCTATCGCGTCATGCCTTCACAGGAAGTTGCCATCGATGCGCTGGAACCATTTCTTTTTTTGAATCATCACGGGCCACAGGTTTATCCGGCCAATAATCGGGGATTACCTTTTGGTCCGCATCCTCATAAAGGTTTTGAAACGGTCACCTTTATTATTGATGGAGATATTGTTCACACGGACAGTACAGGCTATAATAGCAAAATTGAAGCGGGCGGAATCCAATGGATGACTGCCGGCAAAGGAATAATCCACTCTGAAAATTCATCAAAAGAATTTCTCAAAAACGGAGGAAATGTTGAGATTTTGCAACTTTGGGTAAATCTGCCCGCCAGACTGAAAAATGTAGATCCTGCCTATATCGGACTGCAAAAAGAGCGGATTCCACATATAAATCAGGAAGGAGGAAAAGTCGTTATCGATGCTGTATCAGGAATTTGGGAAGGTCAAAAAGGTGCCATCGAATCACTTGCCGACGTTCATTTGGGGACAATATCTTTTGAAACAGGAGGAAAATTTGAGATCGAGATCCCTGAAAACAAAATGGTTTTATTTTATATCATCCACGGAAAGCTGAATGTCAACGGAGATGAAATTGATAAGCTCACGCTGGTTGAATTCGATGAGAAAGCCGGAACAATTCAGGTCGAAGCTATTGAAAAAAGTTTGTTATTAATTGGCCATGCCTCACCGAATAATGAACCTGTAGTTGCTCAAGGGCCCTTTGTAATGAACACAAGGCTGGAAATTCAGGAAGCATACGCTGACTATCAGGAAGGAAAATTTGGAAAGTGGAGACATTGATTTTTGAGAATATTTAGCAAAACGGGCATCGGGATAAATTCCGATGCCCGTTTTGTTAAATATTCAAACCTCAATAAACCTTCACCAAAAAATTGAAACGGACTATCTAGACCTTGAATACCAGTTTCTTACGATAGAGTATATACAATATAACAAACCATAATGTCAGATAGGTTAGCGCGTAGGCAAATGAAGCATCAGCCGGGTCCTGAAAAAATGGAGATAGGATAAATTGATAAAAATAAGCCTGTAACCCGACTGGATCACGGGTAGGATCGTTTGGGTAGTTAATCGTTATGCTGCTTAAAACCCTGGGAATGATCCCGGAAAAGAAAAATACGACCATAGGATTCACGCCAAATATGACGAAAAATTTCGTCCAGCCAGCAATGCCCAAGACGTCAATAACATAATACAAAATCACCAGGCAAGCAGACGCGATTCCGGCGGCGTACAAGACATAGGAACTTGTCCAAAGTGCCTTATTGATCGGAAACGCAACGTTCCATAACAAACCTATAACGATCCCGAGAATCGATCCGGTTAAAAGATAAACAGCCTTTTTATCTTTTGAAAAATGGCTGGTTAATAACGTTCCCACTAAAAGTCCGGCAATTCCTGTACCGATCGCCGGGAGTGTGCTCAGAATCCCTTCCGGGTCCCAGGTTTTTGAAGTTGCCCAAAGGTGGCCCGGAAGCAAGTAATTATCAAGCCAGGCAGCAAGGTTTGTTCCTTTTTCAAAATTCGCCTCACCAACTCCGGGCACCGGAATTAATGTCATTAAACCCCAATAGACCAACAAAACAGCAATACCAAGAAAAGTCTGTGTTTGCCAGTTTGTTTTAAAATATAGCAAAGAAACGATGAAATAAACAACAGCAATTCTTTGCAAGACACCTGGAATCCTCACGTTTTCATAATCAGCAAACCCGCCGAAAGCAAGGATCATCATCATTCCAAAGATTCCTGACGCGACGTAAAATTGAAGTTTTCGGTCATAATCACTGAAAAGTGCCAACACGATGATTGCAGTTATCACCAATCGAATACCAAGCAACGGCAATCCTTCCAGTCCAAAAGCGTGAATCTTTGAGAAGAAACTGAGAAATAGACCCAGACAGAAGATCCTCAGCGTCCTTGTGACTATTTTCTGTATCGAGCTGGCATTCAGATTTTTATTTGTAGTTGCTAAAACAACAGACACACCAACGATAAAAAGGAAAGTTGGAAATACCAGATCCGTCGGCGTGCAACCATGCCATTCTGCATGAAGTAACGGAGAATAAACATGACCCCAGTCTCCGGGATTGTTAACGATCGTCATGAGAATAATAGTCAGCCCACGCAGGACGTCCAATGAAATAAGACGCGGTTTCATTTATTTTTTCTTAAAGGTTAGGAACACACAAGGTACTGTTTTTTCAAAAGTTACTAAAACTATTTAGCAGCAATCAGTGGTCGATTATTACAACTCCCTGACCATATGAAAATACTGATGGCCCATAAAATCCTTCTTTCCAACCTCCCAAAAACCGAGCTTCTCATATAGTTTTTTCGCGGATGGATTTTCTGTATCCACAATAAGCCCGACTCGTTGAAAATTGAGTTTTATAGCATGGTCGCAAAATGCGGCAATTAGCTTTTTACCTATGCCTTTTCCCTGTTCCGAAGTATGGACATTTACGCAATCGAGGTAATATTCGCCCGCTTCTGTTTCATCACTCGGGTAAAAATCAGGATCGGATTTATGCATTTCGTCCAGGATGGGTCGCCGTAATTCATGAAGCAATTTTCCATCATAACCAGTGACAGCTCCTACGATCCCAAAATCATTTTCATACACCAAAGTATTCTCGTAACTATATTGGTTTTTATCATGCCTGAAAAAATTTTCTACAAACGGAATGGCATCATCATGGTTTTTTGACCTGGCAAAAATCCCCGCGATGTGGCCCAATGCAAGAATCATTAATGGAGCTACGACTTCGGCATCCTCAGGTTTTGCTGGTCTGATCATCTTTTTTTAGCGTAATATTTAAATTAAAAACTTTGCAAGTGTTTGTTTGGTATAGCTTTATTTTGCTCAAAAGACAGCGCAGATTTAAAAACAAGTCAAAATACAGTTAGTACTAATCAAAAGACGTAAAGTTTTTAGCATTATTTTGCTGTAAAATTGTATTGTTAATAAAAGAGCGAGGCAAAATACAATTCGTTATAAGAGGTGACATTGGGAATATCCTCAAAACGCCGTGTCAATGCTTTCGATTATGCCCTAATTACTTTATCCGAATCTTTAATCCTTTACTATTATATGTCACAAAAAATTAACATTGCCATTGTTGGTCTCGGTTTCGGAGCTGAATTTATTCCTATTTATCAGCGTCACCCAAACGCTAATATGTATGCAATATGTCAGCGTACAGAGTCAAAATTAAACGCAGTGGGCGACCAGTATGGTATCGATGTTCGTTACACAAGTTATGAAGACCTTTTGAATGACCCAAAAGTAGACGCAGTTCATATCAACTCGCCTATTCCAAATCATGCAGAGCAAACTTTAAAGGCGCTTCGTGCGGGAAAACACGTCGCTTGTACGGTTCCAATGGCAACAAGCGTTGAAGATTGTATGGAAATTGTTAAGGTTTGTAAGGAAACCGGCAAGAAATACATGATGATGGAAACGGTGGTTTATGCGCGCGAATTTCTTTTTGTGAAAGAATTATATGAAAAAGGAGAACTGGGTAAAATACAATTCCTGAAAGCCAGTCACCAACAGGATATGGAGGGATGGCCTGACTACTGGCCAGGTTTACCTCCGATGCATTACGCAACACATTGTGTTGGTCCGGTAGCCGGATTATTAAAATTGGAAGCTGAATATGTATCCTGTTTCGGTTCAGGGACGATCAGTGAAGATTTGGCAAAAATACACAACTCGCCTTTTGCCGTGGAATCTGCACATATTAAATTCAAGGATAGCGATTTGTCGGCTTATGTATACCGGTCACTGTTTGACGTAGCGCGTCAGTACCGTGAAAGTTTTGAGGTCTACGGAAGCAAAAAATCTTTCGAATGGCCATTGATCGAAGGAGAAGATCCTGTGATCCATACGGCTAAAAAACCGGAACATGAGATTGCTGAGCATGTAAAAACGCCGGATTACGCGCATTTGCTGCCTGAGGAAATTCAGCAGTTTACGGGACATGGAGTATATGATGCTGATGATAATTCTCACCTTTCATTTGTACAAGGAGGTGGCCATGGGGGATCGCATCCACATTTGGCAAATGAATTTATTGCCGCGCTGATCGAAGATCGTGACCCGTTCCCGAATGCATGGCAATCTGCAAACTGGACAAGTGTTGGTATCCTGGCGCATGAATCGGCTTTACAAGGCGGTGCTTTGATTCAGTTGCCTGATTTTAAAAATGCATAAATCTGATTGTTGATTGATATATATTACGGTGCGCTGCACCTTTGGAACTTGAACTAAAAACGGGCGTTTTCTACAAATATTATGGTGCTCTGCACCATTTTCAAGCACAAGATAATTCGTAAAAGATAGTGTTGTGTTGAGCACCAGAATATTTATAGAGACAAACAAAAATACGTTCACCAAAAGGTGCAAAGCACAGAAATATTTATAGAAACAAACAAAAAACACGATCACCAAAAGGTGCAGAACACCGAAATATTTGTAGAAACAAACAAAAATACGTTCACCAAAAGGTGCAAAGCACAGAAATATTTATAGAAACAAACAAAAAACACGATCACCAAAAGGTGCAGAACACCGAAATATTTGTAGAAACAAACATAAATACGTTCATCAAAAGGCGCAGAGCACAGAAATATTTGTAGAAACAAACATAAATACGTTCACCAAAAGGTGCAGAGCACAGAAATATTTGTAGAAACAAACATAAATGCGTTCACCAAAAGGTGCAGAGCACAGAAATATTTATAGAGACAAACAAAAACACGATCACCAAAAGGTGCAGAACACCGAAATATTTGTAGAAACAAACATAAATGCGTTCACCAAAAGGTGCAGAGCACCGAAATATTTGTAGAGACAAACAAAAACACGATCACCAAAAGGTGCAGAACACCGAAATATTTGTAGAAACAAACATAAATGCGTTCACCAAAAGGTGCAGAGCACCGAAATATTTGTAGAAACAAACATAAATGCGTTCACCAAAAGGTGCAGAGCACCGAAATATTTGTAGAGACAAACAAAAACACGATCACCAAAAGGTGCAGAACACCGAAATATTTGTAGAAACAAACATAAATGCGTTCACCAAAAGGTGCAGAGCACCGAAATATTTGTAGAAACAAACATAAATGCGTTCACCAAAAGGTGCAGAGCACCGAAATATTGTTAGGTTTACCCAGATAAAAATTTAAATCTCAAGACACACACCAATCAAAATGGCAAATACTTACACACAACTATATATTCAAATTGTTTTCTCAGTTCAGGGCCGGGAAAGTATAATTAAAAAAGCCTGGAAGAATGATCTGTATGCTTACATCGGAGGAATCATTTCAAGCAAAAAATCCAAACCGTTGGCAATTAACGGTATGCCGGATCATATTCACATTTTCATGGGATATAATCCGACAATAACATTGCCTGATTTAGTTGAAGAAATTAAAACGTCGTCAAACAAATTTTTAAAAGCTAAATACAAACTGGCTGTTTTTAATTGGCAGAAAGGATACGGTGCGTTTTCATATAGTCGCTCGCACATTGATGCAGTGATCAAATACATTGATAATCAGGAAGTACATCATAAGACACGCACATTCAGAGAAGAATATATAAAAATGTTGACCGATTTTAAAATTGATTTTCAGGATAAATACCTATTCGATTTTCAACAAATTTCCGAATGGGATAATTAAATGAATTTTACATTACCAGACTTACAAATAAATCCTTAATAACTAAATGAAAACCAAAGCTTTATCTTTTATAATAGGCATTATTCTTCTCGGATGTGCCGTCCAGCAATCCTCACAAAATGCTGTGAGTAAAACTGAGGCCACAAAGGGCCGCAGGATTGAGGTGCTTTTCCTGGGAGATACGATCGGCCATCACAAATCCTCTGAACGTGCGCCTCAAATCATGGCGGCTCTTGGGCCTAAGGGAATAAACTTCACTTATACGGACGATTTGAATGACCTGAACCCGGAAACATTGAACAAATACGATGCATTAATGCTTTATGCAAACTGGGACTCGATCGCTCCGCAGCAGGCCAAAGCATTATTGGATTACGTTGCCAGCGGCAAAGGATTTATTCCGGTTCACTGCGCATCTTATTGTTTCCGTAACAATCCTGAGGTTGTTAAATTAATCGGAGGTCAGTTCTGGAGACATACCTGGGATACCATTCAGCCTGTCTGGACAAAACCTGAACATCCGGCACTTGCCGGTGTAAAGTCTTTTAAAACGGTTGACGAAACTTATTTACACAAATTATTACAACCTGACAATGTGATCCTTACCGAGCGCATTATTCAGAAAGATCAGGAAAAAGATAAGCCTGGTGTTGAGAAAGAGCCTTACACATGGGTTCGTACGCATGGAAAAGGACGTGTTTTTTACACGGCATATGGCCACGATGAACGCACCTGGGCCGTTCCTGGGTTTCACGATCTGATTGAAAAAGGAATTCTTTGGGCTGTTAATGATGATGCGAAAAAATCCTTTGCAGCTTTGGCCCCAAAACCTTTCGAATACAGAGAAGCAAAACTTCCGAACTACGAACAACGTCCTGGTGCTCAGATGCAGCAATTGCCGCTTTCTCCAGAAGAATCTGTGAAACATATCCAGATTCCGGTTGATTTCACATTGGACATTTTCGCACATGAACCTGACGTGATGCACCCGATCGCGATGACTTGGGATGAGCGCGGAAGGTTATTTGTATTGATCACAAAAGATTATCCAAACGAAAGAAAAGATACGGGTGGAAGCGATTATATCCTGATTTGCGAGGATACGGATAAAGATGGGAAAGCTGATAAATTCACGAAATTTTCGGATGATCTGAGTATTCCTACTGGATTGGTTTTCGCTAATGGCGGTCTGATCGTTTCTCAGGCACCTCATATGTTGTTCTTGCAGGATACTGACGGAGATGATAAAGCGGATGTTAAGAAAATTCTTTTCAGCGGATTCGGAACGGGTGATACGCACGCCGGACCTTCAAACCTTCATTACGGTTTTGATAACTGGGTTTATGGATCAGTTGGATATTCCGGTTTTAAAGGTAAAGTTGGTAAAAGCGATAACCTGGATTTTGGACAAGCACTTTTCCGTTTCAAACCAGATGGTTCTGACATGGAAATCGTTGCAAAAACTTCAAATAATACCTGGGGATTAGGCTTTAACGAAGCGGGCGATTTGTTTGGTTCAACGGCTAATAATTCGCATGGCTGGTACAGCGCAATCCCAAACCGTTATTTTGGAGCAAGCAAAGTGGATAACGGAAGCCGCAGTACCGATACGCACAAAGACATGCAGCCGATCACGCCGAAAGTTCGTCAGGTTGACGTTTTTGGAGGTTTTACTGCTGCTGCCGGACATAATTTCTATACTGCCCGTGCCTATCCTAAAAAGTATTGGAATAACGTAGCATTTGTATCTGAACCAACGGGACATATTCTTCACCAGAATTTTATGGAGAAAAATGGAACGGATTACGAAGATAAACTTGGCTTCAACTTACTTGCTGGTGCTGACGAATGGGTTGCCCCTGTTTTTGCAGAAGTAGGTCCGGACGGCGCCGTTTGGATTGCTGACTGGTATAGCTACATTATCCAGCATAACCCTACACCGAAAGGATCTGAAAATGGTGCAGGAAATGCTTATGAAACGCCTTTGAGAGACTTTACACATGGTCGTCTTTACCGTGTCGCCTATAAAAAAGCACCGGAATACAAACCTCTTACTTTGAGCAAAAGTCGTCCGGAAGAATTGGTTGCGACTTTGAAAAATACCAATATGTTATGGCGACGCCATGCACAAAGATTGTTGGTAGAACGTGGACAGAAAGACGTGGTCCCTCAGCTTGTTGCCTTAGTAAACGACAAATCTGTTGATGAAGTTGGGTTAAATACGGCTGCAATTCATGCCTTATGGACATTGCACGGACTGAACGCCATTGAAGACCCACAGGTTCTTTCCGCTGTAAACGCTGCGCTCCAACACCCAAGTAATGCGGTTCGTAAAACTGCCGTTCAGGTTTTGGCTCGTACTCCTGCCTCGGCCCAGACTTTGCTTTCTGTTGATGCTATTCATGACAAAGAACCTTTGGTTGTCTTAAATACACTTTTAGCTTTCTGTGAAATTCCATTGACACCACAAATTGAAACGGCTGTTCTTGGACTTCTGGATAGTTACGCGCAGGCTGACGACCGTTGGATGCCGGATGCTTTCGCTGCTATTTTGAACGCACATGACGGCAAACTGCGCAAGACATATTTGGCTCAGCGCGTAAGCAAGTCAGGACCTCAAAAATCAGCCGGAACGGATGCTAAAAAAACAGTGATGGATCATTCAAAAATGAATCATGACAATCATGAAGCAAATAAAGTGACCGTTCAAGGCTCTGCAGAGCTTGCCATTACGAATATTACCATCGAACCTGCGACGCCTTATGTTCGGGAATATGCAAGGGTTGTGATTGAAATTACAAACCAGGGAAGTGTTGCCGTACCGAAAGACTTGGTTCCTGTTGTGAATGTGGGTATCAGAAGCCGTTCTTTGAACACCAATTATGTTAGTCGTCAGTTAAATGCAGGTATTGCACCCGGCGAAACGATTAAACTGACCGAAGGCAACAACGGTCCGTGGAAAGCCGGTTTCGGATTTACTTCAGATGAGTCAGGAAAAGTTAGCGTTACGGCAACGGTTGATGTTGACAACGTGGTTCCTGAAAAAGACGAGAACAAAAATAATACGATGAGCAAAAGTTTCGAAGTGAAACGTCTGGACCGTCTGTCTGACTTTGCTTTGGAAAGAGCTGCACGTGGTTACACTTCTTATGCTTCGGGTGACGAAGTGCTTGATATGATCAAAACGGCAGAATCACTTGACCCGCAGGGAAGAAATGCGGTTTTGAAAGGAATTCTTGGCGCCTGGAATCCAAAGCGTAAAGAAACGCTTTCTGATGCCAACCGCACTTTACTTGCTTCTGTTAAAGGAAATATCCAGGATGACCTAAGCACTAAATTCACAACCCTTATGGAGTCTTACGGTATCAAGGATGAAGTCGCTTCTGATCCAAATGTTCAGATCGTTCGTATCAAGGCAATTCGCGAGGAGATGAAATTCAGTGTTACCGAGTTTACCGCAATAGCAGGAAAAACGGTTGAAATCATCTTCGAAAACCCGGATGCGATGCAGCACAATATTGTCGTTGGAAAGCCAAAAACAACAGCTATTATTGGTGCAGCCGCTGATAAAATGATCACTGCAAAAGATGGTGCTGAGAAAAATTATGTACCAAATATCCCTCAAATTATTGCAGCGACGCCGCTGGTGAACCCGGAACAAACCTATCGTTTGAAATTCGTGGTACCAAAAGAAATTGGTGACTATCCTTACGTCTGCACCTTCCCAGGCCACTGGCGCCTGATGACAGGTGTTATGAAAGTAGTGAAAGAATAAAAAATAAGCTGGCCGTTGCTTCGGTGACGGCCAGTTTTTAATACTATATTTTTATAAGATTATTTACACTCATCTCTCATACTAATCTTATGGCCTATGAATAAACCATCGACAAAAGCATGCAGGAACGTTTATTAATCAGCGTTCAAAAAACCCTCTTCTTTAAACCATAAGAATGTACTTTTCACCTGGCAGAGCACTATTTCTTCGGAAATGTTGCGTGGGAAAAATACATCCAAATTTCAATATGGTTTATTCAACAAATATTTGATTTATACAAATATTTAACACTAAGAATAATTACTATCTCATCTCTAATTTAATATTTTACACAATGAAAAAACGTAACGGATATCCGGAATGGGGTATTTCCAAAGCCCTGGGCGTTTTCATAACGGCCGCCTGTTTATGCCCACAGGACACCCTGGCGCATATAAATCCAAAATTTTTAAACAAAACGATAAATACCTATGAATGGAAAAATTACATTGACAAAACGATTTCAGGCTCAATAGTCGATGAGAACAGCAATCCATTACCCGGCGTAAGTGTTGTTGTAAAAGGAACCTCAATCGGAACAAGCAGCGGTGCGGACGGAGCCTTCGTTTTGAATATTCCAAACGACGCCCAGACGCTTACTTTTTCTTTTATTGGATACACATCTCAGGATGTTGCCATAGGGAATCAATCGACAATTAAGGTTACAATGGTTCCGAGCAATGAGGAACTTCGGGAAGTGATTGTGGTTGGTTACGGAACACAATCCGCCGCTACGGTTACGGGTGCTGTGAGCAATATCCAGGCAAAAGACCTGATCCGGACACCTTCGATCGGAACCTCAGATGCGCTGGTTGGGCGGGTACAGGGAATCACCGCACGGAAGGCAGATGCCCGTCCGGGAAATGCTACTTCTATCCAGATCCGTAACATGGGAACGCCACTTTACGTAATTGACGGGATTCCTTCTGACGCGACCAACTTCAATAATTTAGGTCAAAATGATATTGAAAGTATTTCAATTCTGAAAGATGCCTCCGCCGCAATTTATGGTTTACGGGCGGCGAACGGCGTAATTCTGGTTACTACAAAAAGAGGAAAAGCCGGAGACGGACCAGCAAAAATCAATCTTTCGGGTTACTATGGTTTGCAAAATTTCACCCGGTATCCAAAACCGGCTAACGCTTATCAGCACATGCGCGGCTTGGTCGAATCGGACGTGAATCAGGGCCGCACGCCTTCGATCACGCCGGAAGAACTGGCAAAGTGGAAAACCGGAACAGAAAAGGGATTCCAGAGTTTTGATTATTACAAAATGGTCATGCGTCCGAATGTTCCGCAATATTATGGAAATGCAAACGTATCAGGCGGAACGGAAAGAATCAATTATTATCTCTCTTTCGGACAGCTGAGCCAGGATGCTTTAATCAAAGATTATAAATTTAAAAGAACAAATATCCAGGCGAATATTGAGGCACATATTACTAAAAAACTAAAAGTCGGAACACAGATCAACGGTCGAATTGAAAACAGATCGCAGGTTGGAGTTCCGGGTCTTGACGATTATTTCAATCCGTTCCTCAGTATTTTTACCATGTGGCCTACGGAACGTCCTTATGCGAATGATAACCCGAATTATATCAACCAAACGCATAATGTTAATGTCAACCCTGCCACCTATACAAAGGAAATTACAGGATATATAGATGAATTAACACGCGTTGTAAAAGGCAACTTTTTTGCAGAATACGATTTCGGTTTTGGTTTAAAAGCCAAAGGAACGTACTCCTATGGGTTTACCAATTTCGACTTCGACGGTTTTGAATACACGTATGACGCCTACACTTATAACGCAGAGAAAGATACCTACGACGTAGTGGTCGGTGGTGGAAACCAGAATCCGTGGAGAGAGCGGCGCAAGCGGAATATCGTTGATCGTTTCGCTCAATTTCAGCTAAGTTATAACAAAACTTTCGGTGATCATGAAATCTCAGGGGTCGGTGCTTATGAGCAGTCGGATAATGTAAATACCTATATGATCGTCCATACGGTACCACCCAATAATTATATCCCTTTGATGTCTTTCGCCAACCAGGATTACCTTTTGGATGAATGGAGCACAGAGGCTCGGGCAGGTTATATTGGTCGGGTAAATTATGCTTTTAAACAAAAATACCTTGTTGAAGCAGTGGGTCGTTACGATGGATCTTTCCTTTATGCACCTGGAAAACGTTTCGGATTCTTCCCAGGCGTTTCGGCCGGCTGGCGAATTTCAGAAGAAAATTTCTTCAAAGGGAAACTGGAAAATGTTTTCAGCAACCTTAAAATCCGCGCTTCTTATGGCCGGACTGGTAGTGACCGTTTGACGCATCTTCCAAACGATCCGTTTGTCGTTGATCCATTCAGTTATTTACCCGGATATAACTTCTTGCAGGGAAGCGCAATTTTTGATGGTGCTTATAACATTGGTGTTCGCCCGAGAGGTTTGCCAGTTACTACGTTATCCTGGATTACCAATGTTTCCACCAATTTCGGGATTGATTTTGGCTTTATGGGCGGAAAGTTAAACGGTCAGGTTGATGTGTTCCAACGCAAACGCGAAGGCTTGCCAGCAGCACGTTATGACGTTTTGCTTCCATCAGAAGTTGGATACAGCTTACCAAACGAAAACTTGAACTCCGATGTAAACAAAGGAATTGAGGCCGTGTTGACCTACAAAAGTTCCATTGGCCAGATCGATTATATTTTCAGTGCGAACGCTACGCTTTCCCGTCGTAAAGATCTTGATTTCTACAAACCCCGTTTTGGAAATTCTTACAATGAGTATCGTAATTCTTTTGTTGACCGCTGGGGAAACATCAATTGGGGTTACCAGGTAGAAGGCCAGTTTCAGTCACAGGAGGAAATAGAAAGCCATACGATCGACAATGATGGGCAGGGAAACAGAACGCAGTTGCCCGGAGACTTTATTTACAAGGATATCAATGGTGACGGCATCATCAACGACCTCGACGAAAGACCGATCGGATATGCCGAAGGAGCGAATCCATACTTGAGTTTTGCCTTTAACGGAAGTCTGGCTTATAAAGGATTCTCCCTCTTCTTCGACTTCGCCGGCGCGTCGATGCAAAGTTTTCAGAGAAACTGGGAATTGAAAATACCTTACCAAAATAACGGAACTTCTCCACATTTCATGCTCGAAGACCGTTGGCATCGCGAAGATCCGTTTGACCCTAACAGCAAATGGATTCCAGGGACTTATCCGGCTTTACGAAAAGATAACACCAGCCACGTAAACTTCCGCAGGAGTGATTTCTGGATTACGAACGTGCGTTATATCCGTCTTCGGAACATAGAATTTGGTTATAATTTCGATCAGAAACTTGCGAAAAAAATTGGTTTGTCGGGCCTTCGCCTTTACGTAAATGCAACCAATTTATTCTCTATTGATAATGTAAAAAAATACGAAATCGACCCTGAAATTTCATCCGGAAATGCTTTGGTATATCCGCAGCAGCGCTTGTTGAATGTTGGTTTCAATCTTACTTTTTAATCTGATTACCATGAAAACACTATCAAAATATACATCATTCGTTCTCCTGCTTTTTTTCCTTTCAGGATGCGCTGAGAACTGGCTGGACCGAGAGCCACAAAATTTAATTCTTGAAGATCAGATATGGAATGACCCGAAACTGATCACTGGTTTGCTGGCCAATTATTATGATCGTTTGCCGGCCCATACCACTTTAAATACAGGCTGGGCAGAGTTTGCGGCCTATGATGAAGCCATGTGGTCAAACAATGATGATGGAAGAAATAACATTATTTCCTATCCTTTTGATCGCTGGCGCTTATGGGATTACGGATTGATCCGGGATATCAATCTGGCGTTGGAAAACATTGAAAAATTCAGTACGAAACTTTCAGCAATTCAAAAAAGTCAGTTTTCAGCTGAATTACGTTTTGTCAGAGCCTTAGTTTACTTTGATCATGTAAAAAGAATGGGCGGTGTTCCTATTGTCACCAAACAATTAATCTATGATTTCAACGGAGACCCATCTTATTTGCAGCAACCCAGAAATAAAGAAGAAGAAGTTTATGATTTCATTGCGTCAGAGCTTGATGCTATAAAAGATCAGCTGGGAAACGCCGGAAGTAATACGCGTGCAAACAAATTTACGGCAATGGCATTGAAAAGCCGTGCTATGTTATACGCAGGTTCGATTGCCAGGTATAACAGTAAAATGGCTTCTCCTATCTCAACACCTGGCGGAGAGGTTGGGATTCCGGCAGCCAGAGCAGCGGACTATTACACAAAAGCACTTGCTGCTTCCGAAGAAGTGATAAACAGCGGAATGTACCGATTGTATCAGACCAACCCGAACCTTGGTGAAAATTTTTATGATGCAATTACTAAAAAAACGTCAAATCAGGAAGTGATTCTTGCTCAGGATTATCTGACGAGCAAAGACAAAAGACATGGTTTTACGTACGACAATATCGCCAGAAATGTTCGGGAAGATAATCTTTCATCCTCTTCCATAACGCCATCGCTTAATCTGGTTGAAGACTATGAATATCTGGACGGAACTTCGGGTGAGTTGCGTACCAGAAATGCCGCTGGCTCGGATTATGTTTATTACGACAATCTTCAGGATATTTTTGCAAATAAAGATGCCCGTCTTTACGGTACTGTAATTTATCCGGGAACCTCATTCCGTGGAACTCCTGTGCAGATTCAGGCTGGTGTCAAATTGTGGAACGCATCGACAAACAGTTTTCAGAATGTTGAGTCTAATACGCTTGGTTCAACTTACGAAGACGGCGGTCTGCTGACAGGCTCGTCCGGACCGCAGCGTTCGCAGACAGAAGTTACAAACTCTGGCTTTTATCTGAGAAAATATGTTGACCAGACAGCCATGTCCAGTACGCGTGGTATCCGTAGCGATATGTGGTGGGTAAGGTTCCGTTTGGGTGAAATTTACCTGAACGCAAGTGAAGCTGCTCTGGAATTGGGTAAAACGGCTGATGCTTTGAAATATGTGAATATCATTCGTGAAAGAGCTGGTTTTGGCGCAAATAGTTTGAAGTCACTTTCTATAGAAAAACTTCAGAACGAACGTCGTGTTGAACTTGCTTTTGAAGATCATCGCGTATGGGATCTGAAACGCTGGCGGATTGCGCATGAGGTTTGGAACGGAAATGCTTCAAATCCGGATGCAGTTATTTATGCACTGTATCCATACCGCGTTGTTCGCCCGGGGCATCCTACTCATGGCAAATACGTATTTGACAAACTTGTCGCACCACGTTTCCGTGCGCCACGCTTCTTCCAGATGGGGAATTATTATTCATCCATCGAGCAGCTTGTTATAGACAATAATCCAAAAATCGTCCGTAATCCATTCCATTAAAAGATATGAAAACGACACTAATAGCATTTTTCATGATGGCTTCGGCAGTCATATTTTCAGGATGCGAAAAAGATAACTATCAGCAGCCGAAATCTGTTTTAAAGGGCCGAATTGTTCACGACGGACAAGCAATTGGCGTTAGATCAAACGGTGTTCAATTGGAATTATGGCAGCGCGGTTATCAGTTATTTACCAAGATTCCGGTTTATGTAAACCAGGACGGAACATTTTCAGCCAGTCTGTTTGACGGAAATTATAAACTTGTGAGATTACGCGGCAACGGTCCCTGGATCGATAATACTGATTCAGTTGATGTTCAGTTGAAGGGATCACTTGAAATAGATGTGCCGGTTACGCCTTATTTTGTCATCAGAAATGATACGTATCAAAAAGGGGAAAAAGCGGTTTCGGCCACCTTTAATTTACAGCAAATTAGCACCAGCCGTCAAATTGAACGTGTTAACCTTTATGTTGGAACCACAACCATCGTGGACGCCAATAACAATGCAGGAAATGCTCAGAAAGTTGCAGCAGATCTGACTGACCTGACCAAACCGGTAACATTGACGGCCAGCCTATCGAATACACTCGCAAGCAGAGACTATGTATTTGTCCGGATCGGTGTGAAAACGGCCGGTGTTGGTGAAATGATTTTTGGTGCGCCACAAAAAATAGCGCTGAGATAGTTTTCTGTTTTTCACTGATTTTGACTGCGAGGTATAGTTATTCTATACTTCGCAGTTTTTTTGTCTTATCAAAATGCAATAACAAACTTATTTTAACCTATAATCACCGAAAAAATAAATCTTCCAGATAATTTCCGACCATTTTTCGTGTTTATTAATTCTGAAACTGGTATGTTAGCGTATCGACATCAATAGCCTGCTAAATTATCTACCCGATGAAAGTAGTTCAGTTCACTATACCCGTTGCCAAAGAAAGCACGATTGTAGTTCAGGATAATATTATCCCCCATTTCTACAATCACCTGCACCGTCATCCTGAAATTCAGATCACCTGGATCAAGTCGGGAGAAGGAATGCTTATCGCCGGTAATTATATGCAACGGTTCAAAAGTGGGGATATTTATATTATCGGAGCGAACCAGTCGCACGTTTTCAAAAGCGACGATATTTATTACGATCCTGAACAAAACAAAAGCGTCCACGAAATTTCTTTCTTCTTTAATCCTGCACATCTTTTCCAAAATATTCTAAAACTTCCGGAAATGGCCGTCATAAGGAAATTTGTAGAAGGTGTTCAAAATGGGTTGCAGCTCCCCGAGAGTTCTTATGATTTGGTAAAGAAAACGATGACTGAAATTACGAAGAGTTCGGACAGTCTTCGGATTTCTACTTTCATCAATTTACTCCAATCCTTTTCTACCCTGAAAAACCTGAAACCACTATCGACAAATAATAACGAGCAAATCATTTCTGATGTGGAGGGAATCCGGATGGATCAGATTTTCCAATATGTGATCGGTAATTACAAAAACCATATAACGCTCAGTGAAATTGCCTCCGTTGCAAACCTGACTCCCCAGGCTTTTTGTCGTTATTTCAAAAAACATACAGACAAAACCTTCGTAAGTTTTTTAAATGAAGTGCGTGTAAATGAAGCCTGTAAGATTGTGGTTTCCGGAAAATTTGACAGCATTTCCGATGTTTCGTATCAAACCGGCTTCGACAATGTTACCAATTTCAACCGTGTATTCAAGAAGACAGTCGGAAAATCACCACGTGAATATCACCGTGATTTTTTCAAAAAGCTGCTATAATTAACTATTTCACTGGATAAATCTTCAAAGTACAGAAAGCATATACGCCCGACAACTGGCTGATTGTCTGATTATTGATCATTTTATAAAAATTTACATCCAACCAGTTGAAAATCCAACATTTCAATCTACGAGTTTAAATTTGCCTCTTTTTTAAATATTCCATATAAATCACTACATAATACACATAATGCAAAATTAATTATAATACTAAGTTAATATCGGTAAACTATCCGGCAATTAACACGAATAATTTGCAAAACGTAGCAGGTAATTTTACACTCATTACTTACAGTCATTTACCTAACACGATGTGCATGAACAATACGAGCTACTGTTGTCATTTATTTAGTGAACTAATCACGGTTTCGACTCCCTGACATCTTCCATTTTCTGGAAATGCCAATGCCGGTGAAATATTTCTCCGGAAGAATTGCTGTTGCCCAAGGACCTAATTTGTTACAACCTATCTACAAGTATGAAACGACCTAACTTTTTTATTTTATCAAAGCGTTTATGCGTGGCAGCATTCATAGCGCTTTTCTGCGTTCCGATGGATTTCGTCAGGGCAGCACCGGTCAAACAATTTTCAAAAACAGCTGATATCGAAATATCGGGTATCATTACCTCCAAAGACGACGGCAGTCCACTTCCAGGTGCCTCCGTATTGGTTAAAGGAAGTTCTAATAATGGAACAACCACCGACGCAGATGGGAAATACAAACTTATTGTTCCCGAAAACGGTACGTTGGTTGTCAGCTTCATCGGTTTTATTTCACAGGAAATTCAGGTGAATGGCCGTAAAAATCTTGATATTATTCTGGTGTCGGATTTAAAGCAGCTCAATGAAGTTGTTGTTACTGCGCTGGGTATGACAAGGCAAAAAAAATCGCTTGGATACTCGATCCAGGAAGTAAAAGGAAACGATCTTGTTCAAAGTAATGAGCAGAATGTATTGAACTCACTCTCCGGAAAAGTGGCCGGTGTGCAGATTACTTCGGCAAGTGGAGCCGTAGGTTCCGGGTCGCGTATAGTGTTAAGAGGTAATAACTCTTTTGGTAATAACCAGCCATTATTTGTTGTCGATGGTGTTCCTGTCAGCAATTTTTCAACAAATCTAGGGTCCGGCGGATCCGTAGATTATGGTAGTGCCATTTCAGAAATTGATCCAAACAATATCGCCTCGATGTCAGTGCTGAAAGGCGCGAATGCCGCAGCTTTATATGGTTACCAGGCCGCAAATGGCGTTATCCTGATCACAACAAAAAACGGAAAAGGATCAGGTAACAAAATGTCAGTTTCCTATTCCGGAGGTTTTTCAACAGAGAAACCATATATCCTTCCAAAATATCAGAATCAGTATGGACAGGGAAAATATGGTGAAGAATATATGTGGAAACAATATCAATCCGGTGCGATCACACTGGGTGACATTGGCGCAGATGAATCTTTATCTCCCGCTACTTATCAGGATTGGGCACAGCAGGTTGGTTTTTCATACAAAGACGGACTTGGAAATGGCGTAAATGACGGTGTTGACGAAAGCTGGGGACCTCGCCTGGATGCAGGATTGAATATCCGACAGTACAACAGCCCTCTTGATGCAAATGGAGATCGTACAGCAACACCCTGGATTTCACATCCTGATAACGTGAAAGATTTTTTCAGAACAGGTTATACCATCGACAATTCCCTTGCCGTAACAAACAGCACTGAAAACGGAGATACGCGTCTGGCTTTCAGTAACCAGAAACAAGTTGGAACAATTCCTAATACAGATCAGAAACGTTACACGATTCAGTTAAATACAACGCAGCAGCTGACAAAACGATTGAAGACCAACGCTTTGATCAATTATGTTCGTACAGAAAATGATAATCTGGTAGGTCAGGGATATAACAGTAATAACCCGATGCAATCGATCGGGGGATGGTTTGGCCGTCAGGTTGACATGAATGATCTTAAAGCAAATTATGAGAAAACATTTGCCAACGGAATGCCTTATAACTGGAACAATAACTTCCACGACAATCCTTACTTCAATGTTTATAACAGCACCCACGGCCGCAAAAAAGACAGAATGTACGGAAATGTAAGCGCGACTTACAAATTCCATGACTGGCTGACAGCGATGGTGAGAGTTGGACAAGACTGGTCGAGCGAGCGTCGTAACGAGATTACTTATAACAAATCGAATTCAACGCTGACCAGTATGGCAGACAAAACCTGGGGTGGCGGTAAATTCAAAGAGTGGCAGTATAGCCTCAGTGAATTTAACGCGGACCTGATCCTGACAGGTGGCGGAAATATCGGTAAAGATTTTTCTTTGAACTATACCGCGGGTGCCAATTATAGAAATAATCAGCAGATCAATAGTTCTTTGGGAGCAGATCAGCTTACAGTACCTAACTTATTCACAATCAGCAATACAAAAGGTTCTCCGGTTACAAGTATGAACACGACAATGTTGCGATCAAACAGTATTTTCGGTCAGGCTTCTTTCGGTTATAAAGAATCCCTTTACCTGGACCTTACGGCACGTAACGACTGGAACTCGACGCTGCCGAGCGACAACTGGTCTTACTTCTATCCTTCTGCCAGTGCGAGCTGGGTATTCACAAACATGCTGGATATTAACCCAAATATTCTACGATTCGGTAAGTTGAGAGCGAGCTGGGCGAGTGTTGGAAATGGCGGATCGCCTTATTTACTGCAAGCACCATACATCGCAAACGCTGCGGGATTTAACGGAACAACACTTTACAGCATTTCAAGTACATTGCCCCCGCTAAACCTCAAACCTGAAAAAGCGAACAGTACCGAAATTGGTACGGAATTGCAATTCCTGAACGGTCGCTTAGGTCTGGATGCGACTTATTATGATAAAGTGACGACCAACCAGATCATGCAGGTTAACATTTCTAATTCGACAGGATTTGAAAAACTACAATTGAACGCTGGTGAGATCCAGAACAAAGGAGTTGAGTTACAGTTAAACCTGGGAATCATCCGCAAACCGGAAGGTTTTAACTGGGATATGAACGTGAACTGGGCAAAAAATAGCAGTAAGGTTAACAAGTTATATGAAGATCCGGTTACGAAACAAAAACTCGAAGCCTACACGATCACCTCTGCATGGAGCCTAACTGTTGATGCAATACCCGGACAAGCGTATGGAGTGATGCGCGGAAATGCATTCTTGCGTGATGAAGCAACGAATGCAATTATTATCGGAAGTGATGGTTTGCCAAAATATACTTCGTCTCCAAAAGTAGTAGGAAACGTGATGCCTGACTGGGTCGGCGGTATCACCAACAGTTTTTCTTACAAAAATGTGAGAATGAGTTTCCTTCTGGATATGCGTAAAGGTGGTGATGTGTTCAGCGTAACGCAGTGGTTTGGACTTCAATCCGGTGTTTTGGAACCAACTGTTGCGGGAGGAATTCGTGAAAACGGTTTGATCGTCGGACAAGATGTTTTGAAAGACGAAAAAGTAATGCTTGAAAACGGCGAAGCAAACAATATCCGTGTCGGAGCGAGAGATTATTTCCAAAGCTTATGGGGTGGTAAAGAAACTGCAATTATAGACGGAAGTTTTGTAAAACTACGTCAGATCGAACTTGGTTATACGCTTCCCGCCTCTCTTACAAACAAAGCTACCTGGTTGAAAGGCGCGGGATTGTCTGTTTTTGCTCACAATGTTGCATTGCTTTACACGCACAAAAGCAACGTGGCACACATCGATCCGGAAACAGGTTTTGGTGTTGGCAACGACGGGCTTGGTATTGAACAATATCAGATTCCTTCCAACAGAAGCATCGGTGTAAAACTTAATGTTAAATTCTAATTTCGATATGAAAAAACTATCATCCTATATACTGTGCATCGGACTTTTGGGTTTCTCTGCCCAGTCCTGCACCAACGAGTTTGAAGAAATCAATACAAACCCAAACAGTCCCGTTGAAGCACCGATAACCAACGTGCTGGCTTATGTGATTGAAGACTTCGCAGCAAATTATTTTGATGCCTGGGGAAATATGAACGAACCGGAAACATACAGCGGCCACCTTGGAAAAATCCAGTATGTTGACGAAGCGCGTTACATGTACCGCAGCGGAACGATCAGCGATCTTTGGAAAAAGGTATACCGCGATCTGAAAAATGCGCAGGCGGTGATTGACCAGGCGGATAAAACGCAAGCTACCAATATGAAAGCGACAGGGATGACAATTCAGGCCTATATCGGGCAGATCGCAACGGATCGCTGGAGAGATATGCCTTACACCGAAGCGATTAAAGGTGATCAGGGTTTTATCACACCAAAGTATGACAAGCAGGAAGATATTTATCCTTTACTAATTGCACAACTAAAAACAGCGGCAGATCTTTTCGCGGCTGGCGGAACAGATCCGCTTGGTGAAGGAGATTTGTTATACAAAGGAAAAGTAGCGAACTGGCAGAAATTCTGTAATTCATTGCGCCTGCGTGTGGCGATCCGGATTTCAGGAATTAACCCGGCTCTTTCGAAATCGATCATTGAAGAAATTGCTGCAAACCCGACCCAATATCCTGTTTTCACCAGCAATACGGATAACGCATTTTTTAACTGGGTTGGTACAAATCCATACATTGAGCCATGGAACAACGATTTCCGCTCACGTGACGACCATGGACCAAGCGCTCCTTTGATCAATACTTTGACAACTTTGAACGATCCGCGTTTACCAGTTTATGCGAAACCAGCACCTGATGATAATGTTTACCGAGGTGTTGAAATCGGCCCGATCAGCTCTCCTACAATTTCTCGCTTTTCAAGGATAGGTGTCAGATTCCGTGAAAACGCCGCTGGTTTTTCTCCATTCATGCGTTATTCAGAAGTTCTTTTCATTATGTCGGAAGCAGCCTTGAAAGGCTGGAACGTCGGCGGACAAACGGCTGAAAAACTTTATGAAAGTGCTGTTACGGCTTCTTTACAGGAAAATGGAATTACAGATGCAGCCGTCATCACAAAATATCTGAGCGGAACCGGTGTGAAATGGGATGGAACGACAACCAAATTATATACTCAAAAATGGCTTGCATTATTTAAAGACGGCCACGAAGCTTGGGCTGAATCACGAAGAACCGATGTTCCTTTGCTTCCGGCCGCGAGTGGATCTCCATTCCCCGGACATACACGTCCGCCTTTCCGCTACCCATACCCGGCAGAAGAAACGACTCTCAATGGAGCAAACAGTGCAGCTTCTGTTGCTGACGTAAAAGACAACTTGTGGGGAAAACAAATGTGGTGGGATACGAGGACAGGAGTTAATTAATGGTTAATTGTTAATGCTGAAACGGCGACTATTTCATGCTCACGCTAGGAAATAGTCGCCATTTTTAATGGTAAAGGTGAGGAAAAGAGGCTTATCCTTTATTCTCAAAGGTAAGTCTTTCGAATACCCAATTTAGGTTATAAAAATCCTGAAAGGATGATATTATTATAGAAAATGCTGAAACGCTCTATCCTTTTCCTAATCAATAATCAGTCTGGCAAATATTATGCTGGATTTATTACAATCCTGAAAGGATGATATTATTATAGAAAGTGTCGTGAAAAAGTTAATTAAAACCCTGAAAGGGTGACATAGTTCGCGCCGCTACTTGTACCTTTAACATGAACTAACTAACATTCCAGTTACTTCACCCAGCTTTTCAAAATTGCAAATTGGAGCTTGTCCGGATTTGGCATCGGAGTAATATCAAATGACCGTTCAGATTTTGTACCAAGTACAACCGAAATTGCTATTTTAGTATCATTTTTAATGAGGCTCAAATGAGTTTTTTCACCTGATTTTCTATTGGCAAACAGATACTCAACATTTTTCTCAGTCGCTGGTGTTGAATCAATCTCCTGAATTACATTTCCTCTTCGAACGCCCACTTTCCAGGCCGGCGAATCCCAGTCAACACTTATTACTACGAGGCTGTCATTTATCAGTTTTGTTTTTATTCCTGAATATCCGCCAGGAAGCTGTTTTCGAGCAACGTCAATGTTGAGTCCGGCATAATTGAAATACTTCACATAATCTAGTTCCTTGGTTGTATATACGTAGTGGAAAATTTCATCCATTGAAGCGCCGGCAACTTGCTCACACACTTTCCGGAATTCCATTTCCGTGAATCCACGTTTTTGTTTTTGGTAATATTCCTGATACAGCGTACGCATCACATCATCCAGCGATTTTTTGTTTTTGGTTTCATGACGAATTTTGAAATCCAACAGCAAACCGACGATTGGACCTTTGATGTAATAGGAAATCGTCTTATTGAATTCATCATTGACACGACCACTCGGCCCGTCAGACCAGGTTTCTGCACTCGCCTGTGCCAGAGACTGATACAATCTTCCTGGCTGCGTTTCCAATTGCAATATTAAAGATTTAAATGCGTCCAGGGTTTCCTTTTCCGACATCAACCCCGCTCTGTTCAAAATTGGATATTCATAATAAACCGTCAAACCTTCCGAAACCCACAGCAAATTTGTTTTGCTTCCGCGGTCATAATTAAATGGCCCAAGTTCGACCGGGCGGATTCTTTTAACATTATAATGGTGAAAATATTCATGTGTTAAAAAGCTAAGCAATCTGACTTTACCCGCCTGCGTACCTAAATCTGCTCCGTTGAAACTTACAGCCGTAGAATTCAAATGTTCAATTCCGCCTCTTCCAGGGCCAATTGCCAGAAATGTATAGCGTTTATAAGGAATGTCGCCAATCAAACCGGATGCTTGTTCGATCATCTTTTTCAGGTCCTGCATAAATTGCGCTTTGTCAAAATCACCCATTTTGAAACCAATAAAACGGTGCGGGATCCCTTTTATCTCAAAGGCCGGCAGTTCTTCCAGATTCCCGATTAAAATCGGGCTGTCATAAAGTATATCAAAGTCAGGTGCTGTGTATGTAAACGCCTTTCCAGCAATTGAATCAAGTCCTGTCGCAACATTTTTCCAGTCTGCAAACGGCGTAATTGTAATTTCTGCCGGTCTTTTTATTTCATTTTCCAGATAAAGGCAAACACTTGCGGGAATAATATAACCATGCTCTTGATCCAGAAAACTGGTTCCAACGAATTCCCGTGAAGTAATAACATCATATTCCACCTTCAACGTTCTGGTTTTTCCTTTCTCTATATGCCAGCCATTTTTATCCTTCTTCCTGAATTCAAGATTTTTTCCATCTCCGTCCTTTACTGAGAAGTTGGTGACTGCGTCGGCAAAATCCATGATCTGATAATATCCCGGCGACCAGGCAGGTATTTTCAACGTAGATGTTTCCTGAGATCCCACAGAACATTCCATCGTTACATGAAATGTATGGTTACCGGGATTGTTCATAGTAACCACGAACCTGACAGGATCTGGCATTTGTCCAAAAACTGCCAAAGAATTTAATAACAGGAGCGTGATGAAAAGCTTGTAAAAAAGAGCGTTTCTTTTCATAATTTAGGTGAAGGATGATATTAAATTTGATATGGGCAAGCAAGAAAAATACAATTGTAAGATAATCATTAAAAACAAAAAGACTCCACGGGGAGCCTTCAAATTTTTTCTTACATTAAGTAAAATTTATGATAGCTTTTGCTGCACATTTAGAACAAAAGATTCAGTTACACTAGCGAAGTTGGCGATTTCAGAAATTGTAAACCTTTTTGCCAATAACAGGTTACGGACAACTTCTTCTTTGCCCTTAACAATCCCTTCTTTTTCCTTCAAGTCAAGCACTAATTCCCTGATTCCCATAGCTGTGCGTTTTTCTGTTAATTCTTCAATTACCTTATCAAATTTAGCATTAAATTTTAGATCTGCAAAAGTCACGTAGTTTTGAAGGAAAATCAATAAATATCCAATTTTAGTTCTTGAAATCTTTTTGCTTAGCAGCAATTTCGCCAGTAAATACTTTTGGTGAAAAAGCTTTTCGTCGTTATTATATTGTCTTTTCCTGATTGATAGTAAAACTGTCAGAATTACTATTGCAAATGGGTTATTACTTTCAAGGAGCATTTCTTCATTTTGCTCAATTACTTTGTAGGTATTAAACTCAAAACTAAGTTTCGTACGCAGATATTCATATGAATATCTTTTCGGTTTAAAGCTTTTCTGCGCATCAGTAAAAATCGCAATGCTTGTCAAACGTTTACCATATCTGTCAAGTATCCGATAAAAGTATGCAAACATTCTCTCTCCGAAATCCTTGTCATGGTAACCCTGAACTTCAATATGTACAAGAATCCATTCTTCTTTTCCTGATTTTGTGAAAACCTTAACCAGCTTATCGACAAACTTTGGCGATAGAATTTCTTCTGTCGGGAATAGCTGTTCCAGCTCTTTGTCGAGAAACTGAAAGCCTTTTTTAATATCAAATACTTCGTCAGCATTATTGAAGAAAAACAACAGAAAATCTCCGAATATATTTTCCAGTATACCTTTCCAAAGCGTATCATTTCTTTTCATAATTAATTGAATAAGTAGTGTGTGATTTTAATTATTACGACAAAGAATTTAAATACAACCTAAGCTTTTTCGGTCATATACACTTTTCAAGATCGGTTTTATTCAAAATCCGGTGTAATTTGGTAACTGAATCCATTACTGCGCTAAAAAGACTATTTTGAATACTTCAAACACACCAATCTGGAAAATCAGCATTGACACTGGCGGTACTTTCACAGACTGTCTCGCGGTTGATCCAGATGGAAAAACGACAAGAATTAAAGTGCTGAGCTCTGCACGATTGAGAGGGAGAATTGTAAAAAAAGTCACTGCTTTTACATACGAGTTTTCGTCGCCGTGGAAATATGAGAGCGAGTTGCTGGCGGCTTACACCTTCCATATTAACGACACGAACGAATCGGCATTTTTGACCGGCGTTGATTTCGACAAAAATATTTTGACATTAGATACTGAGCTTTCAGATATTGCCAACACGGATTTTGAATTGTTTAGCGGCGAGGAAGCACCTGTTCTCGCAGCAAGATTGTTAACCAAAACGCCGCTAAAAAACCCACTTCCATCTTTGGAAATGCGCTTGGGTACCACCAAAGGAACGAATGCTTTGTTGGAACGAAAAGGCGCAAAAACACTTCTGGTCGTCACAAAAGGTTTTAAGGATTTACTTTATATTGGAACACAGCAACGTCCGTCGTTATTTCAACTGAACATTCCGGAACCTGATCTGCTTTACTCAGATGTGATTGAGTTAAATGAACGGGTGGCTGCCGACGGCCACGTGATCAAAGAACTGGATAGTCATGACTTTACACTTTTTCCAGGCATACATTTTGAATCGATAGCGATTTCTTTGCTTCATTCATATAAGAACGATCAGCATGAAACAGCCTTAACCACCGCGTTCAGACAAAATGGAGCAAAATATGTTTCAGCGTCTTCACAGCTTTTTCCATTTTCACATTATTTGCGACGTACACAAACGGCTGTCGTCAATGCCTATCTTGATCCTGTTTTAGATGTTTATCTCAACAATATCAAGAATTCCTTACCCGATGGCAGTCTGAAAGTCATGACAAGTACCGGAAGCTTGTCCGAACTCAATGGCTTCAAAGCAAAAGACAGCTTATTAAGTGGGCCGGCCGGCGGCATGGTCGCGGCAACCAATATTGCAAAACTTCTGGGTTTCCAAAAGGTGCTCACCTTCGATATGGGAGGAACAAGCACCGACGTCGCAAGAATCGACGGACAGCCTGAGTTAAAATATATTACTGAAATTGACGGAATCGAGTTTCACAATCCTACTCTCGCTATTGAAACCGTTGCAGCCGGCGGCGGTTCCGTTTGTTGGTTTGACGGGTTTACTTTACAAGTCGGCCCTGAAAGCGCAGGCGCATCACCAGGCCCGGCATGTTATGGAGCTGGCGGGTCACTTACGATTACAGACGTAAACCTCTTGCTGGGAAAACTGGATCCGGCAAAATTCGGAATTCCGATTCGCCCGGAAGCAGCACTATCAGCGCTGAAAAACCTTCAAACTTCAATTTTCGAAAATACCAATAACCTGCTTTCAGAATTAGAAATCCTTGTCGGGCTGGAAAAAATTGCGAACGAAAAAATGGCCGATGCGATCAGAAAAATTTCAGTAGCAAAGGGAATAAATCCTGCCGAATATGCCTTGATAACATTTGGAGGAGCCGGTGGATTGCACAGCTGCCAGCTTGCAGATTTATTGGAAATTGAAAATGTGATTATTCCTTACGATGCAGGACTTTTCAGCGCAGTTGGAATCGGGCAGGCATTGATCAGCGCTCTTGTTTCCAAACAAATAATGCTTCCCTGGGAAAAGGCAAAAAGTCAGATCTCAGGCTGGAAAAAGGAATTATTAATTAACGCTGAAAATGAATTGTCGAAGCAAAATATCAACGAATATGATATTGCTTTTTTCACAACATTTTTACGTTTCTCCGGACAGGAAAATACAATTGAGATACCTTTTAAAGAAGGCCAGACACTGGAAAATTTCAAAAAAACATATACCGATCAGTTCGGTTATTATCCGGAAAATGCAATTGTAGAACTTGAAAGTCTGAAGCTGAAAGTCCAGGAAAAAGCTGATGTGATTACTCCAAAATCCATTTTAAAAAATGGAAAAACAGTTGGAGCTTTACGGCAGGTTGAACCATTAAACAAATCTGATGATACTGTCAATACAGAAATCACGGCGCTGTATGAATGGGATATTTTAAATTCCGGCGATGAAATTAAGGGACCTTCTATTTTACTCAATAATACTTCCACCGCTTTTATTCCATTAGGCTGGACGCTTGTTATTCAGGAAAATAGAGATGCGATTGCGTTTAAAACTGAAACAAATATTACGCAATCACAGGATTATAGCGACGAAATTTCCTTACAGCTTTTCACCAATCGTTTTAAAGCTATTGCAGAAGAAATGGGTGTCCAATTACAGCGGACTGCATTTTCAGTCAATGTGAAAGAGCGCCTTGATTTCTCCTGTGCTCTTCTGGATGCGGACGGCGAATTGTTGGTTAATGCCCAGCACATACCCGTACATTTGGGCAGCATGGGTATATGCGGAAGACTTGTCAGAGATGCAATCTCTATTGGCCCAGGCGATGTTATCATTACCAATCAACCAAAATACGGAGGTTCACATTTACCGGATATCACATTGATTTCAGCCATTTTTACTGACAAAAACGAATGTTTGGGCTATGTGATCAATCGGGCACATCATGCAGAAATTGGTGGAAAAACACCCGGATCGATGCCTCCTGATGCCACTTGCCTGGCCGAAGAAGGCGTTGTCATACTTCCTCAATATCTGGTCAGGGCAGGCGTTTTTCAGTGGGATGTTATTCATAAATTATTTACCAAATGTGAATATCCTACGCGTAATTTCCTATCCAATGAAGCGGATATTACCGCGGCCCTATCAGCATTAAAAAAGGGAAGTGAACAACTTTTGAAGCTGGCTGATTCTCATGGAATCGAAACCGTAAAAAAATACATGAATCTGCTGAAATCCAGTGCTATTCAGCAGTTGCAAGATGCATTAAAACCTATCGAAGGACAGACATTCGCGGCTACCGAATTCCTGGATGACGATCATCAGATTCAGGTAAAAATTTCGCTAGATTCTGAAAAACAGGTGTTCGATTTTACCGGAACCTCTCCTGTCCATCCCAATAATCTGAACGCTAATATCTCAATTCTGTACAGTGCCATTTTATATGTTTTGCGATTACTCGTCAATAAGGAAATTCCGCTGAATGACGGATTGATGAAAAATGTCCAAATCATTCTGCCGGATAATAGCTTCCTACATCCTGATTTTTACGATGATCCGTTTAAATGTCCGGCTGTTGTCGGTGGGAATACTGAGGTAAGTCAGCGGCTGGTAGATACTTTGCTGAAAGCTTTTGGTCTGGCGGCATGTAGCCAGGGCACCATGAATAATTTCCTTTTTGGAAACGAGAATTTTGGATACTACGAAACCATTGGCGGCGGCGTTGGTGCAGGGCCAGGTTTTAAGGGAAGGTCGGCGGTGCACCAGCACATGACCAACACCAGAATTACTGATCCTGAACAACTTGAAAGAAAATATCCTGTAAGATTGCTTGAATTTGGTATACGTAAAAATTCTGGTGGGGATGGTCAATTTGACGGCGGTGACGGGATTGTAAGAAAAATTGAATTTCGTGAAAACTTGCAGGTAACAGTTCTGGGGCAGCATCGGAAATACGCCCCTTATGGTTTGAACGGAGGAAAAGACGGAAAACCTGGAAAACACACTTTAACAAGTAATCACGTTTTAACGCAACTTCCCGGCATATGCAGCATTCAAGTACAAAAAGGCGACATACTGACCATTGAAACGCCTGGTGGTGGCGGATATGGAAAATCTGAATAACCAATAGTAAAAAGATAAGTAAACTCTTAATACCTCTGCGAAACGCTGTGTCCAAACCGAAACCTATGTCAGATTCAAAATCTTCCAAAGCCCTTTTAGGTGCAGCATTTTTAATGGCGACTTCGGCGGTCGGGCCGGGATTTCTTACACAAACAACCGTATTCACAGAACAGCTGGCTACAAGTTTTGGTTTTATAATACTGATTTCAGTTGTTATTGATTTGTTCGTACAATTTAATATCTGGCAGATTGTAACTGTGTCCGGAAAACATGCCCAGGATCTCGCCAACGATCTTTTTCCAGGCTTAGGATATCTTCTCGCACTGTTAATTGTCGTTGGCGGGTTGGCTTTTAATATTGGAAATGTTGCTGGTGCAGGTCTGGGCGTTGAGGCGATGACAGGCATTCCGGTTAAAACAGGGGCTGTAATTAGTGCATTGCTGGCTGTTGGTATTTTTCTTCTTAAAGATGCGGGAAAAGCAATGGACACATTTACCAAAATTCTTGGTTTAGTGATGATCGTGCTCATTCTGTATATTGCTTTCACTTCGCATCCGCCCTTTGCCGAAGCGATTCACCATACTTTTATCCCTCAAAAGTTTAACGCTATATCAACCTTGACGCTGGTTGGAGGAACCGTCGGAGGTTACATTTCCTTCGCAGGAGCGCACAGACTTTTGGATTCCGGTTTTAGAGGAGAAGCTGCATTATCGCAAGTGAATAGAGGCGCGGCAACAGGAATTGTAGTAACTGCTGTCATCCGATATTTTCTCTTTCTTGCAACGTTGGGAATAATACTGGGCGGTGCAAAGATAAATCCTGAAAATCCAACTGCTTCCATTTTCGAAAATGCAGCCGGGCAGTCGGGACGTCAGATGTTTGGAATGATGATATGGGCAGCGGCAATTACCTCCGTAGTCGGTGCAGCATATACCTCCATTTCTTTTTTAAAATCCTTTCATCCATTCCTCGAAAAAAACCAAACCTATCTGACGATTTTCTTTATTTTGCTCTCAACGTTCGTCTTTCTTCTGGTAGGAAAACCTGTCAAAGTTTTGATTTTTGTAGGTACTTTAAATGGATTTGTATTGCCGATCGCACTCACAATTTTACTAATCGCCAGCCGAAAATCCAGAATTATGGGCACTTATAAACATCCTGTTTTATTACAAATTGCAGGTTGGCTGGTAGTTCTCGTTTTACTGGGTTTAAGCGTGGATTTATTTTAGAAATAATCTTAAAACAACTTCCTGTCGCAGCTCGTTTTTTTAAGCTTTATGAGATAAAACAAACGGGATTTATACATCGCCTCAATGTTTTCATCAGGAACAAAATCCTTTAACAATTCAGGATCGTCGCCAAGAATGTAGTCGTAACAAAAATCCTTCCGGGCGTTTTCCAACACCATAAATTCTTTTTTGAAGTAAATATATTCCATTCTCCCAGGGCTTTGCTTCCGTGTGGAAAGTGCGCTCCAATAATGATAAAATCCAAGTTCCTTTCTAAATAAAACACCTACATTTTTATTGTCTCCGTTAATATGATCCAGCAAAGGCTCGACATTATAATAGTTGTCCAGATGACTCAGAAAATACATTTTCTCTCTGCTTGTCGAAAAAATGGTCGCTGATTTATCATCGTCATAATAACCCAGTTTTTCCAGATCTTCAAAAATCTCCTTCCTTTTACGATACCCCGGCCAGGTCTTTATCGGATGGCAGCGATTCTTGCCGGGAAATACATAATCATCTCCTAATTCCTTTTGATACGCTAATTCCTGCAAACTGTCGGTTGCACAAATGGCAACAGGAATATGCCCAAGCACTTTTTTAGTAAAATACCCCATGGGTATAAGTGGTTTATTGGGATTACCGTAGACAAAAACCGACGAAATCAGCATTAATGGAAGAACCAGATAGGCAACTTTGAGTTTGAAAACTTCACTATAAATGTAAGCGACTAAAACTCCACCCATTGCGAAAAATGGCATATGTGTTCTTGTGCTCCAAAGCTGAAATTTCATCATCACACAAAATAAGATAAATCCAATTATTGCACAGATCCAAACCCATTTGATTTTCCATTGATTTTTTATAAAAAATAAGGGTACACAAGCAAGTGCCATCAAGAAAAGATGAATGGTATTCGGAACCATATCTTCATGAACAGAATAGCGCACGGAAAACGGATCCAACCGCAAGGCTGTGTCATTGACATCAACGCCGATAAGATCATGAAAATCCACGATCTTATTGTTCATAAACTGATTGTAACCATTGCTGGGAAGTCCAAGGTGCAATCCAACATTTTTGACGATACCAGAAACTGCAAATGCAACAGAATGTTTATCAACTGGTATTTTTTCTGAGAAAAATCGTGAATCTGTCGGCGGACTCATGACGTTGCCAAACAACTCGTAATTCCTGTAAAAGAATGGGCCAAATGTTAGACCCATGAGTACGATTGCCAAAACCAGAACTTTTAGCGCATAGGAAAACCCATATTTTCCAAGGATACGAATTGCAAAATAAAGTGTAAAAGGAATACCGAAAATAAACACAGTATACTTAGAAAATCCTCCGAAAGCGAGTGATAAGAGAAATGCTAAAAGCGTGAGCGAAGATTTATTTTCTAGCAGATCAAAACCAAAAAATACAAACATAATGAAGAAGAAACAAGCTACATAATCAACCTGAGCACTTGTGCTTTCAAAAATTCCTATTGGCAAAGTCAATAAAAAAGCGGCGGCAAGCAACTGCCCATCAGCTTTCATCCCCACTTTTTTGGCCAATAAGCTGATTCCGCAAAGCGATCCTAAAAACGCCCCATACTGAATCAGACCAGCATAAGCATCTGACCCGGAAAGCAACACGCTGTCAAGTACCAGATATTCTGCAAAAACATTTAAATAAAGTTGTTGTATATGCTGGGTCGGAAAATGGTCCAGATTACCATTTGTTATCCAAAAAAGAATACGGTTCAAATGATAACTGTGCGCATCAAAATTATTCGGAGGCGGATAAACGGCAAGAAATAAAAGTGGTAATACAAAAAATAAAAGTCCAATTACCGAGATTATCCTATTTGTCCTACTTAATCCTTTGAACAGAAATACGCTTTTCAGGCTATTTAAATCAGAAAATGAAATCTTTTCTTTCGTATTCAAGTAACTCAAAACACTTCCCAGCATCATAACTTCTACAAGCCAAAACAGCAAAGCCGAAGTGTGATTGAGTGCGTTAAAAAATGATAGAGACTCGTTACATACAAAAACAACAACACCGTTTGCAATCAGGGAGAATATAAAGGAAAGGCGAGCGTTGGTGTAAACACCCTTACGCCTTGTGATAAGAAAAAAAAGAACAAAAAATAAAAAAACCGAAACAAGAGGCAGCAAAAATTCCATGAATACCGGTTCAATCTGTTGTAAAGTTGTAGAGCTTATTGAATTAGGCTACGAAAGATAGTCTAAATAGAACAAATTTTACGCCATAAGCTTTTAGAAACAAAAATATGAAAGCCTAAGCGAATCTCAACCCTAAGTTATTTTTCGGTAAAAGCTAGAAAAACATAACCATTGACAAACATTTGACCTCTTCTTGATAAAATTCAAATCTCCTGAAAATAAAGTTGTTAATGGTAACATCTTCCGCGAAGCGAATTTTTTTTATCATTACCTACCTCTAAAATTGATCAAAATATCTTTGATATTAATCTGCAGAAACAATATCCTTTTTTGCGATCAGGTAATAGACTGGTATTCCAAGCAAAACAATGATCAGTCCCGGCCAGGTATATTCAGGTTTGAAGATGATAAGCAGCACGCAAAAGGCAGTTCCCATCAGAATGTAAATAATCGGCAGAAAGGGGTACCCGAACGCCTTGTAAGGTCTTTCCGCATTAGGTCTCTTTTTACGAAGTATAAAAATTCCAATAATCGTCAGCATATAAAATACCACTACAACGAAGGAAATCATATCCAGAAGATTGCCATACTTGCCGCTCAAACTCCATAAGGAAGCAATTACGCACTGGATCCATAAGCCAAATTCCGGAACAGAATTCTTGTTTAATTCTCCAACTTTTTTGAAGAACAGACCATCTTTTGCCATGGAGTAATATACCCGCGCACCGGACATAATCAATCCATTATTACATCCAAATGTTGAAACCATGATCATAATGGCAATAATGATCGTACCTGAATTCCCGAAAATCATCTGAGATGCTGCAACCCCAACCCTGTCTTTATCGGCAGAAGCTATTTCAGTCAAAGACAAAACTCCGGTATACATCACATTTGTGAGTACGTAAATAACCGTTACGATGATCGTACCAAGTGCAAGACTCAATCCGATGTTACGTTGGGGATTTTTAATTTCTCCTGCAATAAAAGTTACATTATTCCATGAATCGCTGCTAAAAATGGACCCAACCATAGAAGCGGCAATTGCACCAAAAGCCGCAAATGTGGTGTAAGATTCAATACTCCCGTCAAAATTAAGTTTGTGCAAGTCCCACATTGTCGCAGAATCCCAGTTGATATTCCATACTTCGGGTTTCATAAAAAGAAGACCAAAAATGATCAACCCAAGAAGACTTAGCAGTTTCGCAAGTGTGAAAGTTGTCTGGATTATTTTTCCGCTATTAACGCCACGTGTATTAATAAACGTAAGAAAAACGATTATTACGATGGATAATAATTGCGCCGGGGTTATCTGAAGAAAGCCAAAGTCAATGGCGACAAGATCTTCACTAAACACAGGTAACAGGTATGCGGTAAATTTCGCGAAAGCTACCGCAACAGCAGCAATCGTTGCCGTTTGAATCACGGTAAAAAAACTCCACCCATATAAGAAACTAATCAGCGGATTATACGCCTCTTTTAAATAAACATATTGTCCGCCGGCCTTCGGAAACATGGCGCTAAGTTCTCCATAACTCAATGCCGCAGTCAGTGTCATGAAACCAGTAATCAGCCAGACAACCATCAGCCAGCCTACGCTTCCTGTATTTCGGGTGATGTCAGCACTAACAATAAAAATCCCTGATCCGATCATACTACCCGCTACAAGCATGGTGGCATCAACTAGGCCCAGGGAAGGTTTAAATGAAGTATTTTCCGACGTACTTTCTTGTGACATATAAGGGTTAGGTTATGGAGATCAGGTTTTCACTGATGAAAGCTACAATAATATTTTAGAACTATGAAACTTCTGTTTTACTAAAAATATCATAACAACAAAATTTGAATTACTCCGCAATACCAAATATTGTTTCTAACGTAACCTTATTATCAAACTTTTCTAATACATTCCTCAAATATCCAACAATTTTATTTCCCAAACCCTTGAATCTGTTTTTGGGAAATAAAAATAGTATTATTGGTAAAGGCGTAGAATGATCTGCTTAGTTATAACGCTGCGGATCGTAAATAGAAATGTCCACAGAAGTCGTTTTGCGATCAGCCAGTTCAGCGACAACTTTGCCTGTTGCCGGCCCCAGACTTAGGCCCATCATCCCATGCCCACCAGCAACGATCAGATTTTTCAACTTTTTGCTATAACCCAGATAAGGCAAACCATCCGGGGAACATGGACGGAAACCGTACCAGATATCTTTTATTTTTGGCAAATCTGTTGATAGATCCGAATAGTATTTAGGAATGGAATTGACGATCCCTTCCACCCTGTTCATATTAATCTTATCGTTTACAGGCGCAATTTCCATCGTTCCGCCAAAACGAACCTGGCCGTTCATAGGCGTTACCGCAACCCTGGCTTCTATCAAAAGTGATGGGTGGATAATCTTGTGTTCAGTGTTCGGTTCCATGAAAGAATATCCCTTTCCAGGCATCACCGGAATTGACAAGCCAGCTAACTTTGCCAGTTCAGGAAGCCAGGTTCCGCCTGTCATCACGACAAGATCACCTTCCACATTTCCCTTATTTGTCTGAACAGCTTTGATCTCGCCTTCGCGGATATCAAATCCGGTGACGTCACTGTTTGTTATAATTTCTCCACCATTCTTTTTGACAAATTCAATCAGTTGTGGGATCAGTGCATTTGGATATAAATGCGCATCGCAACGGTAATGTACGGCACCGATAACATCCAGATTAGTATGCGGTTCAAGTGCCTGGGTTTGTTCTTTGCTCAAAATCTCAACATCCAGGCCAAGTTTCTGCGCATCCCGTCCCACATGAATTTCTTCTTCACCAGCCTTTTCGGTTTTGTAAAGCATCAGAATCCCTTTGTCCTTTAAGCCAAAATTAAAGCCCGATTCATTGGTAAGGTCCTTATATAATTGGCGGCTTAATAAATGGTAATCCCGAAGATATGGCGCGGAGTGCTCTACATGGCTCACTGTGGCACTTTTCACGAATTTCAAGCCCCAGGAAATCAGGGAAAAGTCCAGGGAAGGTTTTACATAAAAAGGACTGCGGCTGTTGAACATCCATTTTATCCCTTTCGAGATCATTCCTGGTGCTGCCAAAGGAATAAAGTGGCTGGGAACGATCATACCGGCATTGCCAAAAGAACAACCATTTGTCAAATCTCCCTTTTCCAGTACAGTCACTTTCCACCCGTCTTTTAACAGATAATAAGCAGAAGCCAACCCCATAATTCCGCCACCGATAATGACAACTTTACCTTTTTTTGTGTCCATTTTCATATTATTTAAACGCAATGGACGCAACCTTGTAGTTTTAATTTCGCGTCCATTGCGTAAACCGTTGCGCCTTTTGCGTCGGAGCGGTTAAAATTTTCTATTACAACACTTGAAAACCGTAAGCATACGGATCGTCATCATCAATGATAATGGTGTTATATCCGGTTACCATCGCCCATCCTTCAATTCCCGGTATGATTGCAGGCTTATCTCCAATGGTGACTTCGTCCTCAACAGTACCTATAAATTTAGACCCGATGATACTTTCATGGATAAATTTATCGCCTTTTTTCAACTTGCCTTTTGCATGCCATTGCGCCATACGTGCCGAAGTTCCGGTACCGCAAGGAGATCGGTCGATTGCTTTGTCTCCGTAGAAAACAGCATTTCTCGCTGTGGACGTTGGATCAATCACCGCGCCTGCCCAAAGAAAATGACTCAGTCCGTTGATGTGTTCATTTTCCGGGTGAACGAAAGTGTATTGTTCATTCATGCGTTTCCTGCAAACCCGGCTCCAGCTGATCAACTGATCAGCAGTATAATTTTCCAGTCCTTTAAAATTTTCCTGCGGATCTACGATCGCATAGAAATTTCCTCCGTAAGAAACATCTACTGTCAGAGTACCCAGATCCGGACATTCTACGGTCAATTTTTCGGCTGCTAGAAAAGACTTGATATTTACCAGTTTGACCGATTTCACTTTTTTCCCTTCCTGCACATATTCCACCAAAACCAATCCAGCAGGTGTTTCGAGCCTAAGTTTGCCAGGTACTTTTGGCGTCACCAAACCTTCTTCAATGGCAATGGTAACAGTACCAATTGTACCGTGACCGCACATGGGCAAACAACCGCTGGTTTCAATATACAAAACGCCGATATCATTTTCAGGATCTACGGGCGGATAAAGTATGCTTCCGCTCATCATATCGTGGCCGCGAGGTTCGAACATCAATCCTTTTCTGATCCAGTCAAATTCTTTCAAAAAATGAAGCCTGCGCTCCATCATGCTGTTACCTTGCAACAAAGGCCCTCCACCTGCGACAACCCGTACCGGGTTGCCGCAAGTATGGGCATCTATACAGAAAAAAGTCTTACGCATTATTTAGCTGTTGGCTTTTAGCAATTGGCTTTTAGCTCCGTTTGCTATTGTAAATTGTCGAAGAAACTATTTTATACTGCCTCTTTTGTTCTTTCATTATTGATTGTCCGCCAGATATTTAACGGATTGCTGTTTTTCAATTCTTCCGGCAAAAATTCATCCGGCCAGTTTTGGAAGCTTAATGGCCTCACGAAACGCTTGATCGAATCGGCTCCTACGGAAGTATAAGCCCCGTTGCTGGAAGAAGGGAAAGGTCCGCCGTGGTGCATCGATTTGCAAACTTCAACACCTGTCGGGAAATTATTGAATAATATCCGGCCGCATTTTGTTTGCAGAATGGATATGGTTTCCTCATTTTCAGACAAATCTTCATTTGTCGCAAAAAGTGAAACAGTTAGCTGCCCATCAAGTTTTTCTGTCACTGCCAACAATTCTGAGGCATCTTTACATTGAACAATTAATGCAAAAGGCCCGAAAACTTCATGCAGCAACGAAGGATTAACCAATAGTTCAACACCAGCAACTGTCGCAACGGTTGGCAAACCTTGTCCTTCTGCTGCTTCCGTCACGGAAACTGCAATAACTTCAACGCCTGATTGTCCGATCATTTTCTCACGACTCTCAGCATATCCGGCTGCTATTTTTTCATTAAGCATCGAACAAGGTGCGATACCCGCAATTTCGTGTTTTAATGCTTCGATAAACAAATTAAGATCTTCACCGGCGACGCCGATTACCAATCCC
Source organism: Dyadobacter sp. HNCC25DJ186 (assembly GCF_056895235.1). Taxonomy (NCBI): domain Bacteria; kingdom Pseudomonadati; phylum Bacteroidota; class Cytophagia; order Cytophagales; family Spirosomataceae; genus Dyadobacter; species Dyadobacter sp. HNCC25DJ186. The sequence goes on from NZ_JBXHAS010000004.1 coordinate 265,325, forward strand.
GGATTAGTACAAAACTGCCCAACACCGAGCGTGAGTGATCCGGCATATTGTTTTGCCAGTTCCTGCGGTGCTGATTTAATTTTATTTGGCAAAAGATATAACGGATTTATGCTTCCCATTTCCGCATAAACCGGAATCGGCTCCTGACGTTGGTTTGCCAGATCCATCAATGCTTTTCCTCCACGGTATGAACCGGTAAAACCAACGGCTTTCATCAATGGATGGCTTACAAGCTGCTGACCAGTTTCAAATGTCGAACTGTAAACATGGGCAAATGTCCCTTCCGGCATACCGCTTTTTACAACGGCGCGCGAAATTGCATCAGCCATAATTCCAGACGTTTTCGGATGACCTTCATGGGCTTTTACGATAACAGGACAACCTGCTGCGATCGCACTGGCCGTGTCTCCACCTGCTGTCGAGAAGGCAAATGGAAAATTACTTGCGCCAAAGACAGTAACCGGACCAAGCGGCACAGCCGTTTTTCTGATATCCGGTTTTGGAGGAGTGCGTTCTGCATTTGCCGTATCAATGCTCGCATCCAGCGAATCACCTCTTTCAACTGCATCGGCATAACTTCTCCACTGAAAAATTGTTCTTGCTTTTTCTCCAACCAATCGTCCCTCCGGCAAATGAGATTCTGTCATGGCAGTCTGGATAAGCTCCGGACCAAGTGCTTCGATTTCATCAGCCACGGCACGCATGAAAGCGATCCGTTTTTGAAGCGGGAAGTTTTTACTTATCAAAAAAGCCTCCTGGGCCTTTTGAACGATACGATCTAATTCTTCTTTTGAAATATCCATAATGGGGGCTTTCAGCGATTCGCTATCAGCGTTTATAATGTTGGTTGGTTCCAAAAGCTTTTCGCAAGCTTTTCTGATTAGGGTAAAATGTACCTTATATTATACCCTAATCAGAAAAGCACTTTTGGTTAAAATTATAATTCAACCAGAACAACAAAATTATGCAACGGATGAGTCCACGGCCAGATTTAAATAATCTGACAAAACAGGCTGATTTTCGATTGCATGATTGATAATTGCCAAAACCTTTTCTCTTTCGGCACCTTCCAACACCAGTCTCGGAGCTCTCACATATTCAGATCCTATACCTGCAAGTGTTGCTGCCAATTTAATATTCTGAACCAGTTTAGGATGAATGTCAAGTTCCAAGAGCGGAAGATACCATCTGTAAACTGCAAGAGCTTCCTTGTATTGACCCGCTTTCACAAAGTTGAAAATCGCAACGGTCTCTTTCGGGAAAGCATCAACCAGACCACCGACAACACCGTCAGCGCCCAACATTACCTCTTCCATTATTAAAGTATCCACGCCACAGAAAACTTTGAAACGATCACCGAAACGGTTAAAAATACGTGTTACATTACTTACATCACGCGTAGATTCTTTAATCGCCTGAATATTTGGATAAGCCGACAATTGCTCGAACATATCCAACGTCACTTCAATTTTATAATCAACCGGATTGTTGTAGATCATTACCGATAATGAAGTGCTCTTCGCAATCGTTGTGAAATAAACAACGGTTTCCTGATCATCCGCTTTATAACGCATCGGAGGTAAAACCATCAATCCGTCTGCACCGATTTCTTCTGCTTTTTTAGCGATTTCAACAGCAACTGCTGTGGATTGTTCTGCAATACACAAAACCACGGGCATATCAGCAGGAAGTGATTTTTTTGCAAATTTCACCAATTCATATTTTTCTTCCGATGTCAACGTGCTCGCTTCACCCAAAGATCCTGCGACGATAATACCGGTAATACCAGCCTCAACCTGCGCAGTCAGATTTTTTGCAAACATGTCGAAATCGATCGTATCGTCAGATTTAAACGGTGTAACTAATGCAGGAAATACGCCCTGCCATGATGCCTTGTCCATGATATATGTTTTAATAAATTTGAGAATCTGAATTTTTAACAAAGGTAGACGCTGAATCGCCTGGAAACATTTCAGGTATTAATCAATAATAAACATATTTTAACATAAATGCAGTTGCTTCATACTTAAAAGTTATGAAACAACTGCAAAAAGACAAACAGATCAATATTGGTAAAAACGACGCGAACTGTTAGGTTTTGCGCTCTATGAAAACAACCTGGGAACGGTCCGCTTTTCTGATTTTTTTTAAAAAATCAATCCACTTTGGATAATCAGCGGCTGAGAAACGGCCTCCTTTCATAGTAACTTTCCTTAAATAAACCAGTCTGTTATTATCAAATGCTACCTTGACAGAATACATCCCAAAAACGGATTCAATCTTTAAGTTCGGAAGTAAAGTTTCCAGCTTTAATCCTGCCGGAATTTCAAAGAAAACACTGTCCGAATCTGTAAAATTATAATCGGATGGAGGCAGGTAAAAATCCGTGGTCTGTTCTTTTGAAGAATTTGGCAAGGCTAACTGTCTTGTCAATAAATTAGGCTTAACAAATAATCTTTCGCCTGTTCTTGTGGCGCAATTTCGAACCAAAATCTTTAACTTTTCTGTCACCACGGGAACTTCATTATCGGTCTTACTATATTCAATATTTTCCAGCTCCATGTTGGGCAGCTCCAAATTACTTAGCAGCCATTTTTTTTGTTCTTCCTTTGTATAAACATACAAAAGTCTTTCCCGGGCCTCCTGCTGCATTCCTCTGAAATTAGTCCGGACACTTAACTGTCCATTACCCTTTTCATCCAGTTTAGCATTTATTATGCGACTTACTACATTCTCTTCAGATTCGTAAAAATGTGTCGTTACCAGCTTTCCTCCTTCCGGCATCACAAGCAAAGCTTTACGATTACCAGTGAATGAGCCCATAAAACCGGCAGACGTATTCTGACTGGTACATTCAAGCCAAATCGTATCTTTTGGTAAGATGGCGCAGGCAATAACATGGTTAAACTGGTTACTTGGAAAGTCCAGATTATTTTCTGCTTCATCACCAGCTTTGATCAAAGCTACATAAGAAGTGATTCCAACTTGTTTTAGGCTCGCTGCCATAAAATTACTTAATGCCTTACAATCTCCATAACCTTTCACGGCGACAGTCATGGCATCGATCGTTTGCCACCCTCCAATTCCAAGTTGAATGCTCACATACCGGCTTCTTGCCTGCAGCCATTTATAGAGGAGTAACACTTTTTCACGATCTGTTCTGGCATCTTTCACAACCGATTTTATTTCTGCAATCGTCTCGGCAGGCATTTGATCACGGTCTTTATTCAGCGTATAATAAAATTTGCTAAAATCTTCCCAGTTGTTCAAAACTCCCGAATATTCCTGAATTTCAAATGCAACCGGTGCTGTCAATACTCTTGGCAAAAATTCATTTTCGGGTAATGGATATGGTGTTTTATCAAGAACTGCATGATTTCGCATTGTCCATTCATACAGTGGCAAACCGTCTGTATCAAACGTTTTTTTTACCGGAGAAGCACCATTATACTCTTTATACCTAAATGTAAAACCAATGGGTGTTTTTATTTTGAAAGAAGAATATTCGATGGAGCTTCTGCCATTATTCGTCGGAACCCAACTGGGATAAGACATCATATTCCGATCTCTGGTATCATAGCTAAGTTCGATGGAATACGGATAGGGGTAACTTTTCCGACCAAAATATACAACCTTAAACCTGGCATCTGTTATATCATTTCCAACTATACCATAGCCAAACTCTTTTATATCAGATCCTTTTATTTTTCTGATCAGCTTACCGTCTGCATCATAAATATTGGCTGCAAGGTCTGTGATTTTTGTAAATTTATCATGACGGACCATCATTTCACTATACGTATCTTCGCCTTTTTCATTTAGAACGGTCACAACTAAACGGTTGCGCTGTTTAGCTTCCGACTTAGATAAAATTTCAAAAGTCTCTTCGTCAAGACGAATGACAGCATTAGCATCTTTAAGTAGTTCCAGCGGTATTTTATTAACGCTAAAATCCTGCGCATAAGCAAAACTTTGGATTGCAAAAAAACAAAGGGTCAGCAATTCCTTCTGCAAAAAAATATTGATCGTCTTCATCTCAATTAAAGCTATTTCTTTTTCTTCAAAACCAGTGACTGCGCATGTTTTTCGACGACCCGGTCGTAAAACTCTCTGAGCAGCTCGTATTCCGATGCAGTAAAATAGGACTTATTAATTGTGAGCACACTGTTTACAGAGACCACATTCCCTTCTTGTTTTACCTGATAAGTGAATCTCCCTGCTTTTTCTGGCAATGCGATGATAACCGTCTTGGGGATTTGCTCTAAATAATAGCCTTCGGAAAATTTGAAATTTCCAATAAATGAAGTTGAACTCGTCGTCGTCAGATCAACCGGGTATATCCTGTTCAGCGCTTTGAATGGATTTTCATAAATCTTCCCGGCCAACATTGGATTAAAGTAAAAAACGTCAGATGTCGATCCGTCACTTTCAGCTTCAAAATCGTAGGAAATTTCTAATGATTCTCCTAACTTTTCATTTTTGTTTAATACTTTAAAATTGTCAATATCCCAGTCAGGATTCGTCTTTTTCACTTGTTCAGGAAAGTTTTCTTCCGCTTCTAAAAGATATCTGTCTCGCCACCTCAAAGCTTCGTAACCACCTAAGGTCATAAAATATTTTCCTTTTAACAAACCATTTTCCGGTGAGACATCTGCATCAATCTTTTGAAATTTTCCCAGTGCAACTTTTGATTTTAAATCTAGAAAAAGGCCTTTTCCATTATTCAAAACTAACCTCCCTTTCGTATTAAGCGCATGTTCAGGTAACATTCCCAAGGGTGTATTTCTTTGCGTTGCATCCAGCAGATATTCTTTGTCACCCAGTTTTACGTGACTCACCACATAATTGAAACCATCAATAAGAGGAATTTCTTCAATGACCCTTCCATGTGAACGTGTACTTATCACGACAGGATTACTTTCAAGCCCTAGTTGTCTCAGTAAACTGGTAAGCATCAGATTAATGTCGCTTACATTCCCTTTTTTATTTTCAAAGGCTTTTTTGACGCCCTCCTCAGATACAAGACCTGCCTCTCCGTTCCACCTTATATTTTGACGAATGTAGTCATACGCCAGTGCCATTCTTTCTTCCGGGTCCGTTGTCTTTTTTGCTAAAACTTCATTAATTTCCTTTATAAATGAAAAATTTTTTAACTGTCCCCCAAAGCTGCCGGTGTTAAGCAACGTTCTATCCACATCAGGCCAGGTTTGAGAATAGCTTTTCAGTCCTTCTCCATAGATATGGACACTGGCCAGTTCGAATGCGATCCGGGAAACGTAGTCCTTCTGGGTTGTAATGTAAGGCTCATTTGCAAACGCTGGTGCTTCTTTAACAACAAATCGATACGCCAACCCGGGCCCATCAATTTGCCGATGCCCGATATCAATGTTTACATTCTCCCGCTTGTCAATATGAAGCGGCAAATAACCTCCAAAAGTAATTTTGTAATAAAGAACATTAGGGACTGTAATTTTGTACTCACTCCATTTGCAAGGAATATCCTGTTGGAAATTCCAGTCATCCGGCTCTGAACGGAAAGCAAAAGGTGTGGTTTTGGTATAGGTGTATTCAATTACAGATCCCTTTCTGACATTTTGCAGGTTAAATTTGCATACCCAGTATTTGTCAGACAGCTTTTCTCTCACTATGGCTTTATTCGGCATGGCGACCGTCTCAATAGCATTCCCAACGAGATTGTAAGTAAAACCCGATATGTCAGTAATACTTTCATCCCTTTCAGGATTTCCATCTTCGCCATAGCGAATGAAAACCGACGCACGGTCAAGTGCGGATTCTTTCAAAATCTTGATTCTGACGCGGTATTCAGCTATCAGCACGAGTCCGACATGATCCTGATAGGTGAATCTAAGTTCTCCAAAATCATAAAGCACCAAGGCTTCCGCGCTGCTGTCCGCCGGATAGGCATTCATTTCAAGAGATGCACGGTCAACAATCCCATACGTTGGTTTAAAATCTTGCTGCGCAAACGCACAGTTACAAATTGAAAGAGCAAAAAAAACGCAAATGTAAGCGAGACGCCTGATTCCAGTAAGAGGAACCACAAGAGGAAAATTGATGAACATCTATAAGAAGTGCTAAATTTCGTGCATTATGCAACCTTTTGTTCATTAAAAAAAGAACATCATTACAATTCTTATATTTTAGACATTTTTTCTATTCTTTTGTTACTGACAATCGAATCATCAGTAACTGATATTTCCCCAAAACGGATTTAAATCCTTAATTTTGGGGTTAATATTCCTATCAACCCAATATTTGTAAATAACAATATTTCGTATGTCTGCTTCAATGAATGAAAATCCTTTGCGCGTCCTCGTGGTGGGCTGTGGCAACATGGGCGCATCCCACGCAGTCGCTTATCAGTTGTCGGATGGTTTCGAAATCTGCGGAATCGTATCGACCGGAAAGAGCAAAGAAGTTTTAAACGAAAAACTTGGCGGCGGTTATGCCTTGTTCAGTGATTATGAAACTGCGTTGAAAGAAACCAAACCTGATGCTGTTTGTATTTCCACTTATCCGGATACGCACGAAACTTTTGCGATCCAGGCTTTGGAAGCAGGCGCTCATGTATTTATAGAAAAACCTCTGGCCGCCTCTGTCGAAGGTGCTAAAAGAGTGGTTACGGCTGCAAAATTAGCCGGTAAAAAAGTTGTTGTTGGTTACATTCTTCGTCACCATCCTTCCTGGGAGCGTTTCGTGCAGGAAGCGCAAAATATTGGCAAACCGCTGGTTATGCGTATGAACCTGAATCAGCAAAGCCATGGTTATATGTGGACAGTGCATCGTAACCTGATGAAAAGCCTAAGTCCGATCGTTGACTGTGGTGTGCATTATATTGATGTGATGTGCCAGATGACACGCTCTAAGCCAGTCCGCGTGAATGCCATTGGTGCCCGTCTGACCGACGACATTCCTGAGGGAAATTATAACTATGGACAACTTCAGATCTGGTTTGAAGATGGCTCGGTTGGCTGGTACGAAGCGGGCTGGGGGCCAATGATCAGCGAAACTGCATTTTTTGTGAAAGACGTGATCGGGCCAAAAGGTTCTGTTTCAATTGTTGCAAAAGATGCCGGCGGAACTGGAAAATCTTCTTCCGTGGAAGCTCATACCAAAACTGAATCCATAAGAATTCACCATGCGGCGTTAAATGATCAGGATGAATTTGTTCACGAAGATTCATGGATCAATCTGGAAGACGAACCGGATCACCAGGAATTATGTAACCGCGAACAGGCTTATTTCCTGAAAGCTGTTAAGGAAGATCTCGACTTGACAGATCACCTGGAAGATGCTGTTACAAGTTTACAAATCGCTTTCGCCTGTGACGAATCCGTTCGTAATGGTGGAATAGTAATAGACCTGGTGTAAGATCAAAAACATATCATTTGCTTAAAACGGGTGTCAGCATTGGCACCCGTTTTATTTTTAATAGTATTCTGAGCCGTCATTAATCTTACCACGCTTCAATAACCAAGGGTGAAATTATTGTAACCAAAAAAATATTTAACAATTAATTAATTTGACCGATCTGTTCCGGATCTGAGGACAGATATCATTGTTCCTACCCGTGCATTTTTTGTAAAAAAAACGATGCATATCGGATACTCACATCAACTTTCTCTTCACCTGATTTGATTATCAGGACAATACAAAACCCCCACCTTCACGAAATCGAATATTTATTTTTTTTAACAATTTGTTTATACTCAATAAATATCTTTCGGTTACATAGAGATATTCTGTAAAAAGATATTTTTTGCAAACGTTTGCACCGCCCTTTTACTATCAATATTAAAATTCTATTTAATTATTATATTTATTTATTATAATATTGCCCCTATTAATTAAAACTTTAAAATATCTATTGTTAAAATTATACTTCCCTATCCTGATAAACAGCTGTAAAATCTATGAGCGCAAATAGAACTCAGTTTATCGAATCTAATGATGAGGAACTCTTATCTGAAATCAAGCTGGGCAACCACCAGGCTTTTGAAGAATTATACCGCAGATACTTTTACAGACTTCTGAACGATGCTTATAAACGTCTTCGCGACAGGGATCAGTCAGAAGAACTGGTTCAGGAACTGTTCGTAGGATTGTGGTCGAAAAGACATCAAATTGTAGTTGCTAAATCGTTTGATGCATATTTTCACACGTCTCTTCGTAATGCTGTCATTTCTTTTTTCCGCAAGAATAACAAGGTCGCAGAGTATCCTGCAGATTATGCTGAAAAAGAGACCGACCAGGCTACCTATGAAGAAATAGCATACAACGATTTAAAAACAGCCTATGAGTTAAGCCTTTCCCATCTTCCCGAAAAATGTCGTAGTGCCTACGAACTTTTTGACAGCGGGCTGACGATCCTGGAAATCGCCAATACTTCCAACGTTTCTACCAAAACTATTGAAAGCCATCTTTTAAAAGCCAGAAATACGATCCGCCATCAGCTTCGCAGCTTTTCACCTGCTGCTTACATAACCTTCATGATGAGCATTTTAGAGCAAAATTTAAATCTGATTTAATTTGTGATAAAAAAATCTCACTTTTTTTTATCGTTTAACTAAGGTGTCAGAGCCTCTCGCACGTCCTTGTATAACAGATCAAATAAATTGCATTAATCCGGTTTATTATTATCCAAAACGAATGTATTCATGAAGACACCTGTACCATCCGGATTATTAGATAAATATTTAAGCGGAACCTGTACACCACAAGAGCGTGAAGAAGTAGAAAGCTGGTACCAGTCATTTGAAAGTTCACCGGAATTAAATTCCCTTTTCCCAGAATCAAAAAGTGAAGAATATTCCAAATCGATTCTGGAAAAAATCAAAACAAAAATAAAACTAAGAGAGCTCGAAGATAGAAAAAGTGGAAAGTTTCCCATCGAGAGGCAGGCTTACTGGTATTTGGCGGCTTCTGTTCTGATAAGTATTGTTGTACCGGCCATTTAAGTTATGCCTCGCCCAACGTGCATTTAATTTAGCTAATACAGTCCTTTTTAATAATTTAAATCAAATCAATTTATGAAAGAAAAAACCCTGACTACATTTTTAGGCTGTTATCAAAGATCACAGGCCATTCACGCTTATAAAACCTTGTGCGCATAGGCTATACATTACATTTTCATAATTAAAGCAACCAACTGTATGAAAAGGAATATTACCAGAAAAAGCAAAACTCTCAAAGGAGCGATGCAAAAAACAGTTCTAGTAGCTCTCGCACTGTCGTGTTCTTTTGGAACATACGCAAACGGAGCTATTGAAACGATCTCTGCCAAACATAACAATACGAAACTGTCCGGTTTGAAAACTGCTGACAGAACAATTAAAGGAAAAGTAACCGAAAAAGATAAGGCTGAGGGCCTTCCGGGCGTGAACGTTGTGATCAAAGGAACCAGCACGGGTACTACGACGGATGCAACTGGTTCTTATACGCTCTCTGTACCGGAAAGCGGCGCTACGTTGGTATTCAGTTTTGTAGGTTATGTGAGCCAGGAAATTGCAGTAGGCAACCGTTCTACCATTGATGTTGCCATTGAATCAGATACAAAAGCACTAAGCGAAGTTGTTGTTATCGGTTATGGTACTGCAAGAAAATCAGATTTAACAGGTGCTGTTGGATCAGTAAAAGAAGATCAGCTGAAAGAAAGACCTTCTCCATCTTTGAATCAGGCTTTGCAAGGTAAAGTTTCAGGGGTACAGGTAAACGTGAACTCAGGTCGCCCGGGTGGAAGAAGTAATATCCGTATCCGTGGTTTCAGTTCTATCAACTCTTCCAACAACCCGTTGTATGTTGTGGATGGAGTAATGCTTCCTCAGGGAACTCAGAACCAGTATAGTTCAGCCATTGACTATATCAACCCAAATGATATCGTTTCTGTTGAAGTATTGAAAGATGCCTCTTCTACTGCGATTTATGGAGCAAGAGGTGCGAATGGAGTAATCCTTGTTACGACGAAAAAAGGAAGATCCGGTGAAGGTATCATTACTTACAATGTTGACGTCAGTGTACCGACGATCGGTCCAAAAAGACCAAAAACATTGAACGCTCAGCAGTACCTTGATGTGGAAGATCTTGCTTACAAAAATATTGAAAAGTTTGACCCGGCTGGCTGGGCTTCCGGAAAATATGCCAACCTGAATCCTCAGACGCGTAGAGCTGCTTTCAGTTTACAACATCCTGATGTTTTCACTTTGGCAGCAGACGGCAGCTACAAACCAAACTACGATACAGACTGGTTTGAAGAAGCGACGCAAAATAAAATTTCTCAAAACCATCAGCTTGGCTTCAGCGGTGGAAATGAAAAAACGACTTATGCACTTTCTCTTGGCTACCGTGATGATCAGGGTTTATTGAAAGAATCTTATCTGAAACGTTATTCGACTCGTTTCAGCATTGATGACCAGGTAAAAAAATGGTTGAAAATCGGCGCTACTTTGAGCTATAACAACCAAAGTGAAAATCTGGTTGATATAAATGACGCTGTTCCTCGTCAGATGGTGGAAGATTTTCCTTTTCTTCCTGTAAGATACCCGAACGGAACTTTTGCCAACAACAGAGATTATCCTCAGGCAGAAGGTTCATTTAGTTCAATACACCGATTAACTGGCCGTAAGTATATCGTAAACACGGCTACTACATTGGGTAGCTTGTATGGTAATGTTACGCTTGCCAAAGGTCTGGAACTACGTTCAGTACTTGGTATCAATGTGATCAACCAGGAAGTGAACCAGTCTCAGACACGTACGCTTGCACTTTCGGAATTTGGTACTGCGAGCAAAGATGCCAGAAAAGAAACGTTCTGGTCATGGGAAAACTACCTGACTTACAATAAAACAATTGGTATTCATGCATTTAACGCACTTGCCGGTATTTCATGGCAGAAAACCAATATTACAACGACTAACGCCAGCGTTCGTAACTTCTCGACAGATTATTTCGGATTTGACAATCTAGGTGCTGGTGCTACATTGCCAGCAGTAGGTTCTCTTGAACAAAGTTTTGCGTTTAACTCTTACTTTGGACGTGTGAACTATACATTGCTTGATAAATATCTTGTTACGTTCACAGGACGTGCAGATGGATCCTCCAAATTTGGAGAGAACCATAAATTCGCGTTTTTCCCTTCTGCGGCTTTGGCATGGAAAGTGTCTGATGAAGAGTTCCTTAAAGGAAATTCTATCATTTCTAACTTGAAACTTCGTACAAGTTACGGTTTGACTGGTAACTCTGAAATTCCTCCATATTCTTCATTGTCATTGCTTAGTTCTACCTATGCTACCATTTACAATGATACAAGAGTAAGCGGAACAGGTATCAACCGTTTGGCTAACCCTGATTTGAAATGGGAAAAAACAGCACAAACGGATGCAGGTTTGGAAATCAGTTTCCTGAAAGGAAGAATTTCTGTTGAAGCGGATTACTATTACAGAAAAACTACAGACATGCTTCTGGATGCACCGGTTCCACGTTCAAGCGGTTACGCTGTAATCAGAAGAAACATTGGTTCGATGCAGAATAAAGGATTCGAATTTACTTTGAACACAACAAATATTGAAAGAGGTGACTTCACCTGGAATTCAAGCTTCAATATTTCTTTGAACAGAAACAAAGTTCTTTCTTTGGCAACACCTTCTGATATCTTCGGTGTAGGTGGTCCTAACTTTACAAACCAGACAGGTATTATCCGTATCGGCGAACCAGTTGGATCGTTCTGGGGATTGACCCGTTTAGGAACTTGGAGCGAGGCTGAAAGAGATGAAGCTGCTAAATTTACCAGCTACCGTAACAACCTTACCATGTTGCCAGGTGATATCAAATACAAAGATATCAACGGGGACGGCGCTATTACGGATGCTGACCGTTCTATCATCGGAAATGGTAGCCCAAAGGCTTGGGGTACATTCTCCAACACCGTTCGATACAAAAGCTTCGACCTTACTTTTGACGTACAATTCTCATACGGTAATGACGTAATGGACATGACACTTCACCCAAGTGAAGACCGCGTTTCCATTGCAAACAGCTATACTACTGTTCTGGATGCCTGGACACCAACGAACCAGAATACGCCAATTGCCCAGATTCGTGAAACAAGAGCTGGTTATGTAACCAACGTAGATTCCCGTTGGATTTTTGACGGATCATTCCTACGCGGAAGAAACTTGTTGTTAGGTTACAACTTCCCATCTGAGTTGACAAGCAAACTTAAACTTAGTAAACTAAGACTTTATGTTTCTGCTCAGAACTTCTTCCTGCTAACAAAATACCCACATGGAGATCCGGAAGTTACACCAACAAACGGAAATGAGGCGAGCAACGTATTCTCGCAAGGTATGATCTGGCATGGCTATCCAAAACCAACTACTTACATGGCAGGTTTACAGATCGCATTCTAATTGGCCGAAAAATTAATCCTTAATAAACATTGATTATGAAGTTATATAATTTAAAAAATGTAGCCAAGGTACTTCTCTGCGGATCCATTTTACTTGGCCCTACAAGTTGTTCGGATTTCCTTGACGAGAAAGATCCATCTAACTTAACACCGGAAAGCTTTTACACCATACCTGATCACGCAGAGGCGGCTGTTGCAGCCACCTATGCAGGTCTACGTTTTTATGGCGAAGGAGCTGGTATTTTCTCTGCAAACTGGCAATTGCTTGAAGCTGTTACAGGAACAGCTACAACAGAAACAGGTCAGAATTCAGATTTGAATAACCTTTATTCTCTGACGTACGACGGAAATACAGCGCATGTTAATAACTGGTACAATGGTTTATACAGAATAATTGCCAACGCCAATCTGGCCCTGGAAAAAATTCCAACTATTCCATTTCTTGCCCCGGCAACCGAGGCTCAGAAAACAAAGTTGATCGGTGAGGCTCGCTTCCTTCGTGCATGGGCATATTTCTACGCTGTGAGACTTTGGGGTGATATTCCTTTGGTTACTACACCTCAAACTGCGAATTCGACAGATTTCTTGCCTTCTCGTGCGCCTCAGGAAGAAATTTACAAACTTATTGTTGAAGACTTGGTTGCCGCAGAAGCTGCCGGTTTACCAGTAACTGAAACAAGCGGACGTGCTACGCAGATGGCTGTTAAATCTCTTTTGTCAAAAGTATATCTGACAATGGCTGGTTTTCCATTGAGCAAAGGAGCAACACATTATAAACTTGCTGCCGACAAAGCTTTGGAAGTTATCACTTATGCAAAAGCAAATCCAGCAGTGATTAATCTGTTTGATACTTACAAGCAAGTTCACCAGGAAAGCCTAAAAAACCGTGTTGAGCACATTTTCCAGATCCAGTATAATGTGGCAGTAGCAGGTAACCCATTGGGAGACTATTTGCCAAACTTCAAACCGGTAACTTTTTCAGGCCCGGGTGGAACAGGAAGTACAGTACCAACTTTATCTTTCTACAATTCTTATGAAGCGGGTGACCTTCGTACTGTGGATCAGGAAGGATGGTTCTATACCACTTATTTCACAAACGGAAACGGAGCACGTTTTTCACTTGGAGCTCCTTATGTTTTCAAACATTTCAACCAGACCTCAAATGGAATGGAGGGTGTAGCAGGAACGCGTAATAACAACCTGAACGTTCCGCTTATTCGTTACGCAGAAGTTCTTTTGATCTTTGCAGAAGCACAAAACGAGCTTGGCGCACCAACTCAGGAAGCTTATGACGCTTTGAAAAAAGTGCGTGACAGAGCAAAACTGACCACTCCTAGCCTTGGCTCATTCTCGCAATCATCTTTCCGCGATGCAGTTTTGAGAGAACGCTGGTATGAATTCGCTTACGAGGGAATTACCTGGTTTGACATGGTTCGTTTGCGTAAAGTTTTCAACGAAAAAACAAAAGGATTTGACAATTTCGTTGGTCACCTTAACCTGAACGTAGGTTCCGGGGTTGCTTTACAGGCGAAACATTTGTTGTTCCCATTAGGTATACAGGAAATGAAAAATAACCCGAATCTGACTCCTCAGAACCCAGGTTATAACTAGTAATTTCTGAATTTTATAGAGCCAGCTCGCTAGCATAAAGCTATGAGCTGGCTTTTTTGTTTTATTTTTAGCAAACTTTACAATTAGAATTTCCACTCCTGGAATTGGCCCTTGAATAATTAACCAACACACTATGGCGGAATTTGTTTTGTATTGCAATAATCGGCTTTCTCTTAGTCTCACTTTCCAGAACCTGCTTCTTACTTTTCTGTTTTTTCTAAGTTCTTATTCCTGTCTGCATGCACAACTGGTTATTAAAAACCCGGTTAATAACCAGGTTTTACAAAGAGATCAATCCGGCTTTGCAGAAATAGCCGTTACTGCCTACGCCTACGTCCCTTACGAATCCATTGAAGCAAAACTGACGCCCATTCAGGGTAATATTGCCGAAATAAAATCTTTGTCTTTTTCCAAAAGTCAGATTGACCAGGGATTTTTAACTGCAACTTTTGAAGCGAGAACAGGCTGGTATGAATTGCAGCTAACCGGATACGCCGCAAATGGCACAATTGATATCTCCGCAACATCCCGGGTAGGAATTGGGGAAGTTTTTCTGGTCGCGGGAAATTCAAATGCGATGGGACTGCCGGATCTGGGTTCTAAAAATTCTTCGGACCAGGTTGTTTCATTCAATGCAATTAATAAATTCCTGAACGCTGAAAACATAACTGTCGCGCCGGACGAACCTATGCAGGCTCCCCAGTTCGCGCCTATAAAAGCCAAAGACTATATTTTTCCATCCGGAGAAACTTCCTGGTACTGGGCAGAACTTGGTGATATGCTTAATAAAAAATTGAATACGCCTGTCATGTTTCTAAACGCAGCATGGGCTGCCGCGAATTCAGAAAATTATCGTGATGGAGCGTTGGGCAAAGATGCCTTTAATATCTATGTAGGAAAGTTTTGGCCGAATCGTCAGCCCTATACTAATATCATAAACACAGTTCGTTACCTGAACTCTTCACTCGGATTGCGGGCGATACTCTGGTCGCATGGTGAAAATGACGCCCAACAAGGGGTCACGGAGGAAAATTATTTTACCAATATCCGAACATTGATCACCAATAGCCGACAGCATACCGGAAAGGACATACCCTGGATTATAGCCAGAAACTCTGCCAGCTCGACACTGCCGAAACCATACGCTCCGATCATTACGGCTCAAAATCGGCTGATCTCCCTGGATAGTTTTAATACCTATACGGGGCCAAATCTCGACACTGTCCAAATGCCGCGACCACAGCAAGGCCATTTCGAAAATATTGCCGGTGGTGTTCAGGGACTAACCATGGCTGCGCAGGCCTGGAACCGTATTCTGACTGATTCCTTGTTGAAAGAAATAACTCCGCTTCAACCCAGCTATACCATTCATACAGGTGTTACTCCATCGCAAGTATTTCCCGGAGCATCGTTTACCTTACCCTTTGACCTGACGGGTCTACCAGCCAGCATGTCCTCTTTGCAAGCTGAGCTTTTGGATAGTGCTGGAAGATTTGTGGCAATCGTTGGAGCCGGAAGGCAAACTCCGCTGAAAATTCAAATTCCGGAAACAATTAAAACTGGGCAATACCGCATTCGTCTGACTGGTTTAAATCCTGTTTTGACCGGAAGCGTGTCTGATCATTTTTCAATCAGCAGTGCTTATACCAAAGTTGATTTTATCAATAAACTGACGGCAAGGACTATTGATAACAAAACACACCTGGCCTGGCTGATTGCTGCCGTTCCTGGTTTAAAACAAATTGTTATACAAGTGAACAATGACGGCGAATCGTTCGCAGACGTGAAAACGTTTGATCCTGACAATGAGACCAACTCTCAGGTTTTTTCTCATATTGACGAAAACGATATCAAAACGAGTAGTTTTTACAGATTAAAGCTGGAATATGAGAATGGTGAAGTTGGCTATTCAGCGGTGTATTCAATTTTCCGGGAAGGTTCACCAGCCAATCTGGTCATTTTCCCAAATCCGGTAACAAAACAATACTTTTATTTCAGAGCGGATGAAGATATAAAATTGGTTAAGTGCGCTCTTTTTGATGCCAGGGGAAATGAGCATCCTATTTTTGTGTCTGATAAAGAAATTGTTGGTTTGGTACGGGTTGAGCCTGCGCATCCGCTACCGAGTGGAAATTATTTTCTTAAAGTGATCACCGAATCAGGTGTTGTCGGACAAACGGTTCTATTTTATTAACAACAAAAATGGTAAGTACCGGGGCACCTACCATTTTAGATTTTTATAAAATAAATCTTTTTACGATTCAAACAAATTCCCTAAACCGCCAATGACCGAACCGCCTTCTTTCCTGGCATTTGGTCCGCCTACGGATAATCTCTGAATTAATTTAGAAATTGGCATCGACTGAATCCACACGCGTCCGGATCCGCGAAGCGTGGCAAGAAACATACCTTCGCCACCAAACACCATCGATTTTAAGCCACCTGAACGCTGGATATCAAAACTTAACGATTGCTCAAAAGCAACGACGCATCCGGTATCAACACGTAACGTTTCATTGTTCAGCTGACGTTCGATAACAACGCCGCCAGCATGTACAAAGGCCATTCCATCGCCTTTTAATTTTTGAAGAATAAAACCTTCGCCGCCAAAAAGTCCTGATCCGAATCGCTGATTAAAATGGATCTTCATACTGGTTCCAAGCGCAGCACACAAAAATCCGTCTTTTTGTACGATCAGTTCATTACCGTAAATTTTGGACAAATCAATCGGCATAACTGTTCCGGGGTATGGTGCAGAAAAAGCGACCTTTTTTTTCCCAACACCGCGGTTTGTGAAATGTGTCATGAAAAGTGATTCACCAGTCAGCACCCGCGTACCCGCCTGAAAAATCTTACCCATAATACTCTGATTGGCCTCAGATCCATCACCCATCTTGGTTTCAAACTGAATACCATCTTCCATAAAAAGCATAGCACCGGCTTCGGCAATTACCGTTTCGTTAGGATCGAGTTCTATTTCAACGATTTGAATATCATCGCCAATAATTTTGTAATCGATTTCGTGTGAGATCATTTAGCTTTAGAAGTTTATATGTAATAAGTAAATCACGCAGGTATGCCGTAAACAAACATTACTTCCCTATTCCTCTTCTTCCTCCCCGGATTTTTTAGCCTTTGTTTTTTTGGTTTTCCTTCCCGGAATATCTTCCCGGTCACGAAGTTTCTTATCGTCCACGTTTTTGTTCAAAAACTGGTTGATACGATCCATATCAAAGCTCGTGGTTATCTCTCCAAACGAATTTATCTGGATGTCAAAACCGTCCAGATCTTTGTGCACACGAGGTTTCTCATTTGCAGGTTTAGCGGAATCAGGTTGTTTCTTTTTGGCCATAATATTAATTGGCTATCGGCCCGAAGGCCAGTAAACTAAATTACTGTTACGAAATTATATGACTATAAACCCATTGACAAAGCAAATTGATCGAACGGTAATTTTCGACTTATGCCAGGCGAATTTGCGCAGGCAAACGGTCAAGCGCCTGCGATAATCTGCTGATTACTTCTTGCTTTCCTAAAATTTCCATGATCACCATCAAATCAGGGCCGGCCCCTGCACCGGTCACCGCAAGACGTAATGCCTGCATTATTTTTCCCATTTTGATACCTGAACTTTCCATTTTTCCGGCAAGCACGTGTTTGATATTGTCTGCTACAAAATCTCCTTCAAAATCTCCAAGTGCATCTTTAAATCCGGAAATAGCGCTCACAGCTTCCTCATTCCATTTTTTTATCGCAACATCCTGATCATAAACTTCCGGAGCACTGAAAAGGAATTCTGATTCCGTAACAATCTCTTTTGTTAAATGAACACGGTCCTTCAATAAATGCACAATCTGGATCAGCTGGCCGTCATTTACTTCAATTCCTTTTGCTGCATAAAGTGGTTTAATTTCAGCCACGATCGAAGCATCATCTTTCAATTTCAGATATTGCTGATTGAACCAGTTTGCTTTCTGGATATCGAATCTTGCACCGGCTTTATGAACACGATCGAAACTAAAAGATTTGATCATGTCATCCATACTGAAAATCTCCTGCTCAGTACCTGCATTCCAGCCAAGCAAAGCAAGGAAATTGGCTGTTGCTTCCGGGGAATATCCCTCTTCACGGAAACCTTTTGCCACATCACCCGTTACCGGATCCGTCCACTGCAATGGAAAAATAGGGAAACCGCCAAGATCTGCATCACGTTTTGAAAGTTTTCCGTTTCCGTCAGGTTTCAATAACAATGGTAAATGCGCAAACTGGGGCATGGTGCTTTCCCAGCCTAAATATCTGTAAAGTAAAACGTGCAAAGGAGCAGACGGAAGCCATTCTTCGCCACGGATCACGTGCGTGATTCCCATCAAATGATCATCCACAATATTGGCCAAATGGTAAGTCGGCATACCATCAGATTTCAACAAAACCTTATCGTCAATCTGTGAAGAATGAACAACCACCCATCCGCGGATCAGGTCGTTGAAACGGATATCTTCCTTCGGCATAATTTTCATCCGGATCACATACGGCTCGCCACTTTCGAGACGCGCTTTGGTTTCTGCCGGGGAAAGCGTCAAAGAATTTTTCATTTCCTGACGGGTAATGGCGTTGTACTGGATGGCAGCAACTTTTGCTTCTTCAAGACGCTTGCGCATCACATCCAGTTCCTCCGCAGTATCAAAAGCATAATAAGCCTTGCCGTCCGCAATAAGTTTTTCAGCATATTGACGGTACATTTCTTTTCTTTCCGACTGACGGTATGGCGCATGAGGTCCACCATTTTGCGGTCCTTCATCAATTTCGATGCCAAGCCATTCCAGTGCTTCAAGAATATAGGCTTCTGCTCCGGGAACGTAACGATTCTGATCAGTATCTTCAATACGAAGCAACATTTGTCCACCTTGCTGGCGGGCAAACAGATAATTATATAAGGCGGTACGGACACCTCCTGCATGGAGTGGTCCTGTTGGGCTTGGGGCGAATCTCACCCGAACTGGTAATTTATTCATTATTAATATTTCAACTTTAAATATATCTGTCAGGAAGTGGTCAAGTGTAGTCAAGGGTGGTCATTTATTGTCAGGAAATTGTCATTTATCGTTGACGAGCCCTGACTACTTCTTTACAACACATGACAATTTCCCGACAACTTCCCGACTATAACTCCACCGCAATCACGGAAATCTCAACATTCACATCTTTTGGTAAACGGGCAACCTGAACAGTTTCACGAGCAGGAGGTTCGTTGGTAAAAAACTGACCATAAACTTCATTCACCACGGCAAAGTCATTCATATCTTTCAGATAGATATTTGATTTTACGACATTTTCGTAACCCAGCCCGGCGGCTTTTAAAATATGCCCGATGTTTTCCATCACCTTGCCTGTTTCCACTTTGATACTCCCCGACTGAGAAGCTTCAAAAGCGATCTGCCCTGAAACATATAACGTGTTGTTAACTTTTACAGCCTGGCTATACGGGCCGATTGGAGCAGGAGCTTTGTCCGAAAATATGATCTCTTTTGCCATTTTTTATAAAAAATAAATGAAAGCGTTTTATAAATAATTTTCTGTGAAGCGCGTATCCTATGCAAACCCCACGAGAAAACAATCAACCAACAACGGCAGACCGCTTATGGTTTGGCAAAATTACCAAAAAAAGATGGGTTATGGCTTTTCTTCCTGTATTTCGAACAAGGCTTTTAATTCAATCGCTTCGGAAGGCTTCATTCTTCCGGCTAAAACCAATCGCAACTGACGGCGACGTAAAGCGCTGACAAATAATTCCTGGTCAGCTGCTGTTTCGGCTAATAACGGCGGAACTTCAATTGGTCTTCCGTTTTGATCAACAGCGACGAAAGTATAAAATGCACGGTTCGTGGCGACACGCAACCCTGCGGGAATATCCTCCGCCCACACTTCAAGAAAAACTTCCATCGAAGAATTAAAAGCGCGGGTAACGCGGGCATGCATGGTAACAATATTCCCTAAACGGATTGGTTCTGTGAAAGAAACGTTATCGACAGAAGCGGTTACAACAATACGATTCGAATGTTTTTGAGCGGATATGGCTGCACAAATATCCATCCAGTGAAGCAAGCGCCCCCCCATTAAATTATTTAGCGTATTAGTATCGTTGGGAAGTACCATTTCAGTCATGGTCACCTCCGACTGCTGCGGGGTTTTTGCTTTTAACATTGGGCTGATTTTGATAATTTATTTTAGAAACGCGGACAACGTACACTTTTGCGTTCGTGCGCTTCTTTTCTTGTTCCGATTAAATAATTGACACGAACCTGCAGAAACAGATACATATCTTTTCGTGCGGGTCTTCCCCGGTGCCAGCCAGGTTCCTGTGGAATTGCTCCTATTTCAGAAGAACGATCAGAAAGCTGGCGTGCGAGATCACTGGATAAAGTATTAAAATCCGGATAAACTGTACTGACGTCATCCAGATAATCAGAATTGACAAAGTTGTTGACAAGCTCCATTCCCAAACTCCAGCGTTCGGCGATCTGCTTCGAAAATCCTGCGCCGAGCATAAAAACCAAAGGCAGACGATTATACTTTACACCCTCCGTTTGCAAGGGAGCAAGACTAATCCATTTACCATCAAGTTCTGCTTTTGGAGTCATATAAGTTACGCCAACACCGCCAAGCAGATATGGATTGAATGTTTCATGACGATTATAGGCAAATAAATCAGCCTGTATTCCAACATTCAAATCAGGATTTCGTGTCCTGAAAGATAAGTTTTGCTGATTATTTGCAGAATTTTTCTGGTCTGCTGAGACACCGTAGAATCTTACTTCTCCCCGCGCACTGAAATGTTCTGTCAGGCGATACAGCGCGCCAACCGATACTGACGGGCCAAGACCCAAATGTTCAGAGACTCCACTTTGCAGTTCACCCATGTAATAGGCAACACCCATACCGCCTGTTAAACTGAAAACGCCCAAGGGAGGCATATATCGTTTCCCGGAAAGGGTCTGAGAGTTAACGGAGCCAATAGAAATTACAGAATAAATAAAGAAAATCAAACAGGTACAAATGCGCTTCATTGGATACTGATTACGCTTCATGAATATTAAAGTATAGTGGGTAAAATAAGCATGCCTTTCACAAAATGGAAGGATGCAACTTTTTCTTTAACGTTTTAAATTAGATGCGAAGGTAAGAATGTCCATAAATATATCACGTAAGAAATAACTTTCGTATGAATTTACAGAATATCTTAAAAGCAAAAAGCCGGACAAAGCCGGCTTTTTGTACTTTTCTATAAAAACAAATTTCTAATCTCTCTTCACAGAACTCGCACCGGAAGTATTCGAATGGATATTTTTCACACTTCCGCTATAACGGATTCGGCTTGCGCCACTTGCATCGGCATGGATTGTTGCATTAGCTATCACATAAGCACTGCTCGCTCCGGATGCTTCGATATTAACTTCTTTGGCAGGAAAATTCTCTCCCTTGAAAGACGATGCACCTGAAACTTCACCACTTAGAATATCACACTGACCAATCATTGTTAATGAAGATGCCCCGGATAATTCCATTGAAACTTTGGGAGCTGAGAAGTTCATTGTAACGCTGGATGCGCCGGAAACCTCAACAGCCATCGTTTTAGAGTTGGGAAAATTTCCAACCTGCACCTTTGAAGCTCCAGAAAAGTCTACTGCCTCCAACGCTGGCATTGTGATATTGATATTGACCGTTTTCCTGCTTTTGTTCCAGTTGTTTCCACGATATCCTATTTTCAAAATACCGGAAGTAACTTTCGCTTCCAGGTCTTTGATATCATCTGGCTGTCCGGAAGCTGTTACACTAAACTGGCTGCCTTTTTTTACATCAATTTTAAAAGCGCTTCCCATGGCAAGTTTGTTGAAGCCTGAAAGTTGAAAAGTTTTACTTTCCTGAGCCAACGCCATTGCAGTGGATAAAAGGCAGACGATTCCGAATAAAAATAATTTTTTCATGACTGTGATTCTTTAATGTTTTGGTTAATGTGATTGAATGATGACAAATCTTCTTTGAAGGTTGCATGCACGCTTACATTATTGCTGAACATCTACTTTACTTGCGCCACTCAAATCTTTTTTCATATTATCAACCCGTCCGAAATCTGCTTTTGAAGCTCCTGACGCATGTACATCCGCATTCTGGATATTCATTCCAACCCCGTCCAATTGGCAAGCACCCGACAAATCGACTTCAACTGACTTCGCTGAACCTTTCAAAGTTGCTTTGGAAGCTCCCGAAAGTCCAACCGACAGCTCATTTGTTTCAACATCAATCTCAGTTTTTGAAGCACCGGAAACATCAACATCCAGCTTTTGAAGTCCTTTGAAACCTACAATTCTTGTCTTGTTAGCTCCTGATAAAGAAACACTTTCGATCGTTGGCATCGTGATAATAATTCCGATGCGTTTCCAATCATTATCAAAAAGATTGAAAGGAGAGTTTCTTTTTACCTTCAAAACACCGCCTTCTTCATAAATTTTCAGATCGTCAACATCTTTTTCTTCGCCATCCGCAGAGACATTAAACTCGGCACCTTGTTTTACTACCACGACATAAGCTCCGCCGATATCAATTCTCTTGAAATCTTTTACAGGAAATTGTTTGATATATGTTCCACGTTCTCCCATATCCATGTCGCTGTCTTCGTCGTCAAAAGAATAAGCACCGTTACTGTTATTGTCATCGTCATTATCTGAACGAATATATTTTGCGGGCAAATTGATACAGACCAGGCCGGAATCCCGTTTAATCGTCCAGCGTAGTTGCTCCCAATTTACATCGTCATCGTTCAGATCGTAAGAATCTAAATGGCGATTGCTGCCGTATCCGTGTGATATTGAAAACCACAAATTACGGGTGATGATAAATTGTTTGTCGAAAGGAATGTTCAATGTCAGATCAATTTGCTGATCACGGAAAGGACCATCATCTTTAAAAGCGGGGCCTTCATGGAAGGTAATTACAGAATCCTTGATTGTCGGTTCATATTGTAATTCAGAAGCAAGCTTTCTGGCAATTTCTTTCGAACGACCGCGGGAAACCATCTTTTTATCCAACTTTAAACTATCTGTCGCATTGTAACCAGCCAGGCGGATATCAACGTCGATCGTTTCATCCTCATCCGAATCGCTTTCATCGAGGGTAAGTGTTCCGGCTGGAATTACATAGGAAACCGTCTGGGTATATTCGCCGCGTTTGGCGAAGTTACGCTGATAGGAAACTCCCTGAATCGTTGCAACAACAATACCGACAATCCAAAGTCCAAGCAGGGTCAACCAGACCGTACTGCCTACAATCTTCTTATTTGACAAAAGTGTTAAACCCAATAAAAGAAAAGTAATAAAAGGAATGGCGGATACAAGTACGCCGGACAAAATCAGACTTTGCGGAATTTCCTGTAAAATACGGAACGGCAGAGGCATACCTTCAAAGGCATCGATACTCGTGATACCCATTACGGCTGAGCCTCCAACCACCAAACCGAATAGTGCAAGAACTGACATCCCAACCAAGAATACGCCGATCATGATCCTAAGCACTGGCCCAAAGCCTTTTAAAAGCTTCCCCAAAGCACCGATAATTAATGCGATGGCGCGAAAAGGGAATAGCAAAATTTTAGTGATCGGGTTTTCTTCCCCTTCTTTATCCGACAGATTGAGACTTTGTTTGATATTGGATTCGATGTTCGAAAGCGTAATCGGCTCCCCCTGCATTTCCATTTTTTCGGTTAGCGTATTAGCTGCGGGGGCGATAACCCAAAGAATAATATACAAAACAACACCGGTACCAAAAAGGAAAATAGAAAGCACCCAAAGGAAACGAACAACGCCAAGATCCACGCCAAAGTAGGACGCAACGCCCGAGGCAACACCGCCCACAACCTTACGATCCGGATTACGGTAAAACTTCTTGATTTTTGTATCCTCTTCCAATGATGATGATCCCGGAAAGGCGATCCACATGGCGATGTAAAGCAAAACTGTGAATCCGGAAATACTTCCAAAAAATTCACCATCCAAGCCCATCATGCCACCGCCTACGGGTAATCCTAGCACAGCTAAAAGAAAAGCCAGCCTTACCCACAGCGGATCAATTGTAAAATAATTTGCCAAACCTGCCGCAACACCACCGACCAATTTACGACGAAGATCTCTTACCAGTTTTCTGGGACCCGTGTGCGTTTTGCTTTCTGCTTTCGGAGCAGCTGGAGCCGGAGCAGAATGAGCTTCCTGTTTTGGGGTCTCACTTTGCGGCTGAGCTGAACTAAGCGGATCTGAAAGAATATCTTCCGACTGCTCGATGGCCTCAAAATCTGCAACGGTACCCATGGCAGCGATCAGCTCGTCCACATCAGAAAGTGAAATAACCTGTTTGCTTTCTGCTTTTTGTTTATTCCAGAACCGCTCGGCAATTCTGCCTTCAATGTCCGATAGAATTTCTTTGCTGTCGGCGAAAGAAGAAAAGTATTTCTGGATGGAATTAAGATAGCTTTTCAGCTTTTCGTATCCGTCCTCCTCAATGTGGAAGATGACACCGCCTATATTAATACTGATTGTCTTTTTCATGATTGAAATAATCGAAGGTCTTTAAATGATCAGTTAGATTAGGAAGATTTTGACGTATCGCTCTTGCTCAGTTCCTCGCTGCGATAGATGACAGCCTTCACCGAGTCGGCAAGTTCAAACCAGGTTGTCTGCATCGCATCAAGAAATATCTTCCCTTCTTCTGTCAAAACATAGTATTTCCTCGGAGGCCCCGAAGATGACTCAACCCACTTATAATCCAGCCAACCTGAATTTTTCAGTCTAGTCAAAAGCGGATAAAGCGTCCCCTCCACCACCATCATTTTGGCTGAGGTCAGCTCATCCAGCATATCCGAGGCGTATACTTCTCCCCTTGATATGATGTGCAGGATACAGAATTCCAAAATTCCTTTCCGCATCTGCACTTGGGCATTTTCGATATTCATATCGGTTTCATGTTTTACTTAATGAAATGTATTTCATGGCTAACAGACAGGATTTGCACCTTCTATGATTACAAAGGTATGCACAGGTACTTTGCTATGCAAGGTACTATGTAAAAATCTTTCAACTCCTTTGATGAGTGGCAGGAATTAGGGTTGACCGGCAAAAAAACGAGGATATAATTTTATGTTTATTTTTTCAGTTGTATTTTGAGAGACATTCTAACCTAACCGGCACAACTTTGACTACCAAACCGCATCTTTATATCATCGCTGCCATGAGCGAAAATCACGTGATTGGACAGGGCAATCGCTTACCCTGGCACCTCCCCGATGAATGGGAACACTTCCGAAAAGTTACTGACGGAAAGGCGTTTCTGACCGGCAGAAAAAGTTTCGAAGCACCCGATGCGCTTCACTCTTCGTACAAAAATGTGGTATTGACCCGACACCCGAATCCGGAAAAACAAGCGGATCCGGAATACGCCGAAGATTTAGCATCAGGCATTGCGTTACTTAAAGAAGAAAACGAAGTATTTGTCTTAGGAGGCGCTTCGGTTTTTGGACAGGCACTGCCTTTGGCTGAAAAACTTTATCTCACAATCGTCCACGCAAACGTGGAAGGAGATGCTTTTTTCCCAAAGATAAACTGGGATCACTGGGAGCTGGTTTCTTCCGAATATCATGAAACTGATGCCCGCCACCAGTATGCGTTTTCCATGAATCTTTACAATAGAAAGGAGCCCATGGAAAAATAAGCTCGTGGTGATCATCCCAATTCCCTGTGAAAAATGGATCGATACTACGCGTTTTGTTTTGGTAAATTATTTCTGATCATATTATTTGCTTCGTCGAACAGTTGGTGCCAAAAAAAGTTTGGAAATGAATGGATTGATACAACGCAGACTTACCTGCGCATTCCGGTTGTAAAAACAGGATTTTATCAGGTTACATTTGCTGAGCTGAAAAAGACTGGTTTTCCTGTGAATATAGCTGCCCTGGAATCGCTGCAATTATTTCGCCGTGGCCAGGAAGTTGCGATTGAAATAAATAAAGATTCTGACTCACTGGGTTCTCTGAGTTTTTATGGAGAAAGAAATGATGGCGCTCCGGATTCTGCCCTATATGTGACGCCTAGGGATATGCCGCATCCTTATTACAGTTTATATTCGGATACTGCTTCTTATTTTCTGACCTTCCGCAGTGATGGAAAAATAGGAAAACGCATTTCAGTTTCAGCCGGAAAACCCACGCAGAACATTATTCCCTATCATTTTGAAGACATTTTACAAATCCGGACTGATGAATATCCTGCCGGCAATTTGTATCCAATGGGAAGCACCTATGAAAATGGCACTGCGCTCACAACCTACGATACCGGCGAAGGGTGGACTGGCAAAGAGCTGCGAAACAATCAATCGGAAACATTTCGAATCACCCTGGAAAATCCATTTCTTCCTAAACTAAATCAAACAGAAATGGACGTACTGATCGTTGGCCGGTCAGCCGGAAATCACCAGGTTCTTTTCCAAACAGGCGAAAAGAATGCCGTGATCAGAACTTTGGATACGCTCCGTCTGCTCAATTACAATTCAGCCGTCTTCAAATTTTTATTAAATTCAGAAGATATTACTGCTAATGGAAATCTGGCATTTACGATCACTCCGGTTAATAACTCCGGTTCTGTATCTCTTTCTTACCTGAAATTCCGATACCCTCAAAGCACTTCACTTCCGTTAGCTTTGCTGCAAAAAACCTATCACTTCGATGCTGATATCTTTGAAAAAGCTGCGATTTTTAAGAATGCCAAAAACTGGCATTTTTATGACTGCACCGATCCCTATGAAACGAAGAAGCTGATACCTGAAGATTCCCTTCTCCATTTAAACGGAGCTGAAAAAGTAATTGCCTTTAAAGAATACCTGAAAGTTCCGCTTATGCGGTTGGTGAAGTTTAAGTCTATAAATCCGAAAACTGATTTTCTGATCATCAGCCATCCGCTGGTAAGAAATTCAATTCCGGCCAGCAAAGATCCCGTTCAGGAGTATGCTGACTATCGGGCTTCAAAAGAAGGCGATCATTTCAAAACCTTGATTTTAAATAGTGAAGAAATCTTTGACCAGTTTAATTATGGAGAGCCAGGCCCTTTGGGAATCAGGAATGTACTATCATTTTTGCAAGAGAAAGCTTCTCTAAAATTTGTATTCATTCTCGGAAAATCGATTGATCCGCAAACTGCTCGTCATCAGTTGAAGGCGCGACAAAATGATATGATTCCCAATGCCGGATGGCCAGGTTCAGATATCGCGCTCACGATGGGGCTTAATGATTCAAGTACCTATGTTCCGTTGGTTCCAATTGGCCGGGTTAATGCGGCAACACCCCAAAATGTTTTTGATTATCTGCAAAAAGTAAAAACATTTGAGTCGCAGAACAAGGCGGCAAGCTGGCGAAAAAATATCCTGCATTTAAGCGGAGGGCGCACGGTCAACGAGCGGGAAATTTTCAGACAATATGTGAAATCTTTTGAAAAGAGAATTTCCTTTTCATCGCTCGGAGCAAATGTGTCGACGTTTTCAAAAAAAACAGATGCACCGGTTGAATTATTTCCGATCGATACCATCGTCAACAAAGGCGTTGCGCTGATGACACTTTATGGGCATTCCGGATTGAATTCAAATGACATTGATATCGGTAGTCCGGCTGATAACAAACGCACTTACAAAAATGCTCCGTTTTATCCTGCGGTTTTGGTAAATGGGTGTGCGATGGGAAATGTATATTATTCAACCCCTGCCATTAGCAATGACTGGATACTGTCCCGGGAAAAAGGCTCAGTTTTATTTGTATCTCACACGCATAACGGCGTTACCTCTTCATTAAAACATTATACGGATGCATTTTATGAAGTGCTCGCCGACAGCCTATTTGTGAGTGAATCTTTCGGAATAATTCAGCAGGAAGCGATTCGAAGAAACATGAAAAAATATCCGACTCTCTCGGACGGGATCACGGCACAGCAAATGAATTTACTGGGCGATCCGGCGATAAAAATTTTTCCGGCCAAACTACCCGATTATACCTGGACCGGAGATCAACCTCGCTTTTCTGATCCAACCGGACGTGTGCTGACCAATCAAAGTGACTCAGTCAATGTAAAAATCGGTATCAGAAATAATGGCAGATTTAAAGACGAAAAATATGAAATTGTCATTCAAAGAAACAATGACAACGCCACCACCACCTATCAAATACAACGAAACGCACCTGCCTATCTTGACACGGTATCCATCACTTTACCGAATAAAAATCTCAAATCCGGGCCGGAAAAGTGGAGATTCACCATTGATCCAGCCAATCTTTTACAGGAAGAGAACAAAGCGAACAATTATTTTGAAACAACATTTCTGCTACCTGAAAGTAATGAAGAAAAACCGGCAATAATTTCGGAGGCTGGCATATCGCCGAATCCGTCGAAGGAATATTTCCGCTTTTTCATAACATTTGATGGACTCGTTTTACCTGAAAAATGGACGATGAAGGTTTTTGACATTTTGGGACGAACTGTTTACCAAAAAGATTTACAACCGTTTTTAGGTAAAAACGAACATATCTGGCACCCAGGCAATCTTCCGGTCGGGATGTATCTGTACCAAATGGTGCCCGATAAAAAATATGTCACATCCTCAGCCGAAGTTGAAAAATCGATGAGTGGAAAATTAATCTGGATGTACTGATGCACACTGCCTCAAAAATCTCAGATGAATATCTGTTCCTGGTTTGGCTGCTGCACAGTTCAATAATCCTTTTGTTGGCGTATGTTAATCCAAACCATTACACAACCATTGATTCTCATTATTACCTTGAATCAGCTGATAATCTTTTATCCGGAAATGGTTATTCCATTTTTGAAAATAATTTTTACAATTGGAACAGTACGTTCCCTCCCGGGTATTCGCTTGCGATTGCAATCACTTCTTTGCTTACCTCCACGAATGTTTTATTAGCTTCAAAACTTGTTAACATCTTAGCCTCCGGATTATGGCTGATTTATTTAAACCGATGGTTCGGAACAGAAAAAGCTACAGCGCTAAGCTGCATATTGTTCCTGGGATCTTTCTTAAAAATATGGGCGCATACCTGGTCCGAGCCAATGTTTTTGATCGTTCTGTTTTGCTGGACCTATCATTTTTTCAAACTGAATAATAACCCACAGATTTCAAGAAAGACCTTTTCATATTTGTTTCTGCTCGGTTTACTTCTGATGTTCATTAGATATGCCGGCATTTTTATTGTTCCTTTAACGCTCGCCTTCTGTCTAAATCAAATTCGAAAAAAGAATTATAAAAGGGCAAGCTCATACGCATGGCTGCTGACAGGTTGGGCTACCCTGTTTATTTTTTATTTGTCATTCAATAAATATCAAAGCGGAGAAATGTTTGGTGGGCAACGGTTTCATGGAAACATTTCTATACTTCAAAACTTCACAGCATTTTCGAAAGGAATTCTGAATGAATTATTAGTCAGAGACATGAATTTTCAGGTTTTCGAAATCTCTTCAATGATTGGAATGGGAATTCAAACCGCTGTTATTTTTTTAGTTTTTACTAAAAAAAATCAGCGTATCAGCAAACCTTCCAGTTTGACCATTCATTTTTTCGTCGTTGTCATAGCATATATAATTTTTCTTTTTACAGTTCGCATATTTAGTCCATTTGACGAACCGGGTTATCGATTGTTAGCGCCTTTCAGCTTTCTGGCGCTCTGCGGATTTTGTCTGGTTTTTGATTTAAAACAATTTTCAACACAATTGAAATTTGCTTTATTAACATTAATACTGTTTTCATGGCTTGATCTGATACCAGGTCATGATTTTGGAATAAAGTTGCTGAAAGTTCTGACAGCCCTTTAACCGAATTACTTCACTAACGCTAAAACTCCTTCATTAGAGATACTTTTTCCATTGAAACTGAATCCTGTGTAGACAAAATAAACTCCTCCGCAATCCTGTTCGACAGCCTTATAATTAATCGATAACGTATCAGTATCCTGATGATTCAGGTGAATATACAATTCCGTTTGACCCGTCTCGTTAAATGAAGGTATACAGATAAACAGAGTTTCGGTTAGCCCTGGTCGTTCCAGTATCTCAAATCCAATGGCTGACTTATCTTTCACAGAAGCTCTGACAGAATCCGGATAATACGGACCATTGGAAAAGTTAACCAAATTTTTCGAAGTGCTGTTTACAACTTTTAGCGTAATATTAGAGGTAACCATTGGATCAGTCGTATCGCAGTTTTCGCAACCGTAAAGATAAATCTGCCCCAGAAAAGCGGAACCCAGTAATATAATTTTAAAATTCATCCGATACAGTTTTCCGGTACTAATCTTTACGACAACGAATTACTGAAAAAGGTTGCCTCATGATCGTATAATCAATTAAGAACAAATACTTTACACCTCATTTTTTGTAATTTAACAGGTGGAGAATTGTGATTTTTGATGGTTTATAGCTGGACAAAACCGACTTCTATCTGCATCCACCTTTACTTTCCATAAAAACTTCTTATTTTTGTCAATTCTAAAAATCTTCGAAGCTCTTGAAAGAATACGGTAGCAACGTACAAAAACTTGCCGACCACATCGTAAAGATGGAGGACAAGGTAAAACGCAATCTCTACGCGCACATATTGATTGAACTCATGCGTCAGATCCATCCGAACATGAGGGATAATCAGGACTATACAAATAAACTCTGGGATGATCTATACATCATTTCCGGATTTAAGCTGGATGTGGACAGCCCATTTCCGCCACCTTCTCCTGAATCTTTAGGTAAAAAACCATTGACGGTTGGCTATAATCAGCACAATCTGATGTACCGTCACTACGGTAGAAACATCGACCTTTTAATTCAAAAAGCGATTCAGACTGAAAATGAAGAAGATCGTCTGGCTTTTGTTTCTTATGTTTTCAGGCTGATGCGTTCATTTTTCAATACCTGGAACAAGGATAATCCGGAAGATCACGTATTGATCGGGCAGCTTGAACTTTTGACCAAAGGGCAACTGAAAGAGGAAATTGATTATATCCGCAAAAACGGACCCGTTGACGCTGCGCCAAAAGACCGCAACAGCAATCAGGACAGAAATCGTGGAAATCATTCCGGCGGCGGTTTCAAAGCTCAGCCAAGTCAGGATCGTCAGGGGCCAAATAATCAAAATAATAACAACCGGAACAGGCCGAACAATAAATTCGCAGGCAGGAATAATAATAACAACAGCAACAACAATCGTAATAACAACAATAATCGCAAAAAGCCTGGAATCTGATCTCCGGCTTTTTCTCAACCGGTTTAACTTCCAAACTACCGCCTGCAACTATCTATGGCTTCATTTAAAATAACAGGAGACAGACGCCTGAAAGGTGAAATTGTACCTCAGGGTGCCAAAAACGAAGCACTACAAATTATTTGTGCCGTACTTCTGACAAAAGAACCGGTTACCATACATAATATTCCAAACATTCGCGACGTCAACCAGCTTATTGATCTTCTTGGAGATCTTGGCGTTCGTAAAACACGTTTGAGCGATTCATCGATC
The DNA here is from genome assembly GCF_056895235.1 of Dyadobacter sp. HNCC25DJ186. NCBI lineage: Bacteria > Pseudomonadati > Bacteroidota > Cytophagia > Cytophagales > Spirosomataceae > Dyadobacter > Dyadobacter sp. HNCC25DJ186. The sequence continues at coordinate 296,958 of NZ_JBXHAS010000004.1, forward strand.
CGTTTCGAGGCGAATGATATCAATCTTGATTATCTGGAATCGGATTCGTTCCGTCAGAAAGCTGCGGCTTTGCGAGGTTCTGTAATGTTGCTTGGCCCAATGCTTGCGCGTTTCCGTAAAGGAAGAATTCCTCGTCCGGGTGGTGATAAAATTGGTAGAAGACGCCTGGATACGCATTTTATTGGCTTTGAAAAACTTGGAGCAACGTTCAGTTACGACGAAGAAGACGGAGGATTTTACCGTGTTGATGCCGCGAACCTGAAAGGCGCTTATATGCTTTTGGATGAAGCTTCTGTAACCGGAACGGCGAATATTCTGATGGCGGCTGTCATGGCAGAAGGAACAACGACACTTTACAACGCTGCCTGCGAGCCTTATTTGCAGCAACTTTGTAAAATGCTGAACCGCATGGGAGCTAAAATTTCCGGCATTTCATCTAACCTTTTGATTATCGAAGGCGTTAGTGAATTGACTGGTACGGAGCACACGATGCTTCCGGATATGATCGAAATTGGTAGTTTTATCGGTCTGGCTGCTATGACGCAGTCTGAGATTACGATCAAAAATTGCCAGATTCCTGAATTAGGAATCATCCCGGAAGTTTTTCAAAAACTGGGTATTCAGATGGAATTCCGCGGCGATGATATTTTTATTCCCGCTCAGGAGAAATACCGCATGGAAAATTACCTGGATGGCTCCACGCTTTCCGTTGCTGATGCGCCATGGCCAGGTTTTACACCTGACTTGTTAAGTATTGTTTTGGTTACTGCAACACAGGCACAGGGAACAGTTTTGATTCATCAGAAAATGTTCGAAAGCCGTCTGTTTTTTGTAGATAAATTAATTGAAATGGGCGCTCAGATTATTCTTTGCGATCCACACCGCGCTACCGTGATCGGGCATAACCGTGAAACACAGCTAAGAGGGATTCGTATGACTTCCCCTGATATTCGTGCGGGTGTAGCTTTGCTTATTGCCGCTATGTCTGCAAAAGGCGTAAGTATTATTGATAATATTGAACAAATTGACCGTGGATATCAAAACATCGATACACGACTGAATGCAATCGGTGCAGAAATCGTCAGATTGTAAATCTAATTTGATAAAACAAAACAAGGCGCTCGAATCGGGCGCCTTGTTTTGTTTTATGAGGTATTATTATTTGCTCTTTTTATAAGTACAAGCCGAATTATCAGCCTTGACGTAGTACGATTTATAATTTGTCGCTTTCGGATCCATGCACCCTTTCAGATTTAAAAGTTCAACCTTCCTGAACTCAACGGGATGACTTTCACTTTGTAAGGAAATTGAGCCGTGGTCTAATAACTTTCCACTAATCACTTTTTCATCATTCCCGCTTACATTTCCTCCACCCATTTGTGGTTTATTATAGGCCAACACCATCTCGCCATTGGCAAAATGCTGGATTAATGAATCACCCAAAACCAGGACTTCGGCACGAACCCACTGATCGCCATTGTAGGTTTTTGAGGTAGAGTTTACGCAATGCTGGGTAACGAGTTTTCCATCCATAACCACGTTGGTTCCGGGCGTACAAAGGTTACAGGTTGTGCGTTTTTTCTCATCTCCGCCTAACAATTGTACTTCAATGGAAATCGGGAAATCCTGATCCTTTCCCATTGTTGCCGCAGGCTGTCCCTGCACCATAATACCGCTGTTTCTCCACGCCCAGCCTTCACCTTTGGGTGCTTGTTCGCCAACAAAACGGTACTCAACTGCAATTCGATAGTAGGAAAAATCTTCTTTATAAAAAATGTGTCCGTATTTTTGTTTGAAATCGTCGTACTGATCGTAACGGACTACCATTTTTCCATCTTCCACGCGAAAGGTGTTTCCAAAATTGTCGTTCAGGTCATTTCCACGAATTTTAATATCCCAGCCATCCAGGTTTTTTCCATTAAAAAGCTGTTTCCACTCCTGTTTAGCGGCATCCTTTTGAGCAAAGGCGGTCAGGGACAAAAAGGCAAATAAAATGCTCAGACGTAATTTCATAATTAAATAATTAAAGAAAAGATTGTAAGTAATTAAAGATCAGGCACAAGCAAGATATACTATATCATCACGAATTATCCTTTCAAATATCCTGTTGTTTTAAAGCAGGTTGCAGATTGCTACTTCGTGAACTCTGGCTTGTAAATATACTATGAGAACTAAAAATATAAAGCGTAAAGGACATTCTGAGGATTTTTTTGGTGAATACCGCGACTTTTGGTGGAACGAAGGTTTTTTAAAATTACTAGCAAAAAGATTACAGCTGCATAATCATTTTAATCTGTTGGACGTTGGCTGTGGCCAGTGCCATTGGAGCAAAATCCTTGTCGATTACCTGGGTGCCCCGGCGAAAGTTTCAGGCGTGGACAATGATCGAAAATGGTCAAAAGGGGAAGATGAATTAAACCAGTATTTTAAGTCAAAGGGTGTTGATTTTGAGTTAAAAAAGGGAGATGCCCATGAACTCCCGTATGAGGACGAGTCATTTGACATCGTTACCTGTCAAACGCTTCTGATCCATGTTCAACATCCAAAGACTGTGATAGAAGAAATGAAGCGGGTTTTGAAACCTGGTGGCATAATTCTTTGTGTTGAACCCAATAATCTGGTACAAAGCCTGACCCAAAGTTCAGTCTCAATGAACGACCCAATCGACGAAGTTCTGGATCATGTGAAATATGCTTTATTGTTTGAAAAAGGCAAGAAAAAGCTTGGTTTGGGCGATAATTCGTTAGGTGACCTTGTGCCGGGATTCCTGGTGCAGGCGGGTTTTAATCAGGTTGAAGTTCGTCTTTCGGATAAGGCAATCGCGATGTATCCGCCTTATACGACGGACGAGCAGGTCGCGACGATGAGACAATGGCAAAATGGAAATACATGGAGCAACGAAGAGTTTTCTGATTACGATTATTTCAGAGCGATGGGTCAGGAAAATCTTGATTTTTTTGAAAAATATAAAAGAAAATACGCTCATCTTGGTGAAAGAATGCTGCGTAATATTGATGCCAATAAATATCATTCTGCCGGCGGTGCGATGATGTATGTGATATCAGCTACAAAACCTTTATAGTTAATTTCAAGTAAACCGAATTCATTTATGCAAAAAGAGAAAATAGCAGTTTTTTGGTTCCGCAGAGATTTGCGTCTGCACGACAATGCAGGCCTTTATCACGCCTTAAAATCCGGATTACCAGTATTGCCTCTTTTTATTTTTGATAAAGCAATTCTTGATCAGCTTGACCATAAAGAAGACAAGCGGGTTACTTTCATTTATCAGGTAATTGCTGATCTGAAAAAAAAACTCGGTGAACTCGATTCCGATATTGAAGTAAAGTATGGCTTTCCGACAGATATCTGGAAGGAACTTATAAAAAAATATGATATCGCAGAAGTGTATACCAATCATGACTACGAGCCTTATGCGAAAGATCGTGACGGAGAAATTGGCGCACTATTGAAAGAAAACGGCGCGGAATTTAAAACATTCAAAGACCAGGTTATTTTTGAAAGACAGGAGGTTTTAACCGGACAAAATACAGTCTACACTGTTTTCACCCCATATAGCAAAGCTTGGAGAGCAAAACTGAATGATTTCTATCTTTCTTCTTATCCGACAGAAAAGTATTTTTCAAAACTGAATAAGACAAAAACGGAAGAAATACCTTCGTTGAAACAAATGGGATTTTTGGAAACAGATCATGATTTCCCCTCTGACGAAGTAAGATCGTCGTTGATTGAGAATTATGAAGAAACAAGAAATTATCCTGCACTACCCGGAACATCCAGAATGGGTATTCATCTGCGGTTTGGAACGGTGAGTATCCGTGATTTAGCCAGAAAAGCCTTGGAAAAAAGTGGAACCTGGCTGAATGAATTAATCTGGCGGGATTTCTATCATCAAATACTTTGGAATTTCCCACAGGTAGGGCAAGGCAAAGCTTTTCGTGCAAATTATGATAAGATAAGATGGAGAAATAATGAAACTGAGTTCAAATTATGGTGTGAAGGGAAAACCGGATATCCGCTTGTAGATGCCGGAATGCACGAACTGAATGAAACAGGTTTTATGCATAACCGTGTCAGAATGGTGACAGCAAGTTTTCTGACCAAACATTTACTGATCGACTGGCGTTGGGGGGAAGCCTATTTTGCCGCCAAATTATTAGATTTTGATTTGGCGGCAAATAACGGCGGCTGGCAATGGGCAGCAGGATCAGGCACCGATGCGGCTCCTTATTTCAGAATTTTTAACCCTGCGGCTCAGGCTGAAAAGTTTGATAAAAAAGGAGAATATATAAAAAAATGGGTACCGGAACTCAATAGTCTGAATTATCCGGCACCCATCGTAGATCATAAATTCGCACGCGAACGCTGTCTGCAGGCGTATAAAGAAGCTTTAAATAATGATTAATTGTTAAGGGTTAATGTCCGGAATGCGCAAAATGGTTGATTATTAACAACTTGCACATGCAGCTGAGTCACTAATCCGGAACCATTAACAATTAATCATTAACCCTTAACAATTATTTCCCTCCTACTACCACCTCCACCATTTCATCAGGCCGCAAATAGGTTGAAGCCATTAACTGGATATCTTCGGCAGTTGTTGCGTGAATTTGCTCGATGTAACGGGTAAAAAAATCAGATGGCAATTTGTCAAGCAATAATATCTTCTGACGGTCTGCTACTTCGAAAGCGGTATTAAGAGAGCCTGCAAATTCTCCTGCCATAAAATTCTTAACTGTTTGCAATTCGGTATCGTCAATTAATTCCGTTTGCAGACGATATATTTCCTTTTTAATCTCATCAATCGTTTGCTGTGTAAATTCCTTTTTTACATCAGTTCCGATCATGAAATAACCCTCGCGACCCAGCGTGACTATGTGAGAAGAAATCCCGTACGTCAAGCCTTTTTCTTCGCGAATATTTTTCATCAATCGCGATCCAAAATATCCGCCAAGAATTTCATTTGTTACCAGCATCTTGAAATAATCAGGATGTTGTCTTGTAAATAATCTGCGCCCGATTCGGATTGTAGATTGTACACTATCCGATTTTTCAACCAAAACTTCTTTGCCCATATAGTCCGTAGTTGCGACATGGGAAATATCAGCAGCATCATTTTTATACTCTGACTGTCCAAAATATTCATTGACAAGTTTCGCATCAGCATCGCTAGCCTGTCCTGCTAAAATTATCGTCCGCTTCCCGTTTTTGATAAATTGCTCAAAATGGGCGCGAATTTCTGCTAACGGCAGCTCTTGGATATTTTTATCTTCCTGACTTTGTCCGTACGGATGTTCACGACCAAATAACTGCCTGCGAAACTCAGTTGTTGCCAGATAAGCAGTTTTTTCCTTATTAACTTTCAGATTCTGTAATGTGATGTTACGAAGTTCATCCAGCTCCTTTTCAGGAAAAGCAGGATCGCCGATCATCTGTTTCACAATTGTTATAACCTCGGGAAGAAATCTTGACAAACAGTACACAACAATACCGGAACGATCAGAAGAATGATTAAGATCAATAAATGCTCCGATCTTGTCGAAGGCCTCACTAACCTCGGAAGAAGTCATGGATCCGGTTCCCTCCGGGAGCATTTTGATCGCAAAATAGGATGCTCCGGTTTCTTTTTCATGCCAGTTTCCTGACTCAAAAATGCATTCAAACCTGACAACCGGCTGATCGCCTATATTGATGATGTGAAGCGGAATTCCATTATCCAATGTGTGCGATTGTGGTTCCGGTAAACTTATTGTATTGATGATCTTATAAGCGGGAGCTTCCGTACGGTCAAGTATCATATCGTTATATTGATAAAAAAGCGAATGACGTTCTTTCAAACATCATTCGCTTTTTTTGAATTATATATTGTAAAAATTTTTAGTTCTCAGTATCTCCAACATCAAGTTTTTCAGATTTGTTCAAACTCAAACCCAGCGTGATACGCAAAGTCTGCGCCAATGGACTACCCTGTGTTGTTGGGAACATATAAGCGAAATCAACATTGTAACGGTCAAGGAATTTCGCACCTACACCGGCAGTGAAAAATCTGCGGTCACCTTTGTTTTTGTTCTCACCAAAATAACCTGCACGCAATGCAAAAATATCGTTGTACCAATACTCAGCACCAACTGCCACGGCGATTTCCTGAACCTCTTCTTTGAGTCCGTCAGGTGCATCAGAGAAAGAACCAAATGCTCCTTTCAACGATCCATAACCATTGATCTGAACGTTCTGAGCTGTTGTCGCGCCAGGCGTCGGAACCATCAATTTACTGGCATCAACAATAAAATTAAAACGGTTTCTTCCGTCAGCCGTGAATGAAAGTCCACCACCCAATTTCAGGTTTGTAGGAATAAAACTTTCTGTATCTGTGTTTGAACCGTAATTGATCTTTCCACCCAGGTTAGACAACACCGCACCAAGAGACCAGGTTAAGTCGCTGCCTGTGTCCTCATTTTTAATTTGTTTTCTATAAAATGCGCTGATATCACCGGCTACCGTACGGGCTGGCTTTAACGACACATTGTTAACAACAGCATTTCCTGCCAGGTTAGATGAAATATATTTCAATGTTAAACCCATCGAGAAATTTTTTCCAAGCTGTTGTGAATATGTTCCGCTGATTGCTAGTTCTCGGGAATTAAAAAAGCCGGTATGGTTACCAACAGCATCTCTCAAATCCAATTCGCCATTGTTAAAGAAGTTGATGGACCCTGCTATCGCCTGTCCTTTCCCGATTTTCTTGTAAGCAGTCAGGTAACCCAACCACATATCGTCAACTAAATTTCTTAACCACGGCGTGTAAGAAGCCGAAACTCCGAAATCTTTTTCATTGTAAGGTAATTTTGCTGCATTCCAATAAGTTGAGTTTGCATCGGGGCTAAGGGCAACACCTGCCTCACCCATACCCGCACTGCGTGCGTCAGGTGCAAAAGTTAAAAAAGCCAGAGGGGAACTTGGTATTCTGCGAATGGTGTCTGCTGCGAGGGACTGAGCAAGCAAACTACTCGTTGACAATAAGAATAATGAAGATAAACTTACAAAAAATAGTCTCATATTTATTGGATTTGCGATAGGAAGTGGTGTTAGTCGACTTCTTTTAAAGGGTCAAAAATACAATGAAAGATATTTAATACTATAATAAAATTACAAGATTTATTATTCGCTAACGTAAACGCAGGAGTTTTCCCGAGCGCTTGTCAACAGAATTGTCATTTAATGACCGAATTTGCATCGTATACAGGAGTGAATTCATACCGGAGGTAAAACTATCCAGCTTTATTCCTGAAATTGTTTCTCTGATAATCCCCTCACTATTATAGTATTGCCAATGAAAAGACCCCAATTTTTGACCGGAGCTCAGCAATATACTAAAAACAATTTCTACATCATCATCAGCTTTGTTGTGAATTACTTCAAAAGAAAGATCCTGATCGAAAGGGTTTGGAAAAACATTCAAACTACTAAGTTTTATACCGGTTGCTAAACCTACTTGAAATCCGAACGATATTTCAGAGGAGTTAGTATACGTATCCCATACTTTAATGACGGCTTTATATTGTCCGGCCGGTAAATGATCAAACGGGAATCGAACTATTCCTTTTTTGTAATCCAGATCAGCTGTGTAATAATCGTTTAAAACAAAGGTAACGGTATCATTAAGCGTAACGGTTATATTATGCCCAATTCCTGATTTTGACACATTAATTCCATTCTCGTCACTTAATTCGAGAAATAAAATTGAAGAAGCATCAACGACGTCACCATCCTGAAAGTCTTTTGTGTTCATATAGGCTGAAACTTTTGGCGGCGTCACATCAGCGAGTGGTGTTACGCTACCACCGATCAGAACATCAAGCTGTGCGGACGCATCGGACAAACTATCTCCACTCAAAGCATAAAAACTGACTCGTCCGATGCCTGTGCGATAATCTATATCTTTGGGCATAACAAATTGACAGACAAACTGTCCATCAGTAATTTTCACCGTTCCGTCGAACAGCTTATTTCTGTATTCGTTATAACTTTTTGCCTCGCCCTCATTACCCAAAGTCCGGAAAGAAACAGGCTTGTCATAAACCGTCACACTGGCCATTCCGTTGAATGACTTATCTGCTACGTTGTTAAAAACTACTTCACCTTGTAACGCCACCTTTTCCATGGCACGTAAAATATCGGGTTTAGTAACCCACCGAATTTTCTTTTCAGCTCTTGCGAGACGCATGGAAGGATCTGCGAGCAAAGTAAAATTCCGGTTCAGGCTTCCGGCTAAACCATTATTTTTAGTCAGGCGAAAAATATCGCCCAGTTTTGCGTCTGGCCCCAGTCCTATCAATGCTTCATGAAAAGCTTTATTGATTGTGAAATTTGTGCTTGAATAAACCGGACGTGTGGTACTCACCGCACCAATGGCTGCACCTCGCGGGCTCAGTACCATTAATTCTGCACCTGAAATAATCCCGGGATCATCGTAACGGCCGAAATCACAGGTTGCCGTAATCAACAAGGGCATATTATTATAACCTCTTGCCGTTTGCATTTCCGCAAGCGTTAATACTTGTTCCTCAGCCCAACCGCTGATTCCTCCGTGCCCCGTGTAGTTAAGGATAAGCGTTCCATCATTGATATTTTTTTTTATTGCAGCATTTACGGCAGGTACCTTTTGCCCTAAACTTGTTGTGGTCTGCGGATAGGCATCAAGAAAAATCCGGCTTGATAAAAAATCTGATTGGGTAATTTGCGCAAGCTCATCCGCATCCTGCTGGTGAATCAGATCATCGCCATCATCTGCAACAAAACTGATCGTATTCTGCCAGCGGCCACGGGATTTGGGTGACGATGCATAGTGAATTAATTTATCAACGATAATGGTCGCGTCTGAAACTGATTTGACAGGAAGCCTTCCAATCCCAATTTCCACTGCATAATCCCCGATATCATTTTCAACCCATTCACCTTCTTCCTCTTTTAAAAAGCCAAAGTAATCGTCCGATGAATAGGTATAGACCGGATTCAGAGATTCACGACTTTCATATACCGGAAGCCAGTTATTCCTTTGACTTAAACTTTGATTTTCGAGCAGGTTTTTAAAGTCATACGTGGCATCGCCAAACAAAAGCAAATATTTTAACCTTCCCGGTTCGTTTTTGAATAAAAAACGAACATAATCACGAACTGCCGAAACATCCGTTTTCCCGCCTGAAAATTCATTATAAATCTGATCTGTTGTTACAACCAACGTCTGGAGATTGTCATTATCTTCCCGAAAAGCCGCAAGTCTCTTTGCCTCTGGCTCAAACATTCTTGCGGTTATAATCAAAAAATCGGGAACGGCATTTCTGCGCAGGTTTTGGTTCTGGATCTTCTGAACAAAAAGTGGTATTCGTGCGTTCTGAAAAGTAAATCCAATGTATTTTCGTTCAGTCTTGCCATCCATTTCAGTGAAGGTGACCGAGCTCGCTGTATTTTGTAAAATTGCAGAAGTAATCTGGCTGGCATCTGAAATATTCCACCAGAGCCAGTCCGAAGAAACACGATTAAGCTGATAGGTTACGATATCCTTTGATCCAGGCCGAAACCGGTAAATTTGCTGGTTTTCATAAGCTTTCAAAATTCTCTGGGTTTGCAGGCCAAAATAATTCAGGTAAGCCTGCGCTGAGCTTTGTCCGCTCTTGTCATAATTTACCCCGACTGTAAAGTTCGCTCCCGGACTATCTGCCGCTTTCACAATAAAAACCTTATCCGATTTCTGGGCTTTAAGATCATATTGTCCGGCTCCAACCACCCCGACATAACTTTCACCAGCCGACTCACCATTCAATTGCCAGATAAACTTTGTAGGAACCTGCGCCGATCCGATTGCGGAAGTCGAAAGGTTGATATTGGAAGAAGGAACAACATCCGGAATAATTGCCTGGATCGTAAAGGTGGAAGCATTACCGATATATTCTCCCCACCACTCCCGGCCGGACCTCAACAAATTGACTGTTTCCTTTTCATGAAACCAATAATCATCATACTGGTTAAGACTGGTTTCAGAAAGAGATACGACGCTTTGTTTATCTGATACCCGTAAACCTTTCCCCGCACTGACTGTGAGAAAATAATAACTACTGTCAGAATAAATATTGACCTGATGAACATATCGCGATTTTAAAGAATCGTAATAAATCTGATGTGGGCTCTCTCCGTAAAAATAAATTACATCGGAAGCATCAAATTTTCCATCTTCTTCTCCTTTAACCAGGATAGCGTTCTGCACCAAATCGACTGGTCGTTTTGAACCATTATTTTGAGGCAACATTTTACCTCCATTTCCATATATTTTGATCTGATCAGGTGCAATCGTGGTGATATCAAGCCCTATTTTTTTCAGAAAAGCAGCGTCTAACTTATAAATACCACTTTCTGTAACCGCAATTTTATACCAGTTACCTGTTGACAAAACAGAGGAGACCTGGCCGAAAGCATGACTTGATAACAGCAGGAAAATCCAGCAAGAAAATGCCGGATAAGAAAAAAATCTTAGATATTTAGCACGCTTCGACGAGGGCATGAGCTGGAATTGTATAACGCCGTTGGGACACTTTATCAGTACAAAGTACGCGGGTGCGTCGCAACGAACCTCTGACAAACTGCCTGTTATGAAAAACGAAATTGCTACCCTCCATAAGATGGACCAGCGCAACTTTATTAGCAGTCACCGCATTGTCGTCGTATTTTTTAATGGAATTGTAAAGAACATGATCTGCGCTTGTGGAAGCTTTCGGGTTTTGCGCATAATTCAAAAGGGGTTCAAGAATGTCAGCAGGGAAAATCTGCTCATTCATTACCGGAATTAATAATTTTGCAAAGGCTGTTTTCCATTCAATGCCATGAGGCGCGACACGCTTCCTTAACCGGTTTTTTGTTTCGGTATAAACGATGTGGTGTGCAACTTCATGCAAGTAAGTGATCAGGAAATTATAAGGATTCAAATTTCTGTTAACCGTAATTCTCGGCACAAAACCTGGTTTTATAGTAAAATCGCCCAGACGTGTATTTCGAGGGCGTGACAAGAAAAAATCGAATTTATACGTTTTGTGAAGATGGTCGCAATATGCGTATGCAAGCTGAGGAACGTAGTCAGCCAGGGATATATTTTTTTCCATACCCTAAATAAAAAAAGAAAAGCCTTATAAATAAGGCTTTTCAGTAATTTCAGCAAAAGCTCAATGAATTATTTCACTGAATCAGTTGACATAGAATCTGTTGCAACAGAATCAACAGCTACAGTATCAACCATAGGAGTTTCAACAGTTACAGCAGTAGAGTCAGCTGCTTCTTCTTTTGGCTTGCTAGTACAAGACGCGAATGCTACCATTCCGGCAACAAATGCAAATGCTACGAATTTTTTCATTTCTTGGGTGTAATTAAGGTTCGATACAAAGATAGCATGATTAGTTTCAATTATCCCAACGTTTTGGATTGTATTTTTCCAAGAACTTAAAATTTCCTTAGAAAATAATGAAACCCCTTTCTTTAGTACAATATATTATCTTCTAAGTCTAGTAAACCTTCTCTAATTGCAGGTTGAACATTTTTACAGACGCCGCAACCTCAGGAAGCAGATTCTGATTTTGTTCTATTCCATTACCTACCACGATGACATCTGCACCGGCCTGCATCGCAAGCAATGCTTTTTCACTTGAATCAATTCCACCGCCTACAATTATGGGCGTATCTACGGCAGCACGAACGGCTGCAATCATTTCAGGAGAAACCGGGACTTGTGCGCCACTGCCGGCGTCCAGAAAAATGTTCCGCAACCCTAACATTTCTCCGGCCATGGCTGTACAAGCAGCAATGGAAGCTTTATCATGTGGAATCGGCGTCGTGTTACTGATATAGGATACCGTGGTCAGTTTACCACTTTCAATCAGCATATAACCTGTTGGTAAAATTTCAATCCCACTTTTTCTTAACATAGGAGCAGCGATGACGTGTTGTCCTATAAGAAAATCCGGATTTCTTCCTGAAATCAGAGATAATAATAACACCGCATCAGCAGTATGCTCAACATGAAGGCTATTACCAGGAAATAAAATTGTCGGGATATTGGTATATTGTTGAATAGCTGAGATCAGCTTATCAATGGCATAATTTGTAATAAGACTGCCACCTACGAAAAAAAAGTCAACTTCGTTTTCGACAGCCTGCTCAAGGAAACTTTGAAAAGTGTCAAAATCCACTTTATCAGGATCCAGGAGAACTGCAAAAGATTTCCTTTTTTCTTCTTTTCTGGCTGTAAGGAGTTCTGCTATTTTATGATTTGATATTTTCTTCATCCGATTCAAGGTCATCTGCAATAAAATTCTTTAGCTTTTGGCGCGCCCATCCTGCTGCCAATGTCCATACTAAGCTTTGTACGACTGCACCTATCGCAAATTTACTCTTCTTTTCAGGAACCGAACGTCGAATTACCGTATTTTCAGGCTCAAGATATATTTTTTCTTTCTTTTGTGCTTTTGGAAGCACCGCCTCAAGCACTAAATAAGTGCTTACGACCACTCCGCCTATGATCAACGCCTGCTTACCGTAATCTGTTGCATCTTTCTTCAGATCGTCCCACTGCACTTCGAGTTTGTCTCTGTAAAGATCTGCTTCCCGGAGCAAATCCTCTTTTTCTGCGTCAGTATTCGACGAGAACGGTTTCGTTAATTTTACGGATGAATCTATCGGTGAACTACTCATATCATGACCCTATATTAAAGTATTATTCAGAAGTAACCATTGTGAACCAAAAATAGCAAATTCGTCAGAAAAGCCTATTTCCCAAGTACTTTCTCTGTCAGTTCATCTTCTTTCACCTGAACAAAACGAGTGATTATATTACGAATAAACCCGATCAGCTGCTCTTTGAAAGAAATCGCCAAAATTAACTTCAACACAAAAACACCTAACAGTATCAGATATCCAAGATAATCGCTGTTCAGCCATTTATTCAGGAATGTGCCTAACAATATAATGAGCAGAATCAGAATGATCAAAGCAACACTCAACAGAACAACACCATAGATTGCACTTACGACCGTGCGTTCTATTTTGTCTCTTGTCTCTATCTTAAACAGATCGATACGTGTCTCAAAATACTTAAACAGCGTATCTTTTATTTCTTCTAGTTGGTTAAACATAGGCGTGTAGTTTGCAATTCATATAATTGATTTAGAATTAGTTTTTCAAACAAAAGTCTAATCCAAAAACATACCAAGGATTGCAGAAACTACCGAAACAACGAAACCAAAGATCAGCGCAGAGATAAATCCGCTTATAGCAAAGCCATCAACCAGATACGTCGCCAGATAAATTATAAATACATTGATAACAAAATAGAAGATCCCCAGTGTCAGAATCGTAATCGGCAGGGCCAGTATCTGAAGCACTGGTTTTAAAAAGGTGTTAAGAATTCCTAAAACAATAGCAACAATTGCGGCCGTTGTCCAGCTTTCTACGAAGACGCCCGGAACAAGCTTGGAAGCGACCACAATGGCCAAAGTACTGACTAGAAGGCGTATTAATAAATTCATATGGCTTTGGTTTTTATGAGTGACGGCTACGAAGTACGCTAATTACCTCATCTAAGTCAATGTTTTTCTGCTCCAAAAGCACCAGAAGATGAAAAAGCAAGTCACTCACCTCACCTTTGAACAGGTCGTCGTCGTTGTCTTTTGCCTCAATAACAACTTCAACGGCTTCTTCCCCTACCTTTTGAGCGATTTTATTGATACCTCTCTTAAAAAGGCTGCTGGTGTAAGACTCATCTGCCGGATTTAATTTTCTGTCACGGATAATATCCTTTTGCAGATAATTTAAAAACGCCGCTTCCCCGATCCGTGTATTGCGGTTATTTTTTTCCCCAAAACAGGTATCGTCCCCAGTGTGGCAAGTTGGCCCCGCCGGTTCAGCCTTAATCAGAATCGTATCTCCGTCACAGTCAGCTAATATTTCCTTAACAAACAGAAAATTATCAGAAGTTTCTCCCTTCGTCCAGAGACGCTGTTTGCTTCTGCTGAAAAAGGTAACCTTGCCTTCTGCCTGTGTTTTTTCAAACGCTTCACGGTTCATATACCCAAGCATTAAGACAACAGACGTATTGATATCCTGAACAACAGCCGGCACAAGTCCGTCGGCTGATTTGGTAAAATCTATGATTGAAAGTTCGTGCGTCATTTATACTTTTTTATGAAATTTTGGCTGTTATCAACAGCAATGAATTTATCTGGTCAAACGCATTGGAAGCGCTTTATTTTGTAAATATTGCTTCAAATCAGGAATATCTATTTCCCGGAAGTGAAAAATACTTGCAGCAAGGCCGGCATCTGCTTTACCTTCTGTAAAAACATCGTAAAAATGTTCCATGTTTCCGGCACCTCCCGAGGCAATTACGGGGATGTTTGCGTTAGATGAAATTAACGAGGTAAGTTCCAGCGCAAAGCCATTTTTAGTACCGTCCGTGTCCATAGAAGTCAGTAAAAGTTCGCCTGCTCCACGGTCTTCCACTTCTTTTGCCCAGGAAATTGTGCGGAGTTCGGTAGGTTTTCTGCCTCCGTGGGTATGCACAATATGCTCAAAAACACCTTCAATGGTTTCAACGTAACGGGTATCAATGGCGACCACGATACACTGGCTTCCGAATTCCAAAGCAAGCTCATTGATCAGGTCCGGATTACGAACGGCAGAAGAATTAATAGAAACCTTATCGGCGCCTGCATGCAGCAAAGCCGATACATCCGCAATAGAAGAAATTCCACCACCAACCGTAAAAGGAATATTAATGGTATGCGCCACCCGCCGAACCAGATCGATAAAAGTAGAACGACCTTCAACAGTCGCGGCGATATCCAGATAAACCAGTTCGTCGGCGCCCTGTGCGGCATAAAGTGCCCCAAGCTCCACCGCGTCTCCGGCATCACGCAGATTGACGAAATTTACACCTTTGACCGTACGTCCGTCTTTTACATCCAGACAGGGAATTATTCTTTTTGTCAACATATCTCTAAGCTAAAAATCGTTGTAAATCGATTAGACTTATACGGTTTTCATAGATTGCTTTCCCTATGATCACACCATATATATTCATTTCAGCTAACCTTTCAACATCTTCCAAACCACTGATACCGCCACTCGCGATAATTTTCAGGTCAGGACATTTATCCTGTAAGTTTTTATATAAATCGAAAGAAGGGCCTTCTAAAAGCCCGTCTTTCGCGACGTCGGTGCTGATGGTATATTTTACACCTTTTTCAACATATTCCTCGACAAAATCATAAACCCAAAGTTCTGTCCCTTCTTCCCAGCCGCTTACTGCCACTTTCTCGTTTTTGGCATCCGCGCCGAGGATGATTTTTTCTCCGCCATAACTATCCAGCCAGCTTTTGAATAAATCCGGCTGTTTCACGGCTACACTTCCGCCTGTTACCTGTTTAGCGCCGCTTTCAAAAACAACCCGGATATCTTCCTCGGACTGAACACCACCACCGAAATCGATATGCAAAGATGTTTGCGTGGCGATCTTTTCAAGAACTTTCCAGTTGATGACTTTTTTAGCTTTTGCTCCGTCCAGGTCCACGAGGTGTAATCTTGTCAAACCTGAATCCTGAAATTCCAATGCAACTTCAAGCGGATTTTCGTTGTATATCGTTTTTTTGCCGTAATCTCCTTGCGTCAGACGGACACACTTTCCGTCGATCATGTCTATGGCTGGTATTATCTGGATCATATTTTATCGTCGTAATGATATCGCGAATCGTGCCGATATCCCGGTTCACAGGCCGGTGGCCTGTGCTGAGATATGTCGGCCTTTCAGGCCTGGTTGGTTAAAGTTTCAGGAAATTTTCTAATATTTTTTGTCCGACGTCGCCGCTGATTTCGCAGTGAAATTGGGCGGCGTAGAAGTTATCTTTATGCAACATCGCGCTAAACGGATTTATATAATCGCAGGTCGCTACGGTATAATCACAAACCGGTGCAGCATAGCTATGTACAAAATATACGAATGCGTCGTCGATCAGATTTTCTGTGAGCGCTGATTTATAATTGGTGATGTTGTTCCAGCCCATGTGCGGAACTTTCATACCAGGCGTTGGCGGAAATCTTTTTACATCCACATCAAAAATCCCCATGCAGGTTGTATTATTTTCCTCTGAAAAACGGCACATCAGCTGCATACCTACACAGGTTCCGAGAACAGGCTGCGTTAAGGTTGGAATAATTTTATCAAGACCTTTTTCCCTCAGATAACTCATCGCTGTGCTTGCCTCCCCTACCCCCGGAAAAATCACTTTATCCGCAGAACGTATCGCTGCCTCATCATCTGTGTACAAATAATCAACACCAATCCGGTCAAGGGCATACATCACTGACTGCACATTTCCGGCATTGTATTTGATAATTACGGTTTTCATTCGTTTCGGATTAAGGTTTTGCAGGGACAATTATATATAAAACTTCAGTAACAAACTGAAATTCAAAATCTCAGAAAAAAATGAAGCCCGATTCGTTTGAGGAATCGGGCTTCTGGGATACTATGTATTCAACCTTATTACAACACTACTTGCAAAAACACATCACCCAAGACGCCCGGAAACCAAATGGTTTTGATGAAAATGATGATATGTTTCAGCTCTTAACATGCTGCAAAGATATGTAAAGTTTGTCACAGAATGGAACAATTTTTGCAAAAATTCTGCATTAAACGTAAAGAAATTGTATAAGCTGTTTTAAAGATTGTGTTTAATTTTACCAACATTATGTTTAATATCTCAACAACTGCCTGATTACATTTATTTTACAGATTTGGCTTATACAAATTCATGAATTTGAAAACTGCTTTCGAAAATAATCTATACACTTCTTATCCGCTTTTTCGCGAGACATCATTGCAGAACAGGCGCTTCAAACAGGAGTCAGTCATTCATTTAATTGAAAAAAGGAAAGGCAATCCGGCTTATGAAATAAAACAGGCTGGAGAGTCTTTTGAGGCACGTCCGATTCACTGCGTCAAAACAGGAACCGGTCCGAGAAAAATATTGCTGTGGAGCCAGATGCACGGTGATGAGCCGACCGCGACCATGGCGATATTTGATATTTTAAACTTTTTAGATGGAAAAAATGATGGATTTGACGAGGCGCGTCATTTAATTTTGTCGGAGACGTCACTTTATTTTGTCCCGATGTTAAATCCGGATGGAGCGGAACGTTATCAAAGAAGAAATGCTCAGAATATTGATATCAACCGCGATGCTTTGCACCTGCAAGCTCCCGAATCGAGGATTTTAAAGGAATTACAACAAACGCTTCAACCTGAATTCGGATTTAATCTGCATGATAAAAATCCGCGTTATTCGGTTGGAAATACCTCAAAGCTCGCAACAATTTCCTTTTTGGCCACAGCTTATGACCATGAGAAAAATGTAAATCCTGTCCGCGAAAAATCAATACAGGTTATTACCGGAATGAACCGGATGTTGCAGAACCATATCCCAAACCAGGTCGGAAAATGGAATGAAGATCACGAACCGCGCGCCTTTGGTGACAATATTCAGAAATGGGGAACATCACTCATCCTGATCGAATCGGGTGGATATGTTGGTGATCCTGAAAAACAGTATATAAGGAAACTGAATTTCATGGCGACCTTGTCAGGACTTTATTCGATTGCGGAAAATTCCTACGTAAATGAAGGGCGGGAAGACTATCATGCTTTACCTGAAAATAGTCGTTATATATTCGACCTTCTGATAAAAAATGCAACAATATTACAGGACGGAAAAAATTTTCAGGCCGACTTTGGTATTGATCGAACCGAGATAAATTACGAGAACGCTACAAAATTTTTCTATCAAAGCAAGATTGAAGATTATGGAGATCTTTCGATCTTTTTTGGAAGCGAAGAATTTGATGCCACCGGATATACTTTGGAAAAAGGAAAAGTACTTTCAGTTGAGTATGATAATATCCATGACCTGGATAAGATTGACCCGTGGTCATTACTGAAAGAAGGTTATACTTTTATCAAGATGAAACCTGACTTCACCTTATCAGGAGTTTCGGGCACCCAACTCCCTTTACATATATTAAGAAACAAAGCCGAGCCGGCAGCAGCCCCGACTTTTGAAGACATTGCAACTTTTACGCTGACTAAAAACGGTGAAGTGAAATATGCGGTCGTAAATGGATTTATATATGATTTAGTGGCTGAAAATGCCGCTTTTTTCAATGGCATTGTTGAATGACTTTCTTTTTGTCAAGATTTCACAGAAAGAAAAATAGGACAAAAGCAAAGATTAAGAAGTTTTATTCGTTAAAAAACTTAGCGGTCTTCGCGTTTTACCTGCGCGGAGTCCGCTTTTTTACTTTCCGTGAAACAAACAAGACTATGAAATATTTACTCACCCTCCTTGTTCTCTTTTGTCAAATACAATTATCCTTTTCCCAGTCCCGTGATCTGGCTGAAAGGTTGATGAAATCTCACGAAAAATATAAAGAAACAACAATAAAAAACCGGCGTTTCAAGCATAAAGACATTCAGCCACTAATCTCGAAAAGACGTACGAACAATATTTACGAAATTTCCAAAGTAGGCGAATCTTTTGAAGGACGAAGTATTTCCATGATTAAGGTTGGGAAAGGACCACACACGATTATGGCCTGGTCGCAGATGCACGGCGACGAACCGACAGCGACCATGGCTACTTTCGATATTTTCAACTTTCTGGAAGGAAAAGGTGACGGTTTTGATAAATTAAGAAAAACAATACTGGACAGCACGACCATCTATTTTGTACCGATGCTGAATCCCGATGGCGCGGAAAAATACCAGCGGAGAAATGCGCAGGGATTTGATTTGAACAGAGATGCCATGTTTCTTCAGGCACCTGAATCCAAAATTTTAAAAGATCTGCAAAGCAAAATCAAACCGGAATTTGGCTTCAACCTGCATGACCAGGGTCCAAGATATTCGGCTGGACGGTCTGAGAAAAAAGCGACCATCTCCTTTCTTGCCACGGCTTACGATTATCCAAGATCAATAAATACTGTCAGGGAAAAGTCAATGCAGTTGATTGTTAAAATGAACCGCGATCTGCAGCAATTTATTCCCGGGCAGGTCGGCAGATACGCAGATGATCACGAACCGCGAGGTTTTGGGGATAATTTTCAAAAATGGGGTACGACATTAATCCTCATTGAATCGGGTGGGTATGCCGGAGATCCTGAAAAACAGTATATCAGAAAACTAAATTTCATGTCACTACTCACTGCATTCGAGGCCATTGCAGATCGTAGTTACGACAAGGAAGACAAAGGAAATTACGAGAACATCCCTGAGAACGGAAGGTCGCTTTTCGATCTGATCGTGCGCGGCGCAACAATAACGAAAGGCGATTATACATACCTTTCGGATCTTGGAATAAATCGTAATGAAGTGAATTACGCGAATGCCAGCAGATTTTATTATGCTGCCAGAGTTGAAGATTACGGAGATCTTTCGACGGTTTTTGGTACTCAGGAAATTAATGCATCAGGACTAACACTCGCTGCGGGAAAAGTTTACCCATCTGCAATAAACAGCATTCAGGAACTACAAAAATTGAACCCGAAAGAATTGTTCAGACAAGGATATCTTTATATAAAACTAGCCTCAACTGACTCCGGAAAACTACCGCTTTCGTCTTTATATGAGTCACCATTTCACTTCCTAAAAAGAGGAAAATTGCCATCCGTATCCTCGCCGGAACTTGGAAGCTCAGGCACTTTCCTCTTAAAAAACGGTAATATTGTGAAGTACGCAGTAGTCAACGGATATGTTTACGACTTGGAAAAGTTCAAAACCAGCAGTGGTAACGGCTTTATAGAATAACCTACCGAAAAGGCAAAAATGCCTCTATCTCTTTGTAAAGACATATTCTTGTCGAACAAATGCCACAAATTCTGTAAAGAATTGATTTACAGTGATAATTGCAAACCTTAAATAACCAAGCCATAATATTGAGTTAACATTGAGGTAATATTGGGAGGGTACTTTTGCTGTCGAAAACAACTGACACAAGATGAAAACAAAGTACTTTTTTACTCTCTCTCTTCTTTTTATCACAACTCTGGCATTCTGTCAGACAGGAACTATCAAAGGCCAAGTAAAGGATGCAAAATCCGGGGAGGCTATCATTGGAGCAACCGTTCAGATTTTAGGCACACAATCTTCAATTGGTTCTGTTACAGACGTTGAAGGAAATTTCGATATTTTAAAAGTTCCTTCCGGATCTTATAAAATACAGATCAGTTACGTATCATACGCTACAAAAGAAATTGATAACGTACGAGTTGAAGCTGATAAGTCAACTTTAATAAGTACTTCGTTAGATGAGGACAACAAAACGTTACAAGAAGTTGTTGTTAAAGGTCAGCGTAATACGAATACGGAAGTTTCAGTGATTACAGAATTGAAACAAGTTCAGCAAATTGCTGTTGGTATTTCTGCACAGCAGATTCAAAGGACTCAGGACAGGGATGCTTCGGCAGTGATTCGCAGAGTTCCGGGCATTTCAATCTTTGATGACCGTTTTATTGTAGTTCGTGGACTAAATGAACGTTACAATACTGTATTGCTAAATGATATTATCACACCGTCCACGGAGGTTGATACAAAATCCTTTTCTTTCGATTTGATTCCGGCTTCGGCAATTGACCGGATGTTGGTGTTTAAATCTGCATCCGCAGATTTACCTGGCGACGTTAGTGGCGGGGCAATAAAAATTTACACAAAAACGGTTCCTGATGGAAATAGTTTTGGAGTAAATTTTTCAGTAGGTTACCGTGCAGGAACAACGTTTAGCTCTGCAACGAGCCATCAGGGAGGTCCCTTGGAATTTCTTGGAATTGAGAATGGAACTAGAACCCTTCCGGGCAATTTCCCAAATAGGCGTGGTGTAATTTTAAATGCAAGCAATGACGCCATAATTGATAGATTCAAGCAATTACCTGATTATTATGCTCCGAAAAACATGTCATCTGTTACTCCGGATTGGAGAGGTGGAGTTAATTTTAGCAGAAGGTTTTTTGTAAAAAACACGGAGGTTACCAATACTTCTTACATAAATTATTCGCTCACAAGAGTTAATACTGAGGTTTCTCAAAACCGTTTCAACTTCCGTGGCGAGAAAACCGCAATTTTAAATGATCAGCTTTTCCAGGAAAATGCACGTTTAGGAATAATGTCAAACTGGGCATTTATTCTTAACCCTAAAAATAAAATTGAATTCCGCAATTTGTTTAATCAAATGGGGAATAAAGAAACTGTACTTCGTGGCGGTGGCGACCTTGAAAATAATATTGATTTCAACAATGGCGCATTTAGGTATGAGGCCAGAAGTATCTATTCAGGACAGCTAAGTGGTACACACGAACTTAGCGAGAAGACTAAATTGAAATGGATTGGAGGTGCTGGTTATACTTATAGAAATGAACCTGATTTCCGTAGATTCACTTCAACGCGTGAAACAGGAACGAACAATCCATTCACAATGAACTTACAGCAGTTTGAAAGCCCGACTCTGCAGCAGGCAGCGCGCTTTTACTCACGATTAGGTGAAATAGTAGGAACTGGAACAGTTACTGTTGAACACCTGCTTGGTGCAAAAAAGGAAAATTCAGAAATGCAACCAAAGCTAAACGCTGGTACATATGTTGAGTACAAAGACCGCAAATATTCTGCAAGATGGTTCGGTATTGTTAACCCAAACCGTGTTGGGAGCGAAATATTAACCTTAGCACCTGAGCAGTTTTTCCAAAATTCAAATCTTGCGACAGATAAGGTGTATTATTCGGAAGGAACTAACTTTGACGATAAATATACTGCACAAAACTTGTTAGCTGCCGGATATGCATCAGTTTACTGGCCATTGACAGAGCACTTAAATGCAACCATCGGTTTCAGAGGCGAGTATAACCGTCAGCAATTACAAGGCTTTGAAAGAGGTGGAGGGATCGAGGTTAATGTCGATCGCCCTGTGTTTACTCCGCTGCCTTCATTAAATCTTACCTATAAGTTCAACGAAATGTATGCAATCAGAGCTGCTTACAGTACTACTGTCAACAGACCTGAATTCAGAGAATTATCGCCAAGTACTTATTACGATTTTAACTTTGATGTGTCAAGAAAAGGAAATCCAGATCTTGTTAACGCCACCATTCAAAACTATGATGTCCGTTTCGAATTCTATCCTAGTAAAAGTGAGCTGATAACGCTTTCCTTCTTCAATAAAACTTTCAAAGATCCTATTGAAGCTGCTATTTTTTATAATGGTAGTACGGTTGCTTTCACCGTTCAAAACGCAAAAACAGCCTATGCCCGTGGTGTAGAACTTGAAGTGAGAAAAGCATTATCAAGCCCGGAGAATGCAAATTTCCTGAGTAAAATGTTGGTAACACTGAATGCTTCTTTAATTACAAGTGATGTTAAAACGAACGTTACTACTGGGAGCTCAGACAGATATTTACAAGGCCAGTCTCCTTATTTGATTAATACAGGTCTTTTCTATAATGATGATGCTCATGGTTTCCAGATAAATGCACTTTACAACATCATTGGAAAAAGAATTTATATCATTGGAGACAATCAAGTTAGCGCGAATATTTTTGAAATGCCCCGCAATGTTATCGATCTAAATATAATTAAGGCAATTGGTAAACACTTGGAACTGAAAGCCAGTGTACAGGATTTGTTAAACCAACCGTTCCGCCTAGTTCAAGATACCAACCGTGATAATAAAATTACTTCTGAGGACGGATCTTACCAAAAATACCGCAGAGGATCCTATTCGATGGTTGGTCTTCGGTATACCTTCTAATTCACCAATAATAATCAATTAAAACAAATCAATTCTTTACATGAGAAAATTAGCAACTTGGTTACTTGCAATGCTGGTAACATCTTCTACGGTCTTTATTCAATCTTGTAAGACAGACGATGATGGAGAAGATCCGACGATCGTAACACCACCTGTTGGGGAAACAATTACGGTTAAAGGAACAATTACGACTGCAACAACTTGGAAAGCTGCCAATAAGTACATTCTTGAAGGTTTCGTCTATGTTGATAACAATGCAACATTGACTATTGAACCAGGTACTATCATTAAAGGCGACAAGTTGACAAAAGGTTCTCTTATCATCAAACCAGGCGCAAAAATAATGGCAGAGGGAACTGCTGCGAAACCTATTATATTCACTTCAAGTGCGGCAAAAGGTGCTCGTAACTACGGTGACTGGGGTGGTGTTGTTCTTCTTGGTAAAGCTCCTGTAAACAAAACTCCTGCAACAATCGAAGGGGAAAACGTTTCAACTTTTGGAGGAACAGATGCCGCTGATAATTCTGGTACCTTGAAATATGTACGAATTGAATTTGCCGGAATCGCATTTGAAACAGACAAAGAAATCAACGGTCTTACTTTCGGTGGTGTGGGTTCAGGTACTACAATTGACTATGTTCAGGTTTCATACAGTGGAGATGATGCTTACGAGTGGTTCGGTGGAACAGTTAATGCAAAACACCTTATCTCTTACAGAACTTTGGATGATGATTTTGATACTGACTGGGGATATAGCGGAAGAGTGCAGTTTGGTTTAGCACTTCGTGACCCATCTGTTGCAGATCAGTGCTCTTGCTCAGATTCAAACGGGTTTGAATCTGACAATGACTCTAACGGTTCGGATGCAACTCCTCAAACGAATGCTAAATTTAGCAACATGAGTATTTTCATTGCACCAGGTACAGTTAATGGAAAATACCGTTCAGCATTTAGAATTCGTCGTAATTCGGCAGTTAGCATCTACAATTCAGTAGTTGTAGGTGGCTACAAAGGTGGACTTGAACTTGAACAGACTGCCTCTCAGGCAAACTTCACTACCGGAAAATCGGATTATCAAGGATTATATCTTTCTGGTATGACAAATGCAATTGCTGCCGGGGATACTACCTTACTTAAGTCTGCAAGTCGTAAAAATGTATTTGGTGCTGTTGTTTCTACCTTATTACTTGATCCAGCGTATAATACGCTTGGTGCAGGATTAAAGGTTTTACCTTTGGCATCTTCACCACTATTAACCGCAGGAGCTACTCTTCCAACAGGATTTGAAGCAAATACATACGTAGGCGCATTTGGAACTACGGACTGGACAACTTCATGGACAAACTTTGATCCACAGAACGCAGAGTATTAAAAGGAAATAAAAAAATACTGATTCATTTACGTTGCTGAAAGTGACCCTCTCAGCAACGTAAATTAACCATCAATATTTAAAAACATAATAACTTTGATCTTGATTATGAGAAATTTATATTCTAGTTTTTTCGCGATTGTATTTTTATTTCTTCTTGGTTGTAAAGAAAATGACATTCGTCAGGAAGTAAACAGTGGATCACTAATTGAAAATGACAGGTTTAAAGTTAACTCTTTACAGGGATTTAAAAATTTGTTAGATTCTGTAAATAATTTGAATTTAGAGCAAACAATAAATTTTTCGTCGCAACTTAAAAGTAAAGCTTTCTATAAGGCGAGTAATGATTCGATTTTAATTGAAAACGGCAAGAAAATTCTTCTTCCAAGAGCTTTTTCTGCCTTGTTAAACAATGAAATGGAATTTCAATTAGACAAAAATATTGCATGGTTCTATCGCGGAGATTTGTACATCATTCCAGAGAACAAATTAACAGAAATAAAGGATATCCTTTCCAAATCTAATAATCCCTTGGTCGAGGCAAAATCAAAATCCTTGACTACTTATCACATGACCAATGGGATTGACCTTCTTGATAGAAAGAGTTCATTAAGAACTAATGGTGGAATAACTTTCCGTCCCGGAGATAGATATTTAGCATTTTCTACGAACAGCGTTTATAATAACCAAACATTTAAAAAGGAAATTTATATAAATTGTTCAGATTGGTATTATCCGTTTGGAGAATACGGATATCAGATATACTATTCCATGGAATTTCAAAAGTACAATTCTACAATTGGACAATGGGAATATATAGATGATTATAGCGGATTCTTTAGGTTTTTTAACATTGAACTGGATGGTAATATTCTATATGGTACAAGTTTGAATAGTCCTACATCACGATGGGAAGCACCACAACACCCAAATAATGATTTATACTCCAAAGGTCATGGAATTATTAGATATCATTTTTTAAATGTTCCCTCAATGCCAACCAACGTCTATGGCAAACTAGTAATGGACTCTTATTTTGAAATGTATCACAATAGTGGGACTGTTACTGGAAATATCGATCTATGGTAGATATTAATAATCTTATATAATTGGTGTCAGAATTTGAAAAAACCGGAGGCGTTTGCTTCCGGTTTTTTTTGTTGTTTGATGAAACCGGCAACTCCCAATTTCTTTCAAACTTGTTTTCCTCTGCCGAATGAAATAACTTCGGAACTTTGTTTTAACAAGTAAGCGAATGGCTACATTCCTTCTCACCTAACCCATCAAATAAATTCCTTTTCATGTCCGAATTTCAAGCTTACCTGCAATTGGGTTTCGATCATATTACAGATTCCAATGGTTACGACCATATCCTGTTCATCGTTGCGCTTTGTGCCATTTACACGCTGATTGACTGGAAGAAAGTGATCATTCTTGTTACAGCTTTTACGATCGGGCATTCCATCACGCTGGCCTTATCGACTATGGGTATGATTTCGATCAACCCCGATGTAATCGAATTGTTGATTCCGGTGACGATACTTTTTACGGCTATCCTAAACTTCTTTCACAAAAACCCGAAAAGCTCTTATGTAAGAGAAAAAACGTACAGTTCACGTTATCCCATCGCGTTGATTTTCGGACTTATTCATGGTCTGGGATTTTCTAATTATCTCCGCACGCTGCTTGGTAAGGAAGCCGATATCTTTGAGCCGCTTTTAGGTTTCAATGTCGGGCTTGAATTAGGACAGCTCATTATCGTATTTGTAATTTTAGCTATCGCTTTTGTAGCCATAGAATTACTCCGGTTATCCAAACTCAGATGGAATGATATTATCTCGGGAATTATTGTTGGTATGGCAATATCGCTGATCATTAATAATCAGCTTTTTAGAGAAATCTTAGGATTATCCGTAAATTAATCGCGCAATCAATAACACTCCAATTATTTATGAAAAACCTGTTTCTACCCTTATTACTGCTGCTATCTCTGGCAATCAATGCCCAGCAGTTTCCCACTTCACCAAACTACAAGGCCAACGACCGCTTCGAGCAGTTGGGGACCGTACTTCCGACACCAAATACCTACCGCACAGCATCAGGATCACCAGGAAAAGAGTACTGGCAAATGCGTGCGGACTATGACATCAAAGTAGAACTGGATGACGACAAACGCCGCATCATCGGTTCTGAAAACATTACTTTTTACAATAATTCTCCGGATGAGCTGAAATACATCTGGCTGCAACTGGAGCAAAACCTTTTCAAAAAAGATGGTATCGGCGCGACAAGCCGCACGGGAACGATCAATGAAAAAGGGATGAGCACTACCCAGCTTCAGGGATTAAATAACGGTCGTGGTTCTAATCTTGATCCTAAAACGGAATACGGTTACGAAATCTCGAAAGTAAAAGACAAGGCAGGAAATCCGCTAAAATATACCATCAACAACACGATGATGCGTATAGATTTGCCAACGCCCCTAAAACCAGGCATGAGTGTTGTTTTTGGCGTGGACTGGGCTTACAATATCACCGAATACTATGGTCGCAGCGGATATGAGTTTTTCCCGAAAGACGGAAATGCAAATTATTTCATCGCACACTGGTTCCCTCGTCTTGCGCCTTATGACGATGTAAACGGATGGAACCACAAACAGTTTTTGGGACAAGGTGAATTTGCATTAATATTCGGAAATTATAAAGTGGCTATCACCGCACCCGCTGATCATATCGTGGCAGCTTCCGGTGAATGCCAAAACTATGCGCAGGTATTGACCGCTACACAGAAACAACGTTTGAAGCAGGCTGAAACTTCGAAAACGCCTGTAATTATTGTTACGCAGGCTGAGGCTGAAAAAGCAGAGAAACGCGAAAACAAATCCGTTGGAAAAAAAACCTGGTTATACAAAGCAGACAACGTTCGTGATTTCGCATTTTCAAGCAGCCGTAAATTTATCTGGGATGCGATGCAAAGTGATGTTTACAAAAACGGTAAGAAAATCTGGTGTATGTCCTTTTATCCAAAAGAAGGAAATCCGCTTTGGGAACAATATTCAACACGCGCAGTTGCTCATACTTTGAAATCTTACGGTAACCGTACTTTTGAATATCCCTATCCGGTTGCTATTTCCTGCCACGCAACATCTGGCGGCGGTATGGAATATCCGATGATCAGTTTTAACGGTGGCCGCCCGGAACCAGACGGAACTTACAGCGAGCAGGTAAAATATGGTATGATCGGGGTAATCATTCACGAAGTTGGCCACAACTTTTTCCCGATGATCGTGAACTCTGACGAACGTCAGTGGGCCTGGATGGACGAAGGTTTGAATACTTTCTGCCAATATCTTGCTGAAAAAGAATGGGATTTTAATTATCCGACACGCCGTGGCGAGCCGATGTTTATCACGGATTATATGTCTTCCGACAAATCGGTATTATCTCCTATCATGTCATCAGCCGAAAACGTAATTGGTCTTGGGCCAAATGCGTATGCGAAACCTGCAACGGCTTTGAATATTTTGCGTGAAACCGTCATGGGCCGCGAATTATTTGACCATGCTTTCAAGGAATATGCAACACGCTGGAGATTCAAAAGCCCAACGCCATCAGATTTTTTCCGTACCATGGAAGATGCTTCCGGTGTGGATCTTGACTGGTTCTGGAAAGGCTGGTTCTATGGCGTAGAACCGGTTGACCAGGATTTGGTAAGTGTAAACTGGTTCAGTGTGGATACGCAAAACCCTGAAATTGAAAAGGAAATCGCGCGTAAAGAAGCCATGGCGA
This sequence comes from Dyadobacter sp. HNCC25DJ186, assembly GCF_056895235.1. Taxonomy (NCBI): domain Bacteria; kingdom Pseudomonadati; phylum Bacteroidota; class Cytophagia; order Cytophagales; family Spirosomataceae; genus Dyadobacter; species Dyadobacter sp. HNCC25DJ186. Next base: position 325,016 of record NZ_JBXHAS010000004.1, read on the forward strand.
AAGGACAAACGATCAGTAAAATCCGTGATGCGGCTGATAAGTCCAAAACCGTAGTTGCGCAGGACTCAACCATGAATGATTTTTACAATTCATACGATCCCTACAAAGTAACGGACGCAGACAAGCAGAAATACGAACAATATCTTGCTTCATTATCTCCTGCGGAAAAAGATCTGGTTCAGAAACATACCAATTTTTATACGCTATCAATTAAAAATAAAGGTGGTTTACCAATGCCCGTAATTGTTAAAATGGGCTTTGAAGACGGAACAGATTCACTGGTAACTTTCCCTGCCGAAATCTGGCGCTTTAACGATCAGCAGATCAACAAAGTCGTTTCGACATCTAAAAAAGTAGTGCAGTGGACACTGGACCCTTACTATCAGATCGCCGATATCGACACTGAAAACAATTCATTCCCTCGTGTGGCAAAACCAACGCGCTTCCAGATCTTCAAACAATCACAAATACGCCGTCCGCAAAACCCTATGCAGCAGCAGGGAGCGGGCGCAGGCAAGGTTGGCGGAGAGCCTAAAAATTAGGAGAACTTATTTCAATTAATATAAGAATCCCTTTCGGTGCTGATCATACCGGAAGGGATTTTTTATGTAATTTCAAAGTCATACTTATGTAATTTCAAAATAAAATCTATGTATTTTCAAAGTAGATCCTATGTAATTTCAAAATTCAGAATAAAATTATAGTCTTTTTAACTAACACAGCATGCCAATCAGCTACCCTATGAACATTGTTATCCTCGACGGTTATACACTAAATCCAGGTGATCAGGACTGGGCACCTATTCAAACTTTGGGAAATGTAACAGTTTACGATCGTTCTGCCCCTGAACAGATTGTTGAAAGAGCAATAAATGCCGATGCCATTTTGGTTAATAAGGTAATTTTAAACGACGCTATTTTAGGTCAGTTACCCAAGCTGAAATATATTGGTGTTTGCGCAACCGGATATAATAACATCGACATTGACTCAACCCGCAAACTCGGGATTACTGTAACGAATGTCAAAGCGTATGGGCCCAAATCAGTCGCACAGCATACTTTTGCGTTACTTTTAGCGCTGGTAAACCATATCGAACTACATAGTCAAAGTGTCAGAGACGGCGACTGGGCGGCCTCTGCCGACTTCTGCTACTGGAAAACGCCTTTGGTGGAATTAGCCGAAAAAACAATCGGTCTGGTTGGATTGGGAGATATTGGTTCACAAGTTGCGAAGATTGCCCTGGCGTTCGGAATGAAAGTGATTGCATACCGCAAAAACCCTGATCAGACGCAAGATTTGGATATAGAAATGGTTTCTCTTGAAACGCTCTTTAAACAAAGTGATGTGATCAGTCTGCACTGTCCGCTGACTGAGGAAACTAAAAATCTGATCAATGCGGAAAGGTTATCGTGGATGAAACCGACTTCGTATTTACTGAATACCGGGCGCGGACCACTGATCAATGAAGAAGATCTTGCACATGCACTAAACAACAAGACGATTGCAGGCGCAGGACTCGATGTGCTTTCCTCAGAACCACCAAAAGCCGACAATCCATTATTGACAGCACAGAATTGCATGATCACGCCACATATCGCCTGGGCATCATTTGAAGCAAGAAAAAGGTTGTTGCGAATGGTCGCTGATAATCTGGCTGGTTTTATAAGTGGAGAAACTACTAATGTTGTGGAATAAAAGCAGAAATGATACGGAGCAGGTCAGCTATTCGTATCATTTTCTCCATCCGCTTTTTGTTTATATGGCAGACTGACGATAAATTCAGAACCTACATTTTCTGTACTGTTGGCAGTGATAGTTCCGTTATGTTTGTCCAAAATCTTTTTCGTAATGGCAAGACCAATACCTGATCCTTCGTATTTGTCTTTGGTATTTAATCGTTGAAATAGCGAAAATATTTTATCTCCATACTTCTCATCAAAACCGATTCCATTATCGGAAACGGATATTCTGCAAATATCGTGAAAGGCTGACTGATTATTTTCTTCGACAGATTTGATTGTAATAACGGGTAATTTATCGGGTTTTGAGAATTTCAATGCGTTCCCGATCAGGTTCTGAAAAACCTGCCTGATCTGACCTTTATTTGCCTCAATGGAAGGTAGTTTTCCAATTTCAAAAGTTGCTCCTTTTTCCGCGATCAGAATTTCAAAATCTTCTAAAACTTCATTGATAACAACATTTAATTCAACCGGTTCAAAGTGATTGTAATTTACAGATAAACCAGAGTAAGTCAGAATATCAATGATCATGGTTTTCATCCGGCCTGATGAAGCGATAATTTTCTCAAGATAAAGGAGACTTTCTTCCGGCAATTCGTGCATATGCCGACTTTTCAATAACCCGGAAAAAATAAGGATTTTCCTTAAAGGCTCTTGTAAATCATGTGAAGCTACGGAAGCAAATTGCTGTAAATCATGGTTACTGATCTCCAAAGCAGCATTCGTGCTTTCCAGTCTTTCATTATTGAGTTTTAGTAAACGCTGAATTTCTTTTTGATAAGAAAGGTCTGTAATAATGATACTCAGGGAAACCCCTTCGTCCAATTCAAGCGTAGTAACTGAAAGCTGACAAGGAATCAGGCTGTCGTTGCTGCTTATAGAAATCTCGAATTTCCCATCCTGTGACCAGCCTTTTTTAAATATTTCCTTGTACACATTCAGGCATTCCGAAGCGATGAAAGTATCAAATGAGAGTCCGATTACCTTTGAAAGCGGAACGTTGACCATCGTAGCGAACATGGAATTACAATACATAATAATTCCGTCATGATTCAACGTAACGGCCCCCTCGTTCATTTTTTCAATAAATACCCGGTAAGTCTGATCTGCCGTCTTTAATGTGTATAGTTCATGTCCATCCTCCTTTTTAACAACCAGTGCATCGATCTGGCCGGTGCGTATGGCATGAATAATATCCGTAGCTTCCTCAAGTTGCCATTGCAAGCTTGAATTTTCTTCTAAAAGCTGATCGTACGTTTTTACTGGATTCATCAATATTACTAAAAAAGTCCTAACCCGTTTAGCACCCTTTTGGTGTCAGACATATCGCCGATAAGCCTCCTTTCGGGTAAAGGAAAACTTTTTATCAATAACGGCAATGCAATAAGCTGTTCTCTCTCTGCAACCTCTTTTTGCTGATAAACATCAATTATTTCTAATGTATATCGATCCGCAATGTACTCCTCACATATCTGTTTAATATTACTGATCGCCCTGACAGAGTTTGTCGAGGCTCCGGTTACAAATAACCGTAAAACATATTTGTCGTCTTCGCCGATAATATCGTCCATTTGATGTGGGCCTAGAGGTTCAATCATTCAATTCTCCTCGCAGGGCGGTTTTCGCCGGACGGATATTCAAGCCGACCAACACCTTTTCCTCGTTGGACAGGTCACCAATAATTTTTCTGATGGGTTCCGGTACTTTTTTTACCAAAGTAGGGATCGCCAGAATCTGATCACCTTCCGCAAGCTGAGGATGAAGCAGCAAATCTATAACTTCAATGATGTATTTATCTTTTAAATGCTCTTCACAGTATTTTTTCAAATTACTCAAAGCATTAACCGACTTTGTAGTCTTACCAGCTACATAAAGTCGCAATTCCCAAATTTCTTCTGTTGATTCCATAGATTTTTCTGGCTTCGAAATTTACGCTTCGTCGCCCGGTTTACGGATTATTTGATCTCTGTTTTTTTCTATTGTTTCCCGTTTTAGCTTGTCTTCGATGTAACTTTTATTTAGCTGATCCTGCACCGAGTCAAACTCTTCCATTAAGCTGGCGATTTTCGCTTCCAGTACCTTTCTTTTCCTGTTAATTTCTATATCTTTCATACTCAGGGCATGCTTACGTAAAACATCCCCCGTCACTTCCTGCAGACGATGTGCTTCCCTTGCTGATCCAGTCAAAACACCATCCGGGCCCAGATATACATCAACAAGACTCAATCCTTCATCAGAAATAACAAATTCCCGCACCTGATTTGAATGTTTCATCCCTCTTGATTTCATCACATACATTCCACGGTTCCGCTCACCATTAAATTCAAGGTCTCTGACTAAAAGCCAGGCATCAACCAATGAGGATACCCCCTCGTCAGTCTGTTCATTGATGATATTATTGAGTGTAAGTGCCGTGAACATCACAGTAATTTGCTCCGATTGTAGAAAATCGATCAACCGGATCAGCATTGTTTTCACTTCACTAACTGATCCAACCGTGATGAGATTGGTTATCGGATCTAATATGACAGTCTGAGGTTTGAATTCTTCAACCAGATTATGGATCGCAACCAAGTGCATTTCCAATCCGTTCAAAGTTGGACGGGCAGCATGAAATTTAAGCAATCCATTGTCTATATGATCCTGAAGCCGTATACCAATTGACTTCATGTTCCGGATGATTTGCTTCGGTGATTCTTCAAAAGCAAAGAAAATACACCGCTCTCCACGGTTGCATGTCTGGTTAGCGAAATAGCCTGCGATACTCGTTTTTCCCGTACCAGCAGTTCCTGAAACCAGTATGCTGCTCCCTTTAAAAAAACCCAATCCTCCAAGCATGTTATCGAGAGAAGGGATCCCAGTTGAAATCCTTTCAGCAGAAACTTCATGATTCAAAGTCAGGGAGGTAACGGGTAATACTGAAATCCCATTTTGATCGATCAGGAATGGGTATTCATTGGTTCCGTGTACTGAACCTCTATATTTTACAATACGCAATAATCGCGTTGAGATTTGATTGGTCACCCGATGGTCCAACAGAATTACACAGTCAGAAACATACTCCTCCAAACCATGACGTGTATAGGTCCCATCGCCCTTTTCCCCGGTTATGATTGTCGTAACATTCTTACTTTTCAGCCACTGAAAAAGACGTCGCAACTCCGCTCTTATTATCGCTTGATTACTCAAGCTGGCAAAAAGATTTTCAATAGTATCCAACACTACCCTTTTCGCGCCAATGCTATCGATAGCATGACCAAGACGAATAAAAATCCCATCCAGATCATATTCTCCGGTTTCTTCAATTTCACTTCTTTCAATGTAAACGTGATCAAGTTTGACCAGTTTATCTTCCTGCAACTTTTCAAGATCGAACCCTAAAGACGCCACGTTTACTGCCAGCTCATCTGCTTTTTCTTCAAAAGCCATAAAAACCCCTGGCTCACCGTATTCCATGGCTCCTCGAACGATGAACTCCATAGAGAACAAAGTTTTTCCACATCCCGCTCCACCACAAACCAAAGTCGGACGATCCTTAGGTAGACCTCCTTCTGTAATTTTATCCAGGCCAACAATTCCTGTTGGCGATTTCGGCAACAGTTTCATCGTTGCGTCTGGATTTTGAGAATATCTTAAACTCATTTAAGTCAGAATTTTGCAGTTTTGAAAGGCTTACATATCGTAACTATTTCATCGAAGCTATGGCAATAATTGTGCCTGGAGAAGATCAGAAGTGCAAAAGAGCAATTTCCGGATGATTCAAAAATATTACCAATGTCTCTTACTAAACTTTTCAACAACAATTTATGACGCTGTGAACCTCTCTTAATTTGTCTTAGAGTTTTGTTTTTGAATTTGACCGATGATAATAAATTGGCTGTTCCGGATACTGTTTTTGTTAAATAAAACGCCTTCTCGATTTTTCGGAAGCATATTGTTTGGCCAGACAATGGTAAATAATTAACTCGTATGCCCGAGGTTTGGAAGGAAACAATCGGTTAACCGTCATGTGGATAAGGCTTCCTAAAATTGTGAACAACCGAACCCTGTCAGGAACGGTTTCAACCAACTGTCTCAGGTAACGGTTTTCACTATTTGTAACCATCTGATCAGCTATTAAAATCTGCTCAATCAGGGGCCTATAGTACCTATACTTTTCGCCTAATTGCTTCCTGAGATCGCTATTGCCGTTAAATTCGTTAAAAAAGCTCTCCTTCAATTTTTCCAACAGTTGATGTCTTGCAGCGAAATTAAATTCAGCATCTGACAATAATTGATTGATCTGTTTAATGGCGAAAAGGAACCGCTCGTTCTCGTCAAAACCGCTGTCAGAACGATTTAAGAATTCTAAAATCGAAATGCTGTCTTGATGGAATATCGTTTCGCATAAGGCTATTGATGCATCACCATACCGCTCTAACTCTCTCGCATAGGTATCTACCTGAATTTTGTAGACAATTTCCCCAGCTAGTTTTTTTTGTAATACATTCTCAACAGCATTAATTACCAGTTGGTAGAAGTCCACGCGCTGACTATTGTAGAAGCGTATTCTCAAATGCGAATCAGGATCTGCAAAACGGATAAAGAAAAATTTTTCGATGATATTGTCATCCAACAATTGTTTAATAACCGGATATAGATCATTGATCAGAATTGTATCGCCTGTTTTTTCGCCGGAATAAACTTTCAGGTATAACCATTCGCTTCCTATAGAAAATCGCCGCTGCACATACGTATCGTTTTTAATTGATAGACCCGGAATTGGTGCAGCCTGATCGTTCCAGAACGGGATAACAATTTCACTGACATATTTTCGTCCGCTATGTTCAAGAAAACAATTTTCCGGAATACCTAAAAACTCTTTGACCGTGACTACTGTTTCCTTTTGAAAAGCCTGAAAAAGTAGTTGCAAAGAGAAAGGAATGTTTCTGTCGACAAATAATTCATTATCTCCTGAAACAATGAGAAACCTTTCCGGTACTCGCCTCTGATTCAGTTTTTGCACGACCTCGTCCAGGCTTACTCCCCTAAATTCACTTGCACTTAAAAGCCAGGCAGCCCGGTTGAGGATGATATTCTGGTATCTGACCTGCGGAAGAAATTCCTGCTCAGATAAAAAACTCCAGTCAAATTTTAGGTTTAAATGCGCATCCTGATGCTGCAAATCGCATAGAAACCTATAGATTGGCAAGCCGGTTTTGTAGTTATGTGCATTTGATAATCTTGGGATAACCCTTTTATTGAGACGCTTAGACCTTAACACGACTGCACCCCGCCGAACTGAAACCATTAAATCCTGAACCGGTATCTGAAAATCTTTATCAACTGATGCCTTACCCATGTACGGAATTTCATATTGATACAAAGATGGCCGCGCCATAATATTACCCGCGCGGGAATCAGGGCAATAAATAATCTCGGCAAAGATCACATCAGGATTCTGAGATTGCTCCTGTTTTGCACAATGCTCTAAATGAGCGAGCAGATCCGCACTCCCTTCGTAAAATCTACTGATAATATTGACTGCTGACGGTCCGTTGCAGACACTTAAATTAAAGGCGAAATTACCTTCATCCATAGCCTCGGAAGAGCTGGATAACAGATTGCCAAATGCATAAAAGTTATGGGCTTCCGGTATTTTGTCTTCTTTGTGTTCGGCAATAACTGAAAGATCTTCATCCGTCAGTTCTACAATAGCCGAGTTTTGTTTAATTGCTTTGGTATACTTTTCAAGCACAAATTTTTGCCACCATCCAAAAGTATTTTTGATTTGAGAATTTTCTGTGGAAGGGAAGATCAGGTCGTCAATCATGGGGGTATATCCAGCACCTAAAGCTGATAACGAGCCGTAGCCAAGCCCTGTTTCCTGGTCCATAACTTTTACAAGCGAAACTTCTTCATCCTCATACCGAGTGCTGAATTTTTGCTTAAAATCCGCCAAATCATGATTGATAAATGGCTGATTCAGGACCATTAATTTGGCCAGTGACCTCTGAATTTTTTCAATTACATTAATCTTTATCTGGCTTTTAGAATAAGAGAAAAATGTATCGACCTGAATAAAATCCTGTTTAATTGGTTCGGAAATCATGTTGGTGATATTCTTTTGTATCTGCCAATACATGGAGATCCGGTCGTTCTGCCGGGTCAGGGCGGTTTTAATATTATTGAGCTCAGCAACAAGCCAGCCGGTGTTTTCCAGTGAAGCAAGTTTTGATAGAAGCACGTCCAGAAATGCCGGACCGGTAAGGACAGTCTCGAGATCAAAAACCAGAATTTTATTATCAATAAGTTCCTGTATAAACGCAACAGCCTCCGCCGGTTCGATTTCTTCGGCAACCAATAAATTCGTCAGTCCGTCGATTGTAGCTCCATCGTTTGCGGAACTAAAAATCTTTTCTAAATATTCATTTCCTTCGATTGAACTAATAAAATACGTCCGCTGCGACTCCTGACGAAGCTCTTCAATGTAGCGGAAATTTTGACCTATTGTGTAGAGTGATGAATTAGGGAAAAGTTTGAGTTGGGACTTAATCAGAGGTTGTTGGAGAATCCATTCTTTGATCGCGATGAGACACTCAAAATCAATACGGGAGTTTCTTGAAATATGGTTTGCTTTCGAAATTTCAAACTGGGTATCTGATCCGACTGCACCTAAAACGCAACCTGAGAACAATCCGTAAGGAGTGCTGCGCGTGCTTGACCTGACAAAATATTTGTATAAAGTGTTTTGCAGCTTGTCGCTTTCAGAAATTTCTCCGCCGTTCAGCCAAATCTGAAAACGCTCAAATAACGCCGGCGAAGCAATAAAAATAGCTTCCTGGGCAAGTGAGTTCTGATAGTGATTTTTTAATAATACTTCTGGAGAATGATCCGCGAGCTCCTGATGAAATTCATAGAGTTGATCAACGGACAGCGTAGGGCGTCGCAGCAAGAAAAAACCAAAGTGGCGAATCATAACATGTGATATTTATCGCCACTAAGTAACAGATATATCTTGTAATTTGTAAACTCACAAAAAACATAAGTGCTGACCTAACTACAAGATACCAGATTTTGAAATTTTCCGATGGCCGACTGAAAATTGGCCATCGGAAAAGGTTCTTTTAAAAAGCATATAGGATTTAAATCATAACCTGTGAAGACATATTCCGGGTATGAGGCTGTGATAACCAACGATTGTTGTCTTCGGAATTCATATAACATATCTTCTGTAATAATACGATCCGGCGATGGCAGACTGGCGAAAACCAGGTCATAGTCATCCGATTTCAGCATTTGCAACGCCTCTTCCGAGTAAGCTCCTGACCAAACGAGATCAAGGCAATACGTACGACGAATGTATTTTTCTAAAAGGCTGTCAGCTAGCCACCATCGATTAATCAGAATACAGCGATACATATAATAGTGAGAAAGCTATGCTTCTTTTTAGTATAAGAATGAACTCATTGTTGTGATATCCGGCTGTTTCTTACCATTGTTTGAAGAACTAAGATTTACCAGTCTTTCTTTTTTCAAAACAAGACGGGATGAAGTAATAACGGGAGTTGCTGATTTGGTTTGCATCGTTTCTTTGGGTTGAACGGGTTGTATAATAAAAATGAACATAACCAGCGGAACCATTTCTGCTGGTTGGTGAATCAAATTTATTTGACGCAGTTCCGGATTTCAATTTATTTAGACCTATCGATATACGTTTTTCGACCAACTGCTAAGAAATTGGGTTAGTTGATTCGTCGATAGCCGAGTTCATGCCCTGTCGAGTCTGATTCCGATCATTACTTCATACTCATCAGCGGTGTGACGAATGTTAAGGTCATGACGATTTGAATAAAGGAGATTTAAGCGCTTACGGGTATTGACAAGACCAATCCCGCCGGATTTTTTAACAGAAGCCCCGACCATAAAACTTTTTACACGATCAGGTAAACTGTTCTGTACTGTAAAATATAATACGTCACCTTCAATAACGGCAGATACATAGACGTATGATGACTTTCTACTTATATTGACACCGTGCTTGAAAGCATTTTCAACAAATGAGATAAGTAAAAGAGGAGCAATTTTCAATCCCGCGATTTCGCCATCCCTAGCGAAGGAAATTTCAACAAGATTTTGAGGATGGCGATATTTTTCCAACTCAAGATAGTTTTCAATATATTCCAACTCTTCCTTCAAAGGCACTTTTTCTTCATTTACGCCATACAAGCTATATCGCATAAGGTCTGACAGCTTCAAAACAAGATCAGAGGCCTGCTCATCGACATCTACTGTCCTGGTATAGATACTGTTAAGCGTATTGAAAAGAAAATGAGGATTAATCTGCGACTTCAGAAAATCGAGCTCCAGTGCCAGATTATCCCTTTCGAGTATAAGGTTTTTTGTTTGGATAAATAAAATATCAGCAAATGCTTTGACACATAAATAGAACGTCACAATTCCAAAGCTGAAACTGTAATTCCAAAAAGCTATTTTTTGATCCGTAAAACACCCGAACCAGCCATTGTTTTTAATGTACCCATAAACATTTTTCACCCAGGTTTCCTGCGTTTTATTAGCCAGATCAAACTTGTCGCTATATGGATAAAGCTGGATTATTGAAGCATAATTTGTCCAGTAAATGATAAGAAAGCTCACAAGAAGCCAAATCAAAAAGGGTATGATTTTTTTCTTATAAAGGAATCTGGGAAATACAAAAACGCTAAGAAAATAGTAAATGCCAATGGTTTGGGCAAAAAATAGAACACAGAGAAAGTTAGTTACAAAGGCATTGTCTTTTGTCAGCGGTCCCACTGCCAGATACTTGCCAATAATCCAGGTAAGGATTACTAACAAACCATGCGGTAAGATACGACTTAGATTTTTCCTCGTAAATGCAAAACTCCTCAACGGGGCGATCTTCGGCATTGGGAATCAGGATTGTTTTATTTTTTCAAAGTTTCCATTACAATTTCCCTGTAGGTAATCCCGATGTCAAGCTTTTTCCCGTCCGTCGTTACGATCTGGTTACCGTCAATTTCCCTGATTGCATTAATCCGGACAATAAGAGACCGGTTGATTCTTAAAAACCTGCCTTCCGGGAGCATACTTTCCATTTTCAACATTGTACTGTGTGTGATAATAGTACGCTGTGGCAAATGAATTTTAATATAGTCTTTCATGGCCTCAATCAGCACAATCTCGTCAGCAATAATTCTTACAAGTTTTTTGTCTTCTTTGATAAGCAGGAAATCTCTTCCAGAATTTGTTTCTTTTTTTTGTTGGTTCAAAACTCTTTCAGCTTCTAAAGTATCGGCGTTATAAGATTTGGAAGGTGAGCTTTCGCTGGAAAATGCGGGTAAAAGTTCTGTCACCTTATGGACTGCCCGTATGAAACGTTCGAATGAAGCAGGTTTCAGAAGATAGTCTGTTACGTGGTATTCAAAACCTTCTACTGCGTATTGAGGATAAGCTGTGACCATAATGATCTTTGGATTATGCCCCTGTATTGCCCTTAAGAATTCGAAACCATTCATTTCCGGCATTTCAACGTCAAGAAAAACAAGGTCAGGTTTGCTAATCTGCACCTGAAACAACGCATCCACAGCATTACCAAATTCACCGGCTAACTCTAGGTAAGGCACACGTGAAATAAATTTTTTTAGAAGCTCTCTTGCATCCGGTTCATCATCAATGATAAAGCAATGTATTGTTTTATTCATCGCTTGATTTAGTGTATTCATCTATATTTCTATGGCTATTGATCGAAAACCGTTATAAATCAGTCGAAATAGTTATAAAAAGGATCTGAATGTAATTTACTTTGAACTATAGATAACTCAGAAACTACATTTTTAAACTATTGGTCATGAATACTGGAAATTCTATTAATTCGGCAAATACATCAAGCTCTTTTACAAGGAACTTGATGGGGCTTAAAGTTCGTAAGTTACGCGAGATATATGGATACTCCCAGGAGTTTGTCGCTTTTCAAATTGGAATTAGTCAGGCTGCTTACAGCAAAAAAGAATCAGGAAGAACTGACCTATCTTTAAGTTGCCTTGCCAAGCTTTCAAATATCTATTGTATATCCATGATCGACCTGATAAGTTTAACTACTCAAGAACTACTCTTAAAGGTAATTCAGACGGATTCGAAGATCGGTAGTCTTGTATAACTTTTAAAATATTAAAGGAGAAAGCAGGTAAATCTTGCATTTTTCCCGCATCCGCTTCATCAACGTTTTTTCAGCATTCAACTGTTGACTTTCAGTTTACAATAGACTGAATACAACCGTGGGGTGCTGATTACCATTATATGGGATCTATTGCAGCGGAAGTTCATATTATTTGTCCCGACTCCCCCCTGCCATTGTCCGTTTTGAGGGTTATGCAAAGCAAACAGAAATTTTAATTTTGGATTACAATTTCAAACCAGTAAAACCAAATTAACTATTCTAGTCATGCCCAAAATTAACACTTACCTGAACTTCGATGGAAATTCGGAGGAGGCTTTCAATTTTTACAAATCTGTTTTTGGCGGTGAGTTTTCAATGATCAGCCGGATGTCCGATATGCCTGGCGGGGAACAGCTGTCGGAAAATGAAAAGAACAGACTTATGCATATTTCACTCCCAATTGGCAAAGATGATGTGCTGATGGCATCGGATATTGTCCCTTCCATGGGCCACACACTGGGTATGGGCAACTATTCTTACATTTCCGTCTTTACAGAAAACAGAGAAGAAGCTGATCGTCTGTTTGCAGGATTGTCGGAAGGAGGCACCATTGAAATGGCTTTGGAAGATACTTTCTGGGGCGATTATTTTGGAAGTTTTCAGGATAAATTCGGCATAAGCTGGATGATCAATTATCCTCAGCAGCTTTAGTAACAAACTCAGTAATTCAGACAGACTAAGAAATATATTCTTAGTCTGTCTGAATTACTTATTCCAACCTGCCAGCTTTAGAGCGGTCATCTCAAATCCAATTCGATATTTTCATGCGCGTAAATAATTGATACTATTATTTCAAAATAAGTTTCACCCGTTCCGTTTTCCAGAGCCGACAGTTTTTCCTGAAACATTTTTTTATTAAACGGAGAATCTGGTTTCAGTTTTTCTTCATAATAAAATCTGGTTACCTGATAACCAAGTGCTTCCCTGCTTTCGTTCGAATCAAGCCAGACAAGTGTTATTGGCTCATCACCATCTATTCCTCCAAACCCTCCATATAACAAATCATTAAACGCATCCAGACTATTCCCAATATTCCAATCTTCTTCAGACATCAATACACGGTTAATTTCTTCGTAAAATGTGGCTATGTCCTTGATTGATTTACCGTTGATGATAATTTTTTTCTTCATTTGGCTATTGTAATTAAACATATACGGATCTTGATAATAAGAAAAACGATGTTGTATTTAGCCTGAAACTACTGCTTTCCAATCGGATAAACTTTCTCAGCATGTGACGTTCTCCTAATCATTGAGTCATAGTAAAACCAGCAAGCTCTTTACGTTAAATCCATGGCAGAGAGATTATTGGCAAATACGATTTATGCACACATAAACAGCTTAAAGTATGAAAAAAATGATCTTGCCACTGCTGTTGCTTGGATTAATGGCATGCAAAAATAGCGACGAAGATACTACTGAGCCGATCGTAACATCTGGTGTCGACATAACTACTGTGGCCAAGGCAAAATTTGCCGGCAGTGCCACCGTTACGACCAGTGGAGATAACCTGGTAATTACAAGCGATGGAAGACCAAACCATAAGTCACCCTATTGGGGTACAAGCAGTGCCCTGTATGAACCATTTCCAACAGGCCATCAGACTAATCCTAATGGAACAATTGGTGTTCAGAATTATACCATGACGATTCCTGCGAAACCTGCTGCCGCAACCACACATGAAGCCACCGGACTTTTCGCCATCGGTATGGCATTGAATGGTGTCCCTATTTTTAATAATACCGAAGCAGGAGGTATCCCGCTTGATGCAGGTACCATTACGTCTTTTGATGGTGCAGGCGCACATCCTGCGCAATCTGCAAATTATCATTATCACGTGACCGGCACCTATACAACCGTCGACGACGCGAATTTGGTGGGCTTTATCCGTGACGGATTTCCCCTGTATGGCAGAAAGGATAAAGACGGAAGTTATCCAACCAACCTGGATGCTTATAACGGACATACCGCCGCTACAACTGAATTCCCTGACGGCATCTATCACTATCATACCAGAAATGAAAACTATTTGAATACAGGTTATTATATTCTGAAATCGGGTAGCTATTATGGCACGAAAGGCACTTTTACAGAATAATGCTGTCTCGCTGGTCATTGGATGTTTTTTCATAGCGGCAACAAGCATTTTGCACAAGGACAAGGCTCCGACAGCCATGACCGGAGCCGAAAAGTTCAATTGGCTGCCAGCTCACAATCTATCAGATACAATTTCAGTAACCGATCCGAAACTTGAAGTCCGCAACGGCATTTATTTTTGGGAAAACAAAAAATTTACCGGCGTAGTCAGCGCATTGTATCCAAACTCCCGGCCTAAATATTTCAGGTCAGTTATGAAGGGTATGATGCATGGTCAATATGCAAGCTTTTATGAAAGCGGTGATCGTTTTGAAGTTCGGCAATATATCCGCAACATGGCTACGGGCAGGCACTATGGTTATTGGCCTGATGGAAAGACACTAAAATTTGACTATAACTACAATCAGGAAAAGCGGCAAGGCATGCAGAAAAAGTGGTATAAAAATGGGAGGCCTTATCTTTTCGCCCATTTTAAAGATGACCATGAAGACGGACTGCAACAGGGATGGCGGGAAAATGGAAAACTCTTTCTCAACTACGTAGCCAAAGACGGACACACTTACGGATTGCAGCAGTCTGCCTTGTGTTACACGCTGCTGAATCAAAAAATAAAAGGTCAGTAACTTACATAGCTTCATAAGAACCAAAATATCGTTCTGATATGGTAAAATATCTGTATGCTGTCTGGATACCATTGTTTTTAATTTCCTGCCGTTCACACCCGGAAAATAATTCAACAGTGCGAAAACTGCCCTATTACAATACGGCTGACTTTACCCCGTATTTTGAAAAAACAGTCCCAGACAGCTTTCACCAAATCCGTCCTTTTTCACTGACAGCACATACAGGCCAGCCATTCACAGAAAAAAACATGAATGGTAAAATATGCGTGGCCAATTTCTTTTTTACAAGCTGCCCGGGAATTTGTCCACGGATGACTGCCAATTTGAAAATATTACAGGATAGCTTTCCTAACGACCAGAATATACAAATAATCTCACATACTGTCATGCCGTATAAGGACGATGTGGCCGCACTGTGCGTTTTTGCAAAATCACGTAAGGTGGATTCCAAAAGGTGGGTGCTACTTACCGGAAGCAGAAGTGAAATTTATGATCTCGGACGCCGGTATTACTTCGTTGAGGAAGATGCAGGCGAAAAGCGGGATTCTAGTGTTTTTCTGCATACGGAAAATTTCGTTCTTACTGATAAAAACCGCCATATACGTGGAATTTACAATGGTCTGAGTCTGCCTTCCATTCAAAATTTAATTGCTGACATCAGGGAATTAAAAAAAGAATAAACACTTCCAAAAGTCTGGCAAGAAAAAAATGGCTCATCCCAAATTAATGCCAATAAATTTGACAATGATGTCATTGAAGTCAGATTTTTAAATAGCAATCGCGTCCTTGAAATGCCAACGGCGGCTCACTGCTGTTGCACTATTGCTATAATGCTGAAAGAAAAATCTGCCCGTCTCTTCGAATAAATTTAAATAATTATCCCCTGTTGCTTATTGATCTTAAATACCGCTCAGTATTCTCCATGAATGAACAAAAAAACTGAGTGTACGAATGCCAACCGAAACTATGGATAGCGAAATGTGCATGATTGATCAACTTTTATCCATTCTCTTTCGCCTCTTCACTCCCCAATTTTGCAATCAGTTTAAGGGAAGCGGTGCAGTCAACCATTTAACAGGACATTAGCATACCAAAATCAGATGCTGGCCCAATTAAGATGTTCTGCTGTCCGCTCCCGGCATTGTCAATCATAAATAACGTAATGAAAAAACATCAGAGCCGCACCTTAGGTGCATTCGAAAAAACGTTTTGGCTGCTTGACCAGATCGATTCCAAGGATTTTGCCCTTGCCGCAGACATAACTGGAATTGAACCGGTTAGCAAATGGCAAACTGCCATTAAGAAAGTACAACAACGCCATCCGAACCTTTCGGTAAGAATTGTTTTGGATGAATTGTCAAGACCTGTCTTACAGCATGTTGAGGACATGACCATTCCGCTCCGAGTGATGCAAGTTGGGCAAGATTATGGATGGGAGCAAGAAGTCGAAAAAGAGCTCTCGACAAGGTTTAATACTAAAGAAGGTCCACTTTTGAGAATTGTTTTAGTTCAAAAGCCAATAAGTACAGTCCTGATTCTGGTTGCAAATCACACAGTTGCTGATGGATCATCATTAAACTTTCTTGTTCGGGATATATTGAATGCCGTCAGCGGAAAAGAACTTGAATTAATGCAACCTCAGGTATCGAACGACCAAACTCTGGGTCTCCCGGAAGATCTCCCTTCTCAAACAATTGATCAGGTGCCCGAACTGAAAATGAACACGGATATCGTCGAACCTTTGGTGTCCTCTCACCGTATTTCTGAAATTACTACACAAAATATTCTGGAAAGGGCAAGACAAGAAAATACAACAGTTCATGGGGCTATCTGTGCGGCTGCGCTCATTGCTTCCAGGAAAATGCGTGCAGAATGGGACGAGGCCAGAATGGAATTAGTCTCACCAATCTGCACCAGAACAGCACTCAACCTGGACGATAACTTTGGACTGAATATCACCACACAATCCGTATTCTTTGAAAAAGACGGGCAGTTATCATTCTGGGATTTGGCAAGAGCCGCGAAAACCGGACTTGACGGTACAAATTCTATTGAATATGTTACGGGTTATTTGTCTTTTTTCCGGGACCTTGTCTTCGGTCATAATGATATACTAAAAATGCTTGACGCATTGAAATTGGCATTCAACCATCACATCATGGTCACTAACCTCGTCAAGGTGAGATACAAAACCGATTTTGGATCACTAAAACTTGAATCGCTGTATGGTCCGATGGTGCGGTCAGGTAAAGGGATGGAACAGACGATCGGCGCTTTAACCACCAACGGTTCGCTCTGTTTGACAAACACCAGTGACAATCCTATTCCTGGCCTTCTTGGAGAAATGGAAAAAATTCTATTGGAAGCTTGTCAGGGATATACGGACGTTAATATTTCCAGAGGTATTGACCTGGAAATTGCCAAGTCTTGTGCTCTTGAATAAAAATAACCTCCAAGACTGCCGTGGGCAAAACCCGCGGTGGTTTTGGATAAAATATAGTCTACTGAACTAGACCTCTTACTGGCATGCTAAGGCTGAATGTTTTTTTGAATAAGCGTCCGCAAACGCTCATCATGCAGGTCGCCCCACTGACCAATTTCACCGATCACAGGTATAAGCGATTTTCCGAAATCGGTAAGATAATATTCAACTTTGGGAGGAACTACCGGATAAATCACTTTCCCAACCAGCTCATGATTTTCCAGTTCCTTCAGCTGCACGTTCAGCACGCGCCGGGATGCGCCTGGAATTTTCCTTTGCAGCTCGCTGGGACGCTTAAATCCTTCGTTGATAAACCACAAAAGACGCATTTTCCATTTACCATAGAGTACCTCGCCAATGAGGTCGAGCCCGCAATTCAGGTCGGGTAATATCTTTCTTTCGTACATAATGCAAATATAACCATATGCCTTTAACAGTTCAATAGGGATAAATTTATCCCTATCTGAATCGTAAATCCCTACTTGTCAGTAGTGGTCATTGTGCCGAAATTTGTCCTAAACAAATCAGCAAAATCATGGACTTTAAATTTGACAACGAGCTGGCAGGCAAAATCGCACTCGTAACCGGAGGGACCAAAGGAACTGGAAAAGCAATAGCCGACCGACTTCTGAAAGCCGGCGCAAAGGTGATCATCACAGCCAGAAATAATCCTGAAGAAAAATCCGAAGGCACCTATTTTATAGCTGCCGATTTAAGCAAACCGGACGGTACCGGCAAAGTGGTTGGAGAAGTACTTGAAAAGTTTGGTCGCCTGGATATCCTGGTGAATAATATGGGCGGCTCCGAAACGCCTGGCGGTGGTTTTGCTGTGCTTTCTGACGATGATTGGGAATCATCTTTTCAAACCAATCTGCTGGCACCCGTGCGACTGGACCGCGGATTTTTACACGGCATGATAGAACGCAATGAAGGCGTTATTATCCACATTGCTTCCATTCAGGCAAAATTGCCGTTGTATGATTCCACACTTCCCTATGCAGCAGCGAAAGCAGCCCTGGTCAATTACAGTAAAAGTCTATCCAATGAAGTTGCACCAAAAGGCGTACGTGTTCTCGCAGTTTCACCAGGCTGGATTATGACAACGGCATCCAGCAGAATGATGGAGAGGATCGCCGAGAGCTCCGGCGGAACAAAGGAACAAGCCACACAAAGCGTAATGAGTGCGCTTGGCGGCATACCTTTTGGAAGACCGGCCTGGCCACAGGAAGTTGCTGAGCTTGTTGGTTTTCTGGTTTCACCCAGGGCGGCTTACTTAACCGGCACCGAATATGTCATTGACGGAGGAACAATACCCACCATTTAGTCTGGCGTTTTCCAAATTTATATTTGATCAAATACCATTTCATTCAACATAAACTTACATGCTCATGAAACTTCCTAACAACATTGAAGGCTTAATCAAGGCACAAAATAATCTTGACAGCACAACATTTGCTGCTTATTTCACAGCAGACGCAACCGTTTCCGACGAAGGATCGTCCTATTCAGGTAGGGATGAAATTAAAGACTGGATACAGGAGGCAACTGAAAAGTACAATATGCAGCTCCAACCAATTGACTTCAATCAAGATGGTTCAAAAGGAAAACTTACGGTGGAGGTAACCGGTACATTTCCCGGGAGTCCGGCAATTATGCAATATCATCTTGAACTTAATGAGGGATTAATCAGCTCGTTGAAGATTACAGGATGAAGTTGAATTCGAACATTAGCAGGAATTGCTTGATTTGCATTTACACCTGACGATCAGGCGAACCTGCTAAAACATGATAAACCCAAATATTGACCAACTAAATATGATCGCAAAGTCAGGATTTAAGCAGGCAGTTTATGCTGTGTTAATGCTGTGTTTCTCAACATTGTCTTTGGCACAAAAGCTGGATTCAACCAGCAAAAATGATCCCTCGAAACGAATTCACATTGCACCGGAAAGTGTTTTCAATATGTTTCGCGAAGCAGGAATGAAGCCCGTAAACCATAACCTGACATCGGCTGATAAGAAGAAGGTAAGTCGTGCTTTTGCATTGTTGCCTCCCTTGCACCAACGAATTTTGAAACAGCATTTGCAAAGCATCAGCTTTATGGATAATATGCCAAACACGGCATTAACCTCGCCTGTTGATTCAGGGAGCAGAATCAAGATGTTCAACATTACTTTTCGAGCTAGCTTACTTGGCGAGAACATTTCACAATGGGCGACGTGGAAAGAAAATACATGCTTCAAGCCGGCGGATCATGGTGATTTTAAAGTACGTGTCGAAGGCGGTGAAATGGATGCCATCGTTTATGTGCTATTGCATGAAGCTACGCACATTGTCGACGCGGTGACTAAAATTACACCCAATTTTACTGAAAATGATTCAATTGTCAAACCGACGCCTTTCACTCAAGGTATATGGCGGAAGGCGAACGTACCCGAAGAAGCATACATTGATACACTACTGGAAAGGACCCGCTTTCGGAGTGGACAGCCGGTAGCGATAAGTCTGGCTCAAGAAGTGTATCAAAAGCTCTCGAAAACGCCGTTTCCTTCCCTATATGGCATGGCTGCCTGGTCCGAAGATATCGCTGAGCTTACAACAATCTATCACCTTACTGCCATATTGAAGCAGCCGTTTTATGTCATCGTCACCAGAGATAATGTCGAGCTGACCAGGTTTGAGCCCATAAAGAACGAATTGGTCAAACAGCGACTGATACATATAGCGCAATTCTATTCGAAATGAGGAAAAATTTCAGATATCCAAAGCACTTAGGGAAAAATGTACAAGTTGCTTTGCCTTTTATCCATTCTTCAGCATGGTTTTCGGAGCAAACTTTGCAATGTCAAAAAACAACGACAACCAGCTAACGATTAGCGGATTAACTTTAAACTCAATCTTATTACTCAGATGAAAACTATTGCACTGACCATCGGATTTTTCTTAACTTTCATTCACAGCCAATTTCTGTTTGCACAAACGCGTAAGCCGGCATCCGCAGGAAGGGAAGAGTACATCGAAGTAGAAAAAAACGTAAAACTACATGTAATTGATCTCGGCGAAGGTCAGCCCGTGGTGCTCATTCACGGATGGCCACTCAACAATGAAATGTACGAATATCAATACCAATATCTGGTTGAAAAAGGATTCCGGGTGATCGGTATTTCCCTCCGCGGTTTCGGAAAATCAGACAGACCTTATGGAAAATACGATTTTGATACTTTCTCTGACGATATCAAAGTAGTGCTGGAAAAACTGAAAATTGAGAATGCAACCCTCGGGGGCTTTTCAATGGGAAGCGCGGTAACGCTCCACTTTGTGACTAAATATAACGGGGCGCATATCAGCAAGCTGGCATTGTTCGGCGCAACTGGTCCGTCATGGAAACAACGCGATGGTTATCCATACGGCGTCTCCGACCAAGCTGCAGCGGATCTGATCAAGCAGACCAAGACCAATCGGGAGCAACTGATAGCTGGTTTCGGAAAAGCCTTTGAGGGACAGGAAGGCGGACTTTCACCAGAATCGATGAAATGGCTGCAAAGTATCAATTTAAATGCTTCACCCTACGCAACTACTCAGGCTATTACAGCATTACTCAACCTGGATCTGCGTCCGGAGCTGGCGAAAATTAAAATGCCCGTAGCGATATTCCATGGTGTGAATGACAAGTTATGTGATTTTGCCGGTGCGGAAGATTTACACAAAAGTATCAAGGGTTCTTACCTGGTGAGATTTGAGAAAGGCGGACACGGTTTATTTCTGGAAGAAATGGATAAATTTAACTCCGAACTCGAAAAGTTTGCAAGAAAATAACGACGCCGGGATTCCCCCCTGTGAAGCTTCTAACCGCTTCGCAGGGGAATTTCCATTATTGAAATAGAAAAACATCAGTTAACTTTCTGCGTTTATAGCCATGCGTACAACCATATTCAACAATAATTCAAAAACTTTGGGTTTACTGCATCTAAGCCAGGATCTGAAGGATGCTATTAACGGACCAGATTATAAACAATATATCAAGATTCTTTATCTGCCAGCCGGGTACAGGCTGAGAGTGGATTTTGACTGTTATGACACGCATCAGCCAACACTTTTTTTTATTAGCCCAAACCAGTACCTTGAAATAGAAAAGACCGGTCACGAAAATGGTTACTTCATTTACTACAACCGCGATTTCTATTGCATTCAAATACATGACCAGGAAGTGGCCTGCGACGGCCTGTTGTTCAATAATATCCGGAACATGCCTAAAGTGGAGGTATCCGAAGAAGAAAATGCTTTTTTAGCATGTCTGTTTAAAGAAATGATACAAGAATTTAAACTCAACGACAGCTCTCTGGAAGAAATGGTCCGGACCTACCTCAAACAACTGTTGATCCGGGCTACACGTTCCTGGAAAAAGCAGCATTTGGATAACAAAGTCACTGACGAACAAACTGATCTGGAATTTTTCCGCAAATTTACCCGGTTGGTAGAAGAACATTACAAATCCAAACACACGGTCGCCGATTACGCAGATTTTCTATGCATGGCACCGAAAACAATTACACATAAATTTAACCGCCTACGGCTACCGCAACCGAATGAAGTAATCAAAAACCGGATTTTACTGGAAGCAAAACGGTTATTGGTGCATACTTCCCTGACAGCAAAAGAAATTGCCTATGACCTTGGTTACAATGACCCTGCCTATTTCAGCAGGTTATTTATGGCCAAAACGGGCCAGTCACCATCGGGTTTCCGGGCAAATTTTATGAGCTGAAAGGAACGTTGAAGGTTACTGGCTGCGTTTTATCAAACCATCCTTACATGGTCATGATGAGTTACTTTCAGCTATCCACAAGTGTTATCCTGAAAATTGCGCTGATCCTGTAAGGCGCTTTTATCAGTCAATAAAGGTTCCTGAATCCTCAAAAACAAATAGGATCGGGTCATTAGTATCTTTGAAATTAGAAGCCTCCAGGTCACTTTCATTTGCAGATAATTCTGAGAGAATATGTACCTTGTTCTCATTCAAAAATTTAATATTGAGGCGCTTACCCCTGTTATCTAACCCGACAATTATTTTACCATCCTTGATCAGCAATCCCTCTGCCAACCCGAATCTTTCGCTTAGGCCGTCATAAAGTTTTTACTTTCCATTCTTGAAAAGTAAACTTTTGAAAGCGCGGGTTTCAACTAGTTTTTTATTGCCTAAGTTCTGCGTTTGGGTTTAAAGGAAAAATCCATCAAAAAACTAAACTTAACTTTTCCTTAGTTTAGTTTTTGACCCCAAATCTAAACTAAGCGATTTCTTAGTTTAGATTTTACCCCTAAATCTAAACTAAGGATTTTTTTAGTTTAGATTTTGCCTATAAATCTAAACTAAAACTCAACTTTACCGAATCTTCATATCTTTAAACAGAACCAATGCAAATCAAACACAACGATTTAATAATTAATCAAGAGGCTCCGTTTGCTAATTGCAAATTGGACAGAGAAAAATACGCTCACGTTTTGACCAGTATTGTCAACAATTATGCAGATGGATTTGTACTCGCAATCAATAACGAATGGGGAACGGGGAAAACCACCTTTGTTAAAATGTGGCAGAAACATCTGGCAAAAAATGATTTTGAAACCTTGAATTTTAATGCTTGGGAAAATGATTTCGAAAGTAATCCTCTTGTTGCGATCCTTGCAGAATTAAAAACTTTAACGGGAGATCACGATAAAACTAAGTTTAAGTCACTGGAAGGGTGATACTCTTTAAGTCAATCCCTAATCATAATGCGCTGATCAGTTTAATCACCATTTCAAACTTTCCTGTTTAGGCGAACCTTCAATCCACCTTTCCATTGTTTGAACATCCAACTGCTTCAATGATTCTGCATCCATTCTCAAATTATCCAACAGATATTCACCGGCCGCACTTTTACTTCGCAGTTTCACACCGGCTGTGGCTATTACTTTGTCAAACAATGCTTTCTCTGGTAATGCACTAAGAATGTTTTGCTTGTCTGCGATTAGTAGCTGGCGGATACCGAAGCTAAAATAAGGCAGCGGTAGCCGTGTAAAGCTGAATGTCCCTATCACGGTATCGAATTGCCGGGACGCTTTTGTCGTTGCGGATGCTATTTCAAATACATTCGGGGATCAGTCCATAGTAAGACAATGCACTGTCAAAAGATATGTAGCTTGGTCCCAGCATGTGATTTTTAGTTCGGACATGGACGCCAACTTTCCTGCAAACTACGCTAAATAAAAACCCCTAACATCACCATCATTCCATTTGTAAACTCAATATTTTTAAAAATTTAAAATATTGATATTCAGTACACTGGAATCGAAATCTAGTTTTAATTTATATCTACTGCAATCAAGAATAAAATAAAGTAGTTATATTAACTGCAATTACGAATAATAGCAGATTATGAAGAAGACTAAACTGGGAGAGTTTGAAGAACTTGTATTGCTAACAGTAGCCGCCTTGCAGCACGACGCGTACGGAGTGGAGATAAAACGGGAGCTGGAAACACGTTTGAAAGAAAAATTAAGTGTAGGATCCATTCAATCGGCATTGAAAAGAATGGAAGAAAAGGGCTTTCTCACCTCAGCCTTTGGCGAAGCGACTTTGAAAAGAGGAGGTAAACGCAAACGCATTTACTATACCACTTCTCACGCGCTTAAAGTGTTGGAAGAAATGAGGGCAATACGTGCAGATCTGTGGAGATCAATTCCTTTGACAGCCTCTGACTTGAAAATGATATGAGTGCGCCTGAGTTTATTCAACCGCCGAAATGGCCATTGCGTTTGATGCGTTTTTTTTTACGGACGGAATATCTGGAAGAAATCGAAGGAGATATGGAGGAGATTTTTCAGGATAATCTTCATCAGTATTCTGTAAGGAAAGCAAAACGAATTTATACATGGGAAATGTTCAAGCTGCTTCGCCCGGCCTTATTAAGAAATTTTAAATCATCTTACACCTTTACACCTTATGCCATGTATAAAAATTATTTTCTGATTGCCTGGAGAAATCTGATTAAAAAGAAAGCCTATTCGGCCATTAATATTCTTGGCTTGGGGGTAGGCATTGCCTGCTGCTTCCTGATTTTTACGTTTGTACAAAGTGAGCTTTCCTACGATACGTATCATAGCAAGCGTGATCGGATCTACCGCGTCACGCATGGAAACAGAGTCTCCGAAGATCCCCGAAATCTGTCAAAAGAAGGCCCTTCCTGGGTTTGGGGAAATGCCCCTGTCGGGCCGGCACTTAAAAATGACTTCCCTGAAATAGAAAAAGTAGTTCAGTTTTCCGGCAGGGCCGATATCCTGCTGACTAACGACGATAAAAAGTATCAGGAGAATGGCATATTCTTCATGGATTCCACCGTGTTTGATGTATTCAGCTGGGATTTGTTGCAGGGTGATCCTAAAACCGCATTGGTAAATCCCTATAGCATTGTACTGACAGAGAGCACGGCCCGGAAATATTTTGGCAATGAAAATGCACTGGGTAAAACGCTGAAAGGCAGCGATTCGCCGGGAAGAGCGAATGCCGGGCAATACATCGTGACCGGTATCATGGCCGACCTTCCTAGTAATTCTCACTTTAAATTCAATGCCATCCTATCTTTGAGTACGTTTAAAAAATCGATTCCGGAAGTCTTCGAAATGTGGGACTATGCTGATTTCTACACCTACTTCCTGGTAAACGAAAAATTCGATGAAGCTGCTTTTAAACAAAAACTGCCTGAATTTGTAAAGCGGCAACTCAAGGATCCGAAAACAAGATATCTTTTAGAGTTGGAATCGCTGAACGACGTCTACTTAAAATCTGATGCGGATCGTCAGCCGGGAGAAACCGGAAGTTTATCAAATATGTATATCTTCTCTATCATTGGGGTGTTCATCCTGGTCATTGCCATGATCAACTTTATGAACTTATCCACCGCCCGTTCCATGGAACGCAGCAAAGAGGTCGGCATCCGGAAATCCATTGGTGCTGCCAGAAGCAGTTTAATCTCTCAGTTTTTGGGCGAATCTTTTGTTATCGTTTCGCTATCGATGATCACGGCTGTAATTATGGTGGTGATCTCGTTACCTTTTATGACAGGCTTAACCGGAAAAGAATTTGAACCAGGTATTTTAATCCATTGGAAAAGTATTCCCATCATTTTGGGAGCCATGCTATTAATCGCTTTTGTGGCGGGTTCTTATCCGGCACTGGTTCTTTCGGGATTTAGTCCGGTGCATGTGTTGAAAGGTATGACCAAGTCAGCAGGAGGTGTAAATCTGAGAAGAGGATTGGTGGTTTTTCAATTCAGTCTTTCCATACTGCTCATCGCGGTAACCATTATCGTCTATACACAAATGAATCATTTGCTGGATAAAGATTTAGGATTCGATAAAGAAAGTATGCTGGTGATTGACTACAACTACGATGAGGCCGTGAATGCTAAGTCGCAGCTTTTAAAGACAAAGCTGGAAGAAAACCCATCTATTGTTTCAGCCGCTTTTTCACGAAGTGTTCCCGGAAGCTTTTTCCCGCATGCCGGCACCGAGATAGAAACAAAGGATGGCGAAATGAAAATGATGGGACAACCCATTTTTGAGGTGGGGATAGACTTTATACCTCATTTTGGCTTAGAGCTCGTTGCGGGAAGATCATACTCCAGAGATTTTCCTGCGGACTCCAGCAGTTCATTGGTTATTAATGAAGCAGCAGCAAAACAATACGGATATAAAAATCCCGAGGAAATCGTGGGTAAAAAATTCAGTCAGTGGGGAAGATCAGGTGTTGTGATCGGGGTCGTGAAAGATTTTAATTTCACTTCGCTGCATCAGAAAATCGAACCGCTCACCCTGCCTTTCCAGGCTTATGCAAGCCGGTATCTGTCCATCAAAGTGAAGACAGAAGATCTGACAAAAACGATTCAGCAGGTTAATGCCGTGTGGAGTGAATTAGAACCGCACAGACCTTTCCTTTATAGTTTTCTGGATGAAGATTTTAACCGCCAGTATAAAGATGATTTTATTTTCAGAAAGTTGTTTACCACATTTTCCTGCCTGGCCATAGCCATTGCATGTCTGGGACTGCTCGGACTGGCAACGTACATGGCAGAGCAGCGCACAAAAGAAATCGGTATCCGGAAAGTTTTGGGAGCAGATTTCCGCACCATCGTCCTGTTGCTTTCCAGCGACTTTATTAAATTGGTTATCATAGCCATTCTGATTGCGACTCCCGTGGCGTGGTACGTGATGAACCGATGGCTAGAAGGTTTCGCTTACCGGGTGGAGATCAGTTTCTGGATTTTTGTTCTGGCTGGGTTCATTGCCTTTTTTATTGTTGCGCTTACCATCAGCTACCAATCCATAAAATCAGCGTTGATGAATCCGGTAACGTCACTGAGAAGCGAATGAGGTAATGCATTAGGCGTAGGTTGTTCAGTGTCGGATTGGCACAATTGAACAACTTACGCCTAATATACTGAAATAAGGTCTCTGACTATTCAACAGCTCCGAAAAAATAAGGTTGGGCGGTGTACCATAGGTTTGGATGATTTGGCAAGACGTGGCAGCATTGGTTACAGTCTTGTGAAGACACGAGCTATGGAATTAAAACAGGTATTTGCGAACCAAGACCAGAGTACAAATCAAGCCGTCTCTTTCAATAATATTGACGGCAGAGCCGATTTTCAGGATTCTAGGAGCTAGAAAGTCTAATGATATCTCCAAGGCTCACATAGAATAAAATTATACACTGATAGGTTTCAAGTGAGTTTACGCTTCTATGAACTCCTTTACAAGATTTTTGATACACCAAATCTATGCGTTTTCCTAAATCACCAATTTGCTCCTTGACAATTTCAAATGATGTCGAGCTTGTTACTTTAAATTGTTCAAAAATATACTGCCAAATTCTAGATACGTACTTTTCGTCGGTTAAAATTCTTAATTTACCGTCACTACATTGGACTGGCTTATTCGTTGCGGGATAAATGAAATCCGCGAAATCTTTTATCATTACTCTGATTGTGAGAAGCGCCTGTGAATATGAAATTTCTGTTCCATCGTTTAGTCTTTCATCCAGACTTTTAATTTTATCGTTGAATTGTGGTGAAAGGTTAACTAGATATTGATCTACTAAGCTTTTTGTACTGTCGAAATAAGATGATAGGTTTTTTCCTCTAATCAAATCCAGCTCAACAGATGTTAGATATTCATGTACTCTATTTTTGATTCTAGAGAGTATTTTCAATATTCCGTTTTCGTAATCAATCAAAAAGTTATTTGTTTTTGATTTCTCTGTTTCAATATAATATTTATCTAATTGGTGCATACCAGAAGTATTTGTCGCGTCAGCACGCTTCTCTCTGCTGCTATTTAATTCGGCTTCGATTTCATTTACGGAATAAATCAGTATTTTAGGCTCTTTGCTGTTTATTGTTCCATCTGAATCAATTAGAATTATCTCGCGTTCGCGCATCCACTCGGAAAAAAACTTCTTTTCTAAATCCCCAAGCACGTCTTTACTAAATTTAGTTGAATATTTTGAGAATGGTACGTTTAGACTTGTTTTATCAAGTTTTGTTGATTCCAAATCCAGCCAAATTAAGTTAAGATAATCACCTCTCAGGCTTGCAATACGTTTGCAATCATTTATTATTAAACTAAGTGGTGCCTGTTTATCGTAAAGTTTTTCCAAAAGTTTTGTGACAAGAGTTCGGGTGTATTCGTCTGTTTGCACTTTTTTATCTGTTAAAGGGTCGGTTTTTGAGCTGCATATATGATCAGTCTAATGTACTCCAACTTTCCAACTGCTGAGAGTGTTCACTGATTCGTTTTTCATGGCAAATTATAAAAAATACCTTAGTTTTTACCGTAAGATTAATAAGAAACAAAGAACGATTTTTAATGCTAATTTAAAAAGACGACAGGCCGTGTTGTCATTATACGGGCTTCAAACCGTTAAAAACGGTAAAGTATCCAGATTCCTAGTTTAAAAACTACGAATAACGGTTAGGAAACTGGTAAAGGATATCTTATATACTCCGTTATGACCAGAGAATAGCAGTACGCAACCGCCTGTCAATAAAAATGTTAACTGGAATCTATTTTTCTAAATTTGTACTTGCAACAAATTTTACCACCATGACACCAGACGAGGTCGAACTGATTAAAGAAGGAATGAAAATTACCAATGGATGGCTGGAAAAGGCTTTTGGCCCGGCAGTCGAACAAACGGGTGGCATGCTGGGAGATTGGTTAGAGGACAAACGAAAAGTTTTGCAGTACAACAGGCAGGTCGTTGTACATAAAGTCAAAACTATAATGATAGAAGAAAACGTCACACCGAAAGAGATTTCCTCAAAAGTTCTGTTTCCGCTTTTGGAAGGTATTTCACTCGAAGACGATGAAACTTTACAGGATATGTGGGCAAACCTGATTGTTAATTAAATCGACAGTGAACAAACACTACGTATTACCGTTTACCCCGGAATATTAAAACAGCTTTCATCACAGGAAGTCAATATTCTTCAACAGCTGAGCGAAGAAAACGGTGAAGTTGTCTCGTTTGAACTATTTATGCAGCATACATCAGATGGTGACGCAGTGATGCGAAATCTTGAGAGATTAAGTCTGGTGAAAGAAGTACCACAGACAGTTAGGGCCAGGGATTATACCAGAGATGCTGAAAGTACAAAGGAAAAGATTATTGAAAATTCCGGGAAATATTCGCTTACGATATTTGGAATACACTTTTTGGAAGCATGTAGAAGATAAAAATAAATAAGGCAGATTAAGTACCCAAGGTGGATATGACCACTTTGGGTACTTGTTGTTTCAAGCCGATGCGTTATAATGGTAAATAATATAAGAGAAGTAACAAAGCAACTGCAATACATTAACGCTACTACAATAAACATTAAAGCTACAGCAGGTAATTGATTGCAGAAGTTACAGGAAGTGGGCTAGTACCAGCAGATTAATCATAGCATTGTAAAGTATTACAAACTGTTGCTGCAGATACAGCAGGAAATAGTCAATAGAAACTTACAGAGAAGTACTAGAACCAACAAATGAAGATTAAAACAAACAAAAGAGTACTAAAAACTACAAATAATTACTTGTAATTACAAACATTACAATCATAACTACTAACTTTGTATACAGCTATACAAACTGATGATAAAAGACAAGTGCTACACCAGAAGCTGACATAGCACTTGAAACATAGAAGAACAAACCAGATCATTAAAAGATGCTACAACATCACATTAATGATTTCCAAATAATAAGAGCTTGAAGTGCAATCAACTGAGTGTTGATGATCATCTTGTTCTTATCAACTGTAGAAGACAGCTGCCAATGTTGCAGCAAAAGAAGAATGAACTTCTTCATAATCTTTTATATGTTAATGTTAATCACGTGGAGGGAGTTAGTCAATGATGTGGCGTCGGCGGCTAACTTCTTTTCTTTTCCTACCAGCTCTGGCTTGGAGCACTACAAAGATAATTTAAATCAAAATCATTCGGTGTTTAGTTTTAGAAATGTTTACAACAATAATTTTTAATAATCTCATAATAAGCGAGTTAACCTAAAAAGGTTGTTAAAAAGTTTACAAAAAATAAAACTTTTCATTTAGTTCCAAATTCTTTAAAATTATCGCAACTCGCTGATTTCCAGATGCACCATGACGCATCAATCTGAATGCCCTCAGTTTCATATAATTGGCAATCTACTCGTTTGTTGGAATATATTTTTGAAATTGTTGTCTGCGGCGCATCCCGTTACTGCTACGCTTATGTTCTGCACGTATAGCATGACCGTAATTCACTTCTTTCGTGGTCATTTCTTTGCAATCCTGATCTCTACACGGGGGTTCTGTCGGTCGATTCCTAAATGGCTCCAACTCTTACTGTCAACGATATCGTAATTATCGTCTGCAATCACACCTTGGCTTACGAGATAATCCGTAACGGCTTTGAAGTATGATTGTCCGTCACGCTTCCGGCTGCAAGGCCACGCGAATGTATAATGGATGTGGACTTTGTATGATATTCCTGCCGTGTTTAATTGTGGATACTTCGCTAACCACTTCTTATATCCTGCGCTTGGAAATCTGTGTCCGCTTCTGCTCGTTGGGAATAGTTTGTTTCCGCTGGGCGGGAAAGGTATGACGATTAACATCAAGCGTTAATTAGGTCTTTTACTTTGACCTTACCCTTTGTGGCTCGCTAAATACGCGAACTGCCCATCTGTAATCAAGTTGTACACCTCGCATAATTCAGTAGACGTTGGAAGCGTGTTTTTCGCGAATGAAGCTGCGCTTATGTTCTTGGCGGTAAGGTATTCTGATAACGTCATGCCCGACTGTTATCTTCCGCAACCATAAAAGTCAAGCTTAAAATTATTTTCACTGAGCTGCAATTTTATATTTGACGGGTGTGACCATGGCAGCTATTCCGAAATGGCACTAGGACAAAACGATGATCACCCAGTTACCAGCTGTGCATATTGACCACAACCTCCGCTTCAACCCACAAAAAAAGTCCCAAAAGGGACCTTTTAAAACCTGGGAGGGAGACGGGTCTCGAACTTTGCTTGCAACCCGCTCACTATGAGCTGTTTGAAACCTCCTATTTATACCTACTACACGAATGACGCCGAACTTTTAAATGTATCATCCAGACTATCAATTTGTTACAAAATTAACTTTGATAGATTTTGGTGATTTTTATTAGTTAAATTACATTTAATATTCGTTTATTTATGCAATTTGGTGGTTTTTTAATTTCAAAAATGCCTGTTTTATATCTGCGAAAGCGACTCTTTTGCTTAGTAAAAATAAGAAATTTTGATCAGCTTTTAAAGCGTTTATTCCAATGTAGTTCTCCAACGAATCAATTTATAAGGTCAATTCTCCTTTTAATTTATGACTGAATTCTTGTTCCAATCAAAATATTAAGTTTTGGCGTAATATAGAATTGTAATTAAAGGTGCTTATATATTTAACAATGCTCATTACCGAGAAATATCAGGATAGATTTATCTAGTGATGCGAAAATTGAAAGATTAGAAAAGTCAGGCTGCTATAAGTGCAAACCCGGGAATAGAGAATCCTGAAAACTGGCTCATATACCGTTATTGTACATATCTTTGGATATAAGAATCTAGGAATATGGCTGCGATAGACTACTCAACGACAACTCAACTCGAAAAACTCTCAGGTATTGTAATACGCATCACGTTCCATAGTTTGGAAACCGGCTATTCAATACTGAAAGTAGCCAGTGCGCAAAGACCAAACGAGGAACTCACGGTTGTTGTGCATCAGTCAAAAGTTTTTGCCGGGGCCACAATGGATTTCTACGGTGAATGGGTTACACATCCAAGTTACGGACTCCAGTTCAAAGCCAGTAGAGTTACTGAGAGAAAGCCCGCGACCGCGAGTGCCCTTGAGAAGTATCTGGGCTCAGGACTAATCAAAGGAGTAGGTCCGGTGACGGCCAAAAGAATTGTGAAGCATTTTGGAGAAAAGACACTGGATGTATTTGAAAACAACATCGAAAGCCTCACACAGGTAGAAGGCATTGCGCTTTTGAAACTGGAAATGATCAGCAAAGCATGGACAGAGCACAAAGAGATCCGTAATGTGATGATGTTTTTGCAGGCACATAATATCTCAACGCTGTTTGCGGTCAAAATTTATAAGGTCTACGGTAATGATGCAATCGGGATTGTCCAGAACAATCCCTATCGGCTGGCTGCCGATATATACGGAATTGGGTTTTTATCTGCTGATCAGGTCGCGCTTAGTTTAGGCCTGGCCGCTGACTCGCCGGAACGTATCAAGGCCGGCATCGAACATGTTCTGCAAAATGCTCGTGAAGAGGGACACTGCTATCTGACCTTGGAGCAGATCCTGCCCGCCGTTACGGAATTGTTGTCTTTGACTGACTCCGCCCCCGTTGAAGTGATGCTACATGAACTTCAAAAAAACGAAGAGCTTAAAACCAGACTGTTGCCCGACCAGCAGGGAAAAGAACAACTCTGTTACTATGCGCATTCATTATACTACGATGAGCAGTACATTGCCACCCGGCTTAAAGAAATGGCCAGTAGACCGCTTTCAGATCGTGAGAAAAACATTCAAAAGGAGCTGATTAGTTTTTGTGAACAACACCAGATTACTTTAAGCGTAGAACAAAGTCAAAGTGTTAATAAAATAGCCCGTGAACGGGTTTCTGTCCTTACTGGTGGGCCAGGCTGTGGCAAGACCACTACCACCAGGGCTTTGGTCGGTGTACTTCAGATGATGAATAAGGAGGTACTGCTGGCCGCACCTACCGGTCGGGCGGCACAGCGTATGAGTGAGGTCATTGGCCTGGAAGCAAAGACCATACACAGATTGTTGGAAGTAGACCCGGTTAAAGGAGGTTTCAAAAGAAAAGAAGATAACCCGCTTGAAACCGATGTATTGATTGTCGACGAATGTTCGATGCTTGATGTGCATCTGACAGCCGCCTTACTTCGGGCCGTAGCCGATCATATGCAAGTTGTCCTTATCGGTGACGCAGACCAGCTGCCGGCTGTTGGGGCAGGCAATGTACTGAAAGATATCATTGCTTCCCAGACCATTCCCTGCCTGAGGCTCACGAAGGTATTTCGGCAGGCGCAGGAATCCTTAATTATTTCTTATGCCCATCAGATCAACAGAGGCGAAGTGCCCCGGATCACCTCTCCGTTTCATATGCCTGCGGCCTGGAAGGAAAAAATGGACTGCCTTTTCATAGATTCCGAAGAAGCTACCACAGAGCAGCTCCGGTTTATATCCAAGGTAAAGCGTCTGGCTGCTGAAACAGTTAGTAAACCTGGCGCTGAAAATACTAACTTAGATCCCTACCAG
The DNA here is from genome assembly GCF_056895235.1 of Dyadobacter sp. HNCC25DJ186. Taxonomy (NCBI): domain Bacteria; kingdom Pseudomonadati; phylum Bacteroidota; class Cytophagia; order Cytophagales; family Spirosomataceae; genus Dyadobacter; species Dyadobacter sp. HNCC25DJ186. The sequence goes on from NZ_JBXHAS010000004.1 coordinate 358,070, forward strand.
CAGGATAATGGTTTGGTTATTCCTGCAAAATTCAGCCACGTGGACCTGGAAGCTTTGATGCAGGCGCGTACCCAAACGGACGAATTGAAAGAAGTACTGGGCCGTGTTCATCCGTGGTCCTCTTTACGTTATGGATATGCTGCTGTAGATATGGTTGAAAAGCTATATCAGGGAATCATTCCCAAATACTATGGGAACGAAACAGAAATACAAATTCTGTCTCCAATGACCAAAGGGTCCCTTGGGACGGCAAATTTAAACAAGGCAATTCAAGAAAAGATTAATCCGTCTGGCACAGGAAAAGCTCAGCTTACCGTCGCAGGACGTATTTTCCGGGATGGGGATCGCGTAATCCAGAAGCGCAACAACTACGATCTGAACGTCTTTAATGGCGATATTGGTGTAATTACCCACGTTGATAATGAGGTCATGGAACTGGGTGTACAGTTCAAGGCCGGCCAACTGGTTAAGGAGGTTATTTATTCGAGGGAAAACCTGCTGGAGCTGGATCTGGCCTATGCCATTACCATCCATAAATCACAGGGCAGTGAGTTTGAAACCGTTATCATTCCTCTGGTCACCCAGCATTTTGGCATGCTGTTTCGAAATCTAGTTTACACCGGAATTACAAGAGCGAAAAAACTGGTCGTTTTTGTTGGGACCAGAAAAGCACTGGCTATGGCCGTCAATAAACAGAACACAGCCGCCAGACAAACTGCACTTGCATATCTGTTACGCCAAACTGGTAAGTAAAAAAGGGATAGTCAAACTACTTTCAGTAAATCCTGTACCTGTATTGACCATATAGAAATTGACCTCTCGGTCGTGTATTACCTGCTCCATTGCAATGACAAAGTACACTATCATGTACTTTTCTAATTATATTTTAGATTCTAAACTTGGATCATTGGTGGAAGTATATTTTAGTGTACTTTTTTATCCAATGCTTCAACTCTCATCAGCTTGTCCTATAAAAAGTATATTATAACATACTTTTTATGTATTATTTGTAATAAAATCCGTACCTTTACCTTAAAAAGAACATTATAATGGACTTTGCATCTATCATTGAGGCGATCAAAGCAAGGCGAGAATCATTAAAGGTTACGCAAAACGCGCTATCAGACTTATCTGGTGTAGCACTGGGCGCTTTGAAAAAATTTGAGTCTGGCAAAGGCAATCCTACTTTATCAACATTGAAGAAACTATGTGATGCCCTAGGCCTTGAAATCATCTTAAGCGTAAAAAAAAACATTAACCCATGAGAGGTGCAAAGGTTCTTTTTAGAGGAGAAGAGGCCGGTATCCTATTGCAGGATAACAACGGTGCATTTGAATTTCACTACCACAAAGAATGGGTAGAAGACAGTTCGAAACCTCCTGTCAGTTTGACTTTACCAAAAAAGATTGAGCCCTATCAGTCTCCATACCTGTTTCCTTTTTTCTATAACATGTTGCCGGAAGGCTCCAATAAACAAGTGGTCTGTCACCTAAACCGTATAGATCGAAACGACTACTTTGGCCTGCTGCTCACGATTGCAAAAAGCGACACGATTGGAGCTGTGACAATTATTAAAATCGAGAAGTAATGAACTTACCAGATATTCAATTTTGCCCAGGTACATTGGCGGCTGGCTACGACACTTATAGTAAGAATTGCCTGAAGCGGGTCTTCGATGGCAAGCGCGTAAGCCATATTCTGAGGTATGATTCACCGGCGACCAATCAAGACACCGATGAACTTTTTGAAGAAAACCTCAAGCGGATGTCAATATCGGGTGTTCAGGAAAAATTTTCGGTAATCCTTGATAAGAATAAATTGCGATTGATCGAAGAAGGCGAGCAAGGTAATTATATTTTAAAGCCGATACCAGCCTCTGGCCGCAGGCCGGATCAAATGCCGGCCAATGAGCATCTGACTATGCAGATCGCAAGGCAGGTTTACGGTATCGAAACAGCAGAGAACGCATTGATCTTTTTTGCGGACGGAGCCCGGGCCTACATTACTAAGCGGTTCGATAGACACGCAGATGGCAGGAAACGTGCTCAGGATGATTTTGCATCACTGGCGGGACGTACGCCCCAAACCCATGGAGAGCACTATAAATACTTAGGAAGTTACCTGGATATTTTTGAGCTGATGCAAAAGTATGTTCCTGCTTACACAGTCGAATCACCAAAATTGCTCCGCACATTAATATTTAACTATTTATTCTCTAACGGTGACGCGCATTTCAAAAACTTCTCATTGCTCGAAACCGATCAGGGAGACTATCGTTTGAGCCCAGCCTATGATTTGCTCAACAGCCGTATACATATCCGCGATAAAGATTTTGCATTGGATGACGGCCTTTTACCCAAAAAACTAGCCCAAGGCACAGTGATGCAGCAATTTACTTTACTAGCTGAGATAGCACGAATCAACTCGAAAGTATTTGAAGGAATAATCTCACGTATGCTCAGTGGGTCCGAACAAGTGGAGCAGTTAATCTTTGCATCTTTCCTGGACGAAACAACAAAAAAAAATTACTTGCAGGCTTATCAGGGCCGGCTCAAGCAGCTTCTGAAAAACTAGTTACTTCTGTGGAAAAGCCTGATCAAAATACTACGGTATTAAAAAATCCTCGATGACCAAATCATCAACATTGTTGACTGTCGGTGTCAATTAACGGCAAATTTATGGGACAGCAACGTGTGGCGACTACCAATATGACTTGCTAAATTACCTCGGCTGCAACACCGTCCTGCTTCGGATTAACCAAGGTTCACTCCAATTCCACTTCAAAAAAGTACAGCATAAGTTGGACCGGGGACGAACGGTAAATATATCCCTTTAAGCATCCAGAAATTACATCTATCTTAAAAATGCTGATTTTTCGCAATTTTTGGAGAAGTCTGGATCTTACTTCTGTTATGCTTTTATTTTCCTCGTTGTTTGGTCATCAGTTTATTCCCGGCTAACCAAGGTCGTTTTTTAAACTCTTGTTGTTGATTTCTTAAGAAATCAGCGATATTTTGAAGCTTTCCTTTTGATATAGATTCTGACTTGAGATATGCTTCTTCGTTAATCATATGCCTCATTATTACATTTGCCTGCCTTAGTATTCCTACTCTGTCAAATTCCAAACCTAACTTATCATGAAACATTTGGAAAGTACCAATAACTTTTAGCATGACGGCATTAAAACGTATTATTGGATGTGGATGGCTTTGTTCGTCTTCGTAGTAATCCGGAAAATCTTCATTTTTAAGGACGTAAAACAAAGTATAAACACCTGCACCAAATAATGATATCAGCATTCCAAGTGTATCAGTTGTTTGTGCCTCTTTTGGTAATTTTCTTATCCACAAATCCGAAATATGATTGGCTACGTAGTGTGCTGCGAGCTCATCAGCATCCATTTCCATAATGTGACCTACAAAATCGTATTCATCGCTTTCACCCGTTGCTTGATTTTCTGTAAATGTTCTATTATCATCATTTTCAGAGTATTGAATAATATGTGCCAGTTCATGATAATATAAAAACTGGGCAACCGATTGAAAAATTAAATAGTATACCGGTACGTCCAAGCTTTTAATAAGATTTGGTTGTACTTCATACGGCAAGCCTTGCAGAAAATCTGAATAACTATGAAAATACCTTATTAACTTTTCAATCAGTCCTCGGTTTATCATAATTGCCTGACTCTTACTTATTGCTTTTGCATCAAGTTCTTCGCTGTTGTTAAAAAAAAAGTACAACGGTTTTATGTTAAATCCTTCAGACTGCTGAATATTATCGTAAATAAATTTATAGAGATTGTCGTATAGGTCAAAATACTCTGAACGGCTGTAATCGAACAGATTGTATTTTGGATCTAAACTCGGATTTAATTCCCTCCACGAATTTTCATAAATTTCCAAATATGTGCTATCCAGTTCCTCCATAATCTAAATCAATTTTGATATTAAAGGGTGTGTGGGTTTATTCTACTCACAGAATTTATAACATTGAAATGATGGTCTCATAAATAATACGATTATTTCCATTAACCGTAATAGCTCAATTATTCCTAACGCGATATCTGGTAAGAATCAATGGTTAAATGTTCGTCAAATAAATGAAATTTATAAGCATCTATATACCTTATTATGAAAGTCTTAAATAAGCGATAGGCGAGCTGAACAGTTGGTGGGTCAACGGATGACTTGAAACGTCACGTATGTGCTGCAAAAGATCCGTGTAAAATCGACTTGAATAACTAAATAAATATTATTCTTTTTTCAGTTGGCTTAGATTGTATGTTATTGATAGAAATGTACCGGCTTTTGGAAAAATACTAACTGTTGGAATTTCATCTGGTGATTCAAGCTTTGTGTAAGTAGTGTTTGTCTTCAAACTTCTATCCAAGACCTTTACGGATTTAAGTGTCATACCATATGTAACGATTAATCTATTTTTTTTGCCTATGAGGATAGAGGCTCCCAGATGAAAATTCAGATCATCTAGTTTAGCTGTAGTACTTATTCCCGCACTTAGAGCAGGACTTACTATAAATCCTGTTCTAACATAGGCATGGATCAACCCTCCGACAGACAACATTGTCGTATTGGCCCTTTGCGCGGTTACAATTTCACGCGAGTCTGCTGATAAATTTCTGTAATAAAAGGTTTTACCCATGAAATCTTGGCTACCAAAATTTAGAAAAGCTCCACTGCTAAAATCAAGTTTCAATCCCCCCTTTGTCTTTAAAGTTATCTCAATCTCTTTTTTCTCTGGACTTGCACAAGGAAGTAATTCCAATGGGGTTACCGTAATTTTATATATGGTAATATCCTTTTTTGCTGTCATAATTTCGGAGCTAAATTCAAAATTGTTAGGATTGCTCAAAATGTCAAATAGATTAAGTATTGCATCCAATTTTCCTTCCGTTACAAAAGATTTCAGTGCTTGAAGAAGTTGCTTTGTTTCTTTTATATCAGCAGCCATACCACCGATATTTTCGGAAATTACCGATAAATTATTTCGGGATTTTTCCAGTTTTTGTTCAATAGTGATTTTGGTGATAGTCAATTCTTCAACTCTTTTAGGACCTAGATTCGGTTTACTTAATTCATTTGTTATTTTAAACAATCTTAGCTTTTGATCGCTATTAATCTGATCGTTTTCTGCGATAGAATTAATTTTATACGACTTTTGAATTGTCTCTAATTTTGGCATTTCCTGTTCAATCAAGCGCAAATTTGACTCTATTGATTCTATAAAATTAGCCCGTAGCTCTCGCGTCGCTATTCCATTTACTACTTTACCTGTAGTATAGATTTGCGTAATACTGTCAAGTTTGCTATTTATTGATGTGCTGGACACTTCGCAACTTTTCGAAAGTTGTTGAAGTTTGTTATAGTACTCAGTTGTCATATTTATTTTGTTTGCCGCTTCGAGAATCAAGTCTAGTTTAGAAGAAAATTCAGCTAACTCGTCTTCGGGTGTTTTGTCTTTATCCTTTGTCGGAAGCATTCCAAGAGCTCTTTCTGATATTATGAATGCAGGTAACTTAACTCCTGTTAGTGCAGATGGTAAGGCAGTATTAAAGTCAGTTTCGGTTTTTACACCTTCTACTTTAAAAATTTTTCGATTAACATTTGTTATAATATATTGGATTTTTTCTTTGTAACCTATTGTCCTTACTTGGTCCTTAAAAGATTCAGGATTTGAAAAATCTAACTGTATTGCAGTGGGATTTGGGTCTTTACTCTTTTGAGCTAGGCAATTTGAACAGAAACAAGTAGTTGTCAAGACAACAAAAGATAAAATTAGGGTTTTCATGCAATTTGGGTTAAAGAGGGTACCATTGTTTTATAAAGACAGAATCGCTTTTTGATAAAGCTTTCGGCCATGAAATTTCATATTTACCACCAGTTAGGCTTGCTGGGATAGCGTATATCATAATTGATGTGGAATCAAATTCTGGGTACTCTTTCGAATCAGGAACTAAGACTTGAAAAATTTCCTGATCAACAAGGGATTTCGACCATCCTTCTTTTTCATAGTGATCATAAACTGCTTGTTTATCCCAAGGAATTTTTGCGCTGGGATGGGCTAATTCGTGCTCTAATCCTAACGCATGCCCAAATTCATGCAGGACAACTCGTTTAAATTTTTCTGAACTAATATTACCATCTAGTCCCTGGAGAAACATTGTTGCTTTATCCGTATATTTATCTTGAACGCATTCCCTTCCGATTGCAGAAGCATAACCGCCTTTTTTAAAAGTGATTCGGATCTGAGAATCGTCAATCGAATTCGTTTGCTCAATTTTTATCCCGCATATATTCGACCAAGATTTTGCAACATCGATCACCGCTTTCTTTCGGGAATTACTTCCATCAAAGAAATATACTTTTATAATAAAATGGTTTGTCCATTGAAGTCGATAATTAGGTGCTGCCGCTGGCTGCCTCCCCTTGATCTTTACCCTTGGTAGTCTCGTACAAAGAATGGTTTCCTCCTGAGATTGGCCATTCTTCATCAGCAAAAATATGCCAACGCAAAGGGCAATTATAATCCCAATAATCAATAATTTGTTTTTTAGAGGCAACAAGTTGTATTTCATTATAGGAGGTGATACTTAGCCAACAGGCGATACTTAATATCATTGTTCGCTAATATTAGCTTTATAAAATCATACAATAATTATAGCTAATATAGGTTTCTATACTCTTAAATCGTTCACCTGAGATCCTAATTTTGCACGATATTGATTTAACGGTAATTTTTAGGATAGATCAGCCTAAATGAGTACAAATCCACCTGGTATTCAAAGCCCTAACCATCTTTCAACCAGTGATCATTGTCACAATGACCGTAGGTTCCACCGTAAATTTTGGAGAACATTTTGAATGTATGATTGAAAGACTTCATATAAGTTTAGCTCGGCGTTATGCCTTTGAAAATAAGTTTCATAATGAAGATATAAATGACAGGGTTTAAGCTATTTCTACAAGTTTAGCCAAGTATACTCCATTACGCGGCGTCGGGTCTTTATAATTCACATATTGAAGTTTCCAAACGATAAGGAAAATATGAATTTTGATCGTCCTCTAATTGATTTGAATATGACACCTTGCATATTAAGTATCTTTAAGTTAACTTTAATATACTATGTTTTGCTGATTATATCTTAGGTGATGAGCGAAATGGAAAAAATTGAAATCAAACCGTACCGTGACGAAAACCTCAAAGATCGGCCTGGTGAAATCTGGAAAGATATTCCCGGGCTGGAAGGATACTTTATGGTATCTAACCACGGCCGGGTGAAACGGCTGGAACGTGTATCTTTTGATCAACTTGGAAGAAAATTTACAACCGCTGCCAAAATTAAACTCCCAGCTATTAACAAAAGTGAAAATAAGATTAAGGGCGATTTCAGGTACAGATTTCAGATACAAGCAAAAATCGACGCGGTCTATTATTCCTTTCAGGTCCAACGCATGGTTTACTACTGCTTCGTAGAGCCTTTTGATCTAAGTGATGCAAAAATCGTAATCACATCAGAGCAGGATAACGGACTGGATATAAGGCCACAGTTCCTTAGGAAAACGAATTGGTATGAGCAGACCAGACGCACATACGAACTCGGCAGGCAAAAAGCAACCTACGAGTATGATCCCTCATATCGTCACGCTTCTACGTCGGCATCCAAAGCGGTGACTTCAAAAAAAATATCCTGCTATGATGCTTCGGGTAAACTAATAGACACATATGCCAGTATTTCAGAAGCAGCCAGAGCCACAGGTTTTTCAAATAGCAGGCTGTCAATTGCTGCAAAGAAGCCTTACATCCTGGTAGACGGTAAGTTCTGGCGAAATGGAGACAGCCCGTTCACAACACTTTCACAGCGACCGATAAGAGACTATAAGGAGAGTCGTGGCATGCGCATCACTCAATTTGATAAGCACGGAAACCCTCTGGCGCAGTTCCTGGCCGTTTCGGAGGCTGCCCGCGTTTCTAGTGAGAATCACAGTAGTATCATGAGTCATGCACGGCAAGGGACAATCAGTAAAAGCGGTTTCCGCTGGAAATTAGGGCTGCATACCGGCAAACTTGATATTCCAGGTAAACAAAACCAAAACTATGAACAAGAATAGTGAAAAGAATATGCCCCGCCCGCCTGCTCATCGAGACAAAAGCCTGGGCGACCGTCCGGGGGAAGAATGGCATCTGGTCCCTGGCCTGGAAATTTATTTTAGCATCTCAAATCATGGCAGAGTAAAGAGATTGCCACGCGACAGCCGGAACAGCAACGGTAGTTTACAGATTCTCAAAGAAATGATCTTGTTTCCTGCTATTGCCAGGAACTATAATAAGTACACAGGTGATTACCGGTTCGCTCTGCAACAAGAAGCAATGGTTGACGGAGTTGATCATTCCTTTCAACCGCACCGGATGGTTTATTACTGTTTCAAAGAACAATTTGATCTCAGCGATCCGGACATTATTATCAAAGTTCTGGGTGATGGGCTGGATATAAGACCGGAGAACCTTGTAAAACTTAACCGCAGGGAAGCAGCCAACATCTTGTATGATACGGGCAGGTTACCAAGTCCATTTCATGATGATCAATATATTCTGACATCGTCCAAACAAGATGAAGATATAAATCCGCTCAGAAAGCTATCCAGTTACAATTCAGAAGGCGAACTGGTGAAGCTGTATGCTGATATACTTGAAGCTACATCTGATTCCGGGGTTCCAATAAAATCAATCAGAAGGGCTGCCAGGTGGCTCGTATGCGTAACCAAGGGATTGTACTGGCGCTATTCTCAAGAAGAACGTATTGATACAGTCCGGATAAAACAGATATTGGCAAGACCGGATGTAAAGACTATAGAAGATGCTTACCGGGTATTGATAGAGACCAATGGTGATGTAGATACAACTCCTCCCAGCGTGTGAGCCACCCGTAAATTCGTAGGCATCCATTTAATTCCAAGTAAAACCTTCTATTTGAGATTTATATCTGAGAAATAAAGTCGTAAAATTTCGCGCTGGCGGGATTAATGATGGGCATGATTTAGTTATAACAGTACTTAAATAAGGTATTTTATTGTAGGGAATAGGGTACATGATTGTATGAGCTATTAAGACGACTCGTATAAAATATCGCTGCATTCGTATAAAAATTTTGCACAAGCTGTTATATAGTCCGAGCTTTGAGATAAGCAATCGCCCGGATTGAAGAAATAATTCAGGTCCATTCAAACATGGTTCTAAATCCTGTCAGAGCATGCATTACTGAGTAATATCCCTCAGAAATAACATTTACATACTTCTGGACCGAGGCGGCGCAAGATGATCCGTTGAAAAAATATTGCTATGTAGCCGATTTTTGAGCAATGCTAATATATTTTTCAGCACAGAATAACAATTGCGTTAAGTTTCCAGTGATGGATAGCGCCTGGCGTAAAAGGGGACCATCATCAGCAATCAGCCATCGTTATGAAAAAGGTATACACCGTACAGTTTCCTGCCTTAATTATTCCGAAAATAATCTCGGGAAGGAAAATGCCTGTTGACTGCCTTTACCCGATCAGGTACGCAGACTGCAAACAAATGCAATGGTCGACAGGAATGATTATCAGGCAACGTGTCGTTACATATGACTTTCTGATAGAGCTTTTTGAAAGCCGCCTGAACGAGGATTTACAGATCGAGGTAGTATTTAACAAGCCATGTGTAGTATTTTATTACGGGTTTAGCGGGACAGTGATCTGTGAAAATAAAGAAACCGGTGGCTTGTTCACATTACAGCAAGGTCAAGCCGGAGCAATTAATGTACCTCCGGGAAAATACCAATTGGTAATTAGTAGTGGGTGGAGCACATGCTTTCTATATATCTTTGACAATAAATATCTGGATAGTGTGTTACAGATGGCACCATTCGATTTTCGGGCAGTGGGCCATTTCGGAATTGGTTCTTCTGATTGCTACAGATTCCCGTTTTTTACGATTGATAGTATCGCTCAAATAATGATGATGCTACAAAACATTAACCCTGAACAGAGATCATTGTCACTTAAGATGTCCTTATTTGAACTCCTGAATCGTTATGGACAACAGTTAGCCAGATACAAAAACAAGCCGGCCGGAGAAGCTTTAGAAAAGGTAGTATCAGTAAAGAATTTCATTGAAGCACAGCTCACAAATGGCCCTCTACCAACTGTTTTTGAAATAAGTCAACAATTCAATATTCATCCTGACGCCTTGAACAGATCATTCAAAAATACTTTTGGTGTCAGTTTAAAGAAATATATAAACCAGACAAAGATGCATCTGGCGTTTCAGCTTTTATCACAGGATAAAATGTCGGTTCAAAAAGTGTCCGAACATATTGGCTACGGGAGTCCATTCAGTTTCAGCAGCCAATTTAAGTTGTATTATGGCTTTTCCCCTAGTCGGTTAATTGCGAAGTAACGAACTGAGTAAGCGCGATAAAAAATGATATTTTCCAATGCAATGCCGGAAAATCGTATGTAATTAGTCGGAAAACCGTATGTCCTATCTCATCTTTAGTCATGAACTTTGTTTCGGTCATCCTGTTAACAGTTAATAATCTCACGGGGTCCCCAACACAAATTTGTCTTAGGCTGACCATATATAGGATGAGTCAGCCGGTTTACGGTAGCTTAGAGGCTGAGTACGCAATGATGGTCGCATTGGGAAACGTAAAGAAAAATAAGCCAGATTAAGCGAAAGCAGCAGTTCAACCAACGAGACGTATGTCGGTATTTTACTTTGACTATTATAAAGGGCAAGGAGTAGTAAACAAAAAAATATGCAACGGTACCGGTGTTTTTTAGCTGGATAAAGATCCACATATATACACTACCGTTAGAATAGTAAAATCTTTAGCTAAAACAGATTAACAGGATAAGGAAGATTAAAAGGACTGGCATTTTTGAATCAACGTCGTAATTAAAATAACATAATAACGCTATCGAAATAACCACTCATGCCAAAGAATCGGTTACAGTATCCGGTATGAGAAGAAAATGCAGTCAATTAGCGCTAATATGTACCGATTTAAAGTCAATAACAGACCAGATTTCCCATCTTATATCCTGCTCTGAAGTTATGTGCTTTTTTAAGATGCTGTTAGCTTGAAGAATGCGAAGATCCCGAACAAAGCGTCAAGGAATGATATTGCTCAACAAACCATAATACTATGAATATCTCTGTCTCCTCCGCCAAATGCTTAATACAGATAATTACCGCTATGCTGATTATCTTGTTTTTCTACACATCAGCTGCTAAACTTCTGGATATGGATCAATTTCACAGACAGCTTGCTAACCAGACCATACCGGGCTGGACGGCCGCTCCCTTACTTTGGTTGATTCCAATCTCGGAGCTGTTGGTTAGTGTATTATTGGTTTTTAGCTCTACGCGCACGATTGGTTTGTACGGTTCAACTATACTGATGCTAATTTTTACCGGGTATGTTGGTTTGGTGCTGATGAACGTCTTTGGAAGAGTTCCGTGTTCCTGTTCCAATTTAATCCGAAACATGGGATTTAAAACGCACTTCTTTTTTAATCTGTTTTTTCTGACCCTATCGATTGTAGGTATATATATTTCCAACCAGCAAAGGAAAGGAGGACCCGTGGCAGCGAGTGATTTATAAACAGAAGCCGGAAAGGCATGGCCCAGGGCTGTTTCTTTCTGCCAGGGATTGCCTACTCTACTGAAAACAATGTAGGCAATTATTTATCAATTCACATTTCAACGCTTCCAGGAAGCACAAATGCTTTATGAAATCTGTTTTTAAATTGAATTATTTACCCGCTTTTGCATTGGTATTAGCTGGTGGTATGGCTGTAGCTACTACAAGTCGCAGCATGGCTCCACAGTATTTCAAGGATTCAGCCGGCGAATGGCAGCCGCTGGGTAGCAGGCAGATCGGCACTCAACCCGGTCAATACAGCTGTAATCAAAGTGATAATCAATGTACAGCCGAAGGCCTGGATGCAAATGGTGAACCTACCGGTAATATTACCGAAGGGCAGCTGGTTCAAAACTAGCATCATAACGTTGTCGGTATCTTAAAACAAAAAGTCCCCGAACATGGGGACTTTTTGTTTCTATCTGATATTCTGCTCAATACCACTTCCCAGAATCTCATTCTCAGGGATGCTCAAAACATACCGGCTGTCATTGGCCGGCAGCTCTAAAAGCTCAGCAGTCGGTTTTCGGTATAGCGTCTTGGCAAACCTGGGATCTTTGTTGAGCCGTCTGAGATCGGTCCAGCGGACGCCTCTTGAAAAAAGCTGCTTTCTTCTTTCCAACAGGATCAGCTCCAAAAGCTGCAAAGGCCTGATCTCCGTAATGGGCTTATATGTGCCTTTTTTGTAGCGGGTGACCAGCAGTTTATTCAAATCATCCAAAGCTTTGCTTTCCTGCCCCAACCGGGCAGCACACTCACTCCGGATCAGAAGCATTTCATCAGTGGCAAGCCCTGCAAACAACGCGGCCGTCCCGGTGTAAGTGCCAATGAACCTTCCGGTACCTTTCTGAAAAAACAGGGATTTTCTTAGATCATTGGTATTAAAGGTGCGGGCAAGAACCGTATCGGGATAAATCAAACTGGAACTAAAAAACCCGTATTTGACCAGCGTAGCCTGGAAGAGCACCTCCGGATTCGCGTTCAGAATCGATCGGGGCATCGGGCGGGCCAAAGTAGAATCGACCGTGCTGTAATCCAGCAGCTGATCTTTCAGCGCCAGGCATGAATCCGCGTACAGCATAGCTACCGGATACTCTTCCATTGTATGATGCACCCGGGCTAGTAGCCCGTAAGCCGCCGGTTTACCCGGCTGGGTGGGAACGGCCGTTTTGACAGGCAGCAGCCGTATGGATAGTGCCAGATCCTGGTATATTCTCTCGTAGGTTTGCTGCAGCGTACCCCTTGGCGCTTTGGTGTTGATATCCGCCTGCAGTTTCAAAGGAATACCTAAAAGCTTTTCTGCCGTCGCTTGATCGTAGGTCCCAGCAAACCCTTGCGCGAGATGATAAAAAGCCCAGGCTCGAAAAAAAAGCGCACTGCCTTTTAGCCTGTTCCACTCGGCCTGCTGCGCTTGTTGAGGCGTGATCTTTTTAAGCTCTTCAAGCACCAAATTCGCATAAAACACCTGGCGGTAGGGCGTGGTCCAGTCCGGGGCAAACGTGGTTCCCTCGTAGAGGTCCTTTGCCCAGAAATACGTATTTCTCTCAATCTGATTGGTCAGCGCATCCAACCCGCTTTTGGGCATGTGGTACTCATCCCCTGCCAGCACACCCAGCGCAGGCACATCGTTCATGTAAGCGCTGTTGTTTAAAAGATCATTCATATCGGCCAGTGAGGTGGGTACCACCAGGGCCTTGTCGGGCTTTTGTTCCAGATAGTCCTGGCAGCCCAGGTTTACCAAAGCAATCAGCACAATTAAATACCGTTTTTTCATTTTGATCCTGTCTATAAATTAAAAGTCTGCTCTTAGTCCAAAGGAAACCGTGCGCGGCGGCGGGTAACCCGCATAGGCGTAGTCGGGATCAAGGCTGGTTTTTGCCGCCTTCCAGATAATTCCCAGATTATCCCCGTACGCGTAAAGCTGCAAGCTTCGAAGAGGCAGTTTGCCCCGCTGCCGTTTGGTAAAATCATAGGAGAGCTGAACATCTTTCAGCCGGATATGGTCCGCTTTTTGCACCAGCGCCTGCGAGAAAAGATAAAAATTATCCCGCGCTGTAAGGCCCGTCTGCGGCACCGAAGGGACATGGGTCCTGGTTTCATCGCCTGGCTTCTGCCAGCGCATGCCATAGTCACCATGCTGGGAGGTCAGTCCGGAGTTCAGACCATAACGGATCGAATTTCTTCTGAAATAGTATCCTGCGCGAAAATTCACCATGGCTGAAAGCGAAAAGCCCTTGTAGCTGAACTGGTTTCGGACAGAACCGAACAGCGTCGGCCGCGCTGGCCCGTAGTAGACCAGATCCTCTGGCTTTGTGGTATTCAAAATACTGCTGTATGCCTGACTCGGCGCTCCGTTTAAAAAACCGACCGGATTGCCTTTCTCCGGGTCCAACCCTTCAAAGCGGTAGGCATAGACCGCCATCAGCGGCCGGCTTTCCATCGGAAGCGCGCCCGAGGACATATTATCGCCCCCTTGGGCATACGTCAGTGAAGTGGCCTTAATGTCATAGTGGGTAACCTGATCTTCGGCATGGCTTACCAGAAGGTGGGTATCCCACTGAAAGACGCCGGTAATATTCTGGCTGTTTACGACCAGATCAAACCCGCTGCCTTTGGTTCCGGCATTGTTTCCCCTAAATGTGCTTACCCCGACCGAAGGCGGAACCTGCGCCGAACCGATCAGATCGATGCCTTTCTTTGAGAAGTATTCCACGCTGCCTGATAGTCTGCGGTTGATACTGGCAAAATCCACACCCACATTGATCATCCTGATCTTTTCCCAGCGAAGCTGCGGGTTCGGCGGGTTTACGATCTGCGCATACGGAAGCCCGCTTTCGATATCGGTATACCCCGACCGGGCTGTCGTGTAAGCCGAGACGGTTTTATCGATGTTGCCATTATAGCCGGCCGTAGCACGAAGCCTTAGATACGGCATGGCTTTCCACGGGTAGAATTTCTCCTGGCTGATCTCCCAGCCAGCTCCAACCGAGAAAAGCGGTACCCCTTTCTGGTTGGTGGCCACGCCAAACAGATTGCTTTTATCAAGCCTTCCGCTGGCAGAAAGTGTGTAGCGGTTTTTAAAGCTGTATGCGGCATTGCCGTAAAAGGAGACAAACCGATCAAAGGTCTCAGAGAAGCTGTCCATATTTGGGATCACGCTGTTAAACCCGTTGATATAATTTGGAAACTGCCGCACGTAATCCACCGGAATGAATGAGGCATAATCATCATTGTAACCATAATGCCGGGTGCTGTTTGCTTTACGGGTGCGGCTTCGGATCTCTGAGCCCGCGATCCCATCAATGCGGTGATGCTGTTTCCAGCTTTTGGCATAGCTGGCCTGCAAACGGGCATTGTGGCTGAGTGCTGCAGACCCGCTCAGATCCAGAATATCACCATAGGGAAGATTTCTGGTCAGACTGCCATCAGCATTGACCTGGGCGAACCTATTGACAAGGTCCCTGGCAAAATAGCTCTGACGGCTTTGCATATTGCGGCTCGAATTGTTTTCTACTCCGTACTGGTAAAGTCCCTGAAACGTCAGCGCCTGTCCTAACCGGTAGCTCACATCGGCATTCAGCCGGTAATCGGTCAAAGCGCTTCTGTTGTCTGCCAGCTCCAGCTCATCGAGCGGCACATATTCCCAGGGAAGAAGTCCCTGCGCAGATGCCTGCGAAATCACCGAGCTTCTAACATCCCGGGGTAGTGCCAGGGGTTTTCCGGTTTCATCCGCCAGCCGGGCATACGGATAGATCTGATTATTGTTGAGTGTGAAGCGGTCCGTACCGTTATTTTCCTGGCTGCTATTAGAGTAGTAAAATCCGGTAGCGATACGAAGTCTGTTCTCAAGAAGCTGAAGGGTGTTATGGACATGAAGAGACGTTCTCTGATAGGCGTTTCCGACCAGCGGATTCAGGTTGCGGTCATGACCCAGCGATAGCAGCAGCTTCTGGTGCTCGGTTCCTGAGCTCAGACTTAGCGCATACTGCTGGTTCACACTTTTGCGGTAGACATACCGGCTAAGGTCCCTTCTGAAATCATGCGCCGACAGCGCTTCGATCTGACTGGAAAGCTCGCCGTCCGAAAGCTGTCCGTCCCTGTTTTTAATCAGCAGCTCAACGACAGGCGAGAGCGCCACCTTGTTTACCGAGGTCTCATCGGCTTTAAAATACCCTGTTTTAAAAAGGCTGGTTTCAATGCCTGCGTACTCCGCACCCGACATCAGCGGCTGGTAGTACAGATCGGGCGACGCTCCCAGTGTTACATTGCTGTTAAAGGAAAGCTGCACCGGCTTTTTAAAGGATCCTTTTTTGGTGGTGATCACAATCACCCCGTTACCAGCCCTTGCCCCCCAGATAGAAGCGGCCGCAGCATCTTTTAAAACTGTTATGCTTTCGATATCATTAGGGTTGATCGAATTGATATCTCCTTCATAGGGAAAATTATCGATCACGATCAAAGGGTCCGCCTGCGCAAAAATCGTGCTTTGTCCACGGATGCGCAACGCATTGCTTCTTCCCTTGTTGAAAATCACACCGGGCACGACATCCGAGATCCTCGTCAGCACATCCGGGCTGACCCTTCGGCTCAAAAGCTTATTGTCAGCAAAAGCAAACGAGCCTGTCGCCCTTTCTGCCGGGATCTGCTGGTAACCCGTTGAGACCACCACCTCGCTAAGCTCGGAGGGGTTGGGCTGCAAAGAGATCGTCAGCGGGCCACTACTCGAAGCTTTCACCTGCCGGGTCAGATAGCCGATATAGGAAATAACCAGGGTTGCAGAGGTATCAGGCACTGTTAATGAGAATTTGCCATTTTCATCACAGACCGTTCCGGATTGTTTATCTTTCACACTGACCACAGCGCCAGCAAGCGGCTGCTCATCGGATGCAGATAGCACGCTGCCTTCCATCCTTATTTGTCCGAAAACATAACCAGTCAGGACCGAAAGCAGTATAGAGAGTAGTATCGTTTTTTTCATCGCCGTCCAGGTTAAAGATTATCCGAAATCACCAGCATATCAATTTCACGTACCTTCTCATTCAGCGTCAGCCCGTAAGGTTTTAAGGCCCTGTTCAGATCTGCTACGTCCGAAAGATCTGCATCCAGTATCAGGTCCACAGGTTCTGTATAGCCCGTTCCGTCCACGACTGGATAAGGAGAATCCTGCATCGAGATTACATTGAGTTGCGAGATCAGAAACAGCAGTTTTTTGTTTTGGAGTGTGAACTGACCGTACTCAGATGACATCAGCGGCCTGCCGCCTTTGGAGCGGATGTGGTCAACCGAATCCGTCCTTGTCAGCACCAGGCACGTCCGGCTTCGCCTTTGCATTCTGGCTTTGTACTGGTTGAAAAACCGGGCGAAATCCTGCTGCATGATTGTGTAAGCTTCTTTACCCACTGCGGCCGGCACTTTTACCTCGTAACAAAAGGCGTTACCCTGTTTTTTCCAGTCGGTGTATTTTTGCCCTGTTAGATCCGAGCGTAGACGGCCCGGATCGTTTACTTCGAGAATCATCCGATTTTTACCCAGATAGCCATTACCCCCATAGGCCACACGGAACATCGAGGAAAGAGGTGTATTGCGCAGCACGATCCGAAGTTCAGTGCTGTCTTTCAGAATAGAGTATCCAGCGCTCAGAAGACCTTCTGTGTAATTTGCCAATACCGAGTGGTAAATTAGTTCTTTGCCGTCTCCTCCGTTCCCACCTACCAGAAACGGCTTTTTCACATCGTAGGCAATGCCTTTTTCATCTTTTTTCTGCCGGATATCACCAGCTTTCCCTTCCAGCACGTTTTGGATAGTAGAAGCATTCATTTCTTCCATGCCTGTGAAGGTCAGCACAACACCTTCACTGCTGATCCAGACATAATGCGGCAGGTACGTATGTGGAAACAACTGGTGAAGCACGCTGTCTGCCATCACTTCCGGTAACGCTATACGTCGACCAGTTTTCACCTGATACTTGCTTAGAAAATTTTGGACAGTCTTTGCATCCTGGTAGGCAACTGGAAGAATCTGTATTTTATCATTAAACTGCTTTTGTAGCGAATCCAGACGTGGAAGCATCGACACGCAAGCACCGCACCAGCTTGCCCAGAAGTCCAGGATTAACAGCTTGCCTTTAAAATCAGAGATTTTGGCTACCTGACTTTTGTATTGATAAATGTTTCTGATCGTGACATCAGGGACTTTGTCTCCAACCTGTAATGGTTTGTATTGTGAAATGTTCTGTGCAGCAGCTGGTTTCCAGCACCAGAGCAGCAAGTAAAGGAGTGAAAAATAGAATAGATAGGGCAGTATTCTGCCTGGGGAGCAAAAACGTGAGTTCATTGCAACAAGATTTTATGGAGTGAAAAGAAAATCAAAATACTATGCAGCTTTTGACAAAAGAGGGCAATAGGTTTCCATAGGCAAACTTAGCCGCGCCACAGAGCTGGTATTACTTTACCAATGCTTGGAGAAAACCTGAAGACAGAATGATCATTCCGGCTTGCGAATGATTAAACGAAAAATGAAAGAAATACTCATACGCGTAACAACAGTTTAAGCTTCGGTTTCGAAGCGTGGAACATAAGGTAATTGTTACATGAGAGTCTTTGGGTAAGTCAAATCCCTTTGGAAGAAAACTAAAAGGCGTGGGACTCTACTTACTGATGCTGAGGTCCTCGGAGACCCGACTACGAATAAGACAGAGATAACCCACGCCTAGGTCGTGAGCTATATCCACTTATCGTCTCCAAGTCTATGAAATTTCCGAGGTTTCAGCACCGGGACTCTAAGCGAATAGCTTCAATTTTTTTTGAAGAACCGCAAATTAAAAATATCTACCCACTTTAATCAAAGTGTAGTAAATACTATAGGCAAAGTTAGTAAATAAAAATAAATGTTACGGTATACCGTAACATTTATTTTTTCAAAAACGGGTTCCTTGTCTTCATGGAAACAGAAGGTAAGAAATACGTACAGTTAAAATATGCTCTGACATTCAGTAAGCTATTAGATGAGAATAAGTTACAATGGAAAAAAAACAAAGAGAAAGGCGTTAAAGAGCTTTCTTTGGTGCATAATATTTCACAACTATCTGTCGAAACGGGTCTTCGGACAGCCACACTGTCAAGTATTTTCAATGGTGATTCTAATCCTTCTGGTATTACGATAATTCAAATATTAGATAAACTAAATAAAAGTTTTGAGCAGTTTGGAAAGTGCTACGACGATCTAACTAACAGTGAAATAGATGCATTTGAATATATGATTTCTGTAAAGAAGAACGAGAAAAAAAACAGCAAACATAGTAAATAATGGCTAGTACTTATTCTCCTTAAGAGCAAGGACCTAGCCCAAAGGAATTACACGTAATTTTGATTAATACTGAAAAAATTGCCGAAAAGCACATTTGCCCCTCACTTGAAATTACGAGTAACGATATAATCATTGCATATTCAATGCCCTCTCTATTTCGGATTCAATTTTATCAGAATAACCCAAGCTTAGAAAACTTATTTTGCCATTTCTATCAATAAGCACGTACTGGGGTACCGCATTTACCTGGTAATCCTTCTTTAACCTATCATTACCAAGCAAAATAGGAAATTGAATTTCAGATTTTTTGATGATGAATTTTTTTGATGATTCTATTTGTCTGACATCATTAATAATTCCATAAACCATCAGGCCTTTATCTTTAAACTTGTCATAGAGATGCTGGACCTTCGGCATGGATTCAACGCAGGGCCCACACCACACCTCCCAGAAATCCAACAACACCACTTTTCCTGTGGTTTTCTGTAATGAAATTAGTTTGTCATCAAAGGATTTGAGCTCAAATAGTGGGGCCTGCTTTCCCATCAGCCCCATTAACGAATGCCCTTTCGTAACCACAGGAACTTTCAGAGTATATGTTTTTATAAAATCGGGATCGGCAAAATCATAATAGAAAGCCTTTTCATTTAGACGCATCTGCTGAATTCCCCAAGTCAGATCCTGCACCTGATCCAGGGTTTGCTGATGCTGCCTTACTGTGACAGGCAGCATGTTTGTTTTATCTATTGTAACTATTTTATACCGTTTAACTACGTCGTACTTTATCAGGTCTGGGTAGTTAATAGTCAGATAATAAAAGAGTTTATCTTGTGAAACTGTTAAACCGTTGGTTCCGGACGTGTCAAGTTTTATCAAATCCGGTACCACCATACGCCCTCCCGCGCTATACAATATGTCTTTCATAGCAGATCGGTCGGTGGAAATAGAATAAACTTTTTGATCTTCATCTGCCTGGTAGGACATATTTCCGTTAAAAACCAGCTGACTTTTTACACTATCCTCTTTTGCCCAAAACAGAAAACCAAAGATGTGATCACTTGTATCTGCATGTATTTTTACATGGCCGGTGAGTGTCCTGACATCCCCGGTAACCAGTGTATCATGACGTACCATTCTGTAAGAAATCGTTTTTACCGATTCCTGTGATTTTCGGACAGCTGAAATAATTTCCGGGGCTGTTTGACCCACTGCGTATGTACCAAAAAGCATGGACGTTAAAAGAAAAAAAACTGATTTTCGCATGTTTAGCCGTGTTATGTTTCTGCAAACCTATCCGCTTTTTCTAATGGAAAATCAAGTATTAGACAAGCCCATCGATAAATTAGACAAAGCCCGGTTTTGTCGAAAAAAATAGGCGCTCGGTCGAAAAGTATCGTTGACGGTGCTACCCTGTTTTCCTGGGAGTAAACTAAGGGTTAAATTCAGCCTATGAATCCAAGCGTCGCTCACTCTATATGGAAAATCAGCAGGATAGAGATCTTTTTCTTCCTGACTATTTTTCTCGTCTTTCCAATCGTAACGGATTTTGAAATTAACTTTTATGAAAAAACTGGCTCAACTTCATCTGATTTCTTGGTTGAACGATTAGCATACGGTATGCTCGGAATGTTTCCTTACCTTATTTATTACAAAATTATTGTTCCGTACCTATTCGAAAAGCGGTACCTGGTGTTCACATTACTGGTAGGCATTTTCCTGGTATTTTTGACCATCTACACGAAATACGAGCATTGGCTTATTAGCCAATTGACCTTTCTTCCTGATAAAATAGTCCTGTCAGCTCAGAAATGGTTTCAGTATAGCCCAAAACTCTTTCCTTTTAGCATCATATTTGTTTTTCGGGAAATGCTGATGTTTACCGCTCTCGCCTATTTTATCCGCTCGTCCGAACAGGAAATGCAAATGCAGGCTATGCGGCAGAAGCAACTGGAAACAGAGCTGAACTATTTGAAAATTCAGTTACAGCCACATTTTTTCTTCAATACCCTTAATAATATTTATTCTCTTGCCTTGCAGCAGTCTGACCAAACAGCGCCGGTAATTGCCAAACATGCAGATATGATGCGCTACATTTTGTATCATTCAAAAAAACAAACGGTTAGCATGAGCCAGGAAATCGCTTTTCTGAGAAACTATGTTGAAGTGGAGGGATTACGCTACCCAAACACGATGAATATCAGCTTCGAATCACAGGCTGTAAATGAATCAGTAAGCATCGAACCGTTATTGCTGCTACCATTTATCGAAAATGCCTTCAAACACGGGATCAGGGACGAAACCAGAAACGGATTTGTGCATATTATTATTTGCCTGACTGAAAATGAATTGATCCTGGAAGTACGCAATAGTAAACCTTCTACACCCTCCAGCCAAACTGTGATTAAAGGTATTGGCTTGGAAAACGCAGTAGACAGGTTAAATATGTTATATCCACAGCATCAGCTGGTGATAACTGAATGTAATGAAACATATGAAGTAAATCTGATCCTACCTTTGTTGAATCATGGTTAAATGCATTATAGTCGATGATGAGCCGCTTGCTCAAAAAGTCCTGCAAAGGCATATTGATCAGACCACGAATTTACTTCTTGTTGGATCATGTGCAAACGCATTGGAAGCTTTTGAAACCATCAGCACCGCAGATGTAGACCTGATGTTTCTCGACATTAGAATGCCATCCTTAAACGGTATAGATTTTATCAAAACGCTCAGAAACCCACCGCCGGTAATTTTCACCACTGCGTTTTCTGAGTTTGCTTTCGACAGTTATGAACTTGATGCTGTTGATTACTTGCTAAAACCAATCACCTATGAAAGGTTTGAAAAAAGCGTCAGCAAGTTTTTTAAACAAAACACATTAACGGAGGACGCAAAACATTATACCTATTTCAAAACAGATGGTAGACTGGTCCGAATCGAACATGACACGCTCATTTACGCACAATCCATCAAAGATTATGTGATTATTTTTACGACGAACGGAAATTACATCATACATATGACCATGAAATATCTGGCTGGCCTACTACCTTCAAGTACTTTTCTACGCGTTCATCGATCGTATCTAATTGGTATAAAGCATATTTCCAGCCTGGATAATCAAAAACTATATCTCGGAGACATTTCAGTAACGATTGGAGACAGCTATAGGATGGAAGTCATTGCACTTCGAAACAGAATGCGGAACATCTAAACGGGCGTTCAATTAATATTGCCTATAAGAATGGATTAAGAAATTTTGATTCCTTGTCTTCTTTCTCTTTTTAATTCCTGTATAAAAGTCTGTTTCAGCTCAATCTGCACGGGTTGCCCTAACCGTTTTTCCAGATTAGCCAGGGAATACTCCCTGCCAATCTGTGATCCCTTGAGTTTCATGCCGTTTTTGATGTTCATAAACGCAATGCCTCTGCCCAGATAAGTTTTGTATCCCTGTTTTTCAAGCTGTGATTTCAGCTCTTCCATACTCGTGACAGCAGGCAGCTGCTGATCGATCATTTCTTTTAGTCTGAGGATCGCTTTGTTAGTTTGTCTGTTTTCCTGTCTGTTCTCATCTGTGAGATGCATTTCGGGTGTGATAGACAAGCCCAGTTCCAGCTCTATCCTACGGCAGAATTTCCCGGTACGCGCATAATTATTGAAATGATCCGCCGTGTTTTTACCATTATAATTAATACGATTGGCGACCAAATGGAAGTGCGCATGCTGCGTATCTGTGTGACGAAAAACCAGCATTTGGTTCTGCTCGAAACCGAAGTCTTTGGCAAATTCGGCAGTTATCTGCCGGATCTTATCATCGCTAGGATTCTCACCGGGTGGAAAGCTAAAGGACTGGTGCCATACAAATTTATTGAGCTTTGTATTCTTGTCACGGTTGTCTAAAAATTGCTTGATCAGATTATCAATATCAAATCTTCCATCAGGCAGTTTTTGAAGTGCGAGGTGCTGGATGTAAACCAGCTCCCCGCGAACATCGTCCGGCCCAACCATCTTACGCTGCTGTGGTGTGAGGTGTTTGTCGTAGTAGCAATACTCAATGATCCGTTTTGCGTAATTGCCCAGTTTCACTTGCCCAATCATAATCTTCTGTTTTTAATAAGCTCCTCGGCTGCCTGTCTGATCATTTCATGAACTGCTGCTGGCTCGGTGTTTTCTGATCCTTTCCAAATCGGTAGAAGTTCATCAGGTATTTCGTCTTTCAGATAATGCGCTTCGTACTTTTTCAAAAGTTCGCCGCTGGCCTGATACAGCTGCTGAGTTCTTTCCAGTACACTGATTTTGTTCTCTGTCCGTGGCAAAACCATATCCAGATAACTATACAATTGAGATGTCCAGTCCTGAATATCAGACAAAGTCTTGCGCACCGTTCTAAGCTCAAAGTCCTCAAATGCAAAAAGCATGATCAGTTTAGAAAGCAGTCTGACCTGTTGGCTGCTTTGCTGCCACTGGCGCGAAAGTATATCAGCACTGGATGCTTTCAGAACTGCGAGCGAAAGAATGCCGCTGAGTTTTTCAAGGATCAAAATCGTTTCTGCCGTCTTGGCTGGAAGCGATTTTTTCTGAGGCCTTTTAATGGGTGTGTCCAATGCCAAGGTCAAAAAGAACTGGCTGGCTGAAAGCCCACTTTTTTCGATCAGCACATTGATGCGCTGCTTTTCATCGGCAGTAGCCCATACGGAAAAATGAGACCTTCTGACAACCTTTTCGTTTTTAGGCGGTCTGCCTTTTTGTTTTTTATTTTCCATCATCTTTAAGATTTAAAATGGTCTGTCACAATGAGCTATGAGCCCAAAGGCGAATAGCGAGGGGGTCAAGGGGGCATAGCCCCTTGCAAGCTCCCGCCGGTTGCCGTTTTTCACGGCGTACCGGCGATAGCTTGTTTTGGTAAAACCAACGCCAAGGCTCATAGAAGTTTACAAATGGCCACTTTTGGCAGCCAAAGTTTAAGAAAGTTCACAAAAGTTCACTTGCAGGTTTTCAGACGCTATTTTAAACCCAGAGGCACCAGAACCCGTTTTTTTTGATGATCGTAGATGTAATCTTTTCCGATCGTGATACCGCCCTTTTTAGGAAGCGGGTACAGAACGAGGTAATTGACTCCATCTTTTTCAAGGATCTCACCTTTCTGAATAAGAGCCACATAATCCGAAACATTTTCGTAGGTGTCGAGGACCTCTTTTTTTTGCTTGTAATCCTGACTGCTGCTGGCATACCAAAAAATCAGGATGGAGACCACGATACCAGTAAAGGCTGCCGGGGCAGTTATACCAAGCCCAAAGAAGAGGGCTTCACGGTCACTTTTGAAATGAACGGACTTGTGACTCACTCTAATTTGTGCTGCTGCTTTGCTGATCTCTAGAACCGAAGTATTTACACTGCTTTCGAACTGCCTGAAATTTTCATGCATCTCGTGGAACAGCATAGGCGACCAGTTATCCATCAGCTTTCCATATTTCTCGGTATACCTGCCCCGGATACGGTTGAGCTCTTCTTTACTGACCCGGTTCATAGCCGAAATTATTTTCAAGTTCCGTTTCCAGGCAGATCTGTGCCCCGAACGGATACTCATCAAGGCTGTAACCTCTTCTGATACCATCCAATATCTGGATACCTAAAAAGGTATTGGCATCAAAGTCCCCGAACTGCCGCAGTTCAAGGCCGAACCGCTCACAGTTATCAGCGAGCTCAGTGGCCAGTTTTGGAAACTGGCTGAAAGTGCTCATGTTCTGCCAGACAACAATGCGAAACCTCCCGCTGGTCACCTGTATCATTTTTTCGAGATATTCTACACAGGCCCGGTAAGCACCACCACCTGCGATGATGATATGGAAAGTAACCTCATTGCCGAGCCTGTCACACCATCTTTTAAAGTTCAGGTCAATGGAAATCAGTGAAGGAAACTGCTCACTTTCCGGAGCCCCAAAATCCATAAAGATTTCATCAAACGGCGCACTTGCCAGACTTTCAATGTAGCCAACAAAAATATCCCGGACAATCATATCACGTTGACCGACCAACGAGACAGATTCCATTCTGGCTGCTCCCAGAAATTTCAGCTGACGGGTAGAGGTTTTTGTGGAATGATCCACATCGACAAACAAAGAAGACCGGTCACGCTCAGCCAGCGCTCTCAGATAAGTAAAAAAGCTTTTGCCTACACCGCCCTTGGCTTGCAGGACATAATTGAATTTACGCGTCATTTTTTAGAGAATTTAGATTGAACAATAATATTTTCCTGGGTACTCATCGTGTCCGGGTCCGAACAAAAACTTGCAAAGCCGTCTTCTGGAGTTTCCCTTTGTAGTTTAGCTGTGACCGTAGGAACAGAACTTTGAATGAACGGCTTTGCCGTCACTGGCCGAACCGTTTTGTTTTTGAAGTGAAACCGGCAAAATTTGATATCGGCCGCACCAACCATCTCACCCCGGCCGAGATCTTTACAGATCATTTCGGCGATATAGCTCGCTGTAAGCTTTGATGTGATCAGATCAAAGTAGAGCTCATAGAGGATCCGCCTTCTTTTCTTATCTCGCCGCTCAAAAAGATCGATCAGTGTTTTCTTGTCCATTGATCTTCTGGTTTGAGCTTCCGTTATCCCGGCCGGTCAGTGCTATACGGCTTGCACGTAGCGGATGATACGAAGGCTGGTAATCAATGTGGCCGTAATGTGCCAGCTCTTTGATGCAGCTGTGATAGGTGGCTATTGATCTGATCCTGGCAGATCGCATCAATATTCGCCGGCTTATCCGGATCTGTGTTTGATCCGCCTTGCCGCAGTGATGCGCAATGGCAGCATACAAACAGATATGCACCGCCCGAAGTCTGGGATCATCCCATACTCCTTCTATCAACCCAGCTCCCGCCGGATTGATAAAGTTTTGTTTCGATGCCCGCATGATCTACCGTTTTTTAGAAGGGTCTTTCGCCAGCATGAGCTCAATATCCTGATACTGGTAATAAAAAATGCCGCCCACTTTGGTGTAACGCAGATGGCCGTTGACCCGCAGGTTCAATAGTGTTCCTGGTGATATGTTTAAAAGCGCACGCACCTGGGCGCTTTTAAGCCATTTACCTTGCGGGCCAGGTTTGGCTGCCGTTAGAATGGTTTTTAATTCGGTAAGAAGTTCAGTTTTAAACTGGTGCAAGTCTTCCCTCGTGATCATCTCTACATGCATGACTGCTTTTGTTTAATGGTGAAACATAAACCGTGACAATAAGCCGGGTACCACGGCTCATTATCATCAAAAGCAAACATAAGAGGGGAAGGATAAAAAATAATGACCAAAACATTCGGCTGGTCAAAACAAATTTATCCATTTCGTTTTAAGTGATTGATTTTGAATAGCTTTTGAGATGAATAAATTTCGGTTCCTTTGATAAGTGTTTTATCTTTTTGTGCAGGAAAGTAGTTACGGGCGGTGTTTACAGGGATTTCATTGCCGCCATGAAGGAAGTATTTGGCGATCATTTTATACCAGCCGCTCTGAGAGGAACTGGTTAGAAGCTTATTTCCATCCGGTAGTTCCAGTTCCTGCATTTGTTTAATCAGATCCAGGAAGGTGGGTAAATAGTTTTCGCGGATCTGGATTTTTTTGCTCGTTTCAAATTCTTTGAGCTGCCGGTTCTCCTCTTCCAGAAAAACTATCCTGGCTTTTAGTGAAGAAATCAACTGTTCTTTTTCCATAATGACCGATTCAAGCGGCTGATGCACATGCCACTGATCGATCGAGTGAAGAAAGGATTGAAAGGATTCGAGCCTGGCTATATTGGATTGATATATCTGCTGCTTTGATGAGAACGGGTCTTGCATCTTGTAGTAGGCAATTCTTTCAGAGGTAATCCGGTAGAAGTGTGTAAAGAAGTCTTGCTCTTGCCGTGGATTTGATTGCAGATAGTAATCAAGATGATATTGGTAAAACAACGGATAATCCGCTACGTTTAGGCCATATACCTTTTTAAATAAATGATTGTAACTGAAATGCCGGCTTTGGATCAAAGGGTTTCCGATCTCAAAAGGGTGCGGTGAAAAGTCAAATCTGCCTCTGATTTTAAAGTATGATCTTATCATGCCAAGACGAATTTTTAATTAAGTTACTGACAGATACTAAAAATTCCAATTCGCCGGTGAAATCAAATGGCTCAGAACCAGGCCAGAAAGTATTAAAGCCGCTTAATTCTAATCTTCTGCCAAGTAACCTCCAAACTGTCATCTGACCGTTTTTTTAATTCAGAAGTCTGAAAAAAGTGTCAGACTCCTGAAAAACATTTAAATGTCCATAAAAACATGACCGTTATATTCGGAGTATCCTTCCAGGAATAGATCCCTTCCGAAAGCTTCGTAATCAAAATATCTTTCAAGAATTTCAGGTACTCCCGAAAGCATTCCGGTATCTTCTACATATTGATAGGTAAATTCTGTTTTCGGATCTTTAAAAGCTCCTCCATAATATCCCTGATAGGCCTCTTCAAAACCTTCCAGTGTTTCTTCCAAATCATTTCCGTTGGCTGGCCAGGATATAATATCTGAGCAGTAAATCTCAAAAGCTTCTGCTCTGTCATCATCCATTTCAGAGACTGCTTCAAAGTACTTGAATGTGTCCTCCTGCAAACTGCATTCCGAGATCAGAAAAGACGGAATATATTCCCAGTCCTGGAACATTAATTCCGGATCGAACTCATTCCTATGGTATTCATAGCAATCTATATAAAATTCTTTTGTATCTGAATAGTCTGAAAGATCAAACCATTTTCCGAAAAGCGATCCGGAATTGTACATTCCGTAAGTTCCTACGTAAATCTTTGGAGTGTTTTTTGAATTTTTCATCAGTGAAAGACATTTGAAGTAGCAAGGGCCCCGGCTTTGTGCCAAAGGGCAATCGCATGTCCCACACGAATGAAAAATGACGGGGTTTATCCCCCCAGGGTTCAAGGCCCCGACGGCGGTTTAAGGAGCGGCGCCCAGCCGCGGTAAATAGCCGGCTGACGAAGTGAAGGCTTGAAGCCGTCATTTTTCACTTCGTAACTTTCGTTTGCACTGACTGGTAAACGTGCGGCTGGGTTACTTTTTAGTAGCTTTTCAACATAATAAGTAGTTATACAACAAAGTATTATTTAGTTTGATGTGCCAATTGTAAAAATGATTCTATCTTTTCTATATAGAATTAGTAATCATCTTTGTAAAGTGCTAAGAACCGAAAGATTTATTACTGCAACCTACCTATATCATTTATTGATGGCTCTGTCTGATCTGTTGTTTTTGGTGGTGATCTTAATCCCTCACAAGCCTAACTAGTTTAAAAACTACATAACTAGCACTGAACTACATATAAAGCTACTTTCCTTGATTCCGGCGACCTTTCTATTAAACTATCCAAATTGACAGTCTCTCAAGAAAGATTGAACCAATCGGTCATTAAAGGTATGGGGCAAATTTGTAGAAATTAGCAAGGGCGATGCGATTATAATTAGTACATTTGATGATTATCAACTTTTGATCCCAATTACTTTAACACTTAAAGTAGAACAATAAAATGCGACCGTGCATAAATAACGTTCTATTTTTGAAGGTATAAAATATCTATGATTAATACATTATTTGAGCAGAAAATCCAAAATCTGAATTTCACTTTTATAACAGAAAGAGATAACAGTGGGGTGCTTTTGACAGATAATTATATGGGAATAAAGGCTGATTTAGCCTCACCAGACCTGCTTTTCGCCTTGGAAACCGCAAAAAACAAGTTTAAAGCAGACGCGGTTTATTTCCGTTATTTTGAGGACGGGCGAGCAGCAGTACCACAATTATATATATTTGACTATACTACCCGAACTTTAACTGGTGAAATTCGAAACCGTATTCATAAAGAGATGTGGAACGGATGTCAAGTTCCTGCATACATTCTCTTGCAGAGTTCCTCTGTCGCCCTATTTGACGCTCGTGAAAAGCCCCACGAAGATCTCAATACTTATGCCACCGAAGTAATTCAACTAGTTGGAGATGCGTTTAAAAACTTCCCGGCCAAAGATTTTTACGATGGTATGTTTTGGGAAGAACAAGAAAAGAAAAATCGGTTTAAATTTGAGCAATCCGCTACAAAAGATCTAATTCGGGGGTTAAAAGAAGTCTATAAACGTTTTCAGGACAACTCAGGCTTAAATCGACATGTAGCCTTGAAGCTACTCGTACAGTGTCTACTGATTAAGTACCTAGAAGAGAGAGATGAAGATAGCTTGAGTGGCTATTTTGCTGGCACTTATTTTAGGAGAAACTTTCAGTGTGAAAATTTTTGCGAAACCATACGAAAAGGGAAACTATTGAACCTTTTAGATCAATTGGCCAAGGATTTTAATGGAAAAATTTTCGAATGGGATAAGGTGGGCGAAAGCTCTCAACGTGAAGATATACAACGAAGCGAAGTTAATAGTCTTGCAGATTATCTTGATGGTAATAGTAAAAATAGTCAATATGTCATCTGGCGTTTATATTCGTTTTCTCATTTACCAGTCGAAGTGATAAGTTCTGTTTATGAAGAATTACTAACCGACAGAAAGGATATAGTTTATACCCCAGAGATGATCGTCAGCACAATGGTTGATGAATGCATGCCTTTGAAACAACCCAGGAAAGGCTTTAGGCTAATAGATGTAAGCTGTGGATCTGGTATTTTTTTAGTAAAGAGTTATAAGCGTATCGTCCAATGGTGGCGTTATGAACAATGGCAAAAAACAGGTGAACTGATTAAACCACCCTTGCCAATTTTAAAAGATTTACTTTTAGAAAGTATCCACGGCATTGACATTGAAGACGATGCGGTTCGTTTATCTATTTTTAGTTTAGCCTTGGCTATACTGGACGAAGTCAATCTGGATCCACCAACCTGGGGAAAATTAAAATTTCCTGACTTGAGTGAAAACATTGTATCTCAGGATTTCTTTAAATTTATAATGGAGGTCAAAGCAGGTACCTTCGACCTAATTATTGGAAACCCACCTTTTAACTTGCAACAGGTTGATGGAAAGGAACCCGACCGAGACGCTTTCTTCAAATCGTTAAAAGAGACTATTGACTACCAGTCGTCTTTTAAAATTCCCGATCAAAATCCTGCCTTACATTTCTTAGTAAAGTCGATGTTGTTGCTAAAGCCTGATGCATTATTGTGTCTAATTCAGCCGTCGGGTCCACTATTCTACCAGAAAGATAAAGTATTTAAAAATGAGTTATTCTCAAAATACAACTTATTACAAGTCATAGATCTTACTAAACTGGCAGATAAATTATGGGGAAAAACCACAGTTTCAACTGTTGCAGTTTTTTTGCAAAATTCAAAACCAGACCTGTTAGACGTTTTGCACTTAGTGGCCAACCGTACCTTTTCCAATACAAACCGTTTATTCCTAGAATTTGATCATTATGACTTTCATTATGTTAGTAAAGAAGCATTGCTAAATGACCCATTTATTTGGAAGGCGAATCTGCTTGGTGGTGGACGAATCTTACAGTTGATTGCAAATTTATCACAACAACCAACCTTAGCTCAGTACCTAAAACAAAAGAAGAAGGATAACCATTGGGTATACGGTGAAGGATTCATTAAAGGTAAGGCAGATGATGAACTTGTACCTGCTGACTTCATAAAGAAGAAAGGTGGCTATCAAGAATTTACTTATTTGAATGGCAGCGATTGCATTGATACAAAAACGTTTACAGAATTCGGAATCGGTAAAACCTCACCGTTGGAAGGAAAGTATTATCAATGGGGAAGGACGAAAGAGCTTTTTCAACCGCCATTATTGCTAATCAAAAAAGGCATAGGCAAAAAAAACATACCTTCACATTTCTCAGATAAGGCTGTTTCATTCCGTCACAGAATAATTGGAATACATGCGCCGACATCAGATAAAGATGACTTATTAGCGATTGATAAATATTTTAAAGATAATGCTGATCTCATCCGGTTTTATATTATCTCAACAAGCGCCGAAATACTAATTAATAGAGCAACCGCTATTTTTAGTGAAGATATTTTAAATATTCCTTTTGTTGCAAATCCAAAGGCTCCTCTTCTTTCAGAAGCTGACCACATACTTTTGCAGGACACGCTGACATATTATTTGAATGTTTTTGAGGAAAATATTTTTAGACACACAACAGAACTAGAGGTTCAGAAGTTTGCAGCAATATTCTGCAAATGCCTTAACAGTGTTTATGAAGCAGAGGAAAAATCCTTTCAATTATTTAAAATATTAGACGCTGGAAAATATTATGCGATACACTTTGAATATACGGCAGTTGAAACTAATTCCGTAACTGAAATTATGCCGAATCTCGAAGATTATATTAACAGCATTATGCCATTAGTCAACCAAACATTGCATCATATACACGTACAGCGAATTTTAAAAATATATGGTAAAGACAGACTCGTTATGGTCAAGCCCAAGCAATTGCGTTATTGGTTACCATCAATCGCTTTGAAGGATGCAGACGAAACATTCGCTGACTATTTAAAAACCAGCTACCAAAATGCTTAGAGATAGTCTGACTCCTTTTACTTCACCTCAACCAGGAGATCTGAGTATTAAATCAGGTTTCGAAATTGATCACGTAATCAGTTTTGTTGATAAGAATATTAGTGAATTCTATAATTATTACCAAGATAATGATGAGTCAGAGAAAGAGAATTGGATTAGCAACCTGCTTGTGAGGCATTTTCAAATATGTAATAAAGAACAAGGTGGTTACTTTCCTTATGACTTCAGCAAAAATCCGCCCCAAGCAACATCTGGAAAAGAGACGGATATCGGCGTATATGTCAATACACGCACATCAAAAGCCATTCCAATTATTGAATTTGAAAGTAAACGATTTTGCGACACGTCTAACAATAAAGAATATGTCCATGGTGAACGTGGTGGTATTGAACGTTTCAAAAGAGGACATCACTCCGCCCATTTAACCGTCTGTGGCATGTTTGCATTTGTCCAAAAACCAGAGACTAATGGCTGGATCGCCAAAGTAAATATTTGGATTAGTGAACTTGCCAAAACGAATGTAGACCTATCTATTGACTGGACTGGGAAAGACGAACACCTACTGAAAGTAAAAACTTTCCCAAAGGTTGAAAAATTATCTTCCAAACATCTACGAAAACAAGGAGGTGATATTATTTTTCTCTGGCATTACTTTATCGATTTAAATTAGTTATTATAAAATATAATAATCATAATGGCTTACAGATTTGCACCAAGAAACCTATATCCCTAAAATCTTTTTAAATTTTTAACTTTTTTCCTTCAACTGTTTACTAACTGAAAAATATCCCGACTCCTCTTACTGTAAGGTTTTCTATACAACTCCTCATTACAAATCAATTAATAATGAAGTTCTTGAGAAAAGAGTGTTGAGTTCAGTTTGAATTAACTTTAATACATCAATACGTCTTTCAACTTGTTTTAATCCAGCTACTTTTGTTTTTTGATTAGTCTCTTTTACTTGTTGTTTCTTATAAGGCTCTCGTTTAATAATCATATTCCAAATCATAATAGCAAGCTTTCTAGCAGTAGCGTTTACAGCCGTTATCCTTCCTTTATTGTAAGCTAATCTTTTGAAGAACGGTGTTAATTCATGATCTTTTTGATTCCCGATTGAGTTGGCCGCCTGACGCAGTGCTGATGCTAGGTAAGGTTTTCCGGATGGTGTTCGGATAGTAATGATACGTCCTCCACTTATTTTATTATTGGGGACCAGGCGGAGCCAGCTGGCAAAGCTATTTTGCTGATCGGAATTTATGTACGTCATCGCCATGGTAGTCAACAGTTTAAGCATTTAATATTTGCAATAATGTATGACCATCTTTATATAAAATGTCCTTTAGGTCTTTAATGTTGTCAACTAGTTCAGTTTTTATTCCAAGAGCGAATCTAATTTGGCTATATCCCTGTTCAAGCTTTTTATTCGATGCAAGTGGAATTGGAGCAGAATTTTGAGTATCATTTCTCTTGTTTATAAAAAAACAATTAGGGTTTGACAAGCGCCAGCTACCATCGATATCTCTGATGCCTCTAAATGTCTCTTTTAGAGAGAATTCGATTATCCAATTATCACCAGCAGCATCTATTTCATGAAGATGAAAAACGTGTTCATTTTTATCATCTGGTAAACCAAAAGTATGAACCCGTAACTTATTAAGTTTCTCCAGTACTTCGATCACACTATCCAGCTCGCGACGATAAATTGGAGAATCTGCATTATCGTGTGATAAAGGATTAAGTAATAGATCTTTATGTTCCTTCAATTTCTCAAATGGAGCAGAATTTCCACCTAACGATTTGAAATATTTCAAGAAATTCCCAATTAAGTTTTCCAAATTTAAAATGGTAGATCCTTTATCTTCCTTAATAAAAATACTTAAATTCTGTGGTAATAAATGCTTACAAACTCGCTCAGTTTCCTTTCTTAAATAATTTGCACTTGCAGGATAGTCAAACTCCTTTAAATACTTTTTTGCCAAATCTAGGTAATTGTTTTGCTGTGGTACAAACGGACAAGGTATCCCATCTATCGTTTCATGCTGATACATTTCTTTAAAAATCCAGCCATTATCAAAACGATCTTGAATGCGGTTTTTACACATACTGTAGAAGGCCCTATCATGAGTAAGTATAAGAATTTGATACGTGTCAAAGAATGTTTGACCCAATAAAATATCTAATACCCTATCCCTATGGCTCATATCCAAACTAAGCAACAAATCATCTAATACCAATATTCTCGCCGAATCGGGAAATGTTGGCCTACGATCTAAAACTGAGAAACGTATTGCTAAGGCAATAGCAGTCAAACGAGCTTCATTTAAAAAAGTATGTGGTTTTAAAATCTGTTGATTCAATACGTCCAAACCATTGTGGTTGAAATGAACATGTAAGGGAATTTTTGGTTTATGTAGCAAACCATCTTTCGCTCTCTGACTTACATTTATATTATAAGCACATGATATGCTGTCGGTGTCAAATCCAATTGTAAATTTTTCGCCAAATTCATCTTGTAAATACTTATTTGCGCCCTGAGTGATTTCTAAGAGAAATCTTTTTAGCAAATCAACAAATCTCGGAATAGTAATATTTTTAAGCCTACGGTACTCTTCAGAACTTACACTAACAATATTCCCTTTAAACGGTAGATTACTAGGTGATTCACAAATGAATTTCCACCAATCGCTGGCATATGTTCTTGCAGATAATCTCCCATCATGTTCTGTAAATGCTTCTTCAAAATCAACGAACATTAATATATCTCTCTCAAACATCTCAAAAAGATCAATTCCTTCACTGTTTCTAAAATCATAAATCTTAGAAAGAAATTTATAATTTATAAAATCACTTCCGACCAACGCTCTATTTACAAATGGATCTTTAAATGTGTTAATACTATATGTACTATCGGAATTACGTTTAAGTTCTTTAAGTGTGCCGCCAGAAGGAGCGCTAAATTCAATTATAATACCTGATTCGTCATTAGGAGAAGCAAATCTATTTCTTAGATTTTGAGGATTTAATGGATCAAAGTACTTATTGATTTCTGATATAGGATCTTTAATAGAACTTTGCAAAAATGTATACAAAGCCCAATAAATAGAACTTTTCCCACTCCCATTCTCACCATATAGAAGTAAATTATTTTTATTAAGCTCGATTATATTTTGAGGTTGTACGTCTTCCTTGCCGTAAAAATATTTAAAATTACGTAAGGTTATCGTTTTAATTTTTTGCATGATTAAACACTTAAAATAGGTAATAACAAATCTTTCATCTCAATTTTCATTAGTTTAATTTGATTACGGAGTGGGTTATCTTTCTCACGTAAAGTTTGATATGTCAATCGTATGATTTCGATTTGTTGAACTTCTGTTAAGCCATCAATAGGGGAAAACAATGAGTTAGCAAAGTTTTCAACATATATATTATGTTTTAAAAATTCGTCCGGAAAATAAAGTTCTAATACTAAGGCATCAATAACCTCTTCAAACTGTTCGGAGATATGAGAATTTGGTACATGAGGATCTAATCCTATTCGATTATTTACAACAATTATCATATCAACGATTATGGTAAACAAAGAAGATTTTGTTATCAAAGCTCTTGGAATACAAAATGGCTCGATATAGTTAGTTTTAAAATAGTAGTAATTATTATTATATGGCGTGCTAGTATTAACAATAAAGTAATAAAATAACTTGCTATTTAAAACAGCAAGCAGGGACTTTGATAAATGATAATTATCAAACTTAGGAGCAACAATATATCCACCCGCATCAGGGATAAATTCACCCGAAACATCAATCGTAAAGCTAGGTTTGTTCTGCAACTGCGGAGTAATTATTTTCCCAGACTTTTCTATAATATTTAAGTCACGGCTTCTATGTAAACTGAGCCAATAAATTGGGTTAGTTTTGTAGCTAATTTTCTTTTCGATGAGATGATCCTTGAAATTTTGTAAATAATCATATGTCAATGGTAAAGAAGTTTGAATTTCTATCTCATCTAATGGTACGGTTTTATCATTAACACTTTTATGAAGAAAGATTACAAACTTCTTCTTTTCTAATGACTTATACCTTTTAATATCCTCCCCTTTTAAAACAGGCTTTACAGCCTGTCTTTCAAGTTTTACATTGGATTTAAGGGATTCAGAATATCCAAAAAAGAATTCATCATCTACGTAGCCATCAAGCATAAATATTTTATCACCGGTAGAGATAATACCTTGATAAATTCCTTCGCAGTAATCTAAAAGATTCGGATATGAATATATTTTTTCTAAAACTCGAACAACATTGTTATCGTCAGTAATAAGCCAACTATCATTAAGCAAAGAATATGGAATCAATGAAAAAATAATATCACCTAAATTCTTATTTTTAGGTTCAAAATATAATACATGATTAGAATTCTTTTTAAAATGGAAAACTCCCGAATAGGTAGTGGCATTTTCAAAAATTTGATCAACTCCAAAATAAAGAATTGATTTCAACCAAAAGTCCTTGGTAATAATCTCTCTTAACGATTTTCCATAATCTGCAATAATAAACCTGTGTGGATTAATATAAATTATATTACCATTTTTATTGACTAACCTAAAAGCTTGCTCAATAAAAAGCAGATATATATCATACTTACCAGTAGCAGATAGATACTTATCTTTATAATGAACAGCATCTGATTTATTGATATTCTGAACCTTTATATAAGGCGGATTACCTATGACAATATCAAACCCGGTAAAATCACTAACAAAAGGATTTAGTACTTCTGGAAAATCAAGTTTCCAGTCAAAATGTTCAAAGTTTTCATTTGGATTTAATTTTAACCAATTGAGTTTTTCAATGGCATTGTCAAATTCCGATACTTGTTCATTTATTTTTAAGTTCATTTTATGGTCAGTGGCTTTAAGGCCAAAACCCATGTCAGAGACACGATTATTTTTATTTAGAAATGAGGCTTTGTTAAAATACAGTTGGTTTATAAGAACTTCAAGTTTTAAATTCCTTATCTCTGCTTTCAGTTGTAACTTTCCTTTACTATTTGCACTTTCAAAAAATTCCTTTTGTTTAGATGAAATACTCTTGAGAGCCTTTTGCATATCTTTAATATGCTTATCAGCTCCGCCCACACTTCCCTTACGTTCCCAGTCTATTTCAATGACAAGATCACCAAACTTGTTAAGTAAACTGTTACCTACAACAATTTTGTAGTCCAAATTTGGCAGTGCCTTGGGCATTTCTTCGTCCACAATTAAAGACAACCAAAATCGTAATCGAGCAATATCTACGGCTCCCCGCTCAATGTCAACTCCATAAATCGATTTTTGAATTATATTTTCTTTAACAGTTGCAGGACTCCATACTTTATATCCCAATTCAAATGCAATACGTTCCTTGATTCCAAAAATTTCCTGCAACAAACCCATAGGAAAAGCTCCAGAACCAATTGCAGGATCGCACACCCTTACCGAATCAAGTTTTTCATCAATCTGCTTCTTATGATCCTTACTTAGATTATTTTCTTTGTTCTTTACAAAATTTTCTAATTCTACCAAGTTGGCGTCTGGTATTTCGGTATGCAAGTACTCTATTAAAGATTGTCGTGTCATGTAATGAACAATCTCCTTAGGAGTATAGAACGCTCCTTTATCTTTGTTGTCTTCAAGAAGATTTTCAAAAATATGTCCAAGCATTTCAGGATCTACCGCAACTGTATGTTCCTCTGCACTATCTTCAAAAATTGTAAAATTGTACTGATCAAAGAAGACAAATAAATTGGCAAACAAATCTGAAGGAAAAGTTAACAAATCAAATTTTAAAGATTCCTTTTCAAAAAGACCACCGTTTAAGTATGGAATTTTAACGATTTCCCCATCTGGCATAACGAAATCGTCACTATCCCTTTCATTATTCAAAGCATCGAAAAATAATCTAGAAAGCCAGTTTGGGTAAAAAGTATCATCTGCACCTGCTTTTTGAAAGAAGTGCGACATAAAACTTTTATCACCGTTTTTGTAAGATCTATCTTTTGCACCTAACCATCCCTTTTTCTGTAAGAAATACAAAAAAACAATTCTACCCAAGAGTTTCTTAACAAAGTCACGAACATCCTTATCATTACCATTAAATGCAGATGACCTAAATTCAGAACGCATTAAGTAATCTACAAAACCTACATAGTGTACATCACGATATTCGTCAAAAAATGCTTTTGACATAGCCTCTACGCCGAAAGCATCTTTTATTTTATTAATGGTGATATCTAGTTCACTACCAAGAACTAAAAATTGATCTAGGGCAGTTTTATAAGTTTCCTCTGGTTCCCCAAAAACATATGTATATCGTTTGGGGTGAGAATCTAATATTTGCATTTCTCCATTCTGAAATACTCCGTCACGTGCGATAAATGAAAATCGCCAGGTTCTATTCTCTGCATTCTGATAAGCAAAATTGACTAGCACTGCATTATTCCCAATAATATGTTTTTTAACCAAGCTCCCCAATCCTACTCTGCTTCGTTCAATTTGCTTTCCATCTTTTACAATTACTTCATAGAGCTCAACAGTTCTGGGAATTTCATCGGAGGTCTTAAATTCTCCATATTTTATAATAGAGTTAGCAAAGCTCTGTTCAGATGCAGACAAAACAATGTGCTGAACACCCTGGTGATCATAAATTTTGAAATCCGACACCTTACCTTGAAATGTAGGTAAAAGTCCATTTTCTATAAAAGCCTGACGATTATAAGGAGCCTTGAAAAGCTGTGATAATATTGTTTTATTCATTTCATAAGGAATTTCTAATTTCATTTTCCATAGATAGCTATCAATATTTCACTAACATATAAGTAGTTTTATCTACTTCAACGAAATAAAATTTTGATAAAAGAATTTAAGCTATACAAACGATTCTGAAATTACAATTTGAGGATTTGCAAAAACTTGCTTAGTGTTAGTAGGAAAGAGTTCCGATTCGGCATCATTAAATTTATATTCAGCCAAAACTTCATTATAAAGTCTATCTATAAGAACGTCAAGGTCATTAACCTGTTCAATTTTTGCTTTCTTAAGAAAAGCATCAATCTTGTTTGGCAATTTTCTATGAGAACCTTTGTAAAGTTCATCTACCGTACGTTTTAGAAGCTGCTTATAAAAAGCATTTTTAACCTGAGCAGCATATGTAGGAAGTACATTTAAGACTCGTTTTTCCAATGCCGACAGCTGTGATCTTGTAACTTTTTGATTCTCAGAAGTTTTCACCAATAGCTTAAAATGACTAGTGGCGCTATTGATTTGTTCATGATGAAAATCAGGTAATGGTTTAAGTGAAACTTCACTTTTAGTAGACTGGAAAATTTTTGCTGCTTCCACAAAGGTCAATTCATACACAAAACCATTTTCATCTATTTTATAAAAAACACCAGGATGCCCATCACTTTTTAGGTATGTAATCGAGTTACTTGTAACATTTGAAACCTTAATATTTTCAGAACTTCTTGCTATTCGTGCTTTTTGGGGGATTTTGGAAATTAACTCAAACTCTTGTTTGTTCTCCTTTTTGAATGTACGAAGTTCTTGTAAATACAATAATGTCACATTTATTTCCTCTTTAAGCCTAGAACCATAAAGGCCCGCTTCTCCTACCTCTTCCAATTGAGAATATATTTGAGAATCTTCACCAAATGCAGAATGAAAGGCTTGTAGTTTCTTTATCGCGGTATTTGTTAATTGAATTTGGTTTTCAGATTTGTCAGAAGGGTAAAAATTAAATATATTTATAAATTTAGCCTCAGTACCAATCCGGTTCACACGGCCTATACGCTGCATTAATCTAGTTGAATTCCAAGGAACATCATAATTTATAATGACGTTGGAGCGATGCAAATTGATACCCTCAGCAAGAACTTCAGTAGTGAAAATAATATCTAAATCGTCTAACCAATCATTTCTATCCTGGTTGGCATCAAAATTTAATCTGATAATTTTTTCCTTTTCCTTTCTATTTCCCGCACTAATTCCAATTGTCTTTGTATATCCAGCCTGATTAGTTGCCTTTTCAATATAATCCATTGTCTCTTTAGACTCAGTAAAAATAACCAGCTTACCGGAATGGTTTATAGATTTTTTCAAAAAAGTACTTTTTAAATCACTCAAAAATTTTGAAAGTTTTGGATCATAGTCTATTTCCTTCCATAATTTGACTAGTTCCCCAACCATAATTCTATCATTTTGGAGCGATAAAAGAAAAGTCTCTTTGAAGTCATTTGCTTTATAAATTTGATTATTTCCACCTTTCGCATTGATTTTAGCTTCTAAACCTTCCTCGTCACCTTCATCCAAAAATTTATTCACATCAATATCAGGGGCCACATAAACCCTATCATCCTCAAACATTTTTATCATGTGATCCGTGTTTTTTAAAAGACGACCTAAAGACATTTTGAATGCCTGAAAGCTACTTTCCAAGCGTTTTACCAATAATGTTTTCATAATAGATGAAAGTCTGAGAGAGATTGATTCAACATCCCCATATCTCTTCCTATCTTCCTCATTAATAAGGTATTCAATTGCTCGATATCGATAATATCCTAAGCCCAAACCATCAACTTTTTTCCCGATTTCATCAAAGCTTGTCAGAATAGTAATAGTCTTATCAAATAATGAAGATAATTTGTCATCAAATTCATAATTTACCTGATTAGGAGGATTAATAATTGGAAATTCAATTCCCTGTTCTCTAATATCATTTAAGTACTCTGAATTATTTAAAATGTCTGTCCGTGTTCTTCGTATGACGAGTGGCTCAATGACCTTATCTCTTATTTTATCAAATATATTTTTGACTTTCCTAACGTTTAATATCCTATCCTTCCTTAATCTATCGTATTCCTCTTTTAAAGGGGTAAAAAATAGTTGTAAATCCTTTACAGCAGGAAGGTTGGAATTTCTCTTATCCTGAAATAGGTAAACTTGATTTTCGATATCAGCAGGGTGGTTATTCAATGGTGTTGCAGTGAGCAACATCACTTTCTTTTTTACGTCCCCATCACTACCAGGTATCCTCCTATCAGTCTTAGTTATTGTCTGCAATTTCTCATACATGTGAGAGGTATCATTCCTGAATTTATGTGCCTCATCAATAATAATAAGGTCATATTCATCTGCATTAGGATAATCTAAGCTCCTATTATCAATCACTTTATGTAAGCTACCAGTAGAAATAAACGAGCAATTATTCCATATATGAAAATCTTTAATTGTCGTTTTCCAGTTAGCTTCCAAAGCAGGTGGATATACAATTAATATTTTCGAATGATAACCATTTTCAAAGACAAATTTCTTAGCAATTATAGCTGCAATAACAGTTTTGCCAAGACCAACTACATCCGCGAGAAAAAAACCATTGTATTTAATAAGTTTATCATATCCTTCAATAGCAGCCTCTGCTTGATAAGTTAATCTTTTGTAATTATCCGGCAATAGTAAATCAACATTTGCAGGGTCGTAGTCGATTCTTCTACCAAAAAACTCAATTAATAGTTTTATATATAATTGGTATGGCGTAAAATCATCATTTAGATAGGTACTTTTTTTGATCTTCTGAATATCCGTAGGTAGTATTTCAATTGACTCATTCCAAAGAATATCGAACTCTTCGGAGGCAAATTTAATATCGTCATACCGCCTCAATTCTACGTTGAACTCGTAATTAGACTTTTCCGAAGTTCCTAGCCCATTGTCGGTAAAATTTGATGATCCTGTAATGACAGTTCCTGTAGAGTTGGGATTGAAGTTTTCAGGTTTAAAAATATAAATTTTGGCATGTAAATTCTTTTCAGGATGAGCTTTAAGAAGAATTTTCCCAGAAACAATGTCTTCAACAAATTTAAAAATACCTTGTTCGATATCTTTCTTATATTCTGCTTGCTCGATATCTTCTCGCAATTTCTCCAAAAATGCGTCTCTGGTGACTAGTGGGTCTTTCAAATATTGTTGCCCGATTGAAGTATATTGAGCAGAAATCTCATCGACATTTATACCAACTAATATTCTTATTTCTTTAATATTTTCTAAAAATGGCCTTAAGCGGAAATATCCAGAGGAGCGGAAATAACCAACCAAAGCATCAAACGCATAGAGAT
This sequence comes from Dyadobacter sp. HNCC25DJ186, assembly GCF_056895235.1. Classification (NCBI taxonomy): domain Bacteria; kingdom Pseudomonadati; phylum Bacteroidota; class Cytophagia; order Cytophagales; family Spirosomataceae; genus Dyadobacter; species Dyadobacter sp. HNCC25DJ186. The sequence continues at coordinate 399,777 of NZ_JBXHAS010000004.1, forward strand.
TTGGGATATGTTCAAGTATGCCCTGAAATTTATCTAAAAGATTATTACCTACTCTGTTAGTAAAAAATTGTGTATTCATATTGTCTTTAATACTTTTTTAAGTCCATCAGCTAAGAATTCCAAATCTCCAAGTTCATTTAAAACCATTGAGTGAATAAATTCAATTTGAATTTCCTTCTCTGGAATTAGTAATGATTTAGAAAGTTTTGGCAACATTTCTTTTTTCGCATCCCGTTCATCCCTTTCAATTTTACTCAATATCGAAGTATCAATGTCAAGTTCCGCTGCTACCTTCCGCAACGGAAGCCCTAAAAGCTCTCTCTTGTACCTTAAATATTCTCCAAATGAAATCATTTTGTCAGATTTGTTTTGACGGTTTTGTCAAAAATATGAAATATAAGCGTCTGTTTAATGTCGAAACAAAAATTCGTATCCTTTGAGTAACCAGACAACAAATGGGAAGAAAAAAGATAATTTAATTACCGAACAGGTTTCGTTCTCGTGTTTTAAACCCCTATTATTCGAACTGTTTTGGCAAATCAGTTTAGAAGACTAAGGTCCTTCCATGGTTTTCAGACGGTTGAAAGTAGAGTTTCCGATGTTTCGTCATGTAAATTAACAAATTCTTTCGGAGTTAAATCGTTCATCGCTGCGGTCTGAAATGGTTGTATTCCCACCGAAAGTCTTCTATTTTCTTCTGACATTGTCCAAAGATAAGAACCAATTAACCGAAAGGCATTCATCCCTGAACTTTCCACTAAATGATTCAACATATGGATTGTCCGTTGGTTTTCCTGGTCTTGAGAAATCGAGCGATTTGCATTCCTGACAGGAAGGAGCGAATCGGCCTTCAAACGCGATTTTCAAAGACTTTTGGAATGACACCCTGAAGTTGGCTAAAAAAGAAACGTTTGGATGAAGCTTATTTTCAGATCACCCAGTATCATTAGCGGCCAAGCGATGTTGATCTCGAGGTTGGCTTCGAAGACCTATCCCATTTTTCCTATGTTTTTAAAAAACAGTTTGGAAAAGCACCTTAATAATGGGCTTTGTAGCCGCATGCCATTTTTACGAAACGTGTATGTGTACAGTTAAAGGCCCACCACATAGTTTACATTGAACTTTGATAGGTGTTTACCAGCTCTTAACCAACATCTGTGGTTGCCGTCCAAATTTCATTTTAAGCATAGTATTCCATACCGACAATATATCCTCAGAAAGTAAATCGCTCTGTAAGTATTGTATCTAATAAATAAGATTATCGACCTACTATTTTGGCTACTAGAGTGTTATCATGCCTATCACGTTAAAGAAATCTACTGATTCCTATTCAACACACTAATAATCAACTTTTTAACCGTTTCCATTTCTTCAGGTTTGCTGGCGGCAGCGAAAAGTGTTAGACTTGCAAGAGCTTCATTACTTATAAGTGCTACCCCGGTTCCCGATTTTAAAAGATCATTATTTTCTAAGAATAACAGAAAACAGGCCGCAGCGATTCGCTTATTCCCGTCAACAAATGAATGGTTTTTAATGATCAGATAGAGTAGTGTAGCGGCTTTTTCTTCAATTGAGGGATAGAAGTCGATATCTCCAAACCCTTTACTGATTTGTACCACGGAGCTCTGAAAACTATCATCCTTTTCCTTTCCAAAAATGTCTGAGTCAAAATCTCTTCTCATGCTCTCGATGATATTTCGGTAATCCGATAAATCTGGGTACTCTGCCTGCTGTGTTGTAATACCCTTCGAATCCAGTCTTTCATGATCGTAATCATCTAGTAGTTCAAGACCTTTGGCGAATTGGTCGAGCAATGTCAGATCTGCATCGCCCATTTTTGTTTCAATTGCCCGGCTTAGTATCCGGATTCCATCCTTTAAGGTCTGAACCTCTTGCTGCTTTTCACTCAGCCGTTTCTCATTAATTGCATAACCCTGGGCCAGATAATCTTTTAAGCGCTGTGTTGCCCATTGCCGGAATTGAGTTCCTTGCTGTGATTTAACCCGGTAGCCGACTGAGATTATTACGTCAAGATTATAATGATCCACCTGGTAAACCTTACCGTCTGCGGCAGTTGTCGCAATATTTGCGACAACTGCCGACTTCTCTAATTCTCCTTCAAAAAATACATTGTTTACATGCTTACCTATTGTTTTAACGTCACGGCCAAAAAGGTCAGCCAATTGATTCCTATTGAGCCATACCGTTTCTTCTCCAAATTTTACTTCTATCTGGGTTTGTCCGTCCTGGCTTTGATATATTTCTATTTGATTTTGCATTTTCTGGATTTAGAATTCAAGTTTACAATAAATTTACAATCCTTTTAGAGCCAGTTGCGATTGGGCTGATTGGTCCACACGCTGCTCTAAAATGTCATTATATTCCAGATAAAGTTTTCGATTCTCTATCCCGCGTCCCACAGATAAAAAACAGTTCATGAAAGGTATCCATGTATGAATAACATGTTTGTAATTTCAACATCACTTAGGTACCGCAGGCATATTAGAATTACCTGCGATACCAGTTAGTCTCAAACGTCTCTTAACTTCTCCTTGAGCGCCTTCATATCCTCACTGATTTTCACATCCAGAATCTTGGCATAAACCATCGTCTGCTTCAAAGATCGGTGTCCTAACATTTTCGAAACTGTTTCAATAGGAACCTTATTACTGAGCGTCACCGTCGTCGCAAAGGTGTGACGAGCGATATGAAAAGTGAGCGTTTTTAAAATCCCGCATAAAGTCGCAATCTCTTTCAGATAAGCATTCATTTTCTGGTTGCTTAAAACTGGGAGCACAACACCCCGGTTACTGCACAAAGGATCATCTTCGTATTTTTTCATTATTTCCAGAGCTGTTGGGAGCAGCGGAATCCTGGTGGCTGAATCCGTTTTCTGTCTGGTGGTATCAATCCATAAATCTCCATCCATTCCGGTAACAATATCAGTCCTCTTTAACTGCTTTACATCAACGTAGGCAAGTCCGGTGTAACAGCAGAAAAGAAAGATGTCACGGACGTTGCTTAAACGGTCTATTTCAAATTCCTTTTCTGTTAGGCGTTTGAGCTCTGCCCTAGACAACGGATTTTTTACAACTTCCTTTTTAGTCAGTTTAAATCCCTGGAAAGGATCTTTCTTCAGCCATTTATTATTAACGCAGATGAGCACAATCTTTTTTAGGTTAGACATGTACTTGATCGCTGAATTGTGGTTGCAACCGCGTGCACTGCGAAGCCAGAAAGAAAATTCCGAAATGAATTCGAAATCAAGATCGCTGATCTTTCGGTCATCCATTTTGTACTTCCACTGAATAAATGAGCGCGTATGCTCAAGGGCAGTTTTGTATCTGCTCAGAGTAAGTGGAGCAAATTCTTTTCCAACAAGTGCTGCCATTTGTTCATTGTGATACTGGAAAACTTCCAGAATGGTTCTTGTCTCTGTGCTCTTTCCTAACAGAACATTTTTGAGTGCTTCCGCGGTGACTTTTATGTCATCTTCAATAAGCATCTTTTTAGACTGATGAACCTTCGCTGCTAGCATGTCCAGATAGGCATTAAGCGTTCTGGTGTCTTCCTTGTTGCCGGTCGCTCTTCCAGCTATCGAATTCCAATGTTTGGTATTCCATAGCTTTTTTGTAGATAGCTCTGCAACTTTTCCCTGGACTGTAATCCTCAGATAAACATATCTGACATTTCCCTTTTGATTTTTGGCGGGCTTTAAATAAAAAAGCAGGCCGAAACTCTTTTCCAACATAACACAAGCGTTTAAGATGAATAAATATCGAGCCGCTGCGCTTGTAAAACAAGATGTTTATCTATTGAACATCCTGCAAATCAATGATTTAACCCCAATTCAGTGAGTCTTTTTCCAAAAATGAGCGAACTACACGAATTACTCACTGAAACATTGAGAATTTTTGCATATTTTGGGATATCCCGGAAAGCAAAAATGCCCGTAAATCATTGATTTACAGGCATTTTGTTGATATTAAAAACTTCTAAATGGGAGGGAGACGGGTCTCGAACCCGCGACCTCTAGAACCACAATCTAGCGCTCTAACCGACTGAGCTACAACCTCCGTTTGAGGACACAAAATTAGGAAAAGGTTTACAGCTTCCAAACAAAAATTGATATTTTTTATGAAAACTGTAAACCTTTTTTATTTATTTTTTGACTATTTCGCTGCAACATAAAGAGCGTCAGCAGCTTTCCAGTCTACTACGTTCCAATAGGCATCGATATAATCAGGGCGTTTATTTTGGTATTTCAGGTAATAAGCATGTTCCCAAACGTCTAGTCCGATAACAGGTGTACCTTTTGTCTCTGCGATATCCATTAATGGGTTATCCTGGTTAGGAGACGAAGTGATAGCAATTTCACCGCCATCTTTCACGATCAACCAAGCCCATCCTGAACCAAAACGTCCAACTGATGCTTTTTTGAACTCATCTTTGAATGCTGAAAAAGAACCGAACTTCTCAGTGATAGCTTTTGCCAGTTCCCCAACTGGTTCTCCGCCGCCGTTTGCCGAAAGAGATTTCCAGAAAAATGTATGGTTCCAATGCCCACCACCATTGTTGCGAACTGGTGCCGGAACTTTGCTGATATTTTTAATAATCTCTTCTATACTTTTACCTTCCAGCTCGGTGCCTGCTACTGCTGCATTCAAGTTGGTAACATATGCCTGGTGGTGACGATCATGATGAATTTCCATTGTAAGCGCATCAAAATGCGGTTCTAACGCATTGTTTGCGTACGGTAACGGATCAAGTGTAAATGCCATTATGAATAAGGTTTATTGGTTATTGAATATGATTTCCTAGTTGGTTAACAGCAGAAAACTGCTTTATGTTCTTAATCCTTTAAAAAACTTAAGTATCAGTGCCTGGCTTTCCTCCGCCAGAATTCCTTTTTTTAACTGTGTTTTCGGGTGTAAAATATTTTTGCCAAGACCCGAAAAACCTCTTTTTTCATCCGATGCGCCAAACACAACACGTTTCATTTGCGTCCAGTATAACGCTCCTGCACACATCACACAAGGTTCCAGGGTAACATACAAGGTACAGTCCTGAAGATACTTTCCTCCCAGATATTCTGACGCAGCTGTTATGGCAAGCATTTCCGCATGAGCAGTTACATCTTTTAATCGCTCTGTCTGGTTATATCCCTTCCCTATAATTCTTTCACCGACTACAACAATCGCGCCAACAGGTATTTCCCCATCATCAAATGCTCTTTCGGCTTGACGCAGTGCCTCGGCCATGAAAAAATTATCTAAAAAATCAGAAGTCATCTTGATTGGTTCGGTTGAGAACTACTCCAAAAACAAAAGCGGGAAGCAATATACTTCCCGCTTTTCAATATTTACAATACATTTTACGGTTTAAAAATCCGTTGCACCGAAATACGGTCACCATTTTGAACCTTCAGCAGATACATTCCTCGTGGTCTTAATGTAAAGTCAACTTCTGTAACTTTTTGACTTATAGATTTTTTCGACAAGGAGCGGCCGTTTAGATCAAAGATTTCAAACAGTGCCTCTTTGGTCGAAATTGAAGAAGTAATTTCTACCGTACATTTATTCTCAATCATGGTCGGGTATATCTTTAACCAGTCAGCTGCAACAACCGGAGGTTCTGTACCTAACACGGGATCAACCTGAACACGGAATGTGCCCGCTCCCCTACCTACACCGCAGCCGTTTGATATCGAAGTAATCCTGTAAACCGACGTCGTTTTGGGCGCAATCCTGACCGATATAGGACTAATACTTGAAGAAATCAATGTATCTTTCGCGCCATCATTTAAGTTAAAAGTCCAGGGCGCGTCACCTGTGATCGCAATGCTCAGCGTTGCACTCTGCCCCATTAACACGTTGGACGGACCTGTAATCGTAGCGACCGGCAATGGGTTAACAGTCATTTTTACAGAGCTTACACTTCCCGGAAGTGTGTTTCCCTGTCCGGCGCTTACAACTCTTATAAAATAACTTCCTGCTTTAACTGTATCCGGAATTGTGGCAGTCAGGATAGTTCCGTTGTCAGTCGAAGGGATAGACACAAACTTCGTTATATCATTCACTGTTGAAATCTGAGCCGTGAAAATATTTCCGGTTGGAAAATCACCTGACTTTTGGAATGGAATAGTAAAACTTCTGCCGGCGCATATCTGCGATACAGATGGGCTACCAGTAGTGATGGTTGGAATCAGAACTGTAACCACTGCAACTCCATTTGAAAGTCCCACGCCACAGGCGTTAGAAACCCTCGTCACTACGTAGTTGGTCGTTGCCTGCGGAGTAACAGTCACCTGCGTTGTCGCATTGTTTGATGTTCCGGTTTGCCCGTTTGACAGCGTATACTGCCAAGGTGCATCGCCGGTGAATTCTATTGTAATCGTAGTTGATTGTCCTGGTGAAACAGCATTGTTTCCTGAAATCGTCGCCGATGGCAATGGTTTGATATGTACTTTTATCTCAGCTTTCTGACTCTCGCAATTATTAGTTCCTGTCTGCGTAACATAGAAAGAATAATCATCAACTTTTTCAGTAAAAGGAGTTAAGGCAGATGTACGTGGGTTGGTATCTGTTAATGTCAGATACCATTTAAGGGAAGTACCGGTTGCACTAAGCGGCGAGGCGGTAGCCCCCTGGCAATATTCCACAAAAGATGTTGCTAATGCCGGTTTGGGAGTAACGTTTATTTTTACATCAATTTTGGCCCGACTGCTTACGCAACCATCTGCATCTTTTTGATTCACGTAGTAGGATGTCGTTCCTTCTGTTTCGGTGGATGGCGTTGGCGCCGTCGTTGAAGCAGTCCCGCCAGTGGCATTTGTTCCATACCAGTTTAACTCCGCACCAGTCGCCGGGGTTGCAGTAAGTGGTAATGCTTTAACAGATTGACAATATTCGATCGCTGCGGCTGCAACGGCCGGAGCCGGCACAGCTGGTTTTACAGTCACGTCAACCTTTGCGCGAGTACTTTCACAAGTATTTAGTGTTTGGCTCACGTAATAAGATGTTGTGCCAGCAGCAGAAGTTGATGGCGTTGGTGCCGTCGTTAAGGCTGTTCCATTCGTTGCGACTGTATACCATTTCAAGGCTGTTCCGGTTGCAGTTAATGGTGTTGCAGTCTCGTTGAAACAATATACCACAGCCGCGCCAACTGTTGGAGCAGCAGTGGGCGGACTTACAATCACATCAATTTTCGCACGAGGACTTTCGCAGCCATTTAAAGTTTGGGTTACATAATAGGATTTGGTGCCGGCAGTCGTAGTTACGGGTATCGGCGCCGTTGTTACACCGGTTCCACCTGTGGCAACTGTATACCATTTAAGAGCTGTTCCGGTTGCCGTTAATGCCACAGCCGTTTCAGATAAACAATAAGTAACATTGGCAACGGTTGGCGCAGGTGTTTGAGGATTTACAATCACATCAATTTTTGCACGAGGACCTTCGCAGCCATTTAAAGTCTGGCTTACATAATAAGAAACTGTACCGGCAGTTGTTGTTGATGGCGTTGGTGCTGCCGCTAATGCGGTTCCACCCGTTGCGACAGTATACCATTTTAGAGCCGTTCCAGTCGCGGTTAAAGCAGTTGCAGTTTCAGTTAAACAATAGGTAACATTTGTTACTGTTGGGGCAACTGTCGCGCAGGCCACTGTGGAAACAACAACATCAATTTTTGCACGAGGTCCTTCACAGCCGTTTAAAGTCTGGCTGACATAATAAGAAACGGTACCGGCAGTTGTTGTTAATGGCGTTGGTGCTGTCGCCGATGCAGTGCCGCCAGTGGCAACAGTATACCATTTCAAAGCAGTTCCTGTGGCAGTCAGAGCGGTAGCCGTTGCTCCTACATTGTAAGAAACAGGCGTTGTTACCGTCGGCGCAGGTGTCTGAGGATTTACAATCACATCGACTTTTGCACGAGGACCTTCGCAGCCGTTTAAAGTCTGGCTTACATAGTAAGAAACTGTACCCGCAGTTGTTGTTGATGGCGTTGGTGCTGTTGCCAATGCGGTTCCACCCGTTGCAACGGAATACCATTTTAAAGCAGTTCCGGTCGCGGTTAAAGCAGTTGCAGTTTCAGATAAACAGTAGGTAACATTTGTTACTGTTGGGGCAACTGTCGCGCAGGCCACTGTGGACACAACAACATCAATTTTTGCACGAGGTCCTTCACAGCCGTTTAAAGTCTGGCTTACATAATAAGAAACGGTACCGGCAGTTGTTGTTAATGGTGTTGGTGCTGTCGCCGATGCAGTGCCGCCAGAGGCAACAGTATACCATTTCAAAGCAGTTCCGGTTGCAGTAAGAGTGGTAGCCGTTGCTCCTACGTTGTAAGAAACAGGCGTTGTTACCGTCGGCGCAGGTGTTTGCGGATTAACGATCACATCGATTTTTGCACGAGGACCTTCACAGCCGTTTAATGTTTGGCTTACATAATAAGAAACGGTACCGGCAGTTGTTGTTGATGGCGTTGGTGCTGCTGCCAATGCGGTTCCACCTGTTGCGACAGTATACCATTTTAATGCCGTTCCAGTCGCGGTTAAAACTACCGGAGTTTCAGATAAACAATAAGTAACATTAGCTACGGTTGGTGCCACAGTTGCACAGGCCACTGCGGACACAACGACATCAATTTTTGCACGAGGTCCTTCACAGCCATTTAAAGTCTGGCTTACGTAGTAAGAAACTGTTCCTGCTGTTGTTGTTGCTGGTACCGGCGCAGAGGCTAATGCCGTTCCACCATTGGCAGCAGTATACCATTTTAAAGCAGTTCCTGTGGCAGTAAGAGCCACAGCAGTTGCTCCTTCATTATATGAAACTGGGGTTGTTACGGTCGGTGCAGGTGTTGTGCAAGTTGAAACAACTACGCTTATTGCAGCTCGTGGACTTTCGCAGCCCGATGAGGTAATTTGACTAACGTAATAAATAATGGTACCAACAGCCGCAGTTGATGGCGTTGGAGCTGTTGCAGACGCAGTTCCTCCCGACGCGTTCGTTCCATACCAATTCAAGGAATTTCCTGCCAAAGCCGTTGCTATTAATGCAACTGGTGTTTCATTCTGAGTATAATTTACAGGATTAGTTACAACTGGTGGAGCTGGAACTGAACAGGCAGATACTACCACACTAATTGCCGAACGAGTACTTTCGCAACCTGCCGCGTTCGTCTGGCTTACATAATAAGTTACTGTACCAATAGTTGTAGTTAGCGGAGTCGGAGGCGTTGTGGTCGCTGTTCCGCCAGATGAATTTTGACCATACCAATTTAAAGTATTACCTGTAAGTGCGGTGGCCACGAGCGGACTGGCAGCTTGATTCTGAATATAAGAAACGGGAGAGGTCACAACTGGTGCAGCAGGTGCAATACAAGCTGCAACCACCACGCTTATTTCTGCACGAGCGCTTTCACAACCCGCAGAAGTTACCTGACTTACATAATACACAAGCGTTCCAACAGTGCTGGTTGACGGTGTCGGCGCTGTGGTCGTTGCGGTACCTCCTGATGAATTGTTGCCATACCACCTCAGCGTATTTCCACTTAAAGCCGTTGCGACTAACGGAGCGGCTACCTGATTTTGTGTGTAATTTACAGGATTAGTAACAACTGGCGGAGCAGGCGATACACAAGCTGATACCACAACGCTAATGGACGTACGAGCACTTTCACAACCTGCGGCATTGGTTTGACTCACATAATAAGTTGTTGTTCCGACAGCGGCGGTTGAAGGCGTTGGGATACTATTGGAAGCAGTTCCACCTGTTTCGTTAGTTCCATACCAATTCAAAGTGTTACCAGAAAGAGCAGTTGCAGAAAGTGGCACCGCAGGTTGATTTTGCGAATAAGCTACCGGTGAGGTTACTACCGGTGCGGCGGGAATTGCACTAACCGCAATAGCAGCACTTGGAGTACCTGTGACAACAGGAGCCGGTGCAGTAACCCTCACCTTATATGTGGAACCAGCCGCAGTCCCGGCAGGAATTGTTGCCGATATCGGACTTGCCGTTCCTGTACCAATCACAGTCGGAGTTGCAGGAAATGTCCCGGTCGCATCCGATATTTCAACCGAAAAAGTCGGGGAACCGGTTACGGTACCAGTGATAGTATAGGCAACTGAAAGCGATCCGCCCACACAAACAGCGGTTGGCGTTACAGCACCGGTATTAACCGTTTGAGCAAACGAAGAAGCTATTCCAAGAATAACCGCAATGCACGTAAAAATTCCTTTTTTAATAGATGTTCTTTTCATGTATATTTCAAAAATGTCTTTTCACTAACCTTTGTCAAGGTAAAGTTAGAGATATTTTTGAAATACATTTGTAACTGATTAGTGAAGAATGCTTTTCCTTTCCAGAAGCGAAGTATATACTACATCGTGAATTCTGCGACGGGTACGTTGCGTGGTGATACTGTTGTTTTCAGGATCAGGATGAATGCGGTTTGACAAAAACACAAATACCAGATCTTCTTCCGGATCCATCCAGACGATCGAGCCGGTAAAACCGGTATGTCCGAAGGAATTAACTGAGGCCTGTGCCGAAACATAAGAACTATTTCCGTCTACCGGTGCTTTGTCCCAGCCAAGACCCCTGTGTTTTGACTCGTCATACATACGGGCAAACAATTGAACTGTGCCTGGCTGAAAGAATATTTTTCCGCCGTATCTGCCTTTCCACAAATCCATTTGAAAAAGAACCGCCAGGTTTGTCGCTGTTGAAAACAATCCGGCATGTCCTGAAACGCCGCCCAAAACGGCCGCCATCTGATCATGAACAGTACCTTGAAGCAGTTGATTACGAAAGCGGTAATCCTGTTCGGTTGGAGCAATTTGTTTTTCAGAAAACCGGCGCAAAGGATTAAAACCAGTGTAATTGAGTCCAAGCGGCTCATAAATATTCGTAGCCACGAAGGCATCCAAAGGCTGTGCCGTAATTTTTTCTACAATTTTCTGCAAAGTCAGAAAACCCAGATCGCTGTACAGATATCCATATTTTCCTGATTTATCTCTGGTGTTATTCATGGGCGATTTCACAACCCATTTCCAGACAGAATCACGCAGCGCAGGTTTTGCGAACAACCTTGGAGCTACCTGAAGATTGTAAATACTATCCGGTTTGGAACTATAATATTCAGGCAACAATCCTCCGGCACTGGTTTTTGTCCGGTCCCACAAAGTCGGATAAAAAGAAACCAGGCCCGAACGGTGCATCAAAAGATCCCGAATGGTGAAGTTTTGTTTGTTTGTTGCATGTAATTCTGGTAAATAATGAGAAGCGCGTTCATCCAGATTGATCAGTTTCCGATCATATAACAACATAATCGATTGCAAAGTCGCAGCCATTTTGGTTACCGAAGCTACGTCATAAATTGTTTCCGAAGTCACCCGGTCAGGCGTGCGATAGCTGAGCCCGCCGAATGATTTGTCATATACCACTTTTCCTTTTCTTGCCACAACCACCTGACATCCCGGAAAAATACGGTCATTTACCGCAGCATTTGCGATTTCATCAATATTTTTTAGCATTACGCTATTCATTCCGACGCTTTCCGGTGTCCCAAAACTGATCCGATTAATTGTCTCAGTTGCCACCCCATCACCAGCTTTATAGTTCGATACCGAAACCGGCAATCTGCCTTGCGAAGCTAATGCTCCAAAAATAATCTGCGGCACGATTTCCTGCTGGTCAGTTCCATCCTGATTGGCACAGATCAAAGCATCTGTGTCAGGAAAAAACTGGATGCTATATGGTGTACCAAACAGACAAAGTATCACCTTTTTGCCTTGCTGTTTCAATTGTCTGACAAACTCTGCTGAGCCAGACGAAACACCATAATTACGTTTTGGATTTGATGCGATGCCGTGTAAACCAACCACAACCGTTTCATAAGGCTGCAGATAATTCAACATTTCCGTTATCTGCTCCTGACTTGGCTCCTCCCAAAATGAATAAGGCCGGATTGGCTTATAGGTCATCAACATTTTTTGAAATACCGAATTCACCCCTTCTCCAATGCTCACCGCTGCCATATTCTGGCCTTCTATCTCCCTCACCGGCAAAATTCCATTGTCATTTTTGACAACCGTTACAGACGCCTCGCTGATTTCCCGGATTAGTTGTTTACTATCTTCTGTATTCAGGTCAGCATATAAATTATTGATATCAATGGGCTGATATTCCCCTAAACCAGACCAATATTTGGCCTGCAGAATCCGCTTTACTTTATCATCCAGAAATTTCTGCGAGATGGTACCCTGATTAAGTGCCTCTTTAATTTTGGTGATCGTTTCCGCAACATTTTCAGGATAAAGTAAAACGTCATTTCCTGCAATTAACGCTTTCAGGTTAACCTCGGCAGCACGCCCGGTTTTCAAAACACCACGCATATTCATCGCATCTGTAAACACAAGACCGCGGAAACCCATCTGTTTTTTAAGCAATCCGTTGATCACTTTGTCTGAAAGCGAACTTGCAAGCTGCGGGGTATTATCCAAAGCAGGAATGAACAAGTGTCCACTCAAAACGCCCATCAAACTGTCGGCAATCAGCTGGCGGTAAGGATAAAGATCCACTTCGTTGAGTTGTTGCTCTGTATGAGTCAGTACGGGCAGTGTAAAATGAGAATCGGCATCGGTATCACCGTGCCCGGGAAAATGTTTTGCAGTCGCGATCACGCCGTTGTGCTGTAAACCTTTCATGTAGGCCACTGCCTTGCGCGTTACGTTCTCTCGATCTTCACCAAAGGAGCGGATACCGATCACCGGATTATTCGCATTACTATTGATGTCAGAAACGGGAGCAAAATTTATCTGTATACCCAGGCGACGGCATTGTCTGGCAATATCGCTGCCCATGCGGTAAATAAGCTCATCATCCTGAACGGCTCCCAAGACCATTTGTTTTGGAAAAGAAATGGTACTATCCAGACGCATACCTAACCCCCACTCTCCATCAATACCGATAAAAAGCGGAACTTTGGAACGGGCCTGGTAATGATTGGTAAGCTGTGCCTGACGAACCGGGCCGCCCTGGAAAAAAATTAAACCTCCTAAATGATATTCGTCGATCAGTCGGTCAATATATCTGGTGGTGGATTCATCGCGGTTAGAGAAGGTAGCGACCATAAACAACTGGCCGATTTTCTGTTCCAGTGTAAGTGAAGACAAAGTACTATCTACCCATTGATTTTCAGGTAGAACCACCACAGGATCACGGCGATTTTTAGTCGTCGTTTTAACCTTTTTCTCTACCACAGGTTGTGTAATTTCAAAAAATGGTTCTCTGGCCTGTATCAATTTCCAGGCTACCGCAACGGTACTAAATACAACAAGAACTACAATACCTGCAACAATACGAAGACGGCTTCCCAACCCTTTTTCCATTTCTATTTCCGACATTTAAGAGGAAGTAATATTCAAGCAGTTCTCAGTCGTTGAGCTAAAATATTTTTTTGATAATCACAATAATAACAATTTCTAACAGTAAAAAATCCGGTTTTTAATTGTTTTAAGGCAATTCTAATTATTAGAGGGCTGTCGGCAATCGGCCGTCGGCTGTCAGACATTTAAGTTCTATCCACTAACAATTAATCCTTAACCATTATTCAGACGGTAAGGCTTCGAAAAGTTTCTTCAAGTGATTTACCAGTTTGTCTTAATGTTTCCAATGAACTGTCACTTACTACACGTCCTTTGTTGATGATGATCACACGGTCGCATAAGGCTTCCACTTCCTGCATGATGTGCGTCGAAAACAGAACAGTTTTGTTATGCCCCGCCGTCCGGATAAGCTCCCTGATTTCCTGTATTTGATTGGGATCCAGACCAGTAGTTGGTTCGTCCAGAATCAGTACCGCAGGATCATGCAGGAAAGATTGTGCTAAACCCACACGCTGGCGATATCCTTTTGATAACTGTCCAATCTTTTTTCTTTTTTCAACTTCAAGTCCGCAAAGCGCGATCATTTCCTCCACGCGTGTTTTCAATGACGCCCCCCGCATTCCATATAACTTTCCAGAAAATAATAAGAATTCACGTACATACATATCCAGATAAAGCGGATTATGTTCGGGCAGATAACCAATGGAACGCCGGGCAGGCATCGGTTGCTCGTTCACATCGAATTCTGCTACCGTCGCTGTGCCGGAAGTTGCATTTAAAAAGCCGGTCAGAATCTTCATCGTTGTAGATTTCCCTGCGCCGTTTGGGCCAAGAAAACCTACAATCTCCCCGGGTTTCAGGGAAAACGAAATCCCGTCCACCGCCCGCTGCGTTCCATATACCTTCGTAAGATTCGTAACCTGAATTGACATTATAAATTCAATGCGTGAATAATTAAACTTTCAAAAATAATTTATTTCTCCATAACAAATACATAAATGTCCATTGAACCATGATAAATGCAATCACACCGCCAACAGCCTGAACCGGTTCCGGGAAGAATTCGAGCGCACCGCCAAAAAGTGCTTCTGCCGTAAACTCAAAATTAATATACCGCCCGACCATATAAATCACGATCGAATTCATACCGATAACCACGAAAAAGAAAGTCCAGCGGCGGTAATTTAAGACATCGATAACCCAATAGAATAACGCAAGCAGAAGTGTACTACAACCACCAGCGCAAAGCACAAACGAACTCGTCCACAAATTCTTATTGATCGGAAAAACAATATTCCATACTTGTGATAGTATTAAACTTACGATACCACCTATCACCAAATAAAGTACTTTTTTATTTTGCGAAAGTTTTGCAGCGTCCGTACGTAGAATTTCTCCTGAAAATATACCCATCAGCCCAGTCGCGATCGCTGGAATTGTTGAAATAAATCCTTCCGGATCATGAATTTTAAGGTGCAGACGACCAGGAAGGATAAGTTTGTCCAGATAACTTGTCGGGTTACATTCCATCGTCATCATTCCGGGTTCGCAACCAGGGACAGGAAAAAACATCATAAATGCCCAATAACCAAGTAACAAACCAACAAACCATATCCAGCGACTTGTTTTTCCCGTATATAAATAAATAATCTGCGCAAACATGCCTGCCAGACCGATACGCCCAAGCACACTTGGATAGCGCATATTATGCCATTCGGTATGGAAAATCCCATTGTTATAAATGATACCCAAAAGTACCAGAACAATGCCGCGCTGGATTACCTTACGAATTAAATCAGAAGCAGGCACCCCTTTTTCCAAACGGCTTCCCAACGAGAACGGCGTTGAAACACCTGCCATAAAAAGGAAAGTCGGAAAAATTAAATCATAAGCGCGAAAACCGTTCCAATCAGGGTGTGTCAGTTGATGCGCAATCAAAACGGCCCATGACCAGCCGGTAACTTTGGCTAAAGCAGCAAAAATATCTTCGCCGCCTGAAATCCAAAACATGTCAAAGCCACGCAGTGTATCAAGCGACAACAACCGGTGTGAAGTAGAGCTTTCTTTCATTGAAAAAATTAGGGTATAGGAAATTAAATTTGGTACAAACGACGGATAATAAAAGCTTTTTTGGTTTCCGACATAAACACAACTACAATTACTGGATTCTTGGGCAAAAATACTATCAGTGATTTGCCGCGGCTGCTATTTTATTTGAATCGACATATTATGTACCGGAAAATGAAAGAAGTTTTTGGATATTCATTTTTTCAAGCCTGGTTTATATTCTTTGGAAACTAATCTTCGTTAGTAGCAACAACATTTCATTCCAAACAAAAAAGCAATCAATGAAAAAACTATTTTTTCTTTTTCTTACCCTAACAGGTTTATTTTTCACAGGATGCGCCACGTCGACGAACCAATCGTCAAAGGATTCTGAAGATTATGAGGAAACCTCCACAATCAATCCTAAGCTGAACAATAAGCGGCTGGAAAAAAATCTGGAAAAATTTGCAGCTGACCTTGATCTCACAAAAAGACAAGTTAAGCAGATTAAGAAAATCGAGAAACGCTACGCCCGGAAGGATAGAAAACTTTCAAAAAATGACGATGCCAAACGTCGTGATCATAACCAGCTTTCTCAGGCGAAAAGGGAGGAGATTTTGTATGTACTGACAAACGAACAGCAACAAAAACTGGAAGTTCTGGCCAAGAAAAACAGGTTCAGTCTGGACCGGATTTTCGGGAAATAGCACTACAATCGTGACTTCTATTGAAATTATTCGTTAAGTTCAATAGAGGTCATTTTTGAAATTATAAGATCATTACTTAAATTGATAAGTGATAGGCCAACTTTCACTTACTTCATTTCCACAATTTATCGAATGTAACCAATAAGATTATGATCGATTTACATCCAAAATACGCAACTAATGACGATGGAGAAAAACTCGTCATACTTTCTCAGAAGGAGTTTGATAGCATTATTGAAGCTTTGGAAGATCAGGAAGATCTAAGATTATATGATGAGGCAAAAAATGAAGATGACGGCACCAGAATCTTATTCTCAGATTTCTTAAAGAGCAGAGAATATAAAAGTGTCTGATTATACCTTCTAATTACTAAAATCAAATTTCCACCATCAATTTTCATCCTAAAAGCAATTCGTGAAAAATTTGTGTATTAGTGGCAAAAACTACTGCAACCGCTCCAAAAACGCCTGAACCGTAGGCCCGGTGATATCAAATAGCAATCCCGGTAAAATTCCAAGCAATACAGAAATAACGGCTAATGGCGTCAACAGTGCAATTTCGCGGGTTGTCAGATCGGTAAGCATGATTGAATCGTCGTTTTTATACCAGAACGTCCCGAAAAACATACGCTGGTAAGTCCAAAGAAAATAAGCGGCTGCAAGAACAATTCCCAAAGTTGAAAGTGCCGGAATCCAGACCGGCAAAGGTCCCGCCTGAAATGCGCCCATCAGCGTGAATAATTCTCCAACAAAACCTGAAAAACCAGGTAATCCCAAAGAAGCAAAAAAGGCAATTCCAGTCAGTATGGTATAACGTGGCATCGGTCCGATAAGACCCCGGTAATGATCAATTTGCCGGTCGTGAGTCCGGTCATAAATTATCCCGGCCAAAAGAAAGAGCATTGAAGAAAGTATACCATGGCTAACCATCTGATAAATAGCACCGTTAATTCCTTCCGCCGTAAAAGCTGCGACACCCAATAACACAAAACCCATGTGTGAAACCGAAGAAAAGGCAATCATCTTTTTCAGATCCGTTTGTCCCAAGGCATTAAAGCCACCATACACGATGGAAATCATACCGAGTATTGCCAACGGAACCATACTGTATTGCGCCTCAGCCGGGAAAAATCCATCGACAATCCGGATAAAACCATAACCTCCGATTTTTAAAAGAATTCCGGCCAGTACAACGGAAATAGGTGTTGGTGCTTCAACGTGCGCGTCGGGTAACCAGGTATGCACCGGGAACACCGGAAGTTTGACTGCAAAACCGGCAAACAAAAACCAGAACGCAAGCAGGCGAACGGGTATACCCATTAAAATAAATTCTGTTTCAGGACTTAAAATTGAACCTGGAATATAATTTCCGGCATCCGCCAGATAGACAAACCGGAAGGTATGAACCAGTTGATCCGGTGTTATTCTGCCATCCGCAAGCCATTGTTGAATTTGTAAAATAACATCGGTCTGTACAAGATCTTCAGTACCAACAATACCGACAGCGCGAGCCGTTTCCA
The DNA here is from genome assembly GCF_056895235.1 of Dyadobacter sp. HNCC25DJ186. Taxonomy (NCBI): domain Bacteria; kingdom Pseudomonadati; phylum Bacteroidota; class Cytophagia; order Cytophagales; family Spirosomataceae; genus Dyadobacter; species Dyadobacter sp. HNCC25DJ186. The sequence goes on from NZ_JBXHAS010000004.1 coordinate 417,433, forward strand.
CCGGATCGATCACGGAAAGATATAATCCGATCATCACGATCAGAATTAACAGCGATCCGAAAAAAGTATAAATGAAAAATTTAAGTGCGGCATATTCTCTTCTTGGCCCACCCCATAAGCCGATTAGAAAATACATCGGCAACAGCATAAACTCAAAAAACAGATAAAACAGAAAGAAATCCTGCGCCAGAAAACAACCGATCACACTTCCGCTTAAAACAAGATACAACGCAAAATAAGCTCTGGTTTTCTGGCTGATACTCCATGAACTGATCATGCCAACGAACAATACAACAACGGCCAATATCACCAGCGGAAAACTGATACCATCTACGGCCAACGCATAATCAATCGAAACCACGCCAAGAGAACCAATTGGCAGCGTGATCCAGTCAACCGTTTCGCTTAACTGATATCCCGTATTTTGATTTTGAAAAAACAGAAATAAGGATAATCCGGTCAGTAATTCCAGTAGCAATACTGAAAGCGCAATCATCCTGAAATCACCGGGACGCTGCGAAGGCCAGACAGAAACCGCAACGGCTCCGAATAAGGGAATGGCAATCAGTAAGGAAAGTATATGGTCAATCATTATATAAACTGAAACAAAAATATATGAGATAAAAGAGCGCTGAACGCTCCAACTATTTTCCTATAAAACAGTAAGCCACAAAATCAGAAGTAAAACTCCCAAGGCGGTGACCAGGTAATAGGATTGTATTTTTCCATTCTGAAATCCACGAACCCCCTGACCCGCAGATTTAATTGTGAAAACAGCCAGCTTAACCCCTCCATCAACAATATTCCTGTCTCCCCAACTTAGTATATGTGCAAAAACAACACTCCATTTTGCAACACCATCCACAAAAGCATCGACGATCTGTGTCTCAAATTGTTTTAATCCTTTTGAAATAAAAGCAAATGATTTGATAAAAAATGCTTCTCTTGAAAATTCGTTAAGCCCGGCCAGCTTTTTCAATAAAGGAACCGAATTTTTAGCATTCCCTGCATAGATCGAGAATGGATCTTCGGCTTTTGTTTCGCGAAATGCCAGAAAAATGGATATCAAAGTTATACCCGTTGCCACAAAAGGTACCCAGAGAATATGGCCGAATTCTTCCGCTCCGACCAATTCTAAAAACCAGCCATGGGAAGCATCGAACGGATTCCAGGAAAACCAGATAAAAACGGAAAGTGATGCGAGCAAAGCCATAGGCCCCCACATCAATATGGGAGATTCGTGCGGATGAACCAATTTAAAAATCTGGTATCGTTTTTCTCCCAAAAAAATCAACCAAACCTGCCGCGTCATATAATAAGCTGTTATCCCCGCTGAAATCATAATGACAATTGGAAATAAATAAGCCCAAGCACCGTGTTTTTCTGCCCACAAAAATGCCTCTACAATAATCGCATCCTTTGATAAAAACCCTGAGAAAAACGGAAGTCCCGCCAAAGCCGACGAACAGATGACAAAACAAACAAAGGTAATCGGCAGATATTTTCTCAGGCCGCCCATCGTACGCATATCCTGCGGATCAAAAGTTTCGTCTGTTTCAGATGGCGTTACGGCGTGAATTACAGAACCTGCTGAGAGGAATAATCCGGCTTTGAAAAATGCGTGCGTTGCTAAATGGAACAGTGCCGTGCGCCAGCTTCCCAGCCCGACCGCAATAACCATCAGTCCCAACTGTGACATGGTAGAATATGCCAGTACGCGTTTAATATCCCAAACCTGCGTTGCTTTCACTGCTCCGATTACCATCGTAATGGTTCCGATGCAGGCAATAACAATTTGGGCTTCGGGTGTTAATAAGAAAGAAATTCTTGCCAATAAAAATATTCCGGCAGCAACCATGGTCGCTGCATGGATCAGTGCGGATACCGGCGTTGGCCCTTCCATGGCGTCAGGAAGCCAGCCAGATAAAGGAAACTGCGCTGATTTTCCCATGCAACCTCCAAAAAGGCATAAGCCAATCACGGTTAATATTCCGGGATCAAGTGACTGGATTGAAGTGACAAGTACCTCAAAGTCGGTAGAACCAATATAGTAAAACAGCATTAAAATTCCAGTCAGAAATGCGGCGTCTCCAATTCTGTTTAAGACAAAAGCTTTTTGTGCAGCCCAGACAGCACGTGGTTTGAAATACCAGAACCCGATTAAAAGGTAGGATGAAAGACCGACCAGCTCCCAGAAAATATACATAACCAGCAAACTTCCCGCCAGGACAATACCTACCATGGAAAACAGGAAAAGCTGAATGAAAGCAAAATAACGATGCAGATTCTTATCGCCATGCAAATAAGATATGGAATAAATCTGCACAAGTAAAGCCACAAAATGAACAATGATCAGCATAATTGCTGTCAGCTCATCGAACCGAAAAGATATGGTTATTTTTGTCTGGCCAACAAGCGCCCAATTGAAAGAAACAGTGTGCAGTGTGTCAATATCCGCATAAAAAAGACTTACTCCCAGTCCGACTGCCGTTATGAAAGCACCTAACCAACCCGCTGATTTGTTCAGGTTCTTTCCGCCAAGCCATAATACAAAAAATGCCAGAATCGGTAAACCCAGAAGTAAGGAAGCAGGTACGGTGTAATCAGTTTCTGACATTGAGGTGAGTATTCGTTTAGTCCGGCAAATATCCTGAATTACCGTCCGATTTCAAATTAAGCTAGAGATCTTTCTCAATATCTTCAAGCTTATCGCTTTCGCTGCCATGCAGCACAGTCAACAATTCTTTGATATCGTAAATATTTCGGTTGTATGAATTTCCCAGGATGATAATAACCGCCTCATCTTCCGGACATATCCAGAACATTGAATTATAACCTTTCCACCATCCGCCATGATAAATAAAACGGGTTGAATGATCCGGTTTCACATGCATCCGGAATCCATAACCATAATTTCTGATACCGTCGCGCTCGAAACTTCTTGGCGTCCATGCTTCTTTCAAAAGATTTTTATTGATCAGCAAACCGGAAGTCAGGCCGGCATAAAAACGGTAAATATCTCCTGTCGTTGAGTATAACCCCTTATCTCCGACAACATCATCATAATAATCCTTCGCCAGCATACGGCCATATTGGTGACCAACCGTTCTGTACATCATCGACGCTTCGGAAGTGTCAGTCACCAAAACGGTATTGTTCATGCCCAGCGGCGCAAAAATTTCATTGTGCAAATAATTGTCAAAAGACCCACCGGTCACCTTTTCGACAATTGCAGCCAGAACGCAATAGTTCGTGTTGCAATAATTAAAAGATCGCCCCGGTCTGTTGTATGGATGAGGGGTTGGAACCACTTTGGCATACCAGTCCATCACCGTCATATTGGTTGGAAATTTCTTCCCATGCCGAACACTATCCGGAAAAGAGTAAATATAATTTGGCAAACCGCTTCTATGACTCAGCAGCATATCCACTTTTACGCCGTGGTATGGAAAATCCGGAAAAAATCTTTGAACAGAATCTTCCAGGCTCACCTTCCCGTCCTGAATCAGTTTGAGCACCGCAACGGCCGTGAAAGGTTTTGACAATGACGCCAGCTGAAATTTGGAATGACTTTGCAAAGAATCTTTGTCTTTCAGATGCGCATAACCAAACGAGCCCTGGTAAAGCACTTTCCCTTTTTGAACGACCAGTACATTTCCGTTAAAACCCGCCCTTCTTTTCCTTCTGAAAATATCTTCGATTTGTGTTATTTTAAGAAGTGTTTTCGCATCCGGATCACGTATTTCCGTAGGATCCAGATTGGGGTTGGATTTGGCATTTCTCCTGAAATTGACCAGATCATGAGACCTGCTGTTACTTACCCAAACCCAGGAAAGCACGATTACTACTACGGCAAACAACGCCGCCCACCACATTTTCGGCTGCACTTTTTTCAACATAGGCTTTTGGCCATTAAATTTTTCAAACGTTCTATGCCAACGAAAATTCATCAGCATTTTTTATATTTTGTCTTATAATTTCAATCTAATCGTAAGCCGGCAATCCATTATATTGCTTTCTCGTTTAATATTAAAGCATATTCAAATTCGAGATTCCCAGGTTTACAAAGATATAAAACAGAAAGTAACGACCCTAACGCTGATTTAGATTGATTCCAAAATAACTTAGCACCATACATTTTAAAGAACAACAATGACGACTCCATTAAAAGAAAAATCGACAATCCAGGAGATTCAGACACGATTTGACAATGATGTCGATCGTTTTAGCAAACTTGAAACAGGACAGCAGGCAACGATCGATGCCCCGCTGGTTCTTGATCTGGTTGCTCAAACGGCGGCTTTGCATTTGAAACCTGATGATACAATTCTTGACATAGGTTGCGGAGCGGGCAATTTTACGCTGCGTGTTTTGCAGGAAATTCATCCGTTGGAATGCCATCTGGTCGATCTGAGCCAGCCTATGCTCACCCGGGCCAGCGAGCGCGTCGAAGCGGCAGGCGTTAAATATGTACAAACTTATCAGTCTGATCTGCGCGATCTGGATTTTGAAGAAAATACTTTTGATTGTATGCTCGCAGGCGCGGTTTTACATCATCTTCGCGACCATGAGGATTGGCAGGAAACTTTCGAGAAATTATATAAATGGCTGAAACCGGGTGGCAGGATTTACGTCTCTGATCTTGTTTCCTTTGATGAACCGGGCGTTAATAAACTAATGTGGGATCGGTATGGAGATTATCTTGAATCCTTAGGCGGTGTGGAATATAAAGACAAAGTCTTCGCTTATATCGATAAGGAAGACTCTCCGCGTTCGTTGCCGTTTCAGCTTGGTTTGCTGAGGTATGCCGGCTTTTCTCATTATGATATTCTTCACCGTAACAGCGTTTTTGCTTGCTATTACGGTGAAAAATAGTTTCAAAAAGCGCTGATTAAAACTCAGCGCTTTTTGGATATCTTGGGAAAGGAATTACGTCACGAATGTTGCTCATTCCTGTTACAAACAATACCAGACGCTCAAAACCCAGACCGAAACCGGAGTGAGGCGCGGTACCGAATTTGCGTGTTTCCAGGTACCACCAGATCGTTTCAGGATCGATGCCCACTTCGTGAACACGTTCTAATAATTTCTCGTAGTTGTCTTCACGCTGGCTACCACCGATGATTTCACCGATACCAGGGAAAAGAACATCCATCGCACGAACCGTTTTTCCATCGTCGTCAAGTTTCATGTAGAACGACTTGATTTCTCGTGGATAATTCGTGAGGATGACTGGTTTTTTGAAATGTTTTTCTACCAGATAACGCTCGTGTTCACTCGATAAGTCAATTCCCCATCCCACCGGAAACTGGAATTTCTTTTCTTTATGCGGTTTTGATTTTAGTAAAATATCAATTGCCTCAGTGTAAGTCAAACGCTCAAACGCATTTTCAACAACAAAATTCAGTTTTTCCAAAAGCGGGATCGAACGTTCATTTTGTGGCTTGTTTTTATCTTCTTCAGCCAGACGGTTTTCAAGAAATGCCAGATCGTCTTTGCAGTTTTCCAGTGCGTAACCGATGACATATTTGATAAAATCCTCTGCCAGATCCATGTTATCTTCCAGCTCGAAGAAAGCCATTTCAGGCTCAATCATCCAGAACTCAGCAAGGTGACGTGTTGTATTTGAGTTTTCTGCGCGGAAAGTCGGACCGAAAGTATATATTTTAGAAAGTGCCATAGCGCCCAGCTCCCCTTCCAGTTGACCAGAAACTGTCAGGTTTGCTTCTCTTCCAAAAAAGTCTTCCTTAAAATTAATTGCACCTTCATCAGTTCTTGGCAATTTTTCCAGATCCAAGGTGGTTACCCGGAACATTTCTCCCGCTCCTTCTGCATCAGATGCCGTAATAATTGGCGTATGCAGATAGAAAAATCCTCTATCGTTATAATATTTATGAACTGCAAATGCCAAAGTATGGCGAATACGTAAAATCGCGCTGAAAGTATTTGTCCGTGGGCGCAAATGGGCTATTTCACGCAGAAATTCCAGCGAATGTCTTTTCGGTTGCAAAGGGTAAGCATCAGGATCGGCAACGCCATACACATGTATATCCTCAATTTTAACTTCGGCAGCCTGACCTGAGCCCTGCGATTCTACCAGCTGGCCCGTTATTTTTAAACAAGATCCGGTGGTAACAGTAAGTAAAAGTTCAGCAGAGAATTGTCCGGGAGCTGCAACCGCCTGTATATTATGAATGGTCGATCCGTCGTTGAGCGCTATGAAAATCGCATTTTTACTTTCACGCTTCGTACGTACCCAACCTTTCAGGGTAACGGATTGTCCATCCGGAGTCTGTTGTAATAATTCTTTGATCTGCAAAGGTCCCATCTTAATATAAATTCAATCCTTATATAAAACTCAACTGTAAACTTCTTTTTTATGAGGCGCAAAATTACAAAATACCCTACGAAAACCTATTTTAATAGACCAACTTACTTTTATGTTTTGAAAGACCTTGTCTGAACTGGTTTATGGATTAAATTTGTTTCTTGCAAACTATGACTAACGTTTTTTCTGTTTTGAATACCCGTATCGCGACTTTTTTATCAGTAGTATTTCACCCCCTGATCATTACTACCTACCTGTTTGCAGTTCTTTTCCTGATCACTCCCGACCTGATGGGTGTCAGCGCACTGGAACTTCCTGGACTTGGCAGTTTACTGCTTTTGATTTTCTTAAACACGTTTGTAGCACCAACAATCATCATATATTATTTCTATCGCCTGGGCATCGTGAGCACTTTACACGTTGATTCGTTGCGTGAAAGAAGATTGCCCTATTTGGCTTGTGCGATCATTTATGCCATCGCGACGTATCTGTTTGGCTGGCAGCTGCAACCAATCGCAGAACTGGCACCACAGATTGCGATACTTTTAGGCAGTGTCACCGTCTCTATGATCGTTATCGCACTCGTAAGTTTGTCATGGAAAATAAGTGCACATGCTACCGGAGTGGGTGGTGCCATTGGTATCATCACCGGTATGATCATTCGTTTTGATGAACAATTATTACTTATGCCACTGCTGGTGGTCGTTTTGGTCAGTGGCTTTTTATTAAGCGCAAGACTATATTTAAACGCACATACACCAGCCCAGATTATCGCAGGATTGGCTTGCGGATTGACGATCAGCAGCGCAACGGTATATTTGTTCTTTTGATTTGGCTGTCGACAATCAGCTTTCGGCGGTCGACGGTTAAATAGTTATAGAAAATCGAAATAGATCAATATTTGAAATTGCTGAATTCCAGCCGACCTCCACATAAGAATTATTCATCTCAAACCGATTTGCCATGTACCAGAACCTTCTTTTTGATAATAGCGACGGCGTTGTCAGGATATCACTCAACAGACCGGCGGTTCATAATGCTTTGAGTCTTGATCTGATCAGAGAAATTACTGAGGCGGTTCACGAAGCAGCAACAGATCAGACTGTTCGGGTAATTGTTTTGACCGGTGAAGGAGATAAGGCATTTTGTTCAGGGGCTGATTTAAAGACTGCCATGGAATCGGGCAAATCCGCCGGCGAAATGCTTCGCGATGGATATAACCCGATGATCGAAGCACTGAGAAATATTCCGAAACCAGTGATTTGTAAATTGAACGGCCTGGCCGTTGGTGCCGGTTGCTCACTGGCTTTGGCCTGTGATATGGTTATTTCCAGTGACGACGCCTATTTAAGCCAGATGTTTGTTCACATAGGTCTGATGCCCGACGCCGGGGCTTCCTTCTTCTTACCAAGACTGGTCGGTATGGCAAGAGCCTTTGAATTGGCTTCTACTGGTAGAAAAGTTTTCGCACCAGAAGCCGTTCAGATTGGGTTAATTAACAAATCAGTGCCAAGAGAAAAATTGGACGAAGCAGTGGAAGTAGCAGTTTCCTATTATCGCAATGCTCCTACCCTGGCGATTGCTGCTATGAAAAAAGTGCTGAACCATTCTTTCGAATCGAATCTGTCTGAAATTTTGAATTTGGAAATGGAGAATCAGGATATGCTATACAAAACCAGGGATGCGGCCGAAGGAATTTCATCTTTTTTGCAAAAGAAAAAACCTGATTATCAGGGCAGATAGTAGATAGTTTAAAAAATTTTAAAAAATATTTGTCTCCATACTTGCATAAACCGAAGTCATCTTCTACCTTTGCAGTCCAATTCAAGGAACGGATTTGTAGCTCAATTGGATAGAGCACCTCACTACGGATGAGGAGGTTTGGGGTTCGAATCCCTACAAGTCCACAGAAAAGCACTTATCATTGTTGATAAGTGCTTTTTACTGAAAAGAAAAATTCTTGATTCGGGGAGTGGCGCAGCCCGGTAGCGCATCTGGTTTGGGACCAGAGGGTCGCAGGTTCGAATCCTGTCTCCCCGACAAAAAAAAAACACTTGACATTGATTTGTCAGGTGTTTTTTGCTTTTAAGAGTTTCTTACCTTTTAAGTCAAAAACCTATCTGCTCAACTGGTTTATCTGTAAATTGCGTTATAAGATTTAATAATTTGTATCATGAATCTTCTGAAATGATTTACCTCGATAATAACGCCACTACCCGCATCGATCCAAGAGTTTTGGAAACGATGATGCCATATCTGACTGACAATTTTGCAAATGCTGCCTCCACACATACTTTTGGTTTGGGAGCCAATGATGCGGTAAAAGTTGCCCGCCAACAGGTAGCGGATTTAATTAATGCACGAACAGAGGAAATTGTCTTTACTTCCGGTTCTACGGAAGCGATTAATCTGGCAATAAAAGGTGTTGCTGAAAACTATCAAAATAAAGGAAAACATATTATCACGGTTCAAACTGAGCATTCTGCTGTACTTGATGTTTGTCGTTATCTTGAAACCAAAGGCTTTGAAGTAACTTATCTTCCAGTACAAACAGACGGATTATTGGATATTGAAGTACTAAAATCCTCATTACGACCAGACACAATTTTGGTATCCGTTATGCTGGTAAACAATGAAACAGGCGTAATCCAGGATATCCAAAAAATCTCAGAAATTGCACATCAGGCCGGTGCCTTATTCATGACGGATGCCACACAGGCAGTTGGTAAAATACCGGTTGATGTAGATGCGCTTGGCATTGACCTGATGCCCTTGTCTGCACATAAATTTTATGGACCAAAAGGCGTAGGCGCATTATTTGTGCGGCAACGGCGTCCGTGGCGTATCAAATTGGAAGCCTTGTTACACGGCGGCGGACATGAAGGAGGAAAACGTTCAGGCACCTTAAATGTAGCAGGAATTGCAGGCTTGGGAAAAGCAGCAGAGATCGCAAAAAAGGAAATGAAAGAGGATTCCGCCAGAATAGGCGCTTTGCGTGAGATACTGGAATCAAGCCTTCTTCAAATTGATGGTACCAGAATCAACGGAAACCGCGAGAACCGGTTATACAATGTTACCAATATTCTTTTTGAAGGCTGTGATTCTGATGCGCTGATCATGGGGCTGAACGATATTTCTGTTTCCAATGGCTCCGCTTGTACTTCGGCATCCATTGAGCCTTCGCATGTGCTTTTAGCCCATGGACTTTCTGAAGCGGAAGCGTTTTTTTGTTTAAGGTTTAGTTTGGGGAGGTTTAATACGATTGAAGAAGTTGCAGATGTAGTTAGCAATGTGAAGTTGATGGTTGAGGGGCTGCGGGCGATGGTAACAAAATACTAACCAACTAAGCTGACCAATATCAGGGCGTCTATCCATTTACAAATTCTGTATGAATTATCAATGATGGATTTTTTATGAAATTTTCTATTCGCTGTATCAAAAAGTAATCAAATTTATTTTTGTCTCTTTTTGAATAACCAACAAACTTTGTAAACTCACTCATATCCATCACATGAATATAAATTTTTGTCCTTAACATAGCGTGTAATATGGCATGTATGGCTTCTTTCCAATCGCCAAATGGCAATAACTCTGAAACCAATATAATTCCATGAGGCAATAAGGCGCGTTCGAATATAATTTCCTTGTTATCGACTGAGAAAATAGACTGACCGCGAGTTATGGTTCTAGTAGCACCGATTAGTTGCTTAATCCCCTTTGAAATATCCTTATTCAAATTTGCAACTTTTCTACTCATAGAAACGTCCACAGAAGTATTTAGTATACCCAATGCCTTCGCTTCAATAAGAAAAATACCATATTCGGAGTAGGCGAAAATATCTATCAGCTCTCGCTTTTGTGCTTTGCTCCAAATTTGTGGGCTTCTCCATACACACTCACCAAATAAGGATTCTATTAGGACCATTGCTTCCAACTCAAGAATTTTTCCTTCAAGCACGTCCGATATTTTAATTTCAGCATCTTCGTTAATACCAATGAAGGTATTCTGAACAATTTGCCAATTATGAATAGTTGCACTTACAACAAGAATCCCGATTGGTTTTGGAGTCAAAGAAAATGAATAGTTGATACCAAGGCTAAATTGAAAGTTGTCTAGCGATTGTCTAAGGATATTGTCAAAATCTCCTTTATATAATGTCTTAGGATTACGAAATAGAGCATGGACGTCATGTTTATCCCGAATATCAAATGTCACCATACCGAATGCTTGACATACATTAATTTCATTATAGAATTGAATCTCTACTTGTTCAAGATTCATTATCTTAGCAATCGATAGATGTTCATCTAAAAATCTTTGAACATTGCAAATTGATAGGTAATGTGCCTGGTCATCATATATCCTAAGACCGGTATGCGAAATATTGGGATTTTGGTTTTTATCACGACCGAAAACAAACTCAATTCTACAACCCTTTAATAGCGCTTTTATGGAAGAGGAAGGCGCCTTCACCATAATTTTTGCCCCGTATTTATCGCTTATATACCAAATACCAGCGCTTTCGTGTTGTAGTTCTTGGAAAATTCTTTCGTGCTTATACATTATATCATAACTTGGAATAGTATAGCTCTTATTGATAATAATATAAGCGTTTAATTCGAACTTTGGTAAAAGTGATAATGGACGAAAAATGTAAGATTTGTAAAATATGATTATCCTCTAAAAACATTCCTTCTGTGCCAAATCAAGTTTTCCACATTGGGCCAAAAGTTATGATCCTTGGGTAGTCCAATCGTCTTTTTATCAAACTTCCTTATTGAATAATCACTTTGTCCCTCACTAAACACTTTTGAGACACGCACCTGATAATTCTCATCAATGGAAATTAATCCGCGATCAAATGCCCGGTGCAAATTTGGACATAAGGCAATTCCATTAGAGATTGTATCATTATAACTTTCAGAGAATGGTACTATATGGCAGGCATCAATAAGAGAAATTTGTAAAGTGACGTCAATTCTCATTCCTGAAATGCAACAAGTATTATTATAGATTTTAGGGATCTCTCTTTTAAAAATACCTCCACGAATAAAAATTTCCTCATCTTCTTGCTGTTTTAGAAGCTTCTGAATTTCTCTCTTATATTCCTCGGCTGGTTCATATAGAATTTTTTCCTCAATTGAAGCGTACTTATTTTCAATGTAATTGGATGTTTCCGTAAGTAAGTGCTTGGTATCTGGAAAATATTCGTCTAACAGAAATTGCATTAGCACTTCATTAGTATCGGCATTTTTCATTAAAAGAAATAGATCTTCATCCAGAAAAGCATAATCCACGGCTGCGTTCAAACCAGAAAAACTTTTGATTGCAGATTTAATCGTAAGTAATGTTTCGTAACCTGACTTTGGCACTAATTTCCAAAAAGACTGACTCGAAAGGTGATAGAAGGGTAGAAAAAACTTACAATGATGGTTTGTTGAAGAAACCAGAACACTCCAGTTAGCATTGAACAATGATACGATCTCTGGAGTGATGAAAATTTTATTTTGTTGAATCAAAGAACTTCGAACAGCTTGTAAGATTGAGAGTAACAGAATCGGTTTATGAGGTGCTAACCCATGTGACCTGTCAATTCTTAGTTTTTTGAATACGAGAAGATACTTTTGTAATTGAGAAGTCAACTTAACGATGAGTAATATTCTAATTATATAGTAACAAGTTTCTTATCTAATAGCTCTTTCCTATCAATGTAATTATCAAGCAAGTTTTCAATATCATTTTGCATTCCTCTTTTCTTAACCATAATCGACTTGCTTTTCACCAATTTAACTGCTCGTTGAATTAAATCAAAAAGTTCAGGCTGGTCAACGCAAACTTCTCTTAAAAGCTGCTCCTCCTCACGCATTTTCAAAACACGTTTACTCATATCAATATGTGTATTGAATATACTATTGTAGATATCGGCAATGCTATTTCGGAAAAGCCCTTCTCTATACCAAATTACTTGTATAGCAATAAGTTCCTGGTGAGAAATTAGCTGCAACGTTTCCCCCTGCTCCTGCTGGATTTCATATTGCGCATATAAAAGCTTCCTGAGCATCGTTGCCCGAACATCTTCCACATAGGGACCCCAGGTCTCTTCGTCCTCCACATTCTTCGCTTCAAAGCGGCGGCGTTTTTCTCGGTTCTCACGAATATCTCTGGATTCTAAAAGATAATCTCTAAACTCGACCAAAGGAAGCATCCATTCTTCCCCGTTTCCGATAAGTCCTTCCATAGACTTGTCACGTTTCACCACAGTACACACCCAGCATCCAAAACGGCTGTTACCACAACTTGGCGTACTTTCGTCTATTACTAATGGACAATCTCCGGAATTGGCATTTTTGTATAATGTTACCAATTCTTTATGCGTACCACCCCAGGGAGGTGAAACCTGCATTAGATATTGCCACAACTCACTGGTTTCCATATCACTTATTGGCGCATACACAAACGCATTAGGCAACATATGTTTTCGCAATCGTTGGCCTTTTAGCGCATGTTTCTTCATTGACCGCGATCGGGTCGAACTTTCATCTGTTCTTGTCCCAAGAAGAATAATTACTTCACCACGCTCATCAATTTTACTTTTGATAAATTGAGTAGTGGGGTTGATTTTCAATCTTTCGGTACACCATCTAAATGAGTTGTTAGGAGCTGGATAACCTTTTCCTATCAAATTCACCCAGAAAGTATCTTCTAATCTCGGAGTCGTCCGTTGCACCTTAATTGGTAAACCCTGCTCAACAGCAGCAACCTCAATCCTTTTAAGCGTCGATTCAATAAACTTAACAATTCTAGGGTTTTCTACAAGTGTATCGTTACAAACAACATATATCTCCCTGGTTCTCATTTGCTCAGGGGCTTTTTTTAGTGCATTCCAGATTAATTGTAATAGAAGCGTAGAATCCTTTCCTCCACTAAAACCAATCACCCAAGGACGAGGATTTTCGTCATATAGGTATTGATCAAGAATTTCGCTTTCAATAAATGGTACTTTAAGAGACATGAATTCGGCAATTAATAATAATATGCAAATTAGCAAAATTTAATGTGCAAAGCGTAAGAAACAAGTATACCTTCGGGTACTTGAAAGATTTATTGTAGTACAGAGAAGAAAGCAAGAGGAAATCTCTACTTACAACTAAGTACAACTGTAACGAGAAACTACCTCACCAGTAAAACCGTCCCACTTCTGTTAATCACTTCTCCACCATCGGTCACCGCCTCCAATTTCCAAACATAACTACCATTTTCCAACCTGATACCTTTCAAACTTCCATCCCAACCTTCGCTGAGTTCTTTCGAAAAATAAATAACTTCTCCCCAGCGATTGAAGATTTTCAGATAGTTAAGCGATGAAATGTTGTTAAAAACAGGCCTTAACAATTCATTTTCATTGTCACCGTTCGGTGTAAAAACATCGGGCAGGTTTATCCAGGCAGGAGGCCTTATGGTCAATTCCACTGTACCAGTTCCGCTACATCCCTGGGGCGTAGTGACTGTAACCGCATAAGTCTGACTTGAATTCAGTGTAACCTTTGGATTCGGAATAGCAGCGTTGTCGAGTCCGGCAGACGGACTCCATAGATAACTTACATTTGATATTCCAGCCAACTGGTCAGACGAGGAATTCAGTTGGTATGCGACGTTGGGTGGAATCGTGGCGTTTGGAGAAACTTCTAATTCAATCTGCTGAATCACTTTTATTTGTACTGTATCTTTTAAAATACAATTTTCCCGGGTCGCCGTGATGATATAATCCGTTGTCTGGACAGGTGAAGCCAGCGGATCTTTACTTGCTGGGTCATCAAGCCCCACTTCCGGGCTCCAGGCATACGATATCGCATCTCCCGTCGTAACAAGTTGAATTTCCTGACCCACACATATAGTGGTATCGGGAATTGTTTTAAGTAAAAGATTTCCATTTGCCTTAATGACGAAAGAAGTATCCTTAACGCAACCATCATTATCCTTCGCAAAAACCCTGTAACTACCCGCTGATAAATTAAAGATCTCAGAGGTTTGGAAAGTGACAGAATCCAGCGAATATATATAAGGCTCAGCACCATTTGTGGCTAAAACCATCATCACGGACTGATCTTTACATTCGTCAGGAGTAATTTCCAGCGAAATCGTCGGCAAAACTGCGGTGATAATGTTTTTTATATTCACAATGTTGTTTCCGCAGGTATTATTTGTGATTGTCAGTCCAACAAATTTTTTACCCACAGTATCCCAACGAAGAAGATACGGGCCCCTTCCCGAACCGCTTAACACAGTGGCACCGTCGAAAGTCCATTGAAAATCGTATGCTGTATTCAAAGGCAAATTACCGGTATACGCAACTTTAACATTACCAGTTCCGCACAATGGATTAGGATCAACCAGAAAATCCGCCGCTTGATTTGTGGAGGAAATAAAACAGATATCTGTAAATTCTTGCCTGACATCGGATTCTTCCAGGTATTTATTTCTAACCGACAAAAAAGCAAAATTGACTTCACCGGACTCACAAGGCACCACACCATCATCTTTATAAAAATTGATTGGGATTCCTGCTTTACCCACATATTTTTTGTCAACGTCTTTATAAGTGGCGAACAAGATTCCGTCGGCGTATAGGGTCACAATGTCAGTCGCGCTTTCACGTGTCAGGGTTAGCAGGTAATAGGTGTTTTCCTTAAAATATGGACACAAACCTACGCTTCCCGTAACATCAAATTCAATACATCGTCTGTCTGCTCCGCTATTACCTGTAAAGTAAATCCCTTCGTCTTTCTGACCGTCTGAAAAATCTATGATCCTGGTTCTGCCCTCCGCCCAATTCGTATTTTTTATATATAGTTGAATGGTATAATCATCGCCAATTATGCCATCAGTATTTGCATACATCAAGCCGAAATTCTGATTATTATGATAAACCCTTCGCGCAAAGCCACAAGACAATTCATCGTCAACGAAGTTCCCCGGATTGTTAAGATTACTACAAGAACCAGGATCCTTCGCAGGAACAAGATCAGGAGCGCAAGCAGGTTCGGCAACCCTAAGATTATTTACAAAACGATAAACATGCTCAACCGACTGGGCATGCGCATGGGTATACAAAAAAAGTATAACGATCGTTTTAAAAAATACCGACTTCATGATGAGGGCGTAGAATACGCTTAACGTGAGTAAATAGAAATATTTACCTCGAATTATTTCTACATTTTAAATTTACAAGAAAACCTTGCAATTCAGTCTTGAAGCCGGAATAATTTATTTGGTAAGGTATCTGAATTCTGGAATCCGGTTGAGAGGCGCAGGAGAAGTGGGCTCACAGAAATCCAGAAGAGAAATTGATTTGGTTGAAAAGCGGCCGTATAGAAAACCTTAATTCCTATACGGCCGTAAAAACATTCTATTTTAACTGAATTCCCGTTCTGCAATAACCTTTACAGCACGTTTCAAAATTTCCTCATCCTCTGTTATTCTCTTAACCATTTTAGCAGCTTCTGCATAAACGCTCATAGGATATTGGGGCACAAAATTCGTATCCATTTCCACCATCGGCACTTTCAGCCTTGCATGTTTAATACTTTCAAGATGTTCGATCGAGACGTAACTTAATTCAGTTAACCCCTGGCCCAAATCACATAGCCCAAATGCGATGTTGTTAGTCGAATCAAGTTCTGATAAAAGCCAGATCGCTTTTCCATATTGTGAATATAATTTTACTACCGGAGCATGATCTTTGCCAAGTTCGTTTTGAACTTCGTAAGCATTCTGGATCATGATCGCTCTGAGATCTTCTGTAATCATTTTTGACATGTTCCAAATATACTAGCTATCGTAATATTTGACAATTAATAACAGGGGAGAAAAGTATGAATATCCGCTTTCACGCACATATTTTTCTTTACAAACAAAAAAGGAAACCACTAATGCCGGCTTCCTCTCGTTATTCTTTATCCTATTGTCAGGAAAGAAGAATTATTGGATGATATTCAATAATCTCATTATTGAACTTTTCAGAATTTTCAACCCACCATTTCACCCATTTTTGGTAAGCTTTTTTACGCAGCCTCTTTTTCATCTTACAATCCTTTTAGGTATAATACAAGTTTAGTTGTCTCAAAACAGACCATCAGAAGATTATATGATCACTATTTAATAAATTAAACTTTGATTTAGGAGAATCTAACTATGCTGTAATAACATATTATTCCCTCAAATATTGTACGTCAAAAAGATCAGCTGGTCACAATTTATTAACTACATATCAGTTCTTAATCATACCAATCAAGAACTGCGCTAATTTCTCGACTTGCTTTTTATCCCTGGATAATATGTATGTTTGCCATAATCCTGTAAAATTGGCCGCAATAAACTCCGCCAATAATCGGGGATCCTTTTCAGCTGATATTTCGCCAGCTTCTTTGGCATCCGTCAGAAGCTGTTCAAAAAATTCAACAATATCTTTCCAGTTGTTGTTAATAATAGAATGAACGCTCTGATCTACCGTTGCCAGCTCAAATGTTGAGTTCACTGCCATACAGCATTTCCCGGTATTCACTGTGGCTTCTACGACGCTCAGAATCATATTTTCCACTTTTTCCATCGGAGAAGTCCCCAACGCGGCTTCCTTATGTTCCCTTAATTTTTCGGCCGCATAGTTTCCCAGGCATTGCAGATATAGGCTGTGTTTATCGCCATACGTGTCATATATACTACCCCTGTTCAGCCCCATAGTCTGTACGAGGTCCTCCATGGAAGTAGCGTTATAACCTTTTTGCCAAAAAAGATCACGCGCCTTTTCCATCCTTTCTTCCGGATCAAACTCTTTCTTACGTGCCATGATGCAAAATTACTATCCAGAACACTTGTTCCAAAATATTTTAAAACCAAATCTTGTTAGTAAAACAATTATTTTTCTGTATTCGTGCGTTAACCTGAATAATTAAGATTAACCTCAGGAATAGTAACTTATGGCGTTATGAAGTTGGGAAAGATGCAAAACTCCTCTGTGCATTCTTACACCTGATTTTACTTTCTACGAAAGACGACTCCAACATTTTTCGACTTAGTCATACTTCATTTGAACAGCCTTGATTTCACCCTTGCCCGCCTTATTTCCTGCAACATTAATACCGACACGAGGTGCTCTGTCCCAACGCGGCAGCCATGGTGCTTCTATTTTTACAGAATTGGACAGTGAATCAATTTTCTGGCCTTTTACATCCCAGCTGAATTCATAAAACCGTCCATAATGTGTTTTCAATTTCAATTTGATGTCTTTATATTTTTCAGGAATTTCCTGTTTACTGATGACTTCGACAACACCATCTTTAATCTGCCAAAGTTCAATATGATCCTTGCGAACACCATAACCGACGGCATTATTCGCATCTCCATATATAATAATATTCTGAGTCAGATCATTTTGAGAAATCACCTCTGCCGAAAAAGTATAATTGCCCTTTTTGACTGTTAATCCGAGAAAATTTCCTGTGTTTGTGTGGTTATTGTTTTCAATCTGAAGAGATCCATTCTGCACTGTAAATTCTGGTTTTGGAAAACTGACATCATAAACCCACGGAGCTTTCAGTGTATCCTTATCATAATGGATGAGCAGATTGGAATTTATTACAGCACTCATTCCGATAGGAGCTTCTGCTTGTGCAGGCGGCGTTTTCCCATAACGAAATGCAGGCCACTTTGAAGCTTCGTCCCAAATAAGCTCGCTAAGAATTCCCTGTCTGCCGGAAAACGTAAAATCTATACCATTGTAAGCGTGATGTAAATAGAAATAACGGTTATCTGGTGTTACGACCACGGTTCCGTGCCCTGGACATTTCCAGGTGTCATCACCAAACAGAACCGGATTTCCAGAATATTTTGTCCAGGGTCCCTGCAATTTTTCTGCTCTGGCAAAGCCAACCTGATAATCACATTTATCACCACAGCAAGCATTTCCCGAATATAGCATATACCAGTAATTTCCACGCTTAAAAATGGCCTGCCCCTCTGCCCCGCCAGATTCCCATCCCGCAGGATCGGCTTTTATTAAACTAAATTCCTTACCAACTACTTTCAAACCATCAGGTGACAGCTCAGCACCAAGAATTTCTATTCCCCTGTCCTTATCCAGGCCGTAAGCCTTCCAGGTAATAAATAATTTCCCTTTGTCTTCCACGATAAAAGCGTCAATGGCTTCTTTCGTCCATTCGATAATGACACCATGATCCTTGAAACCCTTTTTTAAATCTTTCGTAGTTGCAACGCCGATAAAAGATTGTTTGTCTGATTTGCGGCGGGCGGTATAATAGACGAAAAAAGTACCGTTACGATAAAACAATTCCGGAGCCCAAAAACTGCCCATGGTCCAAGCTGGTAATTCTGCAAAGACAGGGCCTACATATTCCCAATCAACCAAATTTTTGGAACTATAAATCGGATATGCAGGCCCCCATTCTGAGGAAGTGCCGGCAGCATAATAGGTATCACCTACACGGATCACGGACGGATCTGCAAAATCACCAAAAATAACAGGGTTCCGATAAGTCACTACGGGTCCGGGATTCAGCTTTTGAGCGAGTGCGTTTTCAGCCAGAGAAATCGTGATTAATAATATTATTGAAAGGATTTTCATTCGGATCAGGATTGATTGGTCGGCTAAGGAAGTAATTTATTTTAATATAAGACAGCCGATTTGAGGTTAATTTCATAATAAGTTAATTCGTCGGGAACTGGTAATTTATCAGAAGTAAGGATGTGGAATGAGATTTGTAATTCATGCATCCTAAATGACAGCATGATGGAAGAGGACAATTTAAAATACGACGAACTTAATCTGGCAGAAGCCAAAGTAATACAATCGGAGCTTAGAGAAAGAATATTGATCAAACCTTTGACGAAACCAATTCAGACCATTGCAGGTGCTGATATTTCTTTAAACAGGTTTAGTGAGATCATTTTTGCAGGCATTGTTGTGCTGAGCTATCCCGATTTGCAGCCCATCGCCTATTCGCTCGTAGAAAGCAGAACACGTTTTCCTTATATTCCCGGATTTTTGGCATTTCGGGAGGTCCCAGCTTTGGTTCAGGCATTAGAACAAATGCCGGTTAAACCTGATGTCATTATGGTTGACGGCCATGGCATTGCCCATCCCAGAAAAATGGGAATTGCCGCTCACTTCGGGGCAATAACGGGAGCTACAACGATGGGCTGTGCTAAAAATATATTATTCGGAAAATGGCAGGAGCCGGGATTTCAAAAAGGCGATTTTTCTCCCATCATGACAAAGGAAGAAACAATTGGTTATGCGTTCCGATCCAAATTGAAGACCAATCCGGTTTTTGTTTCCCCAGGCAATAAAATGGATTTGCAGGATTGTCTGGATATCATGCAGCATTGTGCTGGCAGCTACCGATTGCCCGAACCAACGCGCCGCGCACATGATTTTGTAAACCTATTTCGAACAGGAAAATTAGAAGCCGGCTATCATGAATTGACTCCTAAATTACTATTTTGAAGCCAGCGTCTTTTGCGTCTTTTTTGCAGCACCAGACACTTTGATTTTAAACAAAGTCGGCCAGTTTTTTCCTGTTATGTAAAATGCATTTTCGAATGCCTGGTATGCAATGCCGTTTAAAACACTGGATCCGGTCTGATCGACTTCGGCCGGGATAATTTTCTTCATGTCAATACTGCCAACAACTTTACCAGAGGCAAGATCAATCTGGATAATCTTATCAGTTTCCCAGATATTAGCGAAAACATAACCGTCAACATATTCCAGCTCATTTATTTTCAAAACCGGTCCCTTGTCGTCGTATACTTCCAGCTCACCTGTTTTTTTAAACTCCTCGTCGAAGTAATATAGTTTGTTAGAACCGTCTCCCATAATAATACTGGAATCGGTATGCGTCATCCCCCAGCCCTGGGTGTAATAGGTAAAAGTTTTATCCAGTGTAAAATCCATGTTATATCGAAAGCCTACACCGGTCGTCCACGTCAGCTGATAAATTTTATCTTTAAAAATGGTCAAACCTTCTCCAAAATACTGATCGGTAAGTGGTACTGATTTCAGCGTAGCTCCCGTTTTTAAATCAATTTTTAATAAAAGCGATTTTCCGTTCTCACCAGTACTTTCATACAATTCACCTTTATAAAATTCAAGTCCTTCTGTAAAACTTGTTTTCTGGTGCGGATAGGAAGATAAAACGGAGTAAGTGAGCACCTTGGGAGTAAGGTCCGACAAGAGTTCAACGGATAAAGTGTCAGCAAATGTTTCCTTGCTTTTCGTGGTACCACGCACAATCAGTTGCTTCCAACCGGTTTTTTCAGAGGCTGCGCTTATGAACACGGAATCAGAAGCTAGTTTGGCATCAGGAACCAACACACCATTCCATTTTACTTCAATTTGAGAAACAGGCTGGGAAAATCCTATTTTTATGGAATCTCCAATAGTAAATCGTGTTCTGGCCAATACTGCTGTTGCTGGTTTTTGTTCAGTTTCCGGATTTGTTTCCGTTTTCTTTTCTTGCTTACAAGAAAATACAGCAAGGCTTATGAATAGAATAAATAGAAAATGCGTGTTACGGGTATTCATAAATGGTGTTTTACAATTCTATTGCAATATCCGCAAAAAGGCTAAAACCATTTCTTCTTTGTTGGGATAAATATATTTATTGGAACTGAAATGGCTGACTCAACCGATTTATAACAAGAAATCCTGCCGCCAGAGTATTTGAGCAGCAGGATTTAAACAAAAAATTATTTACTTATCAGGCTTCTCCGCCAGGTCCTCCGAAACTGATCGGAAAGTTGAAGGACGGATCAGCGTCGTGATTGCTTTGGATCGGACCATATTGATCCTCATATTTTTCGATATTATCTTTCAATGCGGCAACTAAACG
The DNA here is from genome assembly GCF_056895235.1 of Dyadobacter sp. HNCC25DJ186. NCBI lineage: Bacteria > Pseudomonadati > Bacteroidota > Cytophagia > Cytophagales > Spirosomataceae > Dyadobacter > Dyadobacter sp. HNCC25DJ186. The sequence goes on from NZ_JBXHAS010000004.1 coordinate 438,668, forward strand.
CTTGGCATGCTCCGGCGTGATGATAATACGCGCCTTCACTTTAGCACGAGGTACACCCGGCATCAGACGAATAAAATCCAGTATAAATTCGCTGTTTGAATGAGCGATCATGGCAAGATTGGAATATACACCCTCGGCCATATCTTCCGAAAGTTCTACATTAATCTGCTGCTCGTTTTCTTTGTTGTTATCTTCCATCGTCAAGTTTTCGGTGGTTATTCAGGTGCTGGAGAATTACTTATGATTTTCAAAGGTGAAAATTACTAAAATAATATAGTATCTAAAAACAAAGAGTCGGTTCCGCTTGCACAGAACCGACTCTTTTATTCTATTAAAATTCCGACTAAACTAATTCACGTTTTTTACGTGATTGTTTTTCGCGGGATTCAGCTAAGGCATCATATTCTTCTTTCGAACCAACAAGGATGTCTATGTATTTACGCATACCTGTACCAGCCGGGATCAAGTGACCAACGATCACGTTTTCTTTCAGGCCTTTCAGTTCATCACGTTTTCCACGTACAGCAGCCTCAGACAATACTTTGGTAGTTTCCTGGAACGAAGCCGCAGAAACAAAACTTTCAGTACCTAACGAAGCTTGTGTGATACCCATCAAAGTAGGTTTCGCCACAGCTGCCTGTGCATCACGCGCAGTCACCAATTTAAGGTCACGACGTTTCAAGCTTGAATTCTCATCACGCAGACGGCGTACAGAGATAATCATACCTGGTTTCAGTGTTTCGGAGCTACCAGCTTCCTCAACCACTTTCATGTCAAGAATCTTATCGTTTTCTTCGCGGAACACAACGCGGTCAACCGCTTGCATTTCCAGGAAGTTAGTATCACCTGCGTCAAGGATTTCAACTTTCTGCATCATCTGGCGTACGATACACTCGATATGCTTGTCATTGATCTTCACACCTTGCAAACGATATACCTCCTGAATTTCATTCACAAGATATTCCTGAACTGCTGTTGGTCCTTTAATCGACAAGATATCCGCTGGTGTTATCGCTCCATCCGATAACGGATCACCTGCTTTCACGAAGTCACCATCCTGCACAAGAATGTGTTTCGAAAGAGCAACCATGTAGCGGCGTTGTGTACCATCTCTTGATTCGATATGAATCTCGCGGTTACCACGTTTAACTCCTCCGTATGATACAACACCGTCGATTTCAGAAACTGTTGCAGGGTTTGATGGGTTACGTGCTTCGAATAGTTCCGTTACACGTGGCAAACCTCCCGTAATATCGCGGGTTTTTCCAACCACACGAGGGATTTTTGCCAAAGGCTGACCAGCTTTAATATTGGCACCAGCCTTCACAACCAAACGAGCTCCAACCGGAAGGTTATAACCTTTTTCAGTCTGATCTTTCAACAATGTGCTCTTACCTTTCACCACGATAGCCGGGTTTTTGGTTTTATCACGTGTTTCGATAATAACTGATTCCTGGAAACCTGTTTGCTCATCAAATTCTTCACGGTAAGTAATTCCTTCTTCAATAGCGTCGAAAGAAACAACACCAGTGAATTCAGAAAGGATAACCGCGTGATATGGATCCCAGGTACAAAGCTCCTGTCCTTTCGTTACTTTGTCGCCATCTTTTACAAGAAGCTGAGCACCGTAAGGAACGTTGTTAGAGATTAATAACTGACCAGTTTCAAGGTTAACGATTTTCACCTCACCTGAACGACCCATTACCACTGTAATCGGATCTCCGTCATTATTTACAGAATCAACCAGACGAAGTTCTTCAAACTGAATTGTTCCGTCAAACTTCGCTTTGATGTTGGCATCAACTGAAATGTTGGATGCCGTACCACCCACGTGGAAAGTACGAAGTGTAAGCTGCGTACCTGGCTCACCAATTGACTGCGATGCAATTACACCCACAGCTTCACCGATGTTAACCATATAAGCCGAAGCAAGAGAACGTCCGTAACATTTCGCACAAACACCATTACGTGTTTCGCAAGTAAGTACAGAGCGAATTTCTACGCTTTCGATACTTGTTTCATCAATGTAGTTAGCAATCTCTTCTGTGATTTCCTGACCAGATGTAAGGATAATTTCTCCCGACAAAGGATCAAACACGTCATGTACACTAACACGGCCCAAAATACGCTCAGAAAGTGGTTCAACGATATCTTCGTTGTCTTTCAAAGCTGAAATTGCAATACCACGCAGCGAACCACAGTCGTTTTCAACCACTACAACATCCTGCGCAACATCATGTAAACGACGGGTCAGGTAACCTGCATCCGCTGTTTTCAAGGCTGTATCCGCAAGACCTTTACGTGCACCGTGTGTTGAGATAAAGTATTCCAAAACGTCAAGACCTTCTTTAAAGTTAGAAAGAATCGGGTTTTCAATAATTTCACCTGCTCCACCAGCCATGTTTTTCTGAGGCTTGGCCATAAGACCCCTCATACCACCCAGCTGACGAATTTGTTCACGGGAACCACGCGCACCGGAGTGCATCATCATATAGATGGAGTTAAATCCACCCTGATCCGTTTCCAATTGCTTCATCAACGTTTCTGTGATACGTGAGTTAACACGCGTCCAAATATCGATAACCTGGTTGTAACGTTCGTTTTCAGTGATAAGACCCATCAAGTAGTTACTCCAAACGTTTTCAACGTCTATTTTCGCCTGCTCGATCAGTTTTACTTTTTCGTCTGGTACCATTACGTCATTAAGCCCCATTGACAAACCACCTTTGAAGGCCATTTGGAAACCGAGTTCTTTGATCTCATCCAGGAATTGCGCCGTACGGGCAACACCTGCAAGTTTGAATACCAGACCAATGATCTGCTGTAATTTTTTCTTGGTAAGCAATTCATTAATATAACCTACCTCAGCTGGAACCGCCTGGTTGAACAGGATACGGCCGGCAACTGTGTCGACTAATTTAATTTCAAAAGTTCCGTCATCGTTACGTACACGCAGACGGCATTTGATATTGGCATGCTTGGAAAGTTTGCCTTCGTTGATCGCAATGATAACTTCATCAGGACCGTAGAAAATCATTCCTTCACCAATAATTGGATACTCAGGCGTACTTACACGACCTTTTGTTACATAATACAGACCCAAAACCATATCTTGTGATGGTACCGTAATCGGTGCACCGTTCGCAGGGTTAAGGATGTTATGAGAAGAAAGCATCAACATTGAAGCTTCCAAAACAGCTTCCTGACCCAATGGCACGTGAACGGCCATCTGGTCACCGTCAAAGTCAGCGTTGAATGCAGTACACACCAATGGGTGCAACTGGATCGCTTTTCCTTCGATCAACTTAGGTTGGAACGCCTGGATACCTAAACGGTGAAGCGTTGGAGCACGGTTTAGAAGAACAGGGTGTCCTTTCAAAACGTTTTCCAAAATATCCCAAATCACAGGATCCTTACGATCTACAATCTTTTTAGCTGATTTTACAGTTTTAACGATTCCGCGCTCGATAAGCTTGCGAATGATAAACGGCTTGAATAATTCAGCAGCCATATCTTTCGGCAAACCACACTCGTGCAGTTTCAATTCTGGTCCTACAACAATTACAGAACGACCAGAATAATCGACACGCTTACCAAGTAAGTTTTGACGGAAACGTCCTTGCTTACCTTTAAGCATATCAGAAAGTGATTTCAAAGCACGGTTCCCTTCAGAACGTACTGCGTTCACTTTACGGCTATTATCAAAAAGCGAATCAACCGCTTCCTGCAACATACGTTTTTCGTTACGCAAGATCACCTCAGGCGCTTTGATCTCGATCAAACGTTTCAGACGATTGTTACGAATGATAACGCGGCGATACAAGTCATTTAAGTCAGAAGTCGCAAAACGACCACCGTCAAGCGGTACAAGTGGACGAAGTTCTGGTGGAATTACCGGAACCATTTTGATTACCATCCATTCCGGGCGGTTTTCAACACGCGTATTCGCATCACGGAAAGCCTCAACAACTTTCAGACGTTTAAGCGCTTCCGCCTTACGTTGCTGGGAAGTATCTGTTGCAGCCTGGTGACGAAGTTCGTATGAAAGCTCATCCAGTTTGATACGGTTCAAAAGCATTTCCAGCGCATCAGCACCCATCTTCGCGATAAACTTGTTCGGATCCGTGTCAGGAAGCGCTTGGTTTTCACGAGGAAGTTTGTCAACGATGTCAAGATATTCGTCTTCTGTAAGGAAGTCAAGGTAGCTAACGCCATCTTCTTCTTTAACACCCGCCTGAACTACGGCATATCGCTCGTAGTAAATGATTTGATCCAGTTTTTTGGTAGACAATCCAAGCAAATAACCGATTTTGTTCGGTAAGCTACGGAAGTACCAGATGTGTGCAACAGGAACCACAAGCTCAATGTGTCCCATACGCTCACGACGTACCTTTTTCTCAGTAACTTCCACACCGCAACGGTCGCAGATGATACCTTTATAACGGATACGTTTGTATTTTCCACAATGACATTCCCAGTCCTTCACAGGACCGAAAATACGCTCACAGAACAAACCACCCATTTCCGGCTTATAAGTCCGGTAGTTGATAGTTTCAGGCTGGGTTACTTCACCGAATGAACTTTCCAGTATCGATTCAGGTGATGCCAGACTGATTGTCATTCTGGAAAAATCACTATTTAGTTTTTTGTTCTTTTTGAAAGACATAATTAAAGAGTCGTTTGTCTGTTAGTCGAAACTCAATTTGTATTGCATTTCTAAGCAGAGCGACATTTCTGACGCTCTGCTTACGACTAAAAATTAGTCCAGCGTAATTTCCAATGCCAATCCACGAAGCTCGTGAACAAGTACATTGAATGACTCCGGAATATTAGGTTTCGGAAGGTTTTCACCTTTTACGATAGCTTCGTATGCTTTGGCACGACCCACTACATCATCCGATTTCACGGTAAGGATTTCCTGAAGAATGTGGGATGCACCGAATGCTTCAAGTGCCCACACTTCCATTTCTCCAAAACGCTGGCCCCCAAACTGAGCCTTACCACCCAACGGCTGTTGTGTAATAAGCGAGTATGGTCCAATCGAACGCGCGTGCATTTTATCATCAACCAAGTGACCCAGTTTCATCATGTACATAAGTCCAACTGTAACTGGCTGGTCAAAACGCTCTCCGCTAAGTCCGTTGTATAGATAAGTACGTCCCCAATCCGGCAAACCAGCTTCTTTCAATTCAGCCGCAACTTCTGCTTCCGTAGCTCCATCGAAGATAGGAGTAGCATAGCGACGACCAAGTTTAAGACCTGCCCATGCAAGAATTGTTTCGTAAATCTGACCGATGTTCATACGTGAAGGTACCCCAAGCGGGTTCAACACGATGTTCATTGGTGTTCCGTCTTCAAGGAATGGCATATCTTCATCACGTACAATACGGGCAACTACCCCTTTGTTACCGTGACGACCTGCCATTTTATCCCCTACTTTCAATTTACGTTTCTTAGCGATATATACTTTCGCAAGTTTCACGATACCAGCAGGAAGTTCATCTCCAACTTCAAGAGCGAAACGGTCACGTTTGAAACGGCCCATTAACTCGCTGCGAGCGTTAAGATAATTCTTCAATGCAAGAGAAACCTGACGGTTTGTATGCGCATCCTCAGTCCATGAATCAGTCAATACGTCACCGATCAAGTTTACTTCCTCAACCACTGCATACTGGCTTTCATCACGGTATGGGTTGTTTGCAGGGAACAAATTCTCAGAGATATTTCTCACGTTGAATTTCATTCCTTTGCTGATCAACTCATCACCAAATTTATGCTTAACACCCTGACTTGTTTTACCATCAGTCAAAGAAACCAATTTCTCGATAATACGTCCGCGAAGTGCTGTCAGGTCACGGCCATATTTCTTCATCAGTAACTTCAACTCGTCTTTGTGCTTTGCACGCTCTTCTTTCGTAGGACGAGAGAAAAGTTTAGTATCGATAACAACACCTTTCATAGATGGTGGTGCTTTTTTCGAAGCATCCTTCACATCACCGGCTTTGTCACCAAAGATTGCACGAAGAAGTTTTTCTTCCGGAGTTGGATCTGATTCACCTTTTGGAGTGATCTTACCAATTAAAATATCTCCTTCTTTTACTTCCGTACCAACTTGTACGATACCGTTTTCATCAAGGTTTTTAACAGTTTCCTCACTTACGTTAGGAATCTCAGCAGTCAGTTCTTCTTCTCCACGTTTCGTATCACGAACTTCCAATTCAAATTCTTCAATGTGAATCGAAGTAAAGATATCATCACGAACTACTTTTTCCGAGATTACAATCGCATCCTCAAAGTTGTATCCCTGCCAAGGCATGAACGCAACCAAAAGGTTACGACCCAAAGCAAGTTCTCCACCTTCTGTTCCATATCCCTGGCATAATGCTTCACCTTTTGAAACCTTCTGGCCTTTAAGAACCATTGGTTGAAGGTTTAAGCAAGTATCCTGGTTGGTACGACGGAATTTAACAAGATCGTAAGAAACGCTGTCTTCGATAAAGCTAACAAGACGCTCTTCATCTGTTCTTTCGTAGCGGACAACAATTTTAGTTGCATCGACATACTCAATCACACCGTCACCTTCAGCTACTACCAATGCACGTGAATCCATCGCAACACGTTTCTCAAGGCCCGTTCCAACGATTGGCGCTTGTGGGCGCAACAATGGAACACCCTGGCGCTGCATGTTAGATCCCATCAAGGCACGGTTGGCATCATCGTGTTCAAGGAAAGGAATAAGAGAAGCTGCAACCGATACAATCTGGTTAGCAGCAACGTCCATATAAGATGCCTGAGAAGGATCAACCATCGGGAAGTCACCTTCAAAACGCGTCTTGATTTTGTCTACCGTAAAGTTTCCTTCTGCATCAACCGAGGCGTTAGCCTGCGCGATGTATTTGGAATCTTCCTCTTCGGCAGTCATGTATATAAGCTCGTTCGTCAATTTACCTGAACCATCGATTACGCGGTATGGAGTTTCGATGAAACCCATTCCGTTAACCTTGGCAAATACGCAAAGAGATGAAATCAAACCAATGTTCGGTCCTTCAGGAGTTTCGATTGTACACAGACGACCGTAGTGGGTGTAGTGAACGTCACGAACCTCAAAACCTGCTCTTTCACGAGAAAGACCACCAGGCCCAAGCGCAGACATACGTCTTTTGTGGGTAATCTCAGCCAATGGATTCGTTTGATCCATAAACTGTGATAACTGGTTGGTACCAAAGAAAGAGTTGATAACAGAAGAAAGCGTACGCGCATTGATCAAATCAACAGGCTTGAAATCTTCATTATCACGTACGTTCATACGTTCTTTGATGGTACGGGCCATACGAGCCAAACCTACACCGAACTGTGCGTAAAGTTGTTCACCAACGGTACGAACACGACGGTTTGACAAGTGGTCAATATCATCGACAACTGCTTTTGCATTGATCAAACCGATCAAATACTTAACAATTGAAACGATATCACCTGTTGTCAAAACGCGAACGTCAAGACTTGTATCAGAACCCAGTTTTTTGTTGATACGGTAACGACCAACATCACCAAGGTCATAACGTTTATCACTGAAGAACAAACTTTGGATTACATCTCTTGCCGTTTGTTCATCCGGTGCTTCTGCGTTACGAAGCTGGCGGTAAATTTGCTCAACTGCCTCTTTGTCGGAGTTTGAGCTATCTTTTTGCAGCGTGTTATAAATGATATTATAATCCGCAACATTCATATCTTCCTTGTGAAGGATCACTGACTTCTGGCCAGATTCAACGATAACTTCGATATCCTCAGGAGTGATCGTTGAATCACGCTCAAGCAATACTTCGTTACGTTGGATTGAAACTACCTCACCGGTATCTTCATCCACGAAATCTTCTGTCCAGGTGCGAAGAACTCTCGCAGCCAAACGACGACCAACAGCTTTTTTCAAGTTTGTAGGTGTCGCTCCGATTTCCTCAGAAAGTCCGAAGAGATCAAGAATATCCTTATCAGAACCAAAACCAATGGCTCTTAAAAGCGTAGTTACCGGGAATTTCTTCTTACGGTCAATATATGCATACATGACATTATTCACGTCAGTAGAGAATTCAATCCATGAACCCTTAAACGGAATAATACGTGCAGAATATAATTTAGAGCCGTTTGTGTGCTTGCTCATGGAGAAGAACACACCCGGTGAACGGTGCAATTGAGAAACAATAACACGTTCAGCACCATTGATTACAAACGAACCGCGGTCCGTCATGTAAGGGATATTTCCTAAGAATACCTCTTGCTCGATGGTTTCAAATTCTTCATGATCAGCATCATTACATATCAAACGTAATTTTGCTTTTAGTGGAACTGCATAAGTTAATCCACGATCAATAGATTCATCAACAGAATACTTTGGCGGCTCTAATAAATAATCAATAAATTCGAGCACGAAGTTGTCGCGAGAATCGGCAATAGGAAAGTTTTCAGCGAAAACTTTGTACAATCCTTCGTCAGAACGATCTTCTACTGAAGTATCAAGACTGAAGAAATCCCGGAACGATTGTACCTGGATTCCCAACAGATCCGGATAATCAATAATCTGATTGATCCTGGAGAAATTAATTCTGGGAGTTGCTTTAATTGTAGCCAAGGCTATGTCTGATTTGGGTTAGTAGAACGAAAACAAAGCGACGTGTAACAAGTTACAACACGCAATCGCACTAATTAGTTTAAAACCTTAATCGTTTGCCTCGTAGAGAAAAATAAAATAACGGTCCCTTTTCTTCTTTTCTACGAGTAAAGAAGTGTTTCAGACCAATTATCCGGAAGGAGAATTAGATTACCGAAAATAGAATTTTATCTTCGGCCATATATACCAAACGAAAAGAAGTAAAATTTGTTTGGTTTACATGCAAAATAGGAAAAGACCTGACGAATGTCAGGCCTTGTTCCCAAGATTTTATTGATGTTCTGTATAAAGCAAATTACTTCACTTCAACTTCAGCACCAGCTTCTTCAAGTTGTTTTTTCAAAGCTTCTGCTTCGTCCTTAGCAACTCCTTCTTTAACTGGTTTCGGTGCACCGTCAACAAGTTCTTTTGCTTCTTTAAGTCCAAGACCTGTAAGGTCTTTAACCAATTTCACAACAGCTAGTTTACTAGCACCTGCTGCTTTCAAAATTACATCAAAAGACGTTTTCTCTTCAACTACCGGAGCGTCTCCGCCACCAGCTGGACCTGCAACCATAACTGCACCTGCAGCTGCTGGTTCGATACCATATTCGTCTTTAAGAATTGCAGCCAATTCGTTCACTTCTTTAACCGTAAGGTTAACAAGCTGTTCCGCGAAAGCTTTCAAATCTGCCATTTTTATTTTTGATTTTGTGATTATACAAATAGATGAATTAATGAGCTCGGTATTAATTCTGACCCGTAGAGCTCACCCGGGTAGATATTCAATAAATTAGTCTTCTTTCTCAGATAAAGTCTTAAGAATACCAGCCAATTTGTTGCCACCGCTCGAAAGAGCCGAGATAACGTTTTTGGCAGGAGATTGCAACAGACCGATAATCTCTCCAACCATCTCTTGTTTAGATTTAAGAGCGATCAGAACGTCAAGCTGGCTTTCACCAACAAAAACAGATGAATCAACAGAAGCTCCTTTAAATTTAAGCTTGTCACTACCTGCTTTTTTCTTGAATTCTTTAATCAGCTGTGCAGGAACTTTACCTGACTCCGGGTGAAACATTACTCCGGAAAAACCTTTCAAAACTGTGTCGAAAGAAGAATAATCCGTATCTAGTGTTTCTAATGCTTTCTTAATCAGAGTATTCTTTACAACACGATACTCGATACCGCGCTCGAAGCAAAGGCCTCTAAGTACGTTAACCTCACTTACAGTCATTCCTGCAGCACTGGTGATATAGAAGTATGGCGTGTTCGAGAATTTCTGACTTAGCTCGTCAATAATTACTGCTTTCTCTTCCCGTGTCATATTATAATCCTGGAATCGTGTTTTTGTCAATAGTCACACCCGGGCTCATCGTAGACGACAAGTGAATGCTTTTTACGTAAGTACCTTTTGCCGATGAAGGCTTAAGGCGGATCAAGGTGTTGATAACCTCAGTCGCGTTCTGTGCAAGTTGGTCTGGTCCAAAAGAAACCTTTCCTACGCTGGCGTGAATGATTCCTGATTTGTCAACCTTGAAATCAATTTTACCTGCTTTAACTTCTTTCACAGCTTTAGCTACATCTGGTGTAACTGTACCTGATTTAGGGTTTGGCATCAGACCACGAGGACCCAATACTTTACCTAACTTACCAACTTTTGCCATTACACTAGGCATTGTGATAATCACGTCGATGTCAGTCCATCCTTGTTCTATCTTTGTGATAAACTCGTCAAGACCAACGAAATCTGCTCCTGCTTCTTTCGCTTCGGCTTCCTTATCAGGAGTACAAAGTACCAATACACGAACATCCTTTCCGGTTCCGTGTGGCAATGTTACCACGCCACGTACCATTTGATCAGCTTTACGAGGATCAACGCCCAAACGAACGTCAATATCAACAGATGAATCAAATTTAGTATAAGAAATCGTCTTCAGGACCTCCGCAGCTTGTTCCAAGGTATAAGCCTGGGTTGCGTCGTATTTCGAAAGAGCGTCTTTTTGCTTTTTGGTCAATTTTCCCATGTTCTTTGTTTCTTTAGCGTAATTAAACTACGCTCAGTTGTTTTCTTCCCACGGGGCTTTGCCAGCTACGGTAATACCCATACTACGAGCCGTTCCCGCGATCATTTTCATAGCAGAATCAATTGTAAAGCAGTTTAGATCAGGCATTTTAGTCTCAGCGATCGTACGAACCTGATCCCAAGTAACTGAACCAACTTTTAGACGGTTTGGCTGCGCCGAACCAACTTTTACTTTTGATGCTTCCAGAAGAAGATTTGCGGCCGGGGGAGTCTTAATGACGAAGTCAAAAGACTTATCCTTGTAGTACGTAATAACTACCGGCAATACCACACCAGGTTTATCCTGAGTACGGCCATTGAATTGCTTACAAAACTCCATGATATTCAAACCTTTCGATCCCAATGCAGGACCGATTGGAGGTGAAGGGTTGGCTGAGCCACCTTTTACCTGTAGTTTGACGTATCCACCTATTTCTTTTGCCATTGTTTTGGAATTTGTGCGGTTCACTGATTAATTAAACGGTTTGCATGCAAGTGGAAGCTTACCCTGCCCGTTCTTTCGATCAATTATCCTTTTCTACTTGTGCGTAACTTAATTCAACGGGTGTATTACGCCCGAATATTTTTACAACTACATTGAGTTTTTTCTTCTCATCGAATACTTCTTCCACCAAACCGATAAATCCGCTGAACGGGCCATCTACAACCTTTACGGTTTCGCCTTTCATGAAAGACATGTTTGGTGCTTCTTCGTGGTGTTCTGCTTCGTCAACTCTACCAAGAATCCGGTTGATTTCTGACTGGCGCAAAGGCACCGGTACTTTTGAATTCCCTTCTGCGTTTCCTAAAAAACCGATTACTCCGGGAATACTTGTAATAATGTGCAAAACCTCTCCTTTTGAAAGATCGGCGGAAATGATTATGTATCCCGGAAAAAAGTTCTTTTCCCTAACCCGCTTCTTTCCATTACGCATTTCGTATATCTTCTCAGAAGGAATAAGAATCTGCGGAACGAATTCTGTGAGTTTCTGCCGTGTTATTTCATTCTCAATATAGGACTTGATCTTTTTCTCTTGTCCTGACACAGCACGCAATACAAACCAATTTAATCCACTCATACCATTCAGGGGGTGTCGCTAAAAAAAATACCTTAGAAAGACTGATAAAACAGTCTGAGTGCGTTTTCAAAGACAAAGTCCATTATCCCTACCACAAAGGCAAAAATAAGGGATCCAACAAGCACCAATGTTGTGTTCGCCTGAAGCTCGTTAAAGGGAGGCCACGTAACATGCTCGGTCATTTCTTCCCAAGATGCTTTTAGAAACGAAGTAAATTTATCCATTTTTGCTTTTTGCTTATGCACGGGTGGAGAGATTCGAACTCCCATCAACGGTTTTGGAGACCGCTATTCTACCCTTGAACTACACCCGTATTCCGTGCGAACCAATGTTTCGGGCTGCAAAGATACACTATTTTTATAAAAAACAAGTGCATTTCATAAGAAATGCACTTGTTTTTAAATCTTTCCTGACTTAGTCAAGAATTTCAGTTACCTGACCTGCACCTACGGTACGTCCACCTTCACGAATCGCGAAACGAAGACCTTTTTCCATAGCAATTTTGCTGATCAATTTCACTTCAATTGTGATGTTATCACCTGGCATAACCATTTCAACACCAGCTGGAAGCGTGATTTCTCCAGTTACGTCCGTGGTACGGAAGTAGAACTGAGGACGGTATTTGTTAAAGAATGGCGTGTGACGTCCACCTTCTTCTTTTGAAAGTACATAAACTTCACCTTTGAAAGATGCGTGAGGTTTAACTGAACCTGGCTTACAAATAACCATACCACGACGGATATCTTCTTTGTTAATACCACGAAGCAATAGACCTACGTTATCACCAGCTTCTCCACGGTCAAGGATTTTACGGAACATCTCAACACCAGTTACAACTGATTTAAGACCTTCTGCACCCATACCAAGGATATCAACGGCTTCACCTGAGTTGATTACTCCTCTTTCAATACGACCAGTTGCAACAGTACCACGACCAGTGATCGAGAATACGTCTTCAACAGGCATAAGGAAAGGAAGATCAGTCATACGTGGAGGAATTGGAATGTAGCTGTCAACAGCGTCCATCAATTCTTCAATCGTTTTAACCCATTTGTCTTCGCCATTCAATCCACCCAAAGCAGAACCTTGGATTACAGGAATGTTATCTCCATCGTAGTCGTAGAAGCTAAGAAGCTCGCGGATTTCCATTTCAACAAGTTCAAGTAGTTCAGGATCATCAACCATATCCACTTTATTCATGAATACTACTAGTTGAGGAACACCCACCTGACGAGCCAAAAGAATGTGCTCACGAGTTTGAGGCATAGGTCCATCAGTTGCAGCAACTACAATGATAGCTCCATCCATCTGAGCAGCACCAGTAACCATGTTCTTCACATAATCCGCGTGACCTGGACAGTCAACGTGTGCATAGTGACGGTTTGCTGTTGCGTATTCTACGTGCGATGTATTAATTGTGATACCACGTTCTTTCTCTTCAGGTGCGTTATCAATTGATGAGAAATCACGAAGTACTGCTAAACCCTTTTTCGCCAACACAGTTGTGATAGCAGCAGTAAGGGTAGTTTTACCGTGGTCAACGTGCCCGATAGTACCAATATTCACGTGGGGTTTCGAGCGGTCAAACGTCTCTTTTGCCATGTCCTAAGTACGCTTAAAATTTGAATTTATTACGAATTTATTAAACACTATTGATTGATCCCTTTTAGCTTACATTTACCAAGCCCTTCAAAACCAATTAAACTAAATGCAAGGATCAAAATCTTTCTTCGAATCCGTCATAGGATGGAATTGAAGATGAGAATGTAAAAACATTCCTCCGAGCTATTGAGGGGATTTGAACCCCTGACCTCTTCCTTACCAAGGAAGTGCTCTACCCCTGAGCTACAACAGCAAAATTTCAATATTTTTGATGATGCCACTTTTGGCATTATCCTGTTGACCTCTTTGGTTAAATTAAATCACACAGGTAAACCGCCTGACCTCTTCCTTACCAAGGAAGTGCTCTACCGCGCGGCGGACCGTCCCTGAGCTACAACAGCAAAATTTCAATATTCAATATTTCGAAATGCTACGTAAAGCACATTCGCGTGAGAAATTAATCTCAGTTTAAACCACAGCCAAAAGCGACCAGCGAAAGGGCTTCAAAATGAATGTTTTCGCTAGTCGCTTGACGTGTCTTAAAAATGAGCGAAAGACGAGGTTCGAACTCGCGACCTATAGCTTGGAAGGCTATCGCTCTACCAGCTGAGCTACTTTCGCAATTGTTATAAACCTTTCTTTACACTGGTAAACATAAAGAAAACGCTGGTTTAAACTGTGGGGGCGGATGGATTCGAACCACCGTAGGCGTACACCAGCAGATTTACAGTCTGCCCCATTTGGCCACTCTGGTACACCCCCTTTCAACATTTCAATACAACCGTGAGAACCTCTTGTCCCACTTTTGGAGCTGCAAAATTATGACCTTTTTTAATACGCTGCAACTTATTTGGAAAAATATTTTCAAAAAAAATTAGTGCCCGCCAGAAATAGAATTCTAGCAAACACTAAATCAATAGGTTATACTTAAAATAATTTTATTCCGAAACTTAACATTTTCACCGAAGGACCCTGATTTTTCTCGTACAATTCATTCAAATCATAGTTTACGAACAAATCCGGAAACCTGCGTATACCCAGCTCAAATCCTAATCCATACCGGAGATCATTGGCAAAAAAGTTACGGCGATCGAAAGATTTGTCATCACTTTCGCGTTCCACGATTTTGGAATAACTGCCCAGCCTGTATCCACCATAGACTCCCGCTGTAATATGTGATATGAAAGATCTTCGAAAACTTATCGTCGGCATGACAGACAGATTTACAAATGGCAGCACGTACTTATTTTTCTTTAAACTGATCTCGTTTTTCTCATCATTCAGCACAGGTTCAAAGTTCACCATATCCTGATTTCTGACAATTTTATTATTGCCTTCAAACATCAGATTGTACCATGAAAAATCTATCCCGAAATCAAAGCTCAACCTTGCTTTTTGCCCTCTTGCAACCGTTGTGGATGCAATATAACCCAGACTGATGTATCTTGAACCAAATGGTTTTAAATCAGGCATTTCGACTAATGTGCCCGCGACTGTGCTTAAAGGCGTATTACTTCCATAGGTATTCAATCCCAAGGCAATGTTAAAACCTTTGCGCGGACTCGATCCCCAGCTTGGTACATAAGATTTTGCTGTTTGTCCTATTCTGGCAAAATTACCATCTTCGTCATCACTCACTTCCACACGTCCACTTTCAATCTCCACTTTCGTATTCCCGTTCCGAATGCGCAGCCCCCCACGCTTTCCGATACGCACATAATTTTTGTCGTCGCCCAGGTCCGGTTTATTTTTTAAATAATCATCGCCGCTGAATTCCTCCACAATTAACGTCGTATCCTGCTGTGTACTATCCAAACGGATTTTCAGGTCTTTGAGCAACGCGTTCAAATCGTATTTCAGGATTTTCTCCAATTCTCTTTTATTCTCTCCGTAGATGACCATTCTGGTTTTGTTACCAAATCTTACAATGATCGAATCGTTCTTTGTATTGTTTGTAACGGAAGGAGGAATATTACTCTTTGCCTGTACCTCTGTCAAAGACAAAAGCATGAAGACAGCAAAAATGATTTTCATTTTCATGACATAATGGGGTTACCGATTAATTTTTTCTTTCACGCTTTCCTGATATTTTTCCATCATCATTAGTTCGGTCATCTGCTCTCGCAATAATACTTTTAGGATTAAACCCTACATCGTCCCAATCAACGGGCTCCGCTTCTCTGACATTTTTAAGCTGACGAAAAACACGCGATAAACGGGATTTAGATTTGTCTTTAACTTCGCTTTCAGGCTCCTCAACTTCGACAATAATCGTGCGATCCGGCCTTTTCTCATCGCGTTGCGCTAATTCAACTGTTTTTGGAATTACCTTTTCGGAAGAAATGGATTGTTGGATCTCCGCATTTTCTATTTTCGCTTCCTCCACTTTAACAGGATCTATTTTAGCAATCTCGACCGACGCAGGACGGTTAGCATTAATGGTTTCAGCCTGATGTTCTGAATTGGGTTTTATTGAAGGAGATTTCTTAACCATTTCCTGTTTTGCCAAAGTCGGCTTTTCAGCAGGCAAAGAACTTTTCACCTCATCATTCGGCAGGCTTCTGCCTTCCGTTTGAATTGAATCTGTTACCTCAACTTGTTTACTTACCGCTTTTTCGACCTTTGCAATTTCAGAACCAGCATACATTGGTGACGAAATGTCGTTTTGTCCCTGCCATACCAGATAACCTGAAATCAAAGTCAAAACAACGCTCGCTGCCGCATACCATACCCACGCGACTATTCGTCGCGATTTCTTTTTCTGCCCTTCCTGAATGCGTTTCCAGGCGAGTTCAGAAGGTTTTTTCTCCAATGAAGTGAGTCTCTTTTGGAAAAGGTCATCAACCGGATGCTTTTTCATAATTCAGTTTTTTTTTGAAGTCATTTTCCCAGGCTCCCACCATTTTCTGCAACAAGGCACGTGCCCGGTGAAGCTGAGATTTCGACGTACTTTCTGTTACACCTAACAATTCTGCAATTTCGCTATGCGCATAACCTTCAATTGCATATAAATTAAAAACAGTGCGATACCCTTCTGGCAACTGTTCGATAAGATCTAGCAACTCCTGGGTTTCGATATGCTGGTCGGCGTAGTTATAATCCGGAATATTCGCAGCCTCATCAGACAAAATATCCTCTGGCATTTGTTTTCTTTTCCGTAAAAGTCCCAGCGCCTCATTCACCATAATTCTCCTGATCCACCCCTCGAAACTGCCCTCGCCGTTAAACTGGTCAATTTTACCAAACACTTTCAGGAATCCCTCCACCATCACATCTTCCGCCGTCATTTCATCACCCAGATAACGAAAGCATACCCCCAGCATGCGCGGGCCATACTTTTCATACACTTGCCGCTGCGCCCTGGCGTCTTCCTGCCGGAGTGCTTTGATCAGCTGTGCTTCCTGGTTAAAAAATGATAAAATTCGACCCATTCTAATGTTGTTTCAATGGTAAGATGCTAAAAGCTATTGCCGAGGTTGCATGAGACAGGATATTTTTTAAAAATATTTTTCCATTAAAGAATTTAGTGATTTCCTATACTCCTATCCAACTTATTATCAGCATTTTATTTCCATATCTATATTAAAATGATGATTACAGAAATATATTTTTCGTGATAAGAAAGATAATTACTACGCTTCGTTTAGTTTTATAGCCAATTAGTTATTATTCCCGATTACCATGTTCGATTCCTCAGCGCCTATTGGCATATTTGATAGCGGCATCGGCGGCATGACTGTCGCCAGTGCAGTTACCCGACTTTTGCCAAATGAAAATACCATTTATTTCGGAGATACGGCACATTTACCTTATGGCGACAAATCAACCGCATCCATTCAGGCATATTCCATCAAGATTTGCAACATGCTCTTACAGCAAAATTGTAAGCTGATTCTGATCGCCTGCAACTCTGCGTCCGCAGCAGCATTTGAACTTGTCCGGGAGTACGTAGGCAGCAAAGCGAAAGTTTTAAATGTTATTGACCCGGTGGTTGATTATATTAAAGAGCACTATGACGGAAAAACGATCGGGCTTATTGGAACGAAACAAACTGTTTTATCCAATGTTTACAAGAAGAAAGTTGATGCTTTAAATAAAAACATCCACTTAAAATCACTGGCGACGCCGCTTCTGGCTCCTATGATCGAAGAGGGATTTTTTGATAATAATATCAGCGAGAGCATCATTGATAGTTATCTGTCAGATCCGACCCTGGATGGAATTGAGGCACTGATTCTGGGTTGTACGCACTATCCGCTTATCAAAAACCAGATCAGTAAATATTACGAAAACGATGTTGAGATCTTGGATACTTCTGAAATTGTTGCACACTCGTTACGTGCCTGGCTTGAACAACATTATCTGGTCAACGAAAAAGGTACCGGCAAACGGCAGTTTTATGTTTCTGACTACACGCTTTCTTTCGAGCAGTCCACAAACATATTTTTCGGTCAGCAAATCCAGCTCGAACATTATCCTTTGTGGGAATAATTGTTAGCTACGAATACAGGATTATTCACAAATCTTCTTCGTGAACATTCCTGTATTCGTAGCTAACAAAATTAGTATAAGAAACGAATCGGGCCCAGCAAGCCGGATGGCATGGGTTCCCAGTTATCCGCATTGAATTTTTGATAGGTGATATCAACAATATTGATATCGTAAAATTTCTTCCATTCAGGAGCCTGCTTGTCACGCAGGCGCATGTAATTGGCCGAAAGGTTTGTTACTTCGATCTCGATTTTATTTCCCTTTTCTTTAAGTAACTCCGGAATTAGTTTTAACTGAAAGGGAATAGACCACGCCGTTCCGATTTCTTTTCCGTTAAGCTTAACCACAGCAACTTCGCGAACATCTCCTAAATCCAGGATAATCGATTTGGAAGCTAACAACTCCACTGGTATATCAAAGTTGAGAGTATACCTGGCAGTTCCCGAAAAATATTTGGCGGTATCAGATAGTGAAACCCAGGAACCCGCTTTTTTCAAATTACCAGATGGCGGCAATGAAGGCTTGCCTTTAACAAAATCAACAGCCCAATTTCCGTCGATTGTATACTGCTTTTCAGGTTTTGAAGCAGCTACGATTTCCGTTGATTGATCTGATGTCCTTAAAAAACACGATTCCCCTGGAATTAAATTTAAGAAAACTTCATTTTTACCTTTTTCTTTACGCGTAGATAAAACAATGGATTCATTTGTCAAAGGATCATAACGCTCGACATTTCCAGTCAGTTTACCAACATTAATCCAGCCATCGCTGAACCCGTTTGCCAGATTCGCTATAAAATATATTGAGTTTCCCCCTGACTTTTTTCTTATATAAGTTAACCCTAGTTTGGCCCATTGTTCCTGAACAACGCCGCGTTTTTGCAATGCAATTTCCCAATCCTTTGACACAACAACGCCTGCGTTTTTCGATTTCAATTCGCTGAGTTTTGATACGAACTCCGTCTGGCGTGTTCCGTTCAAGTTATAACCCGTAACTTTTGTTGGAAAATGATCTGCGAAAATAATATTAGCGCCCGACTTTGCCAGTCTGGTCAGCTCGTTCAACGTTTCCTCAGGCATATATGTCGACGGCGGGATCAGAATCGTTTTGTAAATAGATTTACCGGACGAAACTTCTCCATTTTTTGTGGCTGATAATCTTGACAATTGCCTGTCGGAGACATAGTCAAAAGCATATCCCTCCTTCCATAATTTTGTTGTCAGCTGCCCAAATGGTAATTGCAATAACCAGCGATCAACATGATGAACTTCCAGCAAATGCACACCGCCACCGGATTTTGCGGGCGTCGACCAAAGATCATGGATGGGGAAATAAACCAGAATATCGTTATCCGGCTGACTCTCCTGTAACAGTTTCTGACAACGCTCTACGTATTGATTTAACAATGAAAAATGCTCAGCGAAATGGGAGGCCGGTCCAAAGTTCGTTGATGCATAAAACAACCAACCCGGATATGATTCCTTAACCGGCGAGTAAGTTGTACCATGATAGAAAATATGATTTATGCCACTCGTAAACAACTCGTCAATTTGCGGCTTCACCTGAGACAACGAAACTTTAAAATGATTGGCAAGCCATGTACCCGTTTCTGAACTCACCAACTTTTTACCAGAAAAATGAGCAGCAGAAGACGCGAACTTCATCGCCAGTGGATTTGGTGTGCCGAATTGCTTGATCGAATAATCAGGATCAATTCTGAGTCCAGGAATCGAAAACCTGCTTGTACCGAAGGACTCTGTTTCCGGAATATCGGCCTCGTCGTAAAGATCCAGGAGATTTCCCGGAGATCCATGCGCCTGGTACCGGGTTAGAAATCCTTTTTGCTTACTCCAATTTGTCCAGGCATGGGCGTAGCGTTCGCGGAGAAGTTCTGATAACGTCTGGTGATAATCAATTTTTACCAATATAGATTCTGACTTTCCTGTTGTGTCGGTGAACAGAGCTGGCTCGTTTTGCAGATCATACCCCCTCCGCTTTTTAAACTCACGAAGAAAATCATCCGTCCAGTTCGCTCCGTATGCCTCGTAAGAATCCATATACATGGAACGTGGCAATTCTTTTGCGTGAACAAAAGCGGAATCAAACCTAACCAGGTAATCGGACATCGCTGTTGGATGAAACGGATCAAAAACCAATCCTTCCCCACCGGGTGCTGCACGTTTCACTTCCTGTTTGGTTGGTAGGATTTTCCATTTCCCATCTTTGAAGTTTATTGTTTTAGCAGCCATCTGTTTGGTAACATTAGGTCCTCCGAATGGCCACCCGGTACCCGTTGTCATATCCACACCAAGGCCCAATCGTTTTCCTTCGATGACAGTATGCTCCATCACTTTTAACCAATGATCGGTAAGAAACGGAACGAAGTCATTTTCGTAACCCTTAACACCATATATCGGAATAATATGCACACCGCCTAATCCGGCTTTTGAAAATCCTTCAAGTTGCGCTGTAATGTCTTCCTGCGTGACAGCACTCCCCATCCACCACCAATATGTCCACGGCTTTGAAGTTGAAATGGTCTGCCCATGGCCCGGCAAACAAAAAAGAAGGAATACTAAAAGAAGAATGGATCGCATTATCAAAACTGGTTTTTCAATTTAAAGACTCCATCCTCAATTTCTACACCTACAAAATCGATTTTTTTTCAAAACAGGCAATGTATTTTTAATCATCACCAGACAACAAAAAGAGGCGAAACCAACAATCTGATTTCGCCTCACCCAATATCTTAAATGTTTATTTTTGATGTAAAGCCTGCTGAACGCGGGCAGTAATGAATTGACGTTCCTGTTGATTTTTTTTACTGCTTCTATACCACATATATCCAATTACAGCAACTAAAATATAAGGCATCATAAACAGATAAACAATTCCCGTATTCAACCCCACACCTACGTTATTTCTTCCGTTACCCATTGAGCTTTCAACACTTCCTCTGCACATCGCACATTGCGCCATTGTTGACGGAACCGTTAAAACAAAGAATATAATTACAAACCCACAAATCGCCAGAAACTTTTTCATACGTAATAGGGACTAATCAATAAATAAACAATTACACCACTCACACTCACATAAAGCCAAATTGGAAATGCCCATTTAACAGCTTTTCGATGTTCAGCCAACTGATTGCTGTAACCAAAATAAACAGCTCTCAATACAAACCACACAACGACGATTGACAACAAGATATGCGAAATCAACAGAAAATAATAGATCGGTCTGATAAATCCTGAACCTCCGAACGGCGTCGACTCGTTTGAAATATGATAAAGAATGTAACAAACCAGAAATATCGCTCCGAGGACAAACGCTAATGTCATCATCAGCCGGTGTAAATTTCTATTATTAGTTTTTATAAAATAAAAACCCAGGAGAAGTAAAATCGCCGTCGCAGTATTCAACATCCCAATCACATGCGGTAAAACCTTCGTCCAGGCACCCAAATCTATCTTTTGTCTGATACCAATCAGAACGGCCACTGCAACCGGGATTGCGATGGCGAGGATATTAATAATTTTTCTGTACTTCTTATTTTCTTCAACCAATACAGTTGCCATAACAATTCGTATTAATTAGATTTTTTCTCGTAATCCAAAATTTTAATCTCACCCATTAACCTATCCGTTTCTTCCAAATCAGATAAATTATAATATCCTCTGATCTGACCTTTCGTATCTATTAATACTAACTTAGATTCGAGCGAATTGGTTTTAGCTTTCGGCACTTTTGTTTCCATTTTCAAAACCCTTGTACAGACCTCATCAACTTCCTCAGTCGAGCCTGTTAGCACAAGCCAATTTTTTGAATCCATTAAGGCTGGATAACTTGCGTTCTTACCGTTCCAATTTTCCGCAAGAGTGAACAGTTGAAGATTAGGAATACTCTCTGTCAATGCATAAATTCTATCTACCTGTCCCAATACAATTTTACAGCTATCATCACACGCCTGTGGCAGGAAGTTGACCACCCTCATCTTGCCATCTCCTAATTTCGCAACGAAAGAATTTCCGTCGGTTTTCTTCAAAGTAATTTCCGGAACCTTATAAAACACGGTGTCACCATTATTCAATGTTATATCACCGGTTGCGGTAAATTGCGGGTGGTAATATGGCAAATCGTAATGATTGGTAGCAAACAGCTTAAGGAACACAAAAACTAAAGCCGGAATTACTAATGTCAATATTAGTAATCCGGCTTTACGGAAGTTTATCATAACGAATAGCCTCTACTTGAAAATGGCTTCAAAAATAGCATTACCTTCTAAAAGAAGCGCAAGAATCAGCCAGGCCACAAAAATAACCGGAACGATAATAGACCAAATCAGCGACTTGGTTTCATGCTTAAGGTGCATGAATTCACCTACAATGTAAAATGCCTTCACAATAGTCATCACGATGAAAATTGTAACTTTCAGTGTTCCGTGAGGTACAGTGAAAGCAATAAGGAACTCTAATGCTGTCAGGACGAGCAAAATCCAGAAAGTTTTCCAGATCGCTTTACGCTGTTCCGCACCTGCGTTTGGATCCTGCTCGTGTATATGATGTACTTCTGCCATGTGATTTAGAATTAAAAAGGTCTACGATTAAACCAGATAAAAGAATGTAAATACAAATACCCAAACAAGGTCTACAAAGTGCCAGTAAAGACCCACTTTTTCAACCATTTCATAACTTCCGCGTTTGTCATAGAAACCAGTCGCTGAACGGAAGAAAATAAGAATATTTAGAATAACACCACTAAATACGTGTGTTCCATGGAAACCTGTGATGAAGAAAAAGAAGTCTGCAAATGCAGGAGGTCCGTATTGATTTTCAGTTAGGTTCGCACCATGTACCAGTTTATCGACCCATGTCCCGTTCTCTATAACTTTCATCACGGTACCAGCGTCCGTTCCGTGGATAAAGTGAGCCCATTCCCAAGCCTGGCATCCAAGGAAAGTGAAACCACCCAAAATTGTCCAAAGCATATATTTCTCAACGTTCGCACGGTCCATACGGTGACCTGCTTCTACAGCCAGTACCATCGTAACGCTACTCGCGATAAGAATGAAAGTCATAATACCTACGAAAACCAATGGCAGAGAAATACCATGCAAAAATGGAACTGCTTCATAAACCTTTTCCGGAATTGGCCAGTACAAGTTTGAGAATGTAAAATTCGCAGCATCTCCTACATAGGAAGGGAAACTAAAACGTTGCGTCCCATATGCTACAAGCAATGCAGAAAATGTAAACGTATCTGAGATGAGGAAAAACCACATCATCAATTTCCCGTAACTTGCTTTCATCGGCTCGATCCCGCCCATCCACATTTTGGGTTCTACCGTGCCTGGTGTTGTTACATGTGCAGCCATTGGTGAAAAATTATCAATTAAAAGTCAATAAAAAAACAAAAAGATATAACCAGAGTAAGTCTAAAAAGTGCCAGTATGTGGCGCAAATCTGTATTTGACGCAAATTCTTTGCATGCACCTTCTGCTTGAAAACCGCGATCCATGCATAAATCAGAACAATGATACCACTAATAATGTGGAAACCATGGAGTCCTGTGAATACATAAAAAAACGAACCAGATGGATTTCCAACAAAATAGACATTCATTGCCACCAACTGTTTCCATCCCTCAAACTGCATCCACAGAAACGTCAGACCGAGTACAAAAGTAATAGAAATTGCTATTTTCAATAATCTGAAATCATCTTTTTTTGCTGCAAAATAAGCTGCCTGCATCGCAAGACTACTTACCAACAGTACACCGGTACTATACCAGAATATCCTGGGCATCTCAAATTCAAGCCAGTTACCTTCTGCTCTGCGCACAAGATAAGCACTGGTCTGCGACGCAAAAAGCATTATTATACTTACTACGAACAACCAAAGAATGAATTTCATTGGGTCCATAGAAAGCGTAGCCTGAGGCTCCTTATCTACTTTCAAATGTTGAATGTTTTCCATTTCCCTAAATTACGATATCACAATTTATCCAACAAAAACGCGATTTGAACGATCGGCAAATATATGAAAGAACCAAACATAAGTTGTCTTGCCGTTTTGTCCGTACACTTACGCATCAAGTGGAATGTTTGCGCTAAAAACAATACACCAAAAACTGTTGCTATAAAAGCCGAATTGATTCCTGTCATACCCAATTTGTAAGGCAACCAGCCAACCGGCAATAAAAACAACGTATAAATCATAATCTGCAACGTTGTATCTGCGTCTTTCAAACCGTTTGCTGGTAATAACTTAAAACCTGCGCGTTTGTAATCATCATCTAAAACCCATGCAATTGCCCAGAAATGTGGGAACTGCCAAAAAAATTGAATCGCAAACAAAATTCCTGGTTCTAATCCAAAATGGTTTGTCGCTGCCACCCAACCAATCATAGGAGGAAATGCACCCGGAAACGCCCCTACGAAAACCGCGATTGGACCAACACGTTTTAAAGGTGTATAAACGAATCCATACAAGACCAACGACAAAAGAGCTAGTAAAGCACTGATCAAATTAAAGTAAACAACGAATATAATCAAGGATGAAACGCCAAGGAATACCGACCAAATAATAGCCTGCTCGACCGAAATTCTCCCGCTTGGAAGAGGACGATTTTGCGTTCTCTTCATCATTTTATCCAAATCCTTTTCAAGAATCTGATTGATAATATTAGCAGAACCTGTGATGCCGATGGAAGCAATACAGAAAAGAACAATCTTAATCCAACTCACATCAGAAGCTCCGAGACAATAGCCCATCGCACCTGAAAAGGCAATCAGCGAAGCCAACCTGAATTTCAATAACTCAAACAAGGCCTTTACTTTATCTCCAACTCTACTAAAACCTAAGCTTTCCTCTGCTGATGTCATTATTTAACGCTATTTCCAATCTACACTAAATCTCCCTTCAGTTTAACAATCTTTTTATCCCAGGAAAAACGACTGGCATTCATTAGCATCCACATCATAAACTGTAATCCTATCATGATCACTGCTAATGTCAGGTGCACAGGCTGCGCAAAGGCAGGAACACCAAAATATGCCATGATTATCCCTGTGAAAATCTCTATACCCAGAACTGCCAGACAAGCTAAACCCATTTGTTTAATTCTGGATTTGCCTTCAATTGAACGGCTGATCTTATTTATCCAAAACAAATTAGCCCCGAGAAGTAACAGGGAGAAAGACCGATGGATATAAAATGGAATACCAAGCTCTTCAACCCATTTCCCACGCTCCTCATATCCCAAAGCGCGAATTACCTCATCCATCACCTCACGAACCTGAGTTCCGATCAAAATCTGTATCAGTGATAACGTCAGGACTAAGAAGCTTAATTTATTAATCAAACTATGATTAGCAAACAATTTCCCATCCCTTTCCTCTGAATAAGACGCACGAATGAACAGATAAATCAATATGAAGACAATTACAATGGCCAGAAGCATATGAATTGTGATCATCACCGGATGCAATTCTGACGATACTACCTTCGAACCTAGCCATCCCTGTAAACCTACCAGTATGAAAGCCAACAAACTGTAAAAAAACAAACTCTTTCTTTCAGACTTTAAATAAGGAATTGAAGCAAGTAACGTCCCGAAGATCATAATCCCCGTAAACACTCCAAAAAGACGATTGACATATTCAATCCAGGTTTTCACCGGATTGAAAATAACTTCACCTTTTAATTTAGCTCCGTAGATTTCCTTATAATCTAATGGTAGCTGAGAGACCTCCGTTGGAGGTATCCAGCTACCAAAACATTTTGGCCAATCAGGACAACCCATACCAGCACCTGTACTTCTTACAACTCCACCAACCATGATCAGGATGTAAAGTGTAATGACAGTATTCAGTGTCAACCGCCGGAACCGGCGATTGACACGTAAATTAATGCGCTGTGTTAAATTGGTCATTAAAATTCTGAGCCTCTATTTCTTTCTCTGTTGCAATCAGCTCATTCTCGTGCGGAAAGTTAGATTCCAAAGTTTGAGAATAAGGAATATTCTGAGGTATGAAATCCTCTTTTGCACCAGGTTTGCTATAATCATACGACCAGCGATATACTGCTGGAATTTCACCTTCCCAGTTACCATGACCAGGAACAATTGGTGTAGTCCATTCCAATGTGTTTGATCTCCATGGGTTTTTCGGAGCAGTCTTGCCTTTGAAAATGTTCACGAAGAAATTATAAAGGAATATGAACTGTGCAAGGAATGATAAAATCGCAGCAACGGTAATGAACATGTTCATGTCCATAAACTTGTGCGTGAAATCATAACTTGTAAACTGATAATAACGACGTGGGAAACCTGCGATACCAACATAGTGCATTGGAATAAAGACAAGGTAGATACCAATGAATGAGAACCAGAAGTGAATCTGACCCAAAGTATTGCTCATCATCTTTCCAAACATTTTAGGGAACCAGTGATAAACCCCGGCAAACAATCCGAAAGCAGATGCCGCACCCATTACAAGGTGAAAGTGAGCAACTACGAAGTATGTATCGTGAAGTTGAATATCCAGCGCACTATTACCCAAGATGATACCTGTCAAACCACCCGAAACGAATAGCGAAACCATCCCGATTGCAAAAAGCATAGCAGGAGTGAAAACGATATTTCCTTTCCAAAGTGTCGTGATATAATTAAACCCTTTCACCGCAGACGGAACAGCAATGATCAGAGTCAAGAACATAAATACAGATCCAAGGAACGGATTCATACCTGTCACGAACATGTGGTGAGCCCACACGATGAAGGCCAGGAATGCGATACCAAGCATAGAAGCAATCATGGCCCGGTAACCAAAAATCGGCTTACGAGCATTTGTAGCGATAACCTCAGAAGTAATCCCAAGACCAGGAAGAAGTACGATGTAAACCTCTGGGTGACCAAGGAACCAGAACAAATGCTGGAACAAAATTGGGCTACCTCCTACATTAGGTAAAGCTTCTCCGTTGATATAAATTTCCGACAAGTAAAAGCTCGTTCCAAAATGACGGTCAAAAATCAAAAGCAATACTGATGATAAAAGAACCGGGAAGGAAATAAGACCAAGAACAGCAGTAATAAGAAATGCCCAGATTGTCAATGGAAGACGATCAAATGACATACCACGTGTCCGAAGGTTAATTACAGTTGTTATATAATTGATCCCACCTAAAAGCTGAGATACAATAAAGAAAGCCATACTAGCCAACCACAAAGTCATACCCATACCAGAACCCTGGTGCGCTTGTGGCAGAGCACTTAATGGTGGGTAAATTACCCATCCACCTGCCGCAGGACCTGTTTGCAGGAATAGAGATGCAAACATGATCACACTGGCAAGGAAGAAGAACCAGTAAGATAACATGTTCATAAATCCGGATGCCATATCACGTGCACCAATTTGCAACGGGATAAGGAAGTTACTAAATGTACCGCTCAACCCGGCCGTAAGTACGAAAAATACCATGATGGTACCATGCATAGTAACAAGGGCAAGATAGAAATTAGGATCTAACTTACCTGACTCGCTGATCCAGGCACCTAATACAGGCTTCAACCAAGACAGATTGGAATCCGGCATCCCTAACTGGATACGGAAAATAACTGACATGGAAATTCCAATAACTGCCCATAGGATACCCGTAATAAGATATTGCTTGGCAATTACTTTGTGATCTTCACTGAATACGTATTTCTGCCAAAAGCTTTGTGGCTCGTGATGGTGCGCTTGCTCCGGGTGGTGTACAGCGGTGTCCAATCCTTCAATAGCTGACATATACTTGTTTTGAATTTAATGTAATAAAATTAGCGAAGAGCCGCAGTTGTTCCAATTCCACCACCAGTCGAAGCTGTTTTTGCAGTATCGGCAGGAGTTGCTGTATCAGCTGGCAAACCCTTCATCGCTTTTGCTTTCAAATTGTCTGGCACTTTTGCAAGATACTCCGGGTAGGTCTGTAGAAACGTTGACTGTTCTGCACACCATTTCTTATATGACGCTTCGTCTTCAACAACCAGATTAATTTTCATTGAGAAGTGACCTTGACCACAAACTTCTGTACAAGCAATCTCATATTTAAAATCAGGGTTGCCAGTTTCCGTACGCATTTCAGCCGTCGTTTTATCCGGAACGAACCAGAACTTCGTTGGCATCCCTGGAACAGCATCCATCTTCACACGCATGTGAGGAATAAATACGCTGTGTAGAACGTCGCGGGCACGAATTTTCAAAAGTACAGGACGTCCAACGGGGATATGCATCTCGGTAGGGTTCAAGAAATCGTCGAATGAATTTTCATCTGACAAATCAATACCTACTTCATTTTGGGCATCAATTAACTTATAGTTGTAGTTACCCAATTTGTTATCATTCACACCACCATAACGAACAATCCAGTTGAATTGTTTACCTGTAATTTCAATTACCTCGGAATCCGCCGGAGCGTCGGAAGTGATATCAGACCAAGCTTTCCAACCTGTAAAAACCAACATGGCCATTACAATTGCTGGAATAATTGTCCATATTAATTCCAATTTGTGGTTATCAGGATAAAAAGAAGCTTTATTTCCTTTTTTATACTGATACTTCCAGGCAAAAAAGAATATTAAAAAGTTAACGAATGCGAAAGGAATTGTAAGAATTCCCATCGAGAACCAGAACAGATCGTCTGTTCTTCTACCGTGAACGGAAGAAGCGATCGGTAAAAAATGTTCTCTTGCATGCATATATGACCAGGTGATCCCAACAGCAGCAGCAATAATGATCACAATAAACATTGCACCGTTCCAGACATTTCCGGAAGGAACTTCGTCAGCTGATTCTGGTTTTTTTACATTTTTAAGAACATCCTGCAGCCGGGTTACCACGATAACCGTGAGAACCACAAAAACTAAGGCAACTAATCCGATGATAAAATACATGATAATAACAGGTTAAGCAAATTAGGCGATATCGTGATGCAAAGACTCTTCCAACATAGGATGATGTTTTGGAATCAAATTTGCTTTTTCCAACTGAGTCGCCATTGACCAAACAAATCCACAAATGAAGACAATGAAAAATCCCCATTCCAACGGGCCAAATCCCGCCGTATCTCCAGCACTACCTGGCATAATGTTCGTGTAAAAATCCATATAGTGACCGATGATCACACTCCAGCAAGCAACTTTAAGAATCGAATGTGTAAACTTAGAATCTCTTGTCATCAAAACAAGGAATGGCAAGAAAAAGTTAAGGAACAATGTAATAAAGAACGGAGCCTTGAAAATACTTCCGTGACCTCTAAAACGCTCAATGAAATAAATAATCTCTTCCGGCTGATTTGCATAGTAGATCAAAAGAAACTGAGCAAACCAAACATAAGTCCAGAAGATACTAAAGGCAAAAACAAACTTACCCAAATCTCTAAGGTGACTTGAATTTACTGCTTTCAAATAACCTCTCTCTCTCAACATAACAACGGTCAGGGTAATAACGGCCAGACCGGCAACGTGCCAGCTTGCCAATGTATACCATCCAAACATTGTACTAAACCAGTGAGGATCTACTGACATTACGAAATCCCAGGCAGATGTTGACGAGGTAACTCCAAATACAACAAGAAAAGCTGTTCCTAAACGTATTGATTTATCATATAATTCTGTTCCACCGATTTGATCTTCTTCCAAAGAGAACTGACGAATCTTTCTCCACATAAAATACCAGGCAACAAAGTAAAATATCATTCTGCCTACAAAAAATGGCGTGTTCAGATATCCTTGTTTTCCGGCTAGTACCTCATCATATTCCGGCCCGCCAACTTCGTAGACTTCGGCATGTGTCCAGTGAAAAAGATCATGACCACCTAAAAAGAAAACTGCAAGCATGATAATACCGGTAACTGGTAAGAATGCAGGCATCGCTTCTGGTACTCTTTTAAAAACTGCTGACCATCCCGCCTGTGCAAGATAATTATATGATATGAAAAACATACCCACAACGGATATCCCGGTAAAATATACCGCATTAACCCAAAGGTTTGCCCAAATACGTGTTAACCAACTTACATGATGTTCTTCAGCATGACCTGCTGCTTCATGTCCGGCTGCTGCATGTCCGGTTATAGCATTCACTGCACCATGTGCTGCTTCTGCTTCATGAT
Organism: Dyadobacter sp. HNCC25DJ186; assembly: GCF_056895235.1. Classification (NCBI taxonomy): domain Bacteria; kingdom Pseudomonadati; phylum Bacteroidota; class Cytophagia; order Cytophagales; family Spirosomataceae; genus Dyadobacter; species Dyadobacter sp. HNCC25DJ186. Next base: position 468,695 of record NZ_JBXHAS010000004.1, read on the forward strand.
GTCCACCTCCATTGGCTGCCAGATAGATACCTACAACAACCAAAGCCGCACCTATAGCGCCTCCAATTATCAGGTTTCTCTTAGCTCCCGAAGTGAATTCAAACCGTTCTTCAATAGAAGGAATCGAATGTGCTGATGCCATTATTCAAATATTATTTCTCAGTTATCAAAAATAAACTATGCTCCCTTTTGCAGCTTTTGCACGTAGTGTACAATTTTCCAGCGCTCCTCAGGATTAATTTGCGAACCGTGAGGCCACATCCGCGCTTTACCGTAAGTAATAACGTGGAAAATATGTCCTTCATTCAGGTTTTTGTAAGCATCACTTGCGTAGTTAGGAACCCCTTTATAAATGGCCGCAACCTTTCCGTCACCAGCTCCTGTTGCACCATGACAATGCTGACAATATCTTTCATACAACACCTTACCTTCTGCTAACGTGTTTTCGTTTAAAGGAACAGGGTTTTTCAAAACTCGTTCCGAAATAGAAATACTATCAGCTGCAATGTTATACACCATCAAATCAACCTGAGCTGAATCACCATCATCGAAGCTCGTATTATAGTTACGACGGGCAACAGTACCTTCAACCGGCAAACGCATGGTCAATCCCATCGGGTTGATCGGATTTGGTTTTTCCTGTCTGTAGGGTTCATAACCTACCGGCAGATACATGTTCGGAGCAAATTCTTTACCAGGATTGCTAGGATCACGTTTGCAGCTAACGGCTGCAATCAGAATGATAGCAAAAGCTATAGAATACTTATATAAATTCTTCAATTTCATCGATCCAAGCACATTAAAATTGTTTGATGTTAACCTCTTCTGCACCGCTATCTCTCAGCGCCCGGGATATTTCATCTTCACTCATTGAATTTCTACCCAAGTTAATTGCCATTACAAATTTATTATCTGTAGCACGAACATCAAATCTTTCGTGTTTGTGGGCAGCAGGACTCAGTCCATTCGAGATAAAAAATGTAGTAACCATACCAAATGCGGTGAAAAGTACAGTTAACTCGAATGTAATAGGAATATAGTTTGGCAGAGAAATAGAATCTTTACCACCAACGATCATCGGCCAGTCTATTCCCATTGTCCAGATCATCAACGTTAAGGCTACGCAACATCCGGTAACACCGAACATAAATGCTGCAATCCCAATTCTTGTACGAGGATGTCCAAGGGCATCATCCATTCCGTGGATTGGAAATGGTGAATATACCTCCTGTATTTTTACTCCTGCCTTTCTGAGTCTCGGTACTGCATGCAATACAGTATCGTCATCGTCGTAGACTCCAACTAAATATTTACCAGATAATTCTGCCATATTTATACTAATGTTAAATATTATTCTTTCGCTCTGAGCGATTTACTTATTCTATATCCTTGTTAAATAACGGAGCAGCAGCTTCTCGTTGTCTTACTTTCGCGACACCCGCAATTTTCTTAGGCAAGTTCGCAGAGGTCGATCTGATTACCGCTTTCACTTCCGCCATGTTTACAACTGGTAGATATTTAGAGAAAAGCAGGAATAACGTGAAGAACAATCCGAAAGAGAAAATATAATCCCCAATATCATAACGGGTAGGGGAGAACATAGCCCAGCTGGATGGAATGTAGTCACGGTGAAGTGATGTAACAATAATTACAAAACGCTCGAACCACATACCGATGTTAACAATAACAGAGATAAAGAATGTAAATGTGATACTACGACGAAGTTTTCTGGACCAGAACAACTGTGGAGAGATTACGTTACAAGTCATCATCGCCCAGTATGCCCACCAGTAAGGTCCGGTAGCACGGTTGATAAATGCATAACTTTCATATTCTACTCCTGAATACCAGGCAATAAAGAACTCAGTAATATAGGCAACCCCTACAACCGAACCAGTCAAGGTAATTACCTTGTTCATCGTTTCAATGTGTTCAAGCGTGATATAATCTTCAAGCTTGTAAACCACACGAGTGATCAACATAAGGTTTTGCACCATCGCAAATCCAGAGAAAATCGCACCCGCTACGAAATATGGAGGGAAAATTGTTGTATGCCATCCCGGAATTACCGAGGTAGCAAAGTCCATACTTACAATCGTGTGTACAGAAAGTACAAGCGGCGTTGATAAACCTGCAAGAATTAAGCTGATGTATTCATAACGAGACCAGGTTTTTGCTGATCCGTCCCATCCCATTGCAAAAGTTCCGTACATGAAGCGGGAAACTTTACTTGTTGCACGATCACGAATTGTAGCTAAATCAGGAATAAGACCGATATACCAGAAAACAAGGGATACCGAAAAATATGTACTGATCGCAAAAACGTCCCATACAAGAGGAGAGTTGAAGTTTACCCAAAGAGAACCGAATGCATTAGGTAGAGGCAAAGCCCAGTATGCCATCCATGGACGACCCATGTGCATCAGGATAAAAGATGCAGCACAAATTACAGCGAAAATTGTCATCGCTTCCGCCGCACGGTTAATGGATGTTCTCCATTTCTGACGGAAGAGTAAAAGAATTGCCGAGATCAAAGTTCCAGCGTGACCAATACCAACCCACCAAACAAAGTTTGTGATATCCCAGGCCCAACCTACTGTCTTATTTAATCCCCACACGCCCAGACCTTCCCACCAGGTCCATGCCAGACAACAAGTTCCATAAGCCAAAACAAGCAAAGAAATACCAAAAGCAATTTTCCATTCCTTTGTAGGCTTTCCTTCGACATGCCGGCAAATATCTTCCGTTACGTCTGCATACGTTTTCCCGCCTTGAATAAGGGGCTCTCTTACGGGTGAAGTAACATGCATACTACTGTTATTTATAATGATTTAATCTTCAAACAAATACAAAACTTTCAACTACTTAGGCGTGTTCTTTTTCAGCTTCTGCCTTTGGTGCTGCTGCAGCATCCTTATTTCTGATTTTCGTCAGATAAGAAATTTGCGGACGTACATTTATCTCCTCTAACATGTGGAATGCACGACCTTCTCTTTCGATTTCGAGCATTTTAGAGATACGGCTTTCAGGATCATTCATATCACCAAAAGTAATTGCATCCGTTGGACAAGATGAAGCACAAGCCACATTGATCTCGCCATCAACTACACGTCTTCTTTCCTTTTTTGCAGTTAACTTACCTTCCTGGATTTTGTGAACGCACATTGAGCATTTTTCAATAACTCCACGTGAACGTACTGTAACCTCAGGATTGATTACCATCTTACCCAGATCATTGTTGAAATGGTAATCATAGTTATCGTTATCGAAATATTTAAACCAGTTGAAACGACGTACTTTATATGGGCAGTTGTTTGCACAATAACGAGTACCTACACAACGGTTATAGGTCATTTGGTTCAAACCTTCCGAGCTATGGGTAGTCGCCAATACCGGACATACCGTTTCGCATGGGGCATTGTTACAATGCTGACATAACATAGGCTGGAACGTAACTTCCGGATTTTCCGAGGCAACTTCCATTGCTGTATAGTCACCTACTTCCGCGTCGCTGCTGTAGTAACGGTCGATACGAAGCCAATGCATTTCACGGCTATTGATAACTTCCTGACGTCCAACAACAGGGATGTTGTTTTCAGACTGGCAGCTAATTACACAAGAGCCGCAACCAAAACATGTATTCAGGTCAATGACCATACCCCATGAGTGGTTTTTATATTGATGTCCATTCCAAAGAGAAAGATCCGTAGCATCTACTGCTCCTTCAGATGTTTCGATTTTTGGAATAAAACGACCTGCCAAAGGATCCTTCTGGAAATGAGCCAACACAGTTTCCTGTAGAACAGACTTACGGCCCATTACAGTATTATGTGTTTGCGTCTGAGCTATTTCACGTGTTTCACCTGTTTTAGAAACAGTAACTTCGCCGGGAGCAAAACTCAAATATCCAGCTGAATAAGCTGCCAGGGGATAAACATTCTTACCAACTCCATTCGCTGATTTCCCTGCTTTTTCACGACCATAACCGATTGAAATAGCAACAGTACCATTTGCCTGACCAGGCTGAATAATAACCGGAACTTCAACAGACTTACCTTTTGATTCAACTTTCACCACATCGCCCTGAGACAAACCGAGGTCAGTAGCAGTCTTTTGTGAAATATTTGCGTGATTGTCCCATGTCGCTTTCGTAACAGGATCAGGTAACTCTTGCAACCATGGATTGTTTGCCGCAGAACCGTTACCTACACCTACATTCTCAAATAGCGCAAGTTCAATTCCTGTCGAAGATGCTTTATATTTTTTACCAATTGCCGATGCTGCTTCGTCCACATTACCTGCAAACGTTGCGCCGGCAGCAGAAGCTGTACGGTTGGTTTTGAAAAAGCCGTCGTGCAATGATTGTACCCAGAATTTCTCAAAACTGCCAGTACCACCTTGTGTGAAGACATTCTTACTCCAGTACGACTCGATATATGCGTGGAAATCAGATGGCAATCCAGCCCATTTCAGCAAACTTTCCTGAGCCTGACGCGTATTGAAAATCAAGCTGATAGTTGGCTGTGTCAAGCTATAAAAACCTGCCATTGGTTCTGCATCATTCCATGATTCCAGATAATGAGGTGCAGGAGCAATATATTTTGTTAATGACCCTGTTTCGTCAGCGCGGTCATTAAACGTAATACTTAGAGATACTTTCGGAAGAGCAGTAGCTAGCTCGGCTCCGCGTGGATGGTCATATACAGGGTTAGCTGCATAGAAAATTACTGCATCAACCTTTCCGCCTTTTACTTCATCAACGAATTCGTTCATCGCGATGTCATTTCCCTGACGGAAATTAACCGGCGTATCTAAATCAATTGTTGTTCCGTAACTTCCAAGCAAAGCGTTCAGAGCGTTTACAACAACCTGAACAGAAGGATCATTAATACCACAAACTACCAGAGCACTTCCTTTTGCAGCTACAAGGTCCGCAGCAGCTTTATCAAGATGCGGAACATCCAAAGCAGGAGCAGAAATTGCTTTCCCTCCCAGTTTTGAAGCTACTTTATTGTATAGAGCAGTGACAACCAATCCAAGCTGAGAAGGTTTTACAGCTGAACGATAATCCGCATTTGAGCCAGTCATTGAAAGAACTGATTCAAACTGATAATGACGGGACATATCCTTTTTGCCATCTTTCGCACTGCTGACACGACGTGTTTCAGCATATTGACGAGAAAAATCGTCAGGCGAAATCCATGCACCCAAGAAGTCGGCATCAATACCTACGACTACCTTAGATTTACTGAAAGCGTAATAAGGAATAACAGCTTTACCAAATGAAAGCTCATTTCCCTTAACAATTGCAGAAGCACTATTTGCGTCGTAAACAATATGACGCGTCGTTGGATATTTTGTTGTAAAATCAGCAATGACTGATTTTGTTGAAGGACTTAATATTGTAGAAGATACGATGCGAATGGCACCACCTTTTGCTGCAATTGAAGAAAGCTGACTTGTAATGTCTTTATCGATTGCTTCCCAGGTAACTTTTGTGTCTTCTCCCTTTTTAGGACCTCTTAGTTTTTCGTTGTCATAAAGACCTAATAAAGACGCATGCGCTCTTGAACTAACACCTTTCGTAATACCTGAAAGCGTATTTGGTTCAATTTTAATAGGCCGTCCTTCACGTGTTTTTACAAGTATACTTGCATAATCCCCACCTTCAGAATAAGTTGAAGCATACCAGTTCGCGATCGTAGGAAACTCTCCTTCTGGCTTGTTAACGTAAGGAATTGCTTTTTTTACAGGAGTTTCGCAAGCCGCCAATGAAACAGCTGCCATACCAAATCCTAAAACTTTCAAGAAATCGCGACGGTGCGTACCTGCTCCGTCAACCAGACTTTCATATTGACTTTCTGTCGGTGCATCAGAAAACTCTGAACCTGCGTTTTTAATGAATTTTTCGTCATTACGCAGCTCTTCAAGCCCTCTCCAATATCTTTTATTAGTGTTTTCCATAAAACTTTTAATACAATGAGTTGTATTCTAGTAATTATTTGAAGTGATTAATAGTGGCACTTAGAGCATTCAAGACCACCGATATCAGCTACTTTTAAGGCTTCTTTACTATCTGATGCGTGTAATTGTACCAGCTTATCGTAATACTTGTTATCCTTCGTATTAACCTCAGTCTTACGGTGACAATCGATACACCAACCCATTGTTAATGAAGAACGCTGCTGGATAACTTCCATCTGAGCGATATCTCCGTGGCAATTTTCACATTCCAATCCGCCCACATTAACGTGTTGAGAGTGATTGAAATAAGCAAGATCAGGAAGGTTATGTACACGTACCCATTCAATAGGAGTATTATTTTCTATTGAAGTGTATATTTTTTGAATTTCTGGTGATTCTTTTTTGATCACACCGTGACAGTTCATACAAATATTCGCTGATGGAATATGAGCAGACTTACCTCTATTCACACCTGTGTGGCAATAGTTACAGTCAATCTTATATTCCCCTGCATGAAGCTTGTGAGAGAACGAAATTGGTTGCTTTGGAGCATATCCCTGTTGAACGCCAACGCTATAGGCACCGTCGATAGTAGCCTTAGTTACCAACAATATAAAGATCCAGACTGTTGCAGAGCGGATAGCAGGATCTCCGGCGATTCTTTTAAGAGAAGCACCAAAACGTGTCATAAAGTCTCCTTTACTCACATCAGCAGCGTCACCGCTCACTGCTTTGGAAAGGATTGTGACAATGACAAGCAACACCCCTAATACTAAGAGCATTACAACTACCAAAGCAACAAGAACGATCATGAACAGATCTGATGGTCCGCTTGCCTGAGCAGCACCCGCAGCAGGAGCAGCTCCGCCAGCAGCAGCAGCGGCAGGAGCCGGAGCAGCCGCAGCCTGGTCTACATAAGCAAAGATACCCTTAATGTCATCCTCCGAAAGATTCGGGAAAGCTGTCATCTGAGCTTTGTTGTACTCGTTGTAGATTTTAACTGCGTAGGGATCGCCTGAGGCAATCATAGCTTGTGAGTTATGTACCCACTTTGTAAGCCATTCAATGTTGTTACGGGTTGTTGCACCTTTCAAACCAGGGCCTACAACTTTCTCGTCAGTTACTGCATGACACTGAGCGCAATTATTTTTAAATAATGCTTCTCCTTTTGCAGCATCACCTCCGCCAGCAGCAGCGGCTGGGGTAGCTCCGGCAGCCGCCGTACTATCCTGAGCCCATGTCAGGCTACAAGTACTTAAAAGAATAGCTACAAAAATAGCCAGAAACGATTTTGATCGGGGAAAGAAGGAACAAAACTTAGAGTCTTCTCGGAATGGTATATTCATAATCAACTATTCATTATACTTCAACAGACAAATCTAGTGTACGATTTTTTATCCACAAAAGTATTTAAGGTATATTTTAGATACCATACTTATTTATAATTCTTCTAATTTGATAATTCGCCTAAAATTCGTGCAACTGCCTGGTATCCACTGTACCTCAGCATATTAACAAAAAAATACCATTTAAAAAAAAGCCTAAAAGCCACTTTTTTAAATGGTATTTTCTCAAGAATTTTATGATGAGGTTCCGAGCGGATTCGAACCGCTGTACGAGGTTTTGCAGACCTCTGCCTAGCCGCTCGGCCACGGAACCCTGTCGGGTTAGCAGGACAGATTACTCGCTAACTGCTAACCCGGGTGCAAAAGTATTAAAAAAATCGACTACTCCTCAGTTTCGTCGTCTTTTTTCGCTACTTTTTTTCCTTTTCTTTCAGTTTCTTCGAATTGTTCTTTCAAAGCAGAAAGAACGCTTAGATCACCAAAGGTAGATTTCTCTCCTTCTTTGGCAGAACTGTCAGTATTTGAAGGTGCATTTTTAGCCTGGTTTGATGCAGGTTTAGCAGCTTTCTCTTCTTTTTTCTCTTCAACAGCAGGAGTTGCAGAAGGTTTCACTTTGGAATGCGTAAGAACGATTTTCTTTTCGTCTTTCAAGAATTCCAAAACAGTGAAGTCTAAGCTTTCTCCAACCTCAGCAAACGTACCATCTTCTTTCGTAAGGTTTTTCACAGCTGCGATTCCTTCGATACCGTATGGCAATTCCAAAGTTGCGAATTTGTCTCCTTTTGCTACGATTGTAGAACGGTGAACAGATCCAACAGCAAAGATGGTTTCAAAAGTATCCCATGGATTTTCTTCAAGTTGTTTGTGACCAAGTGCCAAACGACGGTTGTCTGCGTCAAGCTCAAGAACAACAACTTCAAGTTCGTCATTAACTTTTACGAAATCCGAAGGATGTTTAATTTTCTTAGTCCATGATAAGTCAGAAACGTGAACCAGTCCGTCGATACCTTCTTCAAGTTCGATAAACAAACCGAAGTTAGTAAGGTTACGTACCACACCTTTGTGACGAGTACCAATGGCATACTTATCTTTCAACGAACCCTGAGTCCAAGGATCTTCAGTAAGTTGTTTGATACCAAGAGACATTTTGCGTTCCTGACGGTCAAGTGTCAATACAACTGCGTTGATCTCGTCGTTTACGTTCATAAACTCCTGAGGATTGCGCAGGTGCTGAGACCATGACATTTCAGATACGTGGATCAAACCTTCAACACCCGGTTTGATTTCAAGGAAAGCGCCGTAATCAGCGACGTTAACAATACGTCCTGTAACTTTTGATCCAACCTGGATATCTTCTGACAATGAATCCCATGGGTGAGACTGAAGTTGTTTCAAGCCAAGAGAGATACGTTTTTTCTCTTCGTCGAAATCAAGAACCACAACGTTAAGCTTTTGGTCAAGTGCCAAAAGATCTGACGGGTGGTTGATACGACCCCAAGAAATATCCGTGATGTGCAACAAACCGTCAACACCTCCAAGATCGATGAACACACCAAAGTTTGTCATGTTCTTAATAACACCTTCAAGAACTTGTCCCTTTTCCAGGTTATTAAGAATTTGCTGACGTTGTGCTTCAAGATCTTTTTCGATCAATATTTTATGAGAAACTACAACGTTATCATTTGCGTAGTTAATCTTAACAACTTTCACTTCCATACGCTTTCCAACAAAAATGTCGAAATCACGAATTGGTTTCACGTCGATTTGTGAACCTGGCAAGAAAGCTTCGATACCAAATATATCTACAATAAGACCACCTTTGGTTCTTCTCTTTACGTTAGCATCGATTACTACATCCTCGTCAAACGATTTCTGGATGTTATCCCATGCAGTAATTACTTTTGCTTTCTTACGTGAAAGAACAAGCTGACCTTGTGCGTCTTCCTGGTTTTCTACATAAACTTCCACTTCGTCACCAATTTTCAAAGCTGGCAAGTCACGGAATTCATTGAATGAAACGATACCATCAGATTTAAAACCGATGTTAAGAATCACCTCGCGGTCTGTAATACCTACAACCACACCTTTAACAACTTCTTTTTCCTGAACTGGAGAAATTGTCGTTTCGTACATTTCTTCAAAACGAGTACGGTCAGCAGCTGAATAGCCTGTACCGAATCCTTTGTCTTCTGCTTTTTCCCAATCGAAATCAGGCAATACTTGTGTTTGTTTTTCCTTAGACATAAATAGGAATTAAAGCTCTCGATTACATCAACTGGCGAGCCACGCAGTCGAAAATTAGTTTAACTTGTTATTTTAAAAAGAGGACGCAAAGGTAGGTATTTTCTAAATAAAAATCCTTATCTCTAGGATTTGATTTAGAAAAAATTTATAAGATGCCGATAAAAGCCAAGTAGGGGAGTTTCAATCAGTTAACAGCTCTTTCTTTTGAGCCGAGGTAAGGAAGCCATTCTGCATCAGTAAAGCCGGAAAAGTCACGGATAAACATAAGAAATGAGGGGCGGAATGGGCGTTGTCTTAAATGCATTCCGGCTTCTTCCGGTGTATAATCTCCCTTTTTTGAATTGCAGCGTTTGCAGGCAGTAGCTAAATTATCCCAGGTTGTTTTGCCTCCTCTGGACTTGGGCATGACATGATCGAGGGTGAGATGATCATGGGTTCCGCAATACTGACATCGGTTCCCATCTCTTTTAAAAATATTATGACGGGTCATCACGACACCCCGATAGGGAAGATTTATATAACTGTTGAGCCGGATAACAATAGGCATCGGATAGTTATCCCGGACAGTCCTGAGAAAATGAGTCGGCGACTCAGCCAGCAATTCAGCTTTGTTTAAATAAACTAAGAGAAATGCTTTAGGAACTGTGCATACGCTAAGCGCGCTGTAATCTTGATTAAGAACCAGAACTTTACCCATGAGTCTTTACGGCAATTAATTCCCACAATATAGGAAATTTACGTAAAAAAACGTTTTGTAAAATTCAATTATTGTGGAAAAAGACTTTTCCGTACCGCCTGAGATTTATGTATATAAAAATTTTCTGAATCAGATATCATATAACCAACTCATGCGCGCATTAAGTTTCTAGTAATCGGCACGATCATTTTCGCGTTTCAGATCCTTTTCTTTAATACTGTCACGTTTATCATAAAGCTTCTTACCCTTTGCAAGGGCGATATGTAATTTGGCAAAACCACGATCTGTCGTAAAGAGGCGGACGGGAACAATCGTTAAGCCCTGATCTTTCAGATTTTCACTCAACTTTCGCATTTCACGTTTCGTAAGCAAAAGCTTCCTGTCTCGAAGCGGATCATGATTCCAGTGTGTTCCTTCTGTGTAAACGGATACGTGCATGCTGCGGACATAAAGTTCTCCATCCATGAACAAGCAGTATGCATCGGTCAGGTTGACCTTACCCTGACGTATTGATTTTATTTCGGTTCCTGTTAAAGATAACCCGGCTGTAAACTCTTCAAGGAAAAAATATTCGAACGACGCACGTCTGTTTCGGATATCGACTTTTTTTACTAATTTCTCTGACATATTCTATTTCTAACACAAAAAGGTCTGCAAAATTACGGTTTTGCTAAAACTATACCAACAAATGAAAATAACAACCGACAGGCGTCTACTGAGATCCACCATTTCACTCTGCCTTTTAATAACAATTTCAAACTTTGCCTTTGCACAATCAGAAGAATCTTTGATACGCGCATCAGTCGACAAATTATTTGATGGCATGAGAACAGGGGATTCGTCGATTGTGAGAAGCGTCTTTATGCCACAACTGACATTGACATCTGTCTCAATAAACGAAAAAGACTCCGTTGTGATATCGAACAGTAAAGCAGATGGCTTCGTGGCTGCGGTCGGGAAACCTCACCCGGAAAAGTGGGATGAAAGAATTTCAAATGTGAAAATATCAGTAGACGGCCCGATGGCTACTGTGTGGGCTCCCTACAAATTTTTCCGCGGCGAGACCTTTTCTCATTGTGGTGTAAATGTTTTCACAATGATTAAAACTAAAACCGGCTGGAAGATTAATGCTATCACGGACACACGAAGGAAAACAAATTGTCCATGACTTTTTCCACCTTTCCAGATTCTTATTTACCGATACCTTCCAAAAAATAGTGAAAAGCCACAACTCTGCCATATCATAATGCAGAGTTGTGGCTTTTGTCCTGTCAGTCTACCTGCTATTTAAGCATTGTAAGCAGGCTGCTTAATTTATCTTTCAAGTCTTTACGATCTACTATAAAATCAAGGAAGCCATGTTCCAAAACGAATTCTGCACTCTGGAATCCTTTTGGAAGGTCTTTACCAATTGTTTCACGAATAACGCGGGGACCTGCAAAACCAATCAAAGCTTCGGGCTCAGAAATATTAAAATCTCCTAACATGGCATAAGATGCCGTAACGCCACCCGTTGTCGGGTCTGTCAGCAATGATATGTATGGAATTTTCTCCTCAGACAATAAAGCCAGTCTTGCTGAAGTTTTCGCCATTTGCATCAATGAGAATCCAGCTTCCATCATCCGAGCTCCGCCTGATTTGGAAATCATCAAAAAAGGCTGCTTATGTTTTAATGAATAGTTAATAGCGCGCGCGATTTTTTCTCCTACCACAGATCCCATCGATCCGCCGATAAAATTAAAATCCATGCAGGCAATAACGACTTTTACATCGTTCATCTTTCCGTGGCCGGTGCGAACCGCATCCTTTAAACCCGTTTTTGCCTGGGTAGCTTTGATACGATCCGGATATGCTTTGGTATCTACAAAATTAAGGGGATCACCAGAAGTCAGGTCGGCATCCAGTTCTGTAAATTTATTTTGGTCAAACAGCAATTCAAAATAAACATCCGAGCCCACCTTCTCATGATAGTTACAATGTGGACAGGTGTAAGCGTTTAATTTGTGCTCTCTTGTGGCCGTAATTTTCTTACAATTTGGACATTGATACCACAACCCATCCGGAGCTTCACGTTTCATTTCGGTGGGAGTGTTGATACCTTTTTCTTTCCGAATAAACCAGGACATATTTTTTAGTGGGTTTAATATCTATGATATAGTCTGTATAACAAACCTTTTAATCACAATTCATGATGAAATCAGGGGTCAAATATACTAATAAATGTTTGGTATCATCAAAGAGTGACGTGGTTTGCCCTGGCACTTATTAATTTTAACCATCGTTTAAGAAATTGGGCACGAATTAAATTTATTTTAACTTGTGGTCTTATTCGCTTAATTAAGAACTATAACGAACTTAAATCTGCCGATTTTGTTTCGTTCTTAACATATGACAGCTACTTCCTCAATTGTGATTATTGTTGGTACCAACAGGCCGAACTCTATGTCACGACGTATCGCAGAATATTACCAAAAACTTTTGAGCCGGAATAATACGACAAGTACTATTCTTGACTTGGTTGAACTGCCTCATGATTTTACTTATACTGCCCTATACGGAAACAGTGGTAAAAATGAAGCATTCAATGCGCTCAGAAGCAAAATTGATGGTGCTGAAAAATTTATTTTTATTACACCCGAATACAACGGTTCTTATCCCGGTGTTTTAAAAGCCTTTATTGACGGACTTCCTTATCCCAACAGTTTCACAAATAAAAAAGCTGCATTGGTAGGTTTGTCATCAAATACGCAAGGTGCTATCACTGCACTAAGCCATTTAAATGACATTTTTAGCTATTTAGGGATGAACACTTTGGCACTTCGCGTTAAGCTGGCACAAATTCAGTCCCACTTCGTCGACAATGAAATAACGAATCCGCTATATAAAGAGTTGCTGGAAATCCAGGCAGAACAAATTATTCGTTTCTAAAAGAAAAAGGAGCTTCGTGAGCTCCTTTTTCTTTTATTTTAACCAGTGTTGTTCCATTTCGTTAGCCGGAATTGTCGGTCTTTTCCATAATTCAATGTGGCTGCGGCGGTAAGCAGGGCCTTCCAAATCACCCCACTTAACAAGGCCGCTTTGGAAAGATTTTATCATGGCTTCAATTTTAGCCGTCTCTTCGTTAGACCAATCATTACTTTCTTCAAGCTCTACATAAGAAACATGCGTGAAAGTAGAAGTATTGTTATCCAACGTCAACACGTCGGGATCAACCATAAAGTCGATTGAGCCTGTCGCGGTATTTTCTTCCAGTTCCTGCGTAAGAACCAGTTCAGATTGATGATTTTCAAAAATTTCAGGAACCTCAGGTACTACCTCGTGAGGATTTGTCTTCCCATTGAATCCGTTTTTCAGCGCAATTCCCGGAATAGGAGATTCGATGCTATCGAAACCTGCGGCTACAATTGTAACTCGAAGTTTATCACTTAGAGAATCGTCTGTAATCGTACCAAGTTTAAACATTCTGGCTTCGCCGCCAACCTGGGAAAGAACATACTTCCAGATTTCGCGCTGCTCCTTCATGGTAGCTTCTCTTTTCTTGCTCGTAGCCAATGTCACAAGAATACGTTTCGCACCACGGATATCGCGGTCGTTTAGAAGCGGCGAGTCTAGTGCCTCTTTTATGGCTATCTGGGCGCGGTCAAGACCGGTAGCCTCCGCAGTTCCCATGACAGACTGTCCTGCGTTTTTAAGAACTTTCTCTACGTCTTTAAAGTCAGTATTGATATTTCCGTTCGTCGTAATGATTTCAGAAATACTTTTTACCGCATTAAGAAGAATTCCATCGGCCTCGGCAAATGCCTGAGTCAATGTCATATCTTCGTAGAGTTCTTCAAGTTTATCATTCAGTACTACCAATACAGTATCACTGAATTCCTTTAATTGTTCGATACCTTCAAGTGCCTGCTCCTTTTTGTCAAGACCTTCCCAGGTGTATGGTGCTGTAACTACTGCCACAGTCAGTTTCCCCATTTCCTTGGCAAGCTGTGCAATAACAGGTGCTGCTCCGGTTCCCGTTCCACCGCCCATACCGGCCGTGATGAAAACCATCTGCGTTGAACCTCCCAACAAAGCTTTGATCTCTTCAATCGTCTCAAGAGCGGCTTCCTTACCTTTTGTTGCATCTGTACCAGCTCCCAGGCCCTGGGTTAATGTAGCCCCAAGCTGTATCTTTACGGGAACCGGACTATTTGCCAATGCCTGTCTGTCTGTGTTACAAACCGCAAATTCAACATCTTTGATTTTCTTTTCAAACATGTAGTTAACGGCATTACTTCCTCCACCACCGACACCTATCACTTTGATGATAGCTGGTTCAGTCATGGGATCCTTCACGATTTCGTTCACTATATAGTCCTGGTCTAAAGAGTGTAACAAATTTTTATTCATAGTCCGGGTGGTTGATAAAAGTGCAATTCTTCCAAATAATTTCAATAATCTCCTATGCTGTCGTCTTTTCTACCGATGATGCGATCCCAAAACGAACCGTCATCTTTTGGTAACCTCTTAACTTCTTTTGGTTTAGTGGGTGTTTCTCTTAACGGGGCACTTTGATGTACAGGAGGTCTACATATTGATTTTACGCGTGGATCTATTGACTTAATACCAGCCCAGGCTAATCCTATCGCAGTTGAATACGAAGTATTGCTAACAGCATCAGCTTTTGCAGTATGTGCCAGACGTTCAGGTAATCCGACCCGAACAGGCATATTGGTCACTTTTTCAAATAATATTTCAATTTCAGGAATGTTGGCTGTTCCGCCGGTCAGGACGAGGCCACCAATTAAATGCTCTTCATATCCGGATTTAACAATTTCGGCATAAACCATCGCCGCAATTTCTTTCAGCCGTTCTTCGATAATCAGCGCAACATTTTTCTTTAAAACTTGCTTTGGCGCTCTTCCTGCGAGAAAGTTAACCAAAATTTCAATATTAAGCGGCACATCGGCAGAAATTGCAACACCATGTTCCTTTTTCAACTTTTCAGCATTGGGTAACTGAATACCACATCCTGTCTTCAGGTCTGCGGTGATCAGTCTTCCAGCCACAGGAAAAGAAGCGATGTGGCGAATGATTCCCTCTGAATAAATAACAAGATCTGTGGTATGATCACCGATATCAACCATGGCGATGCCTGCTTTCATTTCACCTTCGTCCAGCACAGCCAGACTCGTGGCAAGTGGTGCATAGATCATCTTATCACATTTCAGATGCGGATCGGCTTCGATCAAACTTTTCCTCGTTCTTTGTATCGATTGATTATTAGCAGAAACAATTAAAAAATTTCCTCCAAGCTTGATACCTGTCCTTCCCACAGGCTGACGAACGCCCATAGAATTATCCACAACAAATTCCATAGGTAAAACATGAAGCACATCATAATTTGCTTCTGTTTTTGCCCTGTACATATCGTCAACTAATTGATCTACATCTTTTTGCGTAACTTCATCACCCGCTGATGACGTCGGGCGTATGCTACCGTCACTCTGGGGCGTAACCCGTACATGACTTCCGCTAAAACTTACGTTTACTATACCAATATCCAGATCAGAACGCGAAGAAGCCTCTGCGAGTGCTTCCCGTAAAGCAGTCCCAACCTGCATAATATTTTCCACCGAACCATTTATTACGGCTCCTTCAGGCACAAGAACCTCACTAAATCCCAAAATCTCAATATTGTCAAAACGAGATCCCGTTGCTTTGCCCTGTGCTGCGATTACGGTAATTTTCGTGCTTCCAATATCTACTCCTACTACAATATTATCCTGTGCCATGTTGATGGTGAATTATTATTCACAAACTATTTGATCTTGAAACTTAACACTAATTTTCGAATATCTGCTCCAATCTTTGGTAAGTACCCTGTCGTAAAAAATACGCAGCTTGTCAAATTTTGAAGCAAAGTCTTCAGGCATTCCCAACTCAATGCGCTGGTCTCCCAACAAAGTCATTAACTGAACTTCGCCATCCTTATCGACATACATTTCAGCGATCTGAGCTTTCCAGAATTCATCCTTGTTTAAAAAACGGATCAAATCCATCAGCATTATCCCTTTTTTACTTTTCAATTGTTTTGAATTTATAAAAAAAGGCCCTGAAACCAACAATGTCCGTGCCGAATAACTATCAGACAACGGAAAAAAAACGCCTTCATCATTAATATAGTATCCTGACGTATTTCGCCACTCTCCATTTTGGGATGTGTTGATCCATCTTGCAAGTGGTTTTTCCTGCTCAACTTCTACGACAACATTACCTTTAAGGTCACGAAAAACCTGACATTTTTTTACAAGTTTATTTTTCCTGACCCTATTTTCGAGGTCGGAAAGATGAACATCCCGCAATCTGCTGCCCAATAATGGATCATTTCCATTCTCGGTCAGGAGCATTTGAATATCTGTTTTATCCAGAAAATGCATTCCCGAATCACCATCAATTGAGATGATTATATTGTTACAGCGCTGATTACCAAGGCGACTTTCGGCCATACCGATACCTATAATGGGCAGTATAAGCCACAAGCTACGTTTAAATAAATGCCAAGAATATTCAAATTTACGTAACATCTTAGTAATTTTAAAAGGGCTGGTACTAATTATTACCAAATGGGTTTTGTAGAATATTTTTGATTGGCCCCACAAGTGTGTCAATGTCGCCGGCTCCAATCGTCACCACAATATCCGTATTTAATTTTGGTAAAAGGTCTAAAACATCTTTTTTACTAACCAAATGCTTATCCTCAATCTGAATTTTGTCCAAAAGCATCTCAGAATTTACTCCTTCAATAGGCAATTCCCTGGCGGGATAAATATCCAAAAGTAATAGTCGGTCTACAAGTGATAAGCTTTCAGAAAATCCGTCAGCGAAATCTCTCGTGCGCGTGAATAAATGGGGCTGAAAAATCCCCGTGATATGCCTTCCCGGATAAAGCGCTTTTACCGAAGATAAGAATGCTTCGATTTCCGAAGGATGGTGGGCATAATCATCTATATACACTTTCCCAGGAAGTTCAACCTGATATTCGAAACGCCTCTTCACTCCTTTATAACTTTCGAGCGCTCCCTTTATATTTTCATCGGAAACACCAAGATATAAAGCCACTGCACTTGCCGCGATTGAATTCTCGATATTATGATATCCTGGAATTTTCATGGCCACATCTTTGATCAAACCACCAGGATAGATAATATCAAATACAAAACGTGCATTTTCAATTCTAATATTCCCCGCATGATAATCACCGGTATCCAAAGAATAAGTAAAGACCTGCGCCTGACTGCTATCCGCAATTTCTAAACCTTCCCGCATGAATAATGCTCCCTCTTCATCGATCTGACTTACAAATTCTTTGAAAGAAGCTAAGACATTTTCATGTTTCCCGTAGATATCCAAATGATCTGCGTCTGTGGAAGTGACAATTGCGATTTCAGGAAATAGTGTTAAAAATGATCTGTCAAATTCGTCAGCCTCAACCACACATACCACCTCATTCAAATTCTCTGTTGGGGCATTTAACAACAAATTGGTACCATAATTCTGAGTGATTCCGCCCAAAAAGGCTGTACAGTTCACGTCCGAATAACGTAGGATATGGGCAACTATTGATGAGGTTGTCGTTTTTCCGTGTGTTCCGGCTACTCCTACTGTTTTTAAATTTTTAGTCAGCTGACCCAATACTTGTGACCTTTTCAGGATCATAAAATTTTCCTGCCTGAAATAATTCATTTGCTTATGCAGGATTGGTACAGCCGGCGTGTAAACAACTAAAGTTTCAGACGGATCGGTTAAAAATGCCAAGGGAATACTTTCTACTTCGTCTTCAAGCGTAACAGGAATTCCCTCTGAAATCAGATTTTGTACCAGCGGAGTTGACGTTTTATCATAACCCGCCACCTGAAAATCATTCGCTTTGAACCATCTGGCCAACGCGCTCATTCCTATTCCGCCTATACCTACAAAATATATGTACTTCCAATTATTCATAAAGACCGGGGTAAAAAATATTATTGGTAAAAAATATAAAACCTACTTTATTAAATTTAAAACCTCTGCTGCGATATCATAAGCCGCTGACGGTTTTGCCAACTTCTGAATATTTGATTTTAGAATATCCTGTCTTTTCTGATCTTCCAACAGATTCAGTGCTGCCGGAATCAATTCCTCTGCCGCATTTGAATCTTTGATAAAAACTGCCGCATCCTGCTGAACCAGATTCATGGCATTTTTTGTCTGGTGATCTTCTGACGCAAAAGGAAACGGAACAAGAATCGAAGGCTTCATGGCCAGACACAGCTCAGAAACAGACAAAGCGCCAGCTCTCGATACCACAACATCAGCTGCCGCATATGCAAGATCCATTTCATAAATAAATTCAAAGGCTTTTGCACGATCTGATTTCAGACCCGAAATGGTTGCCTGCGCTGTCGAAATAAATCCTTTTCCAGTCTGCCATAAAACCTGATAACCAGCTTCTATGAGATTGGCTATTCCCGCATTTAAACTTTCATTGATGGATTTTGCACCCAAACTGCCTCCCATCACAAAAAGCGTTTTTTTATTATCCTGAAAACCGAAATAGTCAAGTGCTTCCTTGCGTTTGGTAGTCACATCGACGATATCACTCCTTACAGGATTTCCATACAGCCTGATTTTTTCTTTTGGAAAAAAAGCTTCCATTCCCGGATATGCTACACAGATTTTGCTGGCTCTTTTTGCTAAAAGTTTATTAGTAATACCAGCGTACGAATTCTGCTCCTGAATTAAAGTCGGAATGCCCAACAAAGACGCGATCATCAATAAAGGTCCACTGGCAAAACCACCAACGCCCACCGCCACATCAGGACGAAAATCTTTAATTACCGATCTTGCCTTCCATAAACTGTTTGTCAGCTTGAATGGGAAAGCAAGATTATCAAGAGAAATTTCCCGCTTTATACCTACGATAGGCAGACCTATAATTTCATATCCCGCGCGAGGTACTTTCTCCATTTCCATCTTCCCAAGCGCGCCCACAAAAAGGATTTCAATGCCTGGTTCAATTTCCTTTAAAGCATTGGCTATCGCGATGGCAGGGTAAATATGCCCGCCTGTTCCTCCTCCGCTTATTATTACTCGCTTCGACATAAAATTTTTCAAATCTTTTTTTCATCCATTTTTTCGCCTCTGCTCACGCTGAGGATCATTCCCATCGCCACACCAGTAAAGAGTAGTGAAGTACCTCCCTGGCTAAAAAATGGAAGCGTTTGACCCGTTACTGGAACCAGACCAACAGTAACCGCCATCGCTGAAAAAGCCTGGGCAACGACGACGAAAGTGAGGCCGGCGGATAAGAGTCCTCCAAAAGGTCTTTTTGTAGCTTCGATGGCTTTAAGGCCTCGATAGAGCAGAATTAAATAGGCAAGCATCAGGGTTAGTCCACCCAATGTTCCGTATTCTTCCACTACGACGGCAAAAATAAAATCTTTTTGAGGTTCGGGTAAAAATCTTCGTTGCCGGCTTTTTGCAGGGCCTTCACCATAAAAACCTCCGCGGGCCATGGCCATATAGGATTGCTGGGATTGATAAACGACTACATCCTTATCCAAAAATGCAGAGATTCTGTTTTGCGCAGTACCCGACCTTTGTGTTGAGTTAAGTAAAATCGCCAGTCCAGCAAAAAAAACCAGTCCCATCGCCGTGAACAGAAGATAATGAATGGGTACCTTGCCGACGAACATTAACAGGAAACAGATCCCCGCAAGCATAATTGCTGTCGAAACATTACTCGTAAAAATCAAACCGCAAACAACACCTACCAGAGCAAGTGGTTCCATAAAAAGTTCACGCGTATTCCAGCCTCCTTTGATATGCCGTGCAAGAATTAGCGATAAATGCGCAATGAGCGCCACTTTGGCCCACTCCGAAGGCTGAAAACGCTGACCAATGATTGGTATTTCGATCCAGCGTGAAGCTTCATTCACAGATCTTCCGAAAAACATCGCAAAAATAAGCAGCAGAATAGAGCTCCACACAGCCATCCTGGTCACATACACAAACTTGATATAGGGGATTTTATGCACCCAGTACATGATCAGGAGCGATAAAACACAAAGGACAGAATGTTTGAAGAGATAATATTCCGTATCGCCCTGCTTCAAACTATATGCATCTTTCACACTCGCGCTATACACAACTACAATACTTGAAAGCAACATACCAACGCAAATACCCCAGATCCAGCGATCTCCTTTCAGGTTTCCCGCAAACCAGGCCTGTGTTTCCTCCCTTACTTTCTGAATTGCATCCATATGCGGTAATTATTGGGCTAGGTTGATAACGGCTTGCTTAAATTTATCTCCCCGGTCTTCGTAATTGTTAAATAAATCAAAACTTGCGCACGCAGGCGATAGTAAAACAATATCTCCGGAAGCACTTAATTTCTGAGCCGTATGAACCGCATCCTGTACATCCTGCGTCACATATATTACTGGAACGATTGCTTCAAAGTATTCTTTTAGCTTTTCGAACTTTGGGGTCAAAATAATCAATGCCTTAACTTTCTGACGAACCAATTCTTCTATCTGGCTGTAATCATTTCCTTTATCAACGCCACCAGCTATTAAAACAATGGGCTGTTGAAAACTTCCAAGGGCATAAAACACGGAATCCACATTGGTGGCTTTCGAATCATTCACGTAGGTTACGCCATCCAGCACAGCGACCTGCTCGAGACGATGGGGTGCATTTTTAAACGATACCAAACCTGATTGAATCACTTCTGCAGACAACCCGACGCATTGCGCCACCAGAATGGCAGCAAGCGCATTGACAGCATTATGAGGCCCTTTTATAGGCAGCTTTGCAAAGTTTTGTTCATAAGTGAAGTCATCCTTGATTGAAACCAGTTTCTGATCCTTCAAAAATCCTCCCTGAGGCAAACGTTCTTCCAGAGAAATGCCCCATTTTTTTGACGGAATAGATCTCTTTGTCAATTCCAGACTTATCACGTCGCTGTCTGCAAAATAGATGAAATTATCCTCAGAAGTCTGTTTCTGAACAATTCTGAATTTTGAATCAACATAATTCTGGAAATTGTAATCATAACGATCCAGATGATCCGGTGTAATGTTAAGCAAAACTGCGATAGATGGACGGAAACCATAACTATTATCCAATTGAAAACTGCTGATTTCCAACACATAATAATCAAAATTTTTCTCAGCAACCTGCCAGGCAAAACTCTCTCCGATATTTCCCGCCAGACCGACATTTAAACCTGCTTCCAGTAGCAAATGATATGTGAGCAGCGAAGTCGTCGTTTTTCCGTTGCTTCCGGTCACAGCAATGAGTTTTGCATCCGTATAACGGGAAGCAAATTCGATTTCAGATATGACTGGAATTCCTTTGGATATCAGCGCAACTATAATCGGGGCTTTGTCGGGAATACCCGGACTTTTGATAACCTCGTCTGCATTCAGAATGATCGAATCAGTATGAAATCCTTCTTCGAAACTTATATTTTCACGAAGTAAAACCTCGCGGTATTTTTCAATGACCGGATTACGGTCTGAAAGGAAAACATCAAATCCTTTTGACTTACCAAGTATTGCCGCTCCAACACCGCTTTCTCCACCACCTAATACGACCAGTTTTTTCTGCACCATATTTTCACATTTTAACGAATAAGTAAAGTACGCAGTTTAATCCCTTTCAATGAAGACTTTTTTACGCTTTCTTAAAAAATATTAACTACAAAAAAAGAGGCATGCAAACACGCCTCTTCAAAATTACGGTTGTATATCGCTTTTATACTTCTTTCTTCTCTGACTCTGAAAGCCTTAGGCGGTTTGCAGCCTTAACTACAAGGAAAATTACCCATGCAATGATTAAAAATTGAATCAGTGTCTGAATAAAGTTACCATATTTGATAGCTACTTCCGGAGTATCTCCAACGGCTTCTTTCAGGACAACTTTAAGTTGGGTGAAATCAACTCCACCAATTATAATCCCCAAAACAGGGTTTATAATATCTTCAACTAAAGATGTGGTAATTTTCCCGAAAGCGGCTCCGATAACAACACCGACAGCAAGATCCAGCACGTTGCCTTTGGCAATAAAAATCTTAAATTCCTGAAGCATAAGTTATGTAGTTTAGATGTAACGTTGACGAAATCTAATCAAAACGTATATAAAAAACCAATACTTAAGCCTTGCGCGAATTGAATATCATCCACCTGCGTTTTGTTGTAGACCACAATGGCTCCTAAATTAACATTGAAGTATTTGGCAATCTTTGCGGTCAGCATTGCATCCAGCCTGTGGTCATTTTTAAATTCACGTTTATCAGTAACTTGATTCTTGTTGTAGGCTGTGAAAAGCAGATACCTGAATTTGAGATTTATATTTTTTGCTAGATCCTTATCAAAGTTCGCTACCAGCTGGGCAATACCCACTTCATTACGTACTCTTTTCCCTATCTTGACACCATAGTTTAATGGAATCGCTTTGTATAAGTTTTTGTCCGAAACAATTGTCTGCCGTAACGCTCCGGGAGCAAGATCGATAAAAAAGTAGGGTACAGGTCTGTACTCGATTCCTATTGCTTCCGTCAGATAGGCCGGTGCAAAAAGACCGGAAACCTTCGTTTTATAATCCGCGGAATCAGGGGAAGTTGTATAAATGTAACCATTTGCAAATTGAGAAAGCAGATTAAAATTTGCAAAAAGACTCCATTTTTCAGTTAACTCATAATTATATTTTGTATCAAAAAATAACCTGTCAAGATTTTTTCGGCTGCCCTGAGCCTGATTTTTCACGATACCATATTGCGATTGAAAATCGCTCCGCCAGGAATTTTTTCCTTTTTTCTTCTCGCTAAGTGCATTAAAAAATGCGCCTAATGCAATGGAAGACACACCCCCGCCGGTCCAGTTTGAGCTAAACGAACCCTGTGTCAAATTTACTCCGAACTCAACCTTTTTCCATGCCGTGTCTCCCTTCACTTTTAATAACCCGCTATTAAGAGAATTGCTTAGTTCAACCTTTTTTTTGATGTCGTCCTGTGCAAAGGCCAATGAAGTGCCCAGCAATAAAAAACTGATAAATAGTGGTGTGAATCTACTTTTACTTCTCGTCCCCATAAATTTATATTCATTTTAGTTAAAAATTTCCACCTGCCTTGTCTGAAAAAATTGCAAAGGCAGGATCGTAGTGGTGTGGTCGTTTACTATGGTAACTGTAGTATTGTCAATCTTCGTAATAACGCCTTTAATGTCATCAATCTTGATCACCTGGCCTTCACGATAATTTTTCCGGCTGTAAAATGATGAGATAATGTTTGATAACACATCTTTCGATGCGATACCATAACCCAGCGAGAATGCGAGGATCACTCCGCCGATTACAAGGATAAAACTAGATTCAAGTAAGGTGGTTTCGATACCAATCTGGCCTAACGCACTTATAAACGTTATGATCAGAAAAAATACAAATGCGATATTTCCAATCAATTTTGAGGAAGGAATATTGAAAGATTTACAAGTGGCAACAACAGCACTTTTGATGGCATCTGAGATCATAATACCGATTTGGAGCATGACGGCTGCCGCAATCAGTTTCGGAATAAAATTGACAAGCGACAGCACCATGCTGGTAATGGCATCAACGCCAAGGGTTTCTGTGGCGGCTGTAAGGAAGATCAAGAGGATAAAATAATAGACAACCTTCGCAACAATGTCGCTTAACCTGATTTCAGTTTTTAATTGTTTTATAAGACCAATTTCATTGAGTTTATCACCGATTCTGTCGAAACCGATGGTTACGAGCACTTTCCTGATCACAATCGTGATGCCCTTTGCAACCAGATAACCAATGGCTATAATAATAAAACAGCCGATCACACGTGGAACGAAGATTACAAACTGGTTTATTAAGGTGTTAAAAGTGTTAATCAGAATTTCTGAAATATTGGGGAGGTTGTTCATATGTGAGAGTAAAATGTGTGTTGCTTATAGGAAATTCTAAATTTCTGGTCAATCTGTTTCTCCAACGGATAGGCTGACTACCAATGCACTTAGAAAGTGCTCGGTGAAGTGAGTAACTACATGCATAGTATCACGAATGGTATTTACCTCTGAAACAAGCGCCCTTTTTAGGTATTCAGGCACTTCTTCCGTAGACTCTAAATCCTTAAAAACTGAATTTCCAGAAGACATATATTAAAAATTTATCAAATACTTTATTAATTCAATCAGTTTAATAAAGAATATACCCAGAAAAATCATGGTTTCGAGATACTTCTTCCGCAGCTTCTCCCTCGATCTGAGAAGTCGCATTTTGACTGCACTTTCTGTTATTTTGAAAATATCAGCGATGTCCCGGATGCTGAGATCATCGGTATATTTCATAAATAAAATACCCTTTTCATCCACGGTTAACGTATCCAGAGCGGTTTTGAGGTTTCTCGCCTCAATATCATCGCCATCGAAAAGATTATTCAGGTCAATATCATCAGGAACCTCCATCGGCTCGTCCTGATAAACTTCCCCTCTCTTCTTATTAGAGCGCAACTGATCCATACAGTGATTGTAAGTAATTGAATACAACCATGTCGAAAATTTGGCATCCTCTTTGAAGGTTCCGAGTTTGAAAATTAATTTTAAAAAGATGTCATGTGTAAGATCCTCGGCTTTCGCGGAATCTTTGACAAAGGACAGGCACTTATGATATACTTTATCGGCATATCTTACGTACAGCGTCTCGAAATAGTGGTTACGCTGCGTATCCACAAATAGCTTAACTAACTCTTCGTCAGTCAAACTATCTTCTTTGAGTTCTTCTTTAAACGTTTTGACCGCCATACATGCAAAAAGTAACAGAGCGAGGCCTATGTTGTGTGTAAATATTTTTTTCTTGACGGCAAATAACAAAAACAACGCCTGGTATACAAGTATACGTCAGGCGTTGTTTTAATTTTTTAATTATTTTTTTTACTTATGCTCCAATTGATACTCTTTTGAATGACTTTACAGTCAAACCCTTAGCAGTTTTTTCAACCAATTGGCGGATTGTAAGTGAAGAATCTTTAACAAATTCCTGGTTCAACAAAGTATTGTCTTTGTAAAATTTCTGCAATTTGCCCTGAGCGATTTTTTCAAGCATCGCTTCTGGCTTGCCTTCTGCGCGCGCTTGTTCTTTACCCACTTCAATTTCGCGTTCAACGGTTGCGGAATCAACACCGTCTTTGTCAAGAGCAACTGGCTTCATTGCAGCAATCTGCATCGCAACGTCTTTTCCAAGCTCGCTAACGTCAGTTCCGTTAACACCTTCGAACGCTACCAATACACCAAGTTTTCCGTTTGAGTGGATGTAAGATACAACCTGATCAGCCGTTACATTTTCGTAAGCAGCGATAACCAATTTCTCTCCTAGTTTACCAACAAGGTCAACGATGTTTTCACTTACCGGACGGCCATCAGCCAAAGTCGCAGCAAGTAAAGATTCTTTATCCTGGATATCGTCAGCAACAGCTTTATCCAAAATGCTTTGCGCAAGCGTTTTGAAATCTTCAACATTAGAAACTGGTTCAGTTTCGCAAGCGAAAGCAACAAGTTTACCGTTAGTACCGTCTGCACTGATGGCTACCAATACAGTTCCTTCTGCTACTTCGTTGTCAGCACGTTTTGCAGCAACTTTTTGTCCTTGTTTACGTAGAATATCAACGGCTTTGTCAAAATCACCATCAGCCTCCTGAAGTGCTTTTTTACAATCCATCATACCTGCACCAGTCATCTGGCGAAGTTTATTTACATCTTGAGCGGTAATTGCCATGACTTATTTCTAAATGGTTAAAAACTTTTTACAAAACAGTTCAATTCCTTTGATTAACAGATTAAGCAAATGTTAACGATCGGAGGTAAACCATTTTTCAATTTGAATTTTAAAAAACTGTAGCCCATAGCAAAAGGCTATGGGCTACTTTATCTATCAGAAAGAACAAGAGTAATTAAAAAACCCTGTTCATATCGCCCTGACTATTCTTCGTCACTTTCAATTGCCGGAACTTCTGCACGTGGTGCAGCAGCAGCTTCTTCACCACCTTTGTCTACCTGACGTTTGGCTTCTTCTTCCTCTACAAGACGCTGATCGTCTTTATCCTGCTTGCGTTCCATAAGACCTTCTTCGATTGCCTTACCGATTGCCAAAGTAATCAATGAGATCGCTTTGTAAGCATCATCATTACTTGGAATTGGGAAATCAACCAATTCAGGGTTTGAGTTTGTATCACAGATCGCAAAAATAGGAATGTTCAATCTTTTTGCTTCTGAAACCGCAATATGTTCACGTTTCACATCAACGATGAAAAGTGCAGCAGGAAGGCGCGTTAAGTCAGCTACACCACCTAACACTCTTTCCAATTTGTCCTTTTCACGTGTAAGCATCAGGCGTTCTCTTTTCGCGATATTGCTAACCGTGGTTTCGTCTTTAAGCATCTTCTCAAGAGTCTGCATTTTTTTCAAAGACTTGCGAATTGTGCCAAAGTTTGTAAGCATACCACCTAACCAACGATCAGTCACGTAAGGCATTTTAAGGCGTTTTGCCTCTTCCGTTACGATTTCCTGCGCTTGTTTTTTAGTAGCCACAAACATGATCTTACGTCCTGAACGAACGATCTGTTTCAAAGCAGCTTCAGCTGATTCTACGCAGCTAAGTGTTTTGTTCAGGTCAATGATGTGAATACCGTTTTTTTCCATAAAGATATATGGAGCCATACGGGGATCCCACTTGCGGGTAAGGTGACCAAAATGCACACCTGCATCCAATAGGTCTTTATATTCTATTTGTGCCATTGCCAAATTTGAATTTATAAGATTAATAATTTTTTACGCAGCACAGCACATCGGGCACGATAAGTACTGTCTGGACATCTTTCTGTCAAGGTTTGTCATTTGTTGCGGTCCGCCGCGCGGACAGGGATTGTCATTTATTGTTTTGCTTCTCAGCCGAAACCATTCCTGACTCTTTCCTGACCATACCTGACTATTCCTGACAAAGAAAATATTAACGTTTCGAGAACTGGAATCTCTTACGAGCCTTAGCACGACCGTATTTCTTACGTTCAACCATACGAGGGTCACGAGTAAGGAATCCTTCTTTCTTCAACGCTCCACGGAATTCTCCGTTGTATTCAACCAATGCACGTGAAATTGCCATACGAACAGCCTCAGCTTGTCCTGAAATTCCACCGCCTCTTACGTTTACTTTCACATCGTAACCATTGTTACCACTGATCGTAGCGAAAGGCATTTGCAAAACGATCTGGTGTACTTCAAAAGGAAAGTACTCCTTAAAATCGCGGCCGTTTACTTTGATTTCTCCTTTACCTGGCGTTAGGTAGATGCGCGCCACAGCTGTTTTTCTTCTACCAATTGTGTTGATAACTTCCATGTATTGCTTTTGCGTTATCAGTTCTAGACCTCAGAGGCTTAAAACTGTATTTCTTTAGGTTGTTGAGCACTATGCGGATGTTCCGCAGCGGCATAAACGAACAAATTAGTAAACAAACGACGTCCCAAACGACTTTTTGGAAGCATACCTCTCACGGCTTTCTCGATCACACGTTCCGGGTGTTTTTCAAGCAATTCGCGAGGAGTTTGAAAACGCTGACCTCCTGGGTAACCCGTGTGACGAACATAAATTTTGTCTGTCAACTTCTTACCTGTCAACTTTACTTTATCGGCGTTGATAATGATAACATTATCACCACAGTCTACATGAGGAGTATAACTTGCTTTGTGCTTGCCTCTGATAATTTTGGCAACTTCACTGGCCAAACGACCAAGAACTGCACCTTTGGCATCCACAACAACCCACTCCTTGTTCACTGTGTTTTTGTTCGCCGAGATGGTTTTGTAGCTTAACGTATCCACGATTAACAAAAATTTTAATTGATTTTCAATAAATTACACTGTTATAGAACAGTCCCATCGCAAAATGGGAGTGCAAATATAGAGTTTAACAAATTGAATTACAAGTATGTTTGTAATTTTTCCCGGACGACAGTATTTTTAGAATACTTATGATATGGGTGACCAATACAGAAAATTGCATTTCCGGGACCATCTGCGGAGTTTTTGGGTGACTGTCAGCTGCTACGCAAGTATTACACAAACCAAATTCACTTTAATAAAAATAATTTCCAGGACAATATTTATTCCAAAAAAACCTAAACGCTTTCACATGCAAATTGAAAATACTACCTTAAAAAACAACTTTTTTTACAATCAGATTGTCCGGATTATCATTTTAATGCTGTTTTCAATCCAAGCAGTCCATGCCCAGCGATCAGATGTATCGGCTTTCCGTCCGCTTTTTAATGGAAAAAATCTGGACGGATGGATTGATGTTAACACTTCCAAAGAAACCTGGAAAGTAAAAAACGGAACGCTGATCTGTTCGGGTTTACCGATCGGCGTGATGCGTTCAGATAAACAATATGAAAATTTTATTTTGGAGGTAGAGTGGAAACATATGACGGCCGGCGGCAATTCCGGGATTTTTGTATGGAGCGAAGGAACGCAATTCAAAGACGATCCGCTGACAAAAGCAATAGAAGTGCAAATACTTGAACTGGATTATGCCAGGCAAAATAACGCTACCGACGATTATGTCCACGGCGAATTATTTCCAACCATGGGCATGACTGCCATTCCGGATAATCCGCGGGGCATTCGAAGCAAATCCCTTGAAAAACGTTGCAAAGGAAAAGGAGAGTGGAATAAATATGTGGTAGTCTGCGTGGACGGAACGGTCAAATTATCTGTCAATGGAAAATTTGTAAACGGACTTCGTGCTTCGGAAAGGAAGAAAGGATATATCTGTCTTGAAGCGGAAGGCGCTGAAATTCACTTTCGTAATATGCGTATTATGGAGCTGCCTTCCGGTATAACATCCGCAGAACAAACCGCACCGGTTGTTAATTGATTTGTGAAGTTGACTATGCCTTAATAACTTACGCAGGTTATTACAATGTGCAATAAAAAATGAAAATCTCCTTTATCGGCGCCGGAAATGTTGCGTGGCATCTTTCTCAGGCTTTTGAAGATGCCGGCCATATTATTTGTGAAGTTTATAGTCGCGATACGCAGAAGGCCAGGCAACTGGTTTCGCTGTTGTATGATTCTGAAATTCAGCCGGATCTTAACTTTTCGGAAAGCGAAACGCAGATTATTTTCATAACAGTTTCAGACGATGCGCTGAAATCTGTCATTGAACGCATTGTTTTACCCGAAGGCGTTATTGTTGTGCATACTTCCGGCACGAGATCATTAGCTGAACTTCAAAATCTGTTGGAAATTTACAGTGATGTTCCGGTACAGACAGGTGTCTTTTATCCGTTGCAAACTTTTACAAAAGAAGTCCCGATGGATTATAAAACACTACCTATTTGTGTGGAAGGAACAAGCGACATTGTGGAAACCCGGCTGACAAATCTGGCCGACAGTATTAGCAAGTATGTTCGCCATGTAGATTCTGACGAGCGGTTTATTCTGCATGTTGCCGCTGTTTTTGCAAGTAATTTCACCAATCATTTATTAAGTGTTTCGCATGATCTGCTTGCCCGGGAACAAATGAGCTTTGATTTGCTGAAACCGCTTATCAATACCACCATCAATAAAGCACTGCAATCAGAAGATCCGGCGTTAGGACAAACCGGGCCGGCAAGGCGGGGCGACTGGGCGACAACGGGTCGGCATCTTGAATATTTACAGGAAATAAATCCCGAATGGACCGATATTTATCGTTTAATGACCGAACGGATCCGTACACGTCATATAGGAAATGAATAGGCGGTACTTCGCCGGGAAAAAAGTTAGACTATCTTTGCACACAATTCCAATCTTAAAATTTTATGAGTTCAGCCTTAGAAGAGCGTTTCAAACAGATTACAACCTTCATTTTTGATGTCGACGGTGTTATGACCGACGGCAGTGTTATCGCACTGGAAAGCGGAGAACAGCCCCGGATATTTAATGTTCGTGATGGTTATGGTATCAACCGCGCCGTCAGACTTGGGTATAATGTTGCCATTCTTTCTGCACAAAATCAGGTTGGCGTTCGTAAAAGGCTGGAATATTTGGGAGTAAAAGACATTTTCATTGGAACAACACCCGACGGGAAATTACCAATCTTTAAAAAATATCTTCAGGAACGCGGACTTACTGAAAATGAAATTGTATTCATGGGCGACGACTTGCCGGATTATGAAGTCATGAAAACTTCCGTTTTAGGTGCTTGTCCTGCCGATTCAGATAAGGAAATTCTTGCGATTGCAGATTATGTATCTCCCGCAAAAGGCGGTTACGGAGCAGTTCGTGACGTAATTGAGCAGGTGATGCGTGCGCAGGGAAAATGGATGTCATGGTTTGAATCGAAGTAAGAATTATTATACGTGGCACATTCGGAAAACAAACGTTACTTCCCTAATTTAAATGGTATCCGCTGCATCGCAGCACTTTTGGTGGTTTTTCATCATTTGGAACAAGCCAAACATGCTTTTGGTATTGATAATTTTTATGATGTAACGATCATCAAACATGCCGGAAGACTTGGTGTAGGTTTGTTTTTCGTATTAAGCGGATTTTTAATTACTTACTTATTACTCGAAGAAAAAGGCCGTTTCGGCGATGTCGATGCCAAGAAATTTTATCTGCGCCGCGTTTTCAGGATCTGGCCGATTTATTTTCTGATCATTGGCCTTTCATTTCTTGTTTTCCCACATTTTGACCTGCTGTATTTTCCGGGAGCCCATGAAAAGCTTGCGAATGATGTTGCTCCCCGGCTCGCGCTGTTACTTTTGGTGCTTCCCAATTATGCTTTCGTGTTGTACGATCTGCCTTACTGGTGTGCACAGACCTGGTCGATTGGTGTTGAAGAGCAATTTTATTACTTATGGCCCTGGATTATCAAGTATCCAAAAAAGAGCGGGCGCATTGTTTTTCTTTTCCTGTTAGTAACTGCGGTTTTGCTATTCGGTGGTGTTTATCTTTTGGACAAAACGGATGAGGAAAAACTGTCAGCCGTCGTTACCTTTTTTGGTCAGTTCCGGATTCAGACCATGGCTTTGGGAGGACTTTGTGCATATCTGGTTTATTCACAAAAAACCAAAATTCTTGATTTCGTTTTTAGAA
Organism: Dyadobacter sp. HNCC25DJ186; assembly: GCF_056895235.1. Lineage (NCBI taxonomy): Bacteria > Pseudomonadati > Bacteroidota > Cytophagia > Cytophagales > Spirosomataceae > Dyadobacter > Dyadobacter sp. HNCC25DJ186. Next base: position 500,113 of record NZ_JBXHAS010000004.1, read on the forward strand.
AGGATGTGCAAATTGTGGTTTATAGTTTGCTGGCTGTTCTGTTTTTTTCCGGCATTCACTTCACCGGCTTTCTGGAATTATACGCGCTCTTTTTCAGTTTTTTTGTGTTAAATGTTTCTTGTAATAAAAACACGATTATCAGTCTGGAAAATAAGGTGATGAGTTATCTCGGAAAGATTTCTTACGGACTTTATATTTATCACGTTTTTGTGATTGTTTTTATAATCAATGCATTAAGAACTTTTGCACCCCAGATTTCCGGTACTGCCTATCATATTATTCTCTACATTCTGACTTTTGTGCTATCCGTAGCGGTGACGGCATTTTCTTATAATTATTTTGAAAAACCTTTGCTTGCGTTCAAAGACCGGCATTTTGGACGATAGTTTTTTAAACGCAGCGTTTATGGGGTTTTAATTTGAGTCCGGAAGTTCGGACATGGTGTAAAATTTCAGGTTTTGAGCTTTTGCTTCTTTCAGGATTGTTTCTAAAAATGCTACGCTGAATCCGTATTGCCCGTTTTTTGGTTTTTCGTATAATGGCTGGTGACCAAAAAGCATGAGGGTTGTGTTTGTGTCTCTTGACTTTTTTATCGCTTCCTTAATTTCTTTTTCGCTGATATTTGTTCCTTCATCAATCATCAGCGCATCGACAATTTTTTCATTTTCGAACTGATAATAAATCCAGCTCATGATTCTTGGAGCAAAGTGATATACTGGTATTCCAAATAACTTGCGTTCGGCCTGCGCCACGTCTCTGAGAATTTTAAAACCGTTTGCCAATAATATAGAATCTGCCTGATCTGTATGGTTTCCACCCGGATGGGCGTAGGAAGTAGGTTTTATACCAATTCTTGCCAGATGTTCAAGTCCTGGTTTTAGTTCGGTTTCAATATATTTTTGTGGGCCGTGTGATTTCAGCATTTCTGTTGCATTGCCATGTATCGTTCCATGAAATCCAATCTCATGCCCCTCTTTTTGAAGTTGTTTTATTTTGACAATTTCGTCGGCATTCAGTGTATCGGGGCAGGTAAGGAAAAAAGTAACGTGGGCATTATATTTTTTAAATAGCGGTCTTAGGGCATACCAATCGTTTATAAAATGATCGTCGAAGGAAATTGCGATACCCGCTTTTTGTGAGTTTGCTGGTTTTTCTTTGCAGGATGATAAAGTAAAAATGATTAGAAAATGAACAAAAAGCGTCCGGGTTCCTTTCACCAAATGGTTATGATTACCTCCCCGGTTTTTTAATTTCTTTATCACAATCAGATGCTATTTCTTGCCTTTTTAAATTTATTATTTCCTTTTTAAGAGTGTCAAAGATATGATATTTAAGCTAACAGACTGAACTGTTCGGAGTTTCCGAACAGTTGCGATCGTATTTTATGATTGGTGTTGCATATAATATCCAACTGTTCAAGGTAACAAAAACGCATTTCGAGTAGTATGAAATTCTTACAAGTTGAAATGCAGCCATAATATAAAACGAAGTATTAATTTCGCTAAAATAATTACCCAAAATGAAAATTCTCCACACCGCAGACTGGCATATCGGAAAAAAGCTTGATAACTTTTCCAGAATGGAAGAGCAAAGGCTGGTTTTAGATGAAATCTGTGAAATTGCAGATCGCGAAGCGGTTGATGCTGTCGTTGTAGCCGGTGACTTGTTTGATAATTTCAATCCTTCGTCAGAGGCAACGGAACTGTTATACAGCACACTTCATTGTCTGTCAGCAAATGGTAGCCGCGCTGTGATTGCCATTGCTGGAAATCATGATTCTCCCGAACGCATAGAAGTGCCGGATGCTTTGGCAAAAGTTTGCGGGATTATTTTTGTCGGTTTTCCAAATACGGAAATAAAACCATTCCGTACCCAGGCCGGAATGGAAGTCACCAAATCTGACAAAGGATTTATTGAAATCAAACTCCCAAATTCAGATGTTCCGCTTCGGGTTTTACATACGCCTTATGCAAATGAACAGCGTTTAAAAACCTTTTTAGGTTTGGAAGATTCAGAAGAAAATTTACGGACACATTTGCAAAAAAACTGGCTGGAACTGGCTGAAAAATATCTGGATGATAACGGTTTTAATCTGCTGGTAACGCATTTGTATGTCATGAAAAAAGGTGATCCTGCGCCAGAAGAAGAACCGGATGAGGAGCGACCGATTTTACATATCGGTGGAGCGCAGGCGATTTATACAGAAAATTTCCCGGAACAAATCCACTACATCGCACTCGGTCATTTGCATCGGTATCACCGGGTAGATAAAATCCCGGCTCCTTCTGTTTATTCCAGCAGTCCGCTGGCGTATAGTTTTTCAGAAGCAAACCAGACAAAGTATGTCATTATCCTTGACGCAGAAGCTGGGAAATTAAATAATTACCGCGCTATTGAACTGACAAAGGGTAAGAAACTTCGCCGCGGAAAGTTTGATTCCATTGACGAAGCCATAATCTGGCTCCACGAGCATTCAGAAGATTTAGTTGAACTCACAATCGTTTCAGATAACTACCTGGAAGCTGCCGACAAAAAACGCCTGAATGAAGCGCATTCCGGTCTGGTTCAAATTATTCCACAGATCAAAAAAATTACAGAAGAAGGAAGTGCTTCAACCATCGATCTTACTTTGAGTATGGAAAGTCTTTTTCAGGAATATTTCAAAAGCAAAAATAAAGGTCAGGAACCGTCGGAAGGATTGCTTGATGTTTTTAGGGAAGTATTAGGAACGGAAGAGTAAACCAGGAACTTATAAATACAAAAAGGCAAGCCTACCGAAATAGTAAGCTTGCCTTAATTTTTTTATAGTAACGGAGTAAAGTTTTTTCAGATGAAATTATCAGTTTACCCGTTTCAGTTTTGCTTCAATTGTTTGCTGCGTGTGAGGTACAATGCGTAACCTCTCTTTCGGGATCAGTTTTCCGGAATCTATACAGACGCCGTAAGTTCCGTTTTTGATACGAACAAGTGCGTTTTCAAGCTGAATAGAATATTTTTGTAATCTGGCAGCTAATTGCGTCAAATTTTCACGCTCGCTCGCATCCGCACCGTCTTCGATCGACTTGGCCGTGCTTGCTGTGTTATCTGTACCGCTATCATTTTTTTTGCTCAATCCTCCCTTAATATAGTTAAGTTCTTCGAGAGTACCTTCCAATTTGCCGCGAATCAATACCTCAAATTCCTTTAATTCCTCCTCAGAATATCTAGTCCTTTCTTCTTGCATAGTCTTAATTGATTTGAATCCGTATTAAGGTCCTGTAAAAAACAAAAATAATCAACTTCCTTTTTAACAATAAATTCCGGAAAAAGCTCCCTGCTGACCTGATTTTACTCAAAGAGGAAAGTACTGGCAAAACAAGGCACTGACATTTTAAATAACAAAGCCACAACCTGCGGCGGGAAATGGCTTTGTTATTTTTGTATTATTTTACTTGTACAAAACGCTTTTTACGGCTTCAACAACACGTTTCACGTTTGGTAAAATTTCTTCAATCAGCGTTGGCGCATACGGAAGCGGCACATCGCGGTTGGTAACGCGGATCACCGGAGCGTCCATATAATCAAATGCATGACGCTGGATATGGTATGCAATCTCAGTCGAGATAGATGCCAGCGGCCAGGCCTCTTCAACTACAACACAACGGTTTGTTTTCTTCACAGATTCAATAACCGTAGCGTAATCGATCGGTTTAACAGTTCTCAAATCGATCAATTCAACATCAATTCCTTCTTTTTCCAATTGCAAGATCGCCGGCATCACCACGCGCGGGATCATTTTACCAAAGGAAACTATGGTAACATCTTTTCCCTGCCGTTTCACATCTGCTTTTCCAATCGGAATAAGGTATTCTTCCTCAGGAACCATCATTTTGTCGCCGTACATAACTTCCGATTCCATAAAGATCACCGGGTTGTTATCACGAATGGCAGATTTCAAAAGTCCTTTGGCATCGTATGGATTTGAAGGCACAACCACTTTCAATCCGGGGGTGTTAGCGAACCAGTTTTCAAAGTTCTGAGAGTGCTGAGCACCCAATTGGCCTGCATTTCCAGTTGGTCCGCGGAACACGATAGGAGCACCATACTGTCCTCCAGACATAGAAAGAATTTTCGCTGCGCTGTTGATGATCTGATCGATCGCAACCAACGAAAAGTTGAATGTCATAAATTCAATGATCGGACGAAGACCGTTCCCGGCAGCTCCAACCCCAATTCCTGCAAAACCCAATTCGGCGATCGGTGTATCAATCACACGTTCCGGTCCAAATTCATCAAGCATTCCCTGACTGGCTTTATAGGCGCCATTATATTCTGCAACTTCCTCGCCCATCAGGAATACACTTTGATCCCGGCGCATCTCTTCCGACATGGCGTCGCGAATGGCATCTCTAAATGCTATTTCTTTCATCCGTAATTTTATGATTATTTAATGTTCCGTGGTTCCCCACCGGGATGTTACCAGGCAAATTTGTCCAAAGAGGGTAAAATTTTATAACGCCTGCTTTCATCAAAATAAGGTTATCAATACTGGTTTCGAAAATGATGTGGTAAAATTAGAGAAACAAGGTCAATTCTCAAATTGTTTAAACAACCATTATCAGAAAAGTAAAGATATATTACAATTTTAAGTCTCAATCCATTGGAATTACATCCACCTCAACAGAAAATGTATGTTTACCTGAACTGAAAATAATTCCCTTCAACGGAGGCACGTCGCTGTAATCTCTTCCCCAGGCTGTAATAATGTGACGCTCACCGGGAACGACATTATTTGTCGGGTCAAAATCGCACCAGCCATAATCCGGAATAAAAACCGAGATCCAGGCATGCGAAGCATCTGACCCTTGCAATTTTTGCTTGCCCGGAGGCGGAAGTGTTTCCAGATATCCGCTTACATAACGCGCTGCGAAACCAAAACTGCGGATACAGGCAATGGCCAGATGTGAGAAATCCTGACAAACTCCTTTTTTCGCCGCCAGCACTTCTCTGATCGGTGTATGGATCGTGGTAAAATCAGGAACGAAATCAAATTCAGTAAATATTTTCCGGCTCAGTGCATGAACACATTCGTAGAGCGGACGATCATCCTGAAAACAATCTTCTGCAAAATGAATGATCGCCGGATCCCATTTAATTAATGGGCTCGGCAGCAAATACTCCAATAAGGAAACTTTCAATGAACGATCGTTCATAAAACGCGACCGGGCTTCTGCGCAGGTAACATCAGAGCGGATCGGCGCACCTGTTGTTTCTGTCAGGCATTCAACGATACTGGTCGTTTTAACCGTCAGTTTTTTATGTGGTGAATGCAGCGAAAAGTAGTGCGTCGTGTTTCCATAATAATCCACCCGCTCCTCAATTTCAGCCGGTGTTGGGGTGACTTCCATTGTAAAATCCTGACAAAGCTGTTTAGGCAAAGTCCTTGGCGTAAGGCATACAAGACTGTGATAAGTACTCACAGGCTCAACGTAGCGGTATTCCGTTAAATGGGTCAGCTTATATTTCATCGTTCTCTATCGGTTTAAAAAACGAATGTTGCATGATTGTATGGCTGAAATACATATTCGTCAGCGCCATGGATACCGACGAAATTAATCCGGAAACTTCTGACATCAGTTTAAATAATTCTTCCCTTTCCAGCGTCACCGGATCAAATTGACTCAATTCCTGAACACTCGCCAGTTTTATTAGGGTTGATGCTTTCAAAACGGATTTTTGCGCCTCGTTCATTCTTTCCCCCGACGTTCCTGGCAAGGACCCCAGATTTGCTTTAAGTGAATCAAGCAAATAAACAATCGAATAAGGCAAAGTCTTTTCCAGCAAAACCATATCGAGCATCGCTTCCACACTTAACTGTGATTTATAGATCTGGCGGTAATTGACCAGTAAATGATGATTAAGCAACGTCGCTTCTATCAATTCATTTTCAACATTTGCTTCATTTTTTACGCCAAAATTAGACTGGATAATACTCAGTTTGGAAAGTATACGTTCAATAATTTTTCCGGTATCGAGCAGCAGATAACTATTATCCCGCGGCATCGTTTCAGACATAACACCCAGAAAAGTCAGCATGCTGTTATAGAGTTTATCCAGGGTTTTCTGAACATTGCTGCTGTTCATTGCTGACGCGTTTTTTATCTCATGAAAACTGTTTTCAATCAGATCAACAATCCGCCAGATTTCAATATCCCACTGATTTCTGACTGCGCCAACGGCGTGCAAAAATGACGAAACATTGGAAGCAATGGTACCTGGCCGGTAAACATCAGAAGCCAGTTTAATAATTTCGACATAAGGTTTTTGCAACAATTCCTGATTCTCTTCTCCCAAAAATCCTGGATAAGTTGACGATAAATGCGTGAGTGACTGAAGCAATATTTTGATATGCTCCTGCTTGGAAGATCCGCCAAAATTCCGGTCAATATTGAGCACATTGATCACGATATTCATAAACTTGGTAACGGCCATCGTCCGCTCACAATAACGCCCCACCCAGAAAAGATTCTCTGCACTCCGGCTTGGTACGGAAACCTGTTTTTTATAAGATGGTGTGACCGGAAGAATTATTTTTTCCTGAGTCTGATCTGTTTTATCAGAAACAATCCAGGTATCCTTTGATAATCCGCCATACTGATTAGAAATAACAAAACGATCTTTTACAGGCGAACTGCGCGTAAGACCGCCCTGCATCACATGGTATCCTTTTTCATCAGAAACCAGAAATGCACGAATGGCTGCATAACGTGGTTCGATCAAACCATTAACAAGCGAAGGCGTAGTACTCAGACTAACTTCTTCCTGTGCAATATATTCATGAGGACGCTGGATAAGCGCCTTTTTCAGATCTTCTTTATCTTTCGGTGTAAGCAGACGACCATAAACCGACCGGAATTTCGATTTCCGGTTTGCTTTTTTAATGATCAGTTTGTCAATATTGTTTAAAACAAAATTCAGCTCTTTCGGCTGCCCGCACCACCAGGTTGCAACTGACGGCATAATCAGATCTTCCCCCAAAAAGTATCGGCAAATGTTATGCATGAAAGCCAGAAACGCATGGTTTTCTAAAACGCTTGTCCCCGGCGGATTCAGCACTTTTACATTTCCTTTACGTATCGCATGAAGCAAGCCCGGAACTCCGAGACGAGAATCTTCACGAAGTTCAAGCGGATCACACCAGTCGTCATCGATACGGCGGATAATGACATCAACACGCTGCAAACCTTCAATGGATTTGAGCCAGACATACCCATCGCGAACGAGCAAATCGTCTCCCTGCGCCAAAGTGTATCCCAGATAGGACGCCAGATAAGCGTGCTCAAAATAGGATTCATTATTGGGTCCGGGAGTCAAATAGACAATGTTCGGTGCTTCTTTTGTTTTGCCGGATAATTGCGAAACGGTACTTTGAATACTGTTAAAAAACGGCGATAATTTGCTCACGTACATGCCATCGGCAAGCTCGGGAAGCAGCTTACTCATCACCACACGGTTTTCCAGCGTATAACCGGAGCCGGAAGGAGCCTGGGTGCGGTTATCCACAATCCACATTTGTCCGTCCGGGCCGCGCGCCATATCAGCGGCGTAAAGCACCAATTGGTTTGGAGCCGGAAGTATCAAATCGGCACAGGGACGGGAAAATCCTACATTATCAAAAACAAGTTCTGCCGGAATGATCGCGTCCCTGACCAGATTTCTTGGCCCATAAATATCCCGAAGTATCAAATCAAGCAAAAGGGCTCTTTGCTGCAAGCCTTTTGCTATGGTATTCCACTCTTTTTGTTCAATCAAAAAAGGAATCGGATCCAGTTGCCATGGACGGTTTAGTCCGTCGACGCCATCGTAAACATTATAGGTAACCCCGTTTTCACGTAGTTTATCAATAATTTCCTGATTCCTCGTTTTTAATTCATCAATGCCAAGCTTTTCCAGCGTGGCAAAAAGGGCCTGCCAGTGTGGTTTCACACGACCTTTTACATCCAGAATTTCATCATACGAGTTTAACCCGCTGCGATACGATTGTAAAAGATTCACGGAAGCTTCAGTAAGCATAATAATTCAACTAAATAATTTATCACAGGGCGCGAATTATTTCGCTTTCCAGTATTTTCTCAAATCGAGTGTGTTCGGATATTCCGGATCAATTAATTCAACCGGCGTATCACTTCTGAGGTCTTTTTTCGTTTCAGCAACAAAACGGGAAACGGCTGGTGATGACTTGTCCATAATAGGAACTTCCTGACCAAAAGAAGGCGTATGACCAAAACCCTGGAACAAACTGATCTTTCTTGATTCGGCTTCGAAACTATTTACAGGATGCGTATCAAAACTGCGACCGCCCGGATGCGCAACAAAATAAGTACAACCACCCAAAATACGGTTATTCCAGGTATCCACAATATCAAAAACTAGTGGCGCATCCGCTCCGATGGTTGGATGTAATGCGGACGGCGGATTCCATGCCTTGTAACGTATACCAGCCACAAATTCTCCCTTAATCCCGGAACTTCTCAGCGGTACACGACAGCTGTTACAAACCAGAATATGGCGGCCTTCTATAAATCCGCTCACTTTCACCTGAACCCGTTCCAGAGATGAATCCACAAAACGGGAAGTTCCCGAGTTGGTTAATTCTTCTCCCAAAACATGCCAGGGTTCAATTCCCAGGCGGATTTCAAGCTGTATATTATCAACCGTAATGCCACCATAAAACGGAAAACGGAACTCAAAGAATGGATCAAACCAGGAAATGTCAAAGTTATAACCGGCGTCTTTCAGATCGTTCACCACATCAACCATATCCATGTAAGCAAAATGTGGTAACAGGAAACGGTCGTGTAATTCGGTACCCCAACGGATTAATTTATGTTTGTAAGGTTGTTTCCAGAATTTAGCGATCAGCGCACGAACCAGCAGCGTTTGCACTAAATTCATGTGTTTGTGCGGCGGCATATCAAAGGCACGGAATTCAAGAATACCCAGTCGACCCGTTGAAGAATCCGGAGAATACAATTTATCCATACAGAATTCCGAGCGGTGGGTATTACCGGTAATATCTACCAATAAATTCCTGAAAATCCGGTCGACCATCCAGAACGGAATTTCTTCACCATCCGGAATTTGTTCAAATGCTATTTCAACCTCATATAATTTTTCATCCCGACCTTCATCAATACGCGGCGCCTGACTTGTCGGGCCAATAAACGGACCGGCAAACAAATAACTCAGTGCCGGATGATGCTGCCAATACGTTATCAAACTTCTCAGCAAATCGGGCCGTCGCAGGATCGGACTATCAGCAGGTTTTGCTCCACCAATTGTCACGTGATTCCCTCCACCCGTTCCGGTATGGCGGCCATCCACCATGAATTTGTCAGTACCCAAACGAGAGAAGAACGCTTCCTCGTACAATGCACTGATATTATCCACCAGTTCCGTCCAGTTTTTTGCCGGATGGATATTGACTTCTATGACACCTGGATCTGGTGTAACGATTAATTTTTGTACGCGATGATCAGAAGGCGAAGGATATCCTTCAATCCGGATCGGCATTTGCAGTTTTTCAGCAGTCGCCTCGATGGATGCCATCAGATCCAGATAATGTTCCAGATAATCCGTTGGAGGCAGATAAACGTAAATAATTCCATCACGTTCTTCTACGCAAAGCGCCGTTTTGATGATCGGAACTTCAAAAAGCAAGGCTTGTTCTGCCGCTTTTTCTCTCTTTACTTTTTTATCATCTTCCTCATCTTCAATTATCTTATTGTCCGGCGCAACATAAGCCGGTGAAACCGTTCCATATCTTGCCTCTACAACTGATTTATATTCTCCCAACGGTGGCAGATCCTCAAACGGACTGCGTTCAATCGGCTGATCTCTTTTATCTTTTGCAACTTCCGGCAAGGAATCAAGCGGCAGTCTGAAACCGATCGCTGAATTTCCCGGAATCAGGAAACAGTTTTTACGACGGAATTCCCAGGCACAGCTCGACCAGTTTTCGTCTTTTACGTTATATTTCAAAGGCAAAACATACCCGGTTGGATTGTTCAGGCCTTTTTGCAGTAACTGGGCTAGTGTTCTTCTTTCAATGGAATCTTTGAGATTAACCTGTAACGGATCAATATTGACAGGTAATTTCCCTTCTTCCATCGCCCAATAAACCGGATCTTCATAAGCCGGCGTGATATTATTGGTATCGATGCCTAAATATTTTGTAAGCTCGGTTATGAAAATTTCAGCGTCACGGAAAGTGTATTTTGTCTCACCTTCTTTCGCGACCAGCGCATCGTTTTTCCACATCGGCAAACCATCATTTCTCCAATAAAGCGCATATTGCCATCGCGGAAATAATTCGCCCGGATACCATTTTCCTTGTCCGAAGTGAAGCAAACCACCATGTGCAAAACGGTTTTTCAATCGTAATGCAAGATCATAAGCAAGTTGTCTTTTTAACGGACCATCCGCAGCGGTGTTCCATTCAGCACCTTCAAAATCGTCGATGGAAATGAAAGTTGGTTCTCCACCCATGGTCATCCGCACATCACCTTCCTGCAAATCTTTTTCCACATCGTGGCCAACCTGCATGATTTTATTCCATTGCTCTTCGGTATATGGCTTCGTTACCCGCGGATCCTCGTGGATACGGAAAACGCTGTTATCAAATTCGAAAGCTACCTCGCACCTGTCCGTCGCTCCGGAAACCGGCGCGGCACTGGCATAATCAGGCGTACAGCAAAGTGGAATATGACCCTCACCGGCTAAAAGTCCGGATGTAGCATCCAGTCCGATCCAGCCCGCACCGGGAACATAAGCCTCAGCCCATGCATGCAAATCTGTAAAATCTTCTTCCGGACCAGACGGGCCATCCAATGATTTAATATCAGAAGCAAGCTGAACAAGGTAACCGGAAACAAATCTTGCGGCAATGCCTAAATGTCTTAAAAACTGAACAAGCATCCATGCCGAATCCCGGCATGAGCCACTCCGGGTCGTCAGTGTATCTTCGCAAGTCTGCACACCCACTTCCATACGGATATTATAGCCAATGGAATTAAAAACGCGTTGGTTTACATGGACAAGAAAGTCAACGATCTTGGTGCCATTTGCAGGTTTATTTTCTTCAATCCACTCCATCAGCTTCGGGCCGGATTCCCTTGGTTCGAGGTAAGGACCAAGTTCTTTCCTTAAACCTTCTTCATAAGCAAACGGGAAATTCTCGGCATACTCCTCAACAAAGAAATCAAAAGGGTTAATCACCTGTAATTTCGCAATTACTTCAACCTCAATACTCAGCTCTGTTGCCTTTTCAGGAAAAACCACCCTTGCCTGATAATTACCAAAAGGATCCTGCTGCCAGTTTATAAAATGGTTTTCGGGCGTGATCTTAAACGAATATCCTTCTATGGCCGTACGCGAATGCGGCGCAGGACGTAATCTGAAAACATGCGGTGACAATGCAACACTCCTATCAAACTTGTACTTGGTCTTGTGTGAAATAGCAACTTTTATAGCCATAGTTGGAGAATTACAATAATCTATGATAATTTGGCAGCAATGAATCTTGCTAGCTCTAAAAAAATGTATAATACGTATTTTTCAAAATATATCTCCACAAGAATTTATTTTTGCAGAATTTCCTGTGATTCTATTTTATTAAATACAATTTTTTCGAATTTGAACCCGAAGGTAAGAAGATAAACTACGAAATCGACGGTCGGCTATCGGCTGTCGGCCAAAAAGTCGCTCTTTCATTGTTTGACGGCCGAAAGCTGACTGCCGAAAGCCCTATGATATTCAACCAAAAGTTGCGTAATTCGTCGTGGCTAATGCATCATCCGGGGATTATTCTCCGGTATATGTTTTCCCAAATTTTCTTTGTACCCTGAATTTAATACCAAATACTTTTATAAAAATGAAAATTGCAATCATTGGCTGCGGAAACATGGGACTTGCCTTCGCCCGCGCATTCCTGAAATTTGATCTTGTCAAAAAAGAAGATTTTTTACTGGTTGAAAAAAGTGACGACCGCATGGAAAAGCTTAGCAGCTTTCAGCCCGGCGTAATCACCGGTTCGATAGGACCGCAAATCGGAACGTATGATCTGATCATTTTATCCGTAAAACCACAGGATTTCGCTTCGGTTCAGGAATCTTTACGCGCAGTGATCACGCCAAAACAGGTCGTATTATCCATTATGGCCGGTGTCACCATTGCCAATATTCAAACTGTACTGGATCATAAAGCCGTGATCCGCGCCATGCCAAATACACCAGCCATGCTTGGAATGGGTATTACTGCGTATACCGCTTCACCGGAAGTTGATATGACCCAACTTCGTAAAGTCGAAAACCTGATCAACGCAACGGGCCGTTCTGTGTTTTTGGAAGAAGAAGAACAATTAAACGCCGTAACCGCATTAAGCGGCAGCGGACCAGCGTATTTTTTCTACGTAGTAAAAGCGATGATCGAAGCAGGAAAGAAAATGGGCTTCGAAGAATCCGTAGCCGCGCTTTTGGTTAAACAAACCATGCTAGGTTCTTTCCATTTAATTAACACAGCCGACAAATCGCTGGACGAACTGATCAAAGCGGTTGCTTCAAAAGGCGGAACTACGGAAGCTGCTTTGAAACAATTTGAAGCGGGGAATTTGGATGGGGCTTTGATTGGGGGGATTTTGGCTGCGGAGAAGAGGTCGGAGGAGTTGTCGAAGGGGTGAGGCGGTTCATTATCTACCATTAAAACCATATTAATCCTGTAAAATCTTGTAATTATTTAATTAAATACAAAAAGTACGACAAAACTTTCGCATATTAAGGAGTTACAGCCAATTTTAAATGAAAGCGTATATAGACCTAAATATTTTTGACAGACTTGAAAAAATTGACAAGTTAGATGAGCCTGAAAAATCATTTTATCAGACGCTTTTTTCGTTGCTTAGAGACAAACATATTTTGACAGCATATTCTAATGCACATCTTAACGACTTATTTCGAGGATATCAAAAAAATCCAAGTTACATATATGGACATTTAAAAAGCATTCAATCATTTACAGATAATCTTTGTATTTGCCAATATTGGGGAGGAAAAGAAGCACAATGGCATTATAGAAATATATTCGACTTTTTTAATGAGAAAGTTAAAGAATGGGAATTTGAACCCGACTCATATGACAATCTATTTGATGACGAACCTTTTATGCAAAAAGCATTAGATTTATACAAGCTTATTCCATTGCCACCAGAATTCAAGAAAGGATATGTTGAACCAATGTTTGGAATAATGTTTCCACTTTCAAAAGTTCATAACAATCAATACGCATTACAATCAGATATTTACAATTTCCAATCTCGATTGAAATCAGACTATGGGCTTTATAAATCATTCAGAACTTATTTACTGACTGGATTAAATAAAATCAAAAACAACAAAGAATTAATAAAGTCTGTAAACGCAAACTTTAAGGACATACCAAAACATCTCGAATTGACGGATATTTTTGACGCTTATACACCAAACAATAACACAAGTGATAACACTATGTATTCAAAGGTTATAGAAGTTTTTTCTAAGTATGACCTTGCTGGTTATAAAAGTGATGGACACTATAACAATATGTTTGATGACGCTTTACATACTTTTTATGCTTCTCATTTTGACTACTTTATTACCAACGATGATAGATGCAAGTACAAAGCAGAAAAAACGTATGACAAACTAAAAATTAACACAAAAGTGATAAAGATTACCGAAATTGAAATGATAAAAAACTGCCTGTAACAAGGGTTTTGCAATAGTGGGGCGAAACTGCAAAGTTCAACAGTATTTCTTCGATTGAGCTTTTGTGCAAAATTAAAGATTTGTGCTTCTATTGCCCCACCATCGCAAAGCCCCGAAACGTTAGCGGTAATTACTCTTCAACTTCCCAGAGCTAAATAAAATGAAAGCAACAACGACGACAAACATTCCTGCAGTTACCATTGCATATAATGACTTAAGACATTTAGTTAAAAGGCTTGTAGAATATTTAACTGAAAAAAAGTTTAAGAATATTGACCCCAAAGTCTCTTTTTATGGTAATAATTACAGTGAAACATTTAAGCATGACGATTTTCCTGAATTTTTGAATTTCAAGGAAGGGTTGCAACTTATCGACATAAATATTCAAGCGAATGAAATTGATATTACGATATCATTAAGTTCAAAAGAAATTAATCCAATAGGAACAACTTTTTCGAAAATTATTATAGAAACAAATGACCGAATAATAACTAATGGCTTAACTGAGGAAGTAAACTCATTCTTCAAAAAAAGAAGAAATTATCATGAAATAGCGCATAAGTATGGAATCCATATTTCTATAGCAATATGTTGCATTTTATATTTTGTATCACTTGACCTTTTAAAGAATAAACTAACTGAGTTTAAAATCTCCCAAACTTATCTAGGGGTTGTCTTTATAATTCTAAGCTTCCCATTAAAAACATACTTACGTTGGCTCTTTCCTTACGTTTACTTTGTAAGTGAAAATCGTAACAGAAGGTTTCAAAGGGTTTTATTATACGGAATCTTAACAAGTCTCTTGGGTCGCTTCATTTTCTTGTTACTTGAAGGAAGAGTTAATGGCTTTCTAGGAACGTAACTACCGCTAACATGAGGTTTTGCTCAAGTGTGGCTTGACAAACAAACTTCAACTAATTGCAAAGCCAGGCAATGGTTCGGGCTTGACAAACATCGCTGAACTTTTGTTCTAGACTTCATCAAAATATTTTCAATCAGCAGCGGCCCGGGCGGACGGAATTCTAATACCACACCTGCGCAAAGCCCTGTCCGTTGGCAGCAAGCGCTAACGACAAAAATGACCGATGGACAGAGAAGAAAGGAAACATCTTAAAGAAAAATATAAAGATGCATTTCAGGCTACGCGACAGATAATAAACGACATAGACCCAAAGGGACTTGTTGACTGGTGTGGACCTGAGGAATATGATATGGAGGTGATGGACATATTAGCAAAAATTAAAAAGTACGACACTGAAGAAGAAATAAAAAAAATGGTTGTTGACGTCTTTATTCATTGGTTTGACGACCCCGGTGACCTTGACCTATATGAAGGTGTTGGACAAAAATTGATTAAAGTAAAGGACTTGTTGAACTAACACGAGTGACGCGCCAGCTGCCAACAGCATGTTTCTGCAATAGTGCCGTGAGGGGTTAATTTAACGTTTTAACTTCGTTCAACGTTTAGTTTCGTGGGACAGGACGCGGCTTCGAAAAGGCACCACTGCAGAAACACAAACGTTAGCAGTAATCGCAGAGAAATGGCTCCCACAAACAAATAAGACTAATAACATCAATTCCTAGCATACAAACATATACATGGACAATCGATTTACGGACATTATTCAACTCATTAAACATTCCCGGACGAATGCAATTAGAGCCGTAAATGCTGAAATGAATAACCTTTATTGGAATATTGGTGAATATATAAGTAAAAAGATTGACCAAGCTGAATGAGGTGATTCGGTGGTAACCGAACTAGCAAAACATATTCAACAAAATGAATCCGAAATAAAAGGTTTCTCCGATAAAAATATTTGGAGAATGAAGCGGTTTTTTGAAACATACAGAGACTTTCCAAAACTCTCACCAGTGGTGAGAGAACTAAGTGAAATCCTGAAATAAAATTTGGATTTTTAAATATGAAAATAAAATCGATAGTAATACTTGCTATACTTATACTTCAAAGTGTGCTGGCTTTTTCTCAGACAAACAATGTTGATTCTGGAGCACTAATATTTAATCTAAAATTTTCATCATTTAATGAATCTGGGTTTGGAGGGAAAATGAAAATTATTAATACTAATACAGGAGTAGAGTTTACCGGAAAATCTCCCACTTCATTTAATTCACTAATAACCATTAAAAATTTACCCACTGGAAATTACAAAGTTATCGAACTAGTAATAAAAACAGGCTCTGGAAAAATTGGTTATTATGATAATTCAACGTTTAATCAAATTAAAGTTGAAGGAGGTAAAACTTCATATTTGGGTATGTACAAGACAAAAAAAACTTCACAACTTTTCAAGTTAAATTATGAATTATTATTTGATGAAAATTTCGACAAAGAAAAAATAGAAAAACAAGCTTCAAAAATTAATGGATTAGATTCAAATGTTGATTTTTCACAAAAACTTCTAAAATCTGACACAACTTATTTTAGCATTAAATAAAGACACACAAATTGCGAATAAGCATTGAAGATTTGCAAGTGACTTAATACTGAAACAAAATCAAGCACGATTACAATCTAAACTTGAAAAACATCGACAAAAAAAGCCTCGAAAATGCCTTCAATTTATTTGAATCCGGTGATATCAAAAAAATAAAAACCGGAACAATAAAAGGCTTACAGCAGATACACCAATATCTGTTCCAAGGACTTTATGACTTTGCCGGGAAAATACGCACTCAAAATACCTCAAAAGGCGGATTCAGATTTGTGTCAGCTTTGTATTTGAATGAAATTTTGGTAAAAATTGAATCAATGCCTGAAAACACATTTGAAGAAATTATTTCTAAATATGTGGAAATGAATATCGCTCACCCTTTTATGGAAGGAAATGGCAGGACGATGCTTGGCTGGATTTGATAATAAAAAACAATTTGAAAAAAGTAGTGAACTGGCAATTTGTGGATAAAACACTTTACCTGCAAGCCCTGGAACGCAGTCCAATTAACGATCTGGAATTAAGAACTTTGCTTTTGGCTAATCTGACCGACTAAATTGATAACCGGGAAATTATTTTTAAAGGCATAGAACAATCGTATTATTACGAAGGCTATCGAAAAGAAGATGATGATATTTAACTTCTGTACCGGAAAACAGAAAACTAATACTAAACCTTCTGCAATAAATGTTCATTTGCTGTAATCGCAGAAAAACATTTCCAAAAGACTAAAGAATATAAATTCGTAACATACGAACATATACATGGACAATCGATTTACGGACATTATTCAACTCATTAAACATTCCCGGACGAATGCAATTAGAGCCGTAAATGCTGAAATGATTAACCTTTATTGGAATATTGGTGAATATATAAGTAAAAAGATTGAACAGGCTGAATGGGGCGATTCGGTGGTAACCGAATTAGCAAAACATATTCAACAAAATGAACCCGAAATAAAAGGTTTCTCCGATAAAAATATTTGGAGAATGAAGCAGTTTTTCGAAACGTACAGAGACTTTCCAAAACTCTCAACACTGTTGAGAGAAATAAGTTGGTCACACAATTTGGCTATCTTCTCTAGATGCAACACGGTTGAAGAGCGAGAATTTTATTTAAAACTAGCTAAACAAGAAAATTTTAGCTTTCGAGAACTCGACCGACAAATTTCCGCCAGCCTTTTCGAGCGTACAATGATTGGAAACTCAAAACTCTCAGCAGTGCTGAGAGAAAATAAACCCTCCTTCTCAAATACTTTCAAAGACAGCTACGTATTTGAGTTTTTAAACTTACCTGAGCCACATAGCGAAAATGATTTGCAAAGTGGACTGGTAAGACAAATGAAGAACTTCATACTTGAACTTGGCAAAGACTTCTTGTTTATAGGCGAAGAATACAAATTACAAGTTGGAAACAGCGATTTTTACATTGACTTGCTTTTCTATCATCGTGGACTGCAATGTTTGGTTGCTTTTGAACTCAAAACCGACAAATTCAAACCCGACCATTTGGGACAACTGAACTTTTATTTAGAAGCGTTAGACCGCGATGTAAAGAAACCGAATGAAAATCCGAGTATCGGCGTTTTGTTGTGTAAGGACAAAGACAGTGAGGTCGTCGAATATGCACTAAGCAGAAGCCTCTCTCCAACAATGGTTTCAGAGTATAAAACACAATTACCTGACAAAAAGCTATTACAACAAAAACTGCACGAACTATTTGATAATGGCGAGAAATAGAATATTACTCCTAAAAAGATATTTCTAAGCCTTTATAAAAAGCTCAATTGGACTTTTGCG
>NZ_JBXHAS010000005.1:0-450965 GCF_056895235.1 Dyadobacter sp. HNCC25DJ186
GAGGTTTAAGGATTGTTCACAGGTGGCTCCCAAGTGCCGGAAAATTTCGGGATTTGTTTCTGATTAGGAAAAGGGAGCACTGAGGGAGCACTGCACAATTGCAGATGTCCTTCATGGCTAGAAACAGTGAGCTCTGAGCGAGCCAGGAATTAGTATCGTTAAAATGACCAGAACATACCTAAAATAATGCAAGTCGATTCCATTAATCATGTGATGAGAGCACAACAACAACTCGAACTTAACTAATCCTGATCACCTGAATCACTCTTGCGTTTAAGAAAAGTTCTCTTGCTTAAATAATGATCTCCAACCATGATCATGAAAAGCAACAAACCAATCCATAACAAATTGTTACTTCCAGCCCAATGCTGATAGGCGAACAAAACTCCAAGTGCCAATGAGCTAATCGTCGTGAGCATAAGAACTGCTCTAAGAACTGTGATATATGTTTTCATAAATCTATGGTCAACTTTTGATTCCCTCAATAACATGTATAAATTTTCAAAATGGAGCCGGCATGGCTAGATTGTAATCTTTCCAACTTACTTTCTAATGCAAACCAGACCCGGCGACAGTATATCTGCAATAACAAAAAATAAATTACTTTCCACTAAAATAGTTTCATCATAAAAAAGCCCTCACTTTTCAGCAAGGGCCTCTCCTAAAATGTTTTAAACCTACCCAAATCAGTTTTTTTGACAGATATTATCTGAAATAAAAGGATAATCCCAAACGAAAACGGTTGCCTCTGATCATATCATTCTTTTGCTTGTCTACAATTAACGGCAAATTATATTGAGCCTGTAATGCCATATACTTACCAACTCTACAACTTAGTCCGAGTGCTCCGAACATAACGTAATTGTTCGTACTAATTGAAACTTTGCTCCCTAAAAATCCATCTGTAAATGAAAGTTCGCCAATGTTATACCCAGATGACAATTGTACAAACGGCGTTAACCGAAACGGAAGCACATAATAACGGGCATATACCTCTGGTGTAACGGCATATTCCCTAACACCACCACGTTTCAAAATTGACCAGCTACTTCTCTGCTTGGAAAATCGATTGGCCACAGACAACTGAAGCCCAACAACGAGCCGATCAGCGACCAGATAACCCGCCTGGGGCGTCAAAGACCAGCCCGCTAAATGCCTGTCATTATTCGCAGAACCATTCAACGAAAAAGTCAAAGCTCCTTTTTTTAAGGTCTTATAAGTAGGAATGTGTGTTGATCCATCAATCTGACTGGAATCACCGCCCTGCTGTGCAAACAAATTGGTGGAAAACATCAGAAGAGCGGTAAGAAAGAAAAGAGATATTTGTTTCATAGTCAATATGGATGATATTATGTTAAAATTTGAGTGTGTAGCCGATATAAGGCAATATTGGGAAGAATGAAACCTGCTTTACAACAATTCGTGTCGGCACATTCAGATTCCGTTCAGTCTTCATATCCAGATACAGTGGGTTGTTCCTGTTATAAGCATTGTACAAGCCCAGGCGTAATTCCGCATTACGTTTATGGGGCGTTACTAAGGATTTACTAGCGCCAATGTCCAGCCGGTGAAATGCAGGCATTCTTCCGTTGTTTCTTTTATCATATATAAATCTGGGGCCGTCACTATTTTCAGTAATAAAGGCCGCTTCCGGCAAAGTAACGGCATGTCCGGTCTGGTAAATAAAACTGGCACTTAACTTCCATTTTTTACCAAGCTCGTAGTTTGCGGTTATCGCTACATTGTGCCGTCTGTCATACTTCATTGGGTACCACTCGGCATCATTGATTTCCGAAAACTTTCGTTCCGATTTTGATAAGGTATAGGAGACCCATCCATTTAATTTGCCAGCCTTTTTACTCAACATCAATTCAATTCCTTTCACACGCCCCACACCGTTTTTGATGACAATGTCATCCCAGGAATCTGCAAGCAGGCCCGAAAAATTGGTACCGTCCGGATAATCGATCAGGTTTTTCATCTTTTTTGAATAAGCTTCCAAGGACAGTTCCAGACCTCCCTCAGGAAAAGTCTTATACACACCGACTGACAATTGCGCGCTTCGCGAAGGAACTACCTTACCTGTGGAAGGAAGCCAGGCATCATAACCAAAGCCAAAACCGTTGTTGGTAAGTAGATGAACGTATTGATTCATGACGGCATAGCCGCCCTTGAGTGCCCAGTTGGCCGGAAGCGACCAGTTTAATCCCAGGCGTGGTTCCGGATTTAAAAAAGTCCGGTTATTGACATAATACGTACTATAGCGAAGACCGGGATTAAAGTGCAACCTGTCCGTTAGGCTGATATTAGCATCCACGTGAAAGTCCAGCTGCGTTGCGGGGAGCCTTCCCTTTCCGGTCTCAAGCTGTGATCCACTGTAATTGCTATTTGTAACAAACGGACTAAAAGAATGCCTGGTGAGGTCCAGGCCAAACTTCAGATTCGCACGATTGGAAAGGAAATAGTCAAACTGAACTTTAGTACCTAAATCCGTTACCCCCGCGTTGGTGTTCCGATAAAGTTTCACGGGTTCCGCGTCCACATTGAGGTCTTCGAAGTTATTGGCCAGCTCGCTGGTGTACTTGGAATAGAGCAAAATGAACCTTGCAAAAAGTTTTTGAGAGAATACTTTGCTATACCTCAGGGTTGCGGTCGTGTTTCCCCAGTTGTTACCCAGTGAGGTTTCCGTTGACCTCCCGTTTATAGCACTCCATTCCCCGTAGGTGAATCTGTCAAAACCATTGTAAAGACTTACGTAAACTTGATCCGTTTTGTTGATTTGATAATTAAATTTTGCGTTCAGGTCATAAAAACGATACTTTCGGTATTCACCATATCCGCTTGTTTTCTTAGGCTGTAATAAGGAAGAAAGTCCCAGTGTAGAAACTCGCCCCGATACAATAAATGAAGCCTTGTTTTTAACGATCGGCCCTTCCAATGTCAGACTTTGGTTGAGCAGGCCTATTCCTGCTTCCCCGCCGAATTTCTGGTTGTTCCCATCTTTCATCGTCAGGTCTATCACTGAGGCGAGCCTGCCTCCATACCGGGCAGGAAATGCGCCTTTGTATAAATCTACCGATTTCAATGAATTTGGATTAAAAACCGAAAAGAATCCCCCCAGATGCGTGACATTGTAAACAGGGACTTCATCCAGTAAGATCAAATTTTGATCCGGTGTTCCTCCCCGGATATACAGGCCGGCACTACCTTCCGTTCCGGTGGAAACGCCCGGTGTAAAACTTAACGCCTTCAGTACGTCCACCTCACCCAAAAGCGCAGGCATTGATTTTATTTTGTCCATCGGAATCGATAAACTTCCAATAGGCGCATCCATATTTTTGATTTCTTTCACAGTCACCTCTTTCAGAAGGTTGTCCTGCTTTAACTTGATATCCAAGGGGAACTTGTGTTGGACAAAATCCTTGATGTATAGAGGCGCATAGCCAACAAAACTGACTTTAAGAGCGTGGCTATGCGTAGGAATTTCAAGACTGAAAAATCCGTATGCATTTGTCTGCACGCCCGTTTGCGACAGACTGTCCCGCACGGTGGCGCCTACGAGCAGTTCTCCGTTTGCGGCATCGCGCACGGTTCCACTGATAATTAATTTTTGAGAAAAGGCTATTTGTACGCTCGTTAACAGGAAAAAGGCAATTACTAAGTATTTTGTCATGGTATTTCGATCACCTTTTCGTTGGAAGCAAAAATGAGCCCGTAACCATTTTTGATATTGGTCAAAGCTCTTTGGGGAGGAAGCACCAAAAGGTCAACGCCCTCGGGTTGATCATATTCTATTTTGGCATAATCAAATGCCTCTTTTGTAACAACTTCCACGCGCATGGTAACCTTAGATGCCCACTGAGGAGTGTCAAAATTTCCCTTGCTTGTCTCAATATAGAATTTTATAGGGGTCTTACGTTCCGGTAAGCATTTACTTTTCATCAAAAAGACCCGTGCGGAAAGGTCGAATGTAAGTCCCGCAGCCTCACTGTAATAGGTCGATATTTTTTCTGTTGCCCAGGTATGGCAATCTTCTTCCTTGGCAGGTATATTGTCCGTGGCACCATACGGACTAGCCGAAACGGTATCCTTATCAAAGTAAGATAAAAATGTAAGTGTGTAATAGCTTTCTACCTCAGACTGCTGCTCTGTAAAGTATAGACTTACTAAATCCTGGCGCGTCTGGTGGTTGATTTCACCAGGCACATCGCGGATTCGTGCTACATCAACATCCGGTACATCCAATGGAACCAGTACAGGTGCTGATTCGGCAACCGGTAATAGCGGAGCCGAAGCTTTTACAATATAGGTGACTCCCGCCTCTATTATGTGATCAGACACATAAATACCTTTCTCGCTTGTCAATGAAGAAAGTTCAATGGATTCCTTACCATCCAATATTAATTCCACTCTTGCATCCGAAACGGTGACGTCCTCCGGTATAGATCCAACAGGATTGAAGGTTCTGGTTACTTGTATTCGTATGGGAGATCCCGCTTTGAGTTTACCCCATAAAACCAGCTTATCACCTGAATACGGGATATCAAGATTGAGATCGGTCTCTTTGCAACCCATAACAACCAGCAGCATTAAGAAAATAATAGTCTCTCTAATCATGTACTACCGTTGAAATATTAGTTATGTTTTTGAAGATAATTCGAAAAACGTCAGTAATGAGTACAGGATTTTGTCCCTTTTCGTAGCAAGATGAGATGGTAAATAAATTTAGGATAAAATCAATTATTATTAAACTGATTTTCAGTTATTTTACTTAAAACAAATGATCTAAACTCAACTTAAACATCTAGCTTTCCTGGCTTTCAAACCTGTTGCAGGTGCGTTCGTTTGCAAATGTAGGATACTGGTTAAAAATAAAATCAGACTCAAATCAGAAAGTGTTTCGATTTGAATCAAAAATTGCTACTACACGAAACATAAAAAACTAAGAATTGTTTCTACTTCTTTTGCTACGTAAACGACTTAACGTAGTGGGATCAATATTCAGATAGGATGCCTGAATATTCACCGACAAATGACCTTTCAAACCAGGATACATTTTCTCAAACATTTCAAGACGGCTTTGAGGGTCACGGAGATTACACATTTGCACGCGCATGTCGGCCATGACCAGTGTATTTTCAAAAACGGCCCTGGCGATTTCGGGGTGCGAAGATTGAAGGATCAGGTAATTGTTAAAGGATAAACTGTACAACCTGCACGCTTCCAATGTTTCAACAAAATAATTTGCAGGCGTTTGATAGATAAAACTACGGATATCGGTAAGAAATCCACCTGACGGAACGATCCAATTGGTGATCTCTCTCACCAGCTTTTCCTGAACTTGCGAACGTTTCCGCTGTTCAACAATATGAAATGCCCTCAGTACGCCGCTGCCGATAAACCATACGCTTGATGCTACTTCACCTGGTGAGAGAAGTGCGGTATCGGCAACCGTTGTCATCGGCTCAAAATAGGGGAGCAATGGTATAAGTTCTGAATCAGGTAATCTGGTAAGTTTTGTCAGGTTTTGGAGCAATAGTTTCATAATGTGTGTAAAATGAATTGAACAAGTTTCATTTCATTTTTCAAAAGGTTGAGCAAGACTGTATTTATCAGCGATAAAAAATAACTTTCGCAATAAACTAAAATATATTAACAGTTACAAAAGCGATTGATTTAACGGCCGTGAGCACAAAACGCCATTACAAAAATAGCCCTCACTTTTCAGCAAGGGCTATTCTTAAATAAGTCAAACGCTAAAACCTCAGCTTCCGCAAGCCTCACATCCTTCCGGATCATCGAGCGAACATTGCATGTCTGCACGACTATCACGTGGCGTGACCGGTTTGGTATGATCTTCTGCGTATTGAATGTAATTTAATTCTTTCTCAGCAACCAATTCTGTAACTGGCTCAATCTGCGCTTCCGCTTGTTTGCCCAACGTAAATTGAACAGGAGCAGAAGCTGCGCGCGTACGTAAATAATACATACCAGTTTTCAGGCCACTCTTCCAGGCATGAAAATGCATCGAAGTAAGTTTTCCAAAATTCGGTTCTTCAAGGAAAATATTAAGCGACTGCGACTGGCAGATAAATGCGCCTCTGTCAGCAGACATATCCAAAATACTGCGCTGCTTAATTTCCCAGGCCGTTTTATATAGATCTTTAATATTCTGAGGAATATTTGGAATGGCCTGAACAGAGCCACTGGCACGAACAAGATTATTTTTCATGTCCTCATTCCAAAGCCCAAGCCTTACCAGATCTTTCAAAAGATATTTATTAACAACAACAAATTCTCCCGAAAGAACGCGTCTTACATATATATTAGACGTAAATGGTTCGAAACACTCATTATTTCCTAAAATCTGGCTTGTCGAGGCCGTTGGCATTGGCGCCAGTAACAACGAATTGCGAACACCGTTCTGAACAACTTCTTTACGCAACTTTTCCCAATTCCAATGATTACCTTCTGGTTTTACACCCCACATATCAAACTGGAAGATTCCCTGTGATATCGGACTGCCTTCCCAGGTTTCATAAGGCCCGTGAAGTTTCGCCAGCTCCATGGAGGATTCCATCGCTCCGAAATAAATTGTTTCGAAGATATCTTTATTTAACTGCCGCGCCTCATCAGAATCAAAAGGCATGCGCATCATGCAAAAAGCATCTGCCAACCCTTGTATCCCGATACCGATCGGACGGTGTCTTTTATTACTTTTTTCAGCTTCCGGAACGGGATAATAATTCAGGTCAATTATTTTGTTCAGGTTGCGTGTGATCACTTTGGTGATCTCATATAATTTCTGGTGATCAAAACGGAAAAATCCATCCGCCTGCATTTCCACAAACTTCGGTAAAGCGATTGAAGCCAGGTTACAAACCGCAACTTCATCCGGAGCAGTATACTCCATGATCTCCGTACAAAGGTTTGAAGACTTAATCGTTCCCAGGTTCTTCTGATTCGATTTTGAGTTTGCGTGATCTTTATACAACATATAAGGTGTACCAGTTTCTATCTGCGATTCCAAAATGGCAAACCAAAGATCCTGCGCTTTTATTGTTTTTCTTGCCTTTCCCTCTAGCTCATACTTTTCGTAGAGCTTTTCAAATTCTGCACTATGCGTATCTGCCAATCCAGGACATTCGTGCGGACAGAATAATGACCAGGTATCATTGGCCTCTACACGCTTCATGAACAAATCAGGAATCCACATCGCATAAAAAAGGTCACGTGCGCGCTGCTCTTCTTTACCATGATTTTTTCTTAGATCAAGGAAATCAAAAACATCGGCATGCCATGGTTCCATATATATTGCAAAAGAACCTTTACGTTTTCCACCGCCCTGGTCAACATAACGTGCAGTATCATTAAATACACGAAGCATTGGCACGATACCATTTGACATTCCATTGGTACCTTTAATATAAGAACCCGTCGCACGTACATTATGTATGCTCAAACCGATACCTCCCGCAGACTGAGAAATAAGCGCACATTGTTTAAGCGTATCATAAATCCCTTCAATACTGTCTTCTTTCATGGTCAGCAAGAAACAGGAAGACATTTGCGGCTTCGGTGTTCCTGCGTTGAACAATGTTGGCGTGGCATGTGTAAACCACTTTTCAGACAACAAATGATAAGTTTCGATCGCCGATTGTACGTCTTCCTGGTGGATACCGATAGCAACGCGCATCAACATTTGTTGGGGTCTTTCTACAATTTTACCGTCAACTTTAAGTAGATAAGATTTTTCAAGGGTTTTGTAACCAAAATAATCATAGGCATAATCCCTGTCATATATAATGGTAGAATCGAGCAGCGATGCATTCTGGCGAATTACTTCATAAACTTCCTTTGAAATCAACGAAGCATTTTCACCGGTTTTAGCATCGACATAGGTATAAAGACGTTTCATTGTTGCCGAAAACGACTTCAATGTGTTTTTATGAAGATTTGAGATCGCGATCCGGGCAGCCAGAATAGCATAATCCGGATGTTTGGTAGTCATGGAAGCGGCTGTTTCAGCAGCAAGGTTATCGAGTTCGGCAGTTGTAACGCCGTCGTAGATACCGGAAACAACCTTTTTGGCTACCTCTATGGGCTGGATATAATTGTTATCGAGGCCGTAGCTCAGTTTCTCAATACGGGCAGTCACTTTGTCGAATTTTACCGACTCACGGCGACCGTCACGCTTTATTACGTACATGGACATGTCAATTTCTTTTTCTGAGGTGAAAGTGATTTTAGATGTTAATGTGAATGAAGGGAGGGATAATATTTTCTTGAAATAACTGAAAATTAATCGAAACTGCAAACGGTAATCTAAGTAAAAAAATGGCTTTGCAGGGATAGTACAAATTATCAAATTGTTAATATTCTTATAACAAGTCGGTTAGCAAAAAAGAACCTAAATACGTTTACCAAAAATAATTTTGATAAATATTCAGCTAAAAAATTTGTAAACTTTTTTTCGGGGTATCCTTTGTAAATTCAAAATAATTACAATAATAATATCTGATTTTCAATACATTACCATTAAATAATTTTTGTCAGTATTTTAAAATTTGCAAACTTTTCACATTTAGTTATACTTTTTGTATTCATACTATTACCGTTTCACCTTTTTATTTCCACCTATACTTTTCAAAAAATCATCGATATGGATCAGCCTTTTGAACAACAATCAAGAAGAAAGTTTTTGAAGCAGTCTGCCGGAATCTACGCGGGCCTGTCACTGGGGGCAGGAACGCTCGCAGAAGCCATGGCGTCCCACGAATCCGGTGTGAAATTTTCGCTGCCACTTGGTGTCTACGCCTCCTATGAAAAAGCTGAAATGCTGAAAAGTTATGGCTGCTCTTATATTGAGGAATCTGTTGGCGGATTTTTGATTCCAAAAGATGGTGACTTGAAATATGCCAAAAATCTTAAGCAGCTGCAAGAGGAAAAATTTCCTATCAGGTCTTATGTTATATTGTTACCCGGAGATTTGAAAACACTCGGACCGGACGCCAATCATGAAGCGATTTTACAACGCACCGATCTAGCTTTGAAACGGGCAAAAGAATGCGGCTCAAAATATATTGTTTTTGGAAGCGGCACTTCAAGGATTATTCCGGACGGATTTGACCGTGACCAAGCAAAATTGCAACATATCGAGTTGAGCAAAAAAATGGCTCCGCTCGCCGACAAACATGGTGTGACGATTGCATTAGAGCCTTTAAACCGCGGAGAGACTAATTTTATAAACAGTCTTTCAGAAGGCGTTGAAATAATCGATGCCGTTAATAGCCCATCGTTTCAGCTGCTTTGCGACATTTTTCATATGCTAAAAGAAGACGAACCTGCTGACCAGATTATTAAATTCGGAAAACATATTGTTCACTGCCATATCGCTGAAAAACAGAATCGCACACCGCCGGGTGTCGCTGGCGACGACTTCAGACCATATCTTAGCGCGTTGAAAAAAATCAAATATAAAGGTGGGCTTTCGATCGAATGTTTCGTTTATCAGGACTTTGATAGTCAGTCTAAAAAGGGGATTGAAGTACTTCAAAAGCAAATTAGTGAGGTGTGATTTTGAATATTTTATATTTATCGCGTAGATATTGAGAAAGATAACTCCGATTTGCTTGGTTTAATAGATAAGAATTTTTACTTTTGCAATCCTTTTTGAGAATTGTATCGAAACACATAATTGCATATACAAATGAAAAATGATATTCATCCCAATTACAGAGAAGTAGTATTCTGGGATTTATCCAGTGACTTTAAATTTATTACACGCTCGACAATCGAAACCAGCGAAAACATTACCTGGGAAGATGGAACAGTTTATCCTGTATACAAAGTTGAGGTTTCTTCTAAGTCTCACCCATTCTACACAGGTAAAAATGTACTTGTTGATACTGCGGGACGTGTTGATAAATTCAGAAAACGTTACGGTACAAAAGAAACTACTGAAGCAGAAGCTTAATTTTTATTACTGATTAAGTGCTTTACAGAAAGCAGTCTCAAAGCGAAAGCTGTCCGGGACTGCTTTCTTTTTTTGCCCGAACCAAAAAAATGGACGAACTTTGATGATACATACTTAAACACTCTATGCGTAGTATCATCTTATTCGACGATCCGAAAATCCGCTTACAATTATTACCCTTTACTTATACCCGGCCAGTTGCAAAAATCCGATGCGGAATCAGGACAATCGCTGAAAAATGGAATGACTGGCTGGAAACTTCAATCTCTTTTCAAACCGAAAAATATTTAAGCCAACGTTTTCCCTGCGTTTATTCAGCCGATCAGATTTATATCAACGGTGGACTTTGTCCAGACACTTTAATTGTAGAAGCAATTGAAAAATTAACGGAGGAATCTGTCCTGATGTCAGGTGACGGTGAGATTTTAGCGGTGAAAACCGATTCAAAAAAATGGAATCCGGAGGTTGGAATAACCGGTCTTAACAAAATAGTATTTTCCGGATCCGTCATCATAATCCGTCATATCTGGGACATATTTTCTAATAACGGTGTTCAGATCAAATCGGATTTCGCCAGAATACGTATGTCGGGAAAATCGACAGAATTGACAGATCCTTTCACATATTGCTACAATCCCGACGATATTTTCATTGAAGAAGGCGCCGTTGTCAGGGCTGCTGTGTTGAATGCAGAAAACGGCCCGATCTATATTGGGAAAAATGCTTCGATACAGGAGGGTTCAACGATCCAGGGGCCATTTGCTATCGGCGAAAGCTCAGTCCTTGCACAAGGAACCAAAGTCAGGCCCAATACCTCCATTGGCCCTTTTTGCAAAGTGGGGGGAGAAGTAAGCAACAGTGTGATTTTTGGATATAGCAACAAAGGACACGACGGTTATCTGGGCAATGCTGTGCTGGGCGAATGGTGTAATCTGGGAGCGAACACGAATAATTCCAATCTTAAAAATGACCATACTACGGTAAAACTGCATAGTTATGTTACCGGAAAACTGGAAAATACGGACCTGCTTTTTTGCGGACTTTTTATGGGCGATTATTCAAAAGCAGGAATATCCACCATGTTCAATACCGGAACGGTTGTGGGCGTAAATGCCAATATATTTGGTGCAGGATTCCAGCCGAAACATGTGCCTTCGTATTCCTGGGGTGGCAATGCCGAAGGATTTACCGAATACAGATTTGAAAAGGCCATTGCCGTTGCCAAAGATACTGTTAGCCGTCGGGGCATTACGTTCGGTGATAATGAAGAAGCGATGCTTCGTGAAGTATTTGAACAAACTAAAAGCCAGCGATAAAATAGTTACATTTAATATAGATTAACCTAAAACAATTGTGCTGTTTAAAGATATTCCGGGACTGGAACACATAAAATCAACACTCAGACGTTCGGTACAAACGAGCCATCTGGCTCATGCCCTGCTGTTCGATGGGGCGAGCGGAGGTGGAGGATTAGCTCTGGCACTTGCGTTTTCTACCTATATCAATTGTGAAAACCGGAGTGAAGACGACGCCTGCGGCGTTTGTGCTTCCTGCGCTAAAATGAGCAAGTTGATTCATCCCGATTTCCATTCTATTTTCCCGATTGCCACATCGAAAAAAGTTAACGGAAATACGAGTGAAGCCTTCTTGCCTTTGTGGCGGAGTTTTTTGCTTGATACACCTTATCGGGTTCTTCCGGAGTGGCTGGATTTTATCAATGCTGAAAACAAACAGGGAAATATTTCTGTGGAAGAAGCGCGGGGAATCCTAAAAAAACTTTCTGTTAAATCTTATGAGGGTGAATATAAAATTCTCTTAATATGGAAACCGGAAATTATGAATGCCTCTTCTGCAAATGCCTTGCTGAAAATCCTGGAAGAGCCGCCTTATAAAACACTTTTCCTGTTGGTCAGCGATCAGTCGGACCGGTTATTGACTACCATTATTTCCCGCACACAGCGCGTTGCTGTTCCGGCTTTTTCTGATGAAGAAGTTCGCTCATTTTTAAAGCAACAATCTGTTAATGAGAATATTGCAAATCAGATAACATATCTGTCTGATGGAAACCTGTCAGAAGCACTGCGCCTTGTCAACGAAACTTCCGATGACAGATCAGCATGGTTTGCTGAATGGATGAGGTATTGTTATAAATTCGACGTGGCGAGTTTGGTAAAACTTGCTGATAATTTCGACGCCATGAATAAGGAAAAGCAAAAAGGGCTTTTCGAATATTCCCTAAGATTGTTCCGCGATATGCTGGTGTGGAGCCAGGGAGCTGCCGAGTTGTTGCGGGTTCCGGAGGAAGAACTTACTTTCGTGCAGAATTTTTCCAAGGCAGTTAATTTCGACGCTCTGGAAAATATGGTTCAGGAAGTCAACGTTGCTTATTACCATATCGAAAGAAATGTAAGAGCAAAAATGGTATTTCTTGATTTGTCCTTAACGATTGCACCATTTTTTCAACGCAGATGAAAAAAAAGACTGAGCTGATTGGAGCCACTGACATTGTAGACCTGCCCGAACTTGGCTGGTACAAGGCTCCGGTACGTGTAGATTCCGGTGCTGCAACATCATCCATACATTGTGCAAAAGTCCGGCTCATTAAAGACGGCGAGGAAACCAGACTTTGCTTTTATCTGGATTCAAAAAAAGGCGCGCCCGGGCAATCCTTTACAGTCAGTGAATTTAAAGAAACAGTTGTCCGAAATTCCTCAGGGAAAGAAGAAAAAAGATATGTGATCAAAACGCAGATCACGCTTTTTGGCCGGAAAATACGTACTGAATTTTCATTAGCGAATCGTAAGAAAATGAGCTATCCGATATTGCTCGGAAGAAAATTGCTCAAAGGCCGTTTCATCGTCGATGTCTCGCAAAAAGATCTTTCCTTCAAACAAAATGCCGAGAAAATCAGACTTAAAAAAAAGCCTGATCCTGAGGCCAACCCTACTATTTTAATCCAATAGATTTATATGAAAATCGCCGTATTATCCACCAATCCCGAACTTTATTCAACGAGGCGTCTGGTGGAGGCAATCAAACAGAGAGGTCACAAGGCTGTGGTAATTGACCATGTCAAGTGTTTTGTGATGATTGAAGGAGGAAAACCAACTGTCATTTATAAAGGAAAGCCAATTGAGGGAATTGACGCAGTCATTCCAAGAATCGGGACTTCTGTGAATGCTTTTGGCTGCGCTGTGGTTCGCCAACTGGAGCTTATGAAAATATTTACGACTGTTAAATCACAAGCGATTTTACGGTCTAGAGATAAATTGCGGAGTATGCAGGTACTTGCGAAATCCGGTGTTGATATTCCTAAAACTGTTTTTGCTAAAAATCCGGCGCAGGTAAACGAGCTTATTCAGATGGTCGGCGGACCGCCGGTTATCATAAAATTACTCGAAGGTACACAGGGCGTTGGTGTTGTGCTCGCCGAAACTACGAAAGCGGCAAAATCAACTATTGAAGCATTTTACGGCCTGCGTGCGAATTTTTTAATTCAGGAATTTATTGCTGAATCAAAGGGTGCCGATATCCGTGCTTTTGTGATTGGAAATAAAGTGGTGGCTGCCATGAAACGTCAGGGACATGAGGGAGATTTTCGCTCCAATCTGCACCGTGGCGGCGAAGGTTCGTTGGTAGAGCTGACTCCCGAGGAGGAACATACTGCAATTGCCGCTGCCAAAGCACTGGGCGTTAAAATTGCCGGTGTGGATTTATTGCAATCGGAAAGAGGCCCATTGGTGATGGAAGTAAATTCCTCACCTGGTTTAAAAGGAATTGAAGAAATCAGCGGGATCGATATTGCCTCTTTGATTGTTGCTTACATTGAAGAGAAAATAGTTACAGATGAAGGCGATACGGTTGGGGTTTAGAATACCAATTGTATCTCGTAAATTTGAAATAAAAATCGGCAGCTATTATCACCAAATTTTAGTAGCTAACAGCTTACAGAAAATCATGCATATCAAAATAGGAACACGTGGTAGTAGACTGGCGCTTTGGCAGGCATATCATGTTGAAACCCTTCTTCAAAAAGGAGGCGTGACTACGGAAATCGTCATTATAGAAACAAAAGGTGATAAAATTCTTGACCGTTCTTTGTCCAAAATTGGCAGCAAAGGTGTCTTTACTCAGGAATTGGAAGATCAGCTAAGAAGCGGTGATATAGATATCGCGGTTCATAGCGCAAAAGATCTTCAATCTTCGCTTGATGATGATTTTGAGCTTATTGCCTTCACCGAGCGGGAACATGCCAACGATGTGTTGGTAAGTTATAATACCAGCCTTTCGCTGCAAAGCGGCGACTCTTTCGTTGTGGGCACGTCCTCAACGCGCCGCATTGCAATTTTGAAACACTACTATCCGCATATCAAAATTGTTGACATGCGAGGTAATTTACAGACACGTTTCAGGAAATTACAGGAAGGACAATGTGACGCTTTATTATTAGCTTATGCAGGCGTTCACCGTATGGAATATGATGGCGCGATTGCTGAACATTTATTACTGGATGAATTTACGCCCGCTGTCGGCCAGGGAAGTGTTGCGATTGAAAGTGCTGTTTCATTATCCGACGAGAAAAAGGCAGTGCTGAAACAATTACTTAACCACGAAGCGACGGAAATCTGCCTGAGAACTGAGAGGGCTTTTCTTAAAAGACTTCAAGGGGGATGCAGTATACCGGTTTTTGCTTTGGCCATCCTTAAACATGATGAAATTAATATTTCAGGCGGAATTGTCAGCCTGGACGGACAAGAAATTATTCGCCGTTCTGAAAGCGGCTCACCTGCATTTCCCGAAGAACTTGGCACCGCTCTCGCTGATGAGCTAATCGAAGCCGGCGCTGATCGTATCTTACAGGATATTCGCAGCCACAATCCATTGGTTTGAAATACCTTCTTTCTACAATAAAAAAAATACTCTTAACATAAAAAGGCTGTCTCAGATAATTCCGAGACAGCCTCTTTTTTTTCATGAAAGCCGATTCTTAATTTTTAATCGGAGGAATAGAATCTGTGGGTTTCTTCGTGCTATCAGCCGGTGTTTGTGGGATAACCGTTGCTGGCATCTTTTGCGTGCTATCAGCTGGTGTCTGTGGAATTCTTGTACCTGGCATAACCTGCGTACTATCCATTTTTTTCTGCATACTATCGGCCTTTTGAGGAATGTTCATTCCTGGTTGCATACGGGATGCACTATCTGGCCGTGTTTGAGGTGCGGTAAATCCAGGCTGTCCCTGTGGTCTGTTGCCCATTCCTGCCGGACGCCCTCCTGCTCCCGGCGTTATTGCTGGTGTTGCGGCTGGTGCAGCTTGCTGCATTTGTCCGCCGCCGTCATTTCCGCCACCGCCATCACTTTTCTGATCATCATTGTTAACCGATCTTCTTCTGCGTGCTTTGGTTTCGACAAAAGTCATTTTACCAAGACGATAAGAGAAGTTAATACGGAAGCCGCGGTTATAACGATAAATTGTACTTACCTGATTAAATGTTGACGAAGAGAGATCTGTTCTCATTTTAAGCGCATCGCTCAGGAAATTTTCCATTGCCAGGCCTACACTACCTCTTTTATTCTTGAAATCCTTTTTGACACCAAGATCATACATTCGAAAACCACCGGCAGACCCTTGTAGCTGAACTTCGTTTCCTCTGGCAAATCCGCCACCCTGTATTCCCCAGCCACCTTTCAAAGTTACACCGGTCCTGAAACGACCGCTTACCACATATCCGCTATTGCTGGACTGCAAGGCTGCATCAGGACTATTATTTTTCAGATTAACATAATAGACATCCATTCCTCCGCCTACCTGCCAGATTTTGAAAAGTGTAAGGTTTCCAAAGATATTGGCACCATAGTTCTGCTTATCTCCTATGTTTCCGTAAGTCGTCGTGATCACCCCAGCTTCGTTTGTTGTACGAATATTTTCTATCGAATTGTTCGTGAAACGTGCGAAAGTTGAGACGTTGACATACAAGCTGTTTTTGAAGAAACTTGTTCCTAATTCAATATTATCTGTTAATTCAGGATCCAGGTTTGGATTACCCACAGTAATATTTTGCGGGTTTGCAGCATTGACGTTTGGGTTCAAAAATTGAATTCCCGGGCGTTGCAGACGGCGGTTGTAACCTAGCTTAACGGTTTGTCCTTTTCCAAAAGTTTTTGAAAGATTCAAACTCGGAACCAAGTTTCCGTAGGCTGGCAAGTTCAGGTCAACTTCGCCTTGTTGTGCATTAATGGCCGTGTACTCATAACGCGCTCCCCCTTTAAATGTAAACTTGCTTTTTGTAGTCAATGTATAAGAAACATATCCTGCCGCCACATTTTGATCATAATCAAGGCTACTTGACGGATTTGGTGTATTTACTTCATCGTAATAATCAAAACGGCTTATTACCTGACGGAAAATTCCTTTACCTCCAACTTCTAACAACTGGTTGTTTTTAATCGGCGTCTGATAATCAAGCTGAATTGTACTTTCCTGGTTAGAGCTTTTGTTATTGTTGCCTGATTGTCCAAGGAATTCTGCCACTCCACTTTTATAAGTATAAAGATCCGCGTCAAAATCATTTGTCCTGTTATTGCGGCTATACTGCCCAAGTATACTCAATTCCTGCTGTGGCTTGCTTAATGTTTTAATATAATCAACGTTGACATCCCATGTTCCCGACAAGTCTTTCACATCAACGTCACGGTAGGAAGAAGTAGTAACGCCGCTGCGTGTGTTGTTGGTCGTAATTGTCTGCGGCGTAATACTGTTTCTTAAACCATAACGGATACCGGCAGAAATGGTACTATTTGGATCAATTTCATAGTCTGTACCGAAGTTATAGGACCCAAAAGCACCATTATTCTTTGAAGTCGTTGTCTGCTCGATCGAGAAATTATCTCCTGTTTGTAAGTTTTCTGTTCTTCCCGGCTGGTTATAGTTGAAACGACCAAAACCACCAAGACTGAAACCAAGTTTACCCGTGCGGTAATTTCCTCTCAAACCTAAATTAGAACCACGGATACCAACACCTGTATCAAGATTTAAGGTACCACCCTGAATCGTGCTCTTTTTGGTAATGATATTAATGATACCACCAGAACCTTCCGCATCATATTTTGCAGAGGGAGATGTGATCACCTCAACAGATTTGATCATATCTGCCGGAATTTGTTTTAAAGCATCCGCAACGCTGGTAGCTACCATTGTTGAAGGCTTATTATTGATAAGAACCCGAACGTTCGAATTACCTCGTAAAGAAACGTTTCCATCCAGATCCACCGTAAGCATAGGCACTTTACGCATCACATCACTCGCATCGCCACCTTTACTTGTAATATCTTTTTCAGCGTTGAAAACCAGACGATCCACTTTTTCTTCGATCAGCTGTGCCATTCCAACAACCTGTACCTCGTTCAACTGCACAACATCGGGGGAAAGGATTATTGATCCAAGATCGAGTTCAGTCTTTTTCTCAATCTTGATTCCTTTGATTGTTTTTGTTTTATAACCAATAAAAGAAATAAGGATCTTGAAATTTCCCGAAGCAACCTTTGTCATATCAAAAGCTCCTTTTTCATCCGTAGTGGTACCATCTACCGGATTGTTTGTCTTCTCGTCAACAAGCGCAAGCGCAGCAAATTCTACAGGCTTCTTACTAAGAGAATCGATCAGTATACCTTTTATTCTACCATTTCCTTTCGGCGCATCGTCAATTGTTCCCGGGATAACTGCCTGCTTCTGGCGATCTCCGCCGCGCTGGAAGTCACCTCCACCGCCTGGACGGCCGCCGCCTCCGCCACCAAATTGCGCAAATGCTGTGCTAGTCAGTCCCAGGATTAGTCCTAATAATGTAAATCGTTTTATCATGTTCATGATGAATTGGGCAATATATCGTGTATAAATCAAGTTCAAAATAAGTATCAAACAAGCAGTTAAAAAAAGGCAATAGATAAAGAGCCGGGTTCTACCGATCAATCGGCATTTCTAACCGACGAGATTGAAGTAAGAATTACGCATTGGCAAATTTCGTTTTGTCAATTGCATGTTTTCCAGAAGGATTGCTGGAACTGTCCGCTCACTGATCTTTCCGGGTATTTTTGAAAATTCGCTCATAGACGCTCTGTGCCGATCTGTCGATTTTTAACTTCTTTTGATCGAATCAGCTAGGCACTTACAAAATTTCCCTGTATGATTGTATTGTGAATAAAAGGTTTAAAACCATCGACATAAAAATATTTGCATGAATAACCCCACCGTACGAAAATATCCTCCGCTGTTCTTGCATCTCTTAGGATGGAGTTTTCTCGCATTATTTTTAATGTGGCAGCCTCTGAGCTGGCAGATTCAGTTTCCTGCCTCATTCTGGGTTAAGCAGGCCGTGTTATTTACAATGTTAATCGCTGTTTTTTACCTGAACTTTTATTTCTGGTTTCCTCAGTATTTGGCGAAAAACAGATATTGGCAGTTTATTTTATTTAACGTTTTATCCGTCATTGTTCTCGCTGTTTTAATGGAGCAAGTAAAAATTGCCATTAATCATGGTGAGCAAATGGATAGGGCATTTAAAATGGCCAGGGAAGCAAACGGGGATAAAAGACATCAGGATCGTCTTGATTATTTTGCCTTACTAACGGCACTGATCATTATCGGTATCAGTACAAGCGTTGCAGCTGTGCAGAATGCGGAACGTGATAAACAATACAGAAGAAACCTTGAACAAGAAAAAATCAATTCAGAACTATCGTTTTTAAAAGCACAGATCAATCCCCATTTCTTTTTCAATACCCTCAATAATATATATGCATTAACAATTATTGACGTAGAAATGGCAAGGGAGGCACTGCATAAACTTTCGAGGATGATGCGTTATGTCTTGTATGAGACGCAACATGGTACTGTTTTGCTGAGCCAGGAGATTGCTTTTGCACAGGATTATATTCAATTGATGCAGCTGAGACTTACCGATAAGGTATCGGTAACGCTTGATCCGCCCTTTCCGTTACACGACGTTTCCATTGCTCCCATGCTATTTTTACCTTTTATAGAAAACGCGTTCAAACACGGTGTGAGCGCGGTTCAGCCAAGTAATATAGACATCAAGATCTGGCAGAAAGGAGAAAAAGTTTTTATAGATGTGAAAAACACGTTGTTCACTGAAAAACGAACTGTGCTGGATGAAAGCAACGGCATTGGCCTGACTAACACACAACGAAGGCTTGATTTGTTATATCCGGGAAAATATCAGCTGGATGTGAATGAAAACGCCGAAGAAAAGGAATTTGAAGTACATTTGGAATTACAAACTGCATGAACGTATTACAATGTATAGCTGTTGACGATGAGCCACTTGCGCTCGGACTGGTCTGTGCTTTTATTGATAAAACTCCTTTCCTTAATCTTGCCGGTAGATATTCCAGTGCCGTTGAAGCACTGGAAGCCATTCATCAGCAACAGGTTGATCTTATTTTTCTGGACATTCAGATGCCGGATTTAACAGGCATTGAACTGGCAAGGATTATTGAAAAATCAGGAAATCAGGGCCCGAGAATCATTTTCACAACGGCCTTTAATCAATTTGCCCTGGACGGATTCCGCGTTGATGCGCTGGATTATTTGTTGAAACCTTTCAATTATGAAGAATTCCTAAAAGCTGCCTCGAAAGGTAAGGCTTATGTGGAACTGGTTCAGCGCGCTGCAAATGTCGCGGCGCCACCGGAAATGAGGGAAGATTATTTGTTTCTAAAAGTAGAATATCAGCTCGTAAGGATCGCTTACGACGACATTCTTTATATCGAAGGACTGAAGGATTATGTTAAAGTAATTCTTAAATCGGATACCAAGCCGGTGCTCTCTCTCACAAGTTTAAAATCGTTGGAAGAAAAATTGCCGTCAGCAAAATTCATGCGTGTTCACCGTTCGTTTATCGTAAATCTGGATAAAATCGGGGCCGTAACAAAAAATACAATTCAGATTGGAACGGTGACCATTCCGGTGAGTGATCAGTATAAGGAGAATTTTAGCCAGTTTTTGAGTAAGTGGATGTGAGGGTTTTATACGTGTTCATTTATATTTTTTTTCCAGATGCTTATGATACTC
Source organism: Dyadobacter sp. HNCC25DJ186 (assembly GCF_056895235.1). NCBI lineage: Bacteria > Pseudomonadati > Bacteroidota > Cytophagia > Cytophagales > Spirosomataceae > Dyadobacter > Dyadobacter sp. HNCC25DJ186. The sequence continues at coordinate 20,061 of NZ_JBXHAS010000005.1, forward strand.
AACTCTGTAATCAAAATTTTCTGGAAACTTTGAACTTGATGACATACTTTTAACCAAAGCAGTAATCTTGATCTTTTCTATTTTCACAGAGTCGGTTTTCTTATTTATATTTTTCTTCATCGTTTTCATATTTTGAAATATTTGCAGACTCGATTTAGAAGTTTTGTCCCTTCGGGACATCCTGTTTATAGAAAACGCACCTGCAAAATTGAACGTAACTCCATCGGAGTTTCCTGGAAATTTAACCAAAAATTATCCGGCAATTTCCAGGAGGCTCCGAGGGAGCCAGGATATCTTTGGGACAAATACTTTCTATAAACAGGAGGCTCCACAGGAGCAAGGAAAACTTTGGGATAAATTACTTCCTATATCCTGGCCACTTACTCAGAAACAAAAAATAATGGTTAGATTAATAAAAAACAGCCAGGTATTAAGGATACTTATCTCAATACCTGACCGCTCTTCCAATCGCTAAAATCCTAACCGTTAATAGCCAACAGCTTTAACTCATCCCTTCAACTCCTCTTTCAAATAAAACCCGGTATAACTTCCTTTCACTTTCGAAACTTTCTCAGGTGTACCTTCTCCAATTATTTTTCCACCCAAAGCACCACCTTCCGGGCCCAGGTCGATCACATAATCTGAAACTTTTACCACGTCAAGATTATGTTCGATAATCAGAACAGTATTTCCCTTTTCAACCAGTTTGTCAAGAACTACCAAAAGATGTTTGATATCCTGAAAATGTAGTCCTGTTGTAGGCTCATCCAGAATATAAAGCGTCTTTCCTGTATCACGTTTTGATAATTCCTCCGATAATTTCACCCGTTGCGCTTCTCCGCCGGAAAGCGTAGTTGCATGCTGACCAAGCGTGATGTAACCTAAACCAACATCAAAAAGTGTTTGCACTTTTCTTAAAATACGGGGCTGGTTTTCAAAAAATTCCAGCGCGGTTTCAACTGTCATATCCAGAATATCAGCAACCGATTTTCCTTTAAAACGAACTTCAAGCGTTTCCCGATTGAATCGCTTTCCTTTGCATGTTTCGCAGTTCACATGCACATCAGGAAGAAAGTCCATCTCAATTCTCTTCATTCCGGCTCCTTCACAATCTTCACATCTTCCGCCTTTAACGTTAAACGAAAAACGGCCAGGCTTGTATCCACGGATTTTCGCTTCCGGCAATTCCGCAAAAAGCGTACGGATATCGGTAAATAAATTGGTATAAGTTGCAGGGTTAGAACGTGGAGTTCTGCCAATCGGCGACTGATCTACTTCAATCACCTTATCAATATGTTCCAGCCCTTCAATGCTTTTATGCGGAAGCGGCTCTCTTCGGGATTTATAAAAATGGTGGTTTAATAATGGAAAAAGTGTCTCGTGGATCAGGGAAGACTTCCCGCTGCCACTCACACCTGTTACGGAAATCATCGTCCCCAACGGAAAAGCCAAAGTCACATTTTTAAGATTGTGCCCAGTACATCCTCTCAATGAAAGGTAATTCCCATTTCCTTTTCTCCTGACTTTAGGAATTTCGATTTTCTGGCGACCACTTAAAAAGTCCGCCGTCGAAGATCCATTCTTTAAAAATTCTTCCGGTGTACCAGCTCCAACGACATTTCCTCCATGACGGCCGGCACCGGGACCAATATCGACGATATAGTCAGAAGCAAGCATCATATCCTTATCGTGCTCAACAACCAAAACGGTGTTCCCAAGGTCACGCAGACTTTTCAAAGAATTAATCAGTCTGACATTATCGCGTTGGTGAAGACCTATACTTGGCTCATCCATAATATAAAGAACGCCCGTAAGCTGTGTTCCAATTTGTGTCGCCAGACGGATGCGCTGCGCCTCACCACCAGAAAGTGTACGAAGTGCACGGTTTAAAGTCAGATAATCCAGACCAACATCAAGAAGAAATCCCACCCGTTTCCGGATTTCTTTCAACACTTCGTGACCGATCACCCGCTGCCTTTCTTCCAGGCGATCTTCGAGATCAACCAGCCAGTTGGATAATTCACGCACGTCGCGGTTTGAAAGATCTGCTATATCTTTTCCATCAATTTTAAAATGTAAGGATTCTTTACGTAAACGTTTTCCGTGACATTCCGGACAAACATTGGTCGTCATAAAATCTTTCAGCCAATCCTGGATTTTATCATTTCCCGTTTCCTGCTGGCGTTTCAGAAAATTGACGATTCCGTCAAACTTAGTATCCCACTCCGTTCCCGGATATTTTTTGGAGGGAACAGCAACCGGCTCTTCACTTCCATACAATACCATCTTGATTGCCTCCTCAGGAAATTTTTCGAGTGGTGTATTCAGATTTACTTTAAAAGGTTTTAACAAAACCTCCATTTGTTTGAAAATCCATGCATCCCGATATTCACCCATCGGAGCAATTCCACCTTTGCTGATTGACAACGAGCGATCCGGAATAATTGACTCTTCCGTAATTTCCTCCACCATTCCCAAACCCTGACAAGTTGGACACCAGCCATAAGGAGAATTGAAAGAAAAATTATTGGGTGAAGGATCATCATAACTGATACCAGATTCCGGATCCATCAGATTTTGGGAAAAATAATAGGTTTCTCCTTTTTCATCTAAAACCATCAAAGCACCTTTCCCTTGTTTAATCGCTGTCGCAACGGATTGGCTTAACCGATAACGGGATTGCGGATCTTCGGATTCTGCCTTCGGAACTACGCGGTCAACCACAATTTCAATATCATGCACCTTATAACGATCCAGCTGCATTTTAGGCAAAATGTCCTGAACTTCGCCATCCACGCGCACTTTGGTATAACCCAGCCGGGCGATCTGCACAAAAAGCTCACGATAATGTCCCTTTCTACCTTTTACAGCGGGAGCCAAAAGAATTGTTTTTTGACCTAAAAACTGCGTCATCAACTGGTTAACAATCTGGTCCTGCGATTGTTTCACCATTCTTCTTCCCGTCACATACGAATAGGCCTCTCCTGCCCTTGCGTATAATAACCTCAGGAAGTCATAAATTTCAGTCACCGTTCCGACGGTTGAACGCGGATTTCGTGACGTGGTTTTTTGTTCAATACTGATAACAGGAGATAACCCACTGATTTTATCAACATCCGGACGCTCCATTTCCCCAATAAAACCACGCGCGTAAGCAGAAAAACTTTCCATGTAGCGGCGTTGTCCCTCCGCATAAATGGTATCAAATGCCAAAGAAGACTTCCCGCTTCCGCTTATACCAGTCACGACAACAAGTTTATTGCGAGGAATGCTAACGTCAATATTTTTCAAATTATGCTCACGAGCTCCCTGTACTTCGATCAGATCCTGCTCAGCGAGTTCAATTCCATTCAAATGTTCCAAAATGATCCTATTGATTTATAATCGTTGAAGGCACTATAAAGAATAACCACAAATGTACGGGTTGAGTTGCAAAAATCTTATGTGATTTTCCTGCTACCGGTGCATTCAACATCTGGTGAGCTAAGTAAATTTCTTTTAATAGTTTCGAACAAATGTAAACAAGGATATGCCACTCAACAACCATTTTGCAACCATTAGTATATTTATATTTTTTCTTATAAAAAACATTAAATATTTAAATAGTTCTGTACTAATGTTTAGCTTTGATACTAAATTGATATTTAGTAATATTTTTTTAACATCTCAACCCTTTCATTTCTATGAAGCAAAATTTACGATTTGTAATGTTTGCTGCTGCCCTATTGCTTACGGCAATATTTTGTGGTACAGCTAAAGCCCAAGACAAAACGATTACCGGAGGCGTGACTTCCTCCGCGGATGGCAACCCAATTCCCGGTGTCAGCGTGACCTTAAAAGGGTCTACAACCGGGACTGTAACAGACAGCGACGGCAAGTATTCAATCAATGTAAAAGCCGAAAGTGTTACCCTTGTATTTTCTTCAATTGGATTTATCAAACAGGAAATAATCGTCTCCAACGCACAGTCAGTAGTTAATCTCGTTCTTGTTGATGATGTCAAAGCATTGACTGAGGTCGTTGTTACCGGGTACGCTTCCCAGCGTAAACAGGACATAACCGGGGCCGTCACGGTAATAAGCCCGAAGGAACTTACTGCACTTCCCGCAGCCAGTGTGACACAGATGCTTCAGGGCCGCGCCGCCGGTGTTACCGTTGGAAATGATAATTCTCCGGGCGGTGGAACCATGGTACGTATAAGGGGGTTCGGATCTATTAACAACAACAGCCCTTTGTATGTCATTGACGGAGTTCCGACTCAGGGTACGCTCAATCAGCTCAATCCGAATGATATTGAATCCATGCAGGTACTTAAGGATGCATCTGCTGCTTCCATTTACGGTGCACGTGCTGCCAATGGTGTGGTGATCATTACAACTAAAAAAGGGAAACCGGGAGCTCCAAGCATCACGTTTGACTTTTATACCGGAACACAGCGCCCTGGCAAAATGCTGGATTTACTGAACACAAGAGAGTTGGGAGAATATCTGTATCAGTCAGATCTTGGCGCAGGTAAAAATCCTTCTGTTACTTCTCCGTCGGTTCAGTATAGGTTTGATGAAAATGGAAACCAGACTGTAGCGGACTACATCTATCCTAACGTATTTGGTGAGCTTCCGGCTAACTACACCTATACCAACGACATTGCAGATCCTAACCTGGGAAAAACAGCTTTCAACACAACCAAGGCTAATAAGGAAGGTACTGACTGGCAGGATGTCATTTTTGATCCGGCTCCCATCTCAAATTATCAACTCGGGGCAAGCGGAGGTTCAAACAATGCGAAGTATGCTATTTCTGCAAATTATTTCAAACAGAATGGTATTTTGAAGTATACCAATTACAAAAGATATTCTATCAGGGCCAATACTGAATTTAAAAAAGGGAAAGTTACCGTGGGTGAGAACCTTACTTTTTCTTACGATGAACGGCAGGGTATTACTAATAATGATGAGAGTAACCCGATCATGTTCGCCATCCGTGTGCATCCAATTATTCCGGTTTTTGATATTACTGGCGGCCCGCAGGCACTGGGAGGAAACAATACATCTCCATTTAACGGTTTTGCCGGAAGCAGGGGAAGTAACCTCGGAAACGCGCCTAATCCATTAGCGCGCTTGTATCGTGAAAAAGACAACATTACAAAAGGAACCCACGTATTCGGAAACGCTTATGCTCAGATTGATATTCTACCTGGTTTGACCGGTCGCACCAGTTTTGGTCTTGAATACAATCAGTCCAACCGATCTGAGTATTTCCACAGAGATATTGAGGCTGCGGAAGCAAGAAATGCAAACAGCTTGAACGTAATCAATAACCTGGATCGCTCATTTACATGGTTTAACACATTGAATTATGCCAAAATATTTGGGTCGCATAATGTGAATGTTTTAATAGGAACAGAAGCCGTTAAAACTTACGCGGCAGGTTTTCAGGCTAGCAGAAGTGGTTTTGCATTTGATGATCTTGACTACCGTTATCTGGATGCCGGTGCAGCAGCCGGATTAGCCAACGCTGGTGCCGGCGCAACAAGAAGTGCACTCTTCTCCCAGTTCGGTAAAATTAATTATGGCTATAAAGATCTCCTTCTGGCAGATTTCACACTGCGCCGTGACGGGTCTTCACGTTTCTCTGAGGCATATCGTTATGGTATTTTTCCTGCATTTTCAGTCGGTATGCGTATGACGGAGCTGGATTTCATGAAACCAACCCGAAAAGTCCTGGACGATTTGAAACTACGTTTTGGATGGGGTAAAACGGGCAACCAGCTGATCCCGAATGTTTACAATGCCTACACGCTCTATGCTGCTGATCCACAGAACAATGGTTATGACATCAATGGTACAGGCTCATCCATTGTCGGAGGGTTCGACCTTGTACAATTCGGGAATGCGAACGGGAAATGGGAAACGAATACTTCTACAAATATTGGTATCGATGCCGTTTTGTTTAAGAGTAAGCTTGAAGTTGTGCTGGATTTGTATAGCCGCAAGACAACAGATATGTTGACGCAAATCGCTATTCCTCGTACTTCCGGTACTGGAACAATCCCTTATACAAATATCGGAGAGGTAACAAACAAAGGTTTCGACATCGGCCTTAATTTCAGGGATAGAAAAAATGACTTCTATTATGCGTTAGGGGTTAATTTCGGGCATTATAAAAACAACGTTGTTAAGTTGAATAATGATCCCAATTCAACCATTTTCGGATTTGCAACCCGTCTTCCTGCCATGTCAGCTACCCGGGCTGGCTCTCCAATTGCCAGCTATTATGGCTATTTTGTTGATGGCGTTATTAAAGACCAAACCGAAGCGGATGCAGCTCCTAAATTCGGTTCGTATACACGCGAAGGCGTTTTTAAATTCAGAGATGTGAACGGTGACGGTATTATTACTGCTGCCGATAGAACCATCATAGGCAGTCCACACCCGGATTTCAACTATGGCGTTAACTTAAATGTTGGATATAAGGCATTTGACCTAACCGTATTTGGGCAAGGAGTATACGGTAATGAGATCTTTAACTATACAAGATATTGGACGGATTTCAACGTTTTCCAGGGTAACAGATCAAAGGACATGCTTTATAATTCCTGGAAAAAGTCTGGCGACGACGCCAAATTACCGAGATTAAATTCAGGAGATGCCACAAGCCAGCAAGTTTCTTCTTACTTTTTGGAAGACGGATCTTATTTCCGTATCAAAAACATCCAGTTGACCTATACCATTCCTTCTGCGCTGCTGAAAAAGGTAAAAATCGCATCTGCACAGGTTTATTTGCAAGGACAAAATTTACTCACATTTACCAAGTATACCGGACTTGATCCTGATATTAACCTTAGAAGATCGGGTAATGACAATGAGGATAAGCATTTAGGTGTGGACGAAGGCGCCTATCCTGTGGCTAAATCATATCTTGTAGGTGTACGTTTCGGTTTCTAATATTTTAGACATTAACAAAAATTTCATATACTAAAATGAAAAAAATAGCTTTAATAATTTTCATGACCGCGATCAGCTTCGCCTGCTCGGACAGCTTTTTTGATCTAAAACCGCAGGGCCGCGCTTCGGTTGAACAGTTAAGTAATAAAAATGGTGTCAATGCATTATTGATCGGAGCCTATTCGCTTGTAGATGGCGTTGGATCAGGAAATACGGGCCGCCAGTCCACAGTTTCAAATTACGTTTTCGGTGGAATTGCCAGCGATGATGCCGTAAAAGGTACAGACGCCGGCGACCAGCCTGAACAGTCGTTTATCGAGCAATACAACTGGTTGGCTGACAACACGTATTTTCTAGGAAAATGGTGGCATCAATATGACGGTGTTGGAAGGTGTAATGAAGTCATCCAGATCGTGAACAGCGAACTGGTTAAAGACATGACTGACGCGGAAATATTACAAGTAACTGCTGAGGCTCGTTTTCTCAGAGGATTCTTCCATTTTGAAGCAAAGAAAATGTGGAACAAAATTCCATACATTGACGACAAGACATATGTATCGTCAGATCCAAATTCGACCAAAGTACCTAACACGGAGGATATCTGGGCTAAAATCGAAGAGGACTTCGACTTCGCTGCCAAAAATTTGCCTGCAACGCAGTCTCAAAAAGGAAGAGCTACCCAATGGGCTGCAAAATCTTTCCTTGCCAAAACGTACTTGTTTCAGAAAAAATGGGCACCGGCAAAGGCACTACTTGACGATGTATTAACTAATTCCGGAAAGAAACTTGTGCCTAACTACCATGACAATTACCGGACTGCGGGAAACAATAATAGTGAATCTATTTTCGAAGTACAGTTTTCAGTAAATGACGGAACGAACGGTAACAACGGTAACGCAGGAGATAATCTTAACTGGCCTTATTCAGCAGGTGCCCCGGGACGTGGCTGCTGCGGGTTCTACCAGGCATCACATAACCTCGTGAACGCATTCAAAACCGAGAATGGATTACCCTTAATTGGTGATGCAGCAGATGGCACGCTTGATACATATAATAAAGTAGACCTACCGAACGATCAGGGAATAGCAGCATCTGCACCATTTACATTGGATAAAACGATCCCTGTTGACCCTCGTCTTGACTGGACAGTAGGCCGTCGCGGTGTAAATTTCCTGGATTGGGGACCTATGCCAGGCTCCTCCTGGATTCGGGATCAAACTTACGCAGGACCATTCACCGGCAAAAAGTGGATGTACTACCTTGGCGAAGAAAACAGCACAACGCATTCGACCAGCAAAAGAAATGTTAACAACAATTTCAGGATGATCAAACTTTCCCATGTATTGTTATGGTTGGCAGAATGTGAAATTGAACTCGGAAATCTGGCCGTTGCAGAAGGTTATGTAAACCAGATCCGTAACCGGGCCAAAACAGGATCGGTACAAGATGCGTCTGTTACATATAAAGTGGAACCTTATCCGGTCGGAACTTTTGCAAGTAAAGGTGCAGACTTTGCCCGAAATGCAACACGTATGGAACAGCGCCTTGAATTTGCAATGGAAGGTCACCGTTTCTTTGATCTGGTGCGCTGGGGCATTGCTGTAAAAGTTTTAAATAAATATGCAGCAGAAGAAGCTGTGGCCGGTAAAGAGCCGTCAGGACGAACATTTAGTAAAAGAGGTTACATGGCAGGAAAAACATTTACTGACAAAAACCTTTATTTCCCGCTACCTCAGGATGAAATTCTGAACAGCCAGCTAGATGGAAAGCCAACATTAACTCAGAATCCGGGATACTAGCCGAAGATTTTATAACTACCTAAACTGAATCCAAGAGCCGGCCTTCGGGCCGGTTTTTTGTCTTTGTTACCAATAAAATTATATTTGCAAAATATTACAAATGAATCAGACATGGTATTAAAAAACGAAAGCGACTACGAAAAAGCTTCTGAAAGAATTGAAGAAATTTACGGTGCAAAACCGGGAACACCGGAAAAGAAAGAGCTTGAAGAACTGCTTAAAGCTGTAAAGGCTTACGAAGATGATTTTGTGAAGATGTTGAGGGAAAATGATCTTTAAATCGACTGGAATTGGAAATAAGGTGCCTAATTCCAAGTTTCCTGAGCCGTCGAAAGTTTTATTTCAAAGTTCATTCAGGAATTCTCTCCCAGATTGAAGTGTAACTTTACCTTCTTTATAAAGCCTTACCTCTTCAAGGCCTTCTTTAATCTTAGCAACCAACTGTTTTTTTTATATTTTCAATCTCATTTATCAAGATTGTAGCAAGCTCCCTACGCTGTTTTTCTGGCAGTTGCTTTGCCAGATCTTTAAGCTGCTTAAAAGTTAACTGAATATCGGTATTCAGACTGCGTGTGGTTTTCATAGTATTATATTTCAAATTCTTAACAACCATATCTTAATACAGCGTAGTTACGAAACTATTAGGTAATGTGACAGGATTAAGCTATCCGAGCAAATACCGAGAAAAAATTATAATAATTTTATAGAAAGGCCTTCCACCTTTTCGCAGCAGGTCATAAATCGCTCGGTCAGTATAGTCCTTACTTCCACCACCATTTTGCACTCCATTTCAAACGTCTGCGCTCTGACAGGCAATTCCATTTCTTTTACAATCCGCATAACGTCGTTCATTTGAACATAGGAAAATTGAAGATCATATAAATTGAACAAATGTTTCTCCACGATCTGGGTATTGTCCAAAGCAACTTCCGTTGCAGATCGGTAGGCATTGATCAATCCCGGAATTCCCAGCAGTGTCCCGCCAAAATAACGAACAACCACAACGAGAATATTGGTTATCTCTTTCGAATAAAGTGTATTCAAAATCGGCCGACCGGAAGAACCGGAGGGTTCGCCGTCATCACTTAGCCGATAAGTCATTCGATCAAGTCCGAGCCGGTATGCATATACATGGTGATTTGCTTTCGGATGCAATTCCCGTAGTTCAAGCAAATGAGTTTTGGCTTCGTTCTCGGAAGAAACTGGAAAAATAAACGAGATAAATTTGCTCCCTTTATCTTTGAAAAACCCTTCGGCCGGTTCCGCTATGGTGCGGTAGGTATCATCAAATAACACGTCTGGATCTTTTTTTGAACCTGTATATAATAATTGAATAAAGCAAAGCCGCAACAGCAAAACCTGCCATCCATAAGAACACCAACGGCAAATTCTCAGCCTTGTTTGCAAATAATGCCGCGGAAAGAAATGCGCCAAGTCCGATACCCGCTTCGAGGCAAATATACATGGTAGCGATTGCTCGTCCCCTATTATGATCGCTGCTTAAATCGACCGTCCAGGCTGATAGTACTGGCGACAAAATTCCCATGGATACGCCAAAAAAGGCTGCGCCGGTTAAAAACATGAATACAGTTTCAGCATAACCCGTGATAATCATGGATAAAATTAAAACGATAATACCAGCTATGGTAACCGGCAATCTACCTTTCCGGTCAGAAAGTTTTCCGGCTACGAAACGGATCAAAATGGAAAACAAGGTAAATACCATGAAATACATTCCCTTGTTACCCAGACCGAGAATCTCACTAAAATCCGGCGTCAGCGTCGCAACTGCGCCAAAACCAAAATAGGCGAGAAAAGTTACAAATGCCGGACTGAAAACATCGGGTTCAAAAATATCCCGCCAGGTAAGCTTGAAAGCCTTTACAGATAGTTTCTCCTTTTCAACCAGCGTTTCTTTCATATTGAAAAGAATAACGATTGAAAGCAGCGCAAAAAATGACGAGGTATAAAAAAGTGCATTCATCGAAAAAGCCTGGCTGATCATACTTCCGATTGCCGGCCCGAAAGCTGAACCAACGCCCATGCACATCCCATGAATCCCCATCGCTTCCCCCCTGCGATTTGCCGGAATAATGTCTGCAATATAGGCGGCGGTTCCCGTTGGTTTAAATCCGGTCGAAAATCCATGGACCAGTCTTAAAAGTAAAAAAGGCATTACTGTTGTAAAAATCGGATAAAGAAATCCGCACACAAAACAGACCAGAGAGCCAAAGGCCATCACCGGAACCCGGCCGACCCGATCCGTTAATCTTCCGCTAAACGGCCGGGATATACCTGCCGTCAATGTGAATAATCCAATGATAAAACCCTTGTATTCCGCACCTCCCATGTCCGAGAGATAACCCGGAAGCTCAGGAATCAGCATATTGAAACTGGAAGAGAATAAAAAGGAACTCGTACCTAACAACCAAAACTGCAGTGTAAATATTCCTGGAGAAGCCGTATTTTGCATCCCACAAAATTACAACTATCTTGGAGAAAAGTTAAGAATACTTGAAAGTGGTTGGCGTCCGGTTGAAATAAATTGCTGATGACGAAATCAGTAAAAAAAGAAAATCAGCTTTAGTATTTATTATTTCTGATTTGGTAAGGCGCTCAACTTTTAAATTCAATGCGTTATGGTAAGAATATTTTATAAAGAAGGCCGGTTGATAAAACGTGAAAATGACATTCGCGAATTAGGAAAAGTTGATAGTCTTGTCTGGGTTGATCTTCAATCACCCTCGGCAGAGGAAGAAGAATGGGTTGAGAATAAATGTGAGATCAGTTTTCAGACACCGCAGGAAATCGTTGAAATTGAAAGCAGTTCACGTTTTTTTGAACAAAATGAAACGATCAATGCCAACTCAAACTTTTTGAGTATCGATCGTGATGGCTACAAAACGTATCCTGTTTCCTTTATCCTTCACAAAAATATTCTGTTTACATACCGTCGCGGAGATTCCAAGACTTTCGCAGACACGGTCAAGAAAATGAAAGTAAGCCCGGATACTTTCCAGACCGGCGTTGATTTTATGCTTATGCTTTTGGAAACCAGAATTGAGGCTGACGCAGATTCTCTTGAAGCAATTTCCAGGGATATTTCGGTAATCAGTAAGGATCTGGCACACGAACAAAAAGCCAGGCAAGAGGTTTTGATCCGAATAAGTGCGTTGCAGGAAACAACGATGATGCTTCGTGAAACGAGTATTGATAAGCAGCGCGTACTGTCAGGAATTCTGCGCAGTCAGTATTTCCCGGAAGATAGAAAAGAACACTTAAGGATTATCCTGAAAGATATTAATTCACTTTTGGAATATACCACCTTCAATTTTGAGCGGTTGGAGTATTTACAGAATACATTTATGGGTTTGATCAATCTTGAACAAAGCCAGGTAATCAAGATTTTCACAGTGGTGACGATCATCTTCATGCCGCCCACCCTAATCGCCGGAATTTTCGGTATGAATTACACCCACATACCTTCCACGGAAGAACCCTGGGGATTTTGGGTTTCTTTGTTGCTGATGGTGCTTTCCTCGCTGGTGGTGCTGTGGTTTTTCAGACGAAAACGCTGGATTTAAAACAAACTTTCTCTTGCCTATTAAGTCGAAATCCTGCATGAACAATTCATCCCTTATTGAATATACATTTGCCAAAACAGATCAGCATATTGAACAAATCCTGGCGCTGCAACAAATTAACCTGAAAACCAACATCGCCGAATCAATCAAACAAGATCAGGGATTTCTCACAGTTTGTCATACGGCAGAACAATTAAAACTGATGCAGGACACAACGCCCCAGATTATTGCTACGGTAAACGGAGACGTCGTTGCTTTTGCGTTGGCCATGCTGCCGTCGCTCGGAAAACTTATTCCCGACCTTCAACCTATGTTTGAAATTATTGACAACATTACATGGAATGGCCGAGTTGTCAGCGAATATAATTATTACGTGATGGGACAAATCTGCGTAAGTGAGTCATTTCGCGGTCAGGGGATTTTTGACCAATTATATCAGACCCACAAAAACATATATAAGGAGAAATTCGACCTTTTAATAACAGAAATTTCAACTTCAAACAGTCGATCTCAACGAGCCCATGAAAGGGTCGGCTTTGAGACCATTCACAGACATCAGGATCACGTGGACATCTGGAATGTGGTTGCATGGAAATTTTAAGTTAAACAAGCATCTTCTTATTTGTTATAAAATTGTTAATTCCGAAAATTTTCTTGAACTAAATCAGCAAAGACTAGCACTTTCCGGCTAATCCCTCAACTTTATATTACGTATAGACATTAATTATTTAATTTTGTGGAAATCAACGCTTTCATCTGCCTGATACTTGAAATTTTACCATCTAAATTGAATATATCAATATAGATTCAGATCAGGTCGATTTCAGATTTTTTTACTTCTTCCAACCCTTTCTCTTAAAGCAGTGTCATGTTGATATTGGCATAAAACTTGCAACAGATTCATAGGAAATCTGGTATGGATTATAGTAAGTGCTATAATTCTTAACAGTTAAGGAATCAAAGGTTTATGTACAAAGGACTATGAACGCATTTGATTTGGCTTCCAACTCTTATGGAGCTTTGTTAATTGCGACGCAATGATTCTTATCAAAAAGTCGTTTCAATCCCGACGTGAGAATCTCTGCCATAGGCTGTTTTAGTAGAAAACCGTACTGAGAAATTGAAAAGACAGTTTCAACCGTATAGGTTATTAAAAATCTGTTTAACTAAATAACCGATTGAATGAAAAGCATCTCAGTAATCATTCCAAATTATAATGGAAAACATTTATTTGAAAAATATTTCAACCATAATTTTCAAGTGCTTACTTCCATTGATACAGAGGTTGAGATCATCGTAATCGACGACGCCTCGACGGATGGATCTGTGGAATATTTGCAACAACATTATGGGGATAGCATCACACTTCTAAAAAAAGAAACAAATTCGGGATTCTCTGAAACGTGTAATTTGGGTATAAAACAGGCAAATATGGATTTAATATTTCTGCTTAATACCGACGTTACGCTTGAACCGGGATACCTTGAAAAGCTATATAAATTTTTCGAGAAGGAAGATACTTTTGGGGTGATGGGCCGCATTATCGGTATGGATGATGACTTGATAAGAGAGGCTGCGAGAGAGCCTCGTATTATGGGCAGAAAGATCAAATCTTCGGATCTTTTCCATCTGCAAAACATGGACGCTTTCACACCAACATTTTATTTGTCGGGTGCCAACGCATTGATGGACACAAAGAAATTGAAAACAATCAATGGTTTCAACGAAATGTTCAATCCATATTATGGTGAGGATCAGGAACTTTCTATTCGCGCATGGAGAATGGGATGGAAATGTTACTACGAACACAATGCTGTTTGCCGCCACGAAGTTATGGCCAGTACCAAAAACCACAACCATAAACGTGCGATAAAAAGAATACATTTCCGCAATCGCTATTATGTTCATTATCTGCACCTGCAGGGCTCAGATCTTGCGCTGTGGCATTTACAGATTTTGCTTTGTGACGTAATGATGGGCGCATTTACCTGCCAGTTTTACAAAATCGAAGCTTATCGTGACTTCCTTAGCAACAGAAAGGGATTACGAATCAAGAAAAGTGCTTTCAATCGTCAAATGAAGAGAAATCACTCCAACATTGGTATCCTGGATGTGATAGATAACATTAAAATGATGATCAAATATCAGCACGTCATTAAACTTTAAATGTTTAGGTCATCAAAGTTCTATACACATTGAGATATTGAATAGCTGCTGTTTCCCACGAAAATGATCTGCCTCTTGTTTTGATTTTTTCAACAGGCAGATTTTTTTTGTAGTCAGCAAGACTATTTTCCAGCACATTCCGCATATGTTCCGGATCAAAATTATCAAAGTAATAAGCGCAATCTCCCCCGATTTCCGGCAGTGAGGTACATCTGGATAATAAAACCGGCTTGCCATAATACATTGCTTCAATAACCGGCAGTCCAAAACCTTCCGCAGTTGAAGGAAATAAAAATGCGAGACAGTTACTTAACAGCCACTTTTTGTCGTTTTCAGTTATTGGACCCGTAAAAATAACCCGGTCTGCCACTCCTGCCCTTTCAGCTTCTTCAATAATTAATTGCTTATAGGTCTTACTCTGTTCAATGCCTGCAATGATCAGCAAAAGATCATTACCTTTTAGAAGTGGAGGCAAAACATGAAAATTCTTCTTTTCGGCAATCGTTCCGATGGTAAATAAAAAGGGTTTGTCATAAATAACCTTAGGGACTTCTATCGGAATGCTGTCATCAACATTACAGCCATTGTAAATGACAGAACTCGCTTTGCCTTCCAGGGCCAAATATTTTTCAAGATCATTCAACACATAATTTGATATTGCAACAACGTGGTCTGCCTTATTAATTTTCCTTTGAAGTTGCTTTAAAAGCTTGTCAGTCCTTTCTTTATTCTGATTGGAATCGTAAAGGAAGTTCAAATCGTGAACGGTAAGGACAACCGGAATATTTTTTCGGTATGGGAAATAGTTGGTATTTTGATAAGTGCAATGCCATAATTTGACGTCTCCGGTATTGGGAAACAAATATTTATGCATCGAATTGTGCGTTGCAAACTTGTTGCCCGCGCCGAAAACATCTTTTTCAGTCTTCGGTAAGTAAAATCCAATTTCATCTTCCGAACCAATCTGATTTTTCAACGCCTTACCCAATTGCAGACAAAAATGATATAAGCCGGTGTTTGGGTACCGCATCCGCTCACAATCAACAATAATTTTTTTAGACATCAACCTTAAATGAATAGAATAGATTTCTGAACCCAATAGTCTTAAAATACATGACGGCTATCTGGCTAATATTGTTTCTTCACTTTTTAAAAGTAATTCATTTATAAGAAAAATATCGGCAAATGATCAAACGCATTCTTTTTATTTTATTTAAATTGGCAAATCGAAATAAAAATATTGCTTATAAAATCTGAAAAAAATAACCAGCGTATTTGATCGAAATCTCCTTGAAATTCCGCGTCAAACGATGTAGATTTGTTTTTAGCAGTACCTACCCTCAGGAATCCTCACAGTACTGCAACCTTAATCTGATCTATTAAAACAACATAACTTAGTATGTCACAAGAAATTGTAAAGCAGGAACCCCTGTTGATTGAAGATCCTTTGCGTTTTGTTTTATTCCCAATAAAACACATGGATATTTGGGAAATGTATAAGCGTCATGAGGCTTCTTTCTGGACCGCCGAAGAAATAGACCTTTCGCAGGACCAAAAAGACTGGGACAATCTAAATGACGGCGAGCGCCATTTTATTTCTCATATTCTTGCTTTTTTTGCGGCTTCGGATGGTATTGTCAATGAAAATCTGGCTGTAAATTTTTTGAGTGAGGTTCAGTATGCCGAAGCAAAATGTTTCTACGGATTTCAAATTGCCATGGAAAATATCCATTCAGAAACATATTCTCTTCTGATTGACACTTATATCAAGGATCCGGCAGAAAAAGATCATTTGTTAAGAGCGATCGACACCGTTCCATGTGTGCAGAAAAAAGCAGAATGGGCATTAAAGTGGATTAATAGTCCCGTTTTTGCGGAAAGAATTATCGCTTTTGCTGCGGTCGAAGGAATTTTCTTCTCGGGTTCTTTTTGCTCTATTTTCTGGCTGAAAAAACGTGGATTAATGCCCGGATTATCATTTTCTAATGAATTGATTTCGCGTGATGAAGGCTTGCATTGCGAGTTTGCATGCCTTCTTTATACACAGCACATCGTCAATCAACTGCCGCAGGAACGTGTCATTGAGATTATGATGGATGCCGTGAAAATAGAGCAGGAATTCGTGACAGACGCGCTTCCGGTTTCATTAATTGGTATGAACGCCGATCTGATGAACCAATATATCGAGTATATCGCTGACTTCTGGCTTGAACGTCTGGGTTGCCCTAAGCAATTTGGATCAACCAATCCATTCGACTTTATGGAATTGATATCACTTCCCGGAAAAACTAATTTCTTTGAAAAACGTGTGGGTGATTATCAAAAAGCCGGCGTCATGAGCGGATTACAGGACAAAGATTCAGGTCATAAAATCTCTTTCGATTCCGATTTCTGATATTTTTCAATTTGAATAGCCTTATTATTTTGGACAATTTTGTCCTGAGTAATAAGGCTTTTTGATTGAAAGTTCAAATTGTTTCGGGTTCAAATCCGTACAAGATCTGCGCTCTTTTCCCACTTTTTTATAACCGAGGCAACGTCGATAGGAGAAATCTGATTCATACATTCACACTTGGAAACATCTTCCTGGCACTTATTACAGCAGGTGCTTCCCACAAGATAGGAAGCCTTCGGACCGATTGGCCCCCAGCGCATCGGGAATAACGGACGCATGGGCGGATACAATCCCAAAGCGTTATTTCCTATCGAAGCCGCGATATGCAAAGGTCCGGTACTGGCCGCGATCAATCCGTTCGCGTGGTAAATGAAGGATATAAACTCTTTCAAAGTCATCATACCCGTCACATCTACAACATGCTCGGGAAGCTGCCTTAACCAATCTTTCATGGAAGCCCCTTCGGCTTTGGTACCGGAAATAAATATTCTGTATTTTTCTTTCGGTAAAAGATGGATCAGATCCGCAAAGTTTTGCAAGCCCCATTCCCGTGCGCTTTTATTGGATTTTGGGTGCAAAATGATATTAAGCCTGTCTTGTTTTAAAAAAGCAAATAATCTTTCAGGAAGTGGAGCAATATTCTTTAACTGAAATTGAAAGAAAAGATCTTCCAGTGAAAAATCCTTTTCAATGTCCAATGCTTTTAACAACTTTAAATTTAGCTGCGCTTCATGTAAAACTGACTTTCTTCTGCTTAACTGAACCAGCCTGTTGCAAGTCATCCAATGGAACCAACGGTTTGTAGTACCAATCCGGATTGGAATTTTTGCGTCCTTTGCCAATTTGGCTATTTTCAGGTTCGGTAAAACGTGAATGATCGCATCATAATTTTCCGCCTTTAAAAACTTAACCTGATCCTTGTAATCAAGTTTTTCAATCAGGTCTGCGTTGACAAATTTGTCGATTGAGATACAGGTGTCAATAACGTCTTCGGTATATGAACGACCTAAAAAGTGCAACTCAGAAACTTCTGTATTTTCTTTTAAAATATTACAGATAGGGATTGTTAAAATAACATCTCCGATGGCATCTGTCCTACTAACAAGAATTTTAAGCTTCCGTCCTAACATTTTAAATAATCATTCATGAATTGCCGCACGACAACATTTCTACCGTTTTTTAACGCTGATTTTTCTTTGTACTATATTAACTAATTCAGGGCAATTTTCTAAAAAAAACACAATATGTTTTTAGTTTAAATCGAAAATTTCAAAAATAAAACCCTTACAAACCAAGTTCTTCGATTGTTTTCCAAACCAGTTCACTTTCATATCCCTTTCCCAGGGCGAAACGCGCCAGTTTTTGCTTTAATTTGAACTTGTCGGTTTCAGTTCTGTCAAGAAGAATTTTCTTTTTCACCAATAGTTCTTTTACACTGTTTTTGTAAGAATCTTCCGGAATTTCCTTCATTCCTTCTTTGATGCTGTATTCCGAAAGTCCGCGTCGATGAAGTTCCTGCTTGATCTTCATTTTTCCCCAGCTCTTCATTCTGAACTTTCCTCCTGTGTATGTTTTTGCAAAACGTTCTTCACTCAGGTAGTTTGTGCTGATCAGCTCGGCAATAATCTCGTCTGCCTCTTCTCCCCAGACTTCCCATTTCTGAAGACGTTTCCGCACTTCGTCCTGCGTCCTTTCCTGATACGCACAATATGAAGCTGCTTTTTGAAGAATTAGACGATCCATCAGACAATATTAACTAATATTTATATTTCGTACTCTGCCACAAGATTAAAGATAAAATATCAACTCTGAATAACTATTTTTGGTAAATCAACAATTTTACGCCTTCATTCCAAACGCTTACCCCTATGCTTTTTGAAAGACGCTCCTTTTTGAAATTTCTGCCAGCCATGTCGGGACTATCATTTTTCAATTTACCTGACAATAACCCGAAAGCCGGCAAACTAGCCTTACGCTTCATCGTCGCTTCCGACGGTCATTTTGGCCAGCCGAACACCGACTATAAAAAGTTTCACAGCGACTTGATAGGCTGGATCAATCAGGAAAAAGTACAAAAAGGCGTCGATTTTACAGTGATTAACGGAGACTTAATTCATGACGATCCGACACTGATGTATGATGTAAAATCAACTTTTGAAAATCTGCGTGTCCCTTTTTATGTGACGCGTGGGAATCACGATAAAGTCGGTCTTGACGTTTGGCAAAGTACCTGGGGATACCCGACAAATCATAGTTTTGGAAAGGGCGAATATGCTTTTATTTTGGGAGACACTTCCAACGAAAAAGGCGAATATCTTTGTCCTGATATTAACTGGCTACGCACTGAAATTGCTAAATATTCTACCGCAAAAGGAATTTACATATTTTTGCACATCACGCCTGAGAAATGGACAGACAATGGAGTTAACTGTAAAGAGGTAACTGATCTATTTGCAAATACACCCAATGTAAAAGCAATTTTTCACGGTCACGACCATGATCAGGACAGCCAGAAAACATTAGGAAAGAAGCCATATTTTTTTGACGGACACTTCGGCGGGAACTGGGGAACTACCTACAAGGGATATCGCGTGGTTGAGATTTATGACGATGAAACCTGGCAAACCTATCAATATAATCCAACTGCTTCACCGGTTCTGAATTCATTCAGTGGCAAAAAATAAACCCGGATTAGCATTTAAATCAATGGTTTAATTATAAAAAATGAGCCAGCTTTTGAAAGGCTGGCTCATTTTTATACCTAATAAATTAAAAAACAGTCTTAATTAATTCTTATCAAATGGTTTTTCTTACCTTTTGATACAAGAATAAATCGATCCTGAAGCAGCTGAAAATCAGTAAGCGACTGCTCAGCCGAAGCAACTTTCACTTTATTAATACTTACAGCATTCTGCTGTAATGCGCGACGCGCTTCACTTTTCGAAGGATAAATCTCCGCGTTGGTAACGGTCGAAATCAAATCTAGTACATTCGGGCATGAATCCCAGTCACCACGGCTTATCCCGGTCTGTGGAACGCCGTTGAAAACAGTATCAAATTCATCGATCGCAATGCTTTGAAGCGTCTCCAACGTCGCTTTCCCAAACAAAACATCAGACGCTTTTAACACCAGCTGGTAATCACGCTCGGAATGGATACGAATCGTAAGCTCCGCCGCCAGTGCCTTTTGCATAATTCTTAAATGCGGTTCAGCGGCATGGCCGCTTTCCAAAGCTTCGATTTCTTCTTTCGATTTTAAAGAAAAAACACGCAAAAATCTTGGCGAATCTTCGTCACTTTGATTTAACCAGAATTGGTAAAATTCAAAAGGTGAAGTTCTGGAAGCATCGAGCCAGATATTTCCACCCTCACTTTTCCCAAATTTGGATCCGTCAGATTTTGTCAGAAGAGGCGTTGTTAAAGCATATGCCTTGAAATAACCTTCCTCATCTCCTTCCTTTCGGCGAATGATTTCAGTACCGGTTGTAATATTCCCCCACTGGTCCGAACCGCCCATCTGAAGACGGACATTTTTATGCTTATATAAATGATAAAAGTCGTAACCCTGTAAAAGCTGGTATGAAAACTCAGTGAAAGAAATACCTGTTTCGAGTCGTTTTTTAACCGAATCTTTCGACATCATGTAGTTAACAGACAAATACTTGCCTGCTTCACGAAGGAATTGGAGGAATCCAATATCTTTGAACCAGTCATAATTGTTGACCATTTCGGCCGAGTTCTCGCCGCAGTCAAAATCAAGGAAACGTTCTAATTGCTTACGAATTCCTTCCTGATTGATTCTCAGCGTTTCTTCATCCAAAAACGAACGTTCTGCTGCTTTGAAAGACGGATCGCCGATCATTCCCGTCGCTCCTCCAATCAGGGCGATTGGCTTATGCCCTGCCTTTTGTAAATGAACAAGCAACATGATCGTCGCCAGATTACCGATATGCAGGGAAGCAGCAGTTGGGTCAAAACCGATATAGCCGGCTGTCATTTCTTTATTTAGTTGCTCATCCGTTCCTGGCATCATGTCGTGCAACATGCCCCGCCAGCGCAATTCTTCAATGAAATCGGTTCTCATTTTTTTACTATTTGGCAATTTTAAAAATCAAGGTGCAAAGATAGTTTGATTTTGGTAAACCTTGCAGATTTACAAAAGGTATCTGATTTGAAGACTGAAATTTAGAAATCGGTTCCTGCGTTATTCTGGTTTTATGTATTTAATTTAGAACTATAATTAGATTTTTTTTAACAAATCAAGATCACACGTACTGACAAAAATGAGATTACTTATTCTTCTTACCATCGCCTTTTGTATTCAATCATTCCCCAATTTCGCCCAGCAGCAAACTACTTACTGCAATCCGATGGATATTGATTACAAATACAACTTTGAACAGCTCAATGAAAAGATCTCTTACCGCTCGGGTGCGGATCCGGTTATTATAAACCATAAGTCAGAATATTTTCTTTTCGTAACAATTTCCGGAGGTTACTGGCACTCGAAAGATATGCTAAACTGGAAGTATATCACAGCAAACCGTTGGCCATTTGAAGATATGTGTGCTCCCGCTGCCGCTTCGGTCAACGACACTTTGTTTCTGTTTCAATCAACTTTTGAGTCGCGCCCGATCTTGTATTCAGTTGCTCCTGAAAAGGGAATCTGGGAATTTTACAACCGCTGGACACCGCGCTTACCCAAAGACATTGGCCCATGGGATCCAGCGTTTTTTCATGATCCGGAAACAAACCGGTGGTTCATGTATTGGGGCTCTTCAAACGTTTACCCAATTTTCGGCGCGGAACTGGACCATTCAAAAAAGCTGGCTTTTAAAGATCAGTATAAGGCGATGTTTTGGCTGAACCAATACGAACATGGCTGGGAACGTTTCGGTCCGAATCATTCAGATCCTTTCAAACCTTTCACAGAAGGTGCCTGGATGACGAAACATAAGGGAAAATACTATTTGCAATACGGCGCGCCGGGAACCGAATATAATGTTTATGCAAACGGGACCTATGTAGCGGATGATCCGCTTGGGCCGTTCACGTATGCGCCGTATAACCCGGTTTCCTACAAACCTGGTGGATTCGCCACTGGCGCAGGTCATGGCAATACATTTCAGGATAATTATGGAAATTACTGGAACACAGGCACTTCCTGGATTGGATTAAACTGGGCGATGGAAAGAAGAATTGTACAACATCCGGCCGGTTTTGACAAGGATGGACAAATGTTTGCGAATACCCGTTTCGGCGATTTTCCACATAAAATGACGACAAAAAAATGGGATGGAAAAGGTGATGAATTATTCACTGGCTGGATGTTACTTTCATATAAAAAACCGGTTACTGCTTCTTCCACGCTTGATACAATGTCAGCGTCAAAAATTACAGATGAAAATCCGCGAACTTTCTGGGCTGCGAAGCAAAATAAGGCCGGAGAAACATTAACGATAGATTTACAAAAAGAACAGGAAGTGAAAGCAATTCAGATCAATTATACGGATTACAAATCCAATATTTTCGATAACGATCCTGAAAAAGTCTACACACAGTTTAAGATCTTCACGTCAACGGATGGCAAAAAATGGAATCTTGCCACCGACCTGACCACTCAGCCAAAACGTGACCGTCCCTGTGCTTATATTGAATTATCCAAGCCGGTAAAAGCCCGCTACATCCGGTATGAACATGTTCACGTTGCTTCGCCGGTTTTGGCAATCAGCGAATTAAGAGTCTTTGGAAACGGATTTGATAAAATACCTTCCACACCGAAAAAACTAACGGCGATTAGACAGGGAGATCAGCGGAATGTGGATTTGACTTGGGAAAAAGTTGCGGGAGCGGTTGGCTATAATATCCTTTGGGGAATTGCTCCTGATAAACTATATCAAACTTACCAGTTCTGGAATGACGAGCCGAATAACTTCGAACTGCGCGCGCTGAATGTTGGTGTACGGTATTATTTTGCAATTGAAGCTTTTGATGAAAACGGAGTTTCTGCGCTTAGTGAGATCGTTAACATTAAGTGATTTTTTCATATTTTATTCAAAGTTTGCTTATATCAGTTATCCCTGCTGAGGTGCGAAACCTAAATGGTATATTTGATTTATATTAAAACAGACCAAGTTTCAGATAAGTAAAATTCATCACACGATCGATATGAGTAACATAAAACTATTCGAAGAAAAGAAAGTTCGCAGTCATTGGGATGCAGAGAAAGAGGTTTGGTATTTCGCTGTTGTAGATGTGATAGCAATATTGACAGACAGCCCCAATCCGCAAGTCTATTGGAGAGTAATGAAAAAAAGACTTAAAGATGAAGGAAACGAAACCGTTACAAATTGTAACGGTTTGAAAATGATATCGTCGGATGGCAAAATGCGTTTGACAGATGTTGCTGATACTGAACAACTTTTACGCATTATTCAATCAGTACCATCTCCAAAAGCTGAGCCTTTCAAACAGTGGCTCGCCAAAGTTGGGTACGAGAGAATGCAGGAAATTGCGAATCCGGAACAAAGCCTGGACCGCGCGAGGGAGAACTGGCAAAAGCTGGGACGAAGCGAAAAATGGATTCAGCAGAGAATGACGGGACAAGAAACCCGGAATAAATTAACAGATTACTGGAAAGATAGCGGTGTCGAGAAAAAAGATGAGTTCGCTTTATTAACCAATATCATTCATGAAGAGTGGACCGGGTTAACGGTTAAGAAGCATAAGGATCTGAAAGGTTTGAAAACTCAAAACCTTCGGGATCACATGAGTGAAGCTGAACTGATCTTCACCGCACTTGCCGAATTATCCACAAGACAAATTGCTGAAAGCGAAGAAGCGAAAGGCTTGAATGAAAATGCAAAAGCAAGCAAAAAAGGTGGCTCAGTAGCAAAAAATGCCCGAAAGGAACTGGAGGGTCAAACCCGGAAAAATGTAGTAACAGGGGAGAATTTTCTACCGCCGGCGAAAGCGCATCGTAAAATTGACTCAGAAAATAAGTAACCTAAAAATCAGATTCGGGTTTTTCCTCTTCTAAAAACACTATTCCTTCATAAACAGCAGAAACCGGCATCTTAAAATCCAGTAGGTCAAAAGATATATTAGATTCCGGCTTGTCAAAAGTCTGGTATGTCCAGATGCCTTCCTGCTCAGTTCTGGTGTAAAGTTCTACATAACATTCATATTGAGCAACGAGCATATAGTATTGCAGCGAAGGAATTTCCTGGTATTTTCTTAATTTAAATCCATGATCATAACTCGCCGAAGATTTTGACAAAACTTCTACCAAAATACTCGGATACCGAACGATATAAGTTCCATTAATATCTTCCGGGGCACAGGTTACAATGACATCAGGATAGGGATAATAAAAGTTTTTAATCGCTTCGACTTTTATGTTCTCTGCAAAAACATCACATCCCCGTTTCAGAAAAACCTTTTCAAAAAAACCGCGGACTCGACCGACGATTCTGTTGTGATTCATCGTAGTACCCGCCATAGCGAAGATTTCGCCATCATAATATTCGTGACGAGTTTCACTCTTTTCTTCCATTTCAAAATAATCTGCAACAGAATATTTCTTCTCAGATACTTGTACTTCCCCCATATCACGCATCGAAATTTATAATCACAAATTACGGCAAAATCAGAAGATTAGCAAAACGATTGACAACGAGACCCTTACTTTCTCCAAAGTAAAGAACTATCACCATAACTTAGAAAACGATAACCCTGGTCCATGGCTTCCTTGTAGATCCGCCTCCATTCTTCTCCAACCAAAGCAGCGACCAATAAGATGAGCGTGGAACCCGGCTGGTGATAGTTGGTTATTAGTCCTTTACAAAGTCTGAATGTGTAACCCGGGAAAATGAATATTTCTGTTTCTCCGACCACCTCGTCCAGCTTTTCCTTGTCCATGAAACTGGCAATCGCCGTCAGCGCTTCCTTTGCAGAAGGAAGTTCGTCTGCGTTAAAAGGATACGGATAAAGTTTTTCGATATTAAATTCAGTTGTTTTACCGCGGTATAATTTCACACCAAACCAGTATAAACTTTCAAGAGAACGAAGAGAAGTCGTTCCAACCGGAACAATATTTTCGGTAC
Organism: Dyadobacter sp. HNCC25DJ186; assembly: GCF_056895235.1. Taxonomy (NCBI): domain Bacteria; kingdom Pseudomonadati; phylum Bacteroidota; class Cytophagia; order Cytophagales; family Spirosomataceae; genus Dyadobacter; species Dyadobacter sp. HNCC25DJ186. The sequence goes on from NZ_JBXHAS010000005.1 coordinate 45,054, forward strand.
TTTTTAGGAGTTCGTTAATTAACTGGCGGGAGTATACAACCTGCTCAGCATGCATTTTGTGTTCAGTAACCGAATTTGCCTTGATCGGCTGAAAAGTTCCGGCGCCCACATGTAATGTCAGAAATGACCTGCGAACTCCCTTATCTGCTAACTGTTTAAAAACATTTTCAGTAAAGTGAAGACCAGCTGTCGGCGCAGCAACAGCTCCATTTTGGCGTGCGTAAACAGTTTGATAGGTTTTTTTATCGCCTTCCTCGGTATCTCTTTTTAAATAAGGTGGTAAAGGAATTTCTCCCAACGCCTGCACTATATCAAGAAACTGAATTTCCTGATCCCACCATAACTTGATGTAGTTTTTATCATAATCAGCATACCCAACCTGTAATTTGACTGGCTTTCCATGAACAACTAAATTTATTGAAAGCGTATCGGTAGGCTTAAAACGCTTTTTATTCCCGATCATACATTCCCATACGCAAGATCCTGTCACGAGCATTGCATCATTGATAATCCGGGTTGGCAATTCCGGATGAAGCAAAAGAATTTCAACAGTCGCGCCCGTTTCCTTTTGAAAATAGGCCCGGGCCGGAATTACTTTCGTATCATTGAAAACCAAAAGGGTATCTGCCGGCAAATTCTCAGTTAATCTTTCGAAGGTTTGATGCTCGATAACACCCTGATTATAGATCAGAAGCTTAGAACTGTCACGCGGATCGAGCGGATATCTTGCAATCCTGTCATCCGGCAGATCATAGTCGAACGACTCTATACGAAGAGATTCCGCCTTTTCCAGCCAATTATTTTCCATGCTTTTCTAGTAAGTATCTTCTTCTTTAGGAACTGGCGTTTTTAACAAGCGCAACGGAAGAAGAAAAATTAAGATCATCAGCGCCAAACCTACATAGGATACCCAGGCAAAATCGAAGACGGTAAGATTATACTGGCTGCTGTTGATGGTAGCCAATGCAAGAAGGCTCATCGCAATGACTGTATTAATAGACGAGACTACGGTATATAACCAGTTGATCAAATGTTCATTCAACTCTTCGCGATATGGAGCCCAGGCTTTTTTGTTCGGAATAGGTAAATGTGATGTATCGATTTTCGGAATTTGTCTTGCGAATGCTGAAAGAACAACATTATTTAGAACAAAAAACGCCATCACGATGTAAAACAAATGCTCTTTGTTAACATAAATTTCGGCAAGACCAGAAGCTGCAAAATCAAATGCAATTTGCTCAGGGAAAACCGAATAGGTCCAGACCAGTGCACCAAATACCATCAGCATTGAAAACCAACGCCATATTTTTATACTAAAAGTTCCAATTTTCATGAAATATCAATCCTCCTTATCTTTTCTAAATTCGCCATATTTTGGGTGCAAAATTAGGTCGGAGACTTTCTAAAACCTAATCGCAACAGGAGTATAATAAAAAGATTAAACGCAAAAGCTGCGGAGCGGGCGTAATATTTTGTAGCATTAACGATCATTTGCACAAATCGCAAGCGACATTGAACCAAAAATTTATCTTTCAATAAATAATAAATGAAAATTTACACCAAAACAGGCGACAAAGGCACAACTTCATTGATCGGAGGAACCCGTTTAAGCAAAGCGCACATTCGCATTGAGGCTTACGGAACCGTAGATGAACTGAACAGTTACATAGGCTTGCTCCGGGATCAGCCCGTAAATGAAAAACGTCGCGCGTTGCTGAAAGAAATTCAGGACAGATTATTTACCATAGGCTCTCATTTGGCTTCGGAACCTGAACAAACAAAAAAAATCCTTCCCGATTTATCCGAAGAAGACACCAAACTGCTGGAAACTTCTATGGATGAAATTGACGCGGTCGTGCCGCCACTCAAAGCTTTTGTCTTACCCGGGGGCCATCAGTCTGTATCGTTTGGGCATATCGCCCGTACCGTATGCCGCCGTGCCGAGCGGGGTGTTATCCATTTGCAAACCCAGGAAGAGGTGGAAGACAGTGTCGTTAAATACCTCAACCGGTTGTCTGATTATTTGTTTATGCTTTGTCGGGCAATGACTTACGAACTTGGCATTGAGGAAGTCACGTGGAAACCAAGGGTCAAGATAAAAAAATAATTGTTATACTAAACATATTCGTTTTGCAGATAATTTCATTAAATTGCGAGACTATATAAGAAATAAGAGAGTACTTAATATTCAGCATAAATTCCAGGCCTTATGACTGCCGACACATTGCAAATAGAGATCCAGCAAACGGAAAATTCACGTTTGAAAGAGGTTGATTTTAACAACCTTGTTTTTGGTCGGAACATTGCCGATCATATGTTCATCACTGAATATCGTGACGGTCAGTGGAACAACCCGCGCATCGTCCCTTATGGAGATCTTTCGCTCAGTCCTGCTACTGCTGCCTTACATTACGGTCAGGCGATTTTTGAAGGTATGAAAGCCTACAAAAGTGAAGAAGGCGAAACACTTCTTTTCCGCGCTATTGATAACTGGAAACGTCTTAACAAGTCGGCAGAACGGCTTTGCATGCCAACGATTCCGGAAGAAATTTTCATGAGCGGCCTGACGGAATTATTACGTCTGGATTCAGGATGGGTACCTTCTCAGGACGGATGTTCATTATATATCCGGCCTTATATGTTTGCTACTGACGCATATATCGGCGTGAAGCCTTCGGATACCTATACCTTTATCATTTTTACTTCTCCGGTGGGAACGTACTATGCGAAGCCGCCAAGAGTAAAAGTTGAAACGCATTTTATCCGTGCTGCCGAAGGTGGTGTTGGTGGAACAAAATGTGCCGGAAACTACGCTGGCTCCCTTTATCCTGCAAAACTTGCACAGCAAGATGGTTATGATCAATTGATCTGGACAGACGCACGTGAACATGCTTACATTGAAGAATCGGGGACGATGAACGTGATGTTTGTCATCGACGGAAAACTTGTTACGCCTTTTGTTTCTGATACAACGCTGGATGGTATCACACGTAAAAGTATCGTTGCGATCGCTCAGCATTGGAACATTCCTGTTGAAGAACGTAGAATTTCTGTGAAAGAAATTATTGAAGCACTAAAAGAAGGACGTTTGGAATCTGCTTTCGGAGCGGGAACTGCCGTTGTAGTTTCTCCGTTTGCAACCATCGCTTTCGAAGGTGTTGATTATGCGTTACCAGAATTGAAAGAAGATTCGTTTGTGAATAAAGTAAAAAATTATCTTACCGAAATACGTACCGGAAAAACAGAAGACGTTTTCGGCTGGACTTTGAAAGTTTAGTTTTTACAGATATTATTTGATAAAATGGACGGCAGTAATGTCGTCCATTTTTTTGTTCCTTTTCAAATTTCTGCGCGCTCTTTTTGAAATATTATTTCCGCGCAAGGCCCTGCCAAACTTCTCCACTCCGTAAAATCTTAAAATTTTACAATTTTCATTAAAATCCAGCCGACTGGCATTTCCAATTTCAATCGTTTTCAGTCTCATAAGCTACTCTAAATCTGGAAGATCCGCGCAAAATACCCAGCTAAAATCAACTCATAAAAGGTTGAATTTTCAATAAAAAGATCATACAAATAATGTATTAAACTTCAAAAAATGATATAATAGTATTATATCAAATATTATGACAGTTACTTTTATTTTAAACGAATTAAATACTCAAATAATACAATTAAATTCATTAGAATAATACAATAACAATACATATTGTAATTAAAGTGTAAAATATTGTTAACAATAAGTTTTTATTATTCAAGTATTGGATAAAATAGTATTATAGTATCGATCAGAAAAGTCTATTAATTTGTATTAAAAATTATAAACCAATTAAAGCGTCATAAGCATGTTTCAAAGATTACTTATGATCGTCTCTTTGATTCTGGGAAGTTGCCTGATGGCAATCGCCCAGAATCAAAATATAAACGGGACGGTCTCAGATGAAAAAGGAGAAGGACTACCTGGTGTAGGTGTGGTTATCAAAGGAACAACGATTGGTACCACAACAGATGTAGAAGGAAAATTCACTTTGGGTATCCCCGCTGATGCAAAAACGTTAGTATTAAGTTCAGTGGGAATGAAGTCTCTCGAAGTGGAGATCGGTGGAAAATCAACTTTCACAATTACAATGCTTTCAGACGAACGTGCGCTTGATGAGGTTGTGGTTGTAGGTTATGGAACAACAAGAAAAAGTGATATTACGGGAGCCGTTGCGTCGGTAAAAGCAGAGGCGATCACCAAAGTGGCCACTGTCAACCCGCTCCAAGCCATTCAGGGTCGCGTTCCGGGTGTGAACATTGTTAGTCAGTCAGGAGAGCCGGGAGCTGCGGTACGCGTACGTATTCGCGGTGTCGGCACGATCAACAATAGCGATCCTCTGTACGTTGTAGATGGTTTTCAAACCAGCGATATCAGCTTTTTAGCTCCTGGTGATATCTCTTCTATGGAAATTTTAAAGGATGCTTCCGCAACTGCAATCTACGGTTCCCGTGGAGCAAACGGAGTAATTCTGATTACAACAAAAAGAGGAAAAAGCGGAGAGCCTAAGATTTCTTTTGATACTTACGCAGGTGTTCAGAAAGCATGGAATAAAGTAGACGTGCTGGATGCAAGCCAATATGCGACTTTACGTTTGGAATCATACGCCAACGATGGTACAGTACTTCCAACCAACGAGCCGTTGTACCAGACATTGAACGCATTTAAAAACGGAACAGACAAAGGAACCAACTGGCAGGACGAAGTTATGCAGACTGGCAAGGTTCAAAATTACAGCCTTAATATTATGGGCGGTAATGACAAACACCGTTACAGCGTAACAGGGACTTATTTTGGACAGGAAGGTATCGTAAAAAACTCGCCTCTGAAAAAATTCTTTCTTCGTTTCAACAATGACTTTTATGTAACAAAATGGCTTGACGCCGGTATTTCAGCGGCTTATGCCAACACGGATAAAACGCAGTATACAGGTGGTCAGTATGGTGGTGTATTAACGAGTGCGTTATCAATTTCCCCTTTGGCAAAAGCATGGGATCCCGCGACAAATTTTTATGGAACCCGTCCTGTGCCGGAAGGTGGATCTTACAACCCGCTTCGTATTGTTGATGAATATAAAAACAACAAAGCCTACGAAACGCTGGTGAACTCCAACTTCTTTTTGGATGCTAAAATTATTCCTGGTCTGACTTTCCGCACACAATTCGGGGTTAACTGGAAAACGACGCATGCAAAAAGATATTTGCCGCAATATTATCTTGCAAACGATGATCAGCGTCAGCACAGCACATTGCGTGAAGGAAGAGGTGAGCAACTGGGCTGGGTTTGGACAAATTACCTGACCTATGCAAAAACAATTGGCAAACACAGCTTTACTGCCATGGCTGGTTTCGAAGCACAGCGCACAACATACAGCGACATGTTCCTGACTGTTCTGGATGTGCCTAATGACAAATCTCAGTGGTATCTGACAGCGACAAAAGGTACTGATTATTTAGTCGAAGCAACACAGTCTGACGAATCGTTGCAATCGTACTTCGGTCGTCTTAATTACAACTTCAACGAAAAATTCCTTTTGACAGCAACGTTGCGCAGAGATGGATCTTCACGTTTCCTTCCTGACAATCGCTGGGGAACTTTTCCTTCTTTCGCAGCTGGTTATAACCTTGCAGAAGAATCGTTTATCAAGAGCATTCCTGCGATCAGCCAGTTGAAACTTCGCGCGGGATGGGGACAGGTTGGTAATCAGAACAGTGCTGCCAATTATGGTTATGCAACAACCGTTTCAGGTAACAATATGTACGTCTTTGGAGATCAGGCTGTTCAGGGATTTGCGCCAACAACAGCAAGTAATCCTGATTTGAAATGGGAAACAACAACCAGTTCAAACTTCGGTGTGGACGCCGGTTTCTTCAACAACCGTCTTTCATTAACGGCTGATTACTTTATAAAGGATACTAAAAATATGATTGTTCGTGTTCCAATCCCTGTATTTGCAGGTGTGGGACCTCCGTACGTAAACGCGGGAAGCATGAGCAATAAGGGTATTGAACTTGCGCTGAATTATAGAAGCCAGATCAAGGATTTCACCTATGACATCGGTTTCAACGTTTCCAAAATCACGAACCAGGTTGTTGACCTTGGCGGTGGAGAACCAATCGCAGGCGGCGACATCAACGGACTTGGACAAACAACCCGTACAGAAGTTGGACGTGAAATCGCGGTTTATTACGGATTAAAAACAGACGGAATTTTCAGAACTCAGGCCGATCTTGATGCTTATACAAGAGAAGGCGTTGCAATTCAGCCGAACGCAAAACCTGGTGATGTCAAGTTTGTCGATTTGAATAACGATGGCGTCATTGATAACGATGACCGAACCTATCTTGGTAGCGCTACGCCAAATCTTTCTTATGGTTTTAATGCAAGTCTTGGTTACAAAAGTTTCGATTTCAGTTTCTTCTTTCAAGGTGTAACAGGTGTTGAACTTGTGAATGGTCTGGGTCACTGGCAAAACAATGCGAACGGAATGTTTAACTCTGTAGCAAGCCGTATGGACCGCTGGACTCCTGATAATATCAATACAGACCAGCCTCGTATGACACAGCTGAACCCAAACAACAACGACCAATTCAGCGATCGTTTTGTGAGCAGTGGAGACTACATGCGCCTTCGCAACCTGACACTGGGTTATACTTTACCAAAAGGTGTTTTGCAAAAACTACACATCAGCAATGTCAGAGTATATGTTGCTGCTGATAACCTGTTGACTTTCACTAAATACAAAGGAATGGATCCTGAAATCGGTGAGTTCAACAACAATCCATTGAACTTCGGTGTAGACCTTGGAGCATATCCACAGCCTCGCGTAGGAAGAATCGGACTAAGCGTAAACTTTTAAAAAAACCAGTTAACGCGATTTTACACGGGCAACCGACAATCGCTGTAAACTAATTCCATAAAATATTTCGAAAAATGAAAAAATATAGATTTCCGGCACTTTTGATATCAGCTTTTATGCTGTTGCAGGGTTGCAGTGACTTTCTGGATAAAGAACCGCTGGGGCGTGAAACAGACACCAATTATTTCTCTGATTCAACCAATACGCTTCTGGCTATCAATGCAGTTTATGACGTGTCTTCTTACGACGAAGGCAGTGACGGACTTGGCAATTATCTTCCGCATAACTACGAGTGGATGTGGGGAGATGTATTGTCTGATGACGCTGAAAAAGGAAGCACGCCAAGTGACTTTTTAGATATTCAATATCTGAAAGAATGGAGAGCATTGCCGACCAACACGCCGGTTGTAGGTGTTTGGGGTAATCTTTGGATCGGTATCTATCGTGCAAACTGGGTGTTGAAAAACATCGAAACTGCGCCGATCAGTAATACCTTGAAAACACGTGTTGCTGGTGAAGCCCATTTCCTGCGTGCTTATTACTACTTCTATCTGGCGCGTCTTTTTGGTGGAATGCCGTTATTTTCTGAGCCTGTAAAAACAACAGAATATTCGACTACGCAGCGTGCTTCATTGCCTGAAACGTATGCATTCATCGAAAAAGATCTGGAACAGGCAATCGCTGCACTTCCTGAAAAAGCGCAATACAGTGCTTCAGACCTTGGCCGTGCGACCAAAGGCGCTGCCCGCGGTTACCTTGCCCGTGTGATCATGTACCAACTTGGTATGGACAATACGAACAACCATACCTGGAAACAGGTCCTTGATCTGACCAACGCCGTTACGCAGTCCGGACAATATGGTCTGACAGCCAATTATGCATCAATTTTTGATGAAGTAAGCGAGAACAATACAGAATCCATTTTTGAAATTCAGGCAAAAGAATCAGGACAGACCTGGGGGCCGATCAAAACGGGTGTGACAAACAACGTAATTCAAAATAACCGTTCAACATGGGGATGGGGTTTCAACAATCCTACCACAAGTCTGGTTAACGAATTTGAAGTAAATGATCCGCGCAGAGCGATGACGGTTTACGGAAACGGAGATATCCTTTTTGGTGTGAGACAAACCGTAGCGTTCCCGGCTGAAAACATGACCGGTTACCTTAACCGTAAAGCTGCGATCGTTCAGCCAGCACAATCATCCGCATCTGGCCAGAATATTCGCCGCATGCGTTATGCTGAAATATTGCTAATGAAAGCAGAAGCTGCTGCCCAAACTGGCGACGAAGCAACAGCCCGCGCCGCAGTAAACGAGGTCCGCGCAAGAGCTCGTAAATCTACTTTACCACTAGGATCAGTCGTTGGAGGTTCTACTTACGAACCAACAAATATACCGGCAACAGCGCTTCCTGATCTTACAAGTTCAGTTACTGGTTCAGCCTTGATGACCGCCATTTTACACGAACGCCGTGTTGAGCTGGGTATGGAATCTCTGCGTTTGTGGGATCAGATACGCACCGGAACTTACATGAGCTCACTATCAGCTGATGTGAGAGCACGTGCACAGGCACGCTCGATTGCAGGTTCGGTTAATCCAATTCCGGTTTTACCAATTCCTTTGAACGAAGTGCAGACATGGGGTTTACAACAAAATCCAGGATATTAGTCTCTGGGCAAATTTCGCTGTAAACTATTCTGTCATATAAAAATTACCCCTTCCTCCATAATAATGACTCCGTAAGTGTTGCCTGTTTGTAGAAATTCAGGTGGCTCCTGCGGAGTCATTAAACTTTAATACTTATAAATAAATTGTTATACATTCAACCGTTAAATTAAAAACAACGAAATCCTGTCTGAATTATAAACAATTAGTAAGTATCATGTCCTTATTCAAATCACCGTTTCCCTATTTCTTGTCATTCTCAATAATCTTATCCGCTATCACCTTTTCGACTGCGCAGATAGATAAAAATGCTACACAAGCAACAAAAAACCTTTATATAGGATTAAAAAGAAGTGCTTTGCAGGGTGTTATTTTTGGTCAGCAGGATGCGCTTGCTTATGGATTGAAAGCAGACAAGAGCCGGTGGGTCGGTGATGAAGATCGGTCAGATATAAAAACAGTTTCAGGAGAACATCCTGGTTTGGTTGGATATGATCTGGGGCATATCGAGCTGGACAGTGCCAATAATCTTGATGGTGTTCCATTTGCAAGAATCAAGGCTGATATCCGGAAAAACTATGAACGCGGCGGCGTTAATACCATCAGCTGGCATCCCAATAACCCTGTCGATTTTTCAAAAACAAGCTGGGATAAAGCAGATTTTACGATCAGGAAGATTTTATCCGATGAAAAAAACAAGAAAAATTTCGAAAAAACGCTGGATAAATTAGCTGACTTTTTTCTGTCATTAAAAGGACCCAAAGGTGAGCTGATCCCTGTAATTTTCCGTCCCTATCACGAACATACCGGAAGCTGGTTCTGGTGGGGTGCTGATTATTGCACACCTCAGGAATACAAACAATTCTGGACGTTTACCGTTGAATACCTGCAAAAAACAAGAAAAGTAAACAATCTGCTGATCGCCTACTCCACAGATAATTTTAGAAATAAGGAACATTATCTGGAACGTTATCCGGGCGACGACCTGGTTGATATTTTAGGCTTTGATACCTACCACAGAAATCCTCCGAAAAGTGATTCCGCTTTTATTTCCAACGCAACGAGAATGGTGGCAACCATACGGGAACTTGGGAAACCGAGCGGCAAACCTTTCGCTATTACTGAAACAGGTCTGGAACAACTGACAGAAGCCAACTGGTGGACAAGAATTGTGCAGCCCATTATCCAAAATTCGGGACTAAGTTATATGCTCGTCTGGCGAAACGGACGCCCGGATCACTACTATGCGCCGTTTGAAGGAAACGATACCGTTGAAGATTTTAAGAAATTACAGCAGTCAGGAAATATTTTATTAGAGAAAAAGGTCGCCAGTGAAAATTTATATGGGAAACAAACCGGGAAATAATCAACGTTTATATTAATTTTTTCGAAAGATGAAAATACAACTCGTTGACTTCCTGGTTATAATAGCCTATCTCCTGCTTGTCACCGTTATTGGATTAGTACTAAAAAAACAAGCCGGACGCAGTAAAAACGATTATCTGCTCGGAGGAAAATCCATGCCTTACTGGATGCTGGGTGTTTCCAATGCTTCGGGAATGTTCGATATTTCCGGAACTGCGTGGATGGTTGCAATTATGTTTATTTATGGTGTTAAAAGTATATGGCTTCCCTGGCTGTGGCCTGTTTTCAACCAGATTTTCATGATGGTCTATTTATCCATCTGGCTTCGCAGATCCAATGTTTCTACCGGTGCCGAATGGATGTTGACACGTTTCGGAAACAAGGCTGATGCGCAGCTATCCCATAAAATCATTATTGCTTTCGCTTTATTAAGTTGCCTGGGTTTTATGGCTTATGGTTTTATCGGTCTTGGGAAATTTATAGAAATATTTATTCCCTGGCCAGTTCTTCAGCCATTTGTTCCGTTCACAATTGCTGCTGAATACGTTGCGCATACTTATGGTATCATTTTCACCTTATTCACCGTTTTTTACTCGCTTCTCGGCGGGATGAAAAGTATTGTTTGGGCAGATCTGATCCATTACGTCATCATGGTTTTTGTATCCTTTGCCATTGCCATTATTGCCATGCAGGCACTTGCAGATTATGGAAGCCTACCAGTTCCGACTGGCTGGTCCGATTTGTTTTTTGGTAAAAATCTGGACCTCAACTGGACAGGCTATATCGACGAAGTAAATGAAAAAATCAGCTCAGATGGCTTCAACCCTTTCGGATATTTTTTCGCGTTGATGACTGCAAAAGGTATCTTATCAAGTCTGGCCGGGCCTGCTCCGAATTACGATATGCAGAAAATTCTATCTACAAAATCTCCTCGTGAGGCAGCGTTGATGAGCATGATCGTCAACGTGGTTTTATTGCCGACGCGTTATTTACTCATTATTGGTATTGCAGTTTTAGGTTTAATTTTCTACAAAGACATCAACATTTCCTCACCGAATGGCCAGGATTTTGAGCGGATCCTTCCGGCTGTTTTGAATGCATATATTCCATCCGGACTGCTCGGACTTGTTCTCGTTGGGCTGATGGGCGCCTTTATGGGAACCTTTGCCGGAACGTTCAACGCCGCGCAGGCCTATATGGTGAATGATATTTACCTGAAATCATTCAATCCGAACGCCAGCAATACGCAGATTAAAAAAATGAACTATCTGACAGGTCTGGTTGTGGTCACGATCAGTATCACCCTTGGTTTCTTTGCAAAAGATGTCAATAGTATACTGCAATGGATCGTCTCAGCATTATATGGCGGTTACATCGCAGCCAACGTTTTAAAATGGCACTGGTGGCGATTCAATAGCAACGGATTCTTCTGGGGAATGTTTGCAGGAATTCTCTCAGCGATGATCCTGCCCTACATCTTTCCCGGCACCGTTCCGCTCTATTACTTCCCAATCATCCTGCTCCTTTCTGCGCTCGGATGTATTTTAGGCTCATTCTTGACGCCGGCGACTGATCCGGAAGTTTTAAAGAAGTTTTACAAAAATGTAAAACCATGGGGTTTTTGGGGGCCTGTCCACGAAGCGATAGTCAAAGAAGACCCGAATTTTCTTGCTAATGGAAATTTCAAAATGGATATGTTCAATGTACTGGTCGGTACGATCGGACAAACTTCGATTACTGCGCTGCCCGTATTTGCAGTATTGATGATGCCTCTGGAAACGGGTATTACGGCTGTGGTCCTTGGTGCGTGCATTATTATCCTCTGGAAAACGTGGTACAAAAAGCTTCCAACCAATTAAGTCATAAGGAAACAACTCATTGTAAATCAGCAAATATTTAAAGTATGTCGGATTTCACAAAACGCCTAACACAACTACAGCAAGAGCATAGGGAATTGCTCGAACGTAAAAATTATGCAGTATGGCCTGGAAACGGAATTTATGATCGTTACACACATCCGGTTCTCACCGCTGCACACGTCCCGGTTTTTTGGGAATACGACTTAAATCCTGAAACGAATCCATTTTTAATGAAACGTTTTGAGATTAACGCGGCTTTCAACGCAGGAGCAATCAAACATGATGGAAAATATCTGGTCGTCGCCCGGGTCGAGGGTGCTGATCGTAAATCTTTTTTTGCTGTCGCAGAAAGTCTGAATGGTGTAGACAATTTCAAATTCTGGAATCATCCGATCGTAATGCCGGAAACTGATGTCCCCGATGGAAATGTTTATGATATGCGTCTGACAAAACATGAAGACGGATTTATTTATGGACTTTTCTGCACAGAGCGCAAAGATCCGAATGCAAAACCGGGTGATGAGTGTTCGGCTGTCGCCCAATGCGGGATTGCCCGTACAACTGATTTAAAAACATGGGTACGTTTGCCGGATCTGGTCACCCCATCGCCGCAACAGCGCAACGTTGTGCTCCATCCTGAATTTGTAAATGGAAAATATGCTTTTTACACCCGTCCGCAAGATGGTTTTATTGAAGCTGGTACCGGCGGCGGTATCGGTTTTGGATATTCTGAAACGATTGATAAGGCAGTTATTGAAAAAGAATTTATCGTTGATCAAAAGCAGTACCACACGGTCTACGAAGTAAAAAACGGACAAGGCCCTGCGCCAATAAAAACAGATAAGGGCTGGCTTCACCTGGCTCACGGTGTTAGAAATACGGCTGCCGGCCTGCGTTACGTTTTATATATGTTCATGACCGATTTATATGATCCTGCCAAAGTAATTTATAAGCCCGCAGGTTATTTTATCGCGCCCCAGGGAGAAGAAAGAATTGGTGATGTATCTAACGTAACCTTTTCAAACGGATGGATTTTGGACGATGACGGAACTGTATTTATTTATTATGCGTCATCGGATACGCGTCTTCATGTAGCGACGTCGTCCGTTAAAAAATTGCTGGACTATGTCGTCAATACACCGGCGGATAGTTTTCGCTCAGCTGCCTCGGTGGAAGTTTTAATGGGTTTAATCAATAAAAATCTGTCTCACGCAGGTCATTCCGTTTCCATCTGATGTTAGAAAAACTACCTCAATTCAGGACTGAAATTGAAAATGAGTTACATTCAATTTTGGACTTTTGGAGCAAAAACGCAGTCGATATCCCCCAGGGTGGTTTCGTAGGAAAAGTTGATAATGACGGAACTGTACACCCGGAGGCTGAAAAAGGCTGTGTATTAAATGCCAGAATCCTGTGGACTTTCGCCGCTGCGTTTAACAAGTTCAGCAATCCTGATCATCTTAAATTAGCGGAACGTGCTTATGAATATATCAGGGACCATTTTCGTGATCAGCAAAATGGCGGCGTTTTTTGGTCGGTTGACGGAACCGGAAAACCTGTGAATACCAGAAAGCAGATTTACGGATTAGCATTTACAATTTATGGACTGAGTGAATTTTACCAGACTAATAAAAAGCAGGAGGTTCTGGATTTTGCGATCGAGCTTTTTGATTTGATTGAAAAACATAGTTTCGATCAAAAGAGTGGCGGTTATTTTGAAGCCTTTACAGAAAACTGGCAGCCTCTGGAAGACTCACGTCTCAGCGAAAAGGACCGCAACGATCCAAAAACGATGAACACACATTTGCACGTGATAGAAGCCTACGTTAATTTATATCGCGTTTGGCATGAAAAACGTGTCGCCGACAAAATTGAACACCTGCTCGAAATTTTTGAAAACCATATTATCGATCCCGACAGCTTCCACTTACAATTATTTTTCGACAAAAACTGGAAAAGTCAGTCCAAAGCCATTTCTTATGGCCACGATATCGAAGCAGCATGGCTTTTGTATGAAGCTGCGGAAGTTTTAGATGATCAATTTCTTGTCTCAAAGTGGGAAGAAATAGCAATCAAAATATCGGATGCTGCGGCGAAAGGCTTTATGCCCGACGGAAGTCTGATTCATGAATACAACCTTGAAACACATCACCCTGATACGCATCGGGAGTGGTGGGTTTCGGCAGAAGCCATGGTTGGATATTTGAATACCTATCAGATTACAGACGACGAAAGTTACTTAAAAAGGGTTTTCGGCCTCTGGTCATTTATTCAAAAACACTTACTTGATAAGGATAAAGGGGAATGGTTTTGGGGCGTTTGGGATGACTATTCTAAAATGGAAGAAGATAAGATCGGTTTTTGGAAATGTCCTTACCACAACGCGAGGGCATGTATGGAAATTCTCAGGCGGATATAGACCTGATACCACGAAAAAAAGGCAGCGAAAACTGCTTTTTTTATGCTCGCACCGATTTGTAATCGGGGCGTTTATGGTTTAGCGTTTGCAACGCGAATACTACATAAAATTTACCATACACGCGTTACAAACGCTAAACCAGGCAACACCGATTGCAAATCGGTGTTAGCGGTGCAAATCGGTGCTAGCGTTATCGGTCTTCGTAGTTTGCTGATAGAAAATGTGTCATTCTTTGATAAAATAACATTATGTCTTTACTCTTTTCAAATAGTACATTTGATTTAAAATTTTTGATTATACCCACATTCCTGGCAGGCGCATGTAACTCTACGTATAATTAATTTAAATTTTTTATTAAAGATCATTTATTGTAAAACACAAAAACTGTATGCAAAAAAATCTACTAGTTTTGACACTCTTCTTATGCACCCTTCTCGTCAACCTCAGTTATGCTCAGGAAATGACCGTCACAGGAAAGGTGAATGAAGAAAGAGGCAGCGAAGTTGCCGGCGTGAATGTCGTTCTGAAAGGAACAAACCGGGGCACTACTACAAACGACAAAGGAGAATTCAGCATTCAGGCTGAAAAAGGGAAAGTTTTAATTTTCAGTTTTATTGGATATAACTCCAAAGAAGTAACAGTCAACGCATCGATTTTGGATGTGGCACTGACACCTGAGGCAACTGCCCTTAACGAGGTCGTAGTGACGGCCCTGGGAATCAAAAAGGAGAAGAAGGCGCTTGGATATGCGGTCTCCGAAATTAAAGGAGAAGAGCTTACCGTGGCCCGCACACCCAATATGGCAAACTCGCTGGCAGGTAAAGTAGCGGGATTGAATATCACGGGCACTGCGACCGGCCCGGCTGGTTCTACAAGAATAACATTACGCGGAAACGGTTCGATATCAGGAAATAATCAGCCATTAATTGTTGTGGACGGGATCCCGATCAACAACGAAAATCTTGGACAGGCCGGGATGTGGGGCGGTGCTGACCAGGGTGATGGAATTTCCAGTCTGAACCCGGATGAAATCGAAAACATTAGTGTTTTAAAAGGGGCAACGGCAGCAGCACTTTATGGGTCAAGGGCTTCCAATGGTGCTATTTTGGTTACTACCAAAGGCGGAAAAATGGAAAAAGGGATCGGCCTGGAAGTAAACAGCAACTACTTGGCGGAAGACCTGTTAATCAAGGACTTCAAGGATTACCAGTATGAGTATGGCATGGGTAACAATGGACTTAAACCAACTACTGTCAATGAAGCATTAACTTCAAACAGCTGGGGCGCAAAACTTGACGGCTCCAATGTGATACAGTTTGATGGTGTTTCCCGCCCATATTCGGCGCAGCGCGATAACCTGAGCAAATTTTACCAGATTGGAAGTACGTTCACGAACAGTGTCGCCTTTTCTGGTGCGGCGGCGACAAGCACCTACCGTTTTTCCATGAATAATATGGATAACAAAGGCGTAATGCCCAACAACACGTTGCACAGAAATAACTTTGCCCTGAATGTCAATTCAAATCTTGGCAAAAAACTAAGCATACTGACAAACATCAAGTATGTGTATGAAAAGACCAAAAACAGACCCAGATTATCTGATTCGCCAGGTAATGCAAACTATGCGATTTATTCACTGGCCTCTTCCATGGATGTGGAAACTTTCAAGGACACCAAATACGATGCGGCCGGAAATGAAAAAGTCTGGTCGGACAATGTATATGTTACAAATCCGTACTTCGCAGCATACGACTTCCAGAATAATGACCAGAAAAACCGTGTAATCGGTGCTATTGAACCGAAATTTGACATCTTGGACTGGCTTTTTGTAAAAGGAAGACTTGGTATAGATTATTTTAATTATCGTTATCGCGCGATCGAACCTTATGGAACTGCCTACAAAGTTCTAGGTTCTTACACGTCAAACCAGCGGGAATTCATGGAAAGAAACATGGATTTAATGGTGGGAATTGACAAAAAATTCGGAGACAAAATTGGCTTCAACCTTCTCGTAGGAGGAAACCAGATGAGAAACGTTAATCGATTGACAAACCTTGGTGGAAATAACTTTAACATCCCGTTCTTTTACGACATTTCGAACATTGACCCGGCAGCAAGAAGTTCGAGCGAAAATTACATTGAACGGCGTATTAATTCCCTTTATGGATCGGGCGAGTTTTCTTTCAACAACTACCTGTTCGTAACGGCAACCGCCAGGAATGACTGGTTCTCAACCTTAGCTTCTGGTTATAACAGTATCTTATATCCCTCGTTTGGAGCGAGTTTCGTAGTTTCAGAAGCGATCCAAATGCCTGCTGCAGTTAATTATTTCAAAGTAAGATCTTCCTGGGCACAGGCTGGAGGCGCGACGGATCCCTACAAATTATTACTGACGTACGCTTTATCCGGTGCTCACAATGGTGCTCCTTTGGCTCAAATTAATAACACTGAAATCCCGAATAGTTTGTTGCAGCCGCTAACTTCAACAACATTCGAAGCTGGTCTGGAAGCGCGATTGTTCAATAATCGCGTGAGTGCGGATATTGCCTATTACACAAGAAAGACCACAAATGATATTGTCAATGCCACAGTATCTTACACGTCCGGTTATAACGCGGCTGTGTTTAATGTTGGAGAAATTTCAAATAAGGGTATTGAGTTATTATTAAATGTAGAAGCACTTAGAAAGAATTCTTTTTCATGGAATGCTTCCTTTAACTTGGCATACAATAAAAGCGAAGTGATTAACCTCTACAATGACTTACAGACATTAAGGGTAGATGAAAACAGAACCAGGACTGCCTACGTACATCAGGACGTTGGCCTGCCATACAGCCAGGTAAAGGGTTTCGATTTCAAACGTGACGATCAGGGACGTGTTGTTTATGATGCACAAGGGTATCCACTTCAGGGAAATCTTATGAGTTATGGTTCAGGAGTTTCTCCATGGACCTTAGGTTTCACAAACTCCTTCCGATATAAGGGTGTAGGTTTAAGTTTCCTCGTTGATGGCAAATTCGGTGGAAAAATATTCTCTGGAACCAATGCCCTTGGATATCGTCGTGGAAATCTAAAAGAAACATTACCGGGACGGGACGGTGGGCTAATTGGTGACGGTGTTAATGAAAACGGTGAAGCAAATACGGTTCGTGTTGAAGCCCAACCTTACTACGACAGAATCGCAAACAACATTGCAACACCCTTTGTATACAGTTCTGATTTTATCAAACTGCGTCAGGTGATCATTGATTATGCGATTCCATCAAAATATCTGGGATCAAAGTCGCCATTCAAAGCGATTTCTGTATCATTAACAGGACGTAATCTTTGGATTATCCACAAGAAAACGCCCAATATTGATCCTGAATCCAACTACAACAGTTCAAATGCGCAGGGTCTCGAATTTTACAGTGCACCCCCGACACGCAGTATGGGTGTTAACTTAAACCTGAAATTCTAAAACCCTACGATCAACATTTAAAAGGATATGATTATGAAATATAAAATATTTGTTTTGCTGGGTCTGATGACTTTATTAGGATCTTGCACCAAAGACTTTGAGGAAGTCAATGTCAACCCCAATGCACCCGCGGAGGTTCCTCTTGACTATTTATTAAGTCAATCTGCCTTGTTACTCGCCGGATCCGCCGGAGATCCGGGATACAAATCCTGGCGTGCGAATTTTATTTATGCCGGCTGTATTATGCAGCAAATGGCATCGGTTGAAGTAGGTTTTTATCGCGGTACAGTTTATACTTTTCAGGGCGATTTAAGTGCTGCTTATTTTGAAAGCTCATACCCGAACTCGATCAAAAATCTCGTTAACCTGATAGATCTGGCAAGCAAAGATGCCAAAGACGTGAATATCTTGTCGATGGCGAGAATATTGCGCGTGGTCGAAACGTCTTTTTTAACTGACTTATATGGCGACGTCCCGTATTCAGAAGCGGGAAAAGGGTTTATTAGTAAAATAAATTCGCCGAAGTATGATCCACAGCAAGCCATTTATATGGACATGCTTAAAGAACTCGATGAAGCCAGTAAGGCATTTAACCCTTCTTCCTATAAACCCACAACAGCTGATTTCGTCTACGGCGGTGATCTTGACAAATGGAAAAAAGGAGCAAATTCATTGATGTTGAGAATTGCGATGCGGATGCAAAAAGCGGATGCTAACAATGCACAGGCCTGGGCGAAAAAGGCGATTGATGCAGGTATAATGTCCAGTAATGATGACAGTTTCACCATCAAAATGGATAAAACGGGTGCAGGAAATAACTCAAATGCGAATTCCTGGAACCTGGGAGCGGGAAGAAAAATTGCAGATGGGAATAATATCCAGTGGGCAAAAACTTTTATTGATATGATGAAAGCCAGAAAAGACCCACGACTTCCGGTCGTGGCAGCCTTGAAAAACGGGGACCGGTCAGTTGACAAACAAATCGGTATTCCCAGCGGAACGGATGCCACAGCATTGACCAGCCTTCCGGAGAAAAATCTGGATAATTATTCACGCGCTGCTCCTAACATGTATGTTTTGAGTAACCCCTATTTTATCATGACCTATGCTGAGTCTCAATTATTAAAAACAGAAGCAATTGAACGCGGGTGGGCGACTGGTGACGCAAAAGCAGCCTTCGATGCCGGCCAGATGGCAGCAATACTGCAATTGAACGCATACGGAGGTACATTGACCGATGCGGATGCAAAAGCGTATTCAGCAGCCAATCCATATCCATCAGGGTCGCTGGATTCAAAATTGGAAGCAATCCAAACAGAAAACTGGCTGATAAATGGTTCCGTTTTAAACCACATGGAAGCCTGGGCCGATTGGAGAAGAACCGGATTCCCGAAGCTGATTCCTGTAAATTATCCGGGAAATGAAACAAACGGACAAATTCCCCGCCGTCTCCGGTATCCGCAAAGCGAGGTCGGTGTTAACGATAATATCACCGAAGCCATCAGTCGGCAGGGCGGTGATACCTTCATGACGAAAATTTGGTGGGACAAATAAATTACCATTAAAAAAGTTATTGAAAGATGCCCCGAATTAAAGGGGCATCTTTTTGCTTTTTATTCTAATTTTGAGTTTGTACCGGACCATAACCAAACTTATCAAATATGCTTGATGTATTTCCAGCTTCCACCGACAAAGCTGTTGTTTTTGAAAACGTTCAGAAGTTTATTGACGAACAGGGTTTTTCCGTTGTAGCCAAAGATCACTCCCGGCCTTGGGGAGGTTTTTTTGTCCTTGACGAAAGCCAGGCGCCGCAGTTTATCAAAACTTTTTTCCCACATCTTTCGCTGGAAGATTTTGCAGGATATGAAAAACTGAGCCCGAAAATATTAGTTGTTGCACCAGAGAAACGTCTTTCGTGGCAATACCACCACCGCCGCGCCGAAATCTGGAAAGTAATTGGAGGAAACGCAGGGATCGTGATCAGCGATACGGACGAAGAAACCGAGATGAAACAATTGCCAATCGGAACCGTAATAAGCCTTAACCAGGGGGAGCGTCACCGCCTGATCGGCGTTGACGAATGGGGTGTAGTTGCTGAAATCTGGCAACATACTGATCCTTCTAATCCTTCTGATGAAGACGATATTGTTCGGGTTCAGGACGATTTTGGAAGATAGTTTAAAGAAACAAATACAAGTGCCATGGTTTTTTGTTTTACCATGGCACTTCTTTTTTATACTATGAGGCCCAAGGTTCTATACTTTGGATTATTTATTTTATTTAAAATCCAGATACCCATCGACCAGCCATGAAATTCGGAAAAATTGAGGACCCACAAAATGTCGAGTTCAAACTTCCGCCCGACAGTCCGGAAAACGGAAATATCTTGAAGGGCGTGAAAGGCAAACCCGATATTTATATCGGTTGTGCCAAATGGAATAAATCTGACTTAAAGAATTTTTATCCAAAAGGCACAAAAGACGAACTTGCTTATTATGCCACACAGTTCAACAGCATCGAATTAAATGCAACTTTTTACAACAATTTTCCACTTGAAACCATTGACAGCTGGCATACCAAAACGCCGGAGGGATTTCGATTTTTCCCGAAACTTCATCAGGGAATAAGTCATTGGAAAAGGCTGAAAGATGCTGATCAACCAACAAGTGTTTATCTAGACCACATTTCTCATCTGGAAGAAAAACTGGGTATGCTGTTTTTGCAATTGCCAGTTAATTTTGGTCCAAAAAATTGGGAAGTATTAAGAGATTATCTGGAAATTTGGCCGTCCGGTTTTCCTTTAGCCCTTGAATTAAGACATACAGGCTGGTATGACGGTTCGTGGGACAACGGCGACTTGTATGCGCAGCTTGAAAAGAAAAATATCACACATATCATAACGGACACTGCCGGTCGGCGCGATTTGTTGCATATGCGATTAACCACACCAACGGCATTTATCCGTTACAACGGCGCCAATGTTGACTCGGATTATACACGACTGAATGACTGGATGGACCGTTTAAAACTTTGGGTGGATCAGGGGATCGAAAATATTTACTTCTTCGTTCACCAAAATCATGAAGAGGCCTCTCCCCTTTTGTCGGCTTATCTCATTGAAAAAGTAAACAAGGAATTCGGAACTGATATTAAAATTCCGGAAACGCCTGGCGGTTCAGGGAAAAAGAGTAATTAGGACCTGACTCTGCTTTAAGAGCTTTTCCTTTTCGCCCCACGAATGCACTAATTTTCACAAATGTGTTTTGATTTGCGTATTCGTGGTTTCTATAATTCAAATGCGGTTCCTTGCTCAGGATAAATAATTTGTAATCCTAGCGCGTTATTGTTACTCAGCTGACCTTTGATAATTACCTCATTCTGACCGGTAGGTTTGATATGGGTGATGATGAGCTTTAAATCCCGCATATTTTCTTTACCTGCCAGGATCGCGAGTTTTTCCATTTCTTTCATCATCCAGTTTGGTGTTAAATGACCAAACAGTTTGTTATCCGGTTGCTCATTTGGATAAGACACTTCCAGGAATATCCCTGTTAACGTTTTTGCTTTGATTAGGGGAGCAATTGTTTCCCAAACCTTTTGCAGTTTCGTTGATTTTTCAACCTCATCCGGGCCGGTATCTCCAAAATACAAAACCTGTTTTCCATTATTTTGAATTAAAAAAGCAGCGCCTTCATACGGATTTCCGTGGCTCAATGAGAAAGTTTTTAATGTCATTTCTGTATTTTCCAGAGGGATCTCCTGGCCTTCTGACAATGGTTTGTAAGTATATTTTTTCAAAGGATTAATACCTTCACTTCCAAAATTCGGCCAGCTCTGCCAGTTGAAATAGTGGTTTTTTATAATTTCCAGACATTTTGGAAATGCATAAATAAACTTCGCAGTATCCTCAGGCGCATTGGTGATCATACCTGAAACATGATCAAGATGTGCGTGAGTAATAAGAAATCCTTTGATAAAACTTCTTGAAACCTGATCTGCCGTAGCAGCGAACGCGCCATTGGCAACTGCCACTTCAATTCCCTGACGAACCGTCCCACCATCCAGACAAACATAGGCCTGGGAATTTACAGGCGCGATCATGTATGCCGAAAGATTTCCTTCCGCGCCGCCGCCTTTTACACCAAGCGGCACCACATTAAACGCCGATTGCGCCTGACTAACTGAAACAATAATCAGGTATAAAATTGAAGTTAAAATCAGGTTGTAAATCCGTTGTCTCATGATGATTTGGATTAAGAGGTATTGTAAAAATAAAATCCTTCACCCTAAAAGTACGGATGAAGGATTTATATTATTGTTTATTTAAAACTCAATTCTACATTTTGGTAACCAAAAGTCAAATCTGAAACCTTAAAATGATACGGTATATCGCACGGATACGGCGCGGCCTGGTAAGTTGTAACCACGTTTTTCGTAATAATTCTCATCAGTTACATTATTTACTTTCAAAGCCAGTGTATGTTTTTGAGCGATTTTGAAAGCGGCTGTAAAATCAATAACCATGTATTTAGGATAATCAATAACCGGATTAATCGGATCAGTATAATCAATATCCATACGCGTTCCAATCGAACGACCTGATAAACGCAGACGCAGCCATTTCAAATTATCATATTCCAAACCGTAGTTGAACGTGTTTTTAGCTACATTTTGAATATCGCGGGTAACTTTTGATTCGTCTGTACCTACAATATCTTCTGTTGCTTTGAACATGGACGTTGCATTAACAAAAGCTCTTAACGAATACCTGTAATTGGATAACGCTCCAAAATCATACGTCACTTCTGTTTCCAAACCATTAATTTCTGCATTCGCCGCGTTGACAAAAGTCGCACGGGAAACGATCACATCTTTATTGGCAAGCGGCTCATTTACCGTTTTGATCACCTTGGCAATCCGGTTCGTTACCTTGGTTGAAAAATAAGTAACGTTTGCAGAAAGACCCGCCTTCGGTTTGTTAAAACTCAATCCCAGATCCCAGCTCAGGCTGCTTTCATTTTTCAGATCCGGATTCCCGGCCGTCACCGCAATTCTTCCTTTTGAATCACGCACTTCATTATATCCCGCCACGCTGTAAGCGTCCGTGGTCACAAAAGCGCGGCCGATTGTTCCTTTTACGCATAAAGTCGGAACCAGTTCATAACTTATGCCAAGACTTGGGCTCGTGAAGGGATTCGTTTTTTTACCCGATTTGTAGGTTGGCAAGAGTGCTGTTTCCTTTACATCAAAGGTAATATTGTCATAACGAACACCCGGCTGCACAGTCAAGCGACCGAAATTCAACATGGCTTGTGCAAAAAATGCAGAAGAAATTAATGCATAGGCTGGTTGCGTTGGCGCGCGTTCCGTTGTATCATTTGTCCAGCGGCGACTTTCAGTGGAAGAATTCAAATAATCATATCCAACAATTAAAGAATGGTTTCCAATCGACCAGACATCTTTTACCTGAATCCCTTTCCAATTATTTCCAAGTTCAGCAGAGCGGAAAGGCACAACAGGTTTGCCGGAAACATTGAGTGTATAATTTTTCGTATTTTCTTCCGAAGTAAACACCTTCAAGCTTGGACTATGATTCCCAATTTTCCCGGTAAGTGAAACATCAAAAGCTGCACGATCAACGTCTTTGGTACTGGCTTCTGTACTTCCCGAAGAAATTTCTCCCGGCGATTCTACATTTTTCGCCTGGAATTTATCACCACGGATATCAATTCTCCAATTGTCATTTAACTGGTAACCCAATCTCAAAGAACCTGTAAAATAATGAAGTTTCGTGTAAGGTCTCGTCGCGCCGTCCGCCAGTGTTTCATCAACATCCTGAACAGGTTGAGCCGTATAATTTTTCCGAACTGTATTATAATCAAAAGCATCCCTGAACAAATTCCATTTCCCAATCTTGTAATTTTTTGATCTTTCAAAATAAGAAAAGGACATATCGTAATCCAGCTTTTTGGTCAAATTGCCTCCTGCATTCAAGCCAGCCTGGTAAGACTGAAAGCTACCGTATTCCAGAAAACCGTTTCCTTTTGTGTCTCCTTTTGATCGTTGGGTAATAATGTTGATCACACCACCCATTGCCTGAGAACCATACAGTGATGAGGCTGGGCCTTTCAAAACTTCAATTCTTTCAACACCGTTCAGATTGATTTGAGACAAATTGGTTGCCCCTGCCGCACGTCCGTCAATCAGTAACAAAGTCCGCTGATTTAACCCTGAAAACTGAGGACGAAAACCACGGATACCGATACCCGATGATAAATTTGGATATTGAATTACATCCACTGCGGCCGTTTTCCGCACGATATCCGTCAGGTCATTGGACGGTGTCATTTCAATATCCTGACGCGTAATTATATCCAGTTTTTGCGGAATTTTTTCTTTCCGCGTTTCATAACGTGTTGCGGTTACGACCACAGGGTTCAAAATATTTTCTCTTGTAGAATCAGATAAAACCACTTCCTGCGCTTGCGCGGAGAAAGTGGCGGTCATGGCTAATAGACCTGCAAACGTGAGTTGATGAATGGTTGAGTGGTAAAAATTGCAATTCATTGGTATGGATATGTAAAAATAGATTTTTATCTGGGCGAGCCGAAAACAGAAAAAATGCGCTGGAAAATTAGTCCTGAAAAGCGCCGTATAGTGTGATCAATCCAATAATGATGGAGAAAGTCCCGACTACATAATTGATAATTTTCAAAACAGAATCCCGTTTTGCAGCAAATTTATTAATGGAGAAAGCGAAGAAATATCCATAAGCCGACATGGAGAAAATGATCCCGAAACTTTGTAGAATGATGATCCATACAGCCGTATAAGCATCACTTGCAGCCAAGGTTAATGCAACTGCACAAGCACCACCCGTTCCAGCCAGTCCATGTACCATACCCACCCAAAAAGATCGACTGAATTTTTGTTCTGTTACCGGTTGAGCTACCACATCAGGCTTTCTGAAATTCCGGCGAAAGGCAACAATTCCAAGCCAGATCATCAAAGGCCCGATTACCAATTCGACCTTTTCAGAAACATTCAGAGAGATTGTTGATTTCAATATCAAAACCAGACAAGCAAAGAGAATTAGCGTCAATGAATGCCCAAGCGCCCAGTGCGACGACCGCCAGATTAACTTCAAGCGATCTTTTGGTTTTTGATTTTTTTCAGTTGCCAAAACAGAAACCGCCGCCATATGATCCGGCTCAAAAGAATGCTGAACGCCCAGAAGAAGAGAATCGATAAGTAAATAATTGATCATTTCCTTTCACATAAGTTATTGAGAAAAACCCGTTTATCACATTACGGGCAACTTATGGAAAATACAATACGAAGCAACCTGACAACAAAATACCGCTGTCAAACCAGTAACCTCACGCCTTTTTTCCCGAAAGCATTCCGAATATGATGTTAAATGGCAGGTCTTCTGGCTCGTTCAGTCAAACAACGCCTTCCCGGGAAATTAATTTTGAATTTTGAGTGAGTGAATGATAGAATGTTGGAGCGCGCCAGATTTTGGCATTATCAACCATTCACTCATTCTATCATTCATCATTGCTCCCAGTGGCAAAAATGTTGTGACTTTTTAGTGAACTTACAGCAGCGGGTACTACTCCGGATTTTCACCGGATTCCCTTTTAAGTGTAAAGTAAATATTACTTCACACACCACTTAACGGCTGCAAACTTACTATTAAATTTTATAGATGATTAAATTAATTTGTAACCTTTTTAAAATCCGCCAATAACGACAAACTCAATTCTTCATGTAATTTTGTCGCGTCGACCGTTCGCGCTAAACTGCAAATCCAATGAAATACAGAATCCTCTACCTGCTCTTTTTATTAATTCCTCTGCTTTCAAACGCTCAAAATTCAGCAATGCCCGACACAGGTTGGGTAAGAAAAAATTATCAGAAAACGGAACAGTTTATTGAAATGCGGGATGGTGTGAAACTTTATACCGCCATTTACACACCACGCGATACTGATGAAAAATACCCGATTTTGATGCAACGGACGCCTTACTCCTGTCGCCCCTATGGTGTGAATAATTACCGTCCACGCATCGGTCCGAATAGCATTTTGATGAAAGAAAAATACATTTTTGTTTATCAGGACGCACGTGGCCGTTATAAAAGCGAAGGGAATTTCCGTGAAATGACACCGGCCATTGACAATAAAAAAACGAAACAGGATGTCGATGAATCCAGCGATACTTATGATACCATTGAATGGCTTTTGAAAAATACGGCTTCCAATGGCAAAGTGGGGATTTATGGAATTTCCTTTCCTGGTTATTATTCCTCGGCAGCCTTACCTGATGCACATCCGGCTTTGAAAGCAGTTTCCCCGCAAGCACCAATGTCAGATGAATTTCTAGGAGATGATTGTAACCATAACGGCGCATTTTTCCTGATGGATAATTTCGGATTTTACAGTCACTTTGATGGTCCGAAAAGTGCGAACGGAGAAAGTTACAAACCATTTTTCAATGCTGATTTCAGCGATGCTTATCAATATTTCCTTGATTTCGGTCCGTTAAAAAAAGCGAATACAAACGCTTATTTTTCTGACCCGAAAAGTGTCTGGCGACAAGTTACTTCTCACGATACTTATGACGAATTCTGGCAATCCAGAAATATCAAAAAACATTTGAACAATATTAAACCAGCGGTAATGGTTGTTGGTGGCTGGTTTGATGCGGAAGATTTGTACGGCGCTTTAAAAACGTATTCGGCGATCGAAAAACAATCACCAAACAATAATACGAGATTGGTTATGGGGCCATGGACACACGGCGGCTGGGCTTCTCCAAGCTGGAAATCGTTTGCAGATTATCAGTTTGGCGCAGATTTAAACCAATTCTACCAAAACGAAATCGAAACCAGATTTTTCAATTTTTATTTGAAAGATAAGGGAGAATTTAACCAGGCCGAAGCAACGGTTTTTGAAACGGGTTCTAACCAGTGGAGAAATTATGATGTTTGGCCGCCAAAAAACAGTCAGCCGGAAACATTTTATTTTCAATCCAAAGGAAAGCTTTCAGCTGAAAAACCAAAAGCAGCGAAAGCCGTTACCGAATACATTAGCGATCCTGCCAAACCTGTTCCGTATACCAACGAAATCAGCGGCGATCGAAATAATAAATACATGGCCGAAGATCAGCGTTTTGCGTCCCGCCGCCCGGATGTAATTTATTTCCAAACAGATTCATTAAGCTCAGACATGACTTTGACAGGAGAAATTACAGCAAATCTTTTTGTTTCAATTACCGGAACGGATGCTGATTTTGTTGTAAAAGTGATCGATGTATGGCCGGATAGTGTACCCGCACAAGTACAGCGCGGACAGCCGAAGCCAATGGACATGAGCGGTTACCAGCAAATGGTACGTGCAGAAGTATTCCGTGGAAAATTCCGTAACAGCTTCTCAAAACCGGAGCCATTCTTAAAAGATAAAGTTGAAAAAGTGTCGTTCAAATTAAATGAAATTGCACATACGTTTAAAAAAGGTCACCGCGTAATGGTACAAATCCAAAGCAGCTGGTTCCCCCTGGTTGATCGTAACCCACAAAAATTCATAAACATCTTCGAAGCCAACGAATCCGATTTCCAATCCGCCAAAATCACCGTCCACCACGACCTAAAAAACAGTAGCAACGTAATATTGCCTGTCCTGAAATAGGTAGTTAATAGGTTACACAGAGGGCCACAGAGTAAATAAGAGATACACAGAGTTTTTCTTGGTCTCCGAAACAAAACCTCTGTGTACCTCTTTTTAGCTCTGTAGTTCTCTGTGTAACCTTAAACGTATGCAAAGTTCTCATTTCCTCATTTCAGCTCCTTCCAGTAATTCCGGTAAGACCACCCTTACCCTCGGCCTTTTGCGGGCTTTGAAAAATAGAGGGTTAACGGTTCAACCTTTCAAATGCGGGCCGGATTATATTGATACACAACACCATACAACCGCATCAGGAAATCCAGGGATAAATCTGGATACTTTCATGGCTTCGGAGGCTCATGTCCGCGATATGTATAAACAGTATTCTGAGAAAGCCGATGTTTCAGTAACCGAAGGTGTTATGGGACTTTTTGATGGTGCCGATAAAATGAAGGGAAGCAGCGCGGCGATTGCTGAGTTACTGGATATTCCGGTGATCCTGGTCATTAATGGGAAGTCTATGGCTTATTCTGCTGCGCCTTTGCTTTATGGTTTTAAAAATTTCTATAAAGGAATTCGTGTTGTTGGCGCGATTTTCAACTTTGTTAGCACCACTTCGCATTACCGGTTTTTACAGGAAGCCTGTGAGGAAGTTGGTATTGAGGCGTTGGGATATTTGCCAAAAAATGATGTACTATCAATACCTTCCAGGCATCTGGGATTACACATTTCTGCTGAAACGGATTATGAAAGAATTATTGAAAAACTGGCTGAGGAGATTCCTAAAACGATAAATATTGATCGGTTACTGGAAATTTCTACGAGAGATATTCTTCCCAAAATAGAATCAAAAGCCATATCTCAAAATTCTGTTTCAGCAAAAAAATATAAAATAGCTATCGCCCGGGACGAAGCTTTTACTTTTACTTATCACCAAAATATTGAAGTACTTTCTTCTTTTGGGGAAGTCGCATTTTTCAGTCCGATTCATGATAAGGAACTTCCTGAAACGGACTTCCTGTACCTGCCTGGCGGTTATCCTGAATTGTTTTCAGATGCATTAAGCGCAAATAAATCAATGCTTGAAAGTATTCAATCGTATTGTTTAAATGGCGGATTAACTTTTGCGGAATGTGGCGGTTTGATGTATTTGGGGAATGAAATTATTACTTCCGAGGCCTTCAATTATTCAATGGCAGGCATTTTGGATTGCTCGACTTCTATGGAAAATTCTAAATTGACATTGGGTTATAGAACCATTCTTTGGAATGATCTGGAATTGAAAGGACATGAATTTCATTATTCCAGATTGGTGGAAAATGCTTTGCGTGCTGAATCTGTCATTATTAAAAATGCCAAAGGAATTGAGGTGGAAACGCAGCTTTTCCGAAAACTGAATACGTTTGCTTCTTATGTGCATTTGTATTGGGGAGAGCGATTTGAGTTTATTGAATACTTATTGAAGAATTTCGCGTCTAAAGGTTTCACGCAAAGTTACCCAATAAGGAATTTTGTTTCGTGATTAATAACTTTATGAAAGCTCTCTGCAGCAAAACCGTTACTGTAATGAATTTGAATTCATCGCAAAGCAGGTAAGCGGACGCCGCGCGGTTAAAACGCGAAGAACGCTAAGCTTTCTCTTTGCGGACTTTACGTTTTACCCTTTTTTGTTTTGCGTGAAAATACAACACACACAACTTAAAATCTAAAAATGAACAAAGACGACACACTATGGAAAGGCATACTCGAAAATATCTGTGATGATTTCCTAAAATTCTTCTTCGAAGATGCCGAAAAGCTATTCGATCTGGAAAGAGGTTTTCAATTTTTAGACAAAGAACTCGAACAACTTTTCCCAACCGAAGAAATCGAAGCGCCGAAGTTTGTAGATAAGCTTGTGAAAGTTTTTACCAAAACAGGAGAAGAAGACTGGATTTTAGTACACATTGAAGTGCAGGGATATGATGATAAGGATTTTGCCAAACGGATGTTTACCTATTTTTATCGCATCCTCGACAAGTATGGAAAGCCGGTAACAGCCATCGCCATATTCACAGATGCGAACAGGAAATTTCATCCCGGTGTTTACGAATACAAATATCTCGGCTCAAAAATTATTTACGAGTTTAATACGTACAAAATTATTGAGCAAGATGAAACCGCGTTGATTGCAAATGAAAACCCGTTTGCCATCGTTGTATTAACAGTATTATTGGCACTAAAAAAGAAAAAGCTGGATGATGAAAATTTGTTTGATCTGAAATATTCGCTGGCCAAAAATTTATTAAAACGAAAGATTTCAAAGGAGAAAATAGATGATCTGCTAATCTTTTTACAACGTTACATAACCTTTGCAGATCAAGGATATAATGTTAAATTTGATAAAGAAATTGGAGAGCTAACCGGAAATCAAAAAAGTATGGGAATTAGAGAAATGGTAATTGATAACGC
This sequence comes from Dyadobacter sp. HNCC25DJ186, assembly GCF_056895235.1. Taxonomy (NCBI): domain Bacteria; kingdom Pseudomonadati; phylum Bacteroidota; class Cytophagia; order Cytophagales; family Spirosomataceae; genus Dyadobacter; species Dyadobacter sp. HNCC25DJ186. Next base: position 74,835 of record NZ_JBXHAS010000005.1, read on the forward strand.
AGAGAAGAAAGGCAAACAAAGAGGAAAAGAGGAAGCGAAATCTGAATTTGTAATAAGATTATTAACAATGAATCAATTTACAAATGCTCAAATCGCACAAATGGTTAATGATTCCGAAGTTTTTGTCGAAACTATTAAAAATACTTTGAAGTAAGTTTCAAATGAAATAATAGAACTAGTGATACACCAAGCTGAAATGAAAGGTATTCTTTCGGCTAAATATACAATGGTTACAAGTTTATTAACCCAAACAAAACTTACCATTCCTGAAATCGCCAAAATCGTTGACGTCAAAGAAGCAATCGTACAAACATTAGCAATACACTGAATTAAACACCTTACACACCATCAACCTAAAAAGACTCCCACCCCGGAGTCTTTCTTTTTATCAACAAATGCAATAAATTTTCACGCAGAGCAGGTAAGAAAAAAACGCAAAGAACACAAAGAAAAGCTTTGCGACCTTTGCCCCCTGACCTTCCCTCCTTTGCGTGAACCCCTTGAAAACCTATGTCAGAAATTAAACGCCAACGTATCACCCGCGCAGACGGGAAAGCCATCAATCTTGTACAGCGCCGGGGACATCTGTCTTATTGTTATAACGCTTGCTGCTGCGGTCGCGTGGATCGCGGGTATGCGCCTATTCCGGTTGAATTGTACAAAAGTGAATGGCTGCGCCGGAAAATGCGGAATGTGGTACATATGACAAAAGGCGGTTGCCTCGGTCCGTGTACGTTGGCAAATGTGGTTACGCTTTTGTTTGACGGGAATTCTGTCTGGTTTCATTCGGTGAACAGCGACTGGCAGATTATTGCTATTTTTGATTATATCGACAGCATGATCGCGGCTGATCGTTTCCTGGTTCCGCCAGCAGAATTGTCTGAAAATGTATTTCAGTTCTATACCTGGAAAGGCTCGGAAGCTTCAACAAAAATCGGACAGACTCCCATGCCGACGGAAGGAATTGTTTTCCTTACCCATGCAGATACCGATCTGTTAACCCTTCACCGAACCATTCAGGATTTGCCGGATGATTTCCCCAAAACATTAGGCATTAACCTGATGGCCGTGAAAAGTGAAGCGCAGATGGAGCAGTTGCTCGATGGTGAAATTGCGGCGGCACAGATTATTATTCTCCGGATTCTCGGTCGGCCCAGTGCTATTCCGGGGTTTAATGAACTGATCAATCGGGCTAAGAAAAACGGTCAGCATCTTATTGTCGTCAGCGGAACGGGTGATTTAAATCCTGATTTTGCAGCCGCTTCTACGGTTTCGCCAGCGATTTTGCATGATGCGATGTTATATCTCCAAGCCGGTGGTTATACCAATTTCACTTCGCTGCTTTATTACCTTTCTGATCATTTGTTGATGACAGGTTTTGGCTCCGAAATACCGGTTACCTTGCCCGAACATGGTATTTATCATCCGGAATTACCCGAAAACGCTGATCTTTCTGATTGGCTTAAACGATATAATCCAGACCAGCCCACTGCCGGAATTACTTTTTACCGCTCGCACTGGACGAGTGGCAATACTGCTTTTGTTGACGCGATGGTCGGCGCTTTGGAAGATCGGGATATGAATGTTTTACCCATTTTCACCTCATCGCTGAAAGTGACCGATCCGGTTTCGGGACAACCCGTTGCTTTCCAGTTTTTCAACGGAGAAAAAGGGGTTCAGATTGATGTTTTGGTCAATACGCTTTCCCTTGCGATTACCGATATTCAAAAAGCCGGTTCTGATCATACCGGCGCCGAGAAAGCATTAAGTCAGCTGAATGTGCCGATTATGCAGGCCATTTCCAGTACCATGAACCGCAATGCCTGGGAATCTTCCAGTCGCGGGTTGGGTACTTTGGACACCGCTATGAATGTCGCGATTCCTGAATTTGACGGGCGGATTATCACCGTTCCGATTTCTTTCAAGGAAAAAGACAGACAGGCAAAAGGCTATGAAGCGCTCGACAACCGCATCGATCGCGTGGCCGGCATTGCGCTGCGTTTTGCCCGTTTGCGTCATTTGAAAAATTCGGAAAAGAAAATCGCATTCATCTTTACCAATTCCAATACCAAAGCTTCCCAGATCGGGAATGCGGTTGGGCTGGATGCGCCGGCTTCGCTGATGCATATTTTGCATGCGATGCAGGCAGAAGGTTATCAGATTAAAAACCTGCCGGCTACCGGGACGGAATTAATCCATCAGTTAATTGACCGCTGTTCTTACGACCAGACTTACCTCACACCAGAACAGCTTTCCAATGCTGCCGGTCAGGTTTCGTTTGATCAATATGCTGGCTGGTTTGATGAATTACCGGAAGTTTTACGTAATAAAATAACCAAACAATGGGGACAGGCACCCGGCGAAACCTATGTCCATGACGGCCATATCGCCCTCGCCGGATTGGAACTTGGTAATGCCTTCGTAGCCTTGCAACCGCCGCGCGGATATGGTATGGATCCGGATGCCATTTATCACCAGCCGGATCTCGCGCCGACGCATCATTATTATGCACTATACCGCTGGCTACGTGATGGCTGGGGTGCCGATGCGATTGTGCACGTAGGAAAACACGGAACGCTGGAATGGCTTCCGGGCAAAGGGATCGGGTTGTCGGAAAACTGTTTTCCGGATGCGATTCTGGGTGATCTGCCGCTTTTTTATCCTTTTATTATCAACGATCCCGGCGAAGGTTCGCAGGCGAAACGCCGTGCCCATGCCGTGGTGGTTGATCACCTGACGCCACCCATGACTTCCGCGGATAGTTATGGCGAACTGGCGCAGCTGACCCAGCTTGTTGATGAGTATTATCAGGTGGAAACGCTTGATCCTTCGAAATTGCCTTTGCTGCAAAGACAGATCTGGGAGCTGATCAAACAGACCAATCTGGATGCCGATCTGGCTGCCATGCTGAGCCGTGACCATGGCGATCACAAGCACGATTGGGACGATGATATGACGCCCGAGGGTGTGCCGGCGAGTCTGGCGGAGATGGATGGAAAGGATATTGCCCACCTGATCGAGGACATCGACGGGTATTTGTGTGAACTCGGCGCGGCGCAGATCCGTAACGGTTTGCACACGCTCGGACAAATGCCGGAAGGTGACGCGTTGATAGATATGCTGCAAGCACTGACCCGGTTGCCCAATGCCACGGTGCCGGGTTTACAGTCGGAAATGGCTTTGCTTTTTGGGTTTGAAATAGAAGATCTTTTGCAGAAAAAAGGTCAGAAAATAGATTCGGTTTCGCCGCAGTTTCAGTCGCTGGCCGGTCGGCCGGTGGTGACGGCGGCGGATGCGATGGAAATTATTGATGAGCTGAACAATCATTTGTTCCGGATGCTGGCCCAACACCGTTTTCATCCAGAATCCATCGATCAGGTTTTGTATGAAACGCTGGATATGGCGCCTTCGACGACTGGTTTGGCAGGTATCCGGCTGGTGCTGGAATTTGTCTGTACCCAGCTGGTACCGAATCTGGCGCGGACGGATGAAGAAATTACCAACCTCATGCACGGACTTTCCGGCGGGTATATTCCTGCCGGTCCGAGTGGCGCGCCTACACGTGGCATGGCTCATATTTTGCCAACCGGACGAAATTTTTACGCCGTAGATCCGCGCGCACTTCCGTCCAAAGCGGCCTGGGAAGTGGGCCAGCAGCTTGCACGGGAAGTTCTGGATCGTCACCTGAAAGAAACGGGGCGTTATCCTGAAAGTGTCGGGATCAGTATCTGGGGCACTTCGGCGATGCGTACCCATGGGGACGATGTGGCGGAAGTGCTGGCGCTGATGGGCGCCCGGCCGGTATGGCAGCAGGAAAGCCGGCGCATTACCGGCGTGGAAATTATTTCGCTTAAAGAACTTGGCCGGCCGCGGATTGATGTGACTACCCGGATCAGTGGATTTTTCCGTGATGCTTTCCCGCATCTGATCGAACTGCTGGATGATGCCGTGCAGCAGGTTATCGCGCTGGACGAACCGCTGGACCAGAATTTTGTCCGCAAACATTATCTGAAAGATCTGGCTGAACTGCAAAAAGACAATGAATTATCGATTGAAGATGCCGAGGAACGGGCCAGTTACCGGATTTTCGGGGCGGCTCCAGGCGCTTATGGTGCGGGGATTTTGCCTTTGATCAATGAAAAAAACTGGCATGGCGATGCGGATTTTGCGCAGGCCTATGTCAACTGGGGCGGTTATGCCTATACGAAGAACGCGCAGGGTGTGGATGCCCGCAGCGAATTTCAGCAATGTCTTTCCGGCGTGGAGGTGGCGCTGCACAACCAGGACAACCGCGAACATGATATTTTCGACAGCGACGATTATCTGCAATTCCATGGCGGGATGATTGCGACCATACGCAGCCTTACCGGACAGCAGCCAAAACATTATTTCGGCGACTCGCAAAACCCGGCCCAACCGGTGGTGCGCGACCTGAAAGAGGAAACATTGCGTGTTTTCCGTTCAAGAGTTGTGAACCCGAAATGGCTCGACAGCATCAAAAAACACGGTTACAAAGGCGGACTGGAACTAACGGCGACGGTTGACTACCTCTTCGGTTATGATGCCACGGCGAACGTCATCGACGACTGGATGTATGAAAAAGTGGCCGAAACCTACGCCCTGGAAGCCAACATGCAGCAGTTTTTCGCTGAAAGCAACCCATGGGCCTTACACGCCATCGCCGAAAGACTACTCGAAGCCGCACAAAGAGGCTTATGGGCCGAACCTTCCGCTGAGGTTTTGCAGGGGTTGAAGGAGGTTTATCTGGAGAGTGAGGGGTTGTTGGAGGTGAGGGGGGAGTAAACCTGGATTTGTTATATTAATTACCCGGCTTTTTGGCTAAATATTGCCCGATGTATGTGTTAAAATCAGGCAGATTTTTATCCTCAAAAATGATAACAATCTGCTTGAACAACATGTACGCATATTGGTCGGCATTCTGCGCCATTTCATCGTAGTGCTCGGTGAAATACTTTTTTTCATCCGCATTTTCAGGAATCGGATTCTTTAATTTGGACAGCACAATTTTGGCGATCCTGTAACATTCCGCCATTTCCTTATCTTTTCCCTTCGCCCTCCAATATAATAAAGCCATCACATTGGCATCGTATTCATTGTCATATTCATTATCCTTACGGACATGCGCATTGAACTGCAACCCATGCCCTACTTCATGCGGCAGGAAAAATCCATAAAAATACATAGCAGCCAACTGCTCACCTTCTTTTTTTCCGCCCATTACCTGGGTACAAAAGTCTTTGATCGGTTTTGGTGCCGTAGGCCAGTGAGGCAGGTAAATACGGTTTGTTCTTTCAAGATAATTCCCGCTGAACAGATTGTCCTTGACTATCGTTTTCAGCCCATTAAAACTCACCTGGCTGTCCACTTTTATTACACGACTTTCAAAATCCGCGATGATCAGATCACTGTCGTTTCTCAAAAGTACAGAATCCGTATAAAGCTTAAATACATTCTTTTGAGCAAAAGTGACATTGACCAGGCCCAAAAAGAGAAACAGGAATAATCTCATTTTCATATGGTGATATATGCTGATATTTAAAACTGTATCACACATCACTGACGATACGATGAAAGTAATGTCTATGACAATGATAGAAATTAAATAATCCGTTATAAAGGGTTACTTATTAAACGGTTACAAAAATTTTAAAGAGATACTGAAAACTGGATGTACGAAAAAGTAGCAGAAACCTACGCCCTGAATGCGAACATGCAGCAGTTTTTCGCCGAAAGCAATCCATGGGCCTTACACGCCATCGCCGAAAGATTACTCGAAGCCGCACAAAGAGGCTTGTGGGCCGAACCGTCCGCTGAGGTTTTGCAGGGGTTGAAGGAGGTTTATCTGGAGAGTGAGGGGTTGTTGGAGGTTAGGGGGGAATAAACAGTCATACCTTTAACTCCACAGGTTTAATCATACAAACTGATTCACTCAAGCTCCTCCTGCACTTTTTTGGTACCCTTTAAATAAGATATGAGCGGCAAGAATTGTTAAATCATAAAATGATTATTTTGCCATTTTGTATACAGGATCTTGAATACCATGTAATTTAGAAGTTGATCTAATATAAAGTACGTTTTTATCTTCACTTCTTTGAATTTCCATAGTTCCCCATTCAGGACTAGTTCTCTTAAAGTAATCATAGACTCCTGATCCAGCTTCTGGATTAGACTCATTCATAAAAATTTTCCCTTTATATGTATCTGTATCATTAGAAGCGATTGTAAAAATATTAAGGATGTTAGGATGTTCAAAAGTAAACTGAGTGGAAGTTCCTTGAATCAAGGTTCCATCAAGTTGATAATGCTTATAAGTACCTTCCCAAGGCTTAAATAGTTTTTCACATCTTTTTCTTCTAATAAGATATTGACCACCAAAAATAATCAAGGACGCAATGATACTGCCCAAAACACCTAACACAATAGACTCTAACATTTTATCATTTTTAAAAATCAAATAATATTTAAATGAGTTGAAAATTTTACAACTATAATGCAAAACAAACTCTAAAAGACCTCGCCTATATAGTAAGCAGAATGCAACTAATCCAAAAAATAAATGTAAATAGATATAAAGATTATTTCTGCGAAAAAGCCGGAATTTTGACTGTTTTTCCCGAAACCTGACACTTATAGAATCTAAAACTGGATCGTATAAGGAAAGTGCTAGACGAGCCCTATTCTGATGGTTTTCAATAAAAATGATAGATTGACGAATAAAACTATAAGCAATAGTATTTATCACTATTATTAATAATAAAAGTAGATTTTGAATGATCTCTTCAACGTTGTATTCTTTCAAAAATCCAAATGTTAATATTCCAACATTTAAAGTTAGAACTAGGTTTGAGAAGCTTTCACGCCTACTTTCAAGTTTATCTATTCTATCATATTGAAGTTGATGGTACATGCTAAAATTATCCATAACACAAAATTTATTTGAGAACCTTTTGACCGAATTATGTGATTCTAGCCAATATAACGTAGCTAGCTTTTTGATTCAATCATATTGAAATTCAATTCAAGCCTATTGTATCGTGCCATCACTATGACATCAATTAGATTACTATATTCTTTGTCAGCAATGTCTTTAAATGTGATCCTTAATTGAAGTTTGGGCTTAGTACCCACTTGGCCCAGCCTTGCTTCAAGCTCAGTGCCATTTAGTCTGATGCCACAGCAAATTAAATACTTATTTGGTAGGGAAATTTTTTGGGAGCTGTCCTTCGGAATAAATTGGATTGACTGTTTTTCAGGCTCAAAATCCGCATCATAATAATAAGTGTTGCTTATTGCCTGTATGACTGCTTGTTTATCATAAACCCAATTCAATTTTACATCCTTAGCATTTCCTAATCCTATATTATAAACTTCCAAATATGGCACGATAACATTTTTGTTAACTGTAATCATTCCCATGAATGGTAATCCATTAGATAACATAGTAGGCGCACTATCAGTAAGTTCAAATTCATCATTTTTAATTAGTAGATTCGGTTTGTTGCTTTGAATACTTTGAACGTATTGCAAATAGATAAAAATAATAGCAAATGTTCCAGTGAGGGCAGCGAAAGAGGTGAAATAGTGGTCAACTTTATCATCATTAATTTTTAGGTCAAAGCTGATGTCTCCACATTCTCCCCAAAGAAAAGCTACGGTAAGTAACAAAAGAGAAATGATTAAAAACAATATCAAACGATGTATTGGCAATTCATTTCTCATCAAATATAAGTTTAAACATTGATATCACTTAGTAATAATAATTAGTTTCCAAGTCCTGATCATGCTTTTTTCTAATTCCAAACTAGCTTTGAAATTGATATTATCTACCTTAAATTCTTTTTGCTTCTTAATAGCTTCAATCAACCCTGAGGGAACATTTTGATCAATCGAATAGAAGGTTTTTTTAGTAATATCAGCAAAAGAGGAAAGTGCTTTCGCATTTTCCTCAGAGTTGTTAATGTTTAAAACAAGCTTCAATTCTTCAACATATTCTTCGTTCTTACTTTCTAAGTAATAGGCCAAATTGTTCTCCATTCCATTAACAGATGATTGTTCTCCAATTGGAAAGTAAAAGGATAAAGAAATCCATCCCATGTAATCCTTCTTCCATTGATTCAGCTGACCAATACCATTTTGTGATAAAATGGCGCTTAAAGTTTCAGGATTTTGAAATTTTTCAATTTTAACAATTTTGGTAACTTCCTTTGTTGATTCTGTTTCGTCTTTAATTATGTTTTTTGTTAAAATCCACCCATGATGGCTGTTTGATAACCACTCTGGATCTACGACCGAAATTTTTGACCAATCTCCAATGATACTATCCTGAGTAACTTTAACAGAATGATCGACGGTTGCGTACTGAGTTTTCTTTAAAACTTCCGTAGCTTTTTCATTTATTAATTTTGAGAATGTTTTACCAGGACCAGTATATATTTCAATTCCATCACCTTGAATACCGTATATTTTTGGAGCAACGGACTCTTTTATTTCTTTATCATCTTCAATCCCTGATGGAGCCTGTGTTTTTTTCGAAGTGCATGAAAGGGTAAACGTTAAAAGTAAAAGTAGAAGGTTGAAATTTTTCATAATAGTAGATATGTCTAACAAAAGTGCTGTCCTGTATTTTTGACTTGTAACCAAAGCCTATTTTTCAAAATACCCTTTATAAACCAACACCTTACCAGAATAATCAAGCGTAATAGTAACCCTATCTCCATTATTTTTAATGCAAGTTTTACACCGATCCCCGAAGCTATCTTTGGCATTTAATCCGCATAATGGATCGTGTTGATTTCCTGAAATGATTGTGTAGATAATGGATTCGCCATTATTGAAATCCAATTTCCATTTGGTAGAACTTGGATCAACGATAAATGTAGCAGGTCTCAATAAATCCTTTCCAAGACACTCAGTAAGGATGAATTTATAAGTTTTAGCTGCACTGGAAGAATTATCAGAAATCTCTGAATTAGAAGTTGTATATGTTTTTGTTCCTTTTGGTATTTCTTGTTTCTTAAAAATGTTAACAACTTGAAGCAAGATTATAAAGGCACAAATTCCAATAACCCATTTTCCCAGGTTTGATTTATTTTCTGACATTAATAAAGAGGGTAACGTTGAATCGTAATAATACAAATTAAATCGGATATAGCCACATTCAACTTACTTAATGGTTGCACCAAGAAATATCGTAAACCATATTGCAAACCTACAAAAAAAGGGAAACCTTACGGAATCCCGGATGACTCCTACTAGCAGTTCGTGACTGGGTTCAGAATCCATTACAAATATGATAAATATCCTTGATAATCTGGTGGTTCGATAAGTAAATGAACAACGCTTTAATGGTTATTCAACCACCCAACTATTCCCACCATCGCATACTTTCTAATCAAACCATTAGCATCAATTCCCTAAAATCACAGATTATGCTTGGCAAAAACACCTGACTGCAATCCAGCATTTTGCTTATGGTTACAATATTCATGGACGAGATTTCCCTATCCGATTTCACCCTAACCAAAACGCTCCAGCTGCTGAAAAACAGGAATTAGCGACTGGCCTTTTTCGGTCAGTACATATTCAATGTGCAAAGGTTTTTGTTTGATCACATTTTTTTGCAGCAGTCCAACGACTTCCAGCTCTTTTAAGGCAACGGCCAGTGTTTGTTTGTTAGCGCCCTCAATCTGGCGAAGCAGGCTGCTGAAACGCAAGGTGCCGTCCACAGCGAGGCGAAATATTTCAGGCTTCCATTTCCCGGAAAGCGACTTTAAAAGTGCCTGGGCAGGACAAGTTTCATTGGTTATCCCTTCGTTTTTAGTAGTCATAAATATCTGACTTATTGCGCACTCAAAATTAAGTCCTCAACTTTACCCAAAGATAAAAATAAACTGTGTCGGGTAATCCACTACCGGCAAAAGTAACTTATCCAATCACAGTTTCCATAATGGAAATTTCAGTTACCAGGCTTAAAACAAAACGAAAATGCAAGAACAGATAAATCCTTTATTATGCGACATCGAAAGCGGTCTTTGTGAAGTTCCCGTTGATCAAAAGGACACCACAGCCCTTGAAACATCAAAAGTTATTAAAAAGCCCTTATCCATAACGTATTATACAGACCCGATTTGTTCCTCCTGCTGGGGAATTGAACCGCAATTGCGAAAGCTGAAATTAGAGTATGGAAATGATTTTGAAATTGAATATAAAATGGGCGGTTTGCTCAAAGACTGGAGTTATAACAGCGGGCAGATCAGCAAACCGTCGGACGTAGCAGGGCATTGGGACGAGGTAAGTGTGCATTACGATATGCCCATAGACGGGGATATCTGGCTGGAAGATCCCCTCGATTCATCCTATCCACCGTCGATTGCATTTAAGGCGGCTCAGATGCAAAACACGGAAAAGGCCCTTTTATTTCTGCGTGAGATCAGAGAAATGGTCTTTTTGCAAAAGAAAAATATCACCAGCTGGGAACACCTGGAAGCGGCGGCTGCAAAAGTAGGCCTGGACAGTGTACAATTAAAAAATGATTACGAGGGAAAAGCAGAAATACTATTTCACGAGGATGTACAAGTCGGGAAAGAATCAGGTGTCAGAGGATTTCCAACAATGATTTTTACCAATGCAGCAGGAGAACAGGAATTCGTATATGGTTCGAAGCCTTATAGTGTCCTTGAAAGTGTAGTGCTTAAACTTTATCCGGCAGCAACAAAACTGATCTATCAAACGGATTGGAATTCCGTCTTTTTGAAATACAATTCATTAACAGCGAACGAGTACGCCCAAATAACAGGAACGGAAAGAACTCAGAGTGAGCATATTTTAAACGGCCTGGTTGCTGAGGGAAAATTAGAAAAGTTCAGTACGAAAAATGGAGTCATGTGGACAGTAAAGAATATCGCTAAGTAGCTTTTGGCCATTAGCTGTTAGCGTTTAGCGCTGTAATCGGATGATTGATAAGTCATTGCAAAATCAATAAAGTTAACTATTTTTTGCTGCTGCTTATTTAAGTGATAGCCGGGTTATGAAAAACATAAAAACTGAAAATATGGAACAAAACCAACTTCCCGACGCAGAAACACTGAAAGAGCAAAAAAAGATAAAAAACAATAAACTGATCAATGCATTCCTTATTGGCATCTGTATAGGCATTACCGTGTACAGTGCGGTGAAAAATGGTTTCGGCTTTTTTACGTTTTTTCCATTGATTTTAGCGTATTTGCTGTTTCATAAGAGAGAAAAAATCAAAATATTATAAGTCAGAAATTCAATGCAAATCAATTTAACAGTAGTTTTTAAAAGCAAACCTGAGCATATCGAAGACGTACGTGCCATGCTTTTGAACCTGGTTGAAAAATCAAGAGAAGAAAAAGCCTGTCTGCAATATGACCTGCACCACGGTACAAAAAATCCCGAAATTTTCATTTTTCACGAAATATGGGAAAGCCAGGAAGGTCTGGACCTGCATGATCAGCAGCCTTACATCAAAAAGCTTGTTGCAGAAATTCCGGCATTAATTCAGGAACCAGCCGCGATTTACCATACGGAATTGTTGAATCTGTAAGAGGAAATGTTTAAGAACTCCGGTATATTTTGGTATGCCGGAGTGTTTATGATCTAGCCTATGATGCTTTTTCTGAGGCGTCGGAAAAAAATCAAACTGACTTCCAACCATCACTCTATTCCGGTAATCATTACCTAAACCCTGGAATAGCCCATTATCTTCCTCCTCCTCAACCAATTCAAACAGAAGCCAACAACCCCAAACTACCCTACTCCATCCGCAAACTCTTAATCGGATTCGCCAGTGACGCCTTCACACTGCGGAAGCCAACCGTGATTAAGGCCACAATAAAAGTGATCAGGATTGCCAGTAAAAAAATGCCAGCACCCAGTTCGATGCGGTAGGCGAAGTTGTTCAGCCAGTTTTCCATAACCCACCAGGCAAGTGGCGCTGCGAGCACAAATGCGATGAGCAGAAGTCGCATGAATTCTTTTCCGAATGAAAAAAGAATATTCGTAGTGGTCGCCCCCAAGACTTTCCGAACGCCGATTTCCTTCGTTTTTTGAGCGGCCATAAACGATACCAAACCGTATAATCCCAGACAACCCACAAAAATCGCTATACCGGCAAAAGCCTGAATGAGGCGCAGAAGCATGTTGTCGAGCTTGTAGAGCCGTTCAATGTCTTCATCCATAAAACGGTAAGTAAATACGGAAGATGGATAAGTAGCCGTCCAGGCTTTCCGGAAACCTGACAGTATCGGTTCCAGATTCGCTGTATTGACATTGACAGCGCAACTATTGTAAACTTCCCCCCAGGTCGTAAGACAAAGTGGCTCGATAGCCGTGCGGAATGACTTGAAATGAAAGTCCTTTATCACTCCGACAATGGTACCTTTGCGACTATTAATTGTTGCAGTTTTACCGATTACCTCCTGTATGGAAGCCAATCCAAGGGCTTTGACTGCCGCCTCATTCAGCACATATTCCCTGACCGTGTCGGATGGATTCAAATTGCGGCCAGCCAGAACGGAAATTTTGAACGTCGGGATATAATTATGATCTGCGGATTTGAGAGAAATGTTGAATTTTTCAGCTTCCGGTCGTGAATCAAATTGAATCGGTGTACTCCCGATGGTCTCGGTCGCTGGTGGTGAATCAAAAAAGGTCACATTTTCAACGCCAGACATTTGCGAAAGTTGTGCGGCCAGCGCATTGGTTTTTGACTTTTGGTTGTTCGGAACGGACAAGATTATCATGGCATCTTTTTTAAAACCCATATCAGCCTGTTGGGAATAACGCAGCTGGTTGGTCACGATAAGCGTACCGATGATCAGCAGCTGCGAAATAGCAAACTGACCTACAACCAATCCCTTTCGCAGCGAAAAACTGCCCACGGATCTTTGAGAAAGTTTTCCCTTCAACGCAAGTACCGGCTGGAAACGGGCCAGAATAAGACCCGGATAAGCACCGGAACAGAAAATCACGATGAGCAAAATGCCAAGGAGAAAGGCGAGCAGGTAAGTATCCGTTAAAGGATTGACGACCAGCGCAATGGTGAACCAATTATTAACAAAAGGCAAAGCCAGGTAGGTCAGTCCCAGCGCGATGAGCAGCGCCAGTGCCGTTATGATGCCTGTTTCTGTGATAAACTGCCAGAAAAGTGCTGCCCGCTGGCTACCCAGCACTTTGCGAACACCTATTTCCCGGGCACGCCCCAAAGCCTGCGCCGTAGCCAGATTGATAAAATTCACACAAGCCGTAGCGACCAGAAACAAGCCGATAAGTGCGAAGGTCCACAGATTTTTCTTCTCTGTATATCCACGTAATTTGGGATTAAAATGGACATCGGAAAGTGGCTGCAATTTGAAATGAAACTGTTTCGCCATTTCTTTGTCGTAATGTTTATCAGCAATATCACGAAGAATTTTGGAGTCTACCATATCGGCAGATACGCCCGGTTTCAGGCGGACAAAACACTGCATTTCTTTGTTGTAACCAAGCCACCAATCCTTTTCGACCATCCAGGGACTGTGGTCTTTCAAACTGGCAAAGGGCAGATAAATTTCTGAACGAAAGTCCGTAGTCGCCGGCAGGTTCCGGAGAACGCCTGTGACCTTGACAACCAGTGATTGATCAATATGTAATAGCTGCCCGATCGGGTCTTGATTTCCAAAATATTTTTTGGCGATCCGATCCGTGACCAGGGCTGTGTTGGGTTCCTGCAACGCGGTTTGTGAATTGCCTTCTATCAACGGAAAATCAAAAATATTTAGAAATTCGGGATCTGCAAATGCGAGATCTTCCTCAAACTTTTTCTCCGGCGACAGGCTTACAACCCGTTTATTTACAAATGCAATCCGGCCTACTTTTTCTGCTACGCTATACCCGCTTCGGAACGCCTCGCCCATCGGGTTGGGAACACCGGTACTGTATGTCACCTTTTCCTTATGAAGCTCGGTATAAATCCGGTATATCCTGTCTTCATTTGCATGAAAATGATCAAAACTCAAATGGTATTTGACCAATGTAAATATCAAAATGGCGCAGGCAATACCCAGGCTCAGACTGACGACATTGATAACGGTGTACGATTTGTGGCGACTGAGTTTCCTGAAAGCGACTTTAAAATAATTACTGAACATGGCTGTCGGGTTTGATGGTGAATCGAAAGTAAACTGACTACTTAAACGGGTGGAATGCGCAGGGCTGCGCCAAAGCCGGGGATGCAATAACAGCAGCATTTCAAGCACATAAAACAGGCACGCTTTTGTTGATCCGTGACTGCGAACCCGATTCTGAAATAATTCGTACAGATCGCCCAAAACTTCTTCTCGTATATGCGGGGCTGTGATGCGCCCGATCAGCCATTCCGCCCAGCGTGGCGGCAGTGGCCTTTTATCTTTTCTGCTATCCATGTCAATTTCCAAAAGCGGTTTCAGGGATACCACCCCACAATTCATCCCGGATTCGCCGTGCTTCCCGCAGCGACTGCTCGCCATCTGCGGTCACCGAAAACATACGTTTACGCCGCCCGCCACGCTCAGCCGTAGCCTCACCAAAACGCGACCGGACCAACCCCTTTTCCTCCAACCGCTGCATGGTCCGGTGCACAACGCCCAAACTCATAGGTCGCTGCAAACGCTGACTCAATTCCTCCACAACCGCAACACCGTACGCATCATCATACAGCAAAGCAATGGTGAGCAACACGACTTCTTCAAACTCTCCTAACTGGGTTCCTTTCATCGGCGGATATTACATTTTTATGCTGGTCGAGTATATCTTTTCTCTTTGCATAGTAAATATGAGGCCACGGGTGGGAAATTGGGTTTTGGGAGCGTAATGCGGGTTTTGGTGGATTGAGATTGTTCGTTTTTGAACGGTTGGGTGTTCGGATTTGGACGAGGTTGCCCTTATGGTGATCGATCAAAAGAAATTTAATTTACCAACTACTAATTTCAAATATGTGTTGTAATATTTTCCCTAAGGATTAAGAAAAACCTTTAGGAAGGTACTATATTAAATACCTTGACCGCAGTCGTGAATAAAAAGTCCTTAACAAAAAATGCAGTGAACTATATGTAGCGTTGTAAAAAAGGAAAACCTTACGGAATCCCGGATGACTCCTAATAGCAGTTCGGGAATGGGTTCAGAATCATTACAAATATTGTGAATATTCATGGTAATCTTGCAGTTTAACAAGATTATGTACACCATTTTAACGATTATTCAACTACCCTCCTATTCCGATCCACCCACCAGGCCAGCCCCAGCACAATCCACCTGCAACACCACAAACGAAACAAACAAAACCAAAATATTATCTTCCGGTGGCGGGCCGAACAGGTTGTAGGCGTTGACCAGAAGGAAAAATCCGGTCATAATCCACAATCCACCGCTTGCGTGTCACAAAGTTAATACACAGCTAATAATCAGTAATTTAAATCCTGTTTTAATGTAAATAGTTGGGTGGTATGTTTACTTTTGGTAACTGTTATGAGTTCGACAGGAAACTTCAATCATTTTTAAAAATCTCCCAGCTTTACATTATGAAAAAAATTTACGTTGCCCTTGCGGGATTACTATTTACCTTTTTGTTTAACGGGACCGTTATGGCCCAAAAGATGTATATTAAATGCATCGATAACAGGGGCAGTGAATTAACCACGAATGCCAGCCCGGTTGCAGGAAATGCCACTGATAACGGTAAAGCCGTGGTACTCAAAAATTACATGGAGGTAACCAGTATACAATTTGGTACAGACCAGACTTATAGTACAGGTCCTTCGGGATCTGGTGCAGGAAAAGTAGCATTCGGCGATTTTTCATTCACTACATTTACCAATCTTGCTTCCACAAAATTGCTACAGGGCCAGGCACGAGGAACCACATTAGAGACGGTTGAAGTGATTTTTCTGGCGTCGGATCAGGATAGTAGTCCTCGTGTTACGTACAAGATTGTGATGGGTGCTGCCGGAATCAAAAACTTCTCTGCCGGCGGTGCGGGAGATTGTGGAAACGGATGTGCGGGCCTTGCTGAAAGCTATACTCTTCAATATGGGACCTTACAAATTTTCACTTATTCGCAACTACCTGACGGCAGAGTAACTCAGAATCCTTCCCCTTTTGGCTGGGATGTTATCAGAAACACAGCCCTTTAACCGATCCTCATGCCTATCTTTACTATGAATGGCAACCGGTTTGTCCGGATTGTGCTGATCATTTTAGCAAGCTGGACGGCTTTGCTACCAGCTTCTCTCGCAGCCTCCGGTACAAAATCAGTGGGGCTTTCTGATCCTCCTGTTTCAAAAACAAAACAGAAGGCCGATGAGATGCTTGCCAGAACAAAGCCCGGTTACTACACCGCGCTTTTTGTCACAAATCGAAAGGGCGTTAAAATGCCTAATGCCCGCACCCGCGCTGTTGGAGATTGCGGTTCTTCGTGCCCTTCGTCACCGCTTCCGGTAACACTGATCAGTTTCAGTGGGAAACGTCTTGATACCAGACAAACCCAACTGGACTGGACAACAACCAGTGAAGTGAATAATGATTATTTTGAGATTGAACGGACGCTTAATCCAGCCACGGGATTTCAGAAAGTCGGATCTGTGAAAGGACAGGGAAATTCGGCTGCAAACGTATCCTACCAGTTCACCGAACCCAATGCAGAAACAGTCTACACTTATTACCGCTTAAAGCAGGTTGACCTGGACGGGAGTTTTGCCTACAGCAGGATTATTGCCGTGAAGGGTTATCATCAGGAA
This sequence comes from Dyadobacter sp. HNCC25DJ186, assembly GCF_056895235.1. Taxonomy (NCBI): domain Bacteria; kingdom Pseudomonadati; phylum Bacteroidota; class Cytophagia; order Cytophagales; family Spirosomataceae; genus Dyadobacter; species Dyadobacter sp. HNCC25DJ186. The sequence goes on from NZ_JBXHAS010000005.1 coordinate 91,628, forward strand.
CTGACGGTTCATGCATTTCCAAATCCGGGTTCGGGCAAAGAGCTTGCGTTTATCGTGGCAGGAGATACTGATAAAGAAAGTATTTCGGTTCGTATTTATGATCAGAAGGGAAGGGCGGTGTACCAAAATACAAAATATATACTTCCTGAAAATCAGCAGATATCGGTGCCAGGAATTGCTACGCAGCCAGGTTCTTATTATATTAAAATCCGCACGAAACAGCAGGAGGCAAGCAGCTCGTTTATTATTATCAGGTAATTTTGAACGTCCTGTTTTGCAGACAATATTCGCCAATCAAAGTGCGCAGTGTACTAAAAGCACGCTGCGCACTTTGTATTATTTGGCCTCAACCATCCTCCTATTCTTATCAACCCACCAGGCCAACCCCAGCACAATCAATTGCAACACCACAAACGAAACAAACAAAACCATGACATTATCTTCCGGTGGCGGACCGAACAGGTTGTAAGCGTTGGCCAGAATGAAAAAGCCGGTCATGATCCACAATCCCCAGGTACCCTGGGCGTTGATGGCTTTTGTGCTTTTTGAATAAATATAAACCCCGCCGAAAAAGATCATACTTTCCAGCAATATCGTGATCATCTTATAATTCCATAAACCCATGCCGACTTTGAAATCACCAAAAGGCGTCAGGGGCAGATCCGGGATATGGACAACAACGTCAAGAAACCAGTGGCTCAATACCGCGAGACCGACAATAACCGCGCTTTTAACATCCTCTTTGAAAAACCAGAAGGCGCCGCCAACGATAAGTCCCCAGACAATTCCCATAAAAAGGCTGTGCGTATAGGGATAATGGACGAATTCAAAAGGTGTCACTTCGGTAAAACCAGGATGTACTTTCACGGTTTCAATGTTGAAGAGCAATAAAAACGGCCACAGGATATCTACAAATTCTACGGCTACAAAAAGCATGGTAAGCGAAACTTTGGGTGCTATTTTCTTCGCGGCAAGGGCGAGACCGTAATGTCCTAAAAACATGATTTCTGACTTGGTTTGGTACATGACAAAAGTACCGGTCGGGCAGGCCAGGTTACTTGACAAAAATCAAGAAAACGAGTTTTCAGAAAAATAGTGAATATTAGAGCAGCTGGTTTTTAAGCGATCACTGCAACTGTTTTCTCCGAATACGGCTGATGGTTTCTGGCGTCATACCCAGCATGGAAGCAAGGTATTGCAACGGTACCTGATTAAAAATCTCACGGTTTTTCTCGAAGAAAAATTGGTAACGCTCCTCGGCTGTCATCGAAATAAACGAAAAAATACGGTCTTCCATCATCTTGAAACAATGCGCAAGAAATAACTTTTCCGTCTCCGGCCATTTTGGAATAATCTCCCCCAGCCGATTGTATTCCGCCCGTTCGATCACAAATATTTCCAAGTTCGTCAGCGCCTGCATATTCCAGCGCGACGATGTTTGAAAAAGCAAACTTGACAGATCGGCTACAAAATAACCTTTGGTCGATATCCACTGCGTCACTTCCTTGCCGTCAACATCCGCATAAATCCGCAAAAGTCCTGATTGAATGAAACAGAGCTGATTACACTTTTTGCCCGCTTTCAGGAAATAATCGCCTTTATTTAAAGTTTTCTTTTTGAACAGTCCCGACACTTTCACAAGGTCGTCCTGATCAAAGGTGAAATAGGAATGAAGGTATTGTTCGAGGTCGGTCATTTTTGGCTCTTGGATTGTAAAGCAGGTTTTAACGATCGTCTTATATTTTACAATTTATCAATAAGAATCTCCACATTTTCAACAAAGGCTTCTTAATTTCAAGATGCTATTGTAAAAAAATGAAATATCAAAATACATATGAAAGAGAGGCAAGATACATAAACCCTTTTTTGCTATTACAGAAACCCTTTACATATAATAAGTTATGTATATTTAGCAAAATTTCCCAGCGGCAAGTCTCAAGGAAAAAGCAATAAACAAAATTAGCTTTAATGCAGAACACACACAAAATATTATTTAACACAATAGTTACCTATGCTAAATCTGCTGTTACAATTGTTATAACTTTATATTCCACTCGTCTAATATTAAATACATTAGGCGCGGCAGACTTTGGCTTGTTTAACGTAATAGGTGGATTAGTTGGTATGCTGTCTTTTCTCAATGCTGCATTGGCTACTTCGACTCAGCGTTACATTTCCTTTAATTTAGGAAAGAATGACAAAACAAAAGTTCAAAGTGTATTTGCAAACAGTTCTATTCTTCACTACTGCATTGGAATCTTATTAGCTCTTGCAATAGAATTAATAGGTGTTTATTTGATCAACAACAAGTTAGAAATCAATCCGGAAAGTCTAAAAACAGCCAATTTACTTTTCCATTTTGTCGTCATTTCGACGGTCATCTCTATTATTTCAGTACCTTACGATGCTCTTATAAATGCTCACGAAAATATGCTTTTTGTGGCTTTAATCAGCGTTTTTGAAACGGTACTAAAATTAGGAATTGCCATATACCTTAGCCATACTACCTGGGACAAATTACTGGTTTTCGGTTTTCTCACAATGCTGGCATCAATAATTATTATTACAATAAAAAGAGTTTACAGTCAAAATAAATATTTTGAAACACACATTTCTTTGAAAACAAACTTCGACATAAACGTGATCCGGGAACTGTCCTCCTTCGCTGGCTGGAATCTGCTAGGTGTATTATGTTATATTGGACGAAATCAAGGCACGGCAGTCGTTTTAAACCTATTTTTTAGCACAGTAGTAAACGCTGCCTACGGAATCGCAAACCAGGTTAATGGACAACTTTCTTTCTTTTCTACCACAATTATGGTGGCTATCCAGCCGCAAATGATCAAAAGCGAGGGTGCAGGAGACAGACTTAAATTAATAACACTCGCTATTTTCTCGAGTAAGATTTCCTTTTTTTTGCTCGCGTTTATTGCTATTCCGACTTATATTGAATTACCCTCAATTTTGAAACTATGGCTAACAAATATCCCTGAATACACTGTAACTTTCTGCCGCTCGATCATTATACTCACTTTGATTTTACAGTTACGGACAGGCATTACCACCGCCACCCATGCCATTGGAGACATAAAAAAATATCAGCTTTTGAACGCACCAATTCAGCTGCTCAGCCTCCCTATTGGTTATTTATTATTCCATTACAATTACCCACCATACTCTATTATCCTAGTTTCTATTATAACCGAAAGTATAGTCTTGTTTATTAGTATTAATTTTTTCGCAAGGCTAACAAAATATTCTACACTAGAATTTTACAAAAACGTGCTGTTTCCATGCACCTTAATTCTGATTGTCACCTACTTAACATTTGATATATTTTCCGGAATTTCTTGTTCCTATTTTTTCAAATCTATTTTATTTTTATTCACCGCTGTTGTTTACTTGGGACTAGTATTTTTTATAGGCCTCAATAAAAATGAGCATGACAAAGCAATTGAAGTAGTTAACCACTTAGGAAACAAGTTTAAAACTAAAAGTAAATGACAATTCCTGCAATCATAGTGGTTACTTATAACAGGCCTCATTCATTAAATAGACTGTTACAATCCCTGGCATCTGCAAAATATGACGTCAGTAACATACCTCTTATTATAAGTATTGACTATGAGGACTCGGATTCTCATCGTTTAGTTCTTCGGGAAGCTCAAAATTTTGACTGGAAATTTGGAAGTAAACGAATAATTAAACTAAATGAAAATTTAGGACTTAGAGATCATGTTATAAAATGTGGCAATCTGAGCAGCGAATACGATGCAATCATTATGCTGGAAGATGACCTCTACGTATCACCACATTTTTACAACTACACGCTTCAAATGTTAGATGTGTACGGTAATGAATCGCGTATCGCAGGAATATCGCTTTATAAGCATGAATGGAATGTCAATGTAAACAGGCCATTTGTACCAGAAATGAATGGTTTTGATGTTTTTTTCTTCCAATTTGCTCAATCCTGGGGTCAATGTTGGACTGCAGGCATGTGGCACCACTTCCATTCCTGGTATGTATTAAATCAATCCGAAGCGGTTACAATTGAACGCATTCCTGCATTCGTGTCAAGCTGGCCACGCTCCTCGTGGTTAAAACACTTTATAATGTATTTGGTAACACATAACAAATACTTTATTTATCCGAACATTTCTTTGACAACAAATTTTTCTGATACGGGGACACACATCAAATCCAAGATGAGCCTTTTCCAAGTAATGCTTCAAAACGGAAAAATAAACTATAAAACACCATCATTGACAGAAGCTGTAAAATATGACGTCTTTTTTGAGAGGCAAGAGATAGGAAAGCTTTTGAATCTTGAAGAAAATGAGTTGTGCGTGGACTTGTATGGTAGCAAAGTAAACATTGATAAAAGGTACCTATTAACGATGGAGATCAAACCTTTTCACGTTGTAAAATCATTTGGTTTGGATCTGAGACCTCATGAAAATAATGCTATTCAAGCAATAGAGGGTGAAGACATTTATCTGTACGACACTGAAATAGCCCGCATTAGTCCTAATCGAAATAAAAATAATTATATTATAAAAATCAAATATGATTATAGAAGTTTCACCTTTCGGACTATTATAATTATTCTAATCGATTATATTCAAAAAAAACTAAGAAATTTAATATTTTAGCTAACTACTTTGAAATCAATATTTAATTCAGGTTCCCTGGTATTTTATTTCGATAGTACGAGATGCCAATTTATTGAAGATTAATCTGTTATAAATATGCAAATACCATTTCTACTTAAGAAAATTGTCTTATTCTTTTATTTCAAAATTAGATACTGGAATAAAGTGAAATTCTCGTATTCTGTAAGAATTGGAAAACATTCTTCTTTTGAAGGCCTAAATAAACTTTATCCAGATTCCAGATTTGTCGGAAAAATGGGATACGGGTCTTATCTTGGGGAATCAAGTCATATATATGGAAAAATTGGGAAGTTCACATCAATAGCTCCCGAGGTCCGCAGCAACAACGGAATTCATCCATACACATCACCTTATACTTCCACTTCGCCGGTTTTTGTATCTCTGGCCAAGCAAAACGGAAGTTCATTTACATCTTCACAGCTTTTTAATGAGTATCGTTATGCTGACAGAGACAATAAATATGGGGTTGTTATTGGCAACGATTGTTGGATTGGTTATCGGGCGTTTTTAGTTGGGGGTGTCACCATTGGTGACGGAGCAATAGTACTGGCACATGCAGCTGTTACAAAAGACGTTCCTCCTTTTGCAATTGTTGGCGGCGTACCCGCTGAAGTTATTAAATATCGATTTGATCAAGATACAATTGAATTTTTACTAAAATTCAAATGGTGGTTAAAAGATCCGGAATGGCTTAAAAAAAATATTGTCTTTTTGAACAACATCAATGATTTCAAAAATGAATTTAATGATGGTCTTTTCACTCAAAAATAAGCTTTTCTAACCCATTTTCATTAGAAGCAGTATAGTCATTGGCAGAGGCAGATCCGTTTCGGCTATCGGCTGGGCCATACAGGCTTTCAGATGGTTGCTCGGAACGAAATCTCGGATGATTTAAATTCCCTGATGATCTTGCATTAAAATTCGTGATAAGAAATCATATAACAAAACCGGAAGTGATTTCGTAATGATTTCTTTACCGCTAACCCCGATTTGCAATCGGGGTTGAGTTGTTTGGCGTTTGTAACGCTATTTTATTTAATCGCGTTACAAACGCTTAACCAGCAACGCCCCGATTGCAAATCGTGGCAAGCGACTATTTCAGAGAAACAGCTTCTCATATTCTTTCGGCATAGCTGAAAGCGGTTTGATGCGGATGTCTTTGTAAAAAACCTCGGCGGCTTCGCTTTGCAACTGGATTTTGCCACTGGTCATCGGCACTTCTTTTCCATCAGATTCAATATACCGCGAGTTTTGCAGAACCATCACCACACGCCCGTTCACGATATGCAGGCTTTTCCCGTCGACACAGATCAGTTCCAGCGTATTCCATTCTCCGGCTGGTTTTTCATAATCAACAGAGCGAAGACAGAAATAATCGCTACCACTCTTGAATATGCCAAAAGGCTGTTTCTCGTCAGCAACCCTGTTCATGACACCTTCCGAAGGATACGAACGGATGTCAATAGCTGAATTGGCCTGGCACCAGAAATCGCCCATATGCCCTTCCATGATCTGAAACTCCTGCGAAAGCATCCACGAACGAAAGTATTCCGCACCGGCAGGTCCAATGGAATGATATAGAATACCCGAATCACGCAACTTATCTTTCCTCGGCTCATATTTATCTTTTCCCCATTTCACCAGAAGTTTCAAATGGTAGTTTTTGTATACTGCACGGGAAATCAGGCAACCATAGATTTCACCGCTTACGCGTAAAACCGGTCCGCCAGGCTCATTTAATATTGAAAAAACATGCGTATCATCCTTGTTATAACCAATCGGTGCAATATCTGCGCCCGAGGCATCTTTCGGTATTTTTCCATTATAGCCATTTTTATGACGATAACTCAGGTACGATTCCCATTGAGATAAATCCTTATCCAGAAGTACAGTCCATTCATCGGCCTTCTTCATGGATGAAAGTGCGAAAATGCTAATTAAAATAAGAATTGAAAGGGAAATATATTTCATAGCATAGTAATTATTATTGGCATAACTGGCTATGCCGATACAAAAGTAACCAGGCATAAATTTCGGTTCATTGTAAAAATCTAATATTTCTCGGTATGTTTGTCGCTCTGCCAATTTATTATGAAACGATACATACTTCATACGCCTTTTAACATCTACCATTTTGAGGCTGAAACGTGGATGCACTCGGTGCACAAACACACGTATTTTGAAATTATTTTTGTACTGAAAGGTAAGGGCGTTCATAATATCAACGGGAATACTTTCCGATATCAGGAAGGTGACGTATTTCTTCTGGGCCCGGAAGATTTTCATGATTTTGAAATCGAAGACCTTACAGAATTCTGTTTTATACGTTTTAATGAGTTATTCAATAAAAATCATAAGACAGAAAAGGACAGTCCATGGCAGCAGATCAGGCAGGCTTTGTTGTATACCTCTTCCCAAAGTCGCGGCTCCATTGTGGAAGATAAACTGGAAAAGCAGAAACTTCATAGCCTGCTCACAATTCTGGAAGGGGAATATGAAAACCACCAATCGCCATATTTTGAGATTGTTCGTGATAGTCTGATGCAAAGTATGATGGTGATCCTCGCCCGGAATTTGCTGGGGCAAACGCGAATGAAAGCTGTTTTAAAAGATTCAGTGGAACCTATACTATTATACGTCAGACAACACATTTACAATCCGGCGGAACTGACGATGGAACATCTGGCTGAGGTTTTTAACTATGCGCCTGCCTATATCAGCATCTTTTTCAAAAAACAAACCGGCGAATCTTTAAAACAATACATCGTCAAACACAAGATCAAACTCATCGAAGCACGGCTGCTTTACAGTCAGCTTTCACTTTCAGAGATTGCGGATGAATTTGGCTATACGGACGAAAGTCATTTTTGTAAACAGTTTAGAAAATATACGGGAAATACGCCTACGGCGTTCAGGAGGATGGATGTGGTTTAGGATTACATTTTTGCACTACTTTTAAATATTCAAGTTTGAAAGAAAATTTGCATTTTCTAAACCAAAACGTTTACTTACTACCGTAAAAAAAATTCTATACACAAAACCAGTTTATTATGGGCAAGTATGTGATAACCAAACGTGCAAATGGAGAGTTTCAGTTTAACCTAAAAGCGGACAATGGCCAGGTCATTCTGGCCAGCGAGGGATATAGTACCAAGAGTTCCTGCGAAAACGGAATAGAATCGGTAAAGAAAAATTCGCCGGATGACGCACGTTATGAGAAAAAAACTTCCGCCAACGGCAAGTATTTTTTCAGCCTGAAAGCCACCAACGGCCAGATCATCGGAAGCAGCGAAATGTACGAAAGCACATCGGGAAGAGATAACGGAATTGAATCAGTGAAGAAAAACGGACCGACAGGTACGGTTGATGATCAAACGGTTTAGGAATATTTTTGTTCTGAAAACTCGCAGGGCGTGGTTTCTGTGAGTTTTCAGAAATGAAAAAATATTCTATGCGATCAAATCGTATTCTTTTATCAAAGCATCCGCAGGAATGTGCAACAGCTTGCTGAATTTCCGGATCATGGTCAGCGAGAGCGCCTGTTTATAGTTTAAAACCTTACTTATCGTCCCCTTGTCGCCATATTCGTTGGCAAGATCCGCAGATTTGTACCCAAAATCTGCCATCCTTATTTTGATCATTTCAATTGGATCCCCCTCCGGCAAACTACGGTTTTCTTTTTCATATTCTGAAATAAGGTGTATCAGGAGAAGTTTCTCTTTGTAACCCTCCGAATTTTTTGGTGTACGTTTTACTTCTTCATACCGGGCAAGAGCCTTGTCATATTCCTGTTCAGTTTCCAGTAAAAACCATTGTGGTTTTGTCATTTTTCTCGGTTAAAAGAATCTAAGTTATGATTGAGTTGGTAATTTGCCAACTCAATAGCAAAATCATTATTTTTCTACGGAGCATCAACTAAAATCCTAATCAATCAACCTTCAAACCCGGTCCAACCACCTGCATTTCATTCTCATTAAAAATCTTTGTGATTTCCTCTTGTGCGGGTACATGATCCAAACCAGCCATGGTCACAAAGAAATTTTCAAGCTTGCCGGCAGGTTGTAATATAACCAGCATTTTACCTTTTTCTGAAACCTGAGTCCAGGCATGACGCACTTTGCGGGGCAGAAATATACTGTCGCCTGTTTTCAAATCATATCTATCTTCTCCGACCAAAAAAATGTACGAACCATCCATAACATAAAATGTCTCGTCTTGTAATGGATGTACGTGCAACGGCGTGCCTCTGCCCTGCGAGAGCGATGTCTGTTCAAAAATAGCCAGATCTCCATTGGTATCGCTGCCCGAGATTTTAACATCAAGCATATTGGCGTTGACACCTTTTAGCCGAATATGTCCGTGAATTCTTCCTTCACCTGCGGAGATCTTAAAGCCTTTTTCGCTTCTTGTAAAAACTCTTTTAACATTATTCCATGCGATAGACGGTGCTGTACAAAGTACAATCAATGCAGTGATAAAGTTTTCTCTTTTCATATATTAATTGTGCTACTAATACTGAATAATAACAAGTTACATAATTTTACATACAGAAAATAATTGTAGAAATTACTAATAAGTTGTAAGACAACCATGAAATTAAAGAGGTAGTTAGTAAACGTAGATTTTACTTTTCAATAGCCTTACGTTTTACTAAACTCTCGATAAAACATTATTACGCACAGCCTTGGCCAAGGGGGAGCAACAATGCAACACTTCTTCTCGTTTTAACGAATACCTCCCTATATGAACCATTCAAGTCTTTCATGAAAAAATATCTTTTTTTGATTTTCGCCGTGATAATGATCAATTCTTCTGTCCGGTCACAAGACAAATACGATCGCGCAAAAGCGCTTACCAGCGAAGCACTTTTTTTCAAGCAAAATAGCAACAAAAATATCACCGGTTTGCCCGGCCAGAAATACCTGATCCTGGATTCTTCGCCACGCATTGGAAAATTTCGACGATATCGCTTTTTTCCCGGAGACCAGGTAAAGTTTAGAATGCATCATGAAAAAATCCGCTTCAAATCGGCGATACTAAGTATTTCTGACTCATCTTTCAACATCGCCAATGAAGCAACCGGCAAAATGGATTCCAGAGAAATTATGCTGAAAGATGTACGGATTTTCAAAGTTTCCAAACGGATTCCCTTCGTCACTGAAGCATCCTATTACTTTCCGATAGCGGGTTTGTTGTATATCGGTGCGGATTTCGTAAACAAGGGTGTGGATGACAAGCGTTTTACAACAGACGCTTCCGCATTTATTGTTGGCGGGGCATTGATGGCGGCTGGATTTGTTTGTTACAAACTGTCCTTTGCTTCCATTAAACTTAATGACCGAAATAAATTGAAAGTGATGGAAACGTATTAACAACCGTCTAATTCTAATGTCAAGCAGTCACCAAGGCCAACTTACTTAACACGAGTCCTCAGCGTAGTTACCTACCCCCCGGCTTCGGCCAGGTTACCTCACTCATTCAACAGCCCGATTACTAACTCCATGTTTCGGCCAAGTTACCTGACCCAGTCAACAGCTTCGTTACATAACCCCAGGCTTCAGCGAATTTACCTGACCCAGTCAACAGCTTCGTTACCTAACCCCAGGCTTCAGCCAATTTACCTGACCCAGTCAACAGCTTCGTTACCTAACCCCAGGCTTCAGCCAATTTACCTGACCCAGTCAACAGTTTCGTTACCTAACCCCAGGCTTCAGCCAAGTTACCTGACCCAGTCAACAGTTTCGTTACATAACCCCAGGCTTCAGCCAAGTTACCTGACCCAGTCAACAGTTTCGTTACATAACCCCAGGCTTCAGCCAAGTTACCTGACCCAGTCAACAGTTTCGTTACATAACCCCAGGCTTCAGCCTGGGGAGAAACAGCCAGAATATATCCGGCTTTAGCCATAGCCACACTGATTTGACAACAAAAAAGAGACCACCTTTCGGCAGTCTCAGTCTTCATTAATTCATTCTTTCTTATTATTGAACCGATTTCAAAGCAGAAATTATCTTTTCAGCAACGAGTTCCGAAGATGCCGGATTTTGTCCGGTGATCAGCACGCCATCGCTTACCGCAAATGGCTGCCAATCTGCACCCTTCTGATAAACCGCTCCATTTTCAATTAACATATCTTCCAGCATAAACGGAACTTCGCCAGTTGATTGTCCCGCAATTTCTTCACTGTTTGTAAAACCGGCTACTTTTTTGCCTTTCACAAAAAGATCACCGTTTTCACTTTTAACATTTTTCAAAGCTGCCGGCGCATGACATACCAGGGCAACAGGTTTTCCAGCCTTATAAAATGATTCAATAATATTGATTGAAATTTTATTTTCAGGCAAATCCCACATAGGGCCATGACCGCCGGGATAGAAAACAGCATCAAATTCTTTCGAATCAATAGCATCCAGCGCGACCGTATTATTTAACTCTTCCTGAGCCGAGGCATCGTCAAAAAATCTCTTAACCGCTTCTGTTGTGAATTCTGGTTTTGTACTTTTAGGATCAATCGGCGCCTTGCCACCTTTTGGCGAAGCAACGGTGATATCAATACCCTGTGCAGCCAATAAAAAATAGGGAGAAGCAAATTCTTCGATCCAGATCCCGGTTTTTGTTCCGTTTGGTACCTGATCATAAGAGGTTACTACGAAAAGGACTTTTTTAGTTTTCATATCGTTCATCATTTGTTTAGTTAAATTTGTGTCAGGCGTGTTTGCCTTTAAAATCGCAAAAGGGATCAGACAAAACGCCAACAGAAATGATTTGAATTTCATAACTTATTTTTTACAAAGGTCGACAAGAATTGACGATCAGGATAAGGAAATAAATCACTGTTTTATTGTGACAAATATCACACCAGCCATGGAGATTAATTTTTAAAAATTGCTGGTTTAAAGATCAGGGACGAAACTATGAGCTTACGTTTAAGAACACATTTAGAAGAAATTGTCACACTGACAGACGTTGAGTTCGATTATGTATTATCTCATTTCGAATTAAAAAAATTCAAAAAACATCAGTTTGTGGTGCAGCAAGGGAATGATGTGGATCAGGAATATTTTGTGCTGGAAGGACTCTTAAAATCCACTTATATGGGTGATGACGGAAAGGAGCATATCCTGCAATTTTCTATGGAGAACTGGTGGGTTACAGATTATCAAGCCTTTAACAATCATGAAAAAGCGACCCTGAATATCGATTGCATTGAAGATGTTACGGTTTTGGTACTGACCGATTTTAATAAAAACAAGCTTTGCTCAGAGATGCACAAGATGGAGCATTTTTTCAGGATTAAAACCAATACCGGTTATGTAGGTTTACAACAAAGAATTTTGTCTTTTTTAAAGTTCGACGCAAGAGCCCGGTACATGCACCTGATCGAAAAATATCCGCAATTATATCAAAGAGTACCTAAAACGCTGATGGCTTCGTATCTTGGTGTTTCAAGAGAAACTTTGAGCAGATTTACGGCTTAGTTTCAAACTTACTAATCAGATTACCCCTCTATAAAACTGATCTCATGCCACAATTAGAAGTAACCCTTACAAAATCCTGGAATAAGCGAACGAAACAAATCTCGGTCTTTGACCATGGGAAAGAGCTAGGAATGGTTAATAATGGAGAAACTACCACGTTCGACGTAGAAATCGGAGTGCATAAAATTAGTGTCAAATCTGGGTGGTATGGAAGTAAAGAGTTGGTAATTCCGATCACTGAACACGAGACCAAATCAATTTCTGCCGATATTTTCAAATATGGAAATCAAATAATTACCTCTTTGTTTATCGTCCTGGCAGTTCATTTTATTGCTTTCACATTTTTCAGTATACAATATATCATTTGGTTCAACATTCCTGCTTTTTTAATTATGGGATATTTCCTCACGTTTGGCCGGAATAACTACCTGGTGATTAAAGAAAAATAATATCAATCCTACGTCCGTCTGCAAAAGTGTAGCCGGACGTAGGATTGATATTATGCTATTTCCAACCGGCATTCAAGCAGTTCTGCTTCGATATTTTTCAATTGGCTGATCATTTCATCCCGGTAAACTTCCGTCTGATTGACTAATTGTGGTATCAGTTTTTTGTAATAATCGATCCCGACGATCAGCTGTTCGCTAAATTTCTGAAGATATTTTTTCTTCTTATCGTTCAACATCTTCGCGTTCATTTCGAGATCTTTTTTGTAATAATCAACATACAAATTCAGCTCGTTGATAAACATATTCGGCCGTTTTACGTGGCTTAACAAATCCACCTTTCCATAGATATGGCTGACCATTTCGTCGAGCGAGTAAACTTTGGAAAACCAGGCCAGATTAGGTCCCGGACAAATGGAGACTGCTTTATTTTCCCTTGGTTTGATCAGGTTATTTTTCAGCAAAGTAGATGTGCTGAGTCCATCGCACAAACAAAGTTTTTCGGTGATCAGATCAAATTGTTCCTGAAAATTTTCCGGACGCGGTTCAAGCGTTTCGAGTTGTTTGATTTTCAAATTTTGGTATTGCCTTGATGCCGTACAAATAGGTTCGGCCGTAAATTCTGTATTCGAAACCAGATATTTTTTCCGGCAGGGACTTCCAGGCCTTCCGGCGGCAATCCGCTGTAAACGCTCCTTTTCGGCACTGCTTTTTTTAAAATTATTAAACAAAACACCCAGTGGAGAAGAATTACTGATGTAATAATCATCGCTTTCAGCTTCTGCGAGATCTTTCAAAGTCGCTTCGTCGACGTTGGTAACTTCCGGCACAAGTAAAAACGGGCTCCCCCAGCCTGTTGCATCAACTTCATAATAATTCAACAAAAACTGATCTTCCTCCGCCGTACCGATTCCACCCTGAACCGTAATGCGCAGGTCTGGAATTTCATCCGTTTCATATCCTTTTGCGGTAAGTGCCGACTTATACAACCCAAAAAGCTCGGACAACATTTCGTGCTTTTTCGTTTTAAATTCTTCCAGAATCGGCCCTAACAGATAACCTTCGGTGGCAAAAGCATGTCCGCCGCAATTCAAACCAGATTCAATACGAAACTCGGAAACCCAGATTCCTTTTTTGGCGAGAAATTTGGCCTGGATAAATGCAGACCGGAAATCGCTTACTTTCAGGATTATTTTCTTGCGTAAATCGCCGTTTTTATCAGGATAAAAATCTTCAAATTTTTCGAGGTAATTATAAAGTCTCGGGTTCATTCCTGCCGAAAGGATCAGCGAAGAAGTAAGCGTACTCTCTGCAAAACCACGCAGAGATGCAGAAGCATCTGAGTATTCATCCGGCAGCATTTCCCCATGAACATCCCGGTTCAGCTTATCCACTTTTGACATTATGTTGACGTCAATCGCTCCTTTTTTCAGCTTTCCCCGCAGTGCTTTCTGCAAGTTTAATTTCTGATCTTCATCCGGGCATAACGTCATTTCAATGTATTGTTTTTTCAGCGAAGAAGTTTCAGGCAAAAGCTCAAAATATCTGTCGATTTCGCGTCCTGCTCCAAACGGCTGTTGCTTCAACAAATCGAACTGTTTGTTCACAATTCTTTCCATCAAATCCAGATAAGCAGTAATGCGCCGGCTCCGGAAATCAGGCGCACCGGAATAAATCGGTTCAAATTTCTCTTCGTTTTTTAATGTATGAAATTTCCTCATTCGCTCAATCATTTCGTCATCGACGATGGAAGCAACGGATGAAATTCCCAAATGGGAAACTTTGATAGGAGTATCAACAGAATATCCCAGTCCTAAAACGGGTATATGAAAAGTATGCGTAGTATTTTCCTGAATCATGATGTTTTGCCGGAGTATTAAATTCACGATTCAAAACTATATCTAAGCGGCAACAGAAAAATTGATTTCAATTCGCCTTATTCATGATTAAAATCATCTTGATTAAAACGAAAAGCCCGTTTACCCCTAAAAAAGGATAAACGGACTTTCGGAATTTAATTGAATTATCTTCTTTCGTTATAAACACCAACCTCGGCCAATGCCGGCGCAGCTGTGAACTCATCAATCATAATCCTGACCTTTCCACCCCAAACCCTGTCGAAACGAAGGGTTTTTATTTTTTCAGGATTTTCAACCGTCTGAATTGACTTCCAGCCGCCGTCGCCAAAATATTCCACCCGATATTTTTTGATCTCCGCATTTCCACCTTGTGCAATCGTGATCATATTGAATGATTTGTCCTTATCAAAATCAATCTCAAACCAGGGACTTTTTACTTCCTTATTTGATTTCCAGGATGTTGTAAAACTATCGTCATTGGCAAAATCCATGATATCCATATCCTCACTCCAGCTCGAATTTGTAGGTTGATGTTTGGCGATGTTGGAAGAAATAATCGGTGCATCGAACTTACCCAGTTTTGGCACATTCCCCTTTTTCCAGGCCTTTCCCATTTGTTCCAAAGCTTTCAGCGCATTGTCGTCAATAAGTCCGTCGCGGTTCGGGGCTACGTTCAAAATAAAATTACAGTAGGCCTGGTTGAATGGAACCAGATTATTATTAACCAGATCAACCGGATTTTTCACCGGAGCGTCCGGGAAGGATTTTTTCCAAAACCAGGCGCTATTAATCGGCAGACAGGAAAGTGCAGGGAGCTGATTTGTCTCCTTCGAGATATGTTGGCCGGCGCCTTGTTCGTAGGATTTGATATCGGTGTAATACAGCGCTTCTTTCGGATATTTCGCCGCGTTCAGGTCCATCAGCAAACAATTTGGCTGCAAGGTTTTTACCAAAGTATAAATCTCTTCGAACGGCACATCGTCATAGGAAATTCTGGACCATGGCGCATCCCAGCCATCAATAATTAGCGCTGAAATTTCTCCATACTTGGTCAGCAACTCGGTCAGCTGCGCCTTCACCATATCAACATGTTTTTTCTCGATATGCCCCGGACGAAGTTTGTGATGCGTATCCAAAATGGAATAATAAAGCATCACCTTTAAACCATTATCCCGAAAATTTTCTGCATATTCTTTTACCACATCTCGTTTCAGCGGACTATTCATGACGCTGTAATCGGTAGTTTTAGTATCCCAGATACAAAATCCGCTATGGTGTTTTGTTGTAAGACAACCATAAGACATCCCCGCTGATTTCGCCGCTTTTGCCCATTGGCTACAATCCAGTTTTGTCGGATTGAACATGGCCGGAGAAGCATCCGGATCAGGCCAGTCCTGATCCATATAAGTCGGAATATTGTAATGAATAAACATGCCAAAACGTAGATCAATAAATTCCTGCTGGAGCTGGCTCAAAGGTTTTGCACTTATTACCGCATTCTGGGATTGGGCTGCGATTGGAACAAGAAGAATCAGTAATATGAAAAAACGATTTAGCATAGGAGTATGGTTTGGATTATAGGGAATTGTCAAGTTTGGTCAGGAAATAGTCAGGGTTGGGTCAATTATAGTTTTAACTAGTAGCTCTTCAGGACACTTTTAATGATCGAATCCTTTTGTGCGGTTGTCAGCTTGTTGTTGTATTGATAAACGGAATTTTCCCAATCTCCGTAAACAGGATTTGGTAAAACTATAAACCGTTTGCCAAACTCGGAAGCCGAAGCGTAGGTATTTTTTATCCTTTCATCTTCCGGTTTTTTATCAAATAAAATACTGAAATCGGCCAGATTATCGCCCATCAGCATCATGATGTTGTGTGTTTGCGCGATGGTTTGCCTCCGTGATTCCTTGGACGATACATTTTGTTTTAAAATCAGATGATCATTAACCGCGTCAGGAAATCCAAAACGAACCAGATTTTCCAAAGTTCCTTTACGTTCAGCTTCTGCACGGTTCGTCAGATAAAATATCTTAACACCTTTTGAAGCTGCGTACTTCAAAAAAGATAAAGCGCCTGGAATTGTATCGGCTTTTGAAAGTCCGGTCCATTGTTCCCACGATTTTTGCTCATAATCTTTCCCGACCAGCGACTGTTTCACATCATACGCACTGTTATCTAAAACGGTTTCATCGATATCGGTTACAATCGCCAGAGGTTTTGTTTGCGGCTGCTCCAAAGCTTCGTCGACGCGAAGATGTGCGATATTGAAAGCCTGGAAACATAATGCTTTATATTCTGCGGCGCGCTGTTGAAATAATGCTGTGAATAACTTTCCATCAGCTGTCAGGTTCAACCCATTGCTGGAACTAACAGCAGACTGTTTGGAAGTGGAGCATCCTAACGCTGCCGCTGCAATTAAAATGAAGACTTTTTTCATAGGACAAAGTAAATAAGTTATTCCGAAGGCTGCTCATAATTCTCCGAATTTACCGCAACATTCCACCGCTTTACCTAAAATTATCCGATTTTGGCAACAACCTTTTGCTTTGAGGCGTAATGATTAAAAAACCAGAACTGTTTAACTTATGGAACGTAAAGAATTTTTAAAAAGAGGTTTCTTGTCGGCGTTAGGTACTTCCTTTATCCTGCCGATGGTTGGTGCATGCAACAGCGATACTGTCGATCCTGAATCCACAACTGAGACGACAACGGGTACAACAACCGGAACTACAACGGGCTCTTGTACGACGACGGCTTCGGAAACAGCTGGACCCTTTCCGACTAAAACACCTGGTTCCCTGGTCATGACCGATATCACTTCCGACCGTAGCGGAACGAAACTTACTGTAAAAATCACGATCCAGAATAAGAATAACAGCTGTGCAGTACAGGCCAATGCGATTGTGGATATCTGGCATTGCGATGCCGGAGGGAATTATTCGGAGTATGGCGGAACGGGTATGCAGTCTACCGATTTTACCAGTGTTCATTTCCTGCGAGGCAGACAGACAACGGATGCAAACGGCCTGGTAACTTTTACGAGCATTTATCCGGGCTGGTATTCGGGCCGGGCACCGCATATCCACGTGCATATTTACAGCAGTTCAGGAAATTCGCTTTTGGTAACCCAAATTGCTTTTGACCAGACTATTAATAATACCGTTTATGCGCAGAGTGTTTACAAAAGTCATGGTTTGCAGGATACTACAAATGGCAGTGACAATGTTTTCGGAGATGGTGTAGGAACAGAACTGGCTTCATTCACAGGCAGCGTTGCGGATGGCTATGTATTAACGCATACGATCGTTGTAAACGGATAATGAAAGGATTAATTCAGCTCTGTTATAGAAAAATCATCGATGCTTCCTCAGAGAAAGCCTGGGACAGATATGTGTTTGAAGATACGTGGATGGAGTTTTTTATGCAGGCTCAGACTTACACACAGGACGGCAGATATCATACTTTTCAGGAAATTTCTGACAAAATACCGGCTGCGGGTAACATGACCTACATGGTCAGCACGGCGGCGATTAACTATATCCGTCAGCTGAACGAGATTGTTCCGGATATTGCCAATGTGTATGGTAAATTATGCCTGCCTTTCAAACGTTTCAAATTTGAAATCATACATTCTGACATCAGAGATAAATCTGCACATAAGGTGGCGATTTATTTTTACAGTGAGCCCATCACCTGGATTGATACGCTGGACGGTAAATTACTGGTCGCTTATGGTGATCAAAGGGAAGCTTTAAAATCCGGGTTGGAAGTTGAAACTGAACTCATTGGCCCACAGCCTTATCTGAATATTTCCAGCATACGATTGGGTATGCAGGCTGACTTTCAGGAGAAAGATTATCCCTTACCAACATCTGAAAATAGTCCGTCATGATCGCGCAAACACAAGGGCAAATATATTTGGCTGGTCAACGAGGCATTTTTCAGTTATCTGAATTCCGAAGTTTTCATACGTTCAATTTCGGGTCTTACCAGGAAAAATCCAGGGCACCTTTTGGAAGTCTGGAAACATTGAACGACGATACGCTGGCAGGAGGGAAAAGTTTGGTTATGAAGCTTGAAAAAAATACGGAGTCTATTTTGATCCCGGTTGTAGGAGCGGTTGCATTTCAAAATAGTATAGGTGAAACGGGACATTTGGAGGCAGGCCAGTTTCAGATTTTTTCTACGGACAAACCTGTGGATTATCAAATATGGAATCCCTATGAGAAGGAACTTGTCAATTATATACAGATCAGGCTGAAAAATAATCAACCGCAATTGCACACAAAAACGCAGGAAGGACGTTTTAATCTTGAAAATCGCAATCAGCTGATCCCGCTTTTTTCGCCTGGAAATGAAGGGTTACGAATTCAGCAGGAGACTTATGGGTACATTGGAAAATATGGTGGCCGGGAAGAAGGCATTTATAAAATTAACAAGCCTGATAACGGAATTTTTGTTTTTATTATTGAAGGTGCATTTGAAGTCCAGAATCGTTTGCTGGAAGCCCGTGACGGCTTGTCGTTATTGAATTTGGAAGAACTCGAATTTGAAGCCCTTTCGAATGACGCCATTATACTGATTATGGAAGTAAAAATTGACTAGCCAGATAACCGGAACAGCGGCTAAAACAAAATATTTATATATAAAAATGCCTGTCAGATCATTTTCTGGCAGGCATTTTGTATCTAAAAATAAATTTTATCCTCTACTGAATCTATCGTATTAAAAACACCGTATAAGCTATAAAGAGCTGACGCGTAAATAATGAGTGAGTAAATACAGTGATTTGTACCATAATTACCTTAAAAAAGCAATCGGTTTGAGGATAGGGGTAAGATAACTTTGTATTGTCTCTTAAATGGTAATATACCTGATTGTTTCACGGGAAATTAAATACACTACAATGAATACAATTACAAAACCGGAACCCAAAGTCTTTCAGGAGAAAGTAAAATGTCAGGATCAATGTTCGGGAAACTGCTTCAACGGCACCGCAGAGGAACGAAACACTTCGTTGCTGATGGGCCTTAATGTGGCGAATTGTTTCAGCGAGGACGACCAGAACTTCCGGCTTTCAGGTATTTTTTTCAGAGAAATGTTATCCGCTGGCGACAGAGAAAATCTGGTTCAAAATATCATCCGGGCCATGAAACGCATTGAAGGACCTGAAAGCGAATTTATATTAAAACAAAAAATAGGCCGCTTTTTCAAAATTGATACCAAACTGGCGCTTGATGTTGCATACGGACTGAACGTCAGGATTTCATCAGTGTTATTGCAATAATGCTTTAGGCAGAATTATCGGTCTGGCACGTTCAAAATTAAAATAATCATATCAATAATATGAATTTCCGGAGTTGAGAAGATTGGGTTCTTAATTATCACTATATTAGGAATACCCATTACCTGAATCTAATTTTCACTCCGCTTATGAAACACATTTTCAGAAAAACACTTCCTGTACTTCTATTTTCCCAAATCTTACTAAGTCCGGTTTTTGCACAATCTCTGATCGGCTTTGGGGCAGATGCCGCAAAAAAAGAAATTGAACTGGAAACGTCATTTGATAAACAGGTGCAGGTCAATAACCTGCGTGACTGGATGAAACGAATGACTGCCTATCCGCACCAGCTTGGGTCTGCTTATGGATTAAACAATGCACTTTTTCTTCGAGACAAACTGACTTCCTGGGGATTTGAGGCACATTTGGATACCGTCCATGTTTTATTTCCGACGCCCAAAATAAGAATATTGGAATTGACGGAACCTTCAAAATTTAAAGCTTCGCTCACAGAACGTGCGGTAAAAGAAGATGCAACTTCCGCACAAACAAAAGATGTACTACCTCCCTATCATGCGTTTTCTGCTGATGGCGATGTGACGGCAGAACTTGTTTTTGTCAACTACGGAATTCCGGATGACTATGAAGAACTGGCAAAACTTGGCATTGACGTCAAAGGGAAGATAGTCATTGCTAAATATGGTAATTCCTGGCGTGGTATCAAACCAAAAGTCGCTTATGAACATGGAGCGATCGGCTGCATTATTTACTCTGACCCAAAGGAAGACGGTTATTTCCAGGGAGAAGTTTATCCAAAAGGTCCCTTTAAAAACGACGCAGGAGCACAGCGCGGTTCCGTCGTGGATTTACCATTAGCGCCCGGCGATCCACTAACAAACGGATTTGTTGCTGATAAAGACAATAAACGTTTGTCCGTAAAAGATGCGCCGAGCATGATGAAAATTCCGGTTTTGCCTATTTCCTATGGTGATGCTTTGCCGTTGCTAAGAGCACTTGGCGGTCAGGTTGCACCTGCTTCCTGGCGTGGCGCTTTACCGATCACCTATCACGTCGGTCCGGGACCGGCAAAGGTGCATTTGAAACTTGAATTTAACTTTGATATCGTTCCGGCATATAACGTCATCGCAACCCTGAAAGGCAGCGAATCTCCTGACCAATGGATCGTGCGTGGAAACCACCATGATGCCTGGGTGTTTGGTGCGAGCGATCCTGTAAGCGGCGCAGTTGCAGAACTGGAAGAAGCCAGAATATTGGGAGAACTGGTAAAAACCGGCTGGAAACCTAAAAGAACAATCGTTTACTGCTGGTGGGACGGAGAGGAACCAGGTTTGCTGGGCTCCACAGAATGGGTTGAAAAATACAAAAAAACTTTGTCGGAAAAGACAGTGGTATACCTTAACACAGATGGAAACGGACGTGGATTTTTAGGTGCCGGCGGATCCCACACTTTGGAAAAATTCTTAAATCAGGTTGGCAGAGACGTTATCGATCCTGAAAGAAATATCCCGATTATTGATCGATTACGTTCCAGAATGATGGTCGAGGGCAGTCCCACGGCCAAACAGGACGCGAAAACAAGGAACGATGTGCGTATCGGCGCGCTTGGTTCAGGATCAGATTATACACCCTTCATCCAGCATTTGGGCATTGCCTCCATCAACTTAGGTTTTGGCGGTGAGGATGCTGGTGGTGATTACCACTCCATTTACGATTCTTATGACAATTATGTCCGGTTCAAAGATGGCGATTTCGCTTATGGCGCGACACTGGCCAAAACCATGGGACGGTCCGTTCTAAGATTTGCAAATGCAGAAGTACTTCCTTTCGATTTCAGCAATTTTTCAAATACAGTCCAGACTTATGCGACTGAGATAAAACGAGACCTTGAAGCGGCGCGGATGAGATCAGATGACCATAACAAATTGGTAAAGGAAAATCGTTTTGAAATCGCTGCTGACCCGAAAGAGCCTTTTACCAAACCAAAAGAAATGGTTTCGGTCCCTTTCCTGAACTTTGCTCCACTGGAAAATGCACTTGCCCTATTAGAAAAAAGCGCCGCCGGTTACGCACAAGCGAGCAGTAAGATGACGACGCTTCCAGCCGAAAAACTGGCACAGCTTAACCAGATTTTATACAAAACAGAACGTGTTCTGATCAACGAGGAGGGTTTACCAAGACGCCCCTGGTACAAACATCAGATTTATGCTCCCGGATTTTATACCGGTTATGGTGTAAAAACATTACCCATGATCCGCGAAGCCATCGAACAAAAAAACTGGACAGAAGCTGAATCCGGTATCCAGCGTGTGAGTGATGCGTTGAAATCTTTCAGCATTGAAATTGATAAGGCAACTGCTTTGTTAAAATAATTCAGGATTTCGCAAATTTCAGATCTGCTTGCGTCTACGAAATCAACTTAGCCGAAAGCAGATCTGCATTTTCCGGATGATCTTGGCCGCTATTTTCAGCCGTCTAAATATCAATTTCCAGATTCAATAATTCCTATCGAGCTGATCACTAATACTGACTTGGCTGGTAATTAACCTTGCATACAGAAATCAGATCTTTTTGTTTAAGTATTTGGATCAACACCTGGTCGATCACTTGTCTGTAACGATTGCGCGAACCGGTCGCCTGGATTTTATTTATCAGAAGATTCCCCAACGCATCATTGTTAAAACAGACAAAAAATAAATCAGAAGCAGACTTCACAAACATTTCATTTGAGTGGATGGTAGCCGCTAGTTTACATTGATACAATTTTTTAAAACAAAATACTCTAGCAATTTAAACCACCTGTAAAAAAGCTTCGTATCTGCGATGGATAACTATTGCATGTTAAGTTTTATTATTTGTACAAAATCTGACAATTAATACAGTAATAACTTCTTCTTTTTGCTTTGCCAAGATATTCTTTGTGGAAGGGGATCACGCAGCGCGGACATATTTTTTTGGTATGCGCCAGCCAGTGTTTTTTTAGCGAATTTTCTTTTTTCCATTCCAGAAAATCAAAACTATAATCACGCGCTTCTTTAACCATTGCTTTACGTTTAGCCGCAGGAAGTTCACCTAAAACACTTAACGGATGTACCCGTATCCGGAACAAGACTTCATTTTTGATAATATTTCCAGAGCCTGAAAAAATATTCTGATCGAGCAAAGCGTCGCAGGCGAGCATAGCAGGAGCATTATTTAATTTCTGCAATGCCTTTTTGTTATTCCATTCTTCCGCCATCAAATCTCCTTCCCAATCATAAATTTCCGCAGCTTTTTCTTCCAATATTTTAACCGAACAGGCATAGAAATTCAGCTCAGCCTTTTCAAATTGAAGACTTAGCCGAACCTTCATCTTCTTTCGCTCATTGATCAGGTATGAACCAAAAAGCATAAAATGGATACGCAACGTGAAGGTTTTGAAACAAATCAGAAAATGTTTTCCCCAGGATTTGAAATCGATCACTTCCTCAGCCATCAGTCTTTCCATATCGATTGCTGCGGTTCCTTCCGCAAACTCAATTTTTTCACCTTTGAGATTTAATTCCTCAATGGCTTGTCTCAAAATCACAATCGATGGACCTTCGGGCATTTTGCTGGTATTTAGGCTGGACCTGTTTATTTAATCCTTTAAGCAGAATTTCATCAAATAATCAGACCAGAAATCGCAGCTTGAAGCTGGAAAACAAAAAAAGCACTAACATTGAATACCTCAACATCCATGCATTTCAATTGAACATGAACCATATCAACCAGGCCCATTGCTCCCTCCAACTTTCGTTACCATGCTGCTGGTAGTGAAAGTCGAAGATTGTGT
Source organism: Dyadobacter sp. HNCC25DJ186 (assembly GCF_056895235.1). Taxonomy (NCBI): domain Bacteria; kingdom Pseudomonadati; phylum Bacteroidota; class Cytophagia; order Cytophagales; family Spirosomataceae; genus Dyadobacter; species Dyadobacter sp. HNCC25DJ186. Next base: position 115,203 of record NZ_JBXHAS010000005.1, read on the forward strand.
GCCGCCAGAATAAGTGCCGCTGGTGTATAAACCATTGAAACCGTTACCGCCGGCAACACTTCCGCCAGTAAATATTTTATAAGTATTGCTTACTTTCAATTTGGGGCTCGAAAATAACATGGTTGAATACGTGCGTGGAACCAGGAAAGTAAGTGTTTCCGCGCCTTCACTTGACTGGATACTGACCATTTGGCTCGCTGTTCCACCACCCAAAATGACAGATGCCTGTGTACTTACACTTGCAGTTGGTGAGCTCGTCGCACCACCAATTCCGACCAAAATTCCGCCTGTTATCTTAAATGTATTCCGGTCACAATCGAAACCTTCCTCGGGAGAACCGGCACCAACCGAAACAACTTTCCCGCCAGTTACTGTGATTTGTCCATTTGAATCAATACCGTCATTTGAGCTGCTAAAAGCATAAATATTTCCACCGTTGATGTAAATAAAAGTACCGGCATTCAGGCCATCATCTGCCGTTTTCACAACGACGGTTCCATTATTAATCGTTAGAATGCTTTTACTCTCTATTCCTTCTCCCGCAGAGGAATTAACCGTAATGGTGCCTCCGTTAATGGTGAGATACGGATCAATTGTAGCGTCTGTATCCCAGGAAGCAGCAATTCCTTTGTCTGCCACATTGATATCGAATGTTCCGTTATTGATCACTATGTAACCTTCTTCAACCTGGATCCCATCTCCGGAACTCGTTATCGTGACTGCTCCGCCGTCAGAAATAAAAGCATCATTGGTATGAATCCCATCAGATTTTGCACTTGTCACAGTGATGTTCCCGCTAACAATCCGGAGATATTCATCGCTGCAAATTGCATGTTTGTAATTGCCCTTCACGTTCAAAATTCCGTTTCCGCTAAAAATTAACTGTCCTTCGCTAAACAAAGTCGCTTTCATATCCTCCTCACCACTGGCAGTATACGTAATTCCATCGGCCAGTGAGTTGGTGCTATTATCTGCCAAAACTAAAAACGCTCTTTTCCCGGACTGCAAGTTAATTGCAGGGCCATCCGTGTTGGTTATGTTTACCCCATTTAGAATCAGCTTATATTTCTTCTCACTGTAGATTTTGACAGAGCCATTGCTGGTAGTGCCAGAAAGCTCATAGGCAACCTCCGATGCAGCAGATGTAATAACGACATCGCCATTTGTTTCCGTAACCGTCACTCCGCTTTCTGCCAGGGGATTGTTGATGGTAACCGTATTTCCAAAGTCAATAGTCACAGTCGTGGAAAATGTTGAGTTTGCCAGAATATCGTCATCATTAGCCGCTGTTCCTGTGTTGCCTTCTATCGTACCTTTGGAAACCGTCGTGCTGTCGATAATTACGGAAGCGCTTGTGTCACCGTTGCCTGTTTCTCCGATAATTTCATCTTCTTTTTCCGTTGAACAGGAAACGAGTAAGACAACAAACAAGATTTTGGCAATACCCAAACTTATACCCTGAATCGAAAGGGATAAGGGGAATTGAAATACGCCGGGCGTATTTTTGGGATTGAGATTGGAAATCATTTTTTAATTTATAATTGGTGTCTTTGAATAGTAATTCTTCTAAATAGCCTTACGCAGACTTTTTTAAATTTGATGCAAATTTATTAAGCATAAGCATCATGGTATACGGACAGCGCTATTACTGCATTTCGCTAAAGAAAAGCTTGTCTCTGATTTTGGTATATCGATTACAACCATCTGCCAGACTTATCTGTCTATCAAGAAAAACCTGCTTAATTATGAAAACGATATTTCCCTTTGTCCTTCTGATTCTTGTCTCCTTAGAAAGCTGCAATTCAGGAAAAGTCGATGCTGATGTAAATGATAAAAACTGGTTTTCTTCCTGTTCCTCTTTTACTAAAAAGGGCGACGGTTATATTCTTGCTGGGTGTGGCTACACCGTAACGATTCCCCTGTTGTCATTACAAAAAGGTAAATCTTTCGTGGCAAAAGGAGCAATCATTGCAAGAGATGGAAAAGGAAACTCCAAAGAAACTGAAGTTCAATTAAATGGGAATGTATCCAGCGACGGAAAGGTTCTCTATGCCAACTTCGAGTATGATGGTAGAATCATATATCATGAATTCACGACAGCAAAATCAACAGCGATATGCGACTGTATATCCCTCATATAATAAAACACGGAGAAGCTATTTATAGTAACTTCTCCGTGAAAATTTTATAGAATAACCATTATGTCCGAATCCGGACCCTTGCCCTTATTGACATACTTCCAATCCACAATTTTGTCTTCCAGATATATGTTATTGATATCTTCCGGGTCTTTCCCGTCTTCCGTATCAACAAAAGCCTTTAAAACTTTTCTGTAAACGCCTTCGCGCCTTGTTCCGCTTTGATCCGTAAAAAAAACATGTTCGTGATCCGCCGGCATACTTATATTGTCCATGGTTGTTTTGAGAAATGGTTATGTTTTTTGTGATCAAAAAGGGTGCCAGAGCTTTGTTGAAATACTTTGAAAAACAGATGCGGGCAGCGATCAAGTAAATTTTACGCAAGGGTAAATAACAAAGCATTTATCTACCACAAGAATTTCATAATAAATTTTCCAGTTTCTGAAACCATCAGCGATTTAGAAAAATTTAAATTATTCTCACAGATATCCACTGTTTCCGTTCTTCTCTCTAATATTAAAGAAACTTTCCCGAACTTTGCTCCTTACAACACGAACGCTATTGTTCGTGTCAAAAACTTAAATACAGACAAACTTGTCTGTTTTCAATTTGAAATTATACAGAGGACTTATAGAAGCGACGGTTCAATCCTTGCAACACATTTTTTCGGATAAACAACAAGCAGATCGCGTAGTTGAAAGATTGTTAAAATCGAATCCGAAATGGGGAGCTCGAGACAGGGCTTTTCTGGCTGAAAACATTTATGAGATCGTTCGCTGGTGGCGGCTGATTAAGTATTCGGCTCATTTGGCAAAAGTTACCCAACCCGCAGATTTCTGGAAAATGGTGGGTGTATGGCAGATCATTAAACCACAACATTTCCATACCGATACAGATAATATCCTGCCGGAATGGATTGAGTTTGATGAAATTAACCTGGAAGATGTTCTAACCCGGTATCAGGAAGGGCTTAAAACCAGAAAAATAGCCCAGTCAATTCCTGACTGGATGGATGAGGTTGGTGAAAAAGAATTGGGTGATAAATGGGAAAAGGAGATCACAGCACTAAATAACCAGGCTCCTTTTGTGCTTCGGGTCAATACTTTAAAATCAGATCTGAAATCAGTTGTATCGATTTTCGGAGAAGATAAAATTGAAACTGTTCCTGAAATTCCAGACGCACTTGTACTGAAAAAACGGCAGAATGTGGCAGGGCTGGAAGGTTTCAAGAAAGGTTTTTTTGAAGTACAGGACGCGGGGTCACAGCTCATTCCACCTTTTATGGATCTTCACCCCGGCCAGACTGTTATTGACGCATGTGCGGGAGCGGGCGGAAAAACGCTCCAAATTGCTGCTTTGCTGGAAAACAAAGGCCGTATTATTTCTTTGGATATTGAAAATTACAAACTTGACGAACTTCAGAAACGCGCCATACGCAACGGCGTCAAAATACTTTCTACGGGAATAATTAAATCCGATAAAACGATCAAGGAGTTAGTTGATACTGCCGACCGTTTGTTATTGGACGTGCCTTGTTCGGGCTTGGGCGTGTTGCGGAGAAACCCTGATACCAAGTGGAAGTTGCAGCCAACTTTTCTGGCTACCATCAGAAATACGCAATGGCATATCCTCAGCACTTACTCAAAAATGGTAAAACGAGGAGGGAAAATGGTATATGCCACGTGCAGCCTATTGCCTTCTGAATCTGAAAATCAGGTGACCCGTTTTGTAATGGAATTTGGTGACCGTTGGAGATTAATCGATGAACGCCGCACCTCCACTGCGGACGAAGGTTATGATGGATTTTACATGGCACTTCTCGAAAGAATCAAATAAGTATCACTTCGGATTTATGTTGATATTCCTTGCAACCAAAAGGCTGTGAGGAATATTTTTGTTTGTCCAGCACAACGCCACGTCATAAAAATCGCCTGTCATTTTTCTGGGAAATGCTACTGTTAATAAACGCGCAGGCATATTCCTGTCAAATAGCTGGTTAATCCATCCGGAAATTGGCGGCCTCACAGCAATAAAAAGTATATTGTTATTTCTATCCAACAAAGCTAAGTAAATGTGCTGCCGTGGAACAATTGGCGGCAACTTGCTAAGTTCAAAGCGAACGATGGGATACAAGCTTGCAGGAAAATCAGAAGAGCTATTTGATATTTCCATTTTCAGTGATGCTTCCACCTTTTGCTTCCGAAGCTGGATAATCCAGTTTGAAACAACCTCTGTTTTAAAAAACACCGGAAAGTTATACTGATTATAAAAAGTTGTTTCAGGATCAGGAGCCTGGAAGTACTGATGTACAAAAAATCCATGCTGCGGATAGTTAAAACTATCTACAATCAATTCGTCGTTATGCATCTTCACAGCATTTTTGTACTTGACATAGGCCAACAAATTTAACGTCATAGACGTGGTCAGGAATGCCACAAAAAATATTTTTTCAAGTTTAATCTGGTGGAGATTGTTAAGTACAAACAGATAGAACATCACGAAAATGCTGGCTGAATATATCTGGAAACGGATAGATAAAATTACATCGGCATCATCTCCCGATCGCCCCAGCGCAATCATTGCAACACAAGCCAGGACTTTTAAAAAACATATTTCAGTCAGATTGAGCCGATATTTAACCTTCTCATGACCAGTGACCTTCAAAATTTTAAATGTTGTGAAAATAACATAGGTTAGCAAAATAAAAGCACCCAGAACAAGTGCCATCTGGTATCCGTGAGAATCCGACAGCACCTTCACGATCGAGCCGCAAAGTGCAACAAATCCTTTAAGTACCACACTTAAAAATTGTGATAGGTCAGGAAAATGAGATGCCGAAGAAAATCTGAATCCCAGGAAAAAAACGTAACAATATAAAATCGAGAACAGACCAAAAATCAGACTTTCAATCTTCCGCTTCTGCACCATAAGCCAGAAAAGTGCAATTGGAATGACACTGATACCATCCAGATTCGCGAGCGCTGCGGCCATCGCGAAGGGAAGGGAAATATACCAGATTTTTTGTTTTTCCCGCTGTAAGAAATAGAGACTGTATAACGAAAATGCGATGGATAAACTTTGTTCAAAAGAAGTGATACTCCAAAGTTGAGTGCAATAAACGATAGGCGAAAAAAGAAGTAAGGAGACAGGTAAAAAAAATAAATAGTCTTTTCTGAAAGATCTATAAATCAGAAAAAAGGAATGTCCAAGCAGAACCAGATTCAGGTAGCCAAAAATGATCATGGTTCTGAAATTCATCGTCCCGGAAAAGAAATGAATGATCACACTTGCCAGTCGGGAAAAGAAAATCCTATGGTCGTTATGTTGATAAAAAAGACTACGAACCAGTTCGCTCGGACGGTCATGAATGTTATTAAGCGTGTAAATCAAGGCCTCATCATCAGCATAAGGCATATTGACTGCATTTTGCCAAACGTAAATACCAAACGTCAATACCGGAATAAGCAATATTAAGGCATACCCCGCCCTGAGGCTATAGGAATTAGTCATAACGAACAATTTAAGTGCAACAAAAAAATCGTAGTCCCGGAAAATCCGGAACCATTACGCTTAATCCAATAATTCGTTCGTTATTAGTGGGTAGTTTTGCTTAACTCTGATATAAATAGGTATTTAAAAATTCATTGCGAAATTTCCCTTTTGGATCGTATTCTTTTGCTGTTTTCTGAAAATCGGGCAACTTTTCATATAGTGATTTTAACTTCGCAGGCGCCATCGTAAACAGTTTCCCCCAATGCGGACGCGCATGGAAGGGTGCTAGTTCTTTTTCAATAATCGGCAATAATTTACTTACTGCCGGCCAATCCTGCTTCCAGGTAAAATGTATGGCAACGCTGTCCTGCTTATAACATGGGCTCATCCAGAAATTATCGGCTGCGATCGTACGTATTTCGGAAGTCAGCAAATGAGGTCCAACCTGATCCGCAAGTCGCGAAATGGCCATTATCGCTTCCACCGCATTTTTTCTGGGAACAAAGAACTCGGACTGTAATTCTTTTCCACTGCTTGGCGTAAAACCCATTTTAAAATGTGGCATCCGCTCATACCATGGTCCCGGAACGCCCATTTGTTCTGTACAGTTTTCAGCTGAAAGCTCAGGAATCGGGTGCAAATTTTTTGTTGCCATTTTTGCTCCGAAAAGTTCTGCATCTGGCTTATATGTTTCTCCTTTAACAATTTTTCTCTTGACCCAGATCTCCGCAATGTCCCGGCTTTGCCAATTCGTAAAAAGACTGACACTATACCCTTTCCCTTCAATGGCATCAAAATTATCCTTCAATTGGGCCATCGGAAGATTTTCATAAACAAACTGGTTCATTTCAAATGTCGGCTGGATATCGAGCGTCATTTTTGTGATCACACCCAATGCGCCCAGGTTCACTACCGCCGCAAAAAACTTCTCTCCGTCTTTTTCTTTTGAAAGATTGATAACTTCGCCACTCCCGGCCACCATTTCAAATCCCGAAACTGCCGTCGCCAGATTACCACTTTTTTCTCCTGAACCGTGTGTTGCAGTAGCACAGGCACCTGCAACAGAAATATGCGGCAATGAGGCCAGATTGTGCAATGCGAAACCTTTTTTATCCAGATAAGGGCTCAATTGTCCATATTTTATTCCTGCGTTCACCGTAACTGTTTTTCCATCCGGAGCGATCTCAATGATTTCATCCGCCTGCGTGACAGTAATGAATTCGTCTTTACTATCTGCAATTTTATTAAAACAATGACGTGTTCCCAGCACTTTGAATTTTGCGTTTTGCTTAACAAAATTCTGAACATCGGATGTCGTTTTTGCCTGGTATAATTTGGTGGTGCTATATTCAAGATTTCCTGCCCAGTTCTTTAACTTTTCGCCGGTTGCCCAGCTTGTTAACGGAGTAAATATCGGTGCTGCCATTAAAGCGGAAGATAGTTTGATAAATGTTCTTTTCTTCATTTTTAATTAAGTTGGGAAAATAATCGGATAGCAGCTTGATTCCGTCAGATAGGATTATCACAAATTAATTAAATTTTATAACAATACAATCAAATAAATCCGATTGTTAGAGAATCGATTATGTTTTTGAGAGAATATAAAGAACTCTGCCCGTGGGTATTCCGACGTTAAGTAAACTTTTTGATTTTACGCTTTTAGAATAAACCTAATCCAGGCTTACGATGAAACGTATTGATTCCATTGATTTTACACGAGGACTTGTGATGATTATCATGGCCCTGGATCACGTCAGGGACCTTATGCACACAACTGCATTAACACAGGATCCGACGAATCTGGAAACTACCACGGAAGGATTATTCCTGACCCGGTGGATAACCCATCTTTGTGCCCCTACCTTCGTATTCCTCTCCGGAACTTCTGCCTTTATTTCACTCAGGAACAACGCCGATATACGGGCTGGAAGAAAATTTCTGATCAGCAGGGGATTGTGGCTGATCCTGCTGGAATTCACAGTCATCACACTTGGACTCTGGGCAGATATAAAATTCAGGATGATGGTATTTCAGGTGATCGGAGCAATCGGATTTGGGCTGATCTGCCTTTCATACTTGCTAAAACTATCATCAAAAACGATTGGAATTATTGGCTTGGTTATCATTTTAAGCCATAACTTATTGCAGGGAGTCAGTTTCAATGACAACATTCCGTTGCGTGTACTTTGGGCATTTTTATTCAAACTCGACGTATTCCCCGTGACACCGAATTTTACATTTGCAGTTCTCTATCCGTTTATTCCCTGGTTTGGCATTATGCTGACGGGTTATGGCTGCGGACAGATATTTTTGGAAGAAGATGGTAAAAGACGGAGAACCTTATTTTTTACAGGTCTCGCCGTCCTCACATTTTTCATTGTGCTTCGGTTTGCCAATTTTTACGGTGATCCGATTCCCTGGAAATCTCAGAAAACGCCACTTTTCACATTTTTGTCTTTCATAAACATTTTCAAATATCCGCCGTCTCTTTTATATACATCTTTAACTTTGGGAATCATGTTTTTGATTCTCGCCGCTGCTGATGGTATACGAAATAAATTCGTGTTCCTTGTTTCGGTCTATGGAAAAGTACCCTTGTTCTACTATATCCTGCATTGGTATCTCATCCATTCGCTGATGTTTCTGCTGATGTTTTATCAGGGATTCACCTGGGCAGACCTGCCTTTTGGCGCTTTCCAATTTGGGCGCCCCCCTTCCGGCTCCGGTGTTGAACTTCCTTACATTTATTTAATCTGGGGATTTGTAGTCCTGAGTTTATATCCGGCATGCAAATGGTATAATGGATATAAGTCGGCGCACCGGGAGAAGAAATGGCTGCGATATATCTGACCGTCAATCTTGTCAATTCATTGCGGCTAATAATTGTTGAATTAATTTTATTACCTTAAATACAATCCAAACCGATCGATCTGATTTTACGATACCTTTTATGACATCTCTTGGGCCCCGGCCATTTTACCACCAGCTTTCGCATACACTGATCGCGCTGGCGTTGATCACACTAACCATTTATCTCGGACAGGATATTATTGTTCCGCTGGCTATGGCGGGGCTTATTGCCGTTTTGCTTCATCCCGTCGAAGGCTGGTTAATCCGTAAAGGTGTCCCGAAAGTTCTCGCAATTAGTATGGCCGTCACACTGGCAATTCTGATCGTAGCCGGAGTGACCGTTTTACTTTCCATGCAGCTCGCTGATTTCTCGGATGAACTGCCCAAACTAAAAAGGAATATCAACGAAACTTACCGGGATATCCGCCGGTGGATAAGGCGTGAGTATAGCCTAAGTTACCGCCAGCAGGATCAATATATTCAAAAAGCGCAAACTGAAACATTGGAAAATTTTCAGGGCGGCGAAACACTCGGCGTGGTGACAGGTCCGCTCGGGACGTTGATCTTGCTCCCAATTTACATCTTCCTTCTGCTGTATTACAGAGCGATGCTCATCCATTTCATGGTTGTACTATTCACCGAAAAACACACGACAAAAGTAAAGGAAGTTTTACATGAAATTAAAGCGATCATCCAAAGTTACATGGTCGGATTACTGCTGGAAACAACCTGTGTCGCCGTTTTAAATTGTATTGGACTGCTAATTCTGAACGTGCAATACGCGATCCTTCTGGGTATTATGGCCGCTATTTTAAACCTCGTTCCATACATCGGCGGCCTGGTAGCCACCGTACTTGCAGTGCTTGTGACTTTCATAAGTCATCCTGAAATTGACACGATCTTAGGCGTTGTCGGTATCTTTCTGGCCGTTCAATTTGTGGATAATAACTTTCTCGTCCCTTTGGTTATCGGCTCAAAAGTCCGGATCAATGCATTGGTTTCCATCATAGGCGTGCTGGTCGGCGGAGCGCTGGCTGGTGTTTCTGGTATGTTTTTATCCATCCCGGCGATTGCCATGCTTAAAGTAGTTTTCGACCGCGTAGAGGGACTTGAACCCTGGGGAATTCTGCTGGGTGACCAAACACCAGAAGACGAAAAAGGAAGTCTGTTCAGGTTTGTAAAAAAGAAAAAAAGAGAACTTACAGACGATCCGGCAGAATAGGGAATTTATCCGGACTACTACCAATCTTAAAACCGGAGCAGTCAGAGGGGCCGGCTGGACAATACTTTTGCAGTCATTATCAAAAACGATTGTTCATGAAATTGTCACATCTCTACATTTTTTCTTTTTTAATTTTAACCTGTCACGCTGTAAAAGCCCAGGAAATTTCTCTCGATCCTGTCACCGTTACTTCATCGCTTATTGAAAAAAGAGCGTCCGAATCGGGTCGGAATATTGCTGTGATCAAAGGAGATTATTTTCAAAATCTGCCCGTCCACAGCATCGACGACCTGCTGCGTTATATTCCCGGGGTTGAAATGCAGGCGCGTGGGCCGATGGGTTCTCAAAGTGATATTGTTCTGCGCGGTGGAACCTATCAGCAGGTGCTTGTGATCCTTGATGGGCTGAGACTAAACGATCCAAACACGGGTCATTTTAGCAGTTACATTCCCATCGCTCCTTCCGAAATAGAACGTATTGAAGTATTAAAAGGCGCTTCTTCTGCGATTTATGGCTCTGAGGCCGTGGGCGGAGTTATTCATGTGATATCAAAAACTTTTGCGGCAAAACTGGCTGCGGATAACGAGGAAAATAATCATAAAACCACTGTTACCGGATCTTTAAGCGGTGGTGAATATGGATTTCTCGGTGCAAATGCCGGCGCTTTTATCCAACGGGATAAGTTGGCGGCCTCCATTGGCGGCGTTTCCAACAATGCCCATGGCGTTGATCAGAGAGGTACCACGGGATATTTTCACAATCACACCATTTCGCTTTCTGCCAACTATGCTTTGTCGCCCGAATGGAATGTGGCACTACGCTCGTCTTTTGACTACCGCGATTTTTCTGCTCAGAATTTTTACACAACTTCCCGAGCTGATACGGCGGATGAGCAGGTGAAAACTTCCTGGAACCAGATAAAAGTGGGTTACAAAAAAGGCAGATCAGCCTTTTCATTTGATGCAGGATATAAGTTTGTTCAGGATCAATATTTGTTCAATTCAACCTCCATTCGTAATAACAGCAAATCGAAATTATGGCAGGGCTTACTGACCTGGCAGCAGATTTTGACAAACAGTACAACACTGGTTGCCGGACTTAATTTTCAAAATAAAAATATCGCATCAAACGACCGGGGGAATCACTCGATCAATCAATTGGCTCCTTTTGTTACGCTATCGCAAAGAATCGGCGAATCCTTCAACATAAGTCCTTCGATCCGCTTTGACTGGCGGGAAAATATTGGTACCGAAGCAGTTCCGCAGGTTAATATTTCTTACAAAAAGGAGCACTGGCAATTGCGTGGAAGCGCAGGAAAAACAATACGGGATGCTGATTTTACTGAACGATATAACAATTATAACAAACCAGTCGTAAGTAACGGAAGCAGCGTGGGCGATCCGTCGCTGAAAGCAGAAAGTTCATTTAGTTACGAAGCCGGGGCCGATTGGTTTTTGTCAGACTTTAAACTTTCAGGAACATTTTTTCAGCGCCGCCAGGATAACCTGATTGACTACACGTCGACCCCTTATGCCCAGATGCCTAGAAAAGATAATTTATTACCAACGGGTATTTACGGTTTAGCGAAAAATGTTGCCAGTGTCAATACGACCGGTGCAGAACTGGATTTTCAATATGCAAAAACACTAAACGATCATCAGAAAATCTGGCTAACCACAGGACTTACCTGGCTGAACAGTGAGAGCAGCGAGGCCACGCCTTCGTTTTACATATCATCTCATGCCAGGTTTTTAGGAAATTTATCTGTGTTATACATGATTAAAAACTTTTCTTTCAGTGTCAACGGTATTTATAAAAACAGGGCAAAACGTGAGGCAACGGCAATTGAGGCGACTATTACCAGAGAATATTTTGTGATTAATGCGAAAGCAGAATACTCCATTATTCCAAAAACATTATCCGTATTTGCGCAGGCCGATAATCTTGGCGACACAAAATATAGTGACTTGCTGGGTTCAAAAATGCCTGGCAGATGGCTAATGGGAGGTTTGAAATACAACTTTACGCGATAAGACAATCCATATATTTTTCAACCGCGATATTGTTCCTTCAAGAATGGTATCGCGGTTTCTTTTGGATAATAACACCACATCAATCTTTAATTCCGGCTCGTTCGTAAATTAGCAACAGGTATAATTGCTAAAACATATCCCATCATGTTACGTCTGGTTCTTATTTTATCATTTTTTTCTGTACTTATATCCCGGGCAATTTCTGCTCCGAAAAATATAAAACCTGAGAAAATGAATGTCTATTTTTTAAGCGGCCTCGGTGCAGATAAAAGGGTTTTCAGCAAACTAAAACTGGACGATCGTTTCAATGTCCACTATATTGACTGGATTCCGCCTAAGAAAAAAGAACCGCTTCATGACTATGCTTTGCGGTTAACAGCGCAAATGGATACGACAAAACCTTTTCAACTTGTCGGGCTTTCCTTTGGAGGAATCGTTGCATCAGAGCTTTCAGAAATTGTTCATACCGAACAAACTATAATCATATCAAGTACCCCGACCAACATCCCAATTTCAAAATTTAACCGTGGACTTATCAAATTCCTTCTAGCAAGTCCGTTCGCAGCACCTCTGCTAAAATCGACCAATTCTTTTACGTATAAGTATTTTGGCGCAGATACACCAGAACTTAAAACACTACTTAAACAAATTCTTCACGATACGGACAGCAAGTTTTTAAAATGGGCTCTGACGCGTATGACCGATTGGAATCATCCGGATAAAGTTGAAAATCTGTATCATATCCACGGATCTGCCGACCGGCTGATACCGCTAAAAATCGTAAAACCTGATACTGTCATTGATAGCGGTGGACATTTAATGGTCTATGCGCAACATGAGAAAATTTCGAAGATTCTGAATGAACAGTTGGCTAAAAAGCTGAAATAGCAGGTTATCTCAAATGAATTGCTTCAATCCATTATTTTAATTTGGATACAACCCTTCATATCAATAGCTTTGTTGCTTATTAAGACTAATTATACTTTACGGTATATTAGCTGAACCGGAATTAATAAAACGATGTAAGTGACTCAACACTAAAGTTACTCAGGACTTAGAACTAATTCCTGATATGGATTGAAGTTGACGATCTATCAAAAAAATTACAATGAAAAAAGTCATACACTTTCTCCACCTATGGCTAGGGCTAGGTTCGGGGCTGATCGTTTTTATTCTTGCTGTAACGGGCTGTATTTATGCCTTTCAGGAAGAAATACAAAATGCGACACAATCTTATCGGTATGTTGAGCCGCAGCAAAAACCGTTTCTGCCTCCTTCCCAATTCAAAGCGATCGCTGAGAAAGCGTTACCCAACAAAAAAATTCATAGTGTAGAGTATGCTGATGCCAAGTCGGCGGCCGTCATCACGTATTTCAGTTTTGCACCCGATGAATATTATTACCTGGCCTACGCCAATCCTTATACCGGGGAAGTCCTGAAAGTCAAAAATATGGATAGCGATTTTTTCCGTTTTATCCTGATGGGACATTATTATTTATGGCTCCCTCCTACCATCGGTCAGCCAATTGCGGCTTCCGCAACGCTGATTTTTGCATTTATGCTGCTCTCCGGCCTGGTACTCTGGTGGCCGAAAAATAAAGCTGCTTTGAAGCAGCGGTTTTCTGTCAAATGGGATGCGAGGTGGAGACGAAAAAATTATGACCTTCATAATGTGCTTGGATTTTATACCATTCCGGTTGCGCTGATCCTGGCCACCACCGGGCTGATCATGGGTTTTCAATGGTTTTCAAAAAGTGTTTATTGGGCAGCTTCAGGAGGGGAAACAATGACTCCGTTTTATGAAGTTGAATCGGTAGGAAAGCCAGGAGCAGCAAAAAATACTCCTGTTTTGGACATTCTTTGGAGAAAAACCGTTGCTGAAAACCCCCAGGCGGAAACGATAGAAATGCATTACCCGGAATCGCCAAAATCAACAATTGCGGCCGTGACCAACCCTGTTGCGGGAACATATTGGCAATGTGACTATATATATTATGACCAGTACACGATGAAACAACTTCCGGTAACCCATAATTTCGGACGTTATCACGATAAGCTTACGCTGGCAAATAAGATCATGCGGATGAATTATGACATTCACGTAGGTGCTATTATTGGTTTGCCTGGGAAAATACTGGCTTTTATCATCTCCTTTATTATAGCCAGTTTGCCTGTAACAGGATTTATGATCTGGTGGGGAAGAACAAAAAAGAGTAAGAAAACACTGGTAAAAAAAGAAGTTACAAGAGAATTAGTTAAAAGTTAAGCGCATCGTTTTGCGTTTGAATCATATTTTAGCATGCTGCTTAGAACAAATAGTGAGAATCCGGACTTCGCAAAATTGACCGGGGAACTGGATATTGAACTGTGCCGAATTTATAATACAAAGCCGGAAGATTATGAAGAATACAATCGGATAACCAATCTTCCGACAGTAGTACTGGCTTATGAAAATAATCGGGTAGTAGGCTGCGGCTGTTTTAAAATTGTTGACAAAAAAACAATTGAGATTAAGCGCATGTTTATTCAGGAAAATTACAGAAAAACGGGGATTGCATCGCGGATTTTGGCAGAATTGGAAACCTGGGCAATAGAACTCGGATATTCAGGAGCCGTTCTGGAAACAGGAAAAGGCCAGCCTCAGGCCATCAAATTTTACCAGAAATATGGTTACCAGATCACCGATAACTATAACCAATTTGATAATCTGGAAATCAGTGTTTGTTTGAAAAAAGAGCTTTAAACAAAAAATGCGCGACATCGTCAGACATCACGCATCTAAGAAAAGTTATTTCCCCTAAGTCAAGCCGACAAATTGGTTGATACTCACCTTCGCTTTCAGCTCATGAAGTAAGCTGAATAAGCCAAAGAACGTACGGTTGATATAGATAAAATGTTTAGAACCGCGGTTCACATTCATTTTCCTCAGATTCTTATCATTTGCATATTTCTCGCCCAACTCAACAAGTCTTGCAAAGAAAACTTCGTCTGCAAAATCAAACTCTTCAACCTGGAAAGGCTCTGTAAACAAAGTCAGGATTTCGTGAAAAAGATTACTGAAATAAACCGTTTCTTCGGGCGTGTCTTTATCTGTAAGAATTTCCAGCTCAAATAATTTGTTTCTGAAAATCACCGGATCATTCATATTCTCCTTTTCCGCCAACTCAAAATAAGGCGTATAAAATTCCTCCGGAATTTCTTTCATACAACCGAAATCGATTGCAATCAGATTTGTATCCTTGTCGACCAGGAAATTACCGGGATGCGGATCCGCGTGTACCTTCCGGAGCTGATGAACCTGGAACATATAAAAATCCCAAAGCGCCTGTCCGATTTTATCCGAAGCTTCCTGCGAAGGATTTGTTTTCACAAATTCAGAAAGATGAATTCCTGTCATCCAATCCATCGTGATCACTCTTTCAGAAGAAAATTCAGGATAGTATGCCGGAAAACGAAGGTTTGGAATATGCGCACAGGCTTCTGCGATTTCTTTGCTTTGTGCAATTTCCAGAATATAATTAGTCTCCTCAGTAAGCTTTGTTTCAACTTCTTTAAAATATTTATCCGAATCCTTGCTCTGAATATTGAACATCTTCATCGCAATTGGTTTTACCAAAGCCAGATCAGAAGTTATACTTTCAGCTACGCCCGGATATTGAATTTTAACCGCCAGTTCTTTTCCATTGGCAGTTGCCTTGTGTACCTGACCAATACTTGCTGCGTTGATCGCATTCGGATTGAAGGTATCGAATAAGTCAAGCGGCGATTTACCAAAATATTTCCTGAACGTTTTGATAACCAAGGGAGCTGATAATGGAGGCACGGAGAACTGGGACAAAGAGAATTTTTCCACATAAGCCTGCGGCATAAAACTCTTCTCCATACTTAGCATTTGCGCAAGTTTCAATGCGCTGCCTTTCAGGTTCTTTAATCCGTCATAAATATCCTCTGCGTTATTCGTATTCAGATTATCCCGTGCAGATTCAGGATTGGTTATTTTTTCACCATAATATTTTAAATAATTACCCCCGATTTTCACGCCGGTCGAAATCAGTTTGGATGCACGCTGAATCTTCGAAGTAGGTATGCTGTCTATTGTTTCCATTAACTACCTCAATTTTTCTTTAATTAAAAATTTACCAAAATCGAGCACACTTTCAAGTGGCGTCGTATCAATCAGGTCAAAAGTAGCGCGGATTGATTTTTCGATGAAAAGATCTGTTTTCTCAAAAGCAACAGACTCATCATCCAGCCAAAATTTCAGTGTGACCAAAAGCTGAATCCAGGCACCCTCTTCAAGGCTGCTTTGCTGAACTTTCTGAATTCGTTCACTTTTTATTTTCAAATAACCCTGACTGATCTCCGCAATAAACTGCTTAAAATGCGACCTGAATTCTTTCAGCTTAATCAAGCCGTCAAGTTTACTGCGATCCCCTTTTAATGCAAATACAACATAACTTCTGTTTGCAGTAAGAATCTCAAAAAATGTGTAATAATAAGTCAACAATTTATCCTTAAATCCAAGTACTTCAATATCAGCACTTTTATTGATAAGCTCCACAGTCAACCTGTGAAAACTTACAAAAACAGATTTTTCAATTGCCTCAATTGATGAGAAAAAAGCATAAAACTCCTTTTCAACAATGCCGTTCCTTTTACAGAACAAATAAACAGACTTAGGATTTTCGTTATGTTCCAGACAGTAATGAATATACATTTCTGTAATGCTGGCGGCTGTAACCTCTTTAATCTTTGTTGCCATATTTTTTTGAATTAATACATCTACACGATGATTTCCATTAAATTTAAACGAAAGAAAGCAAATTATTCTTATTCTTTGATCTTTAAGAGGGCGACAATCCTGCATTAAATTCTGCGAAGATTATCCATTTAAAATACAATTATTACTTAAATATTTTACTTCAACAGCCTTCAAACCATCCGTATGCGTTTTAAAGATTTGGCAAGAATAATTTTGACATGCTGCCTATATGCTAACACCATTGGCTTAATTTTCATTACAGAATGGGTCCAAAAAGTTTTCATAAATTGGCAGCAGGCAATTCTGCTGGGACTGGTCATAATTGTAATAGAATGTTTCCTCTTCGCCAGACTTTTAAAACCATTTTCAGCAGCGTTTTCTTATGATAAGTTATTCACTTTCCGTAAATTATTATCAGCAACGCTGATGGCATTTACCGTCTGGATTTTATTGCAACTCTGGACGCATCGTACATTTGGCTCGGAGATTGATTTCCCTGACAGATCAAAAGTTTTAAAGTATGGATTGGTCTTTATTTTCAATTCATTTCCAAATGCCCTTATCGAAGAATTTATTTTCAGGTTTTTGCCTGCCAGGTATGCTGAAAATAAAGGATTGTCAAGACAGCAACTCATCGGACTTGGCATCGCCGTTTCAATCATTTTCAGTCTTTCCCATGTATCTGTTTACTTACTCCGGGATCATACCGAATGGTCAAACCTGACTGCCAATTTGCTGAGCGCATTCTTTTATGGAATGGTCTATTTTTTTATTTATATACTCACAGGGAATATTTTTTTCACTGCATTTATTCATGCTTTTGGCAATAATCACCTGTTACTGATCAATACACCCGGCTTCGAAGCCTTCTATTTTTACACATTTATTTTTGTTACCCTTGTCTGGTATGCCGGAGCTACATTTAGAAAAAGTTATCAATAACTTACCAAACATTTGTGAGGATGATCTTCCCGATATGATCACTGCTTTCCATCAATTCATGCGCTTTTGCTGCTTCTGATAACGGAAAAGTTTTAAAAATTACAGGCCTAAACTTGCCCGATTCCATAAGTGGCCAGACGTTTTCTAAGATCTCATTGGTTAACCCGGCTTTAAAATTCGCATCCCGGTTGCGCAGCGTGCTCCCCGTGACAGTAAGCCGGTTTTTCATTATCAGCCCAAAATCCACCTCATCAATAGGTTGGTCTTCGACCTGTTTTACCTTACTTCCTTTCATTGTGTTGATAAAAACCAGACGGCCGTCCGCTTTGAGCAACCGGATATTTTTCGGAATATAATCACCACCGATCATATCCAGAATCACATCGACTCTCTCAGCTTTCAGGACTTCTTCGAAATTTTGCTTTTTATAATTAATACATAAATCCGCACCCAAGTCGACACAAGCCCGACATTTATCGTCTGAGCCAGCCGTTGTGAAAACCCTGGCACCAAATCCTTTTGCGAGCTGAATCGCTGTGATGCCAATGCCGCTGCTTCCGCCATGAACAAGGAAATGTTCATCTTTTTTCAACTTACCTCTTTGAAAGACATTGTGCCAAACCGTAAAAACGGTCTCCGGTAATGAAGCCGCTTCAACAAAACTGAAACCTTTTGGAACAGGCAAACAATGGGTCGCATCAACAACGGCATAGTCCGCATATCCTCCGCCCGCCAAAAGTGCACAGACAGCATCGCCCTCCTTCCAATTTAAAACCGCCGATCCACATTGATCAATAACACCGGACACTTCTAAACCCGGAATATCCTGAGGAGCTTCCGGCGGAGGAGGATAATTCCCTTTCCGTTGAAAAACATCAGGACGGTTCACGCCTGCCGCATAAACCTTAATCAGCACTTCATTTTCCTTCAAAACCGGCAAAGGCCGCTCTTCAACAACCAAAACCTCCGGTTTCCCCGGAGCTGTAATAACCACTGCTTTCATTTTTTAACCATCTAAGACATATAAGGTTTCATCTTAGAAATTTTCGTTCCACGAAGGAAATTGATAAGTCTGGACAAACTGATGCTACACAAAACACGTTGAAATTTGGTTATATTTTTATTCCATACCTTTTCTTAGATGAAACCTTATATGTCTGAGGTGGTAATCAGAAAATGTCTTTTCCGAATGGTGCGAAAGACAAGCTCATCAGTTTAAAATGTTGCTTCGCGAAGGGCAGACCGATGATGGTAATGGCTAGTAAAATTCCAAAAATGAGATGTGTCAGTGCGATCCAGATACCTCCTAGAAATATCCAGATAATGTTAAAAACTGTTGACAAACAGCCGCTTTCGCCTGGTACTTCGCGAACCTCACGACCAAACGGCATGAGCGTAAATATGCCGATTTTGAAACATTGGATTCCAAATGGAATCCCGATGATTGTTGCACAAAGAATTAATCCTGCTAGAAAATATTCTACGGCAACTAAAAGACCGCCAAAGATAAGCCAAATGATATTTCCGATCAGATTCATAGGATGCCACAAGATAAGTTAGATAAAAGTTTCTCTTTTTTATTATTTAAACAGCGTATTATTGCAAATTGAATCTCATCCTCCATCATTAGTCGTGAATAAATTTTACAATTCAATAATAAACAAGTTCACACCCTATAGATTACTGATACTACTTTCAGTTCTATTTTTTTTACCCAAAGCACTTATTGAATTTCCTTCTGGCGGAGTTGATCCATCCTGGAAGATAAGTATTAACATGGCCATTCATCAAGGCCTGACTTTCGGAAAAGACTGGGTTTTCACTTACGGACCGTTAGGTTTTTTGAGTACGCGTGTGCCCACCTATATCGGCACCACCCCGTTGATTCTCTACGACATCTTCACTGCATGTGTGCTCATTTATGTTCTCAGGATTGCTTTCAAAGAATTAAATAATACTGTAAAATGGTTTGTGGTGCCTTATTTTATAATGATGAGCACACATAATTCGGAAACGACTTTTCAGTTATTCACCTTTTTTATTTTCCTGGTTTTTCATCATTACAGGACAAAAAATCTGATATCATTGGTGCTTGCAACGGGGATTTCAGTTCTGATTTTTTTCATCAAACTGAATCTTGGAATTGTCACCTCAGTAATACTGTATTGCTATTTGCTTCTGGCCATATTTTCTGACAAAAAATCCTGGATAAAAATGATTCCTTTTTTAGGTTTTCATTTAGTGGCGATTTTTTCCCTGTCGCAAATCCTCCATGTTGATGTCTTCAATTATGTCAAAGGCGCGCTGAGTATTATTAACAACTATAACGATGCGATGTTCAGCGTCGACTTTATCAATTTAACGGCAAGATACGCTTATTTTAATATGGCGATTGCTTCGGTTATAATTATATCACTGGCAATCTTTTTTATCTATTCTCTGCCAACGATATTGAAGAGCCACTCCGACATATTCATTCTTATTGTGATGCTTTTTGCCTGGTATCTGGGGTTCAAACAAGGTTTCACACGTATTGGATTTGCAGGTATGTCGTATCCATTTTTCTATGGAGCACTTTTCGTCGGGATTGCTTATCTGTTCATTGAAAATACCATTTTAAAAAAGCGACTTGGAGATGTTTTTATGGTTTTCCTTTTTGTTTCTCCATTCATAAGCACTGGTCTGGGCTTTTCGTTTAATAAAATTACGATACCCTATCAGGATGTTCTGTTCACCAACCTTTCTTTTCAACAAAAAGTCAGCGATCAGAACAATCGTATGGAATATCATATTGACTCCAAAATTGCGCAATCTTTTAAGGGGAAAACGGTTGATATTGTGCCCTACGAAATCGCTTACACATTTTTTAACGACCTCCATTATAATCCACGTCCGGCAATTCAGTCTTATCAGGCCTATAATAACTATTTGACAAGCCTTAACTACGACAAATATCTTTCACCGACAGCGCCGGATTACGTTTTATACACAACGGCTGGCCCAACGGATGTACAGCGTTATAATTTTTGGAGCGATTCGAAAACGACGCTCGCTATGCTTCAAAATTATGACTATGATACGACAACGATCAGTAAGGATACCCTTCAAATTGTTAAAAAACGGGCAACCAACCTTCAAATCGTAAAATCTGGACGGCAAGATCTGGCATTCAAACTTGGCGAGGAAGTGAAAGTTTCACAACAAGATAAATTGACCTGGATTGAAGTCAAAGTGAAATATTCTCTCTGGGGAAAAATCATGAGAGTGCTCGTGCAGCCTCCGGTTTTGCGTGTGAAGGCTACTTATGAAGACGGGACGACGGAAGTTTTCAAAGCCATTATTTCAGAAATTGAAGCTGGAATGTTCTTAAAAAAGCTACAAACGAACACCGAAGCAGAACATTTTTTCAGGACACGCGGACAAAATCAATCCATTACAAAATTGCAGTTTTTGCAGAACCATGCAGGATTTCAGGAGGACATCACAGCACATCTTTATGACGTATCATTTCAGTAACCGTTCCTGCAAGTACTTAAAATTTACAAATCGCCCTTTTTGATTTCCTGAACTGCAAAATCGACAGCCCGCGCAGTCAAAGCCATATACAAAAGTGACGGACTTTGATTGCCGGTACTCGTCATGCAGGCGCCATCTGTAACAAAAACATTTTTGCAGTGATGCAGCTGATTCCACTCATTCAGCATGGAAGTTTGAGGATCTTTGCCCATGCGGCATCCGCCCATTTCATGGATATCAAGACCGGGAGCTTGTTTGTTATCGTGCTGCGAAATGTTTTTACATCCTGATTTATCAAGCATATCGGTACTTTCTTTCAGAAAATCACGGATCATTTTTTCATCATTGTCATCATACCCAACCGAGGTGACGAGCAACGGAATTCCCCACTGATCTTTTTTATCCTTACTTAAACTGACCTGATTTGTAACTTTTGGTATTGTCTCGCCCTGCATATACATATACACCTTCCATCCGCCCGGCTTGCTCATATTTTCTTTCAGTGTCGGCCCGATTTCCGTTTGCGCAAAATTGTTTCCCCGCGTTCGATACGCGCCCATGAAAGTTGTGAACCCGCCAACATAATCAGTATCTTGTTTATGCAAATTCCGATAATTGGCGAGAATAGGCTCGGTCGGATTTCTTCCAAAGTAATATTTATCTTCAAAACCATCGATATCCGCTGCCACCGATGCCCGATAATTGTGAAAAGCCACGTATTTCCCTAAAACACCGCTGTCATTTCCCAGGCCATTAGGAAAGCGGTTTGATTTTGAGTTGAGTAATATCAAATTGCTGTTCAACGCAGAGGCATTCAGAAAGATAATCCGGGCAGAAAATTCAATAACTTCCTTCGTATTGGCATCAATAATTTTCACCCCACTCGCCTTCCCTGATTTCTCATCATATAGTATCGAATGTACAACAGAATGCGGCCTGACTGTGAGGTTCCCGGTTTTTTCCGCCCAGGGTAAGGTCGAACTTACAGAACTAAAATAACCTCCATAAGGGCAACCACGCATACACAAGTTTCTCGCCTGGCACCCACCCCTGCCCTGTTTCAGATGGATTTCTTTAGGTTTGGTCAAATGTGCCCATCGCGCGTGAACAAGATGTCGATTTTTATAATTTTCCTTGATTTTTTGCTGAACTACCTGCTGTACACAATTCAATTCAAACGGCGGAAGATATTCTCCGTCAGGCATTGATTCAAGTCCATCCTTGTTGCCGCAGACGCCAATAAATTCCTCAACATGCGAATACCAGGGTGCCACATCTTTATAACCGATCGGCCAGCCAATGCCATATCCAAAACGTTCGGGAGCTGTGAATTCAAACTCGCTCCAACGCTGGCAGGCCCTTCCCCAGGTCAGCGATTTTCCACCAACCTGATAACCCCGGATCCAGTCAAACGGCTTTTCCTGCACATAAGGATGATCTTTGTCCTGCACGAAAAAATGTTTCGTATCGTCTCCAAAACCCGCAGCTTTGGTAATCAAAGGATTTTCATTCAGAAATTTTTTAGTCAGATTTCCACGATGTTCGAAATCCCAGGGATTGAGATGGGCTGTTGGATAATCCTTGTTATGTTCTACATTTCTTCCGCGTTCCAACACAAGCGTTTTCATTCCTTTTTCACAGAGCTCTTTCGCCGCCCAGCCTCCGCTTATACCAGAGCCGACTACAATTGCATCGAAAGTGTTTTTATCTTGTGACATACCAGATATCGAAGAAATTATATGGAGAATTAAAAAAGTGAGGATGACCTGCTGAGTTTTGACGCTGCTTCTTCATCCACCAGAACATAAGCATTTGCATGCGACTGGATAATTGTGCCGGGGATTTCATTCGTGACCCGACTTGTTAAAACTTCTGTTAGAATCGCTGATTTTTTCTCCCCTGAAACGATAAGGACAGCTATTTTCGCTTCCATCAAATGCTGTAAACCGAGCGTAATACCTCCCGATAATTCCGTAGATTTTTTGAAATATTTCTGTGCAACTTCAACTGTTATGGGAGCCAGTTCGGTTTGGTGAGCGTATAAATTAAAATCGGTTCCGGGTTCATTTAACCCAATATGCCCATTCATCCCCAGTCCAACCATAATCAGGTCGATAGGGCCGTTTTCCCTGATATACGCGTCCATTTTCCTGCATTCTTCATCCAGATCCTCAGCCATTCCATCAAAGAAAATAATTTGTTCTTCCCGGATATTTAATGGTTTAAAAAAATTGGAATATATAAAATGCTTGCAGCTTCCCTCATCGTTTTCGTTCATTCCGATCCATTCATCCAGGCCTACGAAATGGCAATGGTCAAAATCGACTACCTTTTCATTTCCGTATTTAACCAGATATTCCAGTACTATCAGTGGAGATTCTCCCGAAGGAAAACATAAGATCGAATCAGGCTTTTCTTGAATTTGCGCCACAACGAGATCCGCCGCAGCCCTGGACATTGCATCTTTTGAAGGATAAACTTTCAGTTCCATGAAATCGACTTTACGAAAAAGAATACAAAAATTTGTTGCTATTTATTCTTTATAAAAGTCAATTATATACATTAATTACTTGCGACGTCTTCTTTCCAGTTATTTATTTTCAACTTTCTGAAAAATTCCTCCTCTGCCAACTCCAAAACTTCACCCGGCTTTAAATCACCCAAAACAAGATCTTCAATTGAAACCCGGATCAATCTTTTGCATTTATGTCCAGCAGCGCTCACCATTTTCCTTACCTGATGGTACTTACCTTCTGTCATCGTGATTTTCAACCAGCTATGGGGAATATCTTCGCGCTCCGGAGAACGTTTGATCAAACCAGCTGGTTTCTCAATTATTTCCACCTCACAGGGTGTTGTAACCCAATGAACATTTCCTTTAATCAGAATCGGAATACCCGTTCTCAGCAACATAAGCGTTTCTTCGCTGACCACATTTCTTACATGAACGACGTAGGTTCTGGAATGCGGAACTTCACCCTGAAACAACAGGCGTGTTACTTTTTTATTTGTCGTTAAAATCAACAATCCCTCAGAATGACTATCCAGACGGCCAATTGCATGGGTTCCCTCCGGAAAATCAAATGAAATATCACCTAACAAACCCACATTATCGGGGCTGATAAACTGTGATACCATGTTTGCCGGCTTGTTAAGAATGAAGTAACGATGTTTGGGTTGTATCATGAATTGGTCTAAAACGAAAATAATCTCCATCAGATTAATTTCAAAGATTGTTCATTTTTACCAGAAAACAGAAGATAACTTTCCGACACCTGCCTAACGTTATCAGTACCGGAGGGGATTGCCTTCCATAACATTGCTGAGCGCTAACCTTCCGGTTTACAATAAAATACAATAGCTAATTCGTATACTTGCGACTTGGCTAAATGCAGTTTTCAATTATTCTTTCAGTGCAATGAATTGGGAAAAATTACTCTCGGCGAAACGCTGGGGCAGTGAAGACAAAAACATAGAGGACCAGGCCGAGGCCAGATCAGAATTCCAGCGTGACTACGACCGGTTGATATTTTCTTCTCCATTTCGAAGGCTGCAAAATAAAACGCAGGTTTTCCCTTTGCCAGGAAGTATTTTCGTACATAACCGATTGACACATAGCCTGGAAGTGGCCAGTGTCGGACGTTCTTTGGGGCGTATATTTTATAACCGTTTGAAAAAAGACCGGCCTGATCTGGATGATGAGCTACCGTTGATCAGTGAAATTGGTAATATTGTTGCTGCTGCATGTCTGGCGCATGATCTTGGAAATCCAGCTTTCGGACATTCCGGAGAAGCAGCGATTTCTTATTATTTTACAAATGGGGAAGGACTGACTTATAAAGATAAGGTCACCGGAGCACAGTGGAAAGACCTGACAAATTTTGAAGGAAATGCAAATGCTTTCAGGATATTGACGCATCCTTATGCGGGAAAAGGTTATGGAAGTTTTGCGTTGACCTATTCCACGCTCGCTTCCATTGCAAAATATCCTTGCGAGTCACTGGCCGGGAAGGATAAGACCAAAATTTACCGAAAAAAATATGGCTTTTTTCAATCTGAGCAAGCCGGTTTTGTGAAAATTGCGACCGAACTTGGCCTCAACAAAGTTGAAGGTGAATATTTAATTTATAAACGCCACCCGATCGTATTTTTGGTGGAAGCTGCCGATGATATTTGTTACAATATTATCGATCTCGAAGACGCACATCGTTTGAAAATCCTTTCTTACGATGAGGTCAAAAACCTGCTCTTGCCGCTTTCAAATGATCCAAAAATAGAAGACCGGCTGGATGATATAGACGATGACGATGCGAAAATAAGTCTGCTTCGTGCGAAGGCAATCAATACTTTAATCGGCCAGTGTTCAGAGCTTTTTTATCGGGAACAGGATTCGATTCTGGCCGGAGAATTTAATCATTCCCTGATTGACCAGATCAACGAGCCCTTTCGCACGGTCATGAAAGAAATTGAGGCAATTTCGATAAAGAAAATCTACAATTATTCCTCGGTTGTGCAGATCGAGGTGGCGGGTTATAAGGTAATGGGCGGACTTCTTGAAGAATTTATCCCGGCATATCTGAATAACGAATCACATTATTCAAAAAAACTGGTGGAATTAATCCCAAAACAATTCATTACCAACGCAACGGACGAATACTCAAAAATCCAGACGGTACTGGATTTTGTATCTGGCATGACCGACTTATATGCGGTAGAATTATTCCGAAAAATCAAGGGAATTTCTTTTCCATCCATCAGTTAGAACGGCTAAAAATTTGTACCCAATGGTGATAAATATCCATTCATATTTAATTAAAAACAGGTCGAAAACTTTCGTTACCTTGTATCTCCAATAAGCTTATAAAGCACCCTTACTCAACATGAAAATTGAACAAATGATCTACTCAGGTAGGCACGCTCCCGATTCGTTTACAATTAACCCTCACCTTATTTTTATTTTTGGACATCGGGAAACTATTGAGAACGATAACCTCACAAAGGAGCTCATAAAAAAATTCCCTGACGCTGCTTTCACGGGCTGTTCAACATCTGGTGAGATCATGGGTGAATCCGTCAGCGAAGGGAAAGTTGCACTGACAGCTGTTGAATTTGAAAAGTCCACAATCAAATCTGCAAAAGTTTCATTAACGGATATTGCTTTTAATAGTTTTGAGGCTGGTAGAAAGCTGGTTTCTCAATTTCCCGCCGAAAATTTAAAACATGTTTTTGTCGTTTCCGATGGATTAAAAGTAAACGGAACTGATCTTGTAAAAGGAATAGCCGCGCAGCTGCCAGGCCATGTCACATTCACAGGTGGACTCGCCGGCGACGGGACGCATTTTTCCAGGACAGTTATCATAGAGCCTGACGGAACAGTCGCTACTGAAAGTATAGCTGCTATCGCTTTCTACGGGGAAAAATTAGAAATAGGTTTTGGCTCACGCGGCGGATGGGACAGTTTTGGACTGGACCGGTTGGTTACCAAGTCCAGAGAAAATGTGCTTTTTGAAATTGACGAACAACCTGCACTTGATCTGTACAAATCTTTTTTGGGAGATAAAGCCAAAGACCTCCCCTCTTCCGGTCTTTTGTTTCCATTAAGTATGCGCGACAGTGAGGAACGCCGCCCCGTTGTTCGTACGATTCTGGGAATTAATGAAGAAGAAAAAAGTTTGACTTTCGCAGGTGACATTCCCGAAGGTTCTTTCGTCAGATTGATGAAAGCCAATAACGACAGACTTATAAATGGCGCAGAAGAAGCTGCCGTTGTTGCGCGTAACGGAAAATCGGAATCTCCTGAATTTGCATTGCTAGTGAGCTGCGTTGGCAGAAAACTGGTTTTAAAACAAATCGTTGAAGAAGAAGTAGAGTGCGTGTCGGCAGTACTTGATAAACCTATTATGACCGGTTTTTATTCTTATGGAGAAATTGCACCTTTCAATCAGGATGCAGTTTGCGAGCTTCATAACCAGACCATGACCATTACTACTTTCCGTGAATATTAATTTATGACAGCACTGGAAACAACGGAAACAACATATCACCGTCTTTTAAAACGACAGATCCGAAAATCTCTGTCTGCAGAACTGGCAGAAAACCCGCAAATTCAGGAATTTCTAGCCTCAGTAAATCAGGCATATATGGAATTTCAGGATGATATGTCGCGCGTGGAGCATATTCTTGAACAAAGTTCATCGGAATTATTCAAAGCAAATCGCGAACTGATCAAGATCGCAGACGAAAAAACAGAGGAAGCTGCTTCAATAAACAAGCGACTTGAAGAAGTAGCCAACAGTATTTCAGAAGTGCTTATTCAACTAGATAAGGAAGGAAATATTATATATCTGAATCATGCCTGGGAAAAGGTTACCGGTTTTAAAATTGACGATAGTTTAAATAAAAACTGGAAAGTATTTCACACGAGTACTGACTCGCAAAACACACTCAGCTTTCTATTTACCGGCCAAATAAGATCCATTCAGGAAACCTTTATTTTAAAAACCGGCGATAACAAAAACAAGTGGCTGGAACTGACGATGTCCGCACAACGATCTTTAAAAAATGATATTCTCGGATTTATTGGCACGCTAAGTGACATCACGGCAAGAAAAAAACAAGAAGCTGAGATCAATAGAATGGTGGATTGGTTCAATGTATCCAGCGAGGCTGTTCAGGTTTCAGATGAGCAGGGAAAATTACTATTTATAAATCAGGAAGCTGCCAGGCGTTTAGGCAAATCCCAGGAAGAAGTTATAGGTACGCATATCAGCGGGATTGAGAAAATATTTGAAGACCATGCTCAGTGGCAGGAACACGTTGAAACGCTTAAAGGAATGTCCAAGATGATTATCAACGGCGTTCATAAAAGAGTAGATGGTTCAACGTTTCCTGTGGAAGCAAGTGTCAAATATTATGAGTCAGATGGCCAGGGATACGTCCTGGCATTCATTCAGGATATATCTGAACGCCTGGAAGCTGAAATGAGACTAAAAACTTACATGCGGGATCTGGAAAGGATCAATGCTGAACTTGATCAGTTTGCATACGTTGTAAGCCATGATTTGAAAGCCCCGTTACGTGCGATCAACAACTTATCGGAATGGATTGAAGAAGACATTACTGATCTTCTGGAGGGTGACACAAAAGATCAGTTCCGGTTGTTAAGAGGTCGCGTCCATCGGATGGAAGGTCTGATCAACGGGATTTTGTCCTATTCCAGAGCGGGGCGGATTAAGACCAACAAAGAGAAATTTCTGGTAAAATCCGTAATTGATGATCTTTGTGAAACATTCAGTTCTAAAAACCAGATTGAATTTAAGCTCGAAGGCGATTCCGGTCTTGAACTAATATCTGAGAAAATTACACTGATACAAATTCTCCAGAACCTCATTTCAAACGGGATTAAATACAACGACAAACCGGATATTAAAATCACGATTGGCTGGAAAAACAATAATCACGAACTGGAATTTTTCGTCCGGGATAACGGCCCTGGGATAAGCCAGGAATTCCATGAAAAAATCTTTGTCATTTTCCAGACATTGCAGTCTCGTGATGAATTTGAAAGTACCGGAGTTGGTTTGGCCATTGTTAAAAAGATTTTGGATGAAAAGGGTGCCAGCATATGGATTGATTCTTCGATGGGGATCGGAACCACCTTTTATTTCACCTGGCCTGCTGTTGATAAAACAGAATTTTGAGAAGCTGCTTTACCTAACCACCTGCATTAATAAGTTTCTAACTATAAAAGTTTGTAAAAATGTCCATTCCAAATCCTATTCCTATGACAATACTATTGGTTGAAGATGACGAAGTCGATATCATGAATGTCAAGCGGGCCTTTAAAAAAAATAACATTTCTAATCCGCTTGTTGTTGCCCATAATGGAATCGAAGCACTGGAGCTACTAAGAGCTACTGCAACAGATACGCCGAAACCCAAAATTGTTTTGCTCGATCTGAATATGCCGAAGATGGGAGGAATTGAATTTTTAAAAGAAATCCGCCAGGACCCTGAACTTGCCGCCTTATCTGTTTTCGTGATGACTACTTCGAACGAAGATGGTGATAAAATTGAAGCCTTTAACCTTAACGTGGCGGGTTACATTTTGAAGCCACTTTCCATGGATCGTTTCATTGCAGCCGTTTCTACCTTGAAAAGTTACTGGACACTTTGCGAGTATCCTGAATAAGACCAAAACCCTCTTCTGAAAACATTATGACCTCATTAAAAATTCTTTTGGTAGAGGATGACACAATCGACGCGATGGACTTTCGCCGGGCGATTGGAAAATGTGATGTTGAAATTCTGGAAATAAGAGTTTGTAAATATGCTGAAGAAGCCATAGCCACGCTGGAACACTGGCTTCCGACTTGCATATTCATCGACTATCAACTCCCTAAAACCAATGGTCTGGAGTTGTTAAAAAAGATAAAAAAGATTGCCCCAAAACTACCGGTGATCGTGCTTACCTCACAGGGCGACGAGCGCATTGCAGTAGAAATGATGAAAGCCGGTGCGATGGAATATTTTCCAAAAGCTGAAATAAACCCGGAGAAGCTCACCAAAACTTTTCATACCATGAGCCAGATGCTGGACGTGGAAACGGAAAGAGAAATAGCGCAAAAAGAGCTTGCAGAAAAAGAAGAATTTATTCAAAAAGTCGCCCAGCTTTCTCCAAATATTATTTACGTGATCGATATCGAAAAATGGACGAACATTTTTCAAAACCACCAGATCGGAGAAATATTGGGTTACGAAAATTCTAACAACAGTTCTGGCAGTTTGCTTTCATTCACTGACTTTATTGACTTACAAGATATTGGAACATTTCGAAAACATTATCGCCATATCCGGCACAATCTGAAAGATGGTGAAGTCATCGAAAATGAATTCCGGCTAAGACATAAAAATTGTTCTGATGTCTGGATAATCACCCGCGAAGTACCTTTTAAAAGAAACAAAGCGGGCGAAGTTCAGGAAGTTCTTGGAACTGCGATTGATATCACCAGCAGAAAACTAGCCGAAACAGAACTTATCAAAGCCAAAAAAGAGGCAGAAAAAGCTGCGCGGATTAAGTCTGATTTCTTGTCAACGATGAGCCATGAAATCCGTACGCCAATGAATGCCATTATCGGGTTTACAGATTTATTATTGACCAGCAACTTTTCTGAACAGGATTCGCAGTATTTAAAGACGATCAAATATTCCGCTGATAATCTGATGGTTATCCTGAACGACATTCTGGATATTTCAAAGATTGAAGCTGGAAAATTCAATATTGAAAATTTCGAGTTTGATCTTCGTGAAAAACTCCAGTATCTCTATCAGACATTTGAATATAAAGCGCTGGACAAAGGGCTGAAACTGATATTTGAGATTGATGAAAAAATCCCTCCAATTTTAATCGGTGATGCATACAGGTTAAATCAGATTATGGTTAACCTCATCGGGAATGCGCTCAAATTTACTTCAAACGGATTTGTAAAACTGAGGATTC
This sequence comes from Dyadobacter sp. HNCC25DJ186, assembly GCF_056895235.1. Classification (NCBI taxonomy): domain Bacteria; kingdom Pseudomonadati; phylum Bacteroidota; class Cytophagia; order Cytophagales; family Spirosomataceae; genus Dyadobacter; species Dyadobacter sp. HNCC25DJ186. The sequence goes on from NZ_JBXHAS010000005.1 coordinate 145,657, forward strand.
AAGTTGTTCGCGAATATGAAAATCTGGTGGATCTGAACATTGAGGTTTCAGACTCTGGCATCGGTATTTCCCATGACAAACTGAGCATGATTTTCGACAGCTTTTCCCAGGCCCATAACAATAATGCAGCAAAATATTTTGGTGGAACCGGACTTGGGCTAAGTATCACAAGAAAGATCGCCGAGCTCATGCAAGGTGAAATAACAGCAGAGAGCGAACTGGGAAAAGGAAGTAAATTCAGTGTAAAAATTACATTCAAACAAGGAGAGATTCTCCCAAAAAGAAATTCACAAAACAATGACGTTCCTTTTTCGCTCAAAGGATTCAGTATTATTGTTGCCGAGGATATCTTAGCTAATCAACTCCTGTTAAAACACTTGCTAAACAAATGGGAAGCAGATTTCATTATTTGCAATAACGGACAGGAGGTATTAAGAACTTTGCAGCATCGCAATTTTGATCTGATGCTTATGGATTTACAAATGCCCGAAATGGATGGAATGACCACTACAAAAATTATCCGAAAGTCCTTCCGGCATCTGGACTCAGTTCCGATTGTAGCTTTCACCGCAGATACTTTTGCCCGGACAGCCCAGGATATTCTGGATTGTAATTTCGATGATTTTATAGCAAAACCGTTCAAAATTGATGAACTAACCAATGTAATTCGAAAGCAATTAAGGCTCTGAAATTTACCTCATTTAGTAATGATCTTTCCATTAAAACTAGAATTTATTGTATTGATCGTTACCGCTTTTCTCCCGTCAATCCATAATAATTAGATTTGTACTGATGCTAAATTAGCTCCATGGTATCTCTCCATCCATTACGATTGTTACCTTTGGGTAAAATTATTCATCATGACAAAAGTAAAGCTTACTGTAAATAACAACGGATCTCTGAAAGTTGACGGAGATTTTGAAATCGTAGATGCGCAGGGAAATGTGTATGGACTGGAAGGAAGGACCGTGGTTTCGATCTGCCGCTGCGGTATGTCAGCCAACAAACCTTTCTGTGACGGTTCTCACAAAGGGCATTTTGAGCATAATGCAGTTGCATTTAATTTGCCTCCGAAAAAAGTTTAGGATAGAAGAAATTCTATTTAAAATCCACTGATTTTCATCGATCAGTGGATTTTTTATTGCTATATGTTTTCACAAAATTAAATCCGCAGCCATCCCCCCAACGTATGTAAACATATATCGAAATCAAAATTAACGGATCTGTGAGTTCTCAAGCGCGTGTTAGCATCATCATCATATTAATATTATTCGGAGCCTTTTTGTTAACACTTTCAGGTTGTACTTTTTTGGGAAACAAAGCGCATAAGAATATAATCTATGCAAAAGCAACCGGCAAAATTCCGGATCAGCAGCTTAATATTTTCGAACCCAATAAACCAAAAACACCAAAAGATGTTCTGATATTTATCCATGGCGGAAACTGGAATTCGGGTAAAAAGTCTCAGTATAGTTTGATAGGCCGAAATTGGACTAAAAAAGACATTGTTTACGTTGTTATCGATTACCCGTTAAGTCCATCCGCGACTTATAAAGAAATGGCTGCATATTCAGCGAAATCCGTGAAATGGGTGCACGAAAATATTCAGCACTATGGTGGGAACCCTGAGCGGATTTTTATCTCCGGCCATTCGGCTGGCGGGCATTTAGCCGCACTTATTTCTATCGATGACCAGTATTTTCAAAAGCTTGGAATGGCTAATCCGATCAAGGGATTGATTTTAATCGATGCAGCAGGTCTGGATATGAATGGTTATCTATTAGAAAAGTTTTCAAACGACAACACCTATCTTAAAACTTTTACACCCGACCAGAAAAACTGGAAAGAGGCTTCGCCGCTTTATCGTTTGCATAAAAGGATCCCGCCGATGATGATTCTCAGGGGTGAAAAAACCTATCCATCCATCTCTTCCAGTAATGAGAAGTTCATTACAGCTTTACGAGAATATGCACCGGAAACGCCTTACGAAATCTTGAAAGGCAAAAAACATATTCCGATGATCACGCAGTTTTTTAATCCATGGAACAAACGATACAATCAAATTCATGAGTTTATGAAAAGTGTTGATAACAAAGAAAATGTTGTCAAGAACTAGAAAAATTCCCTACCCGTTATTTATAAAAAATTTCTGTCGAAGTTCGTTTCAGTATCAAATATTTGTTATCTTTGTGATACTAATAGTATCATCAACAAACGTTAGAACATCGATATGTCGGAAAGACTTCATAAGAAGCTGGAAATTCTTGCTGATGCGGCCAAGTACGACGTATCGTGTTCATCAAGCGGAAGTAAGCGCAAGAATCATAATAAGGGATTAGGAGAAGCAACGGGTAGCGGAATTTGCCATACCTACACAGAAGATGGCCGTTGTGTATCTCTTTTAAAGATCCTGCTGACCAACCACTGCATTTTCGATTGTGCTTATTGTGTCACCCGAAAAAGCAATGATATCAAAAGAGCCGCATTTACGGTTCAGGAAGTGGTTGATCTGACCATGAATTTTTACCGCAGAAATTATATTGAAGGGCTGTTTCTCAGTTCCGGCATTTTTAAAAATGCTGATTACACCATGGAAAGGCTGGTTTCTGTGGCAAAAAAACTTCGCACGGAAAATAAATTTAACGGTTATATCCACCTTAAAACAATTCCCGGTGCTAGTGACGAATTGATGCACGAGGCTGGTTTATGGGCCGATCGGCTTAGTGTTAATATCGAAATTCCTACGGAAAGCGGATTGAAATTATTGGCTCCGGATAAGAACATCAAGGACATGATAGAGCCGATGACTTATCTGAAAAAGGAAATCATCAGGACTAAGGAAGAATCAAAAATTTTTAAATCTGCACCGCTTTTCGCACCTGCCGGACAAAGCACACAAATGATCATCGGCGCCAGTGGTGAGTCAGATAAAGACATCATGCACACGGCAAATAAATTCTATAAAGGATTTAATTTGAAACGTGTTTATTATTCCGGTTATGTGCCGATCAGTAACGACAACCGGCTTCCGGAACTAGGAAGTGCAGTACCTGTTTTAAGAGAGAATCGTTTGTATCAAACCGATTGGCTTATGCGGTTTTATGGATTTCATGTGCAAGAATTATTGAACGATCAGTTCCCGAATCTTGATCCTGAAATTGACCCAAAACTTAGCTGGGCGTTGAGAAACATGGCTTTTTTTCCAGTTGATGTAAACACGGCTGATTTGCAGCTTATACTTCGTGTGCCTGGAATTGGTGTACAATCTGCCCAAAAAATTATTGGAGCCCGCAAGTTTAATAAGTTGGGTTGGGATCATCTCAAAAAAATCGGGATTGCAATTAACCGGGCGAAGTATTTTATAACCTGTAATAGTCCGATTTCCGATCGGAAGGATTATACGGAAGCCAAGATCCGGCAGTTTATCCTCAACGAATCCCGAAGCAAATTCCTTACCCATGGAGGCCAGCAGTATAACCTTTTCGGATAAACCTGTCAACGTCTCCTACGACGGAACCTGGTATGGACTACTGACTGCTGTTTTTGAAGCTTATTCAAAAAAGTGGAAAGTTTCCGGTTTTTCAACGATTGACCGTGAAAGTCAGGCCGATTTTTTTGCTGAAAAAGTCGTTGTCGTTACGGATGAAATCAAAGCACAAAGAGTTTGGCTGGGATTAAAAAAGAAAGTTCCGAAGGAAAATTGCATTCAGTTGTACCGTTGTTATTTATCAGAAATTCCGGGAATGGAATTTTCCATTTTTTCTTGTATCAAATTTTATTTTTCAGGGTTTGATTCGCCACACCTGGCCTATGGAAATGCTGATGTTCTGAAGATAAGCCAGACTTCAAAAATGGTATATAGGGAAAAACACAGAATGGAGGCATTTGTAAGATTTCAGCGCACGGCTGATGATTTATATTATGCCGGAATTGAACCCGATTTTAATGTAATTCCTTTATTAAGCCAGCATTTCGCTGAACGTTATGCTGACCAGAATTGGCTGATTTACGATATCAAACGGAAATACGGAATTTATTATGATCAGGATAAAGTGGAAGAAATCACTTTGAATTTTTCAAATGAAGCAGGAGAGAAAACGGCTGTAAAAGATGTCTTTCATGATTCTGAAACTTTATATCAGGAGTTATGGAAGAATTATTTTAAAAATGTGAATATTCCTTCGAGACGGAATATCAAGTTGCATGTCCAGCATGTGCCTAAACGGTATTGGAAGCATTTAATTGAGAAGAAATGATTACCTAATATGTAAATACATCTGACCTAAAACTGACTAAATACGGAATCTGATTCCGTATTTAGTCAGTTTTAGGTTTGGAGCTAGCGCGATTGATATGCATATGTCACCCTTTCAGGGTTCAGCCTGGTCGCTTCGTTCAATACTTTTCTATAATAATGTCAACCCTTCGGGTTTGTTTCCAAAATCACGATTCGGGACAGATAACGTCATTATATAAGCAGATCCAATGTCCAAAACAAAATCCCGAAGGGATGACATTATTATAGGAATCAGATTCAATGTCCAAAACAAAATCCCGAAGGGATGACATTATTATAGAATCAGATTCAATATCCAAAACCAAAATCCAGAAGGGATGACATTATTATAGGAATCAGATCCAATGTCCAAAACAAAAATCCCGAAGGGATGACATTATTATAGGAATCAGATTCAATGTCCAATACAAAAATCCCGAAGGGATGACATTATTATAGGAATCAGATCCAATGTCCAAAACAAAATCCCGAAGGGATGACATTATTATAGGAATCAGATCCAATGTCCAAAACAAAAATCCCGAAGGGATGACATTATTATAGGAATCAGATTCAATGGCCAAAACAAAAATCCCGAAGGGATTACATTATTATAGGAATCAGATTCAATGGCCAAAACAAAAATCCCGAAGGGATACATTATTATAGGAATCAGATCCAATATCCAAAAAAAATCCCGAAGGGATACATTATTATAGGAATCAGATCCAATATCCAAAAAAAATCCCGAAGGGACACATTATTATAGAATCAGATTCAATGGCCAGAACAAAATCTCAAAAGGATGGCATTATTATAGAAGCAGATCCAATATCCAAAACAAAAATCCCGAAGGGATGATATTATTATAGGAATCAGATTCAATGTCCAAAACAAAAATCCCGAAGGGATGACATTATTATAGAAATATCGAAACGTGTATGGGCAAAACCCGGAACGGGTGACATAATAACTTAATAATATCCGCCATTAACCAACCGCAAAAACCCGTTCCTCCGTCAACATATAAATCTTTCTTCCTGCCACCAGATCAACCCCAAATCCCCCTGTAAAAACGCCAAAACTTGGTAAAATCGCCTGATTTTTATCCACAACAAAACACGGCAACCGGAACCTTTGACGGCCTTTTCCATAAGATGTAAAAACCGGATGAATATGCCCTGCAAATACAAATTTCAATGGATCCAGCTCGACTTTTGGATGATGGGTAAAAATGAAGTTTTCTTCTTCAAAATCATTTTTATAAACTTCAATATTATTTTCCAAAAACAAACTGACCGGCAAAACATCATGATTACCGATCACAATGATCATTTCAACAAAATGATACTTCTTCCTCCATTCCGAGAAAGTTTCCCACTCTGAATTGTATTTGTTATGAAAAAGATCACCCAGAAAAACGATACGCGATGGATTCGTGTTTTGAAGTAATTCATCGAGTCTTTCAAAATTATTTCCTGCTGCAAGTTGCGGCACTGCTATCCCCTCTTTTCTGAAATGTGTGATTTTACCAAGGTGTAAATCTCCGATAAGTAATGTTTGTTTTTCCTGCCAAAAAATCGCCTTTTGTGTTAATAAATCAAAGTGGTTATTTCTAATTTCAATCTGCATCACTATACTGTTTGAGCATTTTCTGTATCCGGTCTTCCAATTTTTCAGAAGTCAATTGCTCCCTTAGCCGGTCTACCATAATAGGGAACGAAAAAGGCGTTGGCTTTCTCGTCCTTTTGATAATTATTTTTTGTGTTGCAATTCTGTCAAGCGCTTTCCTCATCCTGACTTCTTCCAGCTGATAAGTCAGAACTTCCTGATAGGCCTGATTTACCAGCAAGTTATTTTTTTCATATTTCGTCATCACCGTAAACAACAGCGAACTTGATGCCTGAACCTGCTTCGTTTTCATAAATTTGCCAGGATAACCCTGAAACATCAGTCCGGCAATGGCGGCAATCTCTCTGAATTTTCGCTTCGCCATTTCCGTTGCATTCACGCTTTGGTAAATGTCGTCAACCAAATGAGCCGTCGAAAATAAGTCATTTTCCTTTGTAATTTTTTCCATATCCACATATTGATCACTCAGCAATTCAAACCCGTAATCATTCATCGCAAGCGAAAAAGTGATCGGAGACAATTTGCTGAGCCGGTAAGCCAGAATAATGGCCATACCTTCATGGACCAGCCTGCCTTCAAAAGGAAAAATAAATATGTGGTGCCCTTCCTTGGTCTCGCATTGTTCGATCAATAATTCACCCGCATTGGGGATCATCGACCGTTCGCGCTGCAATTCCAAAAGTGGTTTTAATTTTGCCAGTTCCTTTTCCTTATGCGGATTTTCAATTGCATCGGATAACCGGTCGCGAATAAAGGCTGACAATTGAGACGATAACGGCATCCTTCCTCCCGCCCAACGGACTAAAAATCCTCGTTTCCCTTCCGCTTTTTTGACAGTTACCGTCATTTCATGTATACGGATAAACTCTACGCTCATTCCGGCAAAGACAAAAACATCACCCGCTTTCATCCTGGTTACAAAAGATTCTTCGACAGAACCCAGATACCGTCCATGCTGCAACTTCACTTTCAGCGAGGTTTCCGAAACGATGGTGCCCATACTCAGCATATGACGATGCGCGATCCGGCGACTTGTTACTTTATAAAGTCCATCGATTCTTTCAACTTTTTTATATTCATCATACACTTCCAGCGACGGGCTGCCGGTTGTAATATACCCCAAAAGCCACTCCCACTCCTCCCGGTTGATGAACTGATATCCATAACAATTCCTGACCTCATCAAACAGCTGTTTTTCATCAAAACCTTCACCAACAGCAAGCGTGATCATCCATTGCGCTAAAACATCAAAAGCATGAATTACGGGTGGACGATCCTCGATGATCTGTTTTTCAACGCCGTCACGCAAGGAAACCGCTTCGATCAGCTCCAATGCATTTGTAGGACAAAAAAAGATTTTACTCGCCACACCTGGCTGGTGCCCGCTCCTTCCGGCCCGCTGAATAAACCGGGCAATACTTTTCGGACTTCCAACCTGAATAACTGTATCCACCGGACGAAAATCGACACCCAGATCCAAACTTGCGGTACAAATTACCAGTTTCAGTTTTTCTGCATGTAAGGATTCTTCCACCCAATCCCGGATTTCACGATCCAGGGATGCGTGGTGAAGCGCCATTATTCCCGCAAATTCCGGATATTTATCAATGATCACCCGGTACCAGATTTCTGTTTGCGAACGTGTGTTTGTAAAAAGTAAAGTGGTTTTACTTTTTTGAACAATATCAACGACATAGTCAATCAGCCGCGTCCCCATATACCCCGCCCAGGGAAGTGTTTCCACTTTTTCAGGCAGTATACTTTCGACAAGAATTTTCTTCTGTGTTTTTGCCTTGATGATCATCGTATCTTCCTCCGCAGAATCCATCCCGACCAGAACCTGTTTCGCTTCTTCCAGATTTCCGATAGTCGCTGAAATGCCCCAGGTTTGAAGGTCCGGATTTATGGTACGTAATCTGGCAATTGCCAGTTCGGTTTGCGTGCCACGTTTGCTTCCCATCAATTCATGCCATTCGTCGACGACGATAGTATGCAGATTTTTGAACGTTTCAGAGTTCCCTTTTTGTGCAAATAAAAGATGTAGACTTTCCGGTGTGATCAGCAACGCTTCCGGCATTTGCTTTTTCTGGCTGGCCCTTTCCTTAGTACTGGTATCGCCCGAACGAACGCCAATCCGCAATGTCAGGTTCATTTCCAGTGCCGCAATTTCCATATTCCGGAAAAGATCTTTTGACAAAGCACGCAAAGGTGTTACCCACAAAATCTGTAAGCCTTTATTTCTCTTGCCGGGATTTTTGGGAAGTGAATTGATATATCGGATCAAAAAAGGAATCCATAAAGAATAAGTTTTCCCGCTTCCGGTCGGCGCATTCACCAGACCGCTTTTCCCGGAAAGATAAGCCTCAGAAGCTTCCTTTTGGAAAGCCGCCCATTTCCAGTTTTTTGATTTAAACCATTGCTCAACAATGATATGTCCGCGGGATTTTGTCAAAAGGGATGAGAAGTTAGTGGTGGAATTAATACTCTACATTTGACTATATAAAAATGTTATTCCAGATAATCTCATAAAGATATTTATAAGATTATCTATCTATTTAACACTTCCTTCATCAAATCAAACAAAGAAATTGCCGTCACTCCATCACCCATCGGAAAAGTATCTTTCCCGGAGTAAACGACAAACTTACGGCTTGGCTTTAAATCCTCGCAGGCAACGTAAAAGCCCTTGGATAATTTCGGGGAGGCACTTCTTTTTATTTCAATTGCCCATTTTGCTCCGCCATTAAATTCAATTAGTAAATCAATTTCGGCACCACCCGGACTTCCATAATAATAAGGACGAGCTAAATTGGGCGGAATTACACTGATTATGTTTTCAATAACAAACCCTTCCCAACTTGTGCCGATAACGGGGTGTCCTAATAAAGAATTAAAGTCTTCAATATTTAACAATGAATGTGTAATTCCGCTGTCTCTTACATAAACCTTAGGACTTTTAATCAAGCGCTTGCTGGTATTATAGATCCAAGGCTGCAACCTTCTCACCAAAAGCAGATCCGTCATAAGATCCAAATATCTACCCACTGTAACACTTGATATATCGAGATTCCTAGCCAGATGAGAGGCATTAAAGACACTTCCCTGATGATGAGCAAGCATAGTCCAAAATCTTTCCAGAGTAGCGGCAGGTATTCTGGGCCCAAGTTGGGGAATATCTCTTTCCAAATAAGTTTTGATAAAATTATTTCTCCATTCCCCGCTAAGATGGTCTGAATCGGCTAACAAACTTTCTGGAAAGCCCCCACGTAGCCATAAGTTATTAATCTTATTTTGTTCACCCTCAGTATATTCCAGAACATCTATTGGATGAAGCTCCATATATGAAATTCTGCCGGCCAAAGATTCACTGGATTGTTTCAAAAGGTCTATTGATGCTGATCCAAGAAATAAGAATAAGCTATTCCTATTATTTTTTCTTCGCTCACGATCAATTATTCCACGTAATTCTGCAAATATCTCAGGCAGTTTCTGAACTTCATCTAACACAATCAGTTTATCTCTATTGGCATCATGGAATACATGGATATCCTTGACTTTGTCTAAATCTGTACGATTTTCCAGATCTAAATAAATAGATGGAAGAGATTCCGTCAGATCTAATGCGATAGTAGTTTTCCCAACTTGACGGGGTCCCATCAGGGCTACGGAAGCATTGTTTTGCAAGGCTCTCTTTACAGTCTCTTCTAATCTTCGCTTTATCATCTCTACAAATTTAATATTAAGTATTAAATTTGTAGACTAAATATTTATATATTTATTTAAATTGTTTAAATAATTATTTATACAACTCCAATATCCCCTTCAAACTCTCCAAAGTATCGGCCTCCGCAGCTTTCTTGTCCTTCCGCCACCTCAAAATCCGGGGAAACCGAACTGCAATACCCGACTTATGCCTCGTCGATTCATTAATCCCTTCAAAACCAATTTCAAAAACCAGCTCAGGCTTAACAGTTCTAACCGGACCAAATTTTTCAACAATATTGCGTTTGATAAAATAATCAACCTGACCAATTTCGACGTCGGTTAATCCTGAGTAAGCTTTGGCAAAAGGGACTAATTTTCCATCATCACCCCAAACTGCGAAAGTATAATCGGTGAAAAGTTCAGCTCTGCGGCCTGATCCTTTTTGGGCATATATCAAAACGGCGTCAACACTTAACGGATCAATTTTCCATTTCCACCAGTCCCCCTTTTTCCGTCCGACCTGATAGGTACTGTTTATTCTTTTGATCATAAAACCTTCCGCAATATTTTCGCGGGATGTCGGATGCAGATCATGCAATTCGCTCCATTTTTTAAACTCAACCAAGGGAGAAAGATTGAAAACTGACTGTACCGGCATGTTTTTATGAATTTCTTCCAACTGTGCTCTACGTTGCATCTGGCTTAAATTCCTGATATCAACACCATTTGCCTCCATGATATCATAGGCAATAAAAGCGACAGGAGCTTCTTCCAGTACTTTTTTCGATAGATTCTTCCGGCCAATCCGCGTTTGTAAAACATTGAATGGCATTGGCTTGTTATCGATATAACTTACAATTTCTCCATCCAGAACAGTACCATTCGGCAAAACGGAACTCAAAAAATGCAATTCTGGAAATTTATCCGTTGATAATTCTTCACCCCTTGTCCAGATAAACAATTCATTATTTCTATAAATAATCTGGGAGCGTATGCCATCCCATTTCCATTCTACAAACCAATCTTCGGGATTGCCTAAACTGGAAACATCGCCCTCAATCGGATAAGCCAGAAAAAACGGATAAGGTCTTGACGCATTATCATTTTCGCCTTCGTGCAAAATCAGTTTTTCAAAAGTCGTTTCCAGCGGATCCCATTTACCCATCACCCGGTGGGCAATTACGTTAGAATCCGTAGAAGTCGCCTCAGCCAAAGCACGGACAACAAGCGTCTGTGAAACCCCGATTCGAAAACTGCCCATCAATAATTTATTAAAAACAAAGGTCTCGTGCTGCGACAGCTCAGACCAGGCCTGAAGAATATGATCGTGTTTTTCTTCGTCTGTCATTTTGGGTAATAAGCCCAGATAATAAAACCATTCGGTCAAAGATTTATCAGAATCGTCAGACTCGTTTCTGGGCAAAATCAGCGAAATCGTTTCACCCAGATCGCCTACGCTCTGATAACTTTCCTGGAAAAGCCACATTGGAATATTGGCTTCCGCAGCCGCCCATTCTTTAACTTGTGTACGATTTACTTTAAATGAAGGCCGGCGACCCGTAAACAAAGTCAGTGCCCACATTTTATCTTCATCCGACGCGGAGAGAAAATAATTCTTCATCAACTCTACCTTTGCATTGGTTTTGTTGGTCCGGTCCAGATTCATGAAAAGTTCAGCGAATTGTTTCATATTTAGCTGTTGGCTTTTAGCGGTTAGCTTAGTTTCAGATCCGGATCATCCGGAATTGGGGATAGATTTTTATTGTTCTCAATTCCCTCTGCTTCCGGGCCATCACCCGTTGCCCTATCCTCTGTTTCCTCTTCATTTCCATACATGGTTGTCACCTCACCAGCCTCAATACCATTTTCATTCAACCATCTTGAAAAAATACTGGTATAACCATGCGTGACATATACCTTCTCGGCGCCAGATTCAATTACCGCAGTATTCAGATCAGGCCAATCTACGTGATCACTTAAAATAAATCCCTGATCGACGGCCCGGCGGTTTTTCGCGCCACGCAAAGCCATCCAACCAGAACAATAACCGAGCGAATAAGGATTAAATTTTCGTATCCAGGTACTGCTGTCAACCGATGGAGGTGCTAAAACCAATGATCCGCGGAAGAGTTTTTTGTCCGTTTCTTTGGTGACCAAAGTGAGTTCCGGCAAATCATGTCCGGCTTGTCTCAACCTTTCGTTAAGTGTATAAATAGCTCCGTGTGCGTATATTGGCCCATCAGGCAATTGAATTCCTTTTAAAATACGCTGCATTTTTCCTAATGAATAACCCATCAGAATACTGGCTTTATCTTCAAGCCGGTTTTGTGCAAACCAGTTATCTATTTCCGAATAAATTTCCTGTTGCGGCTGCCATTTGTAGATCGGCAAACCAAAGGTTGACTCGGTGATAAATACGTTACATTTTACGGGTTCAAAAGGCACGCAAAACTTGTCATCTTCCAGTTTGTAATCACCGCTTGCCACCCAAACCTCACCTTTATATTCAACCCGAACCTGGGCAGAACCGATGATATGCCCGGCAGGATGTAATGAAAAAACGACACCATTGATCACAAACTTTTCACCATATTCAACCGTCTGCAAAGAAATATCCGGGCCAAGACGAAGTCTTAAAATAGGCTCACTATCCTTGTGCGCCAGATAATGTTTGCTTCCCCAACGAGCGTGGTCACTATGGGCATGTGTGATGATCGCTCGGTCCACGGGTATCCAGGGATCTATGTGCGCATCTGCCTGGGAGCAGTAAATGCTTTTGCCGGTGAATTGTAAAAGTGATTGTGTCGCCATAACCAAAATTTCAATAAAAGTATGCCAATATTAAACCGCAAAACCTGACCAGATAAGAAGGGAAATTATGTTATTTTTGAAATGACTTTTTTAAAATTTGGAGTCAAATCAATAAATTCTTTTCAATTCCTATTGATATGGCCATTCAGAATCAAGACAACTTACTTTCTCCTGCCGAAGAAGCTGCCCGCGACCTGCAAAACGCAAAAGAAATTCTGAGCGAAAAAGCAGGAAAAACGGACGGATTATATGCTGATGTTAAATATGTTAAAATGGCTGCGGGGACGGCTTATTCAGCTGCCTTGCTAATTCTGGATGAATATTTACAAAAAAAAGAAGGAGTCAAATTCATTAAACCTAAAAGCATCGAAGATTACACCAACCGGGTGCGAAAATACGATAAGAAGCTTCTAAGACTGCTGGTTAACGTTTACGATGAGCTGCATATAAATGGATATTATCATGGCACAAAATCGGTTGACACGATTCAAATGGGCTTAAATAATGTAACCAAAATGCTTGCCTACATCTGAATTTAAATTTAAACGCAGAAGTACAGGAGTTGACCGCAGAGTTAAATGAGTTTAACTTTGACTGTGCGTAACACTGCGCAAAAACTCCGTTAACTCTGCGTTTGTTTACCTAATTTTACGATTCCCCTAACGACATGGGAAATGTGAAATTAATTTTCTTCTCTATGAAATACCCTTTTGCTGCCTTGGTTGGACAGGAAAAATTAAAGCGTGCGTTGCTGTTATGCGCTATAAACCCGTCGATTGGAGGTTTATTGATCAGAGGAGAAAAAGGTACGGCAAAGAGCACTGCTGCGAGAGGATTAGCTGAAATAATGCCGTTAATTCCTAAAAATGAAACCTTTCCATTCACATTTCAGAAAAACGATTCGCAGGATGTTTGCGGTGAATGTCCTGTTGATATAGAAGAAATTCCAGTCCCTTTTGTAAATCTTCCCCTTGGCGCAACCGAAGACCGCGTTCTGGGAAGTCTAGATCTGCAAGGTATTTTGTCAGAAAAAAAGAAAAGATTACAGCCGGGATTATTGGCAGCTGCACACCGCGGGGTTTTATATATTGATGAAGTAAATCTGCTTGCTGATCATTTAGTTGATGTTCTGCTAGACGTGGCTGCGATGGGTGTTAACACAATCCAGCGCGACGGACTTTCGGAAAGTCATCCGGCAAAATTTACTTTGATCGGTACGATGAATCCGGAAGAAGGAAATCTTCGTCCGCAATTTCTGGATCGTTTTGGCTTGATGGTTGATGTGGAAGCCCCGCGTGATATAGTGGAAAGAACGGAAGTGGTACGCAGGAGAATACAGTTTGAAAATGACCCGGGAAATTTTTCTGCTCAATGGTCTGCCGTTCAGAAAAATTTGCAGGATAAAATTAAAACGGCTCAGCAGTTATTACCATCTGTTGTTTTACCGGATGGATTATTGACTTTGATCAGTCAGCTTTGTACAGAATTAAATGTGACAAGTCTGCGGGCAGATATTGTGATGTATAAAACAGCCATTACGTTAGCAGCTTTGGATAAACGAACTACGGTTACCGCGGATGATGTTCGTCAGGCTGCTGAGCTGGCACTCATTCACAGGCAACGTAAAAAACCGTTTGAAGGAAATAGTAAACGGGATAACAGGCTGGATGAATTAATGCAGCAGGAACAACCGGAGCAAAAAAATCAGCCGCAACAGGATAATCAACCAGAACCGCAAGAAGAGAAAGACCAACAGACTAAGAGTCTGTTGCCTGATGATGACGATACAAATAATCAAGACTTAACTTCCTCGAAACAAGAACAAGTATTTGGCATAGCACCTCAAAAAGAAGCGCCCAATTTCAAGGTTGATTTAAATCCGGTTTCCCACCAAATGCCGGAAGGACGGAGAAGTCAGGCAATTAATACAAATCGTGGGCCTGAATTAAGGGCGATACCTGATCAATGTCCAACGGATGTTTCGGTCATGGCAACAGTTCAAGCCGCCCTAATTCGTGATCAGGATGATTTTCAGATTACACGAAATGATCTGCATCAAAAAATCAGAAAAGGAAAAACTGGAAATTTAATTCTATTTGTTGTCGATGCGTCGGGATCTATGGCGGCGAGTAGTCGAATGGAAGCTGTTAAAGGAAGTGTGCTGAGTTTGTTGACTGATGCTTACCAAAGAAGAGATATGGTCGGTGTTATTTCTTTCCGAGGTGTGGAGGCGCAGTTGCTTTTGGAGCCAACTTACAGCGTTGAACAGGCGGAACAAGCCATGCAAAATTTGCCAACGGGCGGCAGAACACCTTTGCCTCATGCGCTGCAAATGGCAATTCAGGTAATCAATAAATTAAATCCGGATAAAGATCTGAAACCGCTTTTGGTGATTCTGAGCGATGGAAAAGCAAATGTGCCCCTTCCGGGAGGAGGTGATGCCTGGCAGCAAACTTTGCAAATATCCGGGCAGTTATTCCAAAACAACATACCTGCTTTGGTGCTCGATACTGAAAACAATTACCTTCGTTTTGGAAAAGCTGCCGAGATGGCGAAAGTGATGGGGGCAGAATGTTTATCGCTTGAAGAGCTTTCTTCGGAAAATATCACAGTTACTATTTCAGGGCGTATTATTAAATAGCAATCCCGAAGGGATGACAGTATTATAGTTATGAGCCAAACCGAACTAATTTAACCCGGAACGGGTGGCATGTGATTCGACAAGAAATTTGATAAAGAATCTGCCACCCGTTCCGGGTTAGCACTTTGCTTCTAAGCGCCCCATAACTATAATACTATCATCCCGTTGGGATTGATTCCCAATGGACAACTATTAGTTTACCAATAAAATTATATTCACAAGATTTTCTAAACCAATGTCAACCTCCCGCATCCTCACAAAACCAATCATGTTCGTCGGCACTGCTTCCGATGTCGGCAAAAGCGTCATATGTGCAGGATTTTGCAGGATTTTTAAGCAGGATGGTTATCAGCCTGCACCGTTCAAAGCACAGAATATGTCTTTGAACAGTTACGTTACACCCGACGGTTTGGAGCTGGGAAGAGCCCAGGCTGTACAAGCCGAAGCAGCAGGCATTCCCTGCCATACCGATATGAATCCGGTTTTGTTGAAACCAACCAACGACCAGTCTTCCCAGGTCATTTTGAATGGAAAACCTGTTGGAAATCAGTCGGCATACGAATATTTCAAAACCACCGACCGGAAAGAATTATTTGAGGCCGTGACACAAGCTTACGATAGACTTTCTGCCCTTTACGCCCCAATCGTTATGGAAGGAGCCGGCAGCATTTCTGAATTAAACTTAAAAAAACGAGATATCACAAACCTGCGGATGGCACTTCATGCCGGTGCAGCAACTTATCTCATTGGGGACATTGACCGGGGCGGAATTTTTGGAAGTGTATATGGTACGATTGCTTTACTGACACCGGAAGAGCGGCAATGTCTCAAAGGAATTATCGTCAACAAATTTCGCGGCGACGCTCGACTTTTTGAAGATGGAAAAAAAATGCTGGAAGAGTTAACCGGCGTTCCTGTCGTCGGTGTTTTGCCTTATTTCAAAGACATCCATATCGAAGAAGAAGACTCCGTTTCGCTTCAAAATAAATTCAATACCACAACAGAGGGAAAAATAAATATTGCAGTCATTTTACTAAAACGACTATCGAATTTTACTGATTTCGACCGGCTGGAAATAGATCCGCGCGTACATTTATTCTATACTTTGCAACCAGATGAAATTGCAAAAGCCGATATCATCATCATTCCCGGAAGTAAGAATACGCTTGATGATTTATTAACGATTAAAAATAACGGCGCAGCATCAGCAATTGTGAAAGCGCATAAAAATGGCAAAAAAGTTATTGGAATTTGTGGCGGTTATCAAATGATGGGCGAACTGATTGAAGATCCCGATAAGGTGGAAGGCTCGCTGGAATCCATGCCCGGACTTGGTTTACTTCCTGTAAAAACAATTTTAAAACCAATAAAAACCACATTGCAGCAAGAATTTCGATATCGTGAAAATCCGGAAGTTTGTACCGGCTATGAAATTCATATGGGCGAAACGACCGCTGATCTTGATTCGCCGGTTACCATTTTATCGAACGGGAAACCTGATGGTTATTTCTTAAACAAAAATTGCTGGGGAACTTATCTGCATGGAATTCTGGATAATGCGGTGGTGATTGAAGATTTATTAGCCGACTTTTCAACAGATAAATCAGCCGAAACTTTCAATTATCAGGAATTTAAAGAATTACAATACGACCGGCTGGCAGATCATATCCGTGCCCATGTGGATATGGAAATGATTTATAAAAGTCTGGAATAAATAAAAAATCTATGTTACAAGGCCACGGTGACGACTCGTACCGATACTCCAAAAAAATCATTGCAGATTTCAGTACCAATGTCTGGTATGGAGGCGAACCGTTGGGTTTGAAAGAATATATTTTTGAGCAATGGTCAGAGATTAATCGTTACCCGGAAGTGATGGCTGAAAGTTTATGTGAAATGGTGGCGGAGCATCATCACTTAAACTCAAATCAGATTTTAATCAATAGCGGAACAACTGAAAGCATATATCTGATAGCCCAGGCTTTTTCTGGTAAAAAAACAACGATCATTACGCCTGCCTTTGCTGAGTATGAAGATGCCTGTAAATTATATCAGCATGATCTAACATTTTTGAGATGGTCCAAAATCGAGGAATTTCCTGTGTTGTCAACCGATCTGGTTTTCATTTGTAATCCTAATAATCCCAGTGGAACTGCATTTACTCAACTCGAAAGTTGGGTTCAGCAAAATCCTGAAACACTTTTTGTCATTGATGAAGCTTTTATCGATTTCACAGTGCAAATCAATTCCTCCATCCCTTTAATTGGCAAATATCCAAACCTGCTGATCATGCATTCGCTTACGAAAGCTTATGCAATTCCGGGATTACGACTGGGTTATATTGTCGCCGCCGAAGTTTTAATTTCTAAATTGAAAGATCTAAAACAACCATGGACAGTGAACACGATGGCGCTGCATGCCGGGAAGTTCATTTTTGAAAATTATCAGCAAATTCAAATTCCCTTGCAGGATTTGTTATCAGAAAAAGAAAATTTTGTCCAAGAACTTGGTCAGAATTCCTCATTGACAATTTATCAAAGTACAACACATTTTTTTCTGGTAGAAACACTGAAAGACGATGCAGCAAAACTGAAACAGTTTTTGATTGAAAAACACGGACTGCTGATTCGTGATGCAAGTAATTTCAGAGATTTAACAAAACAATATTTTCGCGTAGCTACCCTCTCGCCTGAAAAGAATAATTTATTAATCGAAGCCCTCGACGAATGGAGAAATTACTGATCATAGCTCCGTTGGTTTTCGGGTATATTCTGGATTTGATTATCGGCGATCCTGATAACTGGCCTCATCCAATTCGTGTTTTTGGAAATGCCATTGCTGCTGGCGACAAATTGTTAAACAAAAATCCATACCGATTTTTGAAGGGAATGTTACTTGCAATCAGCCTTTGTCTGCTCACATTTATCTTTTTTTATTTTTTAAACGAAATACTCTTACATATCAACATTTGGCTTTTTATAACGATCAATAGCATTTGGGTCTGGTATGGTTTAGCGAATAATGCATTGATCACAGAAGGACGAAATGTATTTTTAGTTTTGGAAAAAGAAGGTTTGGAAGCAGGCAGAAAACAATTATCCCGCATCGTCGGCCGGGATACTTCACAATTAAGCGCACAGCAAATCCGTGTAGCCGTATTTGAAACCATGTCGGAAAACCTGAGCGACGGTGTCATCGCGCCCTTATTATTCTACGCGATCGGCGGCGTTCCGGCTATGATGGTTTATAAAATGATTAACACCATGGATTCCATGATTGGTTACCGGAGTGATAAGTATGAACAATTTGGAAAGTTTGCTGCTCGCCTGGATGATGTTGCGAATTTTATTCCGGCACGTATCACGGCGTTATTAATGATTATTGTAACATCCAGTTCACGCGGTTTAAAATTTGTGTTTAAATATGGCAACAAACATAAAAGTCCAAATTCCGGTTACCCCGAATCTGCCCTGGCAGGAATTCTGGATTGTCGTTTCGGCGGTCCAAATGTGTATCATGGGAAGTGGGTTGATAAACCTTTTATCGGAGAGAATGATCGGACAATAAAACCGGAAGAGGTCCGAAGCGTTATTTCGATCAATCATAAAAGTTGTTTTTTAATGGTTGTTATGATCATTATAGCATTTTCTTTCGTCGGAAATAATATTTGGTGAATTAACCCTATGAATGCAATTGTCATCTCCGGCGGTCCGGGATCAGGAAAAACTACGCTGTTAAATGCCTTAAAAACTCAGGGTTTTAATTGTTCTGACGAAATTTCTCGTCAGCTCATTCAGGAACAGGTTATTTTAGAAACAGAAAATTTACCATGGAAAAATCTTTCCTCCTTTGCAGAACTGGCATTGGCGCGTATGGTTGACGAATACAAAAAATCGTTATCCGTCACAGGTTTTACGTTTTTCGACAGAGCTATTCCTGATATTGTAGCTTACCTGAAAGTTGGAAATTTAGAGGTAAAAACTCAATACCATAACGCAATTAAAAACTATCCTTATCATCCCAATATTTTCATGGCTCCGCCCTGGGAAACCATTTACATTAACGACGACGAACGCTGGCAAACCTTTGAAGAAGCCAGGGAAATTTATCAGATGCTGACCGAAACGTATCAGTCTGCCGGATATTCAATCATAGAACTACCATATTGCAGTGTCGATAAAAGAGTAAATTTCATTTTGGAAAAATTGACCCAAAACAAAGCCATTCAGACACTCCGCTAGAATTATTCCGGCCAAATCACAATCACGACGCAAATCTTAGTAGTTTTGCACCCATCAGGGTAGTATTCCGGATTTAAAAAAATCAGGTTACTTTAAAAGGGAATACCGGTGAAAGTCCGGAACAGTCTCCGCTGCTGTAAGTTCATAAAAACATTCATGGCAAAAGCCACTGGGGCAATGATTGAATGAGTGAATGATAGAATGAGTGAATAATGGCTAATTGCAACACATTCTCTCACTCCAACATTCTATCATTCAAAATTAAACTGGGAAGGCGTCAGAGGGAATGGAACGAGTCAGAAGACCTGCCTTTTCACTTAACACGCAACGCTTTCGGAAGAAAGGCTTGCAGCACAAATGACACAAAAACAGAAAACCTCCTTTCAGGAAGTTCGCTATGACTATGCGCGACTTTCTCATTTCAGTAAAACTGCCCGTTTCGTGGCATTGTTTTTCGCGACATTACTATTTCTTACAAGCTGCGGCACCTCTTCAAACCTGACCGAAAGCGCAGAAACGGCTTCTTCCGGGAAAGATTATTTTTCCGAGAAAATCCAGATTCATCATGCTAAGGGCTTCACGATTGAATATCACGACAATTATAAGGTAATCAATGTTTTAAGTCCTTTTGAAAAAAGCACGGATACGGCCAGGTATGTTTTATTGCAGCGCGGCACCAAAAAGCCGAAGGGTTATGCCAACAGTCAATTTATCGAAATCCCCATTCGCAGCCTCGTTGCGATGTCGTCCATGCATGTCGGTTTGGTGGGACTTTTGGGTGAAGAGAAAATCGTAACCGGACTTGGTAACCTGAAATATGTCTCGAATCCTGAAATTATCAAAAAAATTGAGGCTGGCAAAATGGCCGAAGTTGGAAAAGACCAGGGATTGAA
The DNA here is from genome assembly GCF_056895235.1 of Dyadobacter sp. HNCC25DJ186. NCBI lineage: Bacteria > Pseudomonadati > Bacteroidota > Cytophagia > Cytophagales > Spirosomataceae > Dyadobacter > Dyadobacter sp. HNCC25DJ186. Next base: position 165,856 of record NZ_JBXHAS010000005.1, read on the forward strand.
TGAGGAAAAACTGATCACCATGCATCCTGATTTGGTGATGACAACCGGAAGTCCGGTTTCAAAAATGGAAAGATATACCACTTTGAACGCAGCAGGAATTCCTGTATTGATTAATTCAGAATGGGTAGAAACAACGCCATTAGGCCGTGCTGAATGGGTAAAACTTTTAGCCGCACTGCTAAACAGGGAAGATTTTGTCAATAAGAAATTTGCCAAAATGGAAGAAGAATACAAACGTCTTGCGGTTTTATCTCAAAAGGTGAAAGCAAAACCGAGCATCATTACCGGTATGAATTCCAAAGATTCATGGTTTGTTCCGAATGGGAATAGTTATATGGCACAGTTTTTCCGGGACGCAGGCGCTGATTACCATTGGAATAATACCAAAGCAACGGGTAGTTTAGCGCTTAATTTTGAGGCTGTATATCCTATTGCATTGACTGCTGACTATTGGCTGAATGTGGGAATCAGTAACTACGACAACAAGAAGGAAATCCTGGCGAAGGATTCTCGTTACACGGATTTCAAAGCCTATAAAACCGGACAGATTTACAGTTATAACAAACGTGTAAACAGTCGCGGCTCGAATGACTATTGGGAATCGGGCGCTGTAAATCCGCAGATTGTTTTGGCAGATCTGATCAAAATTTTACATCCGGAATTACTTCCTGAACATGAGTTGGTTTATTATAAGCAGGTGAAATAGGTTGTCGGCGGTCAGCTTTCGGCTATTGCTACTAAAACATCTCAGCTGATTTAAACATTGATTATGCAACTTGTTTCTCAATCCTCTTCCAATTTCCGGCGACTGATCATTATTGGTTTGTCGGTTTTGGCTGTGCTATTTTTTATGCTGGATATCATGCTGGGATCGGTGAGTATACCTTTCGGAGAAGTGGTGAGAATTGTCTTTTCAGGAGAATCGGATACGACTGCCTGGTTGTTTATTATCGAAAAAATACGATTACCAAAAGCGATTACGGCCATTCTGGTAGGCTGCGGATTATCCGTCAGCGGTTTGCAAATGCAGACTTTGTTTAGAAATCCACTGGCCGGTCCGTCAGAATTGGGCATAACTGCCGGGGCCGGTTTGGGCGTTGCGGCCGTGATGTTGACAAGCGGCAGTACGGCCAGCATTTATGCCATCCGTCAACTGGGCGTTTCCGGAAGTTGGTTGATTGTCGTCATGGCTTCGCTTGGTGCCGCATTGGTTTTGTCTATGGTTTTGCTCATTGCAGGGCGGATTAAAGACAATGTTATATTATTGATCGTCGGCGTGATGGTCGGGACGATCACCGTTTCCGTGATCAGTATCTGGCAATATTTTAGTCAGCCGGAACAGTTGCAGGAGTATATTCTCTGGACTTTCGGCTCACTGGGCGGGATTGTCCAGTATCATTTATACGTACTTTCCGGTGTTGTCATACTTGGTTTGCTTATCGCCTTTGTCTCTTCCAAAGCATTAAACGCCATGTTACTAGGAGAAAATTATGCGCGAAGCATGGGTCTGACTGTTGGAAAAACCCGTTTCATTATCATGGCCAGTACCAGCTTGCTTACCGGCAGTATCACCGCTTTCTGCGGCCCGATTGGTTTTGTCGGCATCGCCATTCCGCATATCACCCGCGCGCTTTTAGGCACTTCCGATCACCGGATTTTGATCCCTTGTTGCTGTCTGGTTGGAACAGTGCTGATGCTTGTTTGCGATATTATTTCACAAATGCCGGGAACGCAGACCGTTTTGCCTATCAATGTGGTCACCTCATTATTAGGTGCGCCGGTTGTGATTTGGGTGATTGTCAGTCGAAATAATTTACGTTCTTCTTTCTCATGAACGATTCGCCGATACTTACCGCCAGAAATTTATCCATCGGCTATAAAGCTGGAAAAAGGCTCCCCCGAATCGTTTCAGAATCGCTGAATCTGGATTTATTTCCCGGACAACTCGTATGTTTATTAGGCCCAAATGGAGCTGGAAAATCTACGCTTATGCGAACGCTTTCTGGTTTGCAGCCCATGCTTTCAGGAGAAATTCTGATTGATCATGAATCATTAACAAATCTAAAACCTGCTGATCTTGCGCAAAAACTGAGCCTTGTTTTGACAGAACGTATTGATACCGGAAACATCACGGTCAGCGAACTTGTCGCGCTTGGACGAACGCCTTATACAGGTTGGCTGGGATCGTTATCCGATTTGGATAAAGAAAAAATCAGCTGGTCGATGGATGCGACTGATACAAAACAATATGCCAACCGCCGGATGAATGAACTGAGCGACGGTGAGCGGCAAAAAGTGATGCTGGCCCGGGCATTGTCGCAGGATACCAGACTGATTTTGCTGGATGAGCCAACGGCGCATCTGGACCTGCCTAACCGTGTTGAAATGATGCGATTACTGCATAATCTGGCCCGGCAAACCAGCAAAGCTATTTTACTTTCAACGCATGAGCTGGATCTCGCACTCCAGGCGGCAGATAAACTTTGGCTAATGCATCAGGATGGAAAACTCGTTTCCGGTGTACCCGAAGATCTGGTTTTGAACGGAAGTTTTGAAGCGGCTTTTATCAAAAATGGCTTCCATTTTGACAGAAATACCGGCACGTTCACCATTCACAAAGAAGCGGCCTCCACTCCTATTTATTTATCCGGAAAAAATAATCTTGCTTTCTGGACGAAACGTGCGTTGCAACGGGAGGATATTGTGGTAAGTGATAATCCGGATTTACCGAATAAAATTAAAATTTCGGAAGATGTTGAAAATCCTGTCTGGGAGTTTAATGACGGATTAACAACTAAAAGATATTTAACGATCAGCGAATTACTTACTGATTTACAACAGATTAAACCAACAAATAAAATCTAAAATCGATTTTTTTATAAATGAAAATATATACAAAAAAAGGCGACAAAGGTACGACAGGGCTTTTTGGTGGAAGCCGCGTTTCAAAAGATGACGTCCGGATTGAATGTTTAGGAACGCTGGATGAGGCCAACTCAACAATCGGATTACTTCGTGTAAAGTTGGGAAATGATCACGCATGGCAGCCAAATCTGCACAAGATCCAGAAAGATTTGATGGATATGATGTCACATCTTGCCCGTCCTTCGGATGCAAAAAAAGAAAACAAAAATCCAATGCCGGAAGATGGCGCTGAGTTTTGCGAAAACTGGATTGATACATTGGAATCAGAAATGACGTCTCCTTCTGACTATTTTTTGCTTCCTGGTGGAAATGAAGTTTCTGCCTTATGCCATGTCGCGCGCACGCAAATGCGCAGAGGAGAGCGCAGACTCGTTTCGCTGATCAAAACCGATACGGTTCACGAGGCGATTCCTGCCTATATCAACCGCTTATCGGATTTATTCTTCACATTAGCGAGGGCCGAAATGGACAAAGCAGGCGTTGCGGAGGAGAAATGGCAGTTGTTTTTATACAAACGTTTTAAAGCGCCGGAAGAAAAATGATCATCTACATCACCGGAGGCGCACGCAGCGGGAAAAGCCGTTTTGCACAGGAAAAAGCTTTGCAGCTGAGCAAATCTCCGGTGTATGTTGCGACGGCACATATCTGGGACGACAATTTTGCCGAACGTGTTCAATTACACAAAAACGAACGCGGCCCCGAATGGACGACCTACGAATCGGAAACAAATATTCACAAACTTCCCATTGAAAATCAGGTCGTTGTGATCGATTGTGTGACGCTTTGGTTAACGAATTTGTTCGTCGCTTTTGACAACAATATCAATAAATCGCTGACTGCATTTAAAGAAGAGATCGATGCGATTGCAAAACTTTCCGGCACTTTCATCATCATCTCAAACGAAATTGGAATGGGAGTACATGCAGAAACGGAGATTGGGAGAAAGTTTACAGATTTGCAGGGATGGGCAAATCAATATGTGGCTGGCAAGGCTGAAGAAGCCATCTTCATGGTCTCCGGCTTAGCACTAAATTTAAAAGGTTAGGTTACACAGAGTTTCACAGAGCTCAAAAGAGGAACACAGAGTTTTTATTTTTGAGACAAAGAGACAACTCTGTGTATCTCTTTTTAACTCCGTGGTTCTCTGTGTAACCTAAAATTCAGAACTATGACTTTACGAGAACAGATACAGCATAAGATAAATAATAAAACAAAACCTCTGGGCGCGCTGGGTAGACTTGAAGCAGTGGCTCTACAAATTGCGCTGATTCAGGAAACTTTGACGCCAAGTTTAGTCAAACCACATATCGTCGTTTTTGCGGCTAGCCATGGAATTGCTAACGAAGGCGTCAGTGCTTATCCTTCCGAAGTTACCTTTCAAATGGTTTTGAACTTTCTCAACGGCGGGGCGGCAATTAATGTTTTTACCAAACAAAATGATATCGAACTCGCCCTGGTTGATGCCGGTGTTGACCATGATTTTGAGCCTAACGAAAAGCTTATTAACGCTAAAATTAATCACGGCACCAAAAGTTTTTTAAATCAATCTGCTATGACAGAAGAAGAATGTCAACTGGCGATTAAAAAGGGAAAAGAGATTGTAAAAAACATTTTAAAAACCAGCTGTAATGTGATTGGTTTTGGAGAAATGGGTATTGGAAATACCTCCTCCGCAGCCGTGATCATGAGCAAATTACTTGATATTCCCATTGAAGATTGTGTTGGAAAAGGGACCGGCGTGAATCCTGATCAATATCAAAACAAGATCAACATACTTCAAAAAGCAATTTCAAATCATGCAGAAGTTTTATCGGATCCAATGCAGGTTTTACAAACTTTCGGCGGTTTTGATATTGCGATGATGTGCGGCGCATTTCTGGCAGCAGCTGAGGAGAAAATGGTTTTGATGGTGGATGGCTTTATCGCTTCGGCCGCTTTTTTATGCGCTTTCAAACTAAATCCTGCTATCAAAGATTTCGCGATTTTCTGTCACCAGTCGGAAGAAAAAGGCCATCAACTTTTGCTTGAAAAATTAAGTGTAAAACCGTTATTGAACCTGGATATGCGGCTGGGAGAAGGAACAGGCTGCGCCGTGGCGTATCCTTTGTTAAAAAGTGCAGTGGCATTTTTAAACGAAATGGCCAGCTTCGAAAGCGCGGGGGTGTCTGATAAATGAATTTTGTTCTTATTTCTGAGGTTACACAGATGACCACAGAGAAAAAAAAGAGCTACACAGAGTTTTATTTTGGGATAAAGAAAAACTCTGTGTCCCTCTTTTTAGCTCTGTGGTTCCGCGCGGCGTCCGCTCTGTATAACCTACAAATATTATGAAGAAAGTTAAGTACATTATTGCGGGCGTTATTGCCATTTTAATTGGCTATATCATTTACGATTCCACCTCTCAGCCTACCGTAAATGATCTGAAAGGTAATTTTAAGGAAGTTGCGTTATACAGGAATCCAAATAATACAGGACCGATTTTGCGGATTTATGCTGTTACGGTTCAGGGTGAGCCTTGGGAGGAAATGCAGAAATATGGTGATCTGATGCCCTATACCAAATATGGAAATACCAAAGTTTTCTTTTTCCAGGAAGGTCAGCCTGCACCTGCCTCGATCAAATTGGAAGAGCCAAATTTTGATACGCCGTTTCAGCAAAATTGTGTCGCTAAATATGAAAAAGACGCAAACGGACAGGTTTCTTTGACCAAAAAACCTTTTAATCCATAAGACGAAACCTATCTTTGTTAAAACGTTCTTACTAAAACTTCTTTCTGAATGGCTGCATTAGACATCGTAAAACAATATTACAACGCATTCAACGAAAAAAACTTTGACGGCATGCTTGCCCTCCTTCATCCGGAAGTCCGCCACGAACCAAATCAGGGCGAAGCCAGAGTTGGTATCGAAAAGTTTACGGAATTCATGAAAATGATGGATGATTCGTATGAGGAAACACTGACCGATATCGTATTTTTCACAGAACCAAGCGACAAGAGAATTTCCGCTGAATTTATCGTGAACGGGATTTATAAAAAGGCTGATGAAGGCTTCCCGGAAGCTTATGGACAAAAATACGTTATACCTGCCGCTGCCTTTTTGGAAGTTACGGATGGAAAAATAAGTCGGGTAACGACATATTATAATTTGGAACATTGGATTAAACTGGTTTCTTAGGCTGTCGGCTTTCGGCTGTCAGATTTTGGATAAGAACTATATTTTATCCATACCATATCCCAGTAAATCAAGAAACTCAAAACTGGCCAAAAACTGACTGCCGATAGCTGACAGCCGAAAGCCCCGAACTTATGCCTCTCACTTTTGTAACCAAACAAGGCAACGCCATTGCATCTGTTTTTGATGATCTGGCGAAGCTCCGTATCACAGTTTTTCGGGATTTCCCTTATCTGTATGAAGGCTCACTGGATTATGAGAAGGAATATTTAAAGATCTATTCAAAATCAGAACGTGCCTTTTTATTCGCTGTTTATGATGGCGAAAAAATGGTCGGCGCTACGACCTGCATTCCTCTAAGCGATGAGACAAACGAGGTTCAGGCCACGTTTAAAAATGCCGGATCAGACATTGAAAAGATCTTCTACTTTGGCGAAAGTATTTTGCTCACTCAATATCGCGGACTAGGTCTGGGACATCGCTTTTTTGATGAAAGAGAAAAACATGCAGCCGGTTTTGGCACGTTTAAAACGACCTGTTTTTGTTCGGTTGAAAGAATAAATCACCCGGTTCAACCAGCAGATTATCGCCCAAATGATGCATTTTGGATCAAACGCGGATACCATAAAGTGCCAGAATTGACAACAACCATGGAATGGCCGGATATTGGCGAAACAATATCGACTCCTAAAACAATGATTTTCTGGACGAAAGAAATTGTTTAAAATGGGCGCATCTCACCGTAATATTTGTAGAAATAATAACCGTTAACAAAAGAGGCAGCGCACCAAAATATTTGTAGAACATGAGGTTCCAACCCATAATCCAAAGGTGCGGAGCACTGGAATATTTGTAGAAAACGAATACCCGTTAACAAACCAAAGGTGCAGCGCACCGCAATAATTGATAACCAACACATCGAACCCATTATGATCATCGCTTCCGCCAATTACCCTATTACTGAACATGCCACATTTGACAATTGGCGTGAACATATCGAACGTTGGGTTATTGGAGCTGTGAACCAAAATGCCGGACTGTTACTTTTTCCGGAATATGGCGCGATGGAACTGGTCAGTATTTTTTCAGACGAAATCAGAAACGATATCCGCCGCCAGGTCATTGAGCTTGACTCTTTGAAAGATAAATTCTGCAATGCCTTCGCTGCATTGTCAAAAAAATATAACGTCATTATTGTTGCCCCGAGCATCCCTGTAATTGAGGATGAAAGAAATGTTAACCGTGTTTTTGTTTTTTCTTCCCAAGGATTAGCCGGTTATCAGGATAAATTTTTCATGACCCGTTTTGAAAATGAAGAATGGGGAATTCAAAGCGGTATCAAGATTCTGACACTTTTCGAAGCTTCCTGGGGTACATTTGGCGTTCAGATTTGCTATGATATTGAGTTTGCGCTGGGTTCGCAATTGTTATGTTCAATGGGTGCCTCACTGATTTTGGCGCCGAGTTGTACCGAAACCCTTCGCGGTGCCACGCGCGTACATATCGGAGCGCGGGCTCGGGCGATGGAAAATCAGGCCTATGCTGTTGTTTCGCAAACGGTTGACAATGCACTCTGGTCGCCGGCGGTGGACATAAATTATGGCTTTGCCGCTTTTTACTCCACACCAGACAATGATATGCCGGAAGATGGAATTATTTCAACATTGGCACCTCAAAAAGAAGGCTGGTTGATTCAGGAGCTTGATTTCACTAGATTAAAAACGGTTCGGGATACCGGTCAGGTTTTCAATTTTAAGGATCATCAGCATTTGCATATTGGCTTCAAAAATGAAGAAATCAATATCATCCGTAAATCGATATAATCCCCCGGCACTGTATCCAAATTTATGAAGCAGGAACTAAGGCTTTTTTTTACGGCACTTCAATTTTACACCCGTCTCCACGTTCCCGCCTGGGTTGGTTACAATCCGGATGACATGAATAAAGCGACTCGGTATCTTCCATTAATTGGCTGGATTGTCGGGTTTGCTTCTGGTATTTTTTTGCTGCTTGGATCTTATCTGATCGACCTTTCCACCGGCATTATTCTTTCCATGATTTCGTCCATTTTATTAACCGGCTCTTTTCATGAAGATGGCTTTGCTGACGCCTGTGATGGTTTTGGGGGTGGTTGGACAAAGGAAAAAATTCTTGAAATTATGAAAGACAGCCGCGTCGGGACCTATGCCGTTGTCGGGCTTATTCTGTTGCTGGGATTAAAATTTTCGTTGATAAAAGCGTTAATCCCACATATTCAAAATCATTCCTTTCTGGTTTTATTGACGCTGATAAGTGCCCATGCTTTAAGCCGGTTTATGGCTGTGACGATGATTTTTACGCATACATACGTCCGGTTTACCGATGATAGCAAATCAAAACCGGTAGCAGAAGTTGGGAGCAGAAACACACTTTTCATCGCCGCTATTTTTGCTATATTTCCACTTCTTGTTTTGTGTTTTCTTTTAAATCAACCGGCATTATTAATGGTGATTCCTCTCCTATATCTGATCAAAATATTGCTTGCCCGTTATTTCAAAAAATGGATCGGTGGGTATACCGGCGACTGTCTCGGTGCAACACAACAGGTCTGTGAAATTGGTTTCTACTTCTTCTCCGCCGTTTTATGGAAATTTATTTAGTGAGGCATACGACGCCTTCCCTTTCGCCCGGACTTATTTACGGTCGGCTGGATGTTGCTTTGGAAGATACTTTCCCTGCAGAATTTGAAATTATAAAAACAAAACTTCCCGAGAATCCGGATATTATTTATTCCAGTCCTGCCACACGTTGTACTGTATTAGCACAAAAATTAAATCCCGTTTTCATCATTGATGACCGCCTTACTGAGCTCAATTTTGGCGATTGGGAAGGTGCAACCTGGGATACCGTTAATGAATCGGACTTGCAGATCTGGATGGATGATTTTGTGAATGTTGTCGTTCCCTGCGGTGAGAGTATGCGACAAATGTCTGTGCGGGTTTTATCGTTCTGGTCTGAATTGATACAAACAGATCATAAGAAAACGGTTGTTATAACACATGGAGGCGTTATACGATTAATTCTTGCGCATCTTCGAGACATTGAACTGGTCAACGCTTTTGATATTAAAGTGGCTTATGGAGAAGTTATTACGATCAAAATTCCCAAGGTTTCCGAAATCAATTAATCGCTGATCTTACACCATTTTCAACTCCGGGTATAACTTTTTAAGGCAAGTATCAAACTCGACATTTACCTTAAACAACGGATATGGATACTAATATTGATATTTTAGGTGATCAGGAAGAAACGCTGGGAACGGCTGAAGATTTGAGAGAGGAAATTGCGGTCGAAGTTGTGCAGCATGAGGTAGTGGGCAGTCACGTAAAAATTGAATTTGAAACATCAAAAGGACTTTGTACCGGTTATTATTTTGTTAACGAGCTTGGTCACGAAGAGCTGAACATGGAGCCTGATTCCGTAATTATACTCACCAATTTATTCCCTGATTATTACGGTGCCTATATCAATGCACTAAACCGGGACTGGGTCGATATTGATCTTTCAGTAAAGTATGACGGCTGTCCGGAATACAAAATATATAACCGGCATGTGGTTTTATAATTCTGTAAAATCTTTCTAACAATCTTGCTTAAATTGAGTTATTTTTGGTTTATCCTCAACGTTAAAATGGATAAGCCATGAAAAGAATCTTCGTATTTATTCTGTTGATTTGGGTTACCAGCAACTGCAAAAAAGTAGAAGTAGTAGAAATTACTGATCCTTGCAGTTGTTCATTAAGTGGTAATTGTACAGCAATTTATAGCTCAGTAGTAGTAGAAATCAAAAATCAGAAAGGAAATCCCGTCGGTCTAGATGATTATTATACAACAAAATTATCGACCGGAGAAAAAATAAATCTTAAAAGCGCCGAATTTGATAGCCTGAGAGGTACAGTGGGTAAATATCCGATACTTGCTGACGGGCAAAAGGACATGACCGAAAAATGCGGTACCGATTTTGAATTTACAGGAATAAAAAACGGCAATGAAATTGTAAAAAGGGCTTATAAAATTGGCCACGATTGCTGCCATGTGAAGATTTTGGAAGGCGATCCGAATATCATCATTTCGGAATAAAAGATTAATTGGATGTTCGAAACAGATTTTAAAAAAATACTTGACCAGGTTGAGAACATCCAGCCTACGACTTATGGCAGTACGCGCAATTTTCAGGATGGCACGGTAACCCGTTTGTCTCCCTACATATCACGCGGCGTTATTTCGACAAAATATGTTTTTACAAGTTTGATCAACCGCGGTTTTAATCCATGGGAAATTGAACGGTTGATACAGGAACTGGCCTGGCGAGATTACTGGCAGCAGATCTGGATTGAAAAGGGAAATCTGATTGATGAAGATTTTAAAACACCACAGATCGATGTTGGAAATCATCAGATTCCCAAAGCCATTATTGAAGGTAAAACAGGCATTGAAGTCATTGATCAGGCAATTTCAGATTTTTACGAAACCGGATATCTTCATAATCATCTCCGATTATACATTGCAAGTATTGTTTGTAATATTGGAAAAAGTCACTGGAAGCTTTCCGCAAAATGGCTGTATTATCATTTGCTCGATGGCGACTGGGCGAGTAATGCATTAAGCTGGCAATGGGTGGCTGGCTCAAACAGCAATAACAAGTATTTCGCAAATCAGGAAAACATCAACAAATTCTTTTATTCTGATCAAAAAGGTACATTTCTGGACGCCGGTTATGACGCATTTCCGCTTAAAGAAATCCCTGAAAGTTTGCAGGAACTCACGACACCAGTTTTATCGACCACGTTGCCTGAAAAACAATCCTTGACCATAGATAATCAAAAGCCAACGCTACTTTACAATTTCTACAATCTTGATCCACTTTGGAAAAAAGATATGGACGTCAACCGGATTTTGCTCCTTGAACCTTCACATTTTTCCAAATATCCGGTATCAGAAAAAACGATAAATTTTATTTTATCCCTTGGTCAAAACATCGAAAACTTACAGATTTATATCGGTGAGTTTGATGATTTGGGGAATGAATATCAGCTTGAAAATATCTACTTTAAAGAACATCCGACCGCGGCTCATTACAAAGGAACAGAAGAAAGCCGCGACTGGATGTTTTCTGTTAACGGTTATTATTCTTCGTTTTTCAAATTTTGGAAACAATGCAAAAAAGAACTTTCTACTTTATATAACGCTCATTAAATGCATCTTACAAAAGAAGACATTCAAAATACAGAAAAAATAAAACGGTTAAATATCATCAATTCGATAACCGGTATCAAACCTGCGAATCTGATAGGAACAATATCAAACGATGGGAAAACCAATCTGGCGATTTTCAGTTCTGTCATTCATCTGGGCAGCAATCCTGCACTGATCGGTTTTATTTTAAGACCAGACCGTGAAGCCGGACAGCATACTTTTGAAAATATCAAAGAAAATAGTGTTTACACGATCAATCACGTTCATGAGTCTTTTATCGAGCAGGCACATTATACTTCAGCAAAGTTCGGACGTGATGAATCTGAATTTGACAAGTGTGCTTTAACGGAGGAATTTATTGCAGACCACAAAGCACCTTTTGTTAAGGAAAGTACGGTAAAACTGGGAATGAAAATTGTTCAGACAATTCCCATTGAGCTCAATGGAACGGTTCTGATTATTGGTGAAGTTGAACATCTGATCATCCCGGATACGGCGATGGACGATCAGGGACAAATTGATCTGAGCAAGCCGAATAATGTCGGAATTTCAGGATTAAATACTTATTACAAACTGGAAAAAATAGCAAAGTTTCCTTATGCAAGACCGAGCGCATTACCCGATTTCTCAAAAAACGACTAAATGAAAAAAGAACACCTGCCGGAAAAAATATGCGTCGTTTGCGGCAGGCCATTTTCCTGGCGTAAAAAGTGGGAAAAAGTTTGGGATGAGGTAAAGTATTGCAGCGATAAATGCCGGGGAAATAAAAACAAAATTCATGGAAACAGTTAATATCATTTTTCCCCATCAGCTGTTTGAAAAAAGTCCGATCGCTGAAAATGGTTTTCCGGTTTATCTGGTGGAAGAGGAGTTGTATTTCAATCAGTTTAAATTCCATAAACAAAAAATCGCATTTCACCGGGCGACCATGAAATGTTATGCCGCTTACCTCGAAGCAAAAAATGTGGAAGTACATTATATTGAAGCCATTGATCCGCTTTCTGATATACGAAAATTGATACCGGAACTGGCAACCAAAAAAATCACAACGATACATTATATTGATCCGACAGACAACTGGCTTGAACAGCGATTAATCTCTGCTTCCACCAAAGCAGAAATCGAAATAATTCAATATAGAAATCCTTTGTTTTTGAATAGTAAGGAAGAACTGAGCGTTTTTTTTCATGACAAAAAGAAAAGGTTTTTCCAGACAGAATTTTATATCCAGGAGCGAAAAAAACGTCAGATTTTAGTTGATAATAAAAATGAGCCTGTTGGTGGTTCTTGGAGTTATGACGTAGATAACCGCAAAAAATATCCACGAAAAAAGGAACCGCCGCATATCGCCTACCCTGAAACAACCCCGTTTTACGAAGAAGCAAAAACTTATGTTCAGGAACATTTCAAGGACAATCTCGGCAATCTGACCACAGATCCATTTTACCCGCAGGACTTTAAAACGACCCAAACATGGCTTAAAGCGTTTTTGGATGATCGTTTCCAAGAGTTCGGGCCTTATGAGGATGCTATTGTTAAGAATGAAAGTATTCTGCATCATAGTGTGCTTACGCCGATGTTAAATATCGGATTAATAACGCCCGATCAGATTATTAAAGCGGCACTGGATTATTCTGAGAAACATGATATCCCGTTAAATACTACCGAAGGATTTATCCGGCAACTGATCGGCTGGCGTGAATTTATGCGCGGATATTATGAACGAAATGGTTCTGTGGCAAGAACTAAAAACTACTGGAATTTCACCCGGAAAATACCGAAATCTTTCTATGACGGCACAACCGGAATCGAGCCTGTTGACCAGACGATCAAACGAGTTCTAGAGCGCGGATATTGTCATCATATTGAACGATTGATGGTTCTAGGAAACTTCATGTTATTATGTGAATTCGACCCGGACGATGTTTACCAATGGTTCATGGAATTGTTTATCGACGCCTACGATTGGGTCATGGTCCCGAATGTATATGCGATGAGCCAGTTTGCCGACGGCGGAATGCTTTCAACAAAACCTTACATTGCCGGAAGTAATTATATCATGAAAATGAGCAATTATGAAAAAGGTCCCTGGCAGGAAATCTGGGATTCACTTTTCTGGCGTTTTATGCACGTGCACCGCAGCTTTTTCACAAAAAATCCACGACTGGGAATGCTTGTCGGCAGTTTTGATAAAATGGAAACCGAGAAACAGAAAAGGTTATTAAATACTGCACATACATTTTTGACGTCGCTGGACTAAGAATTCTCTCTCCCCATTGTAAATGATGCGGTGATCGCAATACAAGCAAAATTTGGCAGCCTTTCGACGCCAAAAATAGCACGTGTGTGCTTTCCCGCCTCCCCAAGAATTTCAAGAAATAAATCAGAGGCGCCATCCGCAGCTTTCGGCGCTTCGTTCCAGTCGCCACTTGCTGCATAATAGATGTCGATATGGTTCAGGCCTTCGACATTTTCAAAACCCAGATGTTTTTCAATTTGACCTAAAACATTCATTGCAGCAATTCGGGCAGCCTGATAACCTTCTATGGTTGAAACCTCCGCACCAAGTTTTCCGGGATACCGTAAATCCCCCTTATCAATTGGAAACTGGATCGCAACGTAGGCAATAGTTCCTCTTACATTAACAGCAACATAAGACCCTCCCGGGTTTGGGACACTGCGTTCTTTTATACCGCTTGAAACAAGCATTAATTTTTATTTTTAGTAGGACATAAATTTAAATTCTTCCGGGAAGTTGGTATCAACTAACCTGATCAGGGCCTTTACTGAGTCCTGCTGCATTCGGGAATAAATACTTCGTTACAAGGATAAAAAACGCGACCACATTGGCCGTTGTGGTCGTCAGTAAAGTTACGATCACAGTATCAGAAAGTTGAAAAGAAAACTCGAAATGATCCGGCCCTTTTAAAGGTCCGCCGTAAAAGGGATTGACCAAATAAAATTCCCCGACGCCATGAAGCCAGACAATAAAAATAACGATGAAAAGGAAGGTAGCCACCAGTTGAAAAATACGGGCGGCATATTTTTTTCTTTCACTGATATCCTGAATTATGCCCTGCAACTGGGCAATTTGCATTTGAAGCGATATGTCTTTTTCTTTATCCAGATGCCGGACTTCCTGTAAATTGCGGAGTTCCTGAAGCAACATCTCTGTTGTTACCGAATTCGCTTCCTTAGTTCCGCTCTCATTTCCCGCTTCCTGAACCATCTGGATCCCGTGCGCAACGATCTGCTCAGGACTGGGCGCGGATGGATTGTCTGATGAGATTTTGCTCAAAATATTCCTTAATAACGTCGTTGGAAATTATTGTATTTTCACCTTTTGCATAAGCTTGTGCCCATGGCGAATTGGCGGCATGCGACCAGTTAGAAAGCGTTACGCCATCAAGATTTTTAGTTATCTCCCAGGTATACTCAATGGCTTCAGTTTCGGTTGAAGATAAGGTATAACTTTCAGAAACCGCGGAAGCTTCTGAAATTTTAAAAGTAGCAGGCTGGTCAATAATGGGGCTGCTCCCCCACTTTTTATAAAGCTGATAAATCGAAGGAATAACGGGACCAAATTTCCAGGCAAAAAACGGCTCGCTACATAAAGGCGTGTCATAAAGAGCCAAATGTAACCCGTGTGCAAAAAAGACCATTTTCTGCAATTTCATTTGTGTCACCGGGCTTTCTGATGAAGAACCCATCCGCACAAATTCCTTTGCTACAATCTCTGCTGATATCATAATGGCAACGATTAGATGCGGGCTAAACTATTCATTATATAACGAAAGTTAAATTCGTAAATTATTTTGCAATCTAAACACAATAACAATTATTAAAAAGGGAAAGTGCAGAAAAATACTATGTGTTTTTTACTATAATTCGCTTAATATTAATACATTAACTATAAAAATCGAGTCAACGCGACACGTTATGACAATAAAAAAGTAGTATTCAATTATCCATCGCGACAATTGAATACTACTTAAACGTGACAATTTCAGGTTTAGCTATTCTTCTTGATTTTGAATTGGCTCATCCTTTCTTAACTTAACTTTACTTATACCAAACCCACCGATTAATCCGGTTAAAAATCCAAGCCATGTACTGAAATGATTAGGTACTTTGTATAAAATTAATATCGTAATTAATAGTACCGCCGCAATTAATAAAACAATGATGGTTCTAAACGTCCTGTGAGTGATAGTACTAGAATCTATTTCTTTTAACTTAATCTTTTCTAAACTTTCCATTTTCTTCAAGTGAAAAGTCAGAGCATTGTCCTCGTTTTTCTCCATTATATCAAGCAAACGGGACTGATGCTCTGGAGATAAAGAGCCTATTTCAAAAGCATTCTTAGGTGTTTTTTGCCTTGCAAACATTTCAAACTCGTCAAAGATTCTCGTAGTTCTTTTAACACCAGAACTTGATTTCTCGGAATCATCATCTTCACTCGAATTAATTGCTTCAATATTGCTCATTCATTAATAGCTCTTTAGAAGATTTTACATATATATAATCATAAACATGATTACTATTACCCTCCGACTTAGATAATCTAAACAAATTTTCACAAGAGTCTGTGAAATATGAAGAGATCGAGTGAAATTTCTGTTCGAAGAAATAACTGGCTCTTTTTTCCATATATACTTTGAAAATTAACTCTTTCAATTCATCTTTTTGCTCCTCAGTTAATCCTCTTTCCTCGGAAAATTCTTCAATCACCTCTATTAAATATTTACTGGCAATTTCCAATGCCTCTACCTTTTCGCTTTTAAACCTGATAGGGTTTTTTGCTTTAAATATTTTAGTTGACATGATATTTGTGTTTTTTACGGTACAGCACCTGTACCAAGTTATTTTAATTACTAATCCCTGATGTAATAATTATACGTAAGTTAGTAACGTTTCTATGTTATAAACAATTGTTTATTAATTATTATTCCTAAGCAATTATTTTAAGGTATTAAATCTTAAAATAATGAATTATTGAGCTTATTTTAATTTTCTTATCTACGAAACATTGGTTTATTAGATAAATTATCTAATAAATTCTTAGATCCATATTATAGTATAACATCTTATTAATAGTACAAGGTAACAAAATCATTACTTAAGCAATATTATATTTTTAACAATATCCAAAAATGAATCCAGTTTCACTGAAATATTTTCATCTTACGTATTTGTGAACAATCCGCTTATTTACCAACTATAAAAGCCTCGGTAAAGTTAGTCAGCGCATATTTTTTGATTTTGTTTACAGGATGCGTATCTGCCAATTCAACAACTTCTTTATTGACGATCAAATCCTCAGGTTTGAATTTGATATTGAACAAGTTGTATCCGGCCAAATCTGAAAAACCTTCTGCGTTCGCGCCGGAAGAAGTTATCTCACCTTCCATTTGTTTAAGCCAGCCCAGCTCCTGATATTTTTCCTTAATCAAAGCAGACTCAGCCTCATCAATTACGATTGCCTTTTTAATCTCACCGATCCAGTAATGTTTTTTTGTTATCCCATGGATTGAATATAACCAAACCGGATATGTTTTATTGGCATGAGCAGCCTGCCCTTTACGGATAGGTTCCAGGAAGCCATAATGAAATCCATCTATAACTTTGCTGGTATCAAAAAGCCATTCGTCAAGTCCATAACCAAACTGCGCTTCCTGTGAATCCTTCGCAGTACCTTTTCCAACCATTCCTGACGGGCGTTTCCATTCAAGCTCATTCGATGATATACGCGCTGCTTTTTTGTTAATCATCGAATCCGGGAAGATCAGCGTGATATTGTCAGCAGTAGTTACCTGGAAAAGTGTCTGGTGCCAGTTTTCGTTTTTAGTTCCCAGCGGTATAACGCCTGAATATAAATCCTGATTTTCGTCCCAGGCAATTTCCAGTCTTCCATTCTCAGCGTCATCGATACCTGTTACAGTACCCGTAACTTTTACATCAACCTCCTGGTATCTGTTTCGCAAACTGCTAACAGAAAACCGATCATTAATTTTAATGGCCTTCAACGCCGCTAAAATATTTTTGTTAAGCCGATTTTTCAAGTTTATATCGGTAGCCCAATAGTTTTGCTGAATAAAATCCTTCAACATGTTTTGCGGGTTACTTATGTGACCATGATTGGAAGATCCCACCCAGTATGTAATTGCCATAAACTTTTATCAGTTAATATTTTATTAATTTTCAAACATTAAGGTCTTAGACCTAGCCCACTGTTTCCGATAAACTATAAAATCCTTTTATTATTCCTATCTAAACCCGGACCAAACCGCTCTGATTCTGGTGGTGGTTCATCTGGTTCAAATAAGGCTCAGGAAGTCAAGTCTTAGTAGTAGTTTCCTTATCGCCGGCCAATATGAAATATCCATTATCTCATTCAAAAACGGCTAAAATTAAAATGAACAAAAAAAGCACTTACCAAAATTTGATAAGTGCTTGTCATTCAGGGCTCCCGAAGTTGGGCTCGAACCAACGACCCTCTGATTAACAGTCAGATGCTCTAACCGGCTGAGCTATTCAGGAATTTCAAATCCGATTGTGTATCTGAATTGTGGTGCAAATATAGCGGTTCGATAAATATGACGCAAGTCTCAGACAAAAATATTTTTTAGCTTTGAACCTGTTGCAGTATTAACTCCTTGACTTTCTTAGCATCTGACTTTGAAAAATTATTTATAATTATTTCCGGACGCATCCGTGGGATAACCCGAATCGTCGAAAAGATCATACTATTTTCAATTTCCACACCTGAGATATCAGAATAGAAAACGAAATTATCTGTACTTCTGAAAAGTTTTTTCACCGTAAAAGTTACTCCCTTTTCTCCAAATGTTACTTCATCCGGAAACATTGGATTCATTAGCCCGCTGGCTTTAAAACGCTCATTCATATGTATTGTCTTTAGAAAAAGTTTACGCTGTTAAAATATGCTCACAAAGGTACGTATACTACCTTTTTAGTTTCAAAAAATTCTTCGGTAAAATAGTCAGAAAGCTCGTATGTGCGTGTTTTCATATTCAACTCCGCCAGCTCTTCTGCCAGATCACCTCCTTTTAAGTATAAAATACCGTTCCTCAGCGAATGAAAAGAATTACGACTGATATTTTTACGAACCCAGCCAACAAATGGTGTGATACGGGTTACAGCGCGACTTACCACAAATTCATAAGTGTCTTCAAGCTTTTCTGCCCTGACCTGCTCCGCTTTTACATTTTTCAAATCCAGGGCGGTGGCTATTTCCTGAACAACTCTGATCTTTTTCCCAATACTGTCGACCAGATGAAACTGTGCGTCCGGAAACATAATGGCCAGCGGGATTCCGGGAAAACCACCTCCAGTTCCTACATCCAGCACGGAAGTACCAGATTTAAACTGCAATACTTTCGCTATTCCCAAAGAATGCAAAACGTGACGTTCATATAAGGTATCAATATCCTGTCGTGATATCACGTTCACTTTCGAATTCCAGTCCTGATATAATTCTTCCAGCTTCGTAAATTTCTCAATCTGCGTTTTTGTCAGGTCAGGAAAATATTTTAAGATTAATTCCATGTATTTCGAGGTTTTCTTCTTGTCATTACAAAAAATCCGAAGAAGACATAATAAATAAAAAATGCAAAATCCA
Source organism: Dyadobacter sp. HNCC25DJ186 (assembly GCF_056895235.1). Lineage (NCBI taxonomy): Bacteria > Pseudomonadati > Bacteroidota > Cytophagia > Cytophagales > Spirosomataceae > Dyadobacter > Dyadobacter sp. HNCC25DJ186. Next base: position 184,830 of record NZ_JBXHAS010000005.1, read on the forward strand.
TTAACAGAAAACTAAACCACTCGACGGTACGGTCAAGCTTTCTGTTGATAATAAAAAAGAGTATCCACTGAACAATCCAGCGAATTCCTACAATGACTCCTAATTCCTGAAGAAGCAAAATATCATTGTTAAATAAGCCAAAACCCAATATCAGAAAAGCAAGGGACCAAACCGCAACATGGGAAGATGAGAGAAGGCCCAACATCATTTTATTTCGCTTTCTGTAAAACTGACTAACGGCCAAATGCCTCCTCTTTTGCCTCAGCCAACCCGCCCAGGTCGTTTTTGGCCTGGAATAAACAAACGATTCGGGCTCAATGGCTATGGCTGTATTGGTGCTAGTTGATACCTCATTCAAAAAAATATCATCATCCCCGCCCATGATATGCCGGTGTCTGTAAAATCCTTTATTCTCAAAAAACACTTGTCTCTTATACATGATATTTCTCCCAACTCCCATATAGGTCAACCCTGCCAGGGAAAAAGAGAGATACTGAACTGCGGTATAAAATGTCTCGCAACGTATGAACCAGTTCAACAATCCTGATTCTTTCTCATAAGGGGAAAATCCTATTACGATATTCTTTTCTTCACTGATCTGGGAAGCCATAGCGGTGATCCAATGCACCGAGTTTGGACGGCAATCTGCATCGGTCATCAGCGCAATCGGATATTTTGCCTGCTTCATCCCAACCGTCAAGGCATATTTCTTCGGTGTGACATGACTAAACTCGTCATTGATCCTGATATATCGGATATGTTTCCAGCTATGAATATTTTCACGCATAAAATCCTCGCTGCCATCGTCCGACCTATCATCTAAAAGGATCACCTCAAACTCCGGATATTCCTGCGCATCAAGAAGCGGCAGCAATTCCATCAGGTTTTCCTTTTCATTCAAGGCACAAACCAGCACTGTTACACCAGGTGAATCACTTCCATAGTTCGTACTCTTTCCGTAAAAGGCCAGACGCGTGAAAATAAAAAGGTAATAAAACAGCTGAATCAGAACAAATGCGCAAAGCACATAAAGTAGAGAATCCGTCACGATAAAGAGGGGTTGTAAAATTTTTCCATATGTAATGCTACAAATATACAGTCATTGTCAGGATTGTTTGTCCCCTTCCACCTATTTTTGCAGACTCAAAATTTATATTACATTAATGAAGTTTACGCTACAAACTCAGGATCCACAATCAAAAGCACGAGCCGGTGTTGTGGAAACAGACCATGGGACTATCCAGACGCCGATTTTCATGCCGGTTGGTACCGCTGGAACGGTAAAAGCTGTACATCAACGTGAGTTGAAAGAAGATATTAAAGCACAGATAATATTAGGAAATACTTATCATCTCTATCTCCGTCCGGGACTTGATATTCTGGAAAAGGCCGGCGGATTACACAAGTTTAACGGATGGGATAGGCCAATTCTTACCGACAGCGGTGGATATCAGGTTTATTCTCTGGCAGGCACGGGGAGAAAAATCAACGAGCAAGGTGTGGTATTTAAGTCACACATTGACGGTGGGATACACACTTTTACACCCGAAGGCGTTATGGACATACAACGTACAATCGGTGCGGATATTATCATGGCTTTCGACGAGTGTACACCCTACCCCTGCGATTTTACTTATGCCAGAAATTCAATGGAAATGACCCACCGCTGGCTTGGCAGGTGCTGTACTCGTTTTGATGAAACCATACCTTTGTATGGACATAGTCAAACATTGTTCCCGATTGTCCAAGGAAGTGTGTATAAAGATCTTAGAAAACAATCTGCGGAAGTTATTGCTTCTTATGAAAGAGAAGGTAATGCAATTGGAGGATTGTCGGTGGGCGAGCCTGCAGAGATAATGTACGAACTAACCGAAGTCGTTTGCGATATTCTGCCGAAAGATAAACCAAGATATTTGATGGGCGTCGGCACGCCTGCCAATATCCTTGAATGCATAGCACTGGGTGTAGACATGTTCGATTGTGTAATGCCGACCCGGAATGCGCGTAATGGCATGATTTTTACTACCGAAGGCATAATAAATATTAAGAATGAAAAGTGGAAAGATGACATGTCTGCGATAGACAAAAATCTGGGTGGTTATGTGAGTACATTCTATTCTAAAGCGTACCTTCGTCACCTGGTGAAATCAGAGGAAATGCTGGGAGCTCAAATTGCAAGTGTTCATAACCTGACTTTTTATTTGTGGCTGGTTAATACAGCCAGAGAAAAAATAATAGAAGGAAGTTTCACAACCTGGAAGAAAGAAATTGAAAAAAAATTGATGCAACGTCTTTGAAAGTTAGAAAAAGAACATTTCTTTCGAAAAGATTTTGGTTTAATTACAGTTTTATTGCTGTATTTCGAAAATTGAGGTTGGTAAAATGATATTGTTAACCTAATTTTGTGCCCACTAGGCATTTTGATAAGGGAATATCTGGCCACGAAAAAATATTGTTTTTATTATAAATTGATTATTAACGATCAATCCTAGTTAATCTTAATAACGCTAACTTGAATAGTATGAAAAAAGTATCCCAGTTGATTTGTTCGCTTGCCTTGGGGTCATTGATGGCTTTGCCGTCAATTGCGCAGCCCTTAGAGCAACCGAATTCTCCGGATTACAATCCAAAAGCTACGTATGACGGACCTTACAAAATGAACACGTGGTCTATCGCGATTCATGGTGGGCCATCAATGTTTTTCGGTGATTTGAGAGAATATGATTTCTGGCCTGTTAATAAAGACAGCGACGACAGCCGCAAAGAATCAGGATCTTTTCAAGGAGGCATTACGATTAACAAACAACTTTCATATTGGTTCGGAGCTCGTCTTGACGGATCTATCGGTACGTTGAAAGGTATGAAACGCCGTAACTACAACCGTTATTTTAAAGGAACTTATCAGGATGTATCTCTTTCAGGAACGGTTAACCTTAAAGGTCTTTTGATGGGACCTAACAAGATGAAACGTTGGAAAGTGGATGCTTATGCTGGTTTTGGCCAAATCTTTTATGATTCGGAAGCATTTGATCTTTCAGGAACCCGCCCATTGGTTCGCGAAACTGGTAAGAAAAATGACTGGATCATTCCAACAGGTCTTAATGTAAGTTATGAACTTACCCCTCGTTTGGATCTTGGTCTTGACTTCCGTCTGAACTATACAAATTCTGATTATCTTGATGCTACCTGGGGTGGTGACTACGACAGAAATGCTGATTTGAATGCTATCAAAGATGCACCAACTTCTCGTAGAGGAAATTCTGAATTGGATAGTTATGGATACGGTTCTGTTGTTCTTACTTACAAACTTGGTAAAAAACCACTTAAAGTTAAGAAAGAAGACGGAAAATGGGCTTACAAGCCAGAAGATGGATTCTACCACCTTCGCTACACAGACCCAAAAGTGTTGTTGAAGCCTGTTAAAATCCTTACACTTGAAGAAATGGACTCAGTTGCAAAAGCAAACCGTCCGAAAGATATCGATCCTAGATTGTTACTTGATACAGATGGTGACGGTGTTTCTGACTTCTTCGATAAAGAGCCAAATTCACCAGCAGGAAGTATCGTAGATGGTAGCGGTCGTGTTCTTGACTTTGACACTTACGTGAAAAATGCATTGGCAACAGGAGCAGCTTGCAGCGAAATCTTCGCAAACGTTCAGTTTGATACAGATAAAAACGTTCTTAAACCTGAATTCCAGGAAATGTTGAAAAATGTTGCAATGTTGATGAATAAAAACGGATGCCGTCTGCAATTGGCTGGTCATGCTGACCGTCGTGCGACAGATCGTTACAACATGGCACTTTCTCGCCGTCGTGTAGATGCAGTGAAAAACTACCTTATCAATGAAGGTGGCCTGAAAGATCCAAGTAAAGTAATCGTTGATTACTTCGGTTCATTCAAACCAATCGCTGATGGTGCAACACGTGATGGTCTATTGAAAAACCGTCGTGTAGAATTGAAACTTCTTCCATAAGGAATAAAATAATTCAAGAAATAAGAAAGGCTCCCGATGGGAGCCTTTCTTATTTCTAATCACTAGATTTGCGTTGGTATTAGTTTTTTATATCAAACAGGAAATCACACAATCACTTCAATAAAAATTACTCATATTAATTTACGCATGGCACAATACGATTATCTTATAGTGGGTGCAGGGCTCTGGGGCTCTGTTTTTGCGCATGAAGCTACTAAAAGAGGTAAAAAATGTCTGGTTATTGACCGACGCACACATACAGGTGGAAATACTTACTGCGAAAATGTTGAGGGGATTAACGTACACAAATACGGGGCACATATTTTCCATACGAACGATAAGGATATCTGGGATTATGTAAATTCTTTTGTGGAATTCAACCGATACACGAATTCTCCGGTCGCAAATTACAATGGCGAACTTTACAATCTGCCTTTTAATATGAACACCTTTTACCAGTTATGGAAGGTGCGTACTCCGGCAGAAGCTAAGGCGAAAATTCAGGAGCAGGTGAAAGAGGCAGGAATTAAAGATCCCAAAAACCTGGAAGAACAGGCCATTTCATTGGTAGGTGTCGATATCTACGAAAAACTGATAAAGGGTTACACGGAAAAACAATGGGGAAGAAAAGCAACCGAACTTCCTGATTTTATTATCAAAAGGCTTCCGGTCCGTTTTACATACGATAATAATTATTTTAACGACAAGTATCAGGGCATTCCAATTGGAGGTTACAACAAACTGACAGAGGGATTATTAGAAGGTATTGAAGTCAGACTCGACACAGATTTTTTTGCCAATCGCGAAGAACTTAGTGCGCTTGCTGAAACAATTGTTTACACAGGACAAATCGACGAATACTTCAATTTCAGTCAGGGTTTACTTGAATACCGCAGTTTAAGATTTGATAACCAGTTACTGGATCAGGAAAATTATCAGGGAAACGCTGTAATCAACTATACTGACGCAGAAACGCCTTTTACCAGAATTATTGAGCACAAACATTTCGAGTTTGGCACACAGCCAAAAACGGTTATTACTCATGAGTATCCATCAGAATGGACGAAGGGTGGTGAACCATATTATCCGGTAAATGATGATAAAAATACTGCCGTTTTTAGTCAGTACAAAGCATTGGCAGCAAACGAAAAAAATGTAATTTTCGGAGGCCGCCTGGCTGAATACCGCTACTATGATATGCACCAGGTTATTGGTTCTGCATTGAAAAAAGTAAGCGTTCATTTTGGCGAATAAAGCATAAAAAATAACACACACACTATAAAGCCCCCGGGCGATTACTTATGAAGATTTTTTTCGCTACCAGCGCAGCTATGCTGTTGCTGGTAATTGCGTTCGGATGTAGTTCCAACCGGAATTTTCCGAGCATTATCTCAGAGACTTTTACTGACAATCCTGTTCAACAAGATAAGGGAGCGTACTTAATAAAATCTGGTGATAAATTATTAATTAACAACCTGAACTGGTCTGCGTCGCTATTTCCCGATCCTGTTAAAACGCAAAATACACAAAGTTCAGAAAATGGTTATGCTGCGAGCGTCCATCAGGACGGCACGATAAAACTACCTGAAATTGGTACAATTCGAGTTGCAGGATTAACTCGCAGCAAACTGGCCGATTCTTTGGCGAGCCTTTATCGGGACATAGTAAAAGATCCCATTTTTGAAATTGAGATAACGAATCTGAGAGTCAAAGTTTTAGGAGCTTGTAATATACAGGGTATTGTCCTTTTGGATAAAGAAACACAATCTCTGGGTGAAGTCCTGGCAAAAGCTGGCGGGATTAAATTCAATGAAGCTGATGAAAAAATTCAAATAATCCGTGGCGATGGGCAGGAACAAAAAATTATCGAATACGATTTTCAACAGCTCGGCGACCCGAGAATCATGAATCTTATCGTTTATAATAACGATATCATTTACATTCCACCTTCCCGGGAAGGCATGCGATCGGTGAAATTATCCCGAAAGCTCATACTCATTCAACCCATACTGATAGCACTCAATCTGGCTATTTTAGTTATAAATCTTACAAAATAATGATTCCCGCAATTATAGATTCTGATTCTGAAATCTTACAAACACTTGGACTGGATTTGCACATGCACGTCTTGCCCGGGATTGATGACGGAGCTCAAAATCTTAATGATAGTCTGGCATTAATTGACGCACATTATCGTGCCGGTATCCGGAAAATTATCGCTACGCCGCACATACGCATGGATTTTTTTGTAAATACACAGGAATCAATTCATAAAGCCTGGATGCAGCTTACGGAGGTAACAAACGAGAAATATCCCGATTTAACGATTCAATACGCCGCAGAATATTTTGCTGACGATTACTTCCTGACGTTGCTTGACAAGGGAGAAATACTTCCTCTTGCCGGAAATCACGTCCTTGTTGAAACATCTTTACGACACGATCTGTCTTATTTTCCGGACATCTTGAAAGAAATGATCTTGAAAGGATATAAACCTGTCGTTGCTCACCCTGAAAGATATCGGGCGTGGCATGATAACCCTGAACGATATGACGAAATACATGAACTGGATGTAATTTTTCAAATAAATATTCTTTCCATTGGTGGTGCCTATGGCCCCACAGAACAGTTTATGGCTGAAAAATTGATTCAACAAGGCTGGATCGGAGCTTTGGGAAGTGACCTTCACCGGATTGGTCAGTATAAGTATATAAAACAAGCAGTTGAGAATCCTTACTTCGAAAGCTTGAAGGATATGAAGCTGCTGAATCATACTTTACAATCCGACTAATCGTATGAATAAAGGGAATGACAGTGCTTTTTTTGAAGAATTTCTAAATCACTCTGACTCCCTCGATATTCAAAAGGTTTTCAAAGTGATTCTTAGCCGCTGGTATTGGGTGGCAGGATCACTTTTGTTTTTTGGAATTCTTTGTTTTTTATATTTAAAGCTGATCACTCCGAAATATGTCGCGAGTATCAATCTTAAATATCTGAACAAACAATCTGAGCTAGACGAAATCACAAGCTCAGAACCTACGTTTTTGATTAATAGTGGAAGTGCCGATTACCTCACGGAAAAATACAATGTCAAGTCGCAGGAAGTTGTCGAAACTGCGTTAAATAAACTTGATAACCCCTTTACATTTTATCGGCTAAAAGATTTCAGGGAAATTGACATTTATCCTGCAAAGCCGTTTCAGCTGAAAGTCATCTATTTTGATCCATCAAAATTCACCAATGGAATATTTCTTCTTGATCGGGAAAGTGAACTTTCTTACGAGGCCTCTTACCAAAAGAAAATTAAAGCAGGCACGGTATACAACGTTCCGGGGTTAACATTTTTAATTGAAAAAGTTAATCCAAAGCATGAATACGAAGTCAAATTTGTCTTTAACAATCCGACCGCCCTGGCCAGGGAATTCATTAAACATATCGACCTTATTGAAGTAGAAGAAGAAATGCCGGTTTTGACACTTGCATTTGAAAATCATAACAAACCATTTGCCAAAGATTTTCTAGAGAAACTTCTGGAATCCTATCAGGAATATGACCTCCGGCAAAAACAGCGCTCCTCAGACCTGACATTACGTTTCATAAATGACCAGGTCAAAGTGTACGCTTCGGCATTAAAAGACGCGGCAAGAGCTCTGGAAATATTCAAGCAGAAAAATGCAGTGCTTGACATCAGCAATTCAGCCAGTGACATTGCTGCAAAAACAAGAGATTTGGATCAACGGCGGAATGAGTCCGAGATCCAGAAAGCTTATATTTCAATGCTGGAAAATAATCTCGGAAATACCTTCGAACCTGTTGACTATCTTTCTGTCGGCCTGGACGGAACCACAGACGGTGTCCTGATTGCCCTTTTAGAACAGTTTAATACTTTAATTTCCAAAAGAAAAGACTTGCTTGTCAAGTATAGTTCCAAGGCACCGGCCGTAAAAAATCTGGATGAAGAACTGGCGAAATTTCGGATACAGATTCTGCAAAATATTGCACTTCAAAAACAAAAAAATGCCGGTATACTCAAAATTCTGGATGCCAATATTGTCTCACTTAAAAAGCGATTTAATCAGATTCCTGCGCTGGAAAAGAATTTTATATATCTGCAAAGCAGTTTTGAAGTAAACAAAAACATTTATTCATTACTGCTCAATAAAGAAATTGAATCTTCGATTGTGCGGGCAGGCATGCTACCGTCTTTCCGGGTGATCACATTGTTGGAAGTAGCAAAAGTTTCGCCCAAACCTACACAAATCATCACAATATCAATCTTCGTCGGATTACTCATTGGCCTGTCTTCCATTTTCTTTACCCGTGTTTTTAACCGAAAATTCACCCGGATCGATCTGATTTTAAAATCAGATTCTGTAAATTTTTTAGGATTGATTCATCATTTTTCTTCCGGGCAAGACAAGCAACCACAACATAACCTAAACACTTTGATATCGGATCGATCGGTTTTTTCTGAATCTGTGAGTGCCTTACGAACCAGAATCAGCTTTTTAAAACTCAATCAGGACATTCATCCAGAACCTGGAAAACAAATACTTATTACCTCCGAAAAGGCTGGCGAAGGCAAAACTTTTATTTCCATCAATCTCGCTTTGTCGCTTACCAAGATTGGTAAAAAGGTAATTATTATTGGTTGCGATCTCAGAAAGTCTAAACTGCATCAGTTTTTTAATGACACCAATCAGGATGGACTTAGTTTGTATTTACAAAAAACAGATACCGGGAAACCGATTAAAACTTCTGTGATTTCAAATCTGGATTATATTCAAGCCGGCCCTCCGCCGTTTAATCCGGCTGAGCTATTGCAGGGAAAACGGTTTCAGAATTTGCTCAGCTATTGCCGGAGCCAATATGATTACGTCATTCTCGATACTGCTCCGGTTGGACTGGTGTCAGACAATATTCCATTTCTTACTGAAAGTCATCTGGTATTATTTATTTTAAGGTGGTTGTATTCCGAACAGGAAGCATATAAATTCCCTTCACAACTCGCCGCAGATTACGATGCCGATAATATTAAGGTGCTCGTGAACGACTTTTACCCGGATGAACTTTATAGCCCTATCACTTCATCTTCAACGAATTATCAGGGATATAGTCAGGATCGTTACGACTATGCTTACGCCAATGATCCGGCAAATGAACAGAAGATGGGTAAACTGAAAAGAATAAGGGAAATACTTAACGTAACCAGGTAAAATTCGATTTTATGACACACACGGGCTATGCATTATTTAGAGTATCAAAAACCAAAAATCGTCGCCGAGATTGGCTGCAACCATAAGGGGGAATTTTCCATTGCAAAGGAATTGATCCGTCTGGCCAGGGATTGTAACGCCAATTATGTTAAATTCCAGAAACGGAATGTGACCGAATTACTGTCTGAGAAACAATTTCATGCTCCGCATCCGGTAGCTTATCATGCCTACGGCCCGACATATGGCGAACACCGAAACGCACTGGAATTCTCAATTGACCGACATGCTGAACTAAAACTTTACGCAGAATCGCTTGGTATCGGCTACGCATGTTCCGTTTGGGATGTTACCTCTGCCAGAGAAATTATAAATCTCTATCCTGAATATATCAAAGTACCCGCGGCCTGCAATAATCATATTGAAATGTTGTCCCTGCTCCGCGATCAATATAAGGGTGAAGTTCACATTTCCGTTGGGATGACAACCTGGAAAGAGATTGAGTCTATCGTACAGATTTTTGAAGAAAAAGATCAGGCAAATGATCGCCTGGTATTATACAGCTGTACGTCCGGCTACCCTGTGGGATTTTCTGATGTCTGCCTGCTGGAAATTCGAAAACTAATTTTTTACTTCAAAAACAGAGTAAAAGAAATAGGTTTCTCCGGCCATCACCTGGGCATTGCGGTCGATGTTGCGGCATATACGCTCGGAGCGAAATGGATCGAACGCCATTTTACAAAAGACCGCACCTGGAAAGGTACCGACCATGCGGCATCGCTGGAAGTGCCTGGTTTGCAGAAATTGGTTCGTGACCTGCATCACACTTATCAGGCATTAAATTATAAGGAAAGCGATATACTGGAAGTCGAAAAACCACTGCTGGAAAAGCTTAAATTTCGTGTATCATGACGGAAATTCTGGCAATTATTCCGGCAAGAGGAGGAAGCAAAGGACTTCCCGGAAAAAATACAAAACTGCTGGCCGGTTATCCTTTGATCGCATACAGCATCAAAGCTGCACTGGATTCTTCTTTAATATCAAGGATTATCGTGTCCACAGATTCTCCAAAAATCGCAGAAATAGCCTTAGGATTTGGCGCCGAAGTTCCGTTCATAAGACCTGCCCGGTATGCGCTAGATCTTAGTACAGATCTGGAAGTTTTTGTTCATGCGCTCGAATGGTTGAAAAAAAATGAAAATTATTCTCCTGATCTGGTTGTGCAGTTGAGGCCAACCTCTCCTATCCGCTTCCCGTCCGATATTCATGACAGTATTCAAAAATTACAAAACTCGTCAGCTGACAGTCTGAGATTTGTAACGGAAGCATTTCACACGCCATACAAAATGTGGCAGATCAATGAGGATCAGTATATCAAACCTCTTTTGAGGACCGAACAAAACCCTGAGCCTTACAATCAGCCCAGACAAAACCTGCCTGTCGTTTACTGGCAAACGGGTACCCTGGATGTCATCAAAACAAAAACGATTACTGAAAACCACTCCATGTCAGGACGAAAAATTCTTCCCTATATCATTGAGCAAAAATTTGCTGTCGATATCGACGATTTATCCAGTTTTGAGCGGGCGGAACATGCAATACGAAATTACAACTGTATAAAGTTTCAGCCATGATCAAACAAACAGATCCGATTCTGGTTATGGGTGCTGGCTCCATTGGGGAAAAACATATATCAATACTCCAAAAACTAGGTTTCAGTAACATCTGGGTTTATCGGCAGCGTCAACTGCCTTTTCGAGTTATTGAGCCAGATACAGTTTCCATTTTTACAGAAATTGATAAAATACAACTGATAAAACCCGCCGCAGCAATTATTTGCACACCCACCTCCCAGCACCTGGAGCAAGCGTTATTTTGCTCGAAACTGGAAATTCCTGTACTAATTGAAAAGCCTTTGTCAAATAATCTGGCAGGCTTTGATGAACTTAAACAAGCTGTTAAACATCACAAAACCTACATTCAGGTTGCCTACATGCTGCGTTACCATCCCTATTTGCAAAAAGTGAAAGCAACAATCGATGCTGGTGAGTTGGGCAAATTATTGAGCATGGAATCCTGTTGGAGCGAGTATTTGCCCGACTGGCATCCATGGGAAGATTATCGGATATCGTATGCTGCACGCAAACATTTCGGCGGAGGAGCAGCATTGACATTAAGCCATGATATTGATCTCTTAAACTGGCTCGCAAATTCGCCAGTCGGAACCTGGCAGACAACTAAAAGTGATCAGCAGATGCCTGAGCTTGATGTGGAATGTGCTGCGGATATATTAATAAACTACGAAAATAAAATTACGGCTCAATGTCACCTCGATTTTCATAACCGAATTCCCAGGCGTTGGTATCGGTTCGATTTTGAGAAAGGGTTTATGGAACTGGATTATCATAAATCTGAACTGATCACTTTTTCGGGTGGAAAAACGACTACGCAGTCGCTTCCCGCCTTTGATAGAAATCAACTTTTTGAGACACAGATACTCGATTTTTTCCACCAAATCCAAAAGGAAAAATACATCGAAACAGCCTTGAAATCCATTGAAGCATCTGAACAAATCATATCAATCTGTCAATCATGATAAATTATAACACACACTGTTCACTATCAGTTGATGGTAAAATAATTCTGATTACAGGAGCCTTGGGTATGATTGGAAAAACGATTGCCATGTCGTTTCTGGAACAAGGTGCGCGTGTAATACTTGCTGACATTAATATTAAAAAACAAGGTGATCTTGAAAATCTGCTTGCCGGTCGTTTTAACCGAGATCGTTTTTTGTTGCAACAATTGGATATTACCAATGAAGAAAGCTGCCAAACTGCAATAAATGCCATTCTGAAAAAATTCGGAAGACTTGATGTATTAATTAACAATGCTGCGATAGATTCCAAATTTGACAAAATACATCCAGGGTCAGTAAATCAAAGTCGGTTTGAAAACTATCCCCTTAATCTCCTTCAAAAATCTATAGAAACAAATCTTACGGGGACAATTCTGATCACGCAGCATGTCTGCCGGGTTATGATGAAACAAGGTTTTGGAAATATTATCAACGTCGCTTCAACATATTCCGTCGTAGCTCCGAACCAAAGTTTGTATGATTATGGTGATCAAAAACCGCAATTTAAGCCCGTTGACTATGTCGTCTCCAAATCTTTTATTCCAAACTTTACGAGATATTTAGCAACCTTTTATGCTCATGACAATATCCGCTGCAATGCCATAGTTCCGCATGGAATAGCCAACGACCATGACGAAATATTTCTTGAAAATTTCGCAAAGTTGTCTCCGTTGGGTCGAATGTGTGAGCGCGAGGAATTGATTGGCCCTTTCACTTTTCTTGCGTCTGACGCTTCGAGTTATATGACAGGTTCGTTATTAACTGTTGATGGCGGCTGGACTGCCTGGTAAAATTGAATGTGGCTATGCAAAAACTTTTGTTCATTTCTGATGAATCACCTTTCAGTTTCAATCATTCCGGCGCAGCATCATTCAAAACGAGCCATCTGACGCTGTTGAATGAGCTTGAAAATCTTGAAATTTATCTATTGTGTTTCCCGGGAAGTCCGGATTCTGTTTCTCAAAATACGATAGAAATTCCGGAATTTGAGCCTAAAAATATATCATTGTTAAGTGTCAATTTTCCTTGTAACCCGATTAGATCGTCTCTTTATACAAAAGTTTATGCGTACATTTTTAGCAGAAAATCTAAAATTCGCGGCGCGCACATATTCCCGTCCGTCAATTTGGAGAATGCATCAGAATTACAAAATCTTATTGATGAATTACAGCCAGATATTATTTGGGCTGAACATCTCGAATCATTCTTACTCGTAACACATTTAAAAAATTTCAAAGGCAAAATAGTTTACAGCCACCATGATTTTTTATGGAAACTTATTTTAATCCGCAGGCGAAAATTTAAAGATTTCATCCAGTCTTTTTTATTCCATACCGTTCAGAAAAAAGTTATTCAGCAATTTGGAAAATACGTCGTTGGCGGTGCTTCAAACGAGCTACAAGAAATTCAAAAGCTCAGTGCAAAAAGTTCAACTTTATACTTACCAACATTATACCCGATTCTTCCTTTTCCTGAAAATAGTGTATTGAAAATGCCTTTAAGAATAATCCATCTTGGGTCTCCAAAAGCCACTGCAAACCGTGTTGGCATTAAAAATTTACTCAATAAAATTATTCCTAAACTACGTAACAACATTGAATTTCAGCTTCACTTAATTGGTGCGACAAACAGCTGCGACATGGAATTATACAAATTATTAAATCAGCCCGATGTCACTTGTGAAGGATTTGCCGATGATTTAAAATCTGTTTTACGCCCTTATGACCTACATGTTTTACCTTATGACAAGGCGACAGGAAGCAGAACGCGTTATGCCGTCGCGATGAATTACGGCCAGGTTTTAATTGCACATAAAGCGTCAGTTGCTGGAAGTGAGGGGCTGGTACACAACCAAAATTGCCTCATAGAAAATTCCTTTGAAGGTATGGTAAAATCAATTATCCGATTACACGACAATCCGTCGGAGCGCATCCGTCTGGGCAATAATGCTAAAAAATGGCATGATGAAACACATCAGGTTCAAGTAAATGCACGGATTTTAGAAAAGTGGTTAATACAAAATAACATCTACCATGGTCGACAATGAAGAGGTATGGGACATTGAAATTGTTCCGGCGACAGGATTATTTGAAATTGACTGGCGGGAACTCTGGCAGTATCGCGACTTGATATTACTGTTTGTCAAGCGCGATCTGACTGCAACTTACAAACAAACGATTCTGGGGCCGATCTGGTTTTTCATCCAGCCGATACTGACAACGGCGATGTATGTAATCATTTTCGGAAATATTGCCAATATTTCTACGGATGGTATGCCCAAAATACTCTTTTACCTGAGCGGAATCACCATCTGGAATTACTTTCAGGAGTGCCTTATCAAAACATCCGAAACGTTTATTTCCAATCAGGGTTTGTTTGGAAAAGTATATTTCCCAAGGCTGGCCTTGCCTATCTCCATTGTCATTTCAGGACTTTTAAAATTCATGATCCAGTTTGGTTTATTTTTACTGGTCTGGCTTTATTTCCTGCTTCGGTCCGAATCCGCTATTCATCCAAACTGGACAATCGCTTTTCTCCCCTTTTTCATCCTGCTGATGTCGGGATTTGGATTTAGTTGTGGAATTTTAATTTCCTCTCTAACCACAAAATACCGCGACCTCCGTTTTTTAATCCAATTTGGAATACAGCTGCTCATGTACGCGACACCGGTTGTATATCCGCTAACCATTGTTCCTGAAAAATACCAATGGATCATGCTGTTGAATCCGGTTACAAGTATTATCGAAGCGTTCAGATATGCTTTTACTGGACATGGTGTTTTCCCCATTAATTATTTGACATACAGCACCTTAATAACAATATTCAGTTTATTGTTCAGTATCATGATTTTCAATCGGGTCGAAAAAAATTTCATGGATACTGTCTGACTTTTATCCGAACAATAATTTGGTGACCTGCTACCCTAAATCCTAGTCTAAGATCTAAAATCACGTGATTCGAAATGTCGCCAACTGTCATTGATGTACAGGATCTTAGCAAAGTTTATCAACTGGGAGAAATATCGACCGGTTCGCTTTCCCGTGATTTATCAAATTGGTGGCGTTTGAAAAGTGAAGTAAAAGAGCCGGAAAAAGAAGTCAGGGCCCTCGAAAACATTTCGTTGGAAGTAAAACAAGGAGAAGTATTAGGAATTATTGGTGGGAATGGTGCCGGGAAATCGACATTGCTCAAAATATTATCACGGATCACAAAACCAACCAAAGGAAGAATCAGGATCAGAGGAAGAATTGCATCGTTGCTGGAAGTTGGCACAGGTTTTCACCCGGATCTGACGGGGCGTGAAAATATTTTTTTAAACGGTGCCATTTTGGGTATGCGAAAAAAAGAGATTCGGGTAAAACTTGACGAAATTATTGCTTTCGCCGGGGTGGAAAGATTCATTGACACACCCGTCAAACGATATTCCTCAGGAATGTATGTCCGTCTTGCCTTTGCAGTTGCCGCCCATCTCGAACCGGAAATCCTGATCATCGATGAAGTCCTGGCCGTTGGAGATATCGATTTTCAGAAAAAATGCCTTGGCAAAATGAAAGAGGTAAGCCAGAACGATGGACGCACAGTGATTTTTGTAAGCCATAATATGGCCTCCGTCAAGTCGCTCTGTTCACGGGCGATTTCTCTAAAAAAGGGTCAGGTTCAATTTGAAGGAAACACTGTGGATGTTATCAATGGGTATTTAAATAATCTTCCGATTGGAAAAAGCGAATTTCATTTTGATAATAACCGATCTCAAATTGCAGCAATCAACTATATAAATTTTGCTGATGCTGAAAACACCCTGGCAAGTTCATTTCTGTTGACAGACCCATGGCAGATTAAAGTAGGTATTACCGTTCACTATCAGGTTTCTGACCTTATTGTTTCAGTGGGACTGATTACGGCAGACAACATTCCCGTCCGGACAATCTGGTCTAAGCCGTTTAAACTTAATCCTGGCTTTTTTGAAGCTGTTTTCTTTGAAAACGAAATAATTTATGCCGCCGGTACTTATCAAGTCGTCGTTTCACTGTCGAGGAGTAAACATACATTTCAGTACATCGATGCAGAAATGTATATTTCTTTTGAAGAAAATCCACTCGATAATGCCTTTCTTAAAACGAAAAATGTCGGTATGATACTTAATCAAATGGACGTGCAGATTAATCAGATTTTCAGATAAAATATGATCTGTGTTCAGTTGCAAGGTGGTTTGGGGAATCAATTATTTCAATATGCCGCAGCACTTTCGCTGGCAGATTTCCATCATACAAAAATGGCTTTTGACCTAAGTTTTCTTAAAAAACAGGATATGAACCAGAAACACACTTTGCGGCAATATGCTCTTGATATTTTCGATATTTCTGTCGGCCAATTAACCTTTTTGGATCAAATAATTTTAAATACCAGGTCGGTTCCATTTCAACAGACAATAAAGAAAATTTTCCCACCGTCGGGAAAATGGACAATTTATAGCGAATCATCGCTTTTATACGACACTGAAATACAGCAAAGCACTTCTAAAAATTCATATCTGACAGGATATTTTCAATCAGAGTTTTATTTCAAAACAATTGAATCCAAATTAAGAAACACTTTACAATTCAAGACGAAGGTCAAAAATCACATGGCGGACAAGATTATGGAATGTAATTCCGTCAGTTTACATGTTCGCCGCGGAGACTATGTTATAAATCCGGACGTCGGTTTTTTTCACGGCCTTTGTTCACTGCAATACTATCAAAACGCAATCCATTATATAGCAGACCGGCAGTCTGATCCACATTTTTTTATTTTTTCGGATGATATTTCTTGGGCAAGGAAGTATCTCAAACTGTCATTTCCAGCTTATTTTATTGAAGGCTCGGAAGCAGAAGATTTACAGTTGATGGGCCTATGCAAACATAATATTATCGCCAACAGCAGTTTTAGCTGGTGGGGTGCGTGGCTGAATACCCATGACCAAAAAATAGTTATATCGCCCAAACGCTGGTTTGCGGACGAAAAAGCAGAAAGTGAGTCTTCCACCATCCTACCGGAAACATGGATACGGCTTTAATTCCAAAAATCAGCGTAATTATGCCGGTTTACAATTCCGAACAATTTGTTTTTGAAGCGATAGACAGCATAATTAGTCAAACTTTTAGAGATTTTGAATTGATAATAATTAATGATGGCTCTACCGACGACAGTGAGAAAATCATTCTATCGATTACAGACGCCAGGATAAGATATTTCAGGAATTACGAGAACCTCGGTATCATCTGCACCCGGAATTTTGGATTGCAGCACGCACGTTGCGAATACATCGCCATGATGGATTCTGACGACGTCAGTTTTCCGGATCGGTTAGAGAAACAGTATAGATTTATGTCAAAAAATCCATTTGTTGGCGTTTGCGGGGCAGTCATGGAATTTGTTGGCGACAAACGAGGTCATTTTGGAAATACCTGTAACACCATTTCGACCTTCACGAAACTGATGTCAGCGCCACCTTTCGGGCAATCGACAGCATTCATTAGAAACTCTGTTATAGAAAAATTTGCTCTCCAATATAACCCGGATTACCCACATGCTGAGGATTACCAACTTTGGCTGGACATCTCTAAACAATCGGAAATTTATTGCTTGCCAGAAACGCTCGTTTACTATCGAAATCATTTGTCGAATGACAGTCGTATACATCAGGCAAGCCAGCAACAATCTGCTCTCAAAACGCAAAAAGACTGGTTTGAATATGTTTTAAATAAAAAGCTAAACGCTGACGAATCTGATTATTTCAAAGGTTTCCGAACATTCAAAAGCTGCTTTTATTACAATTCGTTATGTTTTTTAGTAGTAAAAAATGCAACCATTCCTGTTGATAAAAAAATAGTCATGGAGCAGCGAATGCGAAATAACCTATTGATAAGGAATAGTTTTATTGAAAAAAGATCCACCATCCAGCTATTTTTATTCAAGATTATCGACAGAATTATTTCGAGTTTTATCATCCATCTTACACCAAATCAACACGTATGAACAGGCTCGTTTCCGTTGTGATGCCGGCCTATAACTGCGACAAATATATATGGGAGTCCATTCACTCAATACTTGCTCAAAGCTATACCCATTTTGAATTAATAATTTGGGACGATGGCTCAACTGATGCAACAGTCAATCAAATTAAGACGATTACAGATTCAAGAATTATCCTCTACCAAAATTTTGAGAATAAAGGATATCCTGTTGTCATGAATTCACTGTTCGGTGTTGTTTCAGGAGAATTTGTGATGATTCAGGATGCCGACGATTTGGCCCAGCCGGATAGGATCAAAAAGCTTGTTGAACTTCTCGAAGCGAACCCCGCGTATGATTTAATCGGGTCACATCTGATTAAATTCTATTCAGATATAAAACGAAAAAACGTACATTCGGAGCTATCAGCATATAAATTAAATCAATCCTTCATCAATTATTCCAGGCCGGATATCACTTTTGCAACTTTAATGATGCGGCGAAATGTGACCGAAATACCTTTTCGGAATCTAAAGTTCATAACCAGAGCTCAGGATATCGATTGGTTGTTCAGGGTTTCAGAAAAACACCTGCTGATGAATGGCGATGCATATCTTTATTGCTATCGTCAACATGATCAATCGATGTCAAACGACAATAAACTGGAACATCTGTACAATTATTTTTTTTGGGACTATATCTGTTTTATAACGCAATTCAGGCGAAAAAGAAATACCGATCTTTTACAGCCGGCGTATGAAAGCCAGCTTCTTGATTTTCTCAACGTATTAATTAAAAGAAAAAAAGCAACCGATCCCGTTTTTTGGGAAAGGCATCTTGCCTATCGTTCGAGGCGAAATGGACATTGGCTTGAAGCCATAGCGTACGCGATGAACGCCATAAAATCGCACCCATTCAAAAGATCAGGATATCAATGTTTGTATAAAATTTTATCATGGAATTTTCAGTAAACATGTTTTTTTAACGCTAACTACTGACTTATGAAAATTGGTGTCCTTGCGCAATATCTGGATTCAAGGCAGGACATCGTCGAGGTACTTCGGCGTCTGGCTGTTGAACATGAAATCATTGTCTATGCCCGTCAAATGGATGAAGGCAAGTTCAAAACGATACTAGGTCCCGGGATTCCAGTTATTCACGTGCCCAACTTTGTCAGTTTCAATAAATTATTTATCATAATCTGGCAATACTTGTATCTTCTTTTTGGACAAATTCCTGAGAGCCGGTATAACTACTATATGACTGAACGGATTAAATTATTGAATCCTGATCTGAATACCGCACAAAAACTCACAACAAGTATTTTGCTGAAAATGAGCAAAGTAACACCTGATTTTCTCAAATATGATCAATTTCTGAGTGGTTTATTATTGATAAAATCTCATTTAAAAATATCGGCTGAAATTGATGTGTTTTTATGTTTCACCGAAATTTATCAGGACTGGATGTTTGCACAAATCGTTAAACAAAACAAACCAATCTGGGTGTATGTGTATAGCTGGGATCATCCCTGTAAAATGAAAACGTTCAGCAAGCGTGTAAATTATTTGGTCTGGAATCCTGGAATAAAAGACGATTTAATTGCTCTACAAGGCATCAACCATAAGAAAATTCATGTATGGGGTGCAACTCAATTTGCCTACATCGACAATTTTTTCGCCTCTGACAAAATTTTTCAACATCCGCCTGCAATCAATGCTCCTTATATATATCTGGGCTGTGCGACAGGTTATGAACGTTTGGCAAAACAAGAAATAAAATATTGCGAGCAGATTGCAGCACAACTTTTGGAGAGTTTGCCTCAATGGAAGCTTGTGATCCGGCCGTATCCATTTTTGAAAAACGCTGGTGTTTATAATGCGCTAAGTCAATTTCCCAACGTAATACTGGATGATGTCCCCCCAGACCAAAACAACGATTCCCAACATCAAAAGTTCGTCAAAATTCGGGATGCGCAGGCATTTTTCCACTTTGGGACAACTATGGGATATGAAGCCGGATATTTTGACACACCTTCCTTTTTGATTGATTTTGCAGATCCTAAAAAGGATAAATTGTTAAACGGATTTGTTCATCAATACCAAAACGACAAATATCTCAACGGCGGAACTGGACCCAACGTGATAAAAAACAAAAAGAAATTGTCGGCCGTCCTACAAAATATTTCAGAAAAAAAGGATTTATACAACAACGAAAAAATTCAAAAAACGATGAAGCTTCAATCCTTTGAAGCCCTGACTGAAAACCTGACAGAACTTATGCAACTGCACTAAAATTGAAGATGAAACTGATCTCAAAACCTTTGGTTCCGTTGGTTTCACAGTCTAATCTTGTGAACAGGTTATCATTGCGGTTGCTGAATGAGGTCCGTTTGATAGGTCGGAAACAACTTCGTCAGAAAATGTTAAGAGATCTGCCAATTTTTAAAAATGAAGATCCAAATCAACCAGGAATACATATTTTGATCTGCAAAAAGGATCATGAAATGGCAATAATTTCTGCCATGATTATCAATAAATTAGGCAATAAAGGACACAATTTTATTATACATGATGACGGGTCAATAGATGATCAGATCGAAACAAAAATTAATACCTATTTACCGGGTATAAAACTGATTCGAAGGAAAATAGCGGATAAAATCATTGAACAGGCCCTATCGACCTTTCCCACTATGCTGGAATTTCGCAGGCGGCAGGTTTTGGCCATGAAGCTGATAGATGTTCCGTTTTTTTCAAAACATGAACGCATTGGTTATATGGACTCTGACATTTTATTTTTTCAATATCCGACAGAATTCTTTCGAGCGATGGATGTGAAAACGGAGTCAAATATTTTCAATAAAGATATCGCAAACGCCTATGTAACAAATCCGGATATCATTTATGCAAAGTCAGGTATTGAAATTCCGTCAAAAATTAATTCAGGTTTGTGGGTAATGAGTAAGAAGGATTTCGATTTCGAGAGGATTGAATCGTGGTTAAAACAAAACTTTCTGTTTCCCTATCTATCGGATTACCGTCTGGAACAAACCATTTTTGCGATGCTTGCAGGAATTTCAAACACTGAAACAGATCATTTCTCAACCGGCTACGATGTCAGTTTTGAAAAATATCCGGAGGCCAGTATATGCAAACATTACGTTGGAAGGATTCGCTATGGCTATGAGCTGGAAGGACTTGACTATATCATGAATCATAATAAGCATACACATTGACACATACTTATTTCAGGAAAATCTTGATTTTGCCAGACGCAGGTACGAAAAACCCTTTTCAATACCTGCTGATCGACTTCCTTCGAAAGAATGGATTGAACGTTTTTGTTGCCCAAAAATTAAAACTGTTTAACATATACTCCGCGGTTAATAAAACGAATCCAGACGTAGTTTACTTCGATTGGATTCACAGTTTAATTTTGGGAAAAAGCATGTTGGTAACTCTGATAAAATCGATGGTTTTCCTTTTGGAAATTATTTATCTGTATTACATAAAATCGATACCAATCATACATACGGTTCACAATATCCAGAATCACAAAGGATTAAGATTAAAACTGGAAAAGGTCATTTATCAATTTTTCCTTTTACGATGTGACAAAATACGTGTTTATTCCGAGCCAGTTAAGAAAGAAGTTATCAGAATATTCGGTATTTCACCAGAGCGAATTTTCGTTATTCAGGATGTTCCTTTTCATCATTATTACCCGAACACATCAACAAAAAAAGACAGCCGGCTTAATCTGGGTTTTAAGGAAGACGATTTTCTATATCTGTTTTTCGGCAGGATTGAGCCTTACAAAGGCATCGAAAACCTGATCCGGGTATTTTTAGAAATTGTTCAACACAACGATTATTTGATCATTGCCGGTGAAAATCTTGATAAAGATTATCTATTAAAACTAAAAAATCTGTCGGCCGGTCACGCTAATATTATCTGGCATAATGAGTTTATCGAGAAAGACAGCGTTCAGTATTTTTTCAACGCCGCTGATATTGTCGTGCTGCCTTTCACCAGAATAGATCATTCCGGATCGATCGCTCTTTCTTTATCTTTTGCAAAACCGGTCATCACGTTAGCTACGGAAGCGATCTGCTCGTTGCTTGCTCACCAGCATTTTCTTCTATTTCAGGATTCAGCACAGCTCGCAGGTCTTATGTGCAGCGCTAAGCAGCTTGATCTGGACTCAATTGGAAAACAGAACTTTAAAATAACAGATTCAGTGTATTACTTCGATTTACTGACATTGTTCCAAAAGGTAAAAATCCCAGAAAATGAAGATACTCTTCGTCACGAATACATTTGAGGAAGTATCCAACGGTCCGTCAAAATTTGCCAACTATTTACTCGAAATGAACAAAATGTTTGATCATGTTGAGATTAAGATTTTGACAGAAAACGTATCAATCGGAGCAAAAAGCCATGAATCTGATCATGTTGTAAAGCTTGACCTTCAACTTAATATTTTTACAAAATTCTGGGGATTTGTTTACAGGATGTTCCCATATTATAATGCCTGCGTCAGGATTCGACACAGTTTTGCATTTGATATCGTAGTTTTCAACAACGCAATAACGGGAATCTGGTCAGCTTTGAGACTGGATATTCCTGTTTTAGGGATGATCAACGACGACAATAGTTTATGCGTTTCCAGGAGAAATTTTTCTGAATCCAGAACCTGGCTTCGTCATGTAATCTTTCACTATTTAGAGAAATTAGCCTGCAAGTGTGAAAGTGGTATCATTGTAAATTCGACGTATTTGTTTGATTTAATCATAAAAAAATATGATACCGGAAATACCAAACTCCACATTTTACACAAAGGTGTCCAGATAAATGGCGTACCTGAATTTGGGACGATTAATCCTGACTTACCCATTAAAATATTATTCGTTAAATCAGACTATATCCGTGGCGGGCTTTTTGACCTGATCACAGCACTAGGCATAATGAAAATCTACAAATTTGATTTACAAATCATTGGCCCTCCGCATTCCCAAAAAGAAGAAATTCTCAAAGTAAATATTTCGTCTAATATCAACATTATCTTTCTTGGACCAAGAAACCAGCTCGAAGTACAAAAATATATGAAGGTCAGCCATCTTTTTGTTGTTCCGTCGCGCATGGAAGCCTTTGGCGTTGCGAATTTAGAAGCACTTGCAAATGGTTTAGTCGTTATTTCTACAAATGTCGGAGGAATACCGGAAGTTTTAGATGGAGGAAATAATGGCTGGATGGCGAATCCGGGAAACCCGGAAAATCTTGCTTGTGTGATGCAATACGTAATTCAAAACCCCGAAGAGCGGTTGCAGAAACAAAAAAATGGCATTGCATTTGTTAAGTCCAATTTTTCCCAGACACAGGTTATAAACAACTTTCTGAACATTCTCAATCAATACAAATTATGAGAATGATATTTATATCCAATAACTGGGCAGATGCGCATCAGCAAACCAGGTTGAAAGCCCTAAGACAGTCAGGATTTCAGATTGATTGTCTTGCAGTATTCAGAAATTATTATCCGGTAAAAACTGACATAATCCCAAAATGGATCGGCAAAGTTGATCATGCGTTGTATGCAAAACGGCTGAAAACGTATTTTTTTCTCATTTTCCGACTGATCAAAACACTTAAATCCACCCAAATAATTTATGTATACGGATTTGATTTGGCTTTTGTCGTGGTGTTGTTTAAAGTTTTTTCTAAAAGAAATATCTTCATCATTTACGAAATACCCGACATCCGCGAAGTTCTTTTTTCGTCAGGCATTTTGGGAAAATCAATTCGGTTTTTCGAGAAATTGACGATACCAAGAATAAACCTGCTGGTTGCTACATCACCAGAATTTATAACTGAATACTTCATCAAAATTCGAAAAATCAAGCTTCAAGATTTTCGAATCATTGAGAATAAAGTGCATTTCGACCAATTGTCAGAGGATTTTGAAAGACAAACGAAAGTAATTTCACCCAAGATAAAAATTGGATATTTCGGTGTTTTACGTTGCCGGGCATCTCTGGATTGCCTTATTCTTCTAGCCGGTAAGAATCAGTTTGATATTGTATTACAGGGAATTTTCATGCCCTCTACCAGCGATTTTGAAACAAGGATCCAGCACTTAGAAAACATCCAATACCTTGGACCATATCATGTTCCTGACGATTTATCAAAAATCTACAATAATGTTGATATTGTTTGGGCGGCTTATCCATTTTCAAATAATAAAGTTGGAAATCATCTTTGGGCGCGAACCAACCGCTTTTATGAAAGTTTGTTTTTCCATAAGCCTTTAATCCTGCAAAAAAACAGTGCAGACGCAAAACGGGCTAAGATCCTGGGAAACATTGCGATTGAAGTAGACTTGGCCGATATCAAGCAGGTTGCTGCGCAATTATATTCAGTGTTGACATTCGAATTTTTGTTAACGGCCAGACAATCCCTCCTAAAAATCCCTGAACATCACTACCTGATAACAACAGAATATAAAAACCTGGTCATGTGCTTACAGCAAAACAAATTATCGCCCGAAGGATCAGGAATAATGTAATATTCCCTATTGTCCTTTTCTTTTTCCTGACGATTGGAAACTATTCATTTTTCAGATATTCAATTTATGGGATTGATAATGTGCCGGTCTATCTCAAACTTGCGCCTTACATCCGGCTTTTTATACCTGCGTGGATTATTGGTTATTGTCTTTGGATAAATCCAAAATTCACTTCCAGAATTTTAACTGACAATTTCGATATCGTTCTGCTTGGTATAAGCTGGATGATTTCCTGTTCGCTCAGTCTTGATATAACCAGTTATCTCTTTTACGGCACCTGGACTTTTTTGTCTTTGGTTTCAATTTTGCTTTACATCTCGTACTCGTCCTTTATATCCGGTACTAAATCTGAATTGTTATTGACAACGCTTCATGTTTTATGGGCAGGAAATTTCGTAATCCTTATTCTGGACATTGCAACGATGGTATTCATGAAACCTCACGGTGGTATGTACCAGATTGTTTTCTCTTCAAATACTTTCTGGGCATATCCAACGATGGTTATGGGAATTCTGGCAATCATAAAAATGAGATTTACCACAGAAAGTCTTGTGAGGAAAATTTATTTTCTCTGCATATTTTTAGTATGCGTGGCGACGGTTTATTTCTCAGCACGTCGCAGTCCGCTATTTGCACTCATTTTAGCGACAATTTTTATTTTCATTCCCCCAAAAATTCCTCAAATTCTGATATTTACCACCCTGCTTTTATTTTTCTATATTTTGCTAGGTTCATCAACCGGTGAGAAAATCATAAAATCCTTACCTGATTCTTACATGAAATACAGAATCGAGCGAATGTCTGGTTTGGTTAAAGGACGAAAGGAAACCTCCTATTCGGAGCGACAAAAGATTTGGAAAATTTATCTGGATCGTTTTAACCAAAAACCCGTTTTTGGAGAAGGTTTGGCTGCTGGTCAGCGTATTAATATTAACCTCAAAGACAAACCGGAAGGAATTTCAGCGCATAACACTTTTATAGGACTGTTGGCTGAAACAGGATTATCAGGTGTACTTCTTATGTCTATCGTTTTGGGAAGAAGTTGTTATTTTTTGTTTAAATCGGTCAACGCGAACTGGATTAAAATTTACATCATTCTTTTTATCCCAACACTTGTAATCAACTGGGTTGAATACAATCTGATTCCCGGTCAGATCTTTTTTCTTTACACCATGGTAATATGGATTCTCCCGCGTGGGTTAAAAAACCTATCCCGATAATTTTCAGAACCCCGTATAAAAAACAAAGACATGAAAAAATTTTCATGCCCTGTTTCACACTATACACACACTATATTTTAAATATCTTCTATATCAAATAAATCTGATTGAATATCTATTTCGAGATTGCAAAATAACACATTAAAGTTATCAGAAAAAAACTTTCGATTGTGATTTTATTGCTATTGCGCTTAAAACAATGAAATTATTAAATAAAAGCTTAAAGCAAAACAAAAATACTTGATTGCTAAACAAAATTTCACTTCAATATTTTGTCAAATTGTAACCGAACTACCGCTCCAGATGTCCTAAAAACTCACCCTGCTTGCAATCTGTAAACATTCATGTCACTCCAATAAGGATTCGAGATTGATAACGCTATTTTCTGTGATATAGTTGCATGCAATTTACCAGTTACATTAAAAAAATCTGCAACTTCATCAATTGTTTTTTTTAATGTCAGAATATTCTTTACCGGTTAAAATGAGCGAACTGTCTCTTACCACCCGAAAAATACAATTATATCACATACTTTTTTGTTAGTTGATGTGTAGGCCTTCTTTGATTACGCAATTCCAAAATGAAACGCTTACTTTGCAGTAAAGTTTACAATATTTTTAGTCAAATAAATGTGAAACTTGGCCAGATTACGTAAGCTTGATTAAATTTTATTATCGGTTGATAAGTTAAGTAGAAAAGAAATAATGCGCATTAATCCCGAAACGGTCGAGAGGATCAAACAAGCTGCTGACATTGTGGAAGTGGTTGGGGATTTTGTGTCTTTAAAGAAGAAAGGGGCCAATTACTCCGCTTGTTGTCCTTTTCATAATGAAAAATCTCCCTCTTTTAATGTAAATCCGGTACGACAGATTTTTAAATGTTTTGGTTGCGGAGCTGCCGGTGATGCTATCAAATTCGTGATGGATATTGATGGAATCGGCTATGGAGAAGCACTTCGGTATCTGGCCAATAAATACCAGATCGAAGTACAGGAAGAGGAAGTTACGGATGAGGAGGCAATGCGTCAGAATGCGCGTGAAAGTTTATACCTGATCCTTAATTTTGCAAAAAACTTTTATCAGCAGCAGCTTACGCAAACCGATGAAGGGCAATCCATCGGTGTCAGTTACTTTCGTGAAAGAGGTTTCACGAGTGATATCCAGAAAAAATTTGAATTGGGTTACAGTACCGATACCTGGGACGCACTGACAAAAGAGGCATTAAGTAAAGGTTACACTGCCGATATTCTCCTAAAAGCCGGGTTGCTGATTCATAAGGAAGGGAGCCAGACAGTTGGTTATGACCGTTTTCGAGGTCGGGTAATTTTCCCTATTCATAACGTTGCAGGAAAGGTAATTGCTTTTGGGGCCCGGATTCTTAAAACGGATAAGTCTCAGCCGAAATATCTGAATTCTCCGGAAACCGAAGTTTATCACAAAAGTGATATTCTTTACGGAATTTTCCAGGCCAAAAATGCCATCAGACAACTGGAAGCCTGTTATCTGGTTGAAGGTTATACCGACGTAGTTTCCTTACATCAGGCAGGAATTGAAAATGTCGTTGCGTCTTCCGGGACATCGCTTACGACAGAACAGATCAGGCTGATCGGCAGGTTTACACCAAATATCACCATTTTGTATGATGGGGATATGGCTGGGATCAAAGCCGCTTTACGTGGGCTTGATCTAGTGCTTGAAGAAGGCCTGAATGTTAGTATCGTCCTTTTCCCGGATGGAGAAGACCCAGATAGTTACGTTCGTCGGGTAGGTGCGGAAGCTTTTAAGGAATATCTAAAAAAAGCCTCGCGCGACTTTATCACGTTCAAAACAGAAACCTTATTACAGGATGCCGGCAATGATCCGTTCAGACTTGCCGCTGTGATCGGCGAAGTTGTGAACAGCATTATCAAAATTCCGGATGCGATTAAGCGTCAGGTATTTTTTCACCGGACCTCTGAAATGATGAAGGTGGATGAGCAAATGCTTATTTCGGAAGGAAATAAATTGCTTAGAAAACTTCATACGCAGCCCAAAACTCAGGAACGCGGAAGTAGCAAACCATCAAATTTTTCTCCGCAGGGCCCACAGGATATTTCATTTATTGATGACGGCCCACCTGCTGATTTATTTGCCGGAGATTCACCATCAGTACCGTCAGAGACAGAGGAAGAACTGGCGCAGCGTTCAAAATTATATTATCAGGAAGAGGCATTTATCAGGCTTTTGGTTTTATATGGTGCAAATGAGCTGGAACCGACCATTTCCGTTTGTGCTTATGTTTTGGGCGAAATTCAGGGAATTGATTTTCAAGATCCCATTTTCCAGCATCTGCTCACATTGTTTCGCGAGAATTACAGTCGGGAAATTGTTTTAAAGACTGATTATTTTCAAAACCATCACGAATCTGAAATACGCGATCTGACGATTAGCTGGCTTACCAGTAAGTACGAATTGAGCTCGTTGTGGACCGAAAAATTCGAGATTTATGTCCCTTCCGAACTCGATGTTCTTGATAAAAGCAGTTTCATCAATATCCTGCGTCTAAAAAAGGCATTTATTGAAGAAAAGATGAAAATCTGCATGGAAAACCTGAAAAAGGCTACAACCGAAGAGCAGGAAAATACAATCATGAACGAATACATATTTTATAAAGGTATCAGCATGGCCGCTGCAAAAGAATTAGGTAGCGTGATCGGATAATTATTTTGCTTTAAAATTATGCTGGATTTTCGATTGAAAGTGTTTTATACCGTTGCTCAAACCCTGAATTTTAACAGGGCTGCGGAACAGTTAAACATAAGTCAGCCGGCGGTTACCAAACATATCAAAGAATTAGAACAACTATACAATACCACGCTTTTCGACAGGGCGAAGAAACGAATTGTGCTCACACGCTCAGGTGAAGTACTTTTTCAACATGCACATTTGATTTTCGAGCAATATCAAAAACTGGATTTTGATCTGAACCTGCTGCAAAATAAGACTGAAGGAGTGTTACATATTGGCGCAAGTACCACCATTGCGCAGTATGTAATCCCAGCCTATCTCGCCCATTTTCACAAAAGATTTCCCCAAATAAAAATCGAGTTAACAATGGCCAATTCATTGGTCATTGAACAAATGCTTGTTGATAAAAAAATCGAGTTAGGCTTGGTAGAAGGAACGACACATAATTCTGATCTTAAATATTCTCCTTTTGTAAAAGATGAAATTGTGTTGGCAACCAGGCCTGCTAACAATCTGTTAAAAAAGAGAACGATTACCCTGAAAGAATTATCAAAACTGCCATTGCTCACCCGAGAAGCAGGTTCCGGAACATCTGATATTATTAATGGCTATCTGCAAAAAGCAGGAATCAGGATTCAGGACCTGAATATCCACATGCAGCTCGGCAGTACAGAAAGTATCAAAAATTATCTTTTTTGTTCAGATACGTTTGCTTTTTTATCGATTTACAGCGTTCAGCAAGATTTGACAGATGATCGTCTTAGTATCATCGATATTGATGGATTTGAGATGACGCGTACTTTTTCATTTGTTTTCCGGCAAGGTCAGCCTTCTCCGCTATCAAAACTTTTCATGCGCTTTTCATCGATTAAACGATAACCCACAGTTATTAAACCACACATTTTTTGATTTATTTAACTCCATTTCTATCGATACTTTTGTCTAAACACAAGCGAAAGTACAATGGAAACTATTCACCGCTCCCAGCCGGTTACCTATCGAAATATTCTCTTCATAACGCTGTTCGTTGCATGTCTGCTCCCTGCCGTAGATGCTCCCGTTGCACTTCTATTAGGCTTTGTTTTTACACAGTTCTTTGGAAATCCGTTTGCTCATTTAAGTCATAAAGCAGCACAGATACTTCTGAAAATTGCAGTTGTCGGCCTGGGTTTCGGGATGAACCTGAATCATGC
Source organism: Dyadobacter sp. HNCC25DJ186 (assembly GCF_056895235.1). Taxonomy (NCBI): domain Bacteria; kingdom Pseudomonadati; phylum Bacteroidota; class Cytophagia; order Cytophagales; family Spirosomataceae; genus Dyadobacter; species Dyadobacter sp. HNCC25DJ186. Next base: position 214,357 of record NZ_JBXHAS010000005.1, read on the forward strand.
CATTGAAGCAGGAAGAGAAGGATTTGTATTCACGGTTTTCTCCATTGGTCTGACATTAATTGGAGGCCTTTGGTTAGGAAAAAAGCTTAGTATTGAACCTAAAAGTTCATTTTTGATCACTGCCGGCACTGCCATTTGCGGTGGAAGCGCCATCGCTGCATTGTCACCGCTAATAAAAGCGAACGAAAAACAGATCAGTATAGCGTTAGGTGTTGTATTTGTATTAAACGCAGTGGCATTGTTCATCTTCCCGATGATTGGGCACTGGGCTCATTTATCTCAGCATAATTTCGGTATATGGAGCGCAATCGCAATTCATGACACAAGTTCAGTCGTCGGAGCCTCGGCCAGATTTGGGGCGGAAGCTTTGCAGACTGCAACCACCATAAAGTTGGAACGAGCACTTTGGATCATACCACTGTCTATTATTACAATGCTTTTTAACCGTAAAAACGGAGCGAAGATTAATTTCCCTTATTTCATAGGTCTGTTTATCCTGGCCGTAATGATCAGTAATTATTTTAAAGAATATCAGTTCATTTATTCAAACCTACTTATCATTTCCAAAAAGCTACTTGTATTGACAATGTTTCTGATAGGGGCAGGTTTGAATCTTGCTAATATCAAAGTTGTGGGAATAAAACCTTTTTTACAGGGAATAATTCTCTGGGCTTTTGTTTCCGCCATTTCTCTTTTTGTGATCATGGTACTGAAATAAATATCCCCGGCTGTTTGAAATAGAAGGTTAAAGTGCTAACTTATTGCGCTTTACCAACACTTCGTCTTATGAAAACTTCATTTCTGTTCATCATTTTCATGTCATTATTTTTTAGCTGCGCACCGGCCCATAAAATTCTCAAACCTGAAAAAGAAAATAATTTCCGTCTCTCTGATTATGCTACTTACGGTTTCTTCGATGTGGAAGCTAAGGGTGATACTACTCCCGCAATATTTGACGAAAATATTGCCTTAATCAAAGATGCTATCTCAAAAAACTTAGAGACAAAAGGTTTAAATCAGGCCCAGGATCCCAATCTTAAAGTAAATATTGCTATATCTGTGAGACAGGAAATTCAAACCAGGCAAACAAATTTTTTGAATGACGGCCGTCCGCTTTATATGGGGCAGCGAAGATATTCGTGGAAGAGTAAGGAAGTTGAAACCGGGAGATACAAGGAAGGAACTTTGTTAATCGATCTTGTTGATGCATCATCCAATAAAATGGTGTGGAAAGGTGGAGCTCAGGGGATTTTGCCTGGTAAAGAGAAGAAATTTGTCGAGGAAATTAATGAAGTTGTAACTGATATTCTGGCATCCATTCAGATGTAGGGCAAAAAAAGCCGATTCTCGTCGAGAACCGGCTCATTATATTTTTTGAGAATTATGCGTTGTTTATAGCACCTCTCACGTTTTCATTCACATTATCTGCAACTGTCTCTGCTTTTGATTTCGCAGAATTGATATTCTTGAAAAATCCTTCCTTCAATTTGTCTGCCAAGGTAGCAAGCTCTTCAAGGCTTTTTTCGTACTTGTCTTTTGCAGTTCCACCTAAATCACCAGCTTTGCTTTTAACAGTACCGCTAAAATCATTTGCTTTATTTTTAATCAACTTACGTGTATCTTTCCCGTTTTTAGGAGCAACTAACAAACCTATGGCAACGCCTGTAAGCAAAGCGCCTACTGTACCGATCAGAAATCTTTGATTTTTGTTCATACGAATTCTTATTTTGTGTGATGTAAAAAATAGATAGTTAACCAAATTTAACAAATACCGTGCCAAATCATTCAGCTAACGCCTTTTTTATTCCTTCCCGTATATTTGTCGCGAGTTTTTTTGCGTTTTTATACCTTTCTATTACATCTGTTTACAGTCAATGGGAAATCATAGATGTCAAAACGAAGGTGAATATGCGTGGTGTTCATGCAATTACACCAACCATTTGCTGGATTGGAGGCTCATCTGGTACAGTGCTACGTACAACTAACGGAGGAAAAGACTGGTCGACATTCAAAATCCCCGGTGCAGATTCTCTTGATTTTCGTGATATTCATGCCTTCGGAAAGGAAACTGCAATTGCCATGAGTGCCGGACCAGCTGAATTGGACAAAGGGAAGATCTATCGTACTGATAATGGAGGAGATACATGGAATCTTGTGTACCAAACTACACAATCCGGGGTATTTCTGGATGGTATCGACTTTTGGAATAAAAACCAGGGAATCTGCCTTGGCGACCCGATAAATGGCAGATTGTTTATACTAACCACAGAGGATGGTGGAAAAAGCTGGCAGGAATTACCCATGGAAGATCGTCCGCAAGCGCAATCCGGAGAAGCCTGTTTTGCGGCAAGCGGCACATCAATTCTGGCTGTTGGAAAGGATAAAGCTTTTATAGGAACTGGTGGTGGAAAAATGGCAAGAGTATTTCGATCGGAAGATATGGGCCGCCACTGGCAGGTATCAGAAACACCAATGCCAGCCGGGCCGACAAGTGGAATTTTCGGTCTTCATTTTTGGTCTAAAAAAAATGGAATAGCGGTTGGAGGTGATTATAAAAATACCAGCGATACAACAAAGAATGTCCTGCTTACAGAAGATGGCGGAGTAACCTGGAAGTTTGGGGCAAGCACAAAACCACTTGGATTGAAAGAAGCCGTCGCCTTGTATCACAAGCGATATGCTACCTGGAATGGCGACAGCCAGATTCGGTCGGATGATTTTGCCTTAGTCGCCGTCGGGCCATCGGGGAGCAGCTCCTCTACCAAACAAGGAAAATCCTGGCAGACGATCGGAAATGAACCTTTCCATGCTGTAAGTTTTGCCGGAAATGTAGGTTATGCCGTGGGAGGAAAAGGTTTGATTGCCAAAATCGAAAAAGTTTCGATGAAGAAGAAAAGGAAGAAGCTTGTGTTTGTTCGGGAGGAGTGAAATTAAACTTTCCGATATGCTATCAAATCAAAAATTCAGTAACTTTAATATTGATAAATAGAAGAGTTATGTATACATCGATCAGCGGAATTTACGAAAATGGAATTTTAACGCTTGCTGAGACTCCGCCTACAAAAAAGAAATCGAAGGTGGTGGTTTTATTTTTGGAAGAGCTGGATGAACTTGCAAATGCGAGACGAGAGCCAGGTGGACTGTTAAGATTAAAAAATCTTCAACAAAAAGAAATGGCATTACCAGAGAATTTTAATGACTCTTTGGATGAGTTATCAGAATACCTGTGATGAGATATCTTATTGACACTCAAATCCTAATTTGGTTTCAGCTGAATGACAAAAGGTTGAATACTGAGATCATGCTAATGCTGACCGATCCAAACAATATAATATATGTTAGCCTCATCAGCCTTTATGAAATTGCGATAAAACAAAAAACCGGCAAACTTCCGGATTTACCGGTTTCTGTCGAGGACATTTTGTCCGTCGATGCTCAGGATGATTTTAAAATACTACCCATTTTGGAGAACCACATCAGCGGCTACAATCGCATACCACTTCACGATACTCATAAAGATCCATTTGACCGTCTTATCGTTGCTATTGCATTAAATGAAAATCTTATTTTAATTTCAGCCGATGAAAAATTTAAGTTATATACAACACAAATAAAACTTGTGGAAGCATAACAACAGATCAAATCCTGTCAATCAACTCCTTCACCTTCCTGACGTCTCTTCCCATCAGATGATCAGCAATTGCAGCTGCATGCTCACGACCATTCTCAATAAATATTTTTTCAGTAAAAACACCAGCCATTACTGTTCCGCACAAGTATAAACCCGGAACATTTGTTTCGAAAGTTTCAGGATCAAACGTTGGAACTTTGGTTGCCGGGTCCAGTGTAATTCCGCAACGCGAAAGAAGATGTTCGTCTGGTAGATATCCTACAAGCAGGAAAACAAAATCAGCCGGTAGCCATTCCGTTTCGCCAGTTTCAATATTTTCAATTTGCATTCTTCCAGGCTCGATTGCTTTCGTAATGCTATTGAAACGCGTATGAATTTTACCTTCTTTTACCCGGTTTTTCACATCCGGCACAAGCCAGTATTTAACTTTTGTACGAAAATCAGCTTCTTTATGTACAATGGTTACACGTGCATCGTGACGGTAGAGTTCCAGTGCAGCTTCCACAGAAGAATTTGAGCCGCCAACCAGCACCACATCCGTAAAAGAATAATTGAAAGGTTCATCATAATAATGGGAAACATGCGGCAGATTTTCACCCGGCACATTTAACATTCTGGGAACATCAAAATATCCTGTCGCAAGCACAACACTCCGTGATTGAAATACCTGACCATCACTTGCATAAACAAAAAATGTTCCGTCATCCTGTTTCTCAGTACGTGTTACGTCTATAAAAAGCTTGAAATTCAGATCAAAATATCCGGCGACTTTTCTATAATATTGTAAAGCTTCGTTCCTGTTAGCCTTCACTTCTGAAATTGCGAATGGGATACCTCCTATTTCAATATTTTCCGCAGTCGAAAAAAAGCGCATTCTTCTCGGGTAACGACGAATTGATTCTGTAATATTTCCTTTTTCCAGTATCAAATGGTCAAGGCCGTTTTTAGTTGCTTCAATCGCCATGGCAAGGCCGCAAGGACCTCCACCGATAATGATAACGTCATGAATATGCATAGATCTTACGAAATCTGATTTGATGGACATTTGTTGTCCGGAACTTTTCAACAATCAAAATTAAAATACATTTCTTTGATAACCGTATTCATTTTTGATCATCAGCTACATGTAATAACTGTTAATTTAAAACATTGGTTTCTGAACTTTGTAAATTGCACGACTGTTAAAAACACTTGTTGCAATCATTTTCCAAATCGTTGAAAAACACCAGTCACAAGTTCACGAAATACCTCAATGAATGGGGGAAACGGAAAATTCCGTTTGTCTTTCTTATTGACTTTTTAGCGCAAAAGCCGATTGTCTGGCGCCTGGATGAAGTTGATCCGTCAGAGGTTCTGTATAATTTCAACGGATTCAGCAATTATAAAACAGATTCCGATTCAGAACTTAATACAGATTTTAACTTCCGGAAAAATCAGATTTCATTTGACCAATATCATCGGAAATTTAATTACGTTCTCAAAAACATAAAAGCTGGAAATTCCTTTTTGGTCAATCTTTCTGTTCCTACTCCTATTGAAACAGAACTGTCGTTAAAAGATATTTTCAAGTTTAGTAATGCACCATACCGATTTTGGCTAAAAGACCAATTTGTATGTTTTTCCCCTGAAATTTTCATCAAAATAAAAGGTAAGCAAATTTCGTCATTCCCGATGAAAGGAACGATTGACGCGTCTTTTCCAGATGCTGAGCAAGTAATTCTTTCAGACCCAAAGGAAGCAGCAGAACATGCGACTATTGTTGACCTGATCAGAAATGATATCAGTATAGTCGCTGAAAAAGTGTGGGTTGAACGTTATCGCTATATTGAACCGATACAGACGCATCAGAAAACACTTTTGCAGGTAAGCTCTGAAATTGCCGGGATATTGCCCGATGTTTTCGATGGAGAATTTGGTGATTTATTAATGAAATTACTTCCGGCAGGGTCAATCAGCGGCGCACCGAAGCCGAGCACTTTGCAGATAATAAAAGATGCCGAAGGTTACGAACGTGGATATTACACCGGCGTGATGGGTTATTTTGATGGAGAGGACTTTGAAAGTGCAGTCATGATCCGTTATATAGAAAATTTGAATGGCAAACTTGTCTTTAAAAGCGGAGGAGGAATCACCGCAAAAAGCGATGCCCAAAGTGAATATCAGGAGATAATTGATAAAGTTTATTTACCCTTTGCCCATGTCCCTACCCCTGTGCTTTGAAACGATTTGTGTCAAAAATCGCCTGATTCAAAATCTTGCTTACCACCAAGCCCGTTTGAATAAAACCAGGGCTGAGTTTTTTGGATTAAAAGATAAATGGGAGCTTTCAGAACTAATTATCATACCTGACTTTGTTAATAATGAACCACATAAATGCAGATTGGCCTATGCTGATCAAATTGACAATATAAAATGGGAGCGCTATATACCTCGGACGATTCGGAAAATCAGGAAAGTTTACGACGATACGATCGATTATTCCTATAAATACAACGACCGGACAGCTTTGAATTTACTTTACGAACAACGCGAAGATGCCGATGAAATTCTGATCATAAAAAACGGTAAGGTTTCAGACACCAACTTTTGTAATGTCGCTTTCCTGAAAAACAATAAATGGTATACCCCGGAAACACCGTTGCTACAAGGTACTCAAAGAGCATTTCTACTGGATTCCGGGATCATTGAAGAAGCGGAGATTTTGGAAAATGATATCCATGCATTTAGTCATATACGATTGTTTAATGCGATGATTAGCTGGGAAAATGCGCCCGAAATATTGGTAGAAAATATTTTCTAAACTTGTTACATGTTTCAATAAGTCGTGTCTAAAGTGTAAATTTGGATAACGACAATTCCATCCTTTACAGATTTAACGCTTGCAATTTAAACATCTAATTTTATGTCGATAAGCATTTTAGTACAAACACGCAGCGAACAGGAAGAGAAAGCTGTACTTGCTTTTTTGGATAATCTGAATATTGAGTATCAAACTGAATTCGAAGAAGATTGGGCGGATTTACCAGATGACGTAATTTCAGATGTTAAAGTATCCATAAAACAATTCGAAAATGGAGAAGGCATAAGCCATTTTCAAGCCAGAGAAACATTTAAAAAATGGCTTTAAACATCATCTGGTCGCCGAAAGCGTTAGACAACTTTCATGATGTGATAACTTATCTTAAAGAAAACTGGAATGAGCGGGTGATCAGAGATTTTATTTATGAAACTGAAAATACTATACAGCAAATAAGCATTCACCCGTTCTCGTTTAGACAAATCTCAACTAGAAATTCAGTGCGAGAGGCAGTGATTACCAAACACAATCTACTTTTGTATAAAATTTACAAAAGTCAGATTGTACTACTTGCAATTTTTGATACTCGTCAACATCCCCGAAAAAAGCAAAACCGATAATTGTCACTTTCAAACCAATTTCTTTGAGAGACTTTAAGCCAATAAAATCGTAACTTGCACCCTCTTAATCATTAGTAATTTTTTGCCTGCACAGCCAATGACCTCCCTTTTTGAGGACGAAATCACCCTTTTTGCCGATTTGATCCTTCCGGTTCCTGTCCCAAGACTCTTCACATACAGAGTTCCAAGAAATATATCTAAAATGATTAAGGTAGGCGCACGGGTCATTGTTCAATTTGGCAAAAATCGTGTTATTACAGCCGTTGTAGCCAATATTCATTCCAATCCGCCAGCCCAATATCAGGCAAAATATATTCTTGAACTATTGGACGACGAGCCGATTATCACCACCCATCAGCTCGAACTTTTCAAATGGGTATCAGAATATTATTTGTGCAATATTGGTGAAGTTTTGAATGTTGCAATGCCGGCCGGTCTGAAAATCACCAGCCAGTCGCGCATACAACATAATCCGGAATTTGATTACGAAGAATTATTGACCGATCAGGAACGATATATCCTGGACGAAATCAAAAAACACGCAACGCTTTCCTATGAAGAAGTTGCGAGATTAGTCAATCAGACCAATATTACGGCCATCATAAAATCCTTGGTTGGAAAACATGCGGTTATTCTTTTTGAAGAAGTAAAAGAACGATATCAGCCTAAGGTTGTAAAAAAAATACGGCTAACGGCCGCTTTTACTTCCGAAACTTCCCTGATGCAACTTACGTCCTCGCTGGACAAAACGCCAAAACAGCAGGATATTCTGATGCGTTATTTAAGTCATGTTCCGGTTTATAACCACGCAGAGTTAAACCAGAAAGGGCTTGATAAAACAATCTTTTCCAAGGACGACGGCGTTTCAGATTCAGCTTTACAAACACTGATTAAAAAGGGCATTTTTGAACAATTCGAGATCATTGTTTCCCGCTTTTCGGATATTCCCCTTGGATCGCCTGCCGAAGTCAATCTGAGCAAAAGCCAGCAAACTGCCTTTGAACAAATTCACCAGTCTTTTGCTGAAAGGGAAGTAGTGTTATTGCATGGAATAACCGGCAGCGGAAAAACAGAAGTATACATTGAACTGATCAAACAAGCGCTGGAAGGTGGAACCCAGGTTTTATTTCTGCTTCCTGAAATCGCATTAACAACTCAGATCGTCGTCCGGCTTCGCAAAGTTTTCGGTGATCAAATGGGGATATACCATTCCAAATTTTCTGATAACGAACGTGTTGAAGTGTGGAAAGGTATTCTGGATGGGAAATTTCAGTTTGTCGTGGGTGTCAGATCGGCAATATTTTTACCCTTCGACAATCTCGGATTAATTATTGTTGATGAAGAACATGAAACTTCATACAAACAACATGATCCGGCACCGCGTTATCATGCACGTGACGTTGCAGTCATTATGGCCTATATGCATAAAGCAAAAACTTTGCTTGGTTCTGCAACACCCTCGCTGGAAAGTTATTTTCACGCACGGAGCGGCAGGTATGGTCTGGTTGAAATGACAGAACGATTCGGCAATGCAGTTTTGCCTACTTTTCTTTTGGTTGATACAAAAAAAGAAAAAAAGCAGCGCACCATGAAAAACGAATTTTCATCGGTTTTGCTTGAACATCTTGAATCGAATTTAAACAATAAAGAACAAACTATTTTATTCCAGAACCGGCGGGGATATTCGCCATACATGCAGTGTGAGGAATGCAGCTGGATTTCGGAATGTAATAATTGTGATGTAAGCCTCACCTATCACATGAAAGTCCGTGAACTGCGCTGCCATTATTGCGGACATAAAGAAGAAGTTCCGAGAACCTGCCCGGCCTGTGGATCTACCAGAGTAAAAACAGTAGGTTACGGAACAGAAAAAATCGAGGACGAACTTCATTTGCTGTTACCTGAGGCGCGGGTGCAAAGAATGGATCTGGATACAACCCGTGCGAAGAATGCATATCAGCAGATTATTCAGGAATTTGAACAGGGCGGTACCGACATTTTGGTTGGAACTCAAATGGTAAGCAAAGGGCTGGATTTTGACAATGTCAGCATGGTAGGTATTTTTGATGCAGACCGGATTATTCACTTTCCTGAATTTCGTGCATCAGAACGTGCCTTCCAAATGCTCACACAGGTAAGCGGACGCGCCGGTAGACGATCAGACAAACCGGGAAAAGTTTTAATTCAAACGGCAAATCCGGCTCAGAAAATTCTGGAACGAATTATTCAGAACGATTATGTCGGAATGTATGAAGCTGAGATCGTTGAGCGGGAACAATTCCACTACCCTCCATTTACCAGGCTGATAAAACTTACGGTAAAACATATCGACGAAGCCACTTCAAAACGTGCTGCAACAGCTTTGGCTGAGAAATTAACGGTAAATTTAGGCAAAAGCAGAGTGCTCGGACCAGAGCCTCCTTTGGTTGAAAGAGTAAGAAATCAGTTTTTGTTCGACATTCTCATTAAACTTGAACGAGAAAAGATTAATTTTAAGGCGGCAAAGTCGTTTATACAAGAAAAAGTCATTGATATTCTAACCGATAAAACCATAAAAGGCGTCCACATCGTCATTGATGTGGATTGTGTTTAGTAAATTCATATAATACTGCAATTAACTCTATGTCTTCCAAGAAAACCAAAATTGTTGCTACCGTAGGCCCAACATCAGAAACAAAAGAAATGCTTCACGCGCTGGCTGTTGCCGGTGTGAATGTATTTCGTTTAAACTTTTCTCACGGTACACATGCAGACCACCTGGCCAGGCTCAATACCATTCGTGAAATCAATGAAGAATTCGGAATGAACCTTGCTGTTCTACAGGATTTGCAGGGTCCAAAAATCCGTATTGGTCTTGTAGCTGAAAAAGATGGCGTATTGATCGAAGCTGGAAACAAGCTTATTCTTTCGAATACAGAAGTTTTAGGTACTGCTGAAAAAGTGAGCACACCTTACGACGGAATGTATAACGACGTTAAAATCGGTGACCGTATTTTGATGGACGATGGAAAACTTGAAGTGCTGGTAACAGGAATCGAAGGAAGTGATGTTATAACTCAGGTAGTTTATGGCGGATTGCTGAAATCTAAAAAAGGTGTAAACCTTCCGAACACGCGCGTTTCAATGCCTTCAGTAACTTCAAAAGATTACGAAGATCTTGATTTCGGATTGGAACATGATGTGGAATGGGTTGCACTTTCTTTTGTACGTACTGCTTCTGAGATCATTAAAGTAAAAGAATACATTGCCAACAAAGGTAAATTTGCGCGTTTGATCGCTAAAATTGAAAAACCTGAGGCAGTAGCAAATATTGACGAAATCATCGAAGCTGCAGATGCCATCATGGTTGCACGTGGAGATTTGGGTGTTGAGTTACCAGCGGAAGAAGTTCCGATGATTCAGAAAATGATCGTTGATAAATGTAACAAAGCTGGCAAACCGGTTATCGTTGCTACGCAAATGCTTGAAAGCATGATCGAAAGCCCTCGTGGAACACGTGCAGAGATCAGTGATGTTGCCAACTCGGTATTGGATGGTGCTGATGCAGTTATGCTTAGTGCAGAAACAGCTTCGGGAAAATATCCGTTGCTTGCTGTTGAAACAATGAGCCGGACGATCGAGAAAGTTGAAGAAAACTCAAATGACGTTTATTTCAAACACCACGCATTTGTGAATGAGAAACCAAGCGCTAACAAACTGAATGACAACGTAGTAATGAGTGCATGTCGTTTGGCACGTGACACCAATGCTGCTGCGATCATCGGAGTTACCCGTTCAGGATATACATCATTCCGTCTTTCACATCACCGCCCAAAAGCGAGCTTACTGATATTCACTTCGGATAAAGTTTTGATGAACACACTTGCGCTTTATTGGGGAACAAAAGTTTATTTCTACGATAAAGATCAGGATGTATCAACGGATGATCTGATCGAAGACATCAAACTTTTCCTTATCGAAAAAGGTGAATTGAAAAAAGGAGATGTATTCATTAATACACTGAGTATGCCGGTTTCCAAATCACGTAAAACCAACGCAGTTAAGTTGAGCGTAGTGGAATAAGCTAAAAGTAGACATTTATAGATAGCAGCGGAATTGGATTCCGCTGCTTTTTTGTTTTAAAAGCTTAAACTATAATCGTAATTCGCTTATAACCAGGCAAACCAAGGAATTGTCAAAGCATGTTTTTATATTTGAGTATAGCAAATCAAAAGACTATGATCGCTTCAACCAGACCGGGTCAGGTTTTGACAGAAAACTTTGATACCAATATACCCAGCGTTTTGATCCATGAAATAATTGATGGTAAACCTTTGTACAGAAAAGGTTACCGTGAGGTTTTGGCCAAAACGAAAAATGTTGAAGACATTAAGGGTTCGAGTTCTTTGCAGTTTTTTATTATTGACTACCTCTTAAGAATTCTTTTCAAAACGGTAGATTCCAGCCTATACATAATTGCTACAAATGAAGCTGGTCTTCATATAGACAAAAGAAACAATCTTTCAGGAGATATTGTCATTTTCGATAGAGAAGTCTTGACGATTGATAAGATCAACAAACATTATTCCAATGTTCATCCAAAAATTTCTATTGAAATTGATCTTGACATTGAGTTGGAAGAATTTACGGAAACGGGTTACATTACCATAAAAACAAAAAAACTTTTAGAACTCGGCGCAGAGAAAGTAATCTGGTTTTTGACGGAATCGAAAAAAGTGATGATTGCAACGACTACTGGCGAATGGCAGACATTTGACTGGAAAATGGATGTTGAAATTATTGACGGGATTGTTTGTAATGTAGGAGAATATCTAACGAATGAAGGCTCTGAGTTTGCATAAAAAACAAGAATTATGATCGCTTCAACCAGACCGGGTCAGGTTTTGACAGAAAACTTTGATACCAATATACCCAGCGTTTTGATCCATGAAATAATTGATGGTAAACCTTTGTTCAGAAAAGGTTACCGTGAGGTTTTGGCCAAAACGAAAAATCTTGAAGACATTATGGGTTCGAGTTCTTTACAGGCTTTTCTGATTACTTATCTGACAATCTGGATAGGTAAGCAAATTGACGATCGCGAGTTTACTATCCTTACAAATGAAGCGGGTTTACATATTGACAATAGAAATAATCTTTCCGGAGATCTGATGATTTTCGACAACCAAACCCTCGGAATTCAAAAAATCAATAAAAAATACGCCGATGTGCCCCCAAAAATTTCGATTGAGGTTGACATGGATATAGCCCTCGAAGGCGAACTATCTGAAAAAGCCTATATTTTCATTAAAACAAAAAAACTTTTAGAATTCGGTGCAGAGAAAGTAATCTGGTTTTTGACAGAATCGAAAAAAGTAATTATTGCAACCGCTGATGCTGAATGGCAAACTTACCACTGGAACAGCGATGTTAAAATTTTGGATGGAATTTCTTGCAATGTCGGTGCGTATTTAAAAGAAAAAGGTTCTGAGTTTGCCTGAAAAGTATTTCGAAAACCATCAACGGCATGAACATTTTTCGGTCGTTTTATTTTTTTAAACAATAACTAATAAAATAGTTGTTAAACTATTTTATTAGTATTACCTTTGGACATCATTATTTAATCTCCTATAAATACAACTTTCGTAGTACCATGGAAATTCGAACATTAACACGCGCTGAGGAGGAAATTATGCGAATTCTCTGGCAATTAAAAAAAGCTTTTGTAAAAGACATTCTGGCCGAAATGCCTGAGCCAAAACCTGCCTACAATACCGTATCAACGATCATCAGAATTCTCGAAAAGAAAGAGGTAGTTGGTTATACTGCCTACGGAAAAACGCATGAATATTATCCACTCATCACAGAAGAAGAATACAAGCGTTTTGAAATGAAGCAATTGATGACAAATTATTTCGATAACTCACTCCCAAATCTTGTTTCGTTTTTTGTAAAAGATAACGACCTGAAAACGAAAGATCTTGATGAAATCATGAAACTGATCAACGATCATAAAAATGAATAGCCACTTTTCTTAGCCATGAAAATTCTTAAAATTTAACGAAAGCCCTCCTGTATTTTTTGCCTGATGAATGTAAATGATGATAAAATAGTAAAACACTGCAAATGAATTAACAAGCAAAATACAACCTAACCTTCAAACATCCGTTAGCCATGGAACTCCTGATTTACATCGGAAAAGTCAGTCTTTACTGGACACTTTTCTATATTTGTTATTGGTTATTTCTTCGTCAGCATACTTTTTTTACCTGGAGCCGGTATTATCTTCTCGGTTCATTAATTGCCTCACTTTTACTACCCTTCTTAATTTACCCTGATGCAGCTCCTAAGATTTCTGAGCTTTATGAAGTAAGCGCGGCCCCATTCACGGTTGCTGCAAATCAGGAAGTAACACCTGATCGGTTCGACTGGAAGAATATTCTCGTTGTTATTTATCTGGCGGGAGCTTCTTTTATGATTTTTAAATTATATCAAAATATTCGGCAGCTTTCCGGTTTTCTAAAACAAGGAGAAAAAGTGGAGCTGGACGACTGCATCGTAATATTAATTAATTCTGACCAGGTCGGCTCATTCTCTTTTCTTAATTGGATTGTTGTAAACCGTAATGATTATGAAAATCATTTTGACGCCATCCTCCGTCATGAAATGGTGCATATGAAACAACGCCACAGCCTGGATATTTTACTGGTCGAATGCATGAAGATTATTTTTTGGTTCAATCCGATCTTAATCATCTACAAACATTCATTACAGGAAATACATGAATTTTTAGCTGATGCTGAGGCTCCTAATCGGGAAAGTTATGCAACATTTCTGGTTTCCTACGCCCTAAATGCACCTATTGCAACACTCACTAATCATTTTTTCAAACCATCTCAAATTAAAACCCGAATTAAAATGATCTATAAAAATCGCACTTCAAAATGGATGCTTAGTTCCTATGTATTCGCATTCGTCACCATTGGTATGATTGCACTATTTGTAGCTGGTTGTGAGCAAAAAGAAAATAATGAACTTTCTGAGACGATGGAAAAACTGACCGAAAATAAAAAGCCGGTCAGTCTGGACGGGAAGAAAATCTATACCGTAGTGGAGCAGCAGCCGATGTTTCCGGGTGGTATCGAAGAGATGTATAAATTTCTGGGTCGAAATATTAGATATCCGAAAGCAGCTGTTGATGCAGGTGCCACAGGCCGTGTTTTCCTTTCCTTTGTTGTCACCGAAACAGGTGAAATCGGGGAGATCAAAGTACTTAAAGGAATTGGACATGGTTGTGACGAGGAAGCAGTCAGAGTACTTTCCTTATTTCCAAAATGGGAACCAGCGAAGCAGGATGGCGTACCCGTGAATGTGCGCTACAATTTGCCGATCAATTTTCAAATGGAAGAGTCAGAATCGACAATTAAAAAACGAACTGCTCTGATCGACAAGCAGTTTGATAATAAAGACGGCTCTAAAACAACGCTGACTAAATCTGGAAGTGTTGTACAGGAACCCGCAAAAAACAGTACCGAAAAAGTACGCATCACGGAAGCTAAAGTTGTTTATATCATTGATGGAAAAATTGAAAAAGATGCTGATATTTTAAAGAAAATTGATCCGGCGCAAATCGAGTCGGTAAATATTTTGAAAGATCAGAAGGCATTGGATGCTTACGGCGAAGATGGCCGTCATGGGGTAATCTCTATTATCACAAAAAAGATGTAGGAAAATGGAGGCTCTGATTTATCTGGGAAAAGTAAATATTTACTGGATCTTGTTTTACGCCTGTTACTGGTTGCTGTTCCGTAAACATACTTTTTTTGTCTGGAACCGGTTCTACCTTATCGGTGCCTTACTCGTATCCTTTCTATTACCGTATATTCATTTCCCAGATAATGCACGTGTAATGCCAACCGCGGTTTATGCAGTGGCGGCCATTCCAGTCTACCTATCAACACAAGAAACTGAGAAATTTGCACTGCACTGGTCACAGTTTGTCTGGGCAATTCAGCTCATCGGAGCTTCCCTGATGTTTATTAAACTGCTTGAAAGTTTTCGCGATCTGTTACGGCTTATCCGGGAGGGCGAATCAATTCCAATGGAAGAACACACGTTGGTTTTGTTGCCGCATAATGAAATCGGTTCATTTTCTTTTTTCAAATGGCTGGTTGTAAATCATGACGATTATGACAAACATTTCGATCCGATTCTCAGGCATGAATCTGTGCATATTCGGCAGATGCATACGCTGGATGTTCTTTTTATAGAACTTTTGAAAGTTGCATGCTGGTTTAATCCTGTATTATGGTTTTACAAAAGGTCTTTGCAGGAAGTCCATGAATTTCTGGCCGACGAAGAGGCACCTAACCGGGAACACTATGCCAATTTCCTCGTTTCCTATGCACTTTCAGCCCCGATTGTTTCACTGACAAACCATTTTTTCAATGCTTCCATGCTTAAAAGTCGGATTGTAATGATTTACAAAAACCGCAACTCACAATGGGTGCTCGGAAAATATTTCCTGGTTTTTCCTCTCATCGGTTTAATTCTAATGCTGACTGCGGCTAGGGAAAGGCTGCTTAATGCAGTGGATCGGAAGAATTACAGCATAATTTCTTCCAAAAACATAGCAGTCGAAGGCACCGTAAAAGATGAAAAAGGAAAGGCAATTAAATCCGCTACCGCTGTGGTTAAAGGCGGGAACAAAGGGGCATTAACGGATTTGAATGGAAGGTTTAAACTTGAAGATGTTTCCGTTGGAAGTACGCTTGTGGTTTCACATATTAATTATGAATCCTTTTCTTTTGAAGTAAATGGAAGCAATGCCTTGAATGAAATTGTTTTGCGGAAAAAGGATAACGTGCTTTCGGAAGTTGCAGTCAAATCAGAAAACATAAGTGATCAAGCCAGACCGTTATCGAAATCAAATCAGACCGAAAAGTTTACTGTTGTTGAACGGCAACCTCAGTTTCCGGGGGGTATTGAAGCGCTAAGCCAATACTTATCTTCCACGATTGTGTATCCTGCGGAAGCCGCCAAAGGCAGAATTGAAGGAAAAGTTCTTATTTCTTTCACGGTAAATGAAAATGGAGAAGTCCATGATCCGAGAATTTTGAAGGGCATTGGAGCAGGTCTGGATGAAGAAGCCGTGAGAGTTGTATCAAAAATGCCGCGTTGGGAACCAGGTATACAAGGTGGAGAAGCTGTGTCAGTTCAATATAACCTGCCTGTAAATTTTCAACTGGCAGGTAAAAAACCTGCTAAATTTTATAATTACTCGACCCCGTCAGATCAAAAGCAAACACGCGAGTTTACAGCAAAAAGTATAGGAGCTCTTGACAAAAATGAAACGATATCCGGAGGCAGCAATGCAATTAATTTCAGTGCAAAAAGTATGGACCCAGCTTACCAAAGTTCCTACAACACATGGGAACCCGGTGTCGGCCAATACAATGGCGGGATTCCATCACCCGGAATTAAAATTTCAATTGATAAGAGTCCTCCTCTTGATCCAACAAAAAAGCCACTTTACGTACTTGACGGAAAATTAATCGACCTTGAAGAATATAACAAGACAATGACGCCCGATAGGATCGAATCCATTAGTGTATTGAAAGGCTCTTCTGCGACTTCAATTTATGGTTCAAAAGCTGAAAACGGAGTTATTTTTATCAAGTCAAAGAAAAATTAACAGTTATGGAAACGCTACTGTATCTGGGGAAAATCAATGTTTGCTGGATCTTGTTTTATGCTTGTTACTGGCTGTTATTTCGTAAGAACACCTTCTTTCGCTGGAATCGTGCGTACCTTATTCTAACGCTGCTATTATCATTCATTTTACCACTTATTCAATTTCCAGAAACCAACGAGTCGGTTCCGGCTGCTGTTTTAAACTCTGTTAATGTCGTAACCAATTTTCCGGTTATCATATTAAAACCAAATATTACCCAGCCAACAATGGACTGGATGACCTTTATGTGGATCATTCCCTTACTAGGTTCTGCATTTATGCTGAACCGCCTGGGGAAAAGTTTTCGGGATTTATTCAGAATTATAAATCAGGGAGAACCGATATTTCTTGATGATTATACCTTGATATTATCGCCTTCCAAAAATATCGGTTCCTTCTCATTTTTGAAGTGGCTGGTCATCAATAAATTCGATTATGAAAATAATCCGGATGAAGTGATCAGACATGAGCTTGTTCATATCAAGCAATGGCATTCGCTTGATATCCTGCTCATTGAGCTTTTAAAAATTGCCTTTTGGTTCAACCCGGTAATTTGGTTTTATAAAAATGCCTTACAGGAAATTCATGAATTCCTGGCGGACGAAGAAGCGCCAAACCGCGATCAATATGCCAGATTTCTGGTTTCCTATTCCTTATCAGTTCCGGTTGCTTCTCTGACCAACCACTTTTTCAATTCCTCTATTCTTAAATCCCGAATCCGGATGATTTATAAATATCGTAATTCAAGGTGGTTATTGGGCAAATATTTGATGGCCGTTCCGGTCTTGCTTCTGGCGGTCAGCCTTACAGCGGCGCGACAAGAAGTTTTTCAGGAAATGAAGCAGAAGATGGATTTCACTTCGCCAAGTATCATCGATACGAAAACAGATACGGATTCAATTTTCACATCTGGGAGGATTAAACCTGAAAAGAATGAAGCAACTGTTACCATAGAGGGCGACGTGATCCGAAAATCCGGCGCAGGAATTGCCGGTGCAAATATCTTTATTCAGGAATCTAAACTTTCAACTACAACTGATCCACTCGGCCATTTCAAACTTTCAGAAATTCCTGTGGGAAGTGTCATGACTGTCAGGTATGTAGGCTACACTGCACATTCTTTTGTAGTTAAAAAATCGGAAAGCAATTATGTCGTTACGCTGGAAAAAGGAATAAATGAGCTGAGCGGGCCAACTTTTATCGGCCGTCAAAATCTTGAAAAACTTCATGAACAAGAAAATAAACGAAGAGAAACTTCAACAGCACTTTCCTCAATTACAGAGCGTCAGCCAGAATTTCCAGGTGGGCATGAAGCCATGCTGGCCTATATTCAAAATAATATCAAATATCCTGAGGAAGCGATGGGCATAAGTGTCGATGGCGTTGCTTTGGTCTCATTCGTCGTGAACCGATACGGAGAAATACGCCAGCCAAAATTGGTCAAAGAAATAGGTTACGGAATTGATGAAGAAGCCATTCGTGTGGTATTAAATATGCCAAAATGGGAACCAGCGCGGCAAAATGGGAAACCGGTGTCGATGGAATACACTTTATCGATTCACTTTAAACTTGAAAGAGATGATAAACAAGAAACACGTCAAGGTTTTATGAACTACAATAAAGCTGATATTGAAAAAAATAGTCAGTTGGACAAAAAATCAGTTTTGGCTGGTATGCAGGATGTCAATAAATTCTTTTCCAATAAAACGGACTTCGCAGAAAATGATAAACCCAAACTTCAAACACCGGATTCTAACCTGGGAAAATACCGTTATTCGTTAAGCAAAAAACAAACAAAACTTTATCACTTTGTTGAAGGAAAGTAGATCATTTTAATCTGATGAAATGTTGAATTACGTGCCCTGAGAAAAATTTCTCGGGGTATTTTTATTTGCTTTCTGCTCAAATCCTTTTCATTTCAATATTTTTGTCAGCATTCTTAAACTGATAACTATGTCACTCCTTAAAGCCGCGATCATTGGCGGCGGCCATATTGCAGATCAAAATCATATTCCTGCTTTAAAAAAATTAGCAGATCAGATTCAGATTATAGCGGTTTGTGGGCGGGATATTGCTAAAGCATGGGCATTGGCTGAAAAACATAACATACCGCATGCCTTTGACAACCCGGAAGAGTTATATAAAAACGGAGATCCGGATCTGATCATTAATTGCACACCGAACAATCTGCATTATGAATACACCATGCAGGCACTGGAAAACGGCTGTCACGTATTTTGTGAAAAACCGCCGGCAATGACAGCTGCGGAAGCGAGGGAAATGGCTGACCTGGCAAAAGAAAACGGGAAAATTCTGGCATATAATTTTCAGCGACGGCAGACTTCCGAATATTTGCTTTTGAAAAAATATTTTGAGCAAGGACAACTTGGTGAGGTCTATCATATAAAAGCCAATTATCTGCGCAGACGCGGTATTCCGGGCTGGGGAAATTTCACGAATAAAACCATTC
Organism: Dyadobacter sp. HNCC25DJ186; assembly: GCF_056895235.1. Taxonomy (NCBI): domain Bacteria; kingdom Pseudomonadati; phylum Bacteroidota; class Cytophagia; order Cytophagales; family Spirosomataceae; genus Dyadobacter; species Dyadobacter sp. HNCC25DJ186. The sequence goes on from NZ_JBXHAS010000005.1 coordinate 233,587, forward strand.
AGGGCGGTGGCGCGCTGATTGATCTTGGCGTTCATATCCTGGACCTGGCACTCGGCTTGATGGATTATGAAAAACCGGAAAAGATTGTCGCCAATATCCACAGTTTTATTGGCAGAACGGGAGGTAAAGGTTTAAAGGGACAATGGGATCCTGAAAAATTTGACGTGGAAGATGCTTGTTTTGCATACCTGACCTTTTCCGGTAACAAAAGCATTGCGCTTTCCTGTTCTTTTGCCTTGAATCAAAAAGAGGAAGAAATAATAAATCTGGAAGTTTTTGGGAGCAAAGCTGGTATTATGTTAAAACCGTTTTCCATCCATACAGAAGCTGCAGGCGAACTTGCCGACATTAACTTTCCGCATTTGGAAGACGTCGATACACAACTTAAAAATACAGAAGCTTTCATCAATGCTGTTTTGGGAAAAGAAAGCAATATAGCAACGGCGGAAGAAGGTGCGATTTTACAGGAGATTATTGAAAATATTTACCTGAGCGCAAGGCAGTAATATTTATGTTACAAAAAAGAAAGCACTGACATCAACTGGATATCAGTGCTTTCTTTTTTTGTAATAAGCGATTATTTGGCAGTTGCCATAACCATTTTTATATCTTGTTTTGCTCCAAGTTCAAGCACATCCACAAGATCCTGAACAGCCAGATTTTTATCGACACGAAGTACGATCGTCCGGTCTTCAACACCTGTAAAAAGCTCCTGGAGTTTCATTTCCAGCTGCTCAAATGCATAAGGCTCTTTATCAATATAATAAACCTTTTTGTCATCGATCGACAATGTAATTTGTTTTTTGTACATCTGCTGGGTTGCTGACGCTTTCGGTAACATCAGCTTGATCACGTTCGGATTTGACATCGTTGAGATAATCAAAAAGAACAGCAGAAGAAAAAACATAATATCGTTGAGCGAGCTCGTAAAAACCTCGGGGGCAAACCGACTCTTTCGACGTATTTTCATATACTAATTTTCAATGAGTGAGTAATAGACCGGGTCGCCGGTGCGATGAGTGTATGCTTCCGCAGTTCATCCATTTAAGTATCTTATTTAGACGAAACCGGCTTTTGCAATACATCCAGAAAATCCGAAGCAGCCATCTGAAGTCTCAAAGCAAAACGGTCAATTTTCATATTCAGGATGTGATAACCAGCGTAAGCGATCAAACCGATGATCAGACCTGAGCCTGATGTGATCATTTTTTCGTACATCCCACCAGCAATGGTACTGATGTTAAAATCATTTGACATCGAGATATCGTAGAAAATTTTGATAATACCCGAAATCGTACCCACGAAACCAAGCATAGGGGCAATACCGGCGATTACCCCAAGATATGGCAGGTTTCCTTCCATGCGCTGTATTTCGATCTGACTGGCATTTTCAATGCTCGTCTCAATATCTTTGATCGGATAGCCAATACGACCGATCGCACGCTCAAATATTCGGCCGGCAGCGTTTTGCTGGTTGCGGCACAGCGACTCGGCAGACTTTAAATTGCCTTGTTGAATAAAATCTTTTACGTTACCCACAAACTGGCTTTCGATTTTTCCGTTTGATCCAATACCCATCCAACGCTCGATAATAATAAATAATGTTGCTATGAACAATATCCCAAGCGGGAACATTACCCAGCCTCCTTTTGCAAGAAGGTCAATAACAGAGAGCCCTTGAGTAGCGGCGGGTGCAGCCAAAGTAGAGTCAGCAAGTGCTTGTAGAAGCATCATATTAATGGTAAAAAGTGAATGTTTAAGCTTTTGTAACTGAGGTCAGGCCAGTAAAAAACAACCTTGACAATAAACGGAGCAAATTGCACCTTATTGTTTAAAGGGCAAAGATAGAAAAATTACTCTATGGGGAATAGTCATCCGTCTTTTACATTATTGCTATATTCAAATTAATCGAATAATTATAAAGTCGCCAGGTTGGATTTGCTGGCATCCATGCAGCCAGCCTATATAAATTTCCGGATAAGTAAATTATTCGGCAACTAACATTCTAAGGAATATACCTTTAACAAGATAGCAAATCCAAAAATTCATAGCCTTTAACGTTCGAAAAACCAGGAATTATGAAAGACAAGCACAACCATTCCATATTTATTATTGTCCTTTGATATGAAACATTTTCCAACTCAACAATGAAAAAACTTTTACCCCTCCTGTTTATCATTTTAGTCTTGTATGGATGCACAGATTGCGGTCCTCAGCAGGAATTATCTGTGAGTATCAGGTTCGATAGAACCAAAGACTCTCTATATCTAAACCAGATCCATGCCATAGGCGCGCTGGATCAAAAAGCATTTAAAGAACAAACGGAATACTTCAACAAGTATCAGGAATTTTCATTTGCAGGCCTACCCATTTCGTTACTTGCCGATAGTACGACTTACGTATTCGAGTTCAATAACCGAACCGACACGCTGACTCTTTTCTACCAGCGGGATTTCTATTACAAAGAAAATTGTGGGTTTGTGGTCGACACGAAACGACCTACCAGGCCAGAAGAGAGCAAATCCACTTTCAGCGAGGTAGAGGTATTTTATGATTCTTACCTGAAAAAAAATATTACTTTAACCAGTGCGGAGGGAGGAGGTGGAATTAGCCTGAATATAACTTTATGAAAACTATACTGTCCTTCCTTATACTATGCCTGGTTTGGATTAATGCCAATGCTCAGAAGATTTATTCTACTCCGTTTTATGTTGGTCTTGATGTTGTGAAAGGGTTACCGTCCTATGTATTTCCTGACAAATATTTTATTAGAAAAACGGTTATTATCGAGCCATACGTTCGGTTCAACAGACAGAAGCCCCGAAGAAGTATACTTTTAAGTGCTGGTTTTGCCAATGGCAGCTCCAAAGTTGATACATCTCTGCAAATACATTCTCATCAATTTCAGGGAGTTTATTTTAAAATGGCTTTCGAGGCAACTAACCGCCGAAGACCGCTTGGTGTTGGTGTTGGCCCCATGCTCTCTATCGCTGGTTTCAAGGGTAACTATCAAATAAAAGGCCCAACCTTCGGAGATTATCATGGCAGTTTACATATAAAAGATATTCTGGCTTATGGGGCGGAAGGATATGTGGCTTATGATCTGACACTTAACAAAAAATTGTCACTTCGTTTTCTCATTAGAAATACGATCGCCATACGCACGGGAGCAGATTTTTCGCCTGACTATTTTCCCGGCATAGGTTATACAAAGGATATGTCGATGTATATGCTTTCAGGCGGCTTTTCGACCCAGCTATTTTTCAGATGTAAATAATAAACTTAAATGGAGTTTTTTATTTAAAGGAGTTAAGATACTGGTAGAGATAATTTTGACAACAGGAGTGACTTTTTGGTAGTGTACTTGTCTAAACTTCCAAAACAAACATCATTCATTCCCTTTCTCTCTCAAAATTATGAACTACGACCTAATCAAGGCTCAGATCATTGCCACGGCATCAGAGTATGGCGGCAAAATTTTACTCGCAATCCTTGTCCTTATCATCGGGAGAATTGTCATTGGAAAAATTACTTCGATGGTCAGCGCACTTATGGATCGAAGGCATGTGGACCGGGATGTTCAGCCATTTCTTAATTCCCTGATCAGTGTGATGCTGAACGTAATGCTTCTTCTTAGTATTGCCGGGATTTTAGGAATCCAGACTACGTCGTTCGTTGCAGTGCTTGGTGCGGCCAGTTTGGCTGTTGGGTTTGCCCTGCAAGGCAGTCTTGCAAACTTCGCGGGTGGCGTTTTAATCCTGATTTTTAAGCCATACCGGGTAGGCGACCTGATCAATGCGCAAGGCTTTACAGGCGTAGTGGAAGCCATTCAAATTTTCAATACCATTTTAGTTACCGTCGATAACAAACAATCATTCTTCCAAACGGAGCTTTATCTACTGCACCGATCACCAATATTTCAGGTAAAGGAAAAATTAGAGTGGATATGGTTTTTGCAGCAGGCAGCCAAAACGGTGTTGATGCGATCAGAGCTTCAATCAGAAAAGTTACAAACGCTTGCCCAACTGCTCTACAAGACGTTGAACATGATATTTTAGTTACAAAACTAACTGAAAATGCAATTTTCTTCGACGTGCGTGTCTGGACTTTGAGTGAAAATTATTGGGATACCTATTATTATGTAAACGAAGGAATTAGCAAACAATATGCAGTTGACGGCATTGGGGCGCCAAAACCAGCAGAGCTTAGTGTTGCACTAAAACAATAATATTTCAACAAACACTTCATAAAAATCGAATAAAAATAAGGAGTATAGGGGGCAACTTTCCTGTACTCCTCTTTTTATTTATACCTTTGTGAATTATTTCAATTCAAGTTCCGATCTCATCCATACCAATTTATGTTTGAAAACTTACAGGATAAGCTAAACAATGCCTTTCGTACTTTAAAAGGGAAGGATCGCATTTCCGATATAAACGTTGCCGCTACTACAAAAGAGGTTCGCAAAGCGTTGGTAGATGCCGACGTAAACTTTAAGATTGCAAAAGATATTACAGACCGGATCCGCGAAAAAGCGCTGGACCGTAAAATATTAATATCCGTAGAACCGGGCCAGATGTTCGTCAAAATTGTTCAGGAAGAATTGACTGAACTTATGGGCGGACAGGCAGAAGGGATTAACATCAAAGGAGATCCTGCTGTTATCCTGATCGCAGGTCTGCAAGGTTCCGGTAAAACGACTTTCTCCGGAAAACTATCTGCATTACTGAAAAAACAAGGAAGACAAGTGCTTCTGGTAGCTTGTGACGTGTACCGTCCTGCTGCGATTGATCAGCTGAAAGTACTTGGTGAGCAGGTTGGTGTTGAAGTTTATTCAGAGCCTGATAATAAAAGTGCGGTTCAAATTGCAACCAATGCCGTTGCACACGCACGGAAAATTGGCAAGAAAATTGTCATCGTCGATACCGCCGGTCGTTTGGCTGTGGATGAGGTGATGATGCAGGAGGTTGAGGATATCAAATCTGCCGTAAAACCTTCTGAAATTCTGTTTGTTGTGGATTCCATGACAGGTCAGGATGCAGTGAATACTGCCAAAACTTTCAACGAACGTCTGAATTTTGATGGGGTAGTACTTACGAAATTAGATGGTGATGCACGTGGTGGAGCTGCACTTTCGATTCGTCAGATTGTTGACAAGCCGATCAAATACATCAGTACAGGAGAAAAAATGGAAGCCCTTGATTCCTTCTATCCTGATCGTATGGCGAGCAGGATCCTGGGTATGGGTGACGTTATTTCTTTGGTTGAACGTGCGCAGCAGGCGTTTGACGAAGATGAAGCGAAACGCATCAACGCAAAAATGCGCCAGAATAAATTTGATTTTGACGACTTTTTGGGCCAGCTTCAGCAGATCAAGAAAATGGGTAATGTGAAAGATCTGATCGGTATGATTCCTGGTATGGGAACGGCCATGAAAGATGTCAACATTGACAATGAATCGTTCAAACCGATCGAAGCCATCATTCAGTCGATGACGAAAAAGGAGCGTGAAAATCCGGATATGATTGACGGGAGCCGTAAAAAACGTATTGCAACAGGTAGCGGAACTTCAATTTTGCAGGTGAATAACCTATTGAAACAATTTGATGAAATGCGTAAGATGATGAAGAAAATGAATACGATGCAGGCAGCAGGAAAAATGAGTAAAGCACTTCGCCGCTAATTTTCTTGAAACCTGAGTGCAGTATACTTTTCAACATTAACTTATTCATGAAACGATTTTTAATACTGCTCGTATTTTTTTTGATCTGCGGCCGTGAAGGATTAAAGGCGCAAGGTTCCGTTGGTTATTATCCCTGGAGTAATCTTCTGAGCATAAGCACAAATCCCAGAAAGATATTCTGGGTTGACGGGCGTTTTCAAACAAACTCACTTTTCAGCAGTTTGAGTGTTGATGTGCTTCCCATGATTAATTTAAAAAGGGGCGAAATCACGCAATGGTATGTTGGCGGCGGCGTTCGCTTAAATCCATTGTATCGCATTGCAGATTCAAAAGCAGACCTGGTGACTGTAGACGGCTATTCTTTGAATGTTGGAGTCAGGATTAAACCTCTACCCCAAAACCGAAATATTCAGCTTGCACTTGAATTAAATCCATACGTCAAAGATAAGTTTGACAGCGGTGTTTTGAAAAGTCATTTTGGTGTAATTTACGTTTTCACAAAAAAGAAGAAGAATACTGAGGATATAGCTCAGTAAGGATAGATAAAGCGAAAAGCCGGAATGGATCACTTCATTCCGGCTTTTCGCTTTTATGAATAATGGCAAATTAATTACCGCCCCTACCCGCCTTGTATGCGTCATACTCGGCAAGAAGTTTGGCAACATCATCCGCGCCGTCAAATTCAAGATTTTCTTCTTTGATTACATAATTCATCTTATTTTTTTCGTCCGAAAGCACTTTCAGGAAACTGCTTCGATCTTTCAGTTGAATCGGCGACAATTTGTTTCCTTTCAGAATAAATAAAGATTCATCAGCCTTCGCGCTTCCTGATTTTTTATAATGTTTTAAAAGTTTCGTATTTCCATCGTAAAGTACCTCATAAAAACTCTGATCTGTTAAACCGGCCGCTGCCGGGAAACCTCGTTTGAAGGTATATAGCGCGGTGCCGGTTGGAATGTTGAATTCCGTAATTTCTGGTCCGAGTACAAAAGCACTTGAATCGTTTTTATAAATAATCTCATCTTTCACGAGGTCATAATTTAACAGAACGCCATCATACGGCTTTCCTGCCTTATCTCTAACCAAACCGCGATACCATTCCTTTGTTAGATAGGGCGAGTTCGAACTTGTGTCTTCAGATATTTTTAAAGGAGTGCCAGTTAGGCCGGTTGAGTCCTGAGCTGCTGCGTTGATCCCAAAAAGCAAACATGCGACAAACAGAAGCTTGTGAAAATTTTTCATGATGTGATTTAGTTTATAAAGTAATTTTTGGTTTAATCCTTTTGATGTTATAGATTCCCTACCATCTTTGTGTACTTTTGCCAAAAAAATTGTACCTGCGCTTTTGAACCTGAACGAACAACTCATCCATATACGCCAAAGCCTGGGAGGAATTGCTCCTGAGATTTTTTTGGCCGCGTTTTTTTGTTTTTTTCTATTTTCAGAATTGATTTTATTTAAACAATTCGAAAAGAAGAAAGCGTCATTCTGGCTTCAAAACCTGGCGTTGGCGGGAAGTCTGGTGGCACTGGTAATGGTGTTAGGACAATGGAATGAAAAAGCCGCGTTTAGGTTTTATCCCTTATTATTTCTTGATCATCAGGCAGTCTTCTTTAAACTTTTAGTCATCATAGCCTGGATTTTCACCCTGATCCACGTCAGAGTTTTAAAATACGATTTTCCTCCTGAATTTAATGCAATACTCATTGCTACCGTAGCAGGTCTGAATCTGCTGACGATGTCCACGCATTTGCTGACCATTTATTTATCACTTGAATTGATATCTATTAGCAGTTACCTGCTCGTATCGATTTCGCCATACAGAAAAGCAGCCGAAGGGAGCTTGAAGTATCTACTTTTTGGCACGGCCAGCTCTGCGATTATGCTGTATGGAATTTCGCTGATTTATGGCCTGACAGGTACCATGGATATCACGAATAACGCGATGACGGCTGGATTGTTGAATAATTCAAACCTGATAATTACCACCACAATTGTATTGACACTTGCAGGAGCACTTTTTAAATTATCGTTGGTCCCATTCCACGTTTGGACGCCGGATGTCTACGAAGGCTCTCCTACGCCACTGGTTTCATTTTTGTCCGTTGCCCCCAAGGCAGCGGTAATTCTTGTTTTGATGCGACTCGCTTCTGTGCTGCCTGCCCAATATTTTCCGATTTTGGGGGGAATCGCTTTAATCAGTATAACCATGGGAAATGCCGCAGCTTTATGGCAGACAAATGCTCGTCGATTATTGGCATATTCTTCCATCGCGCAAGCTGGTTACCTTGTAATAGGTGTTGCTGCATACAGCCGTTTTGGCTTTGAAACAGCCACTTTTTATACCGCATCCTATGTTGTAATCAATATGGCATCATTCTTTTTGATAGATCTTTTACAACCAAAAGCCACAACAGAATTGTCTGCTTTTGAAGGATTAGGCAAAAAAAACATCTGGGTTTCAGGCGTGTTGACTGTGATCATGATAGCACTGGCCGGCCTTCCCCCAACGGTTGGATTTACTGCAAAATGGCTGGTCTTTTCGGCACTTTGGGACAGCTATCACGATCAGGGTTTCCCATGGATGCTTTGGTTGTTAATTGGCGGGATTTTAAATGCTGCTGTTGCACTCGCCTATTATCTGAGACTTCCCTATCTATTGTTTTTCAAAAATGTCAACGAAGCGGCCAGCGAAACAAACAATGGTATGACAGGAAAAGTGGTCGCAGGAATTTTACTTGCAGCGGTGCTATTATTATTCTTCAATCCGGAGTGGATAATGGGTTGGATTTCAGCTTTTTGACGCTAATAATCCTAGTAACAATTAATCTGCTTTCTGCTTATTGAGCAAATTTTCCGGGATAGGATGTTGTTTCAGGAATTCAATCGCATTTTGCTTTTTTTGCAAAAAAATGGATCGTTATAAATATCAGGAATTTCTCTACTTACCTTAATTTTAGGTGGAGTGATCGTAGTTTTACTAGCTATAGATTTCATAATAAATTTCTTTGATTCACTAAATTAATCATTTTTGATAACAAAAAAGATTCATAATTTATCCCCTTTTCAAAAAATCCCCATCGATTATCAACATACCCTAATATTTGATAAGTATACGATATTTCTTCCAAAATAAGAGAAATACCAATTTGATAAACGCGCGTTCGAACGTTGGTACTTCCTTTGGCAAAGATTATAGCATTTGGGTAATCTTCAATAAAGTCCTTTACAGCAAGTGCAACCGTAGCTAACACCTTTTGTTTATCCTGGTTATTTGAAACAACTAAGTCATCCATTTGTTCCGTCAATTCATTCCAATCACCAAAAGCAAGATTGTATAAATTGTTTTAAAGATCAATTGCTTGAAAATGAATAATCTTTTATATTTTTCCTTTTGGCCCATCACTAATAAATTGATAAACAAACGGATCATGATCCTTTAATAAAAAGTAACCTTTTGCATTCATTTCGTGTGTGTGTGTGTAATAAATTTTGAGGAAAAATAATGCAATTTTACTTATCAACCGCCCTCACCTTAAACCCATCTTTCCTCAACAAAGCAATAACACCTTTCTCCCCACCCAGATGCGCAGCACCAACGGCAATAAATGTTGGCTTTTCATGCGTCATTTTATCGATGCGGTTAATCCAGTTTTGATTGCGCTGAAAAAGCATCACTTCATCCTGTCCGTCCATTCCAAATTCGCTTTTTAAGGTAAGATTGTATAGTCCTTGTAGATCCTCTTGTTTATATAACCCCACCAGCTCACGAAACTCTTTTTTGGTTTCAGGTAATTTGTCAATCATATTTACAAGCATTTCGGCCTGCCGGTCGTAAGGAATTGTGTCAAAAATAGCCATTTGCTCCTCAATACTTTCCAGTCCTATGATCTCTGATTTTTGACTATTCGCTAATCCCATCAAAGAGATTTCATAAGACTGAGGCTCGCAGCCGAGGATTTTGTTAAACATAGGCCCCATTATCATGAAGGGTTTTGCACGACTGAGCATTGAAATATCCATTTTTAGCGAGTCATTATAAAACTGTTTCAAATGGTCATATTCTTTTTCAGAAAGAATATCCGTCAGTTTTTTATCCCCAGCCATAAACATTGTTTTCGTCATGGCTGCCATCAGTCCGGGATCATCCATATCGATTTCGAGGGCTAATTGCTCGGTTTTTGCAATCGAATTTTTCAATTGCTGACTTAAACTAAAATCAGTGGGACAAATAAGATGTATGGTACCAAAAAGGTAAGACGGCTTTGTGAGCCTGTTGCCGGAAATTTCCCACAACAATGATTTTTCTTTCGGCGCTCTCTGGGCAAAAACAGTATTTGTCAGCGCGAACAGGCAAAGAATTAAGGAAACAATTTTCATAGCATATCTCATATTTATCATTTCAATTACAGCTATAAACGAAGAGACGCAAAGTTTTGGTTATTCCTTGCGTCTCTTGGTTTTATGATTTTGGTAAATTATTCCTTGTGGCTGTCGACCTTGATGCGCTCTTCGCGATTAACAAGTTCCCATGCAGTATAAAATACCAATTTTACGATCGGTGCCTGCTTTTCAAAAAGGATTTTTTCAACATCATCGCCAGGGCGGTGATAATCTTCGTGAACCCCTGTAAAATAGAAAATCACAGGAATATTTTTCTTTGCAAAATTGTAATGATCAGAACGATAATAGAACCGGTTTGGATCTTTGGGATCGTTAAAAGTATAATCAAGTTTATAGCTGATATATTTTTTGTTCGCCTCTTCACTGATCGCGTGCAGTTCAGACGACAATTTATCAGCACCGATTACATAAACATATTTCGGATCATTTTTGTGTGCATCATCCACACGACCAATCATGTCAATATTTAGATTTGCGATTGTGTTCGCCAAAGGAAGCAGTGGATTTTCAGAATAATATTCCGAACCAAAAAGTCCTTTCTCTTCACCGGTCACATTCAGGAACAGTATGCTTCTGCGCGGACCTTTTCCATCTGCTTTTGCTTTACTGAACGCCTCTGCAATTTCAATGATCGAAACCGTGCCGGAACCATCATCATCAGCACCATTGTTAATCTCACCGTTTGCAGATATGCCAATATGATCCAAGTGAGCTGATATTACCAGAACCTCGTCCTTTTTATCAGAACCTTCCATGAAACCGGCAACATTTTCCGTTTCTATAATTTCACTTACGCGTTCAACACGAAAAGCAACAGAACCGGTAGAAGTTTTGGTTAAAGGCTTGCCGGTTTTGTCAAGATCAGCCTTGATTTTAGTCAATTTCTGCGTCGAAGTCTTAAGTAAAGATGCCGCCATCTCATTTGTCAAAACAAATGACGCTACACCATTAGGAGATTCCTGAACCGGTTTCAAAGTCGGAGCACTGAAACGTCTTGACATGACTGCACGCTGGCGAATTTCTTTATCCAGATCTTCACCGCTTTTATCGGTTATGATAAAAACATATTTTGCTCCTTTCGCCAATGCAAGTTTTGCTTTCTGCTGCCAGGAAACCGGACCACTCCATTTCGTCTTTTCCGAAGTCCCGCTTAACAAATATTTACCGTCTCCGGATTTTGGCTCTCCTTCAAAAATAAGCACCGACTTACCCTTTACGTCAAGATTTGCATAATCGTTATAAGAAGACTCCTCAATTCCATATCCCGCTAAAACAACGGAAGTTTCCATTTCATCAGGGACATTCAACAATCCGTTCAGATAAAAATCTTTGTTAAACTCATATTTCTTACCTTCAATTTTCACATAAACATCTCCAAAGCTGCGTTTGTAAAGTTTGTATTTCTGAAGATATGATTTTGTTCCGTCGCCATTGTCAGCGATGGGTTGTAAACCATACGATTTGAAATATTTTGAAACATATTCAGCAGCTTTCTTCTGCCCGGGCGATCCGGTATCGCGCCCTTCCAAACTATCCGATGCGATGATTACCAGATGTTTTTTAAGGTCCTCAGGCGTTATACTTCCTGCATATTTTGTCGCATCATCCTGCGCATAACTCAATGTTGTGAGCGTCAGGAACATTCCTGCGAGTATGTTTTTATTCATGGTAAAACTAAAAATGAAAAATAATATCTGCAAAGAAAACAAAGACGCCTGCGAAAGCCAAATTCTTGTTATGCTTATGAATTTTTAATTATTTTATTGTGTAACTTACCTTAGGTTTTCAATATTAACGACCTCATCTAATAAGTAGCATTTAATTGAACATTGCAATGGAAAGCTATATCACAGACATTGGTTTTAAACGTAATCAAATCGTTAAAGAAATCATTTCATTTGTTAGTCTTAATCTGGATTGGGATGGATATAGTGCCTTACCTCTTGAGGTTGAAAGTGCTGCGAACGCAATTTTAATTACTAATCATCTTTCAGATTCAGCACTATCGAAAATATTTGCTTTGTATCCAAACCCGCATGGAACCATCACCATCGATTGGGAAAATAATTCGGGCGAAATCATATCTCTGGAAGTAGGAAACACATCTTTTTCATATTATATCAAAATTGAATCAAGTCAGCCCTCGTTCTTTAATAATATAAAATTTGGAGAATTAGAACTCGACGAATTTGCAAAACGTGTTCAATCCAATTTAAGTCGCTGATGGCGCAAATACCAAATTTAATTGACAATAATGAGACAATTGTAAGAATCATTTTTTCTCCGATCAATGTTCGGTTCTCCAAGGACAACAAAAAATATGTTCTTCCAAATGCTTTCAAATCACCGGCTGGTTTAGATGAAGTATCGGTTATACGCTTGAATTATTCAAATGTTGAGTTTTGTAAAAATCACGGTTTTCAAAACCAAAAGCCGCAAGACAAGCGAAAGTATTTCGGAATTGCAACGATTAGTGCAGAACAGATTAAAAATGCTTCGGCAAACATAATTAGCACGCCAAAAAGAAAAAATCCTGCTCACGCAGATATAAAAATTGGCTATACTCCCATAAAAGGAGAGCCTTTGCCATCAGAATACAAGTTTAAAATTGATGAGTTAGCCAGAAGGTCCATTTTGTACGAAGATATAATTCCAGAATCACAAACATGGAATGGCCCTGAGATAAAAATGTATTGAATGAACAAGTTTGGTCGTTTAAAATATTATGACGATGGATTTTTCTTCATCGAAACTCCAAAATAGTATCCAATTAATATTTACTTACACTTTTTGCACTTCTCTCAGTCTAAACGCCGTTTTTGAATTGATAACAATAAAATAATTGTAAATTACTGTTATTCAGCCAAAAAACTACGTATCTTTGCACCTTATTTCAGAAAGTTCAGCAAGAACACAGCATAGCGGCGAGCCAGGGGGCACCTATTACTGTGCCTGCTGTTAACCGTAAACAATTGACTCATAAAACAATGCAATCCATTCGTAACATCGCAATCATTGCGCACGTTGACCACGGCAAAACAACATTGGTCGACAAAATCATTCATGCTTCAAAGCTTTTTCGTGAAAACCAGGAATTCGGCGATCTGATTCTTGATAATAATGATCTTGAACGCGAACGTGGAATTACTATCGTTTCGAAAAACGTTTCGGTTCGTTACAAAGACTACAAAATCAATGTTATTGACACACCAGGTCACGCCGATTTTGGTGGTGAAGTGGAACGTGTACTTAAAATGGCTGACGGTGTTTTGTTACTCGTGGATGCATTTGAAGGTCCTATGCCTCAAACGCGTTTCGTTTTATCAAAAGCGATTCAGCTTGGTTTGAAACCTATTGTTGTTGTTAACAAAGTTGATAAAGAAAACTGCCGCCCTGAAGAAGTTCAGGAAAACGTTTTTGATTTGATGTTCAACTTGGGTGCAACTGAAGACCAACTTGACTTTACAACCGTTTACGGTTCGTCAAAACAAGGCTGGATGGGCCCGGACTGGAGAACTCCTACGGACAACATCACTTTCTTGCTGGATACTATTATTGAACAAATTCCTGCTGCCATTATCCACCCGGGTACTCCGCAAATGCAAATTACGTCTCTTGACTATAATGCATTCGTTGGTCGTATCGCGATTGGACGTGTTTTGCGCGGAACTTTGAAAGAAGGTGCTCCGATGACGCTTTGTAAAGCTGACGGCGTTTTCAAAAAAGTGAAAATTAAAGAACTTCAGGTTTTTGAAGGTCTTGGAAGAGTGAAAGTAACCGAAGTTGAAGCTGGTGATATTTGCGCAGTTACAGGTATTGAAGATTTCGAAATCGGAGATACTTTGGCTGATGCTGAAAACCCGGAAGCACTTCCACGTATTTCTGTTGATGAACCAACGCTGAACATGTTGTTCACAATCAACAACTCTCCTTTCTACGGTAAGGAAGGTAAGTTTGTAACATCTCGTCACTTACGTGATCGTTTGATGAAAGAAACTGAGAAAAACCTTGCACTTCGTGTTGAATCAACAGATACTGAAGATAAATTCCTTGTATTTGGCCGTGGTATTCTTCACTTGTCAGTTTTGATCGAAACGATGCGTCGTGAAGGTTATGAACTACAAGTTGGACAGCCTCAGGTTCTTTTCAAAACTGACGATAACGGACAACGTCTTGAACCAATCGAAACATTGGTTGTAGACGTCCCTGAATCATCTGCTGGTAAAGTAATCGAATTGGCTACACAACGTAAGGGTGAGCTTTTGATTATGGAACCAAAAGGTGATTTGCAGCATTTGGAATTCGAAATTCCTTCTCGTGGTTTGATCGGTCTGCGTTCTAACGTATTGACTGCAACACAGGGAGAAGCTGTAATGACACACCGTTTCAAGAGCTTCGAACCATTCCGCGGACCAATTCCAGGCCGTAACAGTGGATCGATTATCTCTAAAAACACGGGTGCTGCAACAGGTTACACTATTGATAAATTACAGGATCGCGGTCGTTTCTTCGTTGAACCAGGTGAAGAAATTTACACTGGCCAGGTAATTGGAGAACATACTCGTCCAAATGATATCGTAGTAAACTTGCAAGAAGCGAAGAAATTGACCAACATGCGTGCTTCTGGTACGGATGACGGACTTCGTATCGTTCCTAAAATTAATTTCTCTCTGGAGGAATCAATGGAATATATCCAGAAAGACGAATATCTTGAAGTTACTCCGCAAAGCATGCGTATGCGGAAAATATACCTTGAAGAAAACGATCGTAAACGTTTCGGTGCAAAAATCGAAATGGTTTAGTCAGATCGTTGGATCAAAATTTTTGGTAAGAAAAGGAGCACAAATTGTGCTCCTTTTTTTTGTATTTTTTTGATTCTTATTTTTCCTGAAAATCATATAAAATATTTGGGCGAGAGCTGTTATACAGCGGCTTCCTTTCAACAATCAGAAATATTATAAAACAATATTTTTTCTTAAAAATTTTATACAATTTCAAGAAAGAACGTCCAATTAATTTAATATGTTGAAAAGACGTATGTTTGCATATACAAAAAATATATATTCATTAACATACTTGATATCAGATATTTAATTAGCAATCAAAATGGCGTACATAGAACCTGCTCCGATCAAGGATAAAGAAAATCCATTGGAGTCCATGATGCATAGATTTGACAAGGCGGTAGAACTTCTGGGAATTTCTGACGAGATGTACCACATTCTAAAAGTGCCGCGTAAACAAGTCACCGTAGGAATTCCTGTCACTATGGATTCCGGCAAAATAAAAGTCTTTGAAGGTTATCGAGTAATACATTCTACAATACTTGGCCCAAGTAAAGGCGGAATTCGTTTTGATCCGGATGTGAATCTTGATGAAGTTAGAGCACTTGCTGCCTGGATGACCTGGAAATGTGCCGTTGTTGATATTCCTTATGGTGGTGCAAAAGGCGGTGTCGCTTGTAATCCACGAGAAATGTCTGCCGGCGAAATGGAGCGTTTGATGCGAGGTTACACGATGGCTTTGCTTGATGTTTTTGGTCCGGACCAGGATATTCCGGCACCGGATATGGGAACGGGACAACGTGAAATGGCATGGCTGATGGATGAATATTCCAAAGCAAAAGGAATGACCATACCTGCCGTAGTAACTGGAAAACCTTTGGTCTTAGGAGGATCTTTGGGACGTACTGAAGCGACGGGTCGTGGCGTGATGGTTTCGGCGTTAGCTGGTATGGAAAAATTGAGAATTAATCCCTACCGGGCAACTGCTGTTGTGCAGGGATTTGGAAATGTTGGCTCACATGCCGCTTCCCTCCTTCGCGAACGTGGTGTGAGTATTCATGCGATCAGCGATATTTCAGGAGCCTATTATAATGATAAAGGTATTGACATTACGGCCGCCATCGCCTACCGGGATCAGAACAACGGTTCTCTGGACGGCTTTGCCGGTGCTGAATTAATTTCGGGTGATGATCTGTTTTCAATTGCAGTGGACGTTCTGGTTCCGGCTGCGAAAGAAGATGTGATTACCCGCAGAAATGTTGAAAGTATCCAGGCCAAAATGATTGTGGAGGGTGCAAATGGCCCGACTTCATTCAAGGCCGATGATATAATCAACGATAAAGGAATTATGGTTGTCCCGGATATTCTGGCCAACGCCGGCGGCGTAACTGTTTCGTATTTTGAATGGGTGCAAAACCGTATCGGCTACAAATGGACGCTGGAACGCGTGAACCGCAGAACGGACCGTATCATGAAAGATGCATTTGACCATGTCTATGAAGTTTCACTAAAATACAAAGTATCACTTCGGATTGCGGCTTATATTGTTGCCATCGATAAAGTTTCCAGTACCTATAAGTTCCGTGGAGGATTCTGAGGTTATTTTAAAGAAACAAAAAACGGAGAAAGTTGGCCTTTCTCCGTTTTTTGTTTTAAATCCATATTACCCCAATATTAATTCAGTATGATCCTGTCAGCAAATCTATATTCATTCCTTTGATAATGTTAACTTTACCTTTTAATTAAAACATCCTTGTCGCACAGCAGAACTTACGTGTTCTGTTGCGGAATGTCTATTTTTTTGTATGTCGCTAAGTCCCCGTTTCATTGCCCTGATACTGGCATTTCTTATTTCTCTGATCACCGCAACCTTTCTGGCTTTTGTAGAAGGGGTTGACCGCAGTATGCTTTTCGTAGCAGCCATCGCATGTTTCGTTTCCAGCTTCTTTTTGGTGCTTTATACAATCGATATCATCGTTTTCCGGGAAGTGAATAAAATGTACCGTACGATTCACAAGCTTAAAATGAAGGATTTCAACATGGTTCCGCGCAAGCGGCTGATCCGTGAATCAAATCCCTTAAAAACGCTTAATGATGAGATCTTTGTTTATGTTACTAAAAAACAAAAGGAAATAGATGAGTTGAAAAAGCTGGAATTGTTCCGAAGAGAATTTCTGGCTGACGTATCCCACGAATTTAAAACACCGATTTTCGCTGCGCAGGGCTTTATCCACACCTTGCTTGATGGTGCTATGGAGGATGAAAATGTTCGTGAAAGGTTTTTGAGAAAGGCTGCCAGAAATCTTGACAGCCTTGATGTCCTCGTGAAAGATCTGCTCGTACTTTCACAAATGGAAACCGGGGACATTAAAATGAATATTGAACCAGTAGACATTTTACAACTGAGCCTTAATATTTTTGGCAGGCTCGAAAACATTGCAGAAGACCGCAATGTTACGCTGAAAGTAAAACCAGACGACCTCAAAGAAGTTTGGGTAAAAGCAGACCAGGACCGTATCCAGCAGGTGATGTTAAACCTGATTGAAAATGCAATTAAATATGGCAATGACGGCGGAAAGGTCATTGTTCATTTTAATTCTGGCAAAAAATATGTTGAAATTTCGGTGCGCGACAATGGTCCGGGAATACCTCCGGAACATTTAACCCGTATTTTTGAACGCTTTTACCGCGTAGATAAAAGCCGGTCTAAGGAACGTGGCGGCACAGGTTTAGGACTGGCAATTGTGAAGCATATCATCAATGCCCATGGAACAAAAATCGCTGTCATGTCCAAACCGGATAAGGGAACCACGTTTACGTTCAAACTTGAAAAAGTTTTTCAGGGCACACATTCCGAAAATGAGGAATCATTAACCTCCCAGGTGAGTTTATAAATAACAAATAACCATAAATAAGAAAACATGTTTGTACACAACGTATTTTTTTGGCTTAAAGATAAAGAGAATGAAGAAGCAAAAAGTGCACTTCTGGCTGGTATAAAGTCGTTGGAGGCTATCGAATCGATAAAGTCGGTTTACATTGGACCTCCCGCTTCAACCCGCAGACCTGTCATTGATGCAAGTTATGACTTCGCTGAGATTCTTATTTTTGACGACGAAGCAGGTCATGATGTTTACCAGGTTCACCCACTTCACAAAAAATTTGTTGAAGAGTGCGCACACCTTTGGGAAAAGGTTGTAATCTACGATGTAGAAGCTTAACAAATATTCACAAAAAAGATATCCACAAGTTATCCACATTTACAATGTGGATAACTTGTGGATATCGTGTTTAAAAGCGTATCTATGCAACCTGGAACGCATTTTTTGTGTTATTAACAGGTGTGGATAACTTTTAAAAGTCTGGAATTAGCAATTCACTTCTTCACGCACCTAGGTAATATTTTGTCATTTTGTCGTTATAGAGTAACAATAAAAACAAACGAACCATGAAGAAAGCAAGAATTGTGAGTTTATATATTGTATTACTGGTGGCAGCACTGAGTGTGTCATCTTGCGTATACCATTCAAGAGCACCCTATCGCGACAATTATGGATATGGTTACGGATATAATCATCCTCCGCGGACCATCGTTGTAAGGCCAACACCTCCTCCGAGAGTCGTTTACCGCAACAGTCCTCGCCAGTATCGCCACGACAGGTATTCTCGTAAATATTATAACAAACAAAGAAATAGCAGATATGGACACAACGAACGTACTCGTGGTCCACGTTGATTAAAAAATGAGCAAATGAAAAAGCCGGACGATTATTCGTTCGGCTTTTTCATTTGCTCGCTTTAAATCCCCCATCCTATTTAGCTCCGTCGATTCCGGACTTGGAAGTTTTTGCTTCAATCGGCACTTTGAATTTAGCATTTTCTATTTTAAGTACAACGGTATTGGGCCATTGTCTGTTTGTATAAAATCGTTGTCCATTGACAGCACTCACTGCTAATCCTATTGGCGTTGAAGAAACTTTCACAGAGGCATCAAAGTTATTCACATATTCGACAAGTTCGCTTTTATACCCCAGAACACTTACTTTCGTTTTTGCATTTCCTTCGATCATCGGCATCAAAAAATCTCTCCTTTCACCATATTTCCAATCACCCGGTTTATCTTTTGTAACAAAAGCATAAATAAACTTCTCGTCGTTGGATTGTGTAAACCAGATATTTTTATCCCTGATCACCGGAAGAGGCTTCACAGCATAGATCGATTCGCGGTTAGCAAAATTCCATAGCGCAATTTCTCTCAGCAAGCTTTCCTGTTCGATCTGTATTTCTCCGTTAGGTTTTGGTCCGACGTTCAGAAGAAAATTTCCTCCTTTTGCACGGATCTCAATCAGCATATTGATGATTTCTGTTCCGGATTTATGTGGATCATTCGTCGGCTTATACTGCCAGTCCGTTCCCATCGTATAACATGCTTCCCAGGGACGCGGTGACGCTTGATCAGGGATATTTTGCTCCGGGGTATTCATAGCGTCCCGCGTAATAACGAGGTCAGGATTGATACTCCATGCATATTCACGCAATCCGTCACCAGGACCGTCGAAGAACATAATATCTATTTTTCCGTAGTTAGTCAGTAATTCTTTTACCTGCTGCTTGTCATAATCCATTAGCTTTGGATTATTCATCGGAAACTGCTTTTCATTTTGCAGCCTTCCCAGCGGAATATTGTTTTGATGAAAAAACAGAAAATCTTCGGGAGAAAAATAAATCCCGATCGCGATACCCTGCTTGCGGAAAGCTTCAATTATTTCCTTTGTCACATCACGTTTAAAAGAAGTGTTCATCACATTGAAAGGCGTCGATTTAGTATCGAACATACAGAAACCGGAATGATGTTTGGTTGTAAAAACTACATACTTCATCCCTGCCAATCGTGCCAGCGTAGCCCACTCGTCCGGGTCAAATTTCTTTGGGTTGAAAAAAGCAGGAAGTTCTTTGATATACCTGTCAACATATTCATCGGATGCACCTGCCAGCGAGTGGCTGATCACCGCACCCAGGGAAACATCCACATTCCAGTGAATGAACATACCAAAACCGAGATCCTGAAACCACTTGATTCGCTCGGGATTATTTGATACTTGCTGTTGCGCCTCACAAAAAAACGAAAAACTGAAAAGAATAATAGATAGAATAAATCGCCGGATCATAAAGGTTCATAAGTCAAGATGTAAGTAAATGATGCAAAAGACAGTATAATATACCCTTCCATCTAAGTTTTTATTAACAAACGTCTGCAAGAACACGGCGCTCCCTATTTTTGTTTGTAAAATTGCATTTTCTAAATCCTGGCAAACTTATGCTCGCTTTCTCTATCGTTGCTTATTTGTTATTGAACCTCGGCATAGGTCTTTGGGCATCCAGAAAAATAAAAACAACAACAGACTTTGTTCTCGCGGGCAGGAGGCTTCCATTATTTCTTGCTGCCTCTGCCACTTTTGCAACCTGGTTCGGTTCTGAAACGATCATGGGCGCGCCAACAGAATTTATAGAACATGGACTCCTGGGTGTTATTGAAGATCCTTTTGGAGCGGCTCTTTGCCTGTCTTTGGTAGGAGTATTTTTTGCCCGCAGATTTTATAAAATGAACATCATCACTTTTTGTGATTTTTTCCGAATACGGTATGGCCGTCCAGCTGAGTTATTATCAGCGATACTGATCATCCCCTCTTATTTTAGCTGGATCGCCGCGCAATTGCTGGCTATGGGCATTGTCCTGAAAGTTGTCCTCGGCTGGTCGCTCACCGAATGCATATTGCTGAGTTCGTTCGTTGTTATTCTCTATACAATCTGGGGCGGCATGTGGTCTATTTCTATTACGGATTTTATTCAGACCATCATGATCATTCTGGGCCTCCTGATCGTTGCAGTCGTTCTTTATCAGGAAGTCGGTGGTTTTTCTCCTTTAATTGAGGCTGCTCCGAAAGACTTTTTCCGAGCATATCCACAGTTTACTTTCAAGGATTCGATTGAATATTTTGCTGCCTGGATAACAATCGGGCTTGGTTCTATTCCTCAGCAGGATGTGTTTCAACGTGTGATGTCAGCCAAATCAGCAGATGTTTCTGTTAAGGCAACTTTGTTATCGTCCTTTATGTACCTGACAATCGCCCTGCTGCCGTTGTTCATCGGCCTTTGCGGCCATCAGCTTTATCCGGAACTCGGGAAAGATGATCCGCAGATGATTATTCCTAACATGATTCTACTACATACCGGATTGCCATTACAGATATTATTTTTCGGCGCATTGGTATCAGCCATTCTTAGCACGACCAGCAGTGCGATCATGGCACCAGCAGCTGTTTTAGGAGAAAATGTAATTAAATTTTTCAGACCGGAACTGACAGACAAACAACTGCTCAAAATTATACGGATTGGTATCATCTTCATTACTGCCATCTGTATTTTCATGGCTTCCACCAGAGAAAGTATTTTTGAATTGGTAGCAGAATCTTCCGCTTTCAGTCTGGTATGTCTATTTGTTCCGCTCGCCTCAGGTTTATATGCAAAGCGGGCAAATCAATTGGGATGCATTTTATCGATGATCTCAGGTCTTCTGGTATGGCTTCTGGCAGTCTGGATGAAAACCGAATATCCACCCATGATTTATGGATTGCTAGCCAGTGCTTTGGCTATGATCGTTGGGATACTGGCTGATAAAAGTGGAGAAGTGAAATATAATTTTATTTCAAAACCATAAATAATGAGCTTCCGAAAGGAGCTGATGGCAGAAATGTTCCTTCCATTGTCGTGACGGTCTTCAAAACTCCGTTAACAAAATCACCCGGATAACTTACGTCTGAATGCAGCTCCGCAGGATTTATCTTTCCAGACCGCATTTGATATCGCTGCCATTTGCGTACTGCCCAGATTGGTATTGAAAGGAAAAATGGCCAATAGGTATTGTAGGAAATCGCCAGGCCTGCCGCATGTGCATAAGTTTTAAAATCCTTCAAAACAAACCTTCTCGAACTTCCGACAGCCACATCATGCGTGCCTGCAAAGGCTTCATGCGCATGAATATTGATCAAAATTATTCCATTCGGGTTCAGGCGTTTTTTGAAAACCTGTAATGCATTAATAATCTGCTGATCATCAAGGAAATACAAAGCGTCATTACAGCATATCACGTCATACCGATAAGTTTTTCGGAAATCATCTACATTTTTGAGATCGCCAAAACTTACGTCAAGCTTCCTTTCTTTCGAAAATTCGATCGCATACTGTGAATAATCAAAACCGGTTAAATTCTGATAGCCGTTTTGTTTTAAATAAGATAAAAGTCCGCCCGTACCACATGCAGCATCAAGAATAGATATTTCCTTTTTCTTGCCAGATTGTTTTTTGATTTGATAAAGAACCCGTTCGTGCAGGATTTGGTACCACCAGAGCTTTTGCTCTACCTCAAACATACTTTTGTATTCCTCCCGGTTATCAATCATTGCCGCTATTATATTTTATAACATATTGAGGCTGACCACTCTGCGCCATGAAACTTTTGCCGATATATTCTCCCAGAACGCTTAACAAAGTGCATTGAATTCCACCGATGAAAATCATGGCTGCCGTGACAACCTGCCAGCCTTTTGGATCCGGGCCGATCAGCCATTGACAGAATAAAAAGGCGAGAAGCACAAAACCAAGTCCGAATAAACCCACGCCGATTGGCATAAAAACGCGGATAGGCAGGGAAGAATAACAAAAAAGGATATTTAAAAACAAAGAGATTAATTTTCGCCAGGTATAGTTGGATACGCCTTCCTCACGCTTTTTATGCAAAACCTGAACCGTGCCAATATTTTTTGTTATACGAAAAATTAACCCATCGATGTACGGATACGGCCCCTGATACTTGATAATTTCGTCAACAACCTCTTTCCGAATTAATTTAAAACTCGATAAATATAAATCCTTAGGTTTTTTGATCGAATATGTAGTAACCCAGTTCACAAGCCGACTGCCGAGATTCCGGTAAACTGCATGTTCCTTTTTTGAATAGTATGTGTAAACTACATCAAAATCACCTTTTTCAGCAACTTCGACAAGCTTTAAAATTTCCTCCGGCGGGTTCTGAAAATCGTCATCGACCATCACGCAAAACTCTCCCTTTGTCCAGTTCAATCCGCACATGACGGCGTTGAATTCGCCATAATTCCTGCGTAGTGAAATAAACCGGACATTATCAAAATCTTTCGCCAGACGTTTGCAAATGCGTTCGGAGTTATCCCTGCTTCCGTCATTGACCAAAACAATTTCGAAAGATATTTTATCTAAGGCAAGCTGCAATTTTTCTATCAGTGAAGCAATATTCGCTTCGCTGTTGTAAACCGGAATAACAACTGATAATTTCATTGCTGGTATCTATTGACCGTCTCAATAATGTACGACACTTCCTCTTCTGACAATACCGGATTCAATGGCAAACTTATTACCCTTTGATGAATTTCTTCCGTAATTGGCAAGCTATAATGATTTATTGTAGCATAAGCCTTTTGCTTATGAATCGGTAACGGATAATGGACATTAGTTTGTACGCCCATCTTGTCCAGATACCTTATAAAAGCTGCACGATCCGGGTGTCTGACCACAAACAAATGCCAGGCGTCCTGATCAATCCGGTCGTCAGGAGGCAAGGCCAAATCCTGTAATTTAATTTCCGCCAGATAACGTCTCGCAATGTCTCTCCGCCTTGTATTCTCGGTTTCTAAAAAGGGCAATTTCACATTCAGAATAGCTGCCTGAATTTCATCCAATCGGCTGTTAACGCCCTGAAATTCATTTTTATACCTCTCCTTTGAACCATAATTCCGTAAATAAGTAATTCGCTCAGCTAAAACAGGATCGTTTGTCGTAACAGCTCCCGCGTCGCCAAGTGCGCCAAGATTTTTTGTAGGATAAAAACTGAAAGCCGTTGCATCCGCTATACTTCCAACTATTTGTCCGTCATATAAGGCTCCGTGTGCTTGCGCAGCGTCGGTTATTACTTTTAAATTATACTTTTTAGCCAGAACAAAAATTTCATTCATTTCGCAGCTTCGCCCATAAAGATCAACGCATAGAATTGCTCTGGTTTTGGCAGTTATTTTCTCTTCTATTTTTGAAGGATCAATGAGCATTGAATATGGGTCCGGCTCAACAAAAACAGGCACTAAATTTAAGTAACTAACCGGTAACACTGATGCTATATACGTATTTCCCGGTACGATTATTTCACTATTCTCCGGGAATTCATAAGCGCGCAAAATAAGTCCTATGGCATCAAGGCCATTTGCT
Organism: Dyadobacter sp. HNCC25DJ186; assembly: GCF_056895235.1. NCBI lineage: Bacteria > Pseudomonadati > Bacteroidota > Cytophagia > Cytophagales > Spirosomataceae > Dyadobacter > Dyadobacter sp. HNCC25DJ186. Next base: position 257,749 of record NZ_JBXHAS010000005.1, read on the forward strand.
ACACCTATACAATATCTTGCCCTACAGTAATTGGCGAATGCTGTTTCAAATGATTTCAATTCGTTACCTAAGATATACCAACCAGAACGCAAAACGCGCAGTGAAGCCTCCTCAATAGCCTGTAAATAGGGCCTATTGACTTGATTTAAATCCAAAAATGAAATCATACCGTTACTTGTTGCGATTGCAATAGATAAGGCTGATCGATGTAATCAGCTCTGTCATAATACTCATTTGACAATACCAAAAGTATACAGTCTTCTGAAAATGAGTCCATTATATGCCAGTCTTTTGGTTCAAGAATCAGGCAGGTTCTGGGACTGTCCAGTGTGAAGTTTTCTTCACTGAAACCATCGTTATTGTAGATATGGCAACTTCCATGCAGACAGATTAAAGCATTCCAAGATTTATGGTGCCTATGGCCTCCACGGCTCGAATCCGTCGCTCCGTAGATATAAAAAACTCTTTTGATTGTTCCCGGAATAAGTTTTTCAAAAACAGTCAGATTTCCGGCATCAGATTGGAAAGTGTCTAATTGTAATAATTTAGGCATAGGGGCGGGTTAGATTTTTGATGTGAGCTAGTGTGTTCTGAATTGAGATCAGTGTTTAACAAAGTCATAAATGAATTGTATCAATTTCTACATACAAATTTTTGACTCGGTAAATTATTTCTCAGATGTAATTTATAATTAATTAAACAGATTCCAGTGCATCCAATGGTCGAGAAGCATAAATATTTTTAATGGAAACGGTTCCAGCCATAATACTCTGTTGTAACCCATATAATAAATCATGGGATGACCTACACAGACTATCGCTGTAAAAAATAATATAACCCTGATGGACCTTAATGATGCAGTCTGAAAAAGTATATACAACGATATAAGCAAGAACGGAAATCCGTATGACAATGCCCGGTCAATATCATGTACATAGATTCCTGACGCAACTAAAATTACGAAGCCAAAAGTTAATGTCAATACTAAGAAATAATGTTTTTGAAGCGACAACGATAAAATAGCCGCTCCCATCAATATCCACATTCCCTCAAAAGCGGTCCACATACTACTCCCCAGACCATGCCTGTGCGCGTCAGCAAATAATACCGGAGTCCCCAATGTGGAGTAACTGTGGTTCGGAAAATATTTCTTTTGCACATAAAACCTGATCGTAAAATAGACAACCCAGGCCACCCAGACGATTAAATTGTTTCCTAAAAATGCATTTTTAATTATCGCGGGAAAACCGAAGTGCTTTTTATCAAATGCATTCTTTACGATATGAAAAAGCAATAAATATCCTCCTGCGATCACTGCGCGTTCGTCAGTAAAAAAAGCAATCTGCAAGGCAAAAAACGTGATAAGTGCATGCCGGCTAAAAAGTGCGATCAATAGAAAGAAATACGCAAAACCATCGCCATAACCGTAAATATCTGCGAACGTCCAGACACATACAAAAATGTTGGCAATGGCCAATACGAACAGGCTGGTTGTGATTTTATCTTGTGATATACGATAAACCCACTGCCCGATCTTATGAATAAATAAAACGCCGAGAACAGACTGGAGTAACACAATGAGCACAATGTTGTGCCCTGTGATCAGGGACAAAGCCGGCAAAACCCAGCGAAAAATCATATTTTCACGCCGGACATCATAATCCATGTCTTTGGGATGAAAAAGGTCCTGACTTTGGTTTTGCACAAAAACCCAGGCATCGAGCTTCATCCCATGCACACTCAGATGGTCAACCAATAAAGAATAGGGAGGAAAGGCGAGAAACAGAGAAACGAAAACAGAAAAAATAACAAGTTTCCACAACCACTTTTCAGACGAAAGTAAAAACTCAATTCTTTGTTCAAGAGAATGATAAAAATTCTCAAATAGCATGGTGTTAGGGATGTGGAAGTAAATCTGCTATAAAGATAACTTGTAACTTTTGACAATTCCTAACCCCAGCTCTTCACAATTTTACTTCCTTCTTCGCTTTCAACAATACGCAGGTAAGTTTGAATTTCCTGTTGTAAATCTTCGACGTGGCTGATAATTCCGACAATACGGTTTTCCTTCCGCAGTGATTTCAAGGTTTCAAAAACTGTTTGCAACGCATTTTTGTCCAGCGAACCGAAACCTTCATCCAGGAAAAAGAAATTATGTTTTGATTCATTTCTGACGTGAATATGATCAGCCAAAGCGAGTGCGAGCGAAAGCGCGGCCTGAAATTTCTGTCCGCCGGAAAGCGTTTTTAATAAGCGCATGTGGCCGCCATTCAGCAAATCTCTTACCCAGAAACTATTTCCTTCGCCGAGCTCCAGATGTAACTGCTGACGCGTCATCTGATGAAAACGTTCGTTCGCCGCATGAATCAGATTTTGCAGATAAATACTTGAAGCGTAATCCACAAATCCACTTGAACGGAACAGTTTGGCCAGATCGTCCAAATGTTCCTTACGAAGTTGCAGGCGGCTTTTTTCTTTCAGAAGTCCTCCCTTTTTGGCAAGATCCTGAACCATCTTTGCAATCAGGCCATCCAGACGCCCCTCTTCTTTTCTTTTACTATTTAGAACTGCTGTTAATTCTTCCTTTTTAATTGTTACAACAGCATGTTTTTCCGGGTCATATATTTCCGCCGAATGTTCCTTTTGTAACAATTCAAGATCTCTCAGCGCATTACTCAAAGTATTTTTGAAATCATCAATAGCTCTCCGTTCCAGGTCAATTGAGATTGGTCTTTGAAGTATTTCATTTACCCAATCTTCTGATTCAAATCGATATAATGTTAATTGATTTACAAGCTCGGCTTGTGTAAACGATAACTCCTGACGGCTTCGGTCAAGTGTTTCCTGTAAAATACTCTGACTACCGCCGATGGTATCTTTTTCCTTTTCAAGAACATCCAGTTGTTTTTCTGTTTGTTCAAATAAGAGACTTAATTCCTTATACTGTTTTTCAAGAAGCTCAATTTTTTCTAAAATCGAATCCTTTTCCTGATCAGCAAATTCATTCAAATCAACCTTTTCAAGCTGGCTGGATAAAGTATCTATTGTGTTTTCAATTCTCAGAATATCGTTTCGCAAATTCTGGAGCGGCAACTCGATCTTCTCAGATTTTTCTTTCGTCTCCGCCTCAATCTGCTGAGAAATCTGCTTTACCGTAGCCTCTGTATCTTTTATTTCAGCCTGAATTCTAATGACCTGCTCGAAATGTTTGTCGAAAGCTTCGCGGTCGTTTTTATCAAATTTTGCCCAGACAAATGTTTTGTCATGTTTTTCAAGACGTTCCTTATTTTCGATCCAACGCTGTTTGATCGCGCTTTTTTGTGTTTCAAGATTATCGATCTGGTTAAAAATACGTTCAACCGGCGATAGAAACTGTCGGATTAATTGTTCGGACCTGTTTAAAACTAGACGCTGAGCTTCGATTTTTTTAATGTCTTCCAAAACAGAGTTATCCGCATGAAGCACCGCGGGATGATGTTCTGCTCCGCAAAGCGGACAAGGTTGTCCATCTTCCAGGCTGCTGGCATATTGCTGCAATGCCAGTTTTGTATTCGCAGAAACCAGTTGTTTGTTTAATGATTCACTTTCTTTTTCATTTTTTAATAAAAATTCAGAAACAATATTTTGAATCGTCTCCAAATTAAATTCCGGCAGGATATTCAATGAAAAAGTCTCATTTGCTTCTGCTGTCCTGGTTTGTAAAATGCTTTTTTGTTTTACAATTTCAGCCAGTAAATCGTCTGCTTCTTTTTTGATAATTGAGCGACTTTCGGTAAGACTATCGAGATTGGTATACCAGACATTTACCTGACTAAGTTCCTGAACATCAGATTGCAGCGCCTTCTTTTTCTCATTCTCTTCTTCCCTCTGCTGCTTTTGCTTTTTCAGTAGCTCAATTGCATTTTCCTTTTCCAGCAGTTTTGCTTCAACTCTGACAAGTGAACTCTTATTTTTTTCAAGCGCCGTTTTGTTGTCAAGAATTTGAATTACTTTCTCCAGTTCTTCGGCAGCATCCAACAATTCCTGACGTTTCTCATATTCCGGCTGAATTCGGGCTATCACCTCTTTCTGCGTCACCAGAGCAGAATCAAGTTCGTTGGTTCTACGGAAATTTTTCTCAAAAGTCAGTTTGTCTCTCTCGATTCCAATAATTAGTGATTTTTTCCTTTCAAGAAGTGTTTTAAAATGCAAAGAACAAATTTCAAAAACCCGAAGCATTTCTTCTCTCTGTTCCATTTCTGGCTTCCGGGATTCTAACAGAGAAATCTGACTGAGGAGCAGATTTAACTTTTCAGCAATCTCTTTTATTTTCTGATAGTGATTTTCTAGTTCTGTTTGTATAGCAAGTTCATCGGCAACAGACTTTATTTCTGCTCTGATTTCTTCTCTCTTGATTTCCTCAGCAGCAATCATTTCAGGTGTAACCTCTCCCAGGCTCATCAGCTGCCCATCCAGATTGGAAAGTTCCAGGTCATTTTGTTTACTGAGCGTTCCAACTTTCCGGCTCAGATCATACTTTTCGAGCTGAAAAAGTTCTTTCATCATCCGGGTCCGCTCTGCATCTTTCAACTCAATAAATTCCTGAAAACGCCCTTGCGGAATGATGATGGTGCGCCGAAAATTATCATAACTTAATCCGATAATCCGTTCTGCATTTTCTTCATCAGGAAGCGGCACCCAAGCCTCCTCCACCCATTTATATGCTTTTCTTTCAAAAGTTTTTACTTCCTTGAAGTTCTTACTGTTTCTTTTCCCCTTTACTGTAAACCGGTATAGCGCTGCGGTTTTTCCTGCAATACACTCAAAATCAATCAGCAGATCATCAGATCTCAGATTCATCATGTTATAGGTTCGATCGTCACCTGAGCGGTTCAATCTTTCCGTGTCGCCATACAGTGCAAAAGTTATTGCTTCTAAAATTGAAGATTTCCCGCTCCCCACTGCCCCAAAAATCCCAAACAGCGACGCATCGGTTAACGCATCAAATTGAATTTCCTGTTCAGACTGATAAGAGTATAATCCTTTAATTTTGAGATACTTGGGAATCATGATGTAGCTTTCGGCCGTCAGCGGTCGGCTATCGGCTTGTTATGGAGGATTATTTAAATTTATGAATGACTCAGGTCAGAAGTCGATTGCTGACTGCCGAAAGCCGACTGCCCCAATAAGTCTTCCAGATAAACCCGATCATTGCTTAACCTTGGCACCTTGTTCTGACCACCCAGTTTCTTGCGTTTCGACATCCAGTTATAGAAAGTATTGACAGGTGCAAAATGAACCAATGGAGATAAGAGCGCCATATCTTTATATCTTTTGGCATCATAATCCGAATTAACTTCACGCAAAGTTTCATCGAGTATCCGAATAAATTCCTCATGGTTTTGCGGCTCTTTAGTAAATTCAATTACCCATTCATGCCGGCCGCGGGAGCCGTCGCCCATATAAACCGGTCCGGCAGTGTAATTTGAAACCAGCGACTCTGTTTTCTGGGAAGCCACTTTTATGGCATGATCCGCATTTTCGACAATTACCTCTTCTCCAAAAGCATTAATAAAATGTTTGGTCCTTCCGCTCACTTTCAAACGGAACGGATATTTCGAAGTGAATTTAACCGTATCTCCGATCAGGTAACGCCACAAACCCGCATTTGTGGAAATCACAAGCGCATAGTTTTTACCAACTTCAACCTCATCAAGCAACAGAGCTTTTGGATGTGGTTTCCCCACTTCCTCCACAGGAAGAAATTCATAAAAAATCCCATAATCCAGCATCAGCAGCATTTCACCCACCTTTGACAGATCGTCCTGAATGGCAAAAAAACCTTCCGAAGCACTGTATGTTTCCAGATACGTTACCTGCTCCGAAGGAAAATATTTTTGTGTAAATAAATCACGGTAAGGCTCAAATGAAACAGCTCCATGGACAAATACTTCAAAATCCGGCCAGACTTCCAGCATATTACTTTTGCCTGTCAGTTCCAGAATCTGATCCAGTAGAACAATGGTCCAGGTGGGAACACCAAGAATACTGGTCACATTTTCCTGGGAACAAATGGATGCCATTTTTTCCAGCTTGCTTTCCCAATGATCCATAAGTGCCACTTCAAGTGGCGGCGTCCGCATAAATTCTCCCCAGGCCGGAAGATTTTGCATGATCACAGCGGAAACATCGCCAACCTGCGTGTAGTCATCAAATGGATTTGCATGCAAAGTTCCACCAATAGAAAGCCCTTTTCCATCAAAAACCCGGGTTTCCGGACGATTATGAATCAGTAAGGTCATCATATCTTTTCCTCCCTCGTAGTGACATTCTTCCAACGCCTCAGGAGAAACCGGTAAAAATTTACTCCTGGCATTTGTTGTGCCCGAAGATTTTGAAAACCATTCAATCTGGGAAGGCCACAATACGTTCGGTTCACCTTTCAGAACGCGCTCTATATAGGGATACAATTCCTCATAAGAAGATACAGGAACCTGCTCCTGAAATTCTTTAATGGATTTTATCTGACCATAATTATATTTTGTTCCCCATTCTGTATACCGCGCCGTTTCAATAAGTTCGGAAAATATACGCTGCTGGGTTTCAATGGGGTTTTGCATAAACTGTTCAATTCTCTCAAAGCGTCGCTTCAGAAACCAAACAGTCATATTATTAACCAGCTTCATAGTACTCAGGTTATTGATATAAATTCTTCCCGGAATTTGCCAAAAATAGCAAATAAAATGGAGAGGGAATAAGATTGCAACCTTATTCCCTCTCCATTTTATTAAATAATTCTAGGCTTTTGTACTAAACTTCCTGTATAAAAACAGAAGAAGCACTGCACCTAAAATAGCGATAAATAAACTCCCGATGTTAAATCCGTCAACGGATCCAAATCCTGCCAGCGAGGAAATCCAGCCACCCACCACGGCACCTGCTATACCTATCAAAATAGTTACAATAAAACCTCCCGGATCTTTGCCAGGATGCAATGCCTTAGCAATGGCTCCGGCTACTAACCCTACGATAATCCAAGTTAAAATGCCCATAGTGTACTTCGTTTATAGTGTTAGAAAAAGATACCGTTCTAATATTATAAAAAGTATACCGCTTGACGAAACTTCCGGACCATATATCTTAAAAAGAGTTATTTATTACCAGATGAAAACTTAGAAAAATGGGTAACCCACTGTGAATGTGTAATAATACAAATGAAAATTATTTATCAAAAAACATGTTACTTCCTCCTGCTTTATTTTGAATGGTTGAACCAAAATCCTCAACAAATCCTGCTGTACGCAATTGCTCAGCCTTTTGGCGAACAATCGGAGAGCCTGTTATCTTTGAAAGTGCCTCTGCAAGCAACGGATCCTTTATATCGCCATAAGGATATAATCTCAACCCTTCTCTCACGGTAACATCAGGTGTAAAACCTTTGCTGTAATCTGACTGTTTCAGGCTGTTAAAAGATTTAGTCACTATCGGCTGAAGCCCCCATTTCACTTTTTTAGAATCATCGCTTATTGTGATTGACCCCACGTTCTTGCCGACAGTCTGATCTCCGATAACGGTTACTGTCATGAAAGGTTTTAAACCGTTAATCAATAATTCACTGGCAGAAGCAGTTCTGTTGGAAGTAAGAATAATCAGATTTTTCAGCCCTGAACCGATATTCTGGCTTTTTGAACTAAACTTTTCAAGGAAATAATCTTTCCCGTATCTCTTTTCGAGAGCTGGCGTCAGCGTCTTGTTATATTCTTTATAATAAAAAATATCATTGTTTGTAATTCCCTTCCCAATCAAACTCGCCAGATTCGTTGCTGAACTTACATAACCTCCCGGGTTATAACGCAGATCAAGAATTAAAGAATTTACGTTTTTGGATTTAAAATCAGCAAAAACATTATCAACCTTTTGATCGTATTCCTTTTTCTCGCTGCCACTTTTACTGGCGATGAATTGGTGATAAACCAAGTAACCAACCGTATTACTTCCGAACTGAAATGTGGTATCAAAAAATACCGGATCTTCCTGAAAGCTTACAGGAGTAACATTTTTAGTTTCTGATGTTTCAACAATGGCATCTTGTGCATTCAGCGCTCCCAACGTATATTTTTTGGCTGCATCTGAATAAACCAGATCATAATAATTTGAAACAGTTAACTGTTTATCATCAATTCTGGTAATAATATCGCCTCTCTTGAAACCAGCAATCGCTGCCGGAGAGCCGGGCAACGCATAGGTAACCAAACCCATAATGTTGGTACCACCAGTCGGATAATAAAACAACCGTAGTTCCAAACCCGTAGTTTTTGTAGAACCGCTCAACCCCGCTTTCAAAGCATCGGCATCACTTTCAATCCAGGAAAAACGATCGCCATCAGGGCGGGCCGATGCATCAAATTTGTATAACAATGAGTTAAAAAGTGCTTCGGGTGCCAGTGTCAAGTCAGGATTTGCCGGCATTTTATCATTCCAGTAATACCAGGTTTTCATCTGTTCAACAATCCACTTACTGGTTTCGACATCTGTCGCCGGGTCAACGTTTTTTTCGCGGCAAGCACTTAACAAACCTACCAAAACCAGCACAATCGGTAACACCTTTCTCATAAAGTCGACTTAGTTTGTTGTCAAAAATACCTCTTCAATGATATCACAGGCAGCATTCATCTGATCTTCTGTGATAACCAACGGAGGCGCAAAGCGGATTTTATTTCCATGGGTTGGCTTGCATAACAATCCTTTATCCATCATTTGATAACAAAGGTTCATTGCCGTGGCGCTGTCCTCGGTATCATTAATGACAATGGCATTCAAAAGCCCTTTGCCTCTTACTAACGATATAAGATTACATTTCTGTTGCAGATCGGAAATTCTTTTACGGAAAAGTTTCCCCATAACTTCCGCATTGTCAGCCAGTTTTTCATCATCGACCACCTGTAAAGCCGCCATGGTAACCGCACAGGCCAGCGGGTTTCCGCCATACGTGGAGCCATGTTCGCCAGGAGCAATCGTCAGCATAATTTCATCGTCAGCAAAAGCAGCCGAAACCGGCATCGTTCCACCGGATAATGCTTTTCCAAGCACCAGAATATCCGGTTTTACATTTTCCCAGTCACAGGCAAGCCTCTTCCCCGTACGCCCGATCCCGGTCTGAACTTCATCAGCGATAAATAAAACATTATATTTTGTGCACAAATCCCGCACACCTTTCAAATAACCTTCTTTCGGCACAACAACGCCAGCTTCCCCCTGAATCGGTTCTACCATAAATCCTGCAATGTTCGGATCGCTTTTGAGAATATTCTCCAAAGCTTCCAGATCATCGTAAGGGATTATTTCAAAGCCTGGCAAAAAAGGACCGTAATCATCGGTACTTGAAGGATCCGTTGATGAAGAAATCGCAGCCAAAGTCCGGCCCCAAAAATTTCCTGAGGCATATACAGTTTTCGCTTTGTTGGGCGCTATTCCTTTTACTTTGTAGGCCCATTTACGTGTCAGTTTTAAAGCTGTTTCTCCGCCTTCGACGCCGGAATTCATCATTAACACTTTATCATAACCGAAATATTCACAAAGAAACTTTTCACATTCCCCCAGTTTGTCGCTGTAAAAAGCGCGGGAAGTCAGCGTAAGTTTTTGTGCCTGTTCAATCATTGCGTTAATTATTTTTGGATGACAATGACCCTGGCTCACAGCACTATAAGCGGATAAAAAGTCCAGATATTGTTTACCTTCAACATCCCATACATACACACCTGAACCTTTCGCAAGCACAACGGGCATCGGTTTATAATTATGCGCTCCGTATTTCCCCTCCAGTTCCATCGCATGTTGCGTTGCTTCAAGCATCGTCATTTCAGTATAGTTTGCCATTGTATTTACGTTTAAGCAGATTCTTTCGATTTATATAGAGTAAAATTACGGAAATTGTACGTGTAGATATGATTAGCTGAAAAGTTTAATTTTATATATTTATGAAATTCTCTCCGTCCCTCAAATCGAGAAATACATCAGCCAACTTCATGAATATCAGAACCGCCACAGAAAAAGATATCCCACAGTTACAAAAACTAGGTTTAAATGCTTTTGGTCAGTTTCAAACAGTTTTATCGGAAGACAATTGGAAAAAGTTAAATGCGAATCTGATAAATGAAAAAATGTATCAGGAGCTGCTATCCAAATCCGTTTGTTTTGTATACGAAGAAAATAACGAGATTATCGGTATGGCTTTTTTCATTTCGAAAGGCAATCCCACGGACATTTTTCATGAAGACTGGTCATATTTGCGAATGGTTGGCGTTAATACGAAACATTCCGGAAAAGGTATCGGCAAAATACTTACGCAGCTTTGCGTTGACCATGCAAGACAAACCGGTGAAAAATTCATCGCACTGCACACCTCCGAATTCATGAACGCCGCAAGACATATTTACGAGTCAATGGGTTTCATACAAATAAAGGAACTGGAAATGAGGCTGGGAAAAATGTATTGGCTTTATGTGAAGGAGTTGTAACTTTTAAGAATTAATCTGGTGAAAAGACAAAGTAATCTAATACTCCAACTTATTCTGATCAGTCTTTCTTTGCTGCATTTTAGTTGCAGTAAAAAGACAATTTCAGCCGATAATAATAAGTCGAATTTTAGGGTCATCGGTTATTTGCCGGGCCCGGAAAATTTGCTTGCGTCTGCAATGACAATCGATTATAGTAAAATCACTCATCTTTATATCGCTTTCATCAACCCCGATTCGCTGGGAAATTTAAAAGGACCCAAAAATCTGAAAGAAGTTGCTTCGATTGCTCATGCCAAAAATGTTAAAATCATGGCTTCCATCGGCGGAGGTGGAGCACCGGCTTATTATCCTGCTTTTTTAAGTGGAGAAAAAAAGATCAAGTTGATTGCCGACCTTGTCAATCTTGCCATTGAAAGTAATCTGGATGGAATTGATGTAGACCTTGAAGGTGCTCTGATTGATGGAAATTATGAGAATTTTGTGATCGATCTGGCAACACAACTACGGGCAAAAAACAAAATGATCACGGCAGCTATCGCGACGGTTTATAAAGATCAGTTTACGGATAAGGCGCTTGCCCAGTTTGACTTTGTAAATATTATGTCTTATGACAAAACCGGGCCGTGGAACCTTTCAAGACCCGGTCCGCATGCGCCTTATGAAATGGCAGTTGAAGATCTGGAATACTGGACGAAGACACGTGGTATTCCCAAAGAAAAACTAAGCCTCGGTGTTCCGTTTTATGGATATGGCTTTGGCGGAAGTGCGCCTGAAAGTATTTCCTGGAAAAACCTGATTCTCCAATATCCTGATAAAATCAACGTTGATGAATTTAGTTTAAACGGCGGGAATTTGTATTATAACGGCATACCGACCATCAGAAAAAAAACATCGCTGGCACTGGAAAAATCAGGTGGCATTATGATCTGGCAGCTATTGCAGGATACTGCCGGTGAACGGTCATTATTAGGAAATATTCATGCTGTAATCCATGCAAAATGATTAAATTTTCAATCCTGCTCCTACTGTTCCTCTTCACTGCGAACTTTTCATTCTCTCAAAAAGTAAAATTCCAGATACTCGCACCTAAGGAATTAAAAGGCCGCAAAGCCGTACTTTTAACAAGAGAGAAAGGATTTGCCGCCATTGTGCATTCTATAAAATTACATTCAGATATTTTTAATCTTGATATCGACAATGATCTGGTTCCGGACTTATACCAGCTTCACATTTCACAGATAAAGGGATCGCTGTTTTTCTTTCTGGAACAAGGAGTACGCATTCAGCTCGATACGAACGACGTATCAAGATCTGTGGTATCGAATTCAAAAAGCACAATGGAATGGCAAAGGTTTGTAATCGATATTCAAAAACCTTCTGATGATCGTATCAAAAGTTACGCGCAGGGGGAAAAACTGGCCCGAAAAGACAAGAATGCGGATAGCCTGAATTATTGGGTTGATAAACAGGCATTGGAAAAAGAAGACCTGATTCAAAAAACCGGTGCGTTTATAACGGAAAATCCGGCTTCCTACGTCAGCCTCTATCTATTGAAAATAAACTGGTATGCTTTTCAGGATAAAGGTCTGTTTGAAAAACTGGATAACACAGTTGCTGGTCACAAAACGTATATTTATTTAAAAGAGAAAAACAAAAAAATTGCGGAGAGGCAACCGGCGAAAGTTTTGAATAAAGTGCAATAATTGAATTTTTAATAACTAAAAAAGTGCACACCAACTTTTATATTGTCCTATAAATCAAAATATTAAGATTATTTTTAAGATTATACATCAATATCAAGGTTTTGGATTTTAGACATTCTGGTAATCATGAAAAAAAATAATCCCGAAGTCGATCAATACATTGCCGGTTTTCCTCCGGAAACCCAAAAATTGCTGAAACAAATGCGGAAGGCGATCCGTGAAGCGGCGCCGGATGCAGAAGAGAAAATAGGTTACGGTATGCCGACTCTGACCTTAAACGGCAATCTGGTTCATTATGCTGCCTATAAAAATCATATCGGCTTTTATCCCGCACCACAAGGATTGGAAGAATTTAAAGAAGCACTATCCGGCTACAAAGGCTCGAAAGGCGGTGTTCAATTTCCTTTGGACAAACCGCTTCCAATTGATTTGATCGCTAAAATCACAAAATACAGGATCGAGAAAAATCTTGAAAAGCCTACCGTCAAACCGAAAAAAGCATCAACTGCAAAAGCGATTAAACTTTCTGATTCTGAACAAGTAAGTGAGCATATAAAAAAGCTTGATCCTGAACTACGCGGTGTCGTAGAAACGATCAGGGAAATTATTTTGAGTACTGACAAAGAAATCGCCGAACAAATCAAATGGAATAATCCGAGTTTTTACTATTCCGGAGAAATGAAGCCGTTTGATGCTAAAGAATATAAACGCGATATCGTCGTGATGAACCTTCATAAGGGAAGAGTTATGCTGGTCTTTCCAAGTGGCGCCAAGGTTAATGATACGGAAGGATTTTTGGAAGGTGATTATAAGGACGGCAGAAGGACGGTTGTATTTATAGATCTGGAAGATGTCAGAGTCAAGGAGAAAATATTGCAGGACGTTTTGATATCGTGGTTGGCGTTAGTTGAGAAATGACAAGAATTAGCCGTACATTGTAATTCGTTGATAAACAATAGCTTGCACATTGTAAAATAATAAGTAAATTTAGTTATGGATATTAAAACACTTATTACTACGAATCAGGAAATCTTGGGTGGGCAGCCCGTCTTCAAAGGAACTCGTGTGCCTGTCGAAACTCTGTTCGATCATTTAGAGGCAGGTATTTCCCTTGACGATTTTCTGGATGATTTTCCGACAGTCACGAGACAACAGGCTGTTTCTGTTCTGGAAGCTGCGAATAAATTGTTAACATCGAAAAATATAGAGCAACTTTATGCGACTGTTGCTTGATAAAAATTTGCCTAAGCGATTAAAGCTTGACTTTTCTGAATATGAAGTTTTCACCGTAAGAGATATGGGATGGAGTGGTGTAAAAAATGGGGAGTTATTAAAGCTAATGCTCAAAAATAATATTAATATTCTCCTCACTTTTGATAAAAACTTACAACACCAGCAAGATTTCAGTAAATACACAATTTCGGTAATTGTCTTAAACGCAGAAATAAATACCTATGCTGAATTGACGAAACTCTCTCCCAGAATTAGAAAACTGTTTCATATGAATACGCTGTCTGCCGGACCAATTGTGATTTCCATGAATCAGGATTAGAAAATATTGGAGGGTATTTTCTAATCCAATACTCGGTTGTGACTAAAAAAATAACTCGGTAATTGTTTTGGATAATACGGTTACTCTTGCTTCCACACACCATTATCCATATCTTTGCAGCATAATCTCATAGGGGTGCCCTACCTAACGGGCTGAGATCATACCCATATTACCTGATCCGGATAATGCCGGCGTAGGAAGAGAAAGCTAAACTCAGGACCAGCGGAAATTTCATAATTTTCAAAACTACCTGATAAGCTGTATCGAATAACCATATTTATTGAACCAAAGGATAGGTGGCCCCTGCCTGTTCGTAACAATTATTGATCGCAATGCGAAAAGTTACGACCTGTCTTTTAACACTCGTTATCAGCACTTTACTGAGCCTATCTGTTTATGCTCAAAAAACATTAACTGGTCAGATCACCGATCAGGAAGATGGAAAACCATTACCCGGAGCAACCGTTAAGGCTGGTGATATCAGGGGAACTACAACGGATGCCAACGGTAGATTTACGCTCCGGAATATCTCGGACAACATTACTTCACTGGAAATATCCTATGTTGGATATCAGTCAGTCAAACTTGACGCAACCAACGCACCCACAGAAAAATCGCTTGAAATAAAACTGCAAAAAAATACTTTTCAGGCAGATGAAGTCATTGTGAACGCAACCCGGGTTAATGACAAAACGGGCATGGCATATACCAATGTCAGCGCCGAAGCACTTAACAAGCAGAATCTCGGACAAGACCTTCCCGTACTCCTGAATTTTACGCCTTCGCTTGTAAGCACAAGTGACGCCGGCGGCGGTGTGGGTTACACAGGAATCCGAATTCGTGGCACGGATGCCACCAGGATCAATGTGACTGTCAATGGAATTCCTTATAACGATGCTGAAAGTCAGGGTGTTTTCTGGGTCAATATGCCGGATTTTGCTTCTTCGGTTAGTAGTATTCAGATTCAGCGCGGTGTTGGAACTTCCACCAATGGTGCCGGGGCTTTCGGCGCGACCGTGAACATCAGCACAAACCAGTTTCGCAAAGAGGCTTATGCCGAGCTCAACAATTCTTACGGTTCTTTTAATACCTTCAAAAATACGTTTAAAATCGGGAGTGGTCTGGTAAAAGATAAATTCACTTTTGATGCCCGTTTGTCGCGTGTTTCATCTGATGGATATGTTGACCGCGCATCTTCAGAACTTCATTCCTATTACTTATCAGGTGCATATTTTGGTAAAAAAAGCTTTGTTCGTGTCAATGTATTTTCAGGAAAAGAAAAAACTTATCAATCATGGAACGGAGTTCCCGAAGCTAAACTGCGCGGCGACCGTGAAGGAATTTTAGCTTACATTGACCGCAACGGACTCGATGAAAAAGATGCCCAAAATTTGCTGAATGCTAACGACCGGACTTTCAATTCTTACACTTATAAAAATGAGGTTGACAATTATCGTCAGGATCATTATCAGGTTGTTACCTCGCATACGTTGAACAATAATCTGACATTAAACCTGAACGGATTTCTTGTTCGTGGTTTGGGCTATTATGAGCAGTATCGCAAGAATGACCAATTCAGCAGTTACAATCTGCCTAATCTAATTTCCGGAAATGATACGATTTCAGGAACTGACCTTATCCGCCGCAGATGGCTGGATAATTATTTCTACGGATCAACATTTTCCCTGGATTACAACAGCTTCAAAAAATTGACAGCCAGTGTGGGCGGGGGATATAACTATTACGACGGCGATCATTACGGAGAAATTATCTGGGCAAGAAATGCGGGAAATACTGAAAATGAGCAGCGTTACTATTTTAACAAAGGGATCAAGCAGGATTTTAATATTTATGGAAAACTATACTACCAGTTTACAGAAAAACTGAATGCATTCGGGGATCTTCAATATCGCAGACTAAGTCATAAGATAGATGGAATGGATAATGATCTGATTACCTTTGCCTTTGACCAATCATTTTCGTTTGTCAATCCGAAAGCCGGAATAACCTACCAAATTGCTCCGCAAAGTTCTGTTTATGCATCGTATAGTGTCGGTAACAAAGAGCCAAACCGTGATGATTTCACCGCCTCAACCACCCGGCTTTTCCCGAAAAGCGAGCGACTGAATAATGTTGAAGCAGGTTTCCGTATGCAAAAAGGGATTTATGGAATTTCCGCCAATTATTACCTGATGCATTATAAAAACCAGCTGGTGCTGACAGGGCAGATCAATGACGTTGGTAATCCGATTCGTGTCAATGTGCCAAAAAGCTATCGAACCGGCATTGAGCTTGAAGGCGCGATTGCCTTCAATTCCAGATTCAAATGGAATGCCAACGCAACA
Source organism: Dyadobacter sp. HNCC25DJ186 (assembly GCF_056895235.1). Taxonomy (NCBI): domain Bacteria; kingdom Pseudomonadati; phylum Bacteroidota; class Cytophagia; order Cytophagales; family Spirosomataceae; genus Dyadobacter; species Dyadobacter sp. HNCC25DJ186. Next base: position 273,845 of record NZ_JBXHAS010000005.1, read on the forward strand.
TTCAGCCAGAATAAAATTTCTGATTTTACGGAATATATTGTCAACTACGACAGCGGTGATTATGACTTGGTCAATCATGGAAAATCTGACATTTCCTTTTCTCCGAACGTGATCGCAGGAAGCCAGTTTACATACAGTCCACAAAAAAATCTGGAATTTGCACTGCTTACAAAATATGTTGGAAAACAATATCTGGATAATACGTCTGACGAAACGCGGAAACTGGATGCCTATTTCACCAACGATATCCGTATGACCTGGACGATAAAACCAAGCTGGGCAAAAGAAATTACGCTTAATTTCTTGTTGAATAATGTGTTCAGCGAAAAGTACGAATCCAATGGTTATACCTATGGTTATATCGCCGGAGGTGCCTTGACGCAGGAAAATTTTTATTTTCCGCAGGCAGGACGTAATTTTTTGGTTGGGCTAAATTTTCATTTTTAAGCAGAATCATGATTCACAAAAAAGAGAACGTCGGATATGGCGTTCTCTTTTTTGTGGAAACGTTTTAACAAAAATAAATAATGCGTTTCTACAAATATTACGGTGCGACGCACCTTTATCAATAATTGATAATTTGTGGCTATTCTACAAATATCGCGGTGCGATGTACCTTTATCGATAATTGAAAACTTCTGGCTTTTCTACAAATATTGCTGTGCGATGTACCTTTATCGATAATTGATAATTTGTGGCTTTTCTACAAATATTGCTGTGCGATGTACCTTTATCGATAATTTAAAATTTCTGGCTTTCCTACAAGTATTGCTGTGCGATGTACCTTTATCGATAATTGATAATTTGTGGCTTTTCTACAAATATTGCGGTGCACCTATAACTGGGATATTGTTTCTTGCCTGATATTAATTCGAGCTTTTGGTGCAGAGCACCAGAATATTTGTAGAAAACAGCATTCTAGATCCAGAGAAAGGTGCAGAGCACCGTAATATTGACAATGCCAAAATATCTCATTCAATCATCTCTTTCTCCTTCAACATCCCCACATATTTTTCAGGATTTAACCTGCCTGAGAAAAAGCTTTCTGCCATTTTTTCCTCTGATAATTGTAATTGTCCTGATAATGTATCCATCAGATCACTACTCAGGGGTGCTTTTCCCAGGTAGGTAAACACAGCCTGTTTCTTTCCATCCAAGACAAGATAATGCAACTGGTGATGATCTTTTTCTGTAAAAGATTCAAAACCTTGTTTTTGCAATGCTCTTTGTATATCCTTACTTTTCCTCGCTTTCATTTAATCGCCTTAACAATGGTCAACAATTTATTTTTCAGCACAACCGCCTGTTCAGAAAGCGCACTGTCCGATTCCAGCGCAAAATTTTGATATAAAGCATGGAAACTGAAACAAAATGCAGCCTCCGCTTCCTCTCTCGTTGTTCCCCAAACACAAAGATTTAATGGCTGGAAGGATATCACATAAGCCTGGTTTTCAAAATTTACTTCACAATTCAGCTTTTCATGCAGCACATATAATTTCTCATCATATTTAAGAATATCGGGGCTAAACGGATATGTCCCGTGCTCCATCTCTTCAATCAAAAGCACCTTCTTGATATCCTTTTTGCTCAAATCCGTCGACGCATCTTTCCCACCTATTTTCGCATAAATTTTTGCAAACCGATAAACCGTTTTTTCCTTTTTAACTTTTTCCTTTTTTGGAAAATAACGATCCGTAAAACTCTTATCCGGCTGTCTGAGACTTAATTTCTTGCCTTTCGCATCAATTAGAAAAAGTTTAAATGGCCTGTCAGAGGTTGATGCTGTGAAAAGCGGTTTATAAATTTTGCCTCTTTCTTCCGGTGTATATTTCTCAATAATCCGGGTCATGTACTGCGGCTCCTCAAAATTTCCAAAAAGAATATTCTTCTTGTAATCCGAGAACGCATTTCTTTTCCAATCGTCAATTTCCGTTGTAAAAAGACTCGGCGGCTCAACAATATTCGAGGCGACAGCTGCTTCAAAACTGCTGAATTTAAGATCTACAACCAGTAATTCCAGTTCTTTTTTTAACCCTTCCAGGACTTTGGGTGATTTTTCGTACGCTGCCCTAAACTTATCGTTTTTCAAAAATTCTATTTCAAGAAAATTCAAAAACGATGTATTGATATTGTTCAAAACAGTGATAACAGAGGATAATCTCGCCGTATGTCCGGCAGTTTGTTGAGGGTCAATCTGAAACCTGAATGCAATTTTCCTTAATTCTTCCAGCATTATAAAACATTCTTTAATAGATAGGTAAGTGCAAATATCATTGTATCTAAGAAAAAAATGACTGTGAACCTGAAAATATTTTGAACTTTTCGCTCGAAGAACGATTAAAAAGAAAGCTATTGGCTAAAAATAATAGCCGTTCATGGTATTTTTATCTACCAGCCTCCGTATTAACCTCCATCAACCAATTTCCATTTTTTACGGTCTTTCGAATAAGAAAATTTGTAAGATGTTTCCTTTTCTGACCGGGCACCAGCCAGCGTAAAATCGAATTGCGAAGCTGATACCAGCATATTCCCGTTTCCATCGAAACGAATACTCCTTGCCCGGTCCTTTCTGGAATTCCCCGGATGCAAAAGTGTTCCTTCTGAACGCGCTTTGCCTTTAAATTTCCCATCGCCGGTAAGTTGAATAGAATAGATATCAGATGTACGCAATCCTCCAAAATATAATCTTTTCTCACCCGTAAACCCACCAACAAATACAGCATCGGCATCGTGGCCTTTTATCTGATCCACTACTTTTCCGGTCGAAGGATCAATTACATAAATGATTCCATTCTCCTCTGTTTTTGTGCTCCCGGAGACGCTGCTGACATATAACTTTTTCCCGTGACAGTCATAGTAGATACCTAAAACAGCAAAAGGAACTGTGTCCGCTGTGCTATCGGGTTTAGGTAATTCTGTTAGAACATCCATTTTCCCGGTTTTCGCATCTATTTTGAATACCTTGTTCCTCTGCTTTAAAGGAATATTGGTTTCATTTTCCTTCGGGAACGGCGCAGTATAAATGTTCCCGTCTATATCGACCGTTGTATTTCCCATCCAGCCACTTTGAGTCCAGGAAACATCCTGGTAAGTCCTTTTGCTCAACGAATCTGCGGCTTTTCTTGGATGTTCCACCAACACAACCCCGACCATACCTGGCTCCGTGGTTGACAAGTCAGACCGGGTCGGGTCAAACCCAATGTCTTTGATGAAGAGTGCCGAGGATCTGCATGGTGACATTCCAATTTTAACAATCTCATCCGAAGACATTTCTTTTTCCTTCTCTTCCTTCGCGCAGGAATAGAAAGCCACGGTTATAATCAGGGAAAATATAATTTTAACGAATTTCATACGCTGGGTTATTGATTTTATATTAAGACCCTAAAACCATTCCACAACATTGATTTTCATGAACACATTCCATAGGAAATGACAATTTATGAAATCAGCAAACTTCTTTCTCTTACCTCCTCCTTTCGGCATCCACTTTAAATACTTATTCCTACCTTTGCGGCATGGAATTGAAAAATGATCTTTTGCTTCGGGCTGCGCGTGGTGAGAAAGTGGAGCGTACCCCTGTTTGGATGATGCGTCAGGCCGGAAGGATTTTGCCGGAATACCGTGCGGTTCGTGAAAAAGCCGGAAGTTTTATCCAGCTTGCTACAACGCCTGAACTTGCGGCGGAAGTAACATTACAACCTGTTGATTTATTAGGTGTTGATGCCGCCATTATATTTTCGGACATTCTCGTAGTACCCGAAGGCATGGGTTTACCGTATGAAATGGCTGAGCAAAAAGGACCGGTTTTTCCTGCGACGGTGAATACAATTGCTGATCTGGAAAAACTCAGAGTTGCTGATCCTGAAAATGACCTTGGTTATGTTCTGGAAGCAATTCGACTTACCAAAACCGGACTGGCAGGACGTGTTCCGTTAATCGGATTTGCAGGCGCGCCGTTTACCATTTTTTGTTATATGACCGAAGGAAAGGGCTCCAAGACATTTTCCGTTGCGAAAAAACATCTTTACGCTGACCCTGAATTCTCTCATTTATTGTTACAGAAAATTACCGACAGTACTATAGCCTATCTGAAAGCTCAGGTTGTGGCCGGTGCTGACCTTGTACAGATTTTCGATTCATGGGCAGGAATTCTGTCTCCTGAACAATATAAAACTTTCTCGCTTCCGTATATCAAACAAATCTGTGACGCTATCACGGAAGTTCCGGTTACTGTTTTTGCAAAAGGAGCGTTTTTTGCGAGAGAAGAAATTGGAAAACTGAATTGTGCAGTTGTAGGACTAGACTGGAACATGGACATTACCGAATCGCGTCAGTTAATTCCTGATAAAACATTACAGGGAAATCTTGACCCTTGCGTGCTTTATTCTTCTTTCGATCAAATTCGTGCAGAAGTGAAGAAGATGGTAAACCAATTCGGAACGCAACGTTATATCGCCAATCTGGGCCACGGTGTATATCCGGATATGCAGCCGGATAAAGTAAGATGTTTCATCGAAGCCGTAAAAGAATACTCGGCTATTTAGTAGGGACACAGAGGGCCACAGAGCCAGGGAGAGGTACACAGAGTTTTAATTTTAGTAATACAACTCTGTGCCCTTGTCAAATTTTCTCTGTGGCTCTCCCCTGTCCTCCTTGGTGCTCTGTGTAACCTAAAAAAATCTCCATGTCAAAAAAGTGCGTTTTCTTAGATCGTGATGGTGTTCTTAACGAAGACCTCAGCGATTATTTACATAAACTGGAAGAATTGGTAATTCCAGAAGGAATGCCGGAAGCATTGAAATTACTAAAAGAGGCTGGCTATTTGTTGATCGTTATCACCAATCAGGCTGGAATTGCAAAGGGAATGTATGGCGCGGAAGCCGTATATGCCATCCATGAAAAAATGCAGGAAGTTTCCGGAAATGTTTTGGATGATCTGTATTTTGCTCCTTCGCATCCAGCTTTTACGGGAGAATCGCTATCGCGAAAGCCGGACTCTTTGATGTTGGAGAAAGCGATTGCAAAATATAATATTGATACAAACCAGTCGTGGATGATTGGTGACCGCGCACGGGATATGCAGGCCGGACATAAAGTGGGCCTCAAAACGATCCATATTATTCCCGAAACCGAAGTTTCAGCAGGAGATTTTACAGCCGTCAGTTTATTTGAAGCGGCTAAAATTATATTAAATCTGCCAAATTAAGCGCGTACCTTAACCGCTTGCTTTTCAACTTTCAGAGTCGAACCATAAGCAGGACACTGATGCTTTGTGCAGGAAGATGCAAAGCCAATTGTTCCGCAGACAGCCAAAAGAAAGAATACCTTTTTCATAGATTATTTTTAGAGTAGTATAAGAACGTTAGTTTTTGAACTTCCATTTTTGGAATGAATTCGTAAGATTAACGAATTCATTCCAAGAACGTTATATATTATATCAATTTTTTGTTTCTGCCAATTCCTCTTCCGCCTCAACCGAAGCTTCTTCCTTGTTGATCGGGGCCACAAAAGATTCGTCTTTGAAACCAAGAATCCGTAACATCGATTCACTGTCCTGTTCTTCGGCAAAAACTCGGGTAACAATTTTCCCCTCATCATCACGGTCGATCAAAACGTGTTTCGGAGCTGGAATCAGGCAATGCTGAATTCCCCCGTATCCACCCAGGGACTCCTGATAAGCACCGGTATGGAAAAAACCAATATACTGTTTTTCAGCATCTTCCTCAAAAATCGGCATATACAAATCGGCACTGTGCATCTCGCTATTATAAAAATCCTGCGAATCGCAGGTCAAACCGCCAAGATTCACTTTCTGATAAGGATTATCCCAGTTGTTGATCGGAAGCATGATATATTTCTGGTTCATACCCCAAGAATCCGGAAGCTGGGTAATAAAAGATCCGTTGATCATATACCAAAGCTCCTTATCATTTTGTAATTTCTTGTCAATGATTTCATAAATCACCGCGCCGCTTTCACCAACAGTGTAACTTCCGAATTCTGTAAAAATATGCGGAACAGGAACATTATTCTTGTTGCAAATCCACTGAATATTTTCAATGATCTCATCGATCATCTGCTGGTAATCATATCCCGCCTGCAAAGAAGTCTGGATTGGCAGACCACCTCCAATATCAATTGAATCAAGTTCAGGACAGATTTTCTGCATTTCGCAGTATTTAAACATAAACCGTGTCAACTCGCTCCAGTAATACGCGCTGTCTTTAATGCCCGTATTAATGAAAAAGTGAAGCATTTTAAGTTTAAAACGAGGATTTGGCTCTATTTTATCCTTGTACAACTGCTGGACATCATTATAGCGAATGCCTAAACGAGAAGTATAAAAGGCAAAGTTAGGCTCTTCATCAGTCGCAATACGCATACCGAAATTCACCGTATCAGCTGTGGCCTGCTGCTCGTAAAATTCAATTTCTTTAAGGTTATCCAAGATCGGAACAACGTTAAACCCCTCATTGATCAACTCGCTTAGATATTGGGTATAAAGCGGTCTTTTGTAACCATTTGCAAGAATGTAAGTAGACTTGCTTATTTTTCCGCGGCGATACAATTCCCTGATAATCGGGATATCGAACGACGACGATGTTTCAAGATGTATGTTATGTTTCAGCGCCTCTTCCAGCACAAAGCTGAAATGAGAAGATTTGGTACAATAACAATAAGTGTAAGTCCCCTTATAGTTATGCCTTTTGAAGGCATTTTTGAAAAACATATTAGCATTTGCAATATGTTCACCGATTTTGGGCAAATAATTAAGTTTCAAAGGCGTACCATGTTCCTTGATGATGTCCATCAGTGGTACATTGTTGAACAGCAATTCATCTTTGTCAACGTTAAACTCCATCGTAGGGAACTCGAACGTTTGCTGAATCAGGTCAATGTAGCTTTTCATTTATTTTTTTTCGCGGTAGCTATTAGTGGATTTGAATAAATAATTGAATTTTATCTTTACTTCCTTCGGCCTCTATCTATCTCCTCTTATTGAATTATTTAGCGGCAAAAAACGGGTAAAAGAAAAGACCCGAAAATTGGTCAGAATATGTATTATTTCCAAACATCATTTTAGTTTAAAACATTCCGGCCTATCACTTTATCACCAATATTTAGCTGTTCATACCTCAAAACCTTTGTTTGGTACTTTTTCGATAGGTTATTTTATTTTCCGGCACTTACTTTAAATTCAGGATCATCGCAGTTTTCATTTTTAAAAAGTTGTGAGAAAACGATATCTTACAATTTACAGAAAATAAATCTGCGTATAATACAATTTAAAAGATTTACCATAGAAAACAGGAAGCGAATCGATGCCGAAATTTTCTTCCAAAAGACAGGCATATCAAATGTAAAACCTTAACCAAATTAATTAGTATCCAACAAATTAAGAAATCATTAAATCGTACCTTGTCCCATTTGAGGTGCCCTTGAAAAAAAGACAGAGAAAACTTTAAACATTATTAAAGTTTTCATAGTTTTTATCATTGGAAAATTCCAACTTTACCCTGTGAAAGAAAGAATTATAAAAGAAGCATTTAATCTCTTTTGGCGCTTTGGCATCAAAAGTGTGACGATGGATGACATCGCGAGGGATCTTGGCATATCTAAAAGGACCATTTATCAACATTATCCGGACAAAGATGCGATCGTGATCCTGGCCGTTCAGCAGGAACTGGAAGTACAGAAATGCCAGATGGACAAGATGGATGAAGACAAGCTTGATCCTATTGAACAGTTGATCCAGGCGGCCGATTATATGCGAATTTCTTTGGCTCACATGAACCCGGTGCTTTTCCATGACTTGAAAAAATACCATCCGATGGCCTGGGATCTTTTCCATCAGTATAAACACCAATATCTATTAAAGAGTATCCGCGAAAATCTGACTGAAGGAATTAACCTGGGATTATATCGAAAAAACATAAACATCGACATGCTCTCACTTCTCAGGATTGAACAGGTGGAAATGGCCTTCGACCCGACCATTTTCCCTGCGGACCGTTTCAATATGATGAACGTTCAGGTGGAATTCGTACACCATTTTTTACGTGGCATATTGACGGACCTTGGGTTCGAATTTTATACTAAATATACCGAAGAATCAGCAACACAAGCAAACACCCATGAAAAATGACCAATCTATTCGCAGCGGTTTAATAGCGCTCGCGATATTTTTAAGCATGCTTTCTGTTCAGGCACAGGAGGGCAGTTTTACGTTAAAGGAAGCTGTCGATTATGCGATAAAACACAACGTTAACATTAAAACTTCACAGCTCGACGCGGTTTCTGCCGAAGCGAGAATTGGTGAGATCAGAGCCGCCGGCCTGCCCCAGGTAGCCGTTAACCTGAATTTGAGCGACAACGTAATCATTCAGCGTGTGTTCCTTCCCGCCAACTTTGCGGACCCGAATGCTTCTGCGGATGCACCCCCGGTAGCCGTACAGTTTGGGGTAAAATATTCAGGAAGCGCTGCTGCAACACTGAATCAATTAATTTTCAGCGGTTCCTATTTTATTGGCCTAAGGGCTGCCAATACTTACCGTGAACTTGCCAGTAAAACAGTCACACAATCGAAAGTGAATGTGGCAGAGGCAGTTACCAAAGCTTATTATTCGACTCAGGTTGCTGTGGAGCGCGCAAAAGTCCTGGATTTTAATATCGGCCGGGTTGATTCGCTTAAACGCGAAACCGAGATTATGAACAAAAGCGGATTTGTGGAATTATTGGATGTGAACCGGCTTGAAGTGCAGATCAATAATCTGGTTACAGAACGGCAAAAAGTTCAGAACCTGATCGAACTTAGTTATACGCTGTTAAAATATCAAATGGGTATGCCGCTTTCTGAAACGATTGCGCTCGAAGATAAAGTGGAAGACCTGGATATTGAAACGATGAAGTCTGAGTTTTCAGAAAGCGCAATCAATTATAACAACCGGATCGAATACTCCTTACTTGATACGCAGCTGAAACTCGCCGGGCTGGATTTGAAAAATATTCGCAGCGGTTATTTGCCCACCGTTTCGGCCTCTTTCGGTTATGGACACAATAATGGCAGGAACACACTTCCTGATTTATTCGGGACGCAGTGGTTTAACAACTCCGTTTTGGCATTAAATGTCAACATTCCGATTTTTGATGGTTTTACAAAAAAATACCAGGTTCAGCAAAAGAAAGTGGCGCTGGATAAAGTAAAACTCAATCAAACGCTCCTGGAACAATCCATCGATCTTGAATCAAGACAAGCTGCGATTAACATCAAAAATGCTTTCGCGACTCTCGAAACCCAGCGCAGAAATGTTGACCTGGCCCAGGAAATTGTGCGTGTTTCCAAAATTAAATACAAGGAAGGTGTAGGATCTAATATTGAGGTAATCAATGCTGAATCCTCTTTCAAGGAAGCGCAGACAAATTATTTCTCGGCACTTTACGATGTACTGATTGCCAAAGTAGACCTGAGCAAAGCAAAGGGAGAGCTTTATAATGATTAAGGGTTAAGGATTAAGGGTTAATTGTTAATGATGGCTCCTTCCCGAGCCCAGGCTTACTAACAATTAACCATCTATAATTAACCATTAATAACTAATCATTAACCATTAAAAAGGCCATTAACAATTAAAAAGAATTATGAAAAAGAATATTTTATCAATCGCAATCGCTGCTGCTTTGCTGGCTTCTTGCTCAGGAGAGAAAAAGGACGGATTGGCTGGAAAAAAGGAAGAGCTGACCAAGCTTAAAACAGAACAAAGCGAAACTGACAAAAAAATTAAAGCACTTGAATCGGAGATAGCAAAACTTGATACGACGAAAAGAGAGGAAACAAATATAAAAGTGGTTACAGTCAAACCGCTTGAAGTGGGCACGTTAAGTCATTATGTGGAATTGCAAGGATCTATCGATGCCAAAAACAGTGTGATGGTAACGCCAAAATCCGGTGGGGTGATCACAGCGGTTTATGTACGCGAAGGCGATCAGGTGAAAGCTGGCACTGCAATGGCGAAAGTGGATGACAGCATTTTGCGCGAAAGTATTGAGGAAGTGAAAACGCAGCTGGCTTTGGCGAACACCATTTACACCAAACAGAAAAATCTTTGGGACCAGAAAATCGGTACTGAAGTACAGTTTTTACAAGCTGAAAATAACAAACAAGGTTTGGAAAGAAAACTTTCTACACTAAATACGCAGCTTTCTCAATCCAGGGTTTCAGCTCCGATTTCCGGCGTTGTGGATCAGGTTAATGTACGAGTTGGTGAAACTGCGGCTCCGGGTCTGGGACTTTTCAGGGTTGTTAACCTGGGGAATCTGAAAGTAACTGCCAAAGTTTCGGATACTTATGCCGCGAGCGTAAAACGCGGAGATGAAATTCTGATCAGTTTTCCGGATCTGAATAAGGACTATAAGGCAAAGGTTTCTTTCGTTGGAACTACTGTTGACCCGCTTACCCGTACTTTTAACATTGAAGCAAATCTGCCTTCAAGCCCTGTTTTAAAACCAAACATGACAGCGAAAGTCCAGATCAATGATGCGACAAAGAAAAATGCGCTGATCGTTGACCAGAATATTATTCAGGGAACTGAAAAAGGACAGGTTGTTTATGTAGCTGTAAATGAAAACGGCAAGAAAATGGCTAAATCGAAAATTGTGAAAACAGGTTTGATTTACAACGGAAAAATTGAAATAACGGAAGGCTTACAGGCAGGAGACGAAATTATCACGACCGGATACCAGGAGGTTTCGGACGGACAAACAATTTCGTACTAACATTCACTTTCAGCTAGCATACCCATGAAATTTGAAGATCATAAAACCCTGAGTTTTACCAACTGGTGCGTAGAGAATAGGACTACTATTTACATCTTTACGGTTATCATCACGCTGGCGGGCTTCGTGGTATACAACAACCTGCCCAAAGAGCAGTTTCCGGATATCAAAATACCGCAGATTTATATCAACACGGTTTATTTTGGTACCGCTCCCGCCGATGTGGAGAACACGATTAACAAACCCATTGAAAAACAGTTGAAATCCATCAATGGTGTAAAACATATCAAATCAAACGCCTTGCAGGATGTTTCGGTCATTCTGGTGGAATTTACGCCGGATGTTGAAGTAGCCGATGCCTTGCAACGTGTACGAGACGCGATTGATAAGGCCAAACAGGATTTGCCGCAGGAACTGGATTCTGGCCCGACGGCACAGGATGTAAACTTTTCGGAGTTTCCGATCATGAACATCAACCTGGCCGGCAATTATTCACTGAAACAATTAAAAGAATACGCAGAAGATTTGCAGGATGCTATTGAAGCCATGCCGGAAATCAGCCGTGTGGATATCGTCGGTGCGCTGAACCGTGAAATCCAGATTAACCTGGATCTGCCGCGTATGCAATCCACCGGTTTGACTTTCACAGATATTCAAACTGCCGTTCAAAGTGAAAATATCAACGTTTCCGGTGGGGATCTGAAAGTTGGAAATATGCGCCGGACGCTGCGTGTGAAGGGTGAATTCCAGAATATGACAGAACTTGCCAACCTGCGTATCCGTACTGGAACAGGTGCGGTGGTACGTCTGGGCGATATCGCCGAAGTAACCGACAGTTTTGAAGAACAGCTTGATTTTGCCCGTCTGGATAACAAATCTGTAATTACGCTGAACGTCATCAAAAGAGCGGGCTCAAACCTGGTAAAAGCGGCTGATGATATTGAAGTGATCATTGATAAAATGAAGGAATCCGAATTGCCGCAAGGACTGGATATCCGCATCACAGCCGATCAGTCGGAACGTACACGGGCGGATTTGCATGAACTGATCAATACCGTTATTATCGGTTTCATCTTTGTGGTTTTGGTACTGATGTTTTTCATGGGTATCCGTGACGCGATTTTTATCGGACTTTCCGTTCCGCTTTCTGCGCTCGTTGCCTTTGTACTGATGCCGGTTTTAGGCCCGGTGATCGGTACTTCTTTTACCTTGAACACGATCGTGCTTTTTGCCTTCCTGCTCGGGATTGGCCTTGTGGTCGATGATGCGATTGTGGTAATTGAAAATACCCACCGTTTGTTCAACAACCATAAAGACTGGACCATTCAGCAGGCTGTAAAAGCTGCCGCGGGAGAAGTTTTCGTGCCTGTACTTTCCGGTACCTTAACAACGATCGCGCCGTTTTTCCCGCTTCTTTTCTGGCCGGGCATTGTCGGGGATTTTATGAAATTCCTGCCGCTGACGCTGATTTTGACGCTGATGTCATCACTTTTTGTGGCTTATGTGATCAACCCGGTTTTTGCGGTAACGTTCATGGGCCGTCATGAAGATGAAAAAGAAAAACACGATACGAGCATCAAAGCGATCATGCGCCCAATGTTGATTTTGGCAGCGATGGCTTTGGTTGGTTATTTTGTGGATCGTGGTGTGGGTAACTTTTTTGTTATTATCCTCGTACTTTTCGTTTTCAACCATTACATTCTGACGCCAAAAATTCTTGTTCCATTCCAGGACAAACTACTGCCGGCGCTTAAAAATAATTACAAAAAACTGATCACCTGGCTGATCAAAGGATACCGCCCGGTATTCGCGATCCTTTCGATGGTCGTACTTTTGATCGCAACGTTTATCATTGTTGGTATTGCCAAACCGGAAGTGCAATTCTTCCCGAGTGGCGACCCGGATTATATTTATGTGTATAACAAACTGCCTTCGGGAACGGATGCACTTACGACGGATTCTATTACCAAAGTGATTGAAAAACGCGTGTTCTCAGTTTTGAAAACGGAGAAAGCCATGGGAATCGTAAACTCGGTCATTTCCAACGTTGGTAAAAATGCCGGTGACCCGAACAACCCGGACCGTGCCGCTACCCCGCATAAGTCCAAAGTGACGGTGGCTTTCGTGAAAAGTGAATCCCGTGACGGTCGGTCAACGCAGGAATTGCTGACGAAAGTGCGTGATGCAGTAGCCGGAATTCCCGGAACTGAAATTTCAGTAGAACGTGAAAGTACCGGCCCTCCTACCGGAAAACCTATTTCGATTGAAATTTCCGGTGATGACTTTGATAAGTTGCAGCTATTGGAAAAAGATCTTTTGAAACGTGTACAAAACTCCGGTATCGCTGGAATTGACCAGTTGAAATCTGACCTGGTAACAAACAAGCCGGAAATCACGATTGATATTGACCGCGAAAAAGCACAGCGTGAAGGGATCAGTTCTTCCCAGATCGCGCTATCGATTCGTACCGCACTTTTCGGTCTGGAAGTTTCCAAATTCCGAGATGCAAAAGACGAATATCCGATCATGGTCCGTTTGAAAAAAGACGACCGTCAGCAGATTGAAAAACTGTTGAGTCTGAACATTGTATACCGTGATATGAATTCCGGCGGCGCGCTTCGTCAGGTTCCGATCACGTCCGTTGCCAACATTTCTTACTCGACAACATTCAGCCAGATCAACCGGAAAGATCAGCAACGCATTGTGACGCTGAGCTCTGATGTATTACCGGGCTATAATGCAAACGAGGTCGTGGCCCAGATTCAGGAACTGGTGAATGACGTGAAAGTGCCCAGCGGATATACCGTGAAAATGGGTGGTGAGCAGGAAGACCAGGCCGAATCTATGAACTTCCTGACCGGCGCATTTGGTGCAGCGATTTTACTGATCTACCTGATCCTGGCTACGCAGTTTAACTCAGTCGTGAAACCGCTGATCATCTTCTTTACCATCGTGCTTTCGCTGATCGGGGTATTGCTTGGTTTTGTGATTTTTGACAAAACATTCTCCGTGATCATGTCCGGTGTAGGTATCATTGCACTGGCCGGTATCGTAGTGAAAAACGGGATTCTGCTTATTGAATTTATCGATGAACTTCGCGAACGCGGTTATCCGCTGCGCAATGCAATTATCGAAGGAGGTGCGATTCGTCTGACGCCTGTATTGCTAACAGCTTCGGCGGCGGTACTGGGTCTGATTCCGCTTGCATTCGGTATTACGCTGGATTTTGTGGCGCTGTTCAGAGATTTTGCCCCTAATATTACGACGGGCGGAGCGAGTTCCGTATTCTGGAATATCCTCGCCTGGACGATCATCATGGGACTTACCTTCTCAACCATCCTGACGCTTCTGCTCGTGCCGTGTATGTATTACGTCAACGAAAGAGTACGCGACAAATGGTTCCGTAAAGGCAAACAGGAAGTTGTCAATCCAAACTGGCAGAACGAGAGTATTTAATTTGCTGGTTTAAACGCAGAGTTATTTAAACACAGAGTTAAGAGGAGCGGCCGCCGCGCGGATTTACAAAGAGTTTCGCAGAGATTATTTAAAAATAAAAACTTTGTGAAACTCTTCAAAAATCTCTTTTCACTCTGTGTTTTTTTTAATTAGTTTTGCAACCTTGGAAAATCACGGGATGTGGCGCAGCTCGGTAGCGTGCTTGCATGGGGTGCAAGAGGTCGCAGGTTCAAATCCTGTCATCCCGACAAATGGAAAAATTATGGAAGTCACTTACAGGGATGTGGGTGGCTTTTTTGTTATAAATTTAACTAAATTAGTGAAACTTATTTGATCGAGTCTTAATTCATTCATATATAAAATATCACCTAGATGTTTATTTTCAAATTTAGCAATTCATTCCATGCATGAAATTGACGACCTAATAGATTATTATAATGAATGTGAATTCTTGGATTTTAAACAAGAAGAATACAATGAAAATAATAAACATAATTTAATTAAAGACGTTCTTGCTTTTTCTAATGCCAATTATGAAGGTGATCGGTTTATAATCATTGGAGTGAAGAAAAAGGATGGAGAAACCTTGCTTTTCAATATTGAAAGTAAAATAGATTCAGCAAGTATTCAACAGCTAATTCATAGTAATATAACCCCTGAAATAGTTATAGAATATATTCCATATAAATACAAAGTTTATAATTTAATGGTCTTAATAATAAAGAATCCAATTTCTCAACCTTACTTAACCTCTAAGCCCATTTCTTTCCCTAAAAGTAATAATGTGTTTCTTAAAGTAAACGAATGTTGGATACGCAAAGGAAGTTATCAATTAACGGCCGCAAGAAATGATTTTGATAGAATGTATTTTAAGGCATCCCAAAAGGATGTTTTTCAAGATAAAATAAGTATAACCTTCTCAGAAAACAACAGTGATATTCTTCATTTAAAAGTAATTACAGATTTTGAACTCCCTTCTGAAAAAAACAGAAAGAAAATTGAAAAAATTATTGCGAAAAAAAAGAATCAAGTCGAAAAAAATCCAACCCTATTTAAAATTGCAGCTTCATATAATTTTGATCCTTTTAGACGAACTAGCTATGAGGAAAGAAGTCTAGAAACTTTATTGAGTAATTTGGAAGAAGTAGCAGAGACTTATAAAGAACATGACCTTTTTTATATATTCGAAAAAAAAGCTTATAAAATAAACCTTAACTTATATAATTCTGCAAATACATATTTAGAAGATGTTACCATTCAAGTTAAAATTGAGCAAACTAATGGCTTACATATAGCTAGTGAGATTTTTTTTGTAAGCGATAATGATTCAAATCCGTTAGGAGTATATCGACCTAGGATTCCCTCATATGATGAACAAAATTATCCCTCTGTGTTCAAAGACAATGAAGGTTATACAATTTCTGAGGAAATAGGTGATCTCAAACATGAAATGCGTCAGCCTGTATTCAAAGTTCCGTTAAGAATTTGCCTTACTGAACTCCAAGAAACTGAAATACTGTTACGTTGTAAAATATATGGCAAGAACCTAAAATCAAGCATTACTAAGGACCTTAGAATATTAGTTTCCTAACTGTTAGAGATCAAAAGTAAAAAATGGTTATTGTCTCTATGGAAAACTGATCAGTGTTCCTAATTCAATGGCAATATCTTTAGTAAGTTTTGACAATGGTCGGTTATGGAATTCCTCTTCTTTATAATAATGACCAAAAGCCAA
This sequence comes from Dyadobacter sp. HNCC25DJ186, assembly GCF_056895235.1. Classification (NCBI taxonomy): domain Bacteria; kingdom Pseudomonadati; phylum Bacteroidota; class Cytophagia; order Cytophagales; family Spirosomataceae; genus Dyadobacter; species Dyadobacter sp. HNCC25DJ186. The sequence continues at coordinate 289,806 of NZ_JBXHAS010000005.1, forward strand.
TCGGTATGCGTCCTCATAACTTAAATTAAGATTTCGAAAAGTATTTTGAGTCATTTGTATATATGTATCATTGGTGTACTCACGTTTTTGAATTACCTCTTGTACTATATCATTATGATTAGCATATAAATCATTAATACAAAACGTTTTTATATTAGCTTCGACTTTTGTTTTTAACTCGATATCATGAGGATCCCCATTATATTCTGCGGAAATTGTAAGATCCTTCGACATTCCAATTGATGCCTCATATGATTTTGGGTAATATGTAAATTTAATCATTGAACGAATAATTTGATAGGGGCTAAGATGAGTATCATAGCTTATGATTGCTGCTCCCTTTACACTTGCATTACAAACACTGCAAGAGGGAATCAAATTATAGAAAGAAAGACTTAATAGAGGGTGTTGACTTTTTGGTAAAAAATGATCTAGTTGTGGCCTGGATACTCTTTTCCCGTTTATTGTTACAATAGTAAAAATATATGATCTATTGCAATAGGGACAACTATTAAGCCCCAAAGCTGATGTTAAATTGTAAGCACTCCATATTGACGTGGAATCTAAGTCGCGAAACCAATCGTAATTGAAAATTTGAGATAATAAAAAATCAATTGGCTTGCATTCTTGTACTGCAACATTATACTTACTAACTGCTAGCTGAGTATCTTTTGCGAAATCAACTGCTAAAAGGAACTCGAATTCTTTTAACAGGAAATTTAAACTCGATGTAACTTTTGATAAATCGTTAGCCTGTTTTTTCCTTTTATCCGAATACTTAATGAGATATGCATCGTCTATTTTTTTTATACTACTCGTCTTTAAAATAGCATTTAATAGTAACTTATAATCATCTTGATTAGTTGCATTTTTTATTTTCTTTATCACTTCATTAATAGCAGTTTTGCTATACCGCTTTCCTTCAATTTGTTCTAAAAAATTATATATTGAAATATAAAATTTTAATATATTTCTGATTTTTTGCTCAACAAAATCAACATGATTTTTACAAATTGAGTCTATATTCAATACACTATCTGTAATTCCTATCATTGTCTTTTCCGAAGGTTAGATATTCTTTCTTCCAATATTTTTATTTCCTTATCTATTGAAAATTTGTCATCGAATATTTCCCAATACATTTCAAGAAGTTTGTTACGGACGACATAATCGCCAATTAATTGTATTATTTGGAATACCTTTTCCTTATCACTATACTGCGTTTTGCTTTTAAACAAATCTATATCGTCTACATCAGAAATCGTTTGCTCAATTTTACTTTGATTTCTCCATTCATTTAACTTTTCAATAACCCATTCAATTTTTTCTTTTGCGAAAGCCCCAATTGTACCATCCTGTAAAAAAAAATTGTTTGCTAAAAGCTCGTGAATATTAGCGCCGAAAGTGCTAGTAAAATTAGAAATTACAACCTCAGTATTCCCCTTTTCCCCTTTTTTTAATAAAACTATATTTTTAGGTTCAAGATCTGACAGAAGATAAGGACTGTGAGTTGTAAGAATAATTTGAAACTTATATCCTTTTACATTCTTATTTAAAAAAGTAAGCAACCAGCTAAAAAATTGTTTTTTCCAAGCTGGGTGAAATCCCGTTTCAGCTTCATCAATAAAAAGTATTAATTTATCTTTTTCATCTAATCCAGAATTATAACGTTGAATTACGTCACTCAATCTAGAAAAGAATGTCATAAATGAATTTTCTCCAACACTAAGATCTCGATCAAAAGAGTAATTAGAAATACGTCTATGATTAGGACTGTCCTGTGTCAACACAAATCTTTCTGCTTCAATAAATAATTTCAACAAATCACGATTTTCCTCAGTGTTAGGTAAATATAGTTTTTGCGAAATTAGGTATCTCCAATCCGATCTATCAAACCTAGAAGACATCTCTGACGGAACAAACTCGCTGATATATATATTGGAATTAAGTGTAATAAACTTATGGTAACTTATTAAACCATCAATATAATTTCCAAATTTATATATCTCGCTTGCACTTTCACCCTTAAAAATGAAGTTAAAAACCTTCTCTGAATCGGCTGCATTTTTTTCCATGATTCCAACTGCCAGAATCAAATTTAACTTATAAAGCAAATGAATTTTTTCTTTTAACTTATCCTTATCTAGAATAACTTTTGTTTCGTCAGTACTATTTCTATTGGGGAAAATTCCATAAAAAAGGGTCCTCTCAATTTCCTGATAATGATAATATGAAGGACTATTTTCTTTATTATCTAAATTCAGCCATCGGTTATTTTCCGAATAAGTTGATTTAATAATAAAATTCTTTGGTCCATTAAACGGTACGATACTATAATATTCAACGTAGAATTTAACAAAACGAAAATCTTGCCCTCGCTCATAAATTACAGTTTGAGAACTTAATACTTTCTGAGAATAACTACTTGTATAATCAGTGGGATTATAACCAGGATGGCCAGTGTCAAATCTATACTCTTCTTCAAGAAAAGCTTGGCTAGAAATATTTGTTAAATTTATTTCATCAACGAGACTTTTTTTATCTAAAACATTTGAATAATAGATAAATCCACCTTTTGAAAATAATTCTCTCCATTGCGTCTTCATTTTTTCAAATGGGGATTTTTCAAAACTAATCAGTGTGAAACCTGCCTTGGAAAGTTGGTCGCTATTACTTAATTCTAGTCCTTCATGATAAAAAATATGATCCCCATAACATACGATTCCATCAAAAGTAAGATCATATCCAAATTGATGTTTTTGTAGAGTTGCAGTTGTCCGCAAGACAATTTCACAAAGACTGCTTTTTCCACTTCCATTTTCACCTGCTATTGCCGTAACACCTGTCACATTTTCGCCGAAGTCAAGAACAGACTTTATATTTTCTTTTAAACCGAGGATCCCGTTTTCGTATTCAAAAGTATGATTGTCTGAATGGTTAAAATTTACACCGATATTTTTAAGAACATAATAATCTTTAATCCAAATAAATTTAATTTCCATAGTTATTATCCTTCTACTTTAATTGTTCAATGCAATAAAATCTTTCCTTTCAAGAAAATAAACTAGGAAATAGCATAGTAAAGATAAAAAGCAGTTGCCAAGTAAAACCTAATCTGTTTATGGTAATAGTATTATTAAAATAATAAGATATTTGTTCTCCAGCTAGGCGTAGTCAGGAGACTACGCCTAGCTGGATGATGTTCACGACATGAATGTCGTGAACATCAGTTAATCAACTGATAATGAAATCATAATTTCTTAAACTTATTCAAGGAATATTTAAAAAAATATAATTTCGTTAACGTGAGAATACCCCATTTGGGCATAGTCTCCAGACTATGTCCGAGCGTTATCGGTCTCTGACCCATATTTAAAATGCAAACCAGTTCAATGAAAATTGCGGAGTTTCTAGTTAAAGTCAAAAAGTACTTTACTTCAAGGTCTACTGCGGTCGGAGACCGCATGACATTAAGATGTAGTCGAAGACTACGCCTAACAAGAGACTGAATTTTACAAAGATTTATATTGAGACAAAGATTCCCCCTACCAATCAACAAAACAAATCCCCAACCCAATCGTATTCTGCGCATGATTGTAATCGATCAGCGTTTCGCCGTATCTGGCGGACATTTGTACGTGGCCTTTTAGGTGGTTGCGGATCTGGAATATCCAGTTTAGTTGCGTGCTGCCACGGTTGAGGCGGTTGAAAGGATGCGTGGCTACGAGATAGATCTGGTGTCTGGGGCGGCCGTAAACTACTGTCACTTCTCCTCTTCCGATATAATTCATGATCTGAGGATTTTCGTCATCCGCATCTTTTAACCTTATCCATGGGCGCAGTGTGATCTGCCAGTTTTTCCGCTCCATGCTGGTATGAAACATCACGCGGTTCCAGCTCCGTGAGTGCGGAAGTTCCCGGCCGTTGGACTGGTGATTGAAAGCAACACCGAGCGTCCGGCCTTCAAAACCCAGAAATTTGTAACTGATCGGGAAATTCAGAATCAGTTCGGGCTCATAGTTCAGCTCGCGGAACGGTCTGGAAACGCCGGTATTGTAAATTTGCCAATGGGCTTTTTGCGTGTAACCCGCCCACAAATCTCCTTTTCCCCAGAAAATCTTTTGCAGCAATTTCACTTTGAAACTAATGTGAAACCGCGCTTCATATTTGTTGTAATCCGTTGCCGTAGGAACACTATACGCAAGATTTTCACTATACGGCTCCCGGTTGGGATTGCTCTACCAACGGCCCAGAGAAAAATAAAAGGGTTTATAGGAAGTAAGCAGAAATGTGCCTTTGCGCGTCGAGTCCGCAAGTTCCCACCGTTCGGATATACTCTTAATGCGAACCGACTGGTCAGCGATCGTCTGCGCTTTGCTTTGATAATAATAAAAAACCAGTACTACTAAAAAGTAAATTCTCAGCATGCGTGCTCCGGTTAGTTTTTGTTTAACAAACATAACACATTTAAGTATTTTAACATGTTGCTGGGAAGACACTTTTTAACGAAAATTTAAACAATTACGCCACCTGTTTCCCCACAAAAATCCTAACTTCACGAAATTTTTACTCCAACAAAAACTAGACAAAACATGCCTAAAATCACATTAAAGGACGGAACAGAAATTTATTACAAAGATTGGGGAACGGGACAGCCTATTGTATTTCATCATGGCTGGCCGTTGTCAGGTGACGACTGGGATGCCCAAATGATGTTTTTCCTGAGCGAGGGATATCGGGTTATTGCACACGATCGCAGAGGACACGGTCGTTCTACCCAAACTGCGGAAGGCAATGACATGGACACTTATGCAGCGGACGTTGCTGAACTTACAGAAGCACTGGATTTAAAAGATGCAATTCACGTAGGTCATTCGACAGGCGGTGGTGAGGTGATCCGTTATGTTGCGAAATACGGAAAGGACCGGGTGGCGAAGGCTGTTTTGATCAGTGCGGTGACTCCGATCATGGCTAAAACTGACAGTAGCCCGGATGGTATTCCAATGTCCGTTTTTGATGAAATCCGTGAAGGTACTGCCACCAAAAGACCTCAGTATTTCCAGGATTTTACCATGGCATTTTACGGATTTAACCGTGAAGGTGCGCAAGTATCGCAAGGAATCCGTGATAACTGGTGGCGTCAGGGCATGATGGGCGGAATAAAAGCACATTATGATTGTATCAAGGCTTTTTCAGAAACCGATTTTACGGAGGACTTGAAAAGTGTAGAGGTACCCGTATTGATCTTGCATGGAGAAGATGACCAGATTGTGCCGTTTGAACTTACTGCATTAAAAGGTGCCAAGCTGGTAAAAAATGGAAAACTTATCACGTATCCGGGCTTTCCGCATGGCATGCCGACAACGGAGGCTGCTACGATCAATAAAGACCTTTTAGAATTCTTCAAAGCGTAATCATTGGCTTTCAGCAATCGGCTATCGTTAAAAATGTCGTTCCCGGCATTAACCTGATAGCCGACAGCTGACTGCTGACAGCCGTTTTATTTGATCGCTGCAATAGCCGCACTATAATCCGGCTCGGTACCTATTTCCGGCACTTGCTGTTCGTATACAATTTTTCCTTCCGGGTTCACGACGATCACCGCGCGGCTCAACAAACCTTTCATCGGACCGTCAGCAATCTGAACGCCATAAGAGGTTCCAAAATCAGTCCTGAAATCAGAGAGCATCACCACGTTGTTGATTCCCTCTGCGCCACAAAATGCTTTTTGTGCAAATGGCAGATCTTTGGAAATACAGAGTACGGTTGTGTTTTTCAGGCCGGCTGCGTCTTCATTAAATTTCCTTACCGATTTAGAACATACGCCTGTGTTTACGCTCGGAAAAATATTCATGATCACATATTTCCCCTTATAATCTGCCATAGTTTTATCTTTGAGATCAACGCCGGTTAATGTGAAATTTTTCACCTCGGTGCCAACCGCTGGTAATTTCCCGACAGTGTGCACGGTATTGCCGCCCAATGTGATCGCAGTGCCGGTTGTTTGTGCGAAACTGCTGTTGGTACTAAAGATCGCGGTAAGTGCTAACAAGGAAATTTTAGCAATCAATAATGTTTTTTTGAAGTTTGTCATGCTGATTAATCAAGTAAAAAGTGAATCTTCGAATGTACAAATAAAAACATTAAATCAGCTCACGATGCTAACTGATATCAACCCGAAACTTCCGATGCGTGACAAAGCAGTTACGAAGGACTTTTATGTGAATAAGCTTGGTTTCGATGTGTTCGGCGAGGCTGATTATGACGGATATCTGATGGTCAGTAAAGACGACATTCAAATTCACTTTTTTGAATTCAAAACAGTTGATCCGAAAGAAAATTACGGACAGGTCTATATCCGGACGGATAATATAGACGAATGGTATAAGTTGGCTTTGGACCAGAACGTGAATATCCCGGAAGCAGGACATTTACAAACAAAACCCTGGGGACAAAAAGAATTTGCAATACTTGATCCGGACAATAATTCGCTGACATTCGGACAAAGTTTATAGAGGCCGCTTATTAAAGCAGCCTCTATAAATCAATCTCAGAGTATTACGCCTTCACGTAAATTCCGGCCAGGTAATCTCCCACGGAAGTTAATTTACGGCCCAGTATTGCCTCCAGTTTTCCGTTTACTGCATCAAATTCTCCATCGTTGATCGCCTGACTAAAACCAGCTGACATGCCAATAATTTCAGCAGGAACACCCGCATTGGTTAAAGCCGAAGTAAAATCAGCTACCGATGGGCTGACATACGTAATGGTTTCGCCGACATTTGAAGAAATCACGGCAGCAATGTCAGACCACGAAACTGTTTCGGAACCTGCCAGTTCAATCGTCTGATTATCAAATTTTCCGGTTTCATCCAGCAAAATTAATGCACCTGCTTCGGCCATGTTTTCTCTTGTCGCAAAAGCCGTTTTCCCTTCGCCGGCAGGTAGAAAAATGGTTTTACTTTGAAGTAAATTTTCTCCGGCAAACATTGGAATAACATCAGCATACAAACCATGCTGTAAGATCGTGTAAGTTACACCCGACGCTTTTAGTACTTTCTCTGTATACAAATGTCCCTCTGCAATAAAAGAAAGTGCCGGATGTCCTGTCTCAGTTTTATGCTGAAAACTGGTGTAAATGATATGCTTCACCCCTGCCTTTTTCGCCGTATTTATCACATTTTCATGCTGAGCACCACGATTAGCGTCCAATCCGGAAACCAGATACAATTTGTCTATACCTGTCAGCGCTTTCGCTAGTGCCGCAGTATCTTCATAATCACCTACTTCCACTTTTACACCTTTTTCCTTAAATCTGTCAGCCTTTGCAGGATCACGGACCAGGATACTGATATTTGAAACGTCTGTTTTTTCCAAAAGGAATTCCGTCACGCTTGCTCCAAGGTGGCCTGTTGCCCCCGTTACCAAAATCTTGCTCATAGTATTTTTTTGTATTTTTGCCAATAGTTACTTTTGTATAGTTAAAGGTAAATAGTAACTTAGCGTCAAACAAGAAGGCACGCATAAACCAATTACTTACCTTCAAGTAACTAATGCTGAGCGTTAAAAGGTTATGATAAAAGAAAGTTTAAAAAAATTTCAGGTGATAGACGATTGTCCCGTGAGAAACGTACTCGATCGTCTGGGCGATAAGTGGTCGATCCTTGTGATCACGATTTTGGGTGAATCCGGAACGTTACGTTTCAACGAACTTAACGCTGTCATTGATACGATATCACAAAAAATGCTGACGGTAACATTAAAAACGCTGGAAGCTGACGGATTAATTTCCCGAAAAATTTACCCGCAAGTGCCTCCGCGCGTTGAATACTCTTTAACCCCGCTTGGTGAAAGTTTGCTGCCGGCCATGTCACTTCTTGTAGATTGGGCCTTTAAAAATATGCCCGCCATCAAAGCATCACGTGAAGAATATTCTCAGCGGAAAGTGCTGGTTTAAATACGATGGATGGGTTAATAGTCTCAAAAGCTAGAAAAATTGCTGGACCGTGCGGCATTTCGGCACAGATCTGTCCCTTGGAATTGACAATAATCAGACGCTCCTCTTCCGCGCCTTGAAAAACCGCCATGGTGCAATGGCTAAAAGCACCAGTCCAAGCAAAATTAATATGCCCTTCCAATACCCTGAAATCCTTTCAAACTTCACGCTTCCGTCTGGCAGAACTTTGTAATAAAGCCCAAATCGCTGTGTTTCCACCATATCCTCACGGAAGGGCTGAGCTTCGCTGAACCATTCTTTGGTGATCACCTTTCCGCTTGTGTCAATGTAGGCATATTTATCATCCAGCTGAATCATCGCCAGACCATGTTTAAAGTACGAAGCTGACTGATAAATAATCGGCGTTGTCACTTTTCCGGTTGTATCGATATGCCCGAATTTGCCATTGAGAGAAACCGACGCGCGGTTTTCGTCCATGAAACGACCGGCATATTCATATAAAAAGGGAATAACGGTTTCGCCTTTTTTATTAATACAGCCCCATTTACCGTTCTTTTTTACCCAATAACGCCCCAGAGACGGCTTTTGCGTATCTTCATAAAGAAACGGAATCACAACTTCGCCGGTTTTTGAACTGATATATCCAAATTTATCTCCATAGCGGACACGTGCCAAACCTCTTCCTGAATGTTTATAAATCAGGTCAATATCATCCAGCGCGACCGGGACGCGCAGGATCAGATTTTTATCAACAACACCATATTTTCCTTTGTAGTAAAAGCGGAACGGCTCTTTGGCCTTTTTGATATCGGCCTCGGTATATTTCCCGAAATTCCAGTTAAGCGTTGTCAGATTGTCATTGACATACCAGATAAAATCTTCCTGGCAGTCGTGGTAGGCAACGTAAGCTGCTTTTGCTTTATCGATCAAAAAATCATTAGGAAATAATTCAACCGGGACTTTATATATTTCCTTACCAAGGGTATCCAGATAGGAAAGACCCATTTGTTTTCCTTTTGGATAGATCACATAAGTAATACCATTCTGAAACTCGCCTGCTCCGCGATAAACAGGCGGAATAACAATCTTGCCGTTTTTATCCAGATATCCGTGCATACCCAATGCACCCTTATGGTTCTCAAAGGTGACAAATTCGGCCAGCCCATTAGAAAATTTACCTATATCACGATAAGCCGGCGTGAGTTTTTTGCCATTCTTATCAACCAGAAAACTGCTGTAAGTATTGTTTTTTTTGTCAATACTTTTAACAACGTAAACGTCTTTGTAAGCCTGATGTTCATTGTATTTTTCAAGCCAGCCCGGCTTCTGAGCCATCGCCAGGTTTAACCCTGAACAAATTGAAAGAATAGTAAAAATTATATTGAATGATTTATTATAAAAAATCATAACGTCCGTTTTTGTGAGTTTTGGTGAATACATACTGGAACATCAGGCTCCCATTGCGTAGTTGTCTTCACTGGCATTTTTGTTGAACAATTCAGCACTTACATTGTCGTGGGTTACCGCATATACCAGTACGGATTTTACAAAATCATTTAAGGTAATATCATGTTGTGCTGCCAATGTAGCCACTTTTTTATGTAAAGTTGAGGGAACACGAACATTAAAAACTCCCTTGTATGTCTTTTCCGGAGACTTATTCAGCTCCTTACACGTTTCCAGATAATCGTCTACCGCTTCCTGAAAAGCCTGTTTAAGTTCAGCTACCGATGTTCCCTCAAAAGTGATAAGGTCATTCAGTCCAATAATCTTGCCAAAGAACACCTCATCCTCTGAACTGTAACTTATTGATGCCGTGTAGCCGTTGTATGTCAGAGAATTAATCATGTTTGATCTTGCCATTTTGATTTAGAAAAACGATGATCTTCTCAATCATATAAGTTTTCACAATCGGCTTTGTATGTGGCTTTATGTAAAGAGATAACCAGCTTATTTGCATCTATAAATCTTCTCCGGGACCCAGAGGTTTTTCCGGAAGAAGCTACTGCCGTAAAACCATAGTAGCTTAAAACCAAGGTCAGCTCGTCCCAGGTCAGGTCTTTTGGCCTGGTAAAAAAACGAGCAATTAATTTTTCAATTTTTCCCAAGTGTGTGACGTATCTGTAACTGATATTTAGTTACAAATATAAAAAATTAATTATTTCCTTCGGATGTATAGATTATTTTTCTGGTACCAAACAGCTCTTATTTTTCTTTCAACCACTTTACCAGATCATTGATTTCCTGCTCATTGATTGAATGCTGCATACCCTGGTAAGTATGTAAAACGGCTGGAATTTGCTTTTCTTTTAAAATGGAAACAGCCTCGGTGGCATAATGATAAAGCACTTTTTCGTCAGCTGTTCCGTGGCCGATGAATATTTTAAAATTTTTGAAAGCACTTGATGTTTTTATATTCGGTCTCAGCGATTCGAATATTCGGCCACTTAAAGGCGCAATTCCTCTTAACAGTTCAGGCGATGTAAGTCCTACTTCAAAACTCATCATCGCGCCCTGGCTAAAACCGATCAGGTAAACACGCGAAGGATCGGCATTATATTTTTTCAATGCCCCTTTGATGAAAGACTTAATCAGATCTGAATTTGTTTTAAGATCTTTCAGATTACCTCCTTTCACTCCTTTTATCGTCTCACTTCTAAACCACTGATATGCATTCGGCGCGAGCGTCATGGGCGCTCTCACGGAAGTTATCAGAAAATTATCAGGGAGCATATCCCGCAATTCAAACAAATCCGCTTCGTTGCTGCCATATCCGTGCAGCAAGATAACTAATCCTGGTTTAGCGGTTTTTGTTTTCGGCTGACTGACCAGATAAAACAGCGGTAAATCTTTTTGTAGTGTAAACTGTGCAAATACCGGAAGTGAAAAGAGACAGATGGCAAATACAGAAAATAATTTAGTCATCAGGTGAAATTGAAATATAATTAAAATCGGGCAGCAACATTGGAATTTCGTAAATATAACAGACGGTAAGCAAATCAGTCTGACCATTTAAAAATTGGAATGAATGGATTTTTTAATAATTAGACATAACAACCAATTAATATTAGTTTAAGAATATACTTCCAAAGTTTTAGATATCAGATTTAACAGGATACGAAAAGTTGATTATATTTAATAAAATAATTTAAAATGTTTCCTGGACCAAATTTTATACATGAAGATTAAATTCTTAATAACAGCATCACTGTCACTGCTATTGACGCAGGTTTTTGCTCAAAAACCACTTCCGCGTATCGGAATAACCGGATTGGCCATTGAGTCCAGTACATTTTCTCCGGCACGTACGCACGAAGAAGCTTTTCATGCCAAATATGGCGCTGAGATTTTCACTTCCTACCCGTTTTTCTCGCCGGATTCAACCATTCCAAAACGCGCAAACTGGCTTCCGGCCATGGTTGGCCGCTCACTTCCGGGTGGAACGGTTACCAAAGAAGCTTACGAATCGATGGTGAAACAGGCTTTGGATTTGTTGAAAAAGAATTTGCCTTATGACGGTTTGTTTTATGATATCCATGGTGCCATGAGTGTGGTTGGTATGGATGACCCGGAAGGTGATTTTCTGATTCGAATTCGTGAAGTCGTTGGCAAAAAAACATTGATTTCCACATCCATGGATTTACATGGAAATGTGTCGTGGCGACTGGCGAAAAATACGGATATCATTACGTGTTACCGAATGGCACCGCACGAAGACGCGATGGCAACAAAAAGACGCGCCGTAAATAATTTACTGACCCGACTGGAAACCGGGAAAGGAAAACCTGCATACAAAGCCTGGATACCTGTTCCGATCCTGTTGCCTGGTGAAAAAACAAGTACGAGAATTGAGCCGGGAAAAACTTTATATGCCGCAGTTTCTCCGGCTTCCTTACAAAAAGGAATTGTTGATGCGGCAATTTGGATCGGGTATGCCTGGGCGGATGAACCACGGAACCACGCGGTTGTGATGGTGACCGGTGACGATAAAAACCTGGTCACAAAAACTGCGGAAGACCTGGCCGCCAAGTTCTGGAAAGTGCGTGAGGAATTTGAATTTGTAGCGCCAACTGCTTCTCTGAAAGAGGCTTTGGACAAAGCAGTAAAAAGCCAAAAACATCCATTTTTTATCAGCGATTCAGGCGACAACCCGACAGCGGGCGGTGCGGGTGATGTTACGTGGACATTAACCGAGATACTGGCTCGGCCAGAATTCAAATCAGAAGATGGACCTTCGCTGATTTATGCTTCCATTCCCGGACCTGAATTTGTAAAAGCTGCCATCACGGCTGGTATTGGTGGAAAGGTAGATGCCTTGGCCGGTGCTGCGGTTGACGCACGTTTCGCGCCGCCGGTTCGCTTGGCGGGAATTGTGGAATCGATAGAATATGGAGATAGAAATGCGGAAACGGAAGTTGTGGTAAAAGTTGGCAGCGTGCGTGTGATCGTTACGCAAAAACGCAAACCATACCATAAAGAAGCTGATTTTACCAGACTTGGTCTTAACCCCCGCAAATCTGATATCGTGGTTGTAAAAATCGGTTACCTCGAACCTGAACTGTACAACATGCGTGCTGACTGGCTATTGGCTTTAACACCAGGCGGCGTCGATCAGGATTTAGAAAGACTGGGTTACAAGAGAATTAAACACCCGATGTTCCCGCTGGACAAAGACATGAAAGATCCTGATCTGAAAGCACAACTTGTGCCATTGTCGGATAAATAGGAGTAGCACAGAGATTGATGGAGGATAGGTTTATGCAATTTTTGTATAAATCTATCCTCCGTTTTTTTTGCAAGACCCTGAATTTAGATTTATTTAAACGCGCTTATACCCCAACTTCAACTCAAAAAATTATACTATTCTCATATACATCTTCGAATTTTTTTTCTGGAATACCGTTAATGGTATAGTACTTTTGCAAAAAAAGCGAAAGGTAAACCCGGATCTTTATTACTGCTCATCAAAAACAGATTGACTTGCGAAGCATGCATATTTTAATCACAAGAGTAGATGCCATCGGCGATGTTGTCTTAACCCTTCCTTTATGCGGTTATTTAAAACAGATCAGGCCGGAGACTCGTATCACTATTTTAGCAAGAAACTATACAAAAGCAGTAATTGATGCCAGTGATTCTGTTGATGGCTTTATTGACTATGACGCAATTTTTGCATTACCGGAAAAGGAACAAATAGCACAAATCAAACAACACAAATTTGACGCAATTCTCCATTTAATCACGCAAAAGGATATAAGTAACCTGGCTCGCAAGGCAGGAATCCCGATCAGGATTGGAACGATAAGCCGTCCATACCACTGGCGCGACTGCAACCGGCTGATCTGGCTGCGCCGGAAAGTTTCGGATGAACATGAGGCCGTTCTTCATTTTCGTTTACTGAAACCTTTGGGAATAAAAGAAGTGCCTGCTGAATTGTGGCGTTATTATCAGATGAATAAGCTCGCCACGCTGCCCGCTGAATTTTCTGAACTGATTAATACGGATAAATTCACCATTATTCTGCATCCTAAATCCAATAAAAATGCCTTAGAATGGGATCTGCAACGGTTTTCGGAACTGATTGATTTATTGGATAAAAACAGGTATCGAATTTTTATAACCGGTTCTAAAAAGGAACAAGAAGAACTGAAACCCTGGATTGATACATTACCACGGCATGTGATCGACCTAACCGGCCAATTACCACTCGATCAGCTGATCACTTTCATAAAACATACAGATGGCCTGCTCGCCGCCAGCACCGGCCCGTTACACCTTGCCGCTGCATTAGGAATAAATACCTTGGGGCTATATCCCAATTTCAGACCAAAACACGGCGGAAGATGGGGCCCAATCGGGCCGAAAGCAGATTATATTGAAACACAAACAGAAAGTCTGGACAGTATTTCTGCAAAGGAGGTTTTTGATAAGATTAAGGTTTGGGGGAAAAGTTAGATAATAAGTATAGTCAATCAAATTCGGCTGAACTTCCATAAAATACCTACGCCCGGAGTGATAAACTGAATATTTCGATTAAAGCCTATACTTGGTGCACCAGGTGTTAACTCGCCTATTTTGTTAAATTCGTATGCCAGGGATAAATAGTAACTAATTTTTCTCTAACTTTTCAGAAATAATTTTGTTGACGCCTTAGCAGAAAGCCCACCAGATTTTTCTTCATAATGATATTCCGATCCGTTAAAACTAAAACGTGTATATCCGATTGCCAATTGGGGCTGAACACTGATTTTATTTAACTCGATAGTATATCCTACCTTAACTTTTGGGCTAAGAATATTTAACGAAACACCAGTAAGTCCCATATTAAGAAAAGATGTGTTCATCAGAATACCGACATTGAAATTGTTAACCTTGAGCATCGTATAGTCAAGGCCAATATCAATTATGCCAGCATAACCATCTCCTGCACCCTTGTTGACAAAATTATTTCCAACCGGAACAGGATAACCTAAATTAAGTGACAAATCAGAACCTTTGAACTGGGAAAAGGACTGAGTGTAAATAAATAGTAAGATTGCCAGGGAGATAAATCTTTTCATGTCAAGTTTATTTAAGAGATGAGTATATACGCAATAAATAAACGATTGTGCGCAAAAATTTTTATTTACGAACGTGTATGATCGGCTAACTTTTCCAACTATTTTTCGCCTTTATTTTGATCTTTAAGAAATATGTATTTCGTTCCCAGGGCTCTATTCTTCTTCTCAGTTTCCCTAAGAACTAACAAGCGAAATACAAAGAGAAGGCATTTTCATAATTCAGGAAAAATCAAGAGGGCTGATAAAGCTCAAAAAAATTTTGATCTCTATCAGCCCACTCATTAGTTTTTTTTTCCAAAAAATCGTTAAATGCTATTCATACAAAAACGTCCCCGCTTCGCTTGAAATCGTAAGTTTTTTAACCGGTGAGGCTTCTACACGACCGACAATTTGCGCCTCTATGCCAAATGACTGTGATAACGCAATCACGCGCGCTGCATGTTCCTCAGCTAAATAAATTTCCAGACGATGCCCCATATTGAAAACCTTATACATTTCCTGCCATGAGGTACCGCTTTCTTCCTGAATTAATTTAAACAATGGAGGAACCGGCAGCAGGTTATCTTTGATGATATGCAGGTTGTCGACAAAATGTAAAATCTTGGTCTGCGCTCCGCCGCTGCAATGAACCATGCCATGAATATGCGGACGAAGTTCGTCCAGCAACGCTTTGGCAACAGGCGCATAGGTACGCGTCGGAGAAAGAATTAGCTGTCCGACGTTCAATGGCGTTCCTTCAACCGGATCTGTTAATTTTTTTGAACCACTGTAGATCAGATCGCTGTTAACTTCCGGATCAAAACTTTCACCATACTTCTCAGCCAGATATTTACCTAAAACATCATGACGGGCTGATGTCAATCCGTTACTTCCCATTCCGCCGTTATATGAAGTTTCATACGTTGACTGGCCATAAGATGCAAGTCCGACAATGACGTCACCTGCTTTGATATTGGCGTTGTCAACCACTTCCGATCTTTTCATTCTGGCAATGACTGTGCTATTAACCGTCACGGTTCTTACCAGATCACCCACGTCAGCCGTCTCACCACCCGTACTGTATATTTCCACGCCATAACTGCGCAGCATTTCCAGGATTTCCTCCGCGCCATTGATCACTTCCGCAATTACCTCACCCGGAATCCTGTTTTTATTTCTATCAATCGTTGATGAATACAACATCGGACCTGTTGCGCCTACGCATAACAAATCGTCGGTATTCATCACAATCGCATCCTGCGCGATACCTTTCCAAACCGAAAGATCGCCGGTTTCTTTCCAGTATAAATAAGCCAGCGAAGTTTTTGTACCCGCGCCGTCTGCATGCATGATTGTACAATACTCAGGATCACCGGCCAGCGTATCAGGAACAATTTTACAAAATGCCTTGGGGTATAATCCTTTGTCAATTTTCTCAATTGCCTTATGTACGTCCTCTTTCGATGCAGATACGCCGCGTTGCAAATAACGGTCGGTGGTTTCCATGCAATAGGTATGGTTAATTCTTGAATAATCTTTGAAGGGCACAAAAATAGCAAAAAAGATGGGTGGAACGAAGCTTCGTTTGCGGATAACGTCAGAGATTCCCGTAAGTACTGGTCCTAAGTGACTTAACAGACAAAACAGAAAAAATTAACAAATTGATAAAAGTTAAAATTTTTTAAACCAAAAATCCTCGCTAGCTTTACACTTCGAAGGTCAAATTTGAAAAGACAATATATTCTACTGATTAGGAGTTTATTACCCAGAACCTAAACCAAGCTGAATGTTTATTACGATTCAACGTACCGTTTTCCTAGGCTTACTTTTTTGCGCTGTTATTTCCGGCAATCCTGCCACTGCCCAATCAAAAAATCCACAGCAAGTTGAGGCAGATACGCTAAATGCGATCGAGTCACTGGTTTCTTTTGCAAACAAGCATTTACATATTCCTTACCGTTCGGGCGGTTCTTCTAAAAAAGGTTTTGACTGTTCCGGATTTGTCCGTTATTGTTTCAGCAAATGGGATGTATCCCTGCCTCATTCCAGCGCGGCACAATCGGAAAAAGGCGAAGAAATTGATCTTTCCAAAGCACGTAAAGGCGATCTTATTTTCTTTAAAGGACAGAGTTCAAAAGATTCCAGAATTGGTCATGTGGGGATCATTACCGAAACTGCACCTGGTTATATCCGTTTTATCCATTCTGCTTTTAACGGTGGCGTACGCTACGATCTGCTGAGTGCTGATTATTACCAAAAACGTTTCGTAGCGATCCGTCGAATGATTAACTGATTTTTTTATTTTTAGGTTATATAGAGAACCATAGAGAAAAAAAGAGGGACACAGAGTTTTCTTTCCTAAATAACAACGCTGTGCTTGTCCCCTTAACATAAATCAAAACTCTGTGTACCTCACCCTAACGCTGTGCACCAACGCGGCGTCCGCTCTGTGTAACCTGACACATTAGCAAAACAATTTCCTCCGAGTTTCCTCAATTGATTGTAAATTTGTAGCATTAAGCGCAAGATTGACTGGGATTAATACATCTGTGTTTCTCTTTCCTACACTGCGCACCTCTGTGTAACCATAATTCGTCTACCGATTTTGAAACTCTGGCAAAAAGAAAATACTGTAACTTCTGAAAAAATAGAACGCTTCACCGTTGGCCGTGATCGTGAAATGGATCTTTTCCTTGCTGAATTCGATGTGCTGGGAAATCTGGCACATGCGACGATGCTTGAAACGATCGGCTTATTAACTGCTGACGACCTTTCTGCATTAAAAATTGAGCTGTTTTCGATTTATAAAGAAATTCAGTTAGGAAATTTCATCATCGAAGAAGGCGTTGAAGATGTTCATTCACAGGTGGAATTGATGCTGACGCGCAAGCTGGGTGATGTCGGGAAGAAAATTCATAGCGGACGCTCGCGTAATGACCAGGTTTTGGTTGACATGAAACTATACACCCGCGACCGACTTTTTCAGGTTGTTCAGGCAACAGAAAAACTTTTCGGTGTGTTGATCAGCCAGTCTGAAAAACATAAAAATGACTTGCTTCCCGGTTATACACATTTGCAGATTGCCATGCCTTCTTCTTTCGGATTATGGTTTGGTGCTTATGCAGAAGCTTTGATTGACGACGTCATTCAATTAAATGCAGCTTACCGTCTGGCAAACAGAAACCCACTAGGGTCTGGCGCTGGTTATGGCTCTTCATTTCCATTAAACAGAACATTAACAACAGCGTTGTTGGGTTTTGAAGGGATGCATCACAACGTGGTTTATGCGCAAATGAGCCGCGGTCGTACGGAACAGGCCGCGCTGACCGCCATTGCTTCACTGGCAGCGACGGTTTCAAGGCTTGCGATGGACGTTTGTTTATATAACAGCCAGAATTTCAGTTTTATCGTTTTACCGGATGACCTGACCACGGGAAGCAGCATTATGCCGCATAAGAAAAACCCGGATGTAGCTGAATTACTTCGTGCAAAAACAAACCGGATGAAAGCACTTCCGATGGAAGTTACCATGGTTTTGAGCAATCTTCCTTCCGGATATCACCGCGATATGCAGCTGCTGAAAGAAATCCTGATGCCGGCTTTTGACGAAATTCTGGACTGCCTGGATGTTGCGACCTTTATGCTGGAAAACATAAAAGTGAAAGAAAATCTCCTGGAAGATGCCAAATACGATCTTCTTTTTAGTGTTGAACGTGTGAATGAACTGGTCATCAATGGTGTTCCGTTCCGTGATGCCTATCGCCAGGTTGGCGCGGAAATAGGTGACGGAAGTTATACCGCTCCGCGTGATTTGAAACATAC
The DNA here is from genome assembly GCF_056895235.1 of Dyadobacter sp. HNCC25DJ186. Lineage (NCBI taxonomy): Bacteria > Pseudomonadati > Bacteroidota > Cytophagia > Cytophagales > Spirosomataceae > Dyadobacter > Dyadobacter sp. HNCC25DJ186. Next base: position 308,124 of record NZ_JBXHAS010000005.1, read on the forward strand.
GCATGAAGGCAGTATCGGAAATTTGCAGAATGATTTGATAAAAGCCCGGATGGATCAGGAACTGGCCCGGTTCGGTTTTGAAAAGGTTGAAAAGGCTTTAAGCGATCTGATCGTTTCTTAAATTAGAAAATAATCAGCAGTGATATGAGAAGTCAACAAGTAGTTTCGTGTTGACTTCTCTGTGTTTTAGGGTTATAAACTAACCAAATAAGTTTCAGGAATGCCTGTTTACAAATACATATTTATTACACTCCTTTCCCTTTGGATAACAGCTTTCGCTTTTATCGATACAAAAAATAATGAAGTTTCACCTCCGCTAAAATCAGTATCCTTATCCGATTCACTATTGACTGGCGAGCAATTGGCAGGACAATACTGCACCACCTGCCACCTTTTTCCAAGTCCTTCCCTGTTGGATAAAAAAACCTGGACATCTTCGGTATTGCCCAATATGGGTTATCGCATGGGAATAAATCCGTCAGGCAAGAATGTTTATGAAGACATGTTTCCAGAGGAAGAAAAGCTGGTTCGGGAATTGAATATTTATCCCCGCACAGCTTCTATTTCGCGAAAGGACTGGAAAAAAATTGTCGAGTATTACGAAAAAGAAGCGCCTGAAAAACCCATTCCTCAGAAGCCCGGACCGGTGGTTACCAACCACCTACCCTTTTTTCAACCAAAATCAGTTTTCGTTGGCAAAAAAATGTTTCCGCAAACAACGCTTCTGAAGTTTGATAAAAAAACCTCACAGCTGTATGTGGGCGACGCACAAAACACGCTGTATGTTCTTGACGAAAAATTTCAGCAAAAGGATTCCATCTGGATCAGCACACCTGCTTCTGATATTGATTTTCCTGATGATGCCTCACCGAGATTATTGTCTGTTGGCTCGCTGAAACCGTCTCAGCAAAAATTCGGAAGCCTTGAATCCTTAGCAAAAACTGGTCAGGAAGATCAGCCTGAGGTTAATATCCATTTATTGCACAGACCGGTAAATTTCGTGGCGACTGACCTCAATATGGACGGAAAAGAGGATGTTGTTATTTCCGAGTTTGGAAATCATACGGGGAGATTGTTATGGCTCGACAATTTTGAATCAAAAAAGGAACATGTCCTTAAAGAATTACCCGGAGCCAGAAAAGTCGAAATTGCCGATTTTAATCATGATAAAAAACCGGATATCATGGCATTGATGACACAGGCCAGGGAGGAAATTTCGATATTTTACAATTTGGGGAACGGCGAATTCAAGGAAAAAGTGGTTCTACAATTCCCGCCTGTTTTCGGCTCTATTTATTTCGAGCTGGCCGATTTCAACAAAGATGGTTTTCAGGATATTATTCTGACCAATGGAGACAACTGGGATTATTCAGGAATCAAGAAAAACTACCATGGTATCCGTATTTATTTAAATGACGGTAAGGACAATTTCAAACGGGCCTGGTTTTATCCGTTATATGGCGCCAGCAAAGCCATGGCCAGGGATTTCGACGGCGACGGTGATATTGACATCGCTGCTACATCCTTTTACACTGATCTTGATAATCCCGAGCAGGGTTTTATATATCTTTCCAATGAAGGCAATTTAAATTTCAAGCCCTATTCTACGCCCGAAGGAGTTTCGGGAAAATGGATGATTATGGAGTCCGCGGATTATGATAAGGATGGCGATGAAGATATTATTCTCGGCTCCTATTTTCATAATATTTCGGAATTGACAGTCCTGATGTTCCAGGGTATTACCGTTTATCCTCAGCTGTTGGTTTTGGAGAATAAGACGAAGTGACTCCCGTAATTTCTCGTTTATTCTTTCAGTTTTTTTCTGAGGACTTTTATGGATAGATTCAAGGCGATGATCAATAGTATCAATACGTACGCAACGACTCCGAGAAATATAAGATTAGCGCCAATTCCGACAAATTCAGCTTTTTCAAATGAGAAACAGATCATTGGTTAGTGTGTTTTATGTTTAGGCAAAAGTATTATTCTTTCTGAATTAAATTCATTGATATCAAAAAGGGTCAACTTTAAAGTCGACCCTTTTTGATTATTTAACTAGGAACTTAAAATCAAAACTATTTTACGTCCCAGAAAAGTTTAGTTGTAAGCTTATCCTGATCTCTTACTGATGAGTAATTGTTGGCATTATAAGAAATCTCATTACTTGGGATTGTCCATTTCACCGGAGGCAATGTCTGGTTATTTGCATTATCAATTTGGAAAGAGAACGTTGGAAGATCCAGTCTGCGTGTTTCTGCCCAGTTTTCGTAAGGCTGAACAAGGTTGAAATGAAGCCATTTTTGCGTAGCGATCAAAGAAAGTTTTGCTGTGCTTGTAGTTGCTTTATCCCAGTTTACTCCATCTGCCGCAATGTACGCTGCGATGGAAGCATCGGTTGCAGGAACCGGCGCAGCATTAACACCTGTCGCATTACTTACCGCCGAAATTCCATTATAGAATTTTGTCGATTGAGAGATCGCTGTTTCATAAGCCAACTTAGCAGAAGCATCGTTTCCAACTCTTAAATAATATTCCGCTTTGATCAGATTAACCTCAGCTGCGTTAATGATCACACCAGGAAAAAACTGGTTGTGACTTGTTACGTAACGGTTGTAAATCGCCACCTGTCCAGCGTTAGAAAGTGCGGTTTGTACAGCAGAAGTTGCTGTTGGATCAATACCAATATATTTTCCGGCTGCATTTGCACCGGGTTCAAAAAGGATAGGCAAACGTGGATCAGCGTTGGTGTTCATGAAATCCATCATTTTTTTACCAGCCGTGTTGCCATACCAGTTTCCGTCAGAAGCTATCCCACCCTGAAAACCTTTCGAATTAATGTCAGAATTTATACTGAACACATTGATCTGAATATTCTCCTCATTGCTTGTAACAATCGGATACGTTGTAGCATTTCCCAAAATTTCTGCCATTTCAGTAGCTGATCTTGATTTGAAAGCTTCAACTGCGGAAACACGGTTCAACATTCTCAATCGAAGTGAATTGTTATAACGTTTCCATGCGGTTAGGTCACCCTTATTCACAAAATCCTGAGTCTGGAAAGATTTAAGGTATCCTGCATTAATTGTCGTAGAATTCAATTCTGCCGAAATGCTTTTCAAATCGTCAAGCATCAGGGTGTAAAGTGCCTGAGGATCGTCAAACTTTGCCAAAGAGCCGGCATAGTCACCACCTTTGGTACCTAGCATTCCGGCCTCAGTGAAAGGAATAGCACCAAAAAGGTCGATCATTCTTTCCGTCTGATCATACAAATAAATGGTAGCAACAGTCATGAAAAACTTGCGGTCAGCTTGTTCAGTTGCTGTTTTAGAATTATATACTTTTTGAAGCTCGCGATACTGGGCAAGCATGTTATAGTAGTTAAACCAAACCGCCTCTGTTCCGGATGACCCTGGAATGTATTGCCCTGCGTCATTGATCCATCCCGTCACCTGATTGTAATGATTGATCGAAGTGCGGAGTGCAACGAAATAATTGGTATACCCTGGAAGAATATAATCCTTAGTGGATTGTAAAAATCCTGTAAACTGCTTTTCAACCGTAGTTTCAGCAATCTTCGACGGATCGGCATAAGAATCTGTAAAATCCGATTCTTTGCAGGACACTGCACTAAGCAAAAGCCCAGCTAATATTAATGATGATATTTTTTTCATTTTCATAATCGAATTAGAAATTAGAAGCTTGCTCTTAACATAACACCCATGGTACGGAATGAAGGGTTGTTACCCGCGTTATTCACGTTTTCATACCATCTTGTACTTGCGTTGGTTTGTTCTGCATCAAGATCCTTGATCGATCTGTAAATGAAGAACAGGTTACGACCGAATACAGATACTGTTATATTCTGCGTTCCGATTTTGTTTGCTATGAAAGCTGGCAATCTGTAAGCAAGAGAAATTTCTCTCATTTTGATAAAGTTGTTCTTCTTCACATACAATTCATAACGGGCGCTGCTGTACTGCGGTCCACCCCAGTTGTAAGTACTGTTATAATAAACAGCCTGAGAAATGATATTCGTATTGGCTTCTCCGGTTGTAGTAACACCATCCATCAACATACCATCGTGATATACGGTCTGTCCACCAGGTCCCGTTGCCGCATTTGTCGGAACACCTTTGCCATTTGCGTCAACATAGTAAGATAAACCGCCATGCTCTGCATCCATCGCAGTCAAACTTTCCTCGGTCAAACCTCTTGAAGTCATCCAGTTAATCCCGGTTGGCATAATCGATCCGCCCCATCTGAAATCTGTTACCACATCAAGACTGAAATTTTTGTAGCTCAGATTGTTGATAAAACCACCCGTTAGCTTAGGCATTGCATTACCCACTCGTTTGAATTCAGGATCAAGCTGATATAAGCCGTTTGGTCCAACAACCTGCTGTCCCTGCGCATTTTTGAGAATGCCATGTACATAAATATCACCCATCGGACGACCAACAACAGATCTTAACTGTGCGGCGTTACCATCGTAATCAGCATGTAATAATTCTGTTGAGTTATTGGCAAGTTTTTCAACCTTGTTAGCGTTTTGAGCCAGGTTGATTACCATATCCCAGTTGAAATCATTAGCTCCTGTTCCCTGGATTGGAGAAAAGTTTATCCCAACTTCCAGACCCTTATTTCTTAATGTACCAACGTTTGCAAGTATTGATCTCGCACCAGAAGTTGCAGCAATGGATAAAGGTAAAATCTGATCAACGATCTGTGCATTGTAATAAGAGACATCTAAACCGATACGGTTATTTAAAAATTTAGCCTCTAAACCAAATTCAAATTCACGTTTTTGTTCAGGGCGGATTTTATCATTACCGTAACTTGAATTCATATACGTATACAATACCGACTGGCCTCCTGTTTGCTGAACTTGCAAACTTCCCTGCTGATAAGCCACGTTTGCCTGATAAGTCTGAGGATAATTACCCACAACTCCGAAAGAACCTCTGATTTTACCGTAACTCAGGAATGACGGCATGTTAAATGCATCCGAGAAAACAAAACTTGTATTAACAGAAGGATATACAAATGAATTGCTTCCCTTAGCCAAGGTTGAAGTACGGTCTCTTCTGATCGTTCCTTCAATAAAAAACAAGTTTTTGTAATCGAAGTTTGCCGTTCCAATGTAGGCATCCCTTGTGAATCTGCTACGGGTATTCGTTCCAAGCGTCCTAAGATTGTTTACTGAGGCGGACAAATCATAAAAACTTTCTGTACTTAATCCGCCATCTGTTGCCACACCAAACATTGTGGTAAGCTCTTTGCGGGCATTATATCCACCAGTAAGCTGAACGGTCATATCTTCGTTTAACTCTTTGGTATAGGTTAACAATGCTTCACCAAAGACATTGTTATAAAGATTGTTACTCATACCAAACGAGCCCGTGTAACCAAACGCAAGCGGTTTTTCAGAAGCCTGTTTGTCCTCGATTCTTTCAGATGTAAAATCCGTTGCAATTCTGCCTCTCATTTTCAACTCCGGAGTAATATCCCAGTGCTGCGTCAAACTTGCAATGATACGGTTGCTGTATTCGTCGTATGTATTTTTTCTTGTGCTCCACACGTAGTCGGCAATATCACTTTTGAAACCGTTGTATTTAATATTCTCGTCAGGTGTCAAGCTTGGGTTACCTGAAGCAGCTGTTACGTATTTATAACCCTGGCTTGTCTGATACTTATTAAAATACCAGTCAGCATTTTCAAAACGGTTCATCATACCTGTAAAGTTGTTGATCATACGGTCTACTTTGAAAGGTCTGTTGTGCGTATGCTGATTAACAAAGTTTACCGTAATGTCTGTCTTCAACTTTTTACCCGTGTTAAAGCTCGTATTAAGGTTTGCGATATTTTTGCTGTTCCTTGACTCATAGCTGATCATTCCATTATCCTGACGCGTGAAAGAAAAACGAACATTCGCATTGTCAGTTACTTTTGAAACTGCAAGGTTGATATTTGAACTGCTTGCATCCTGGAACAAATTTGCATAGCTGTTATTTGAAGGAGAATAAGGTCTGATTACACCATCAAATGCCATCACCGGCTGACCATCAAATTTAGGGCCAAAGTTAACAGTGGCACCTAGTAAACCTCTTGTCTCCTTCGTACCATCTCCGTCGGTATCATAATAAATAAAACCAGCCGCGTCCTGTCCGCCATTGTTATAATTTAAGGGATATCCAGGACCTCTTACATTCTGGTATCTTGGAAGGTATGCGATTTTATCTACGTTATAACTTGCGCTGAAATCAACCCCAAATCCTTTTTTACCTTTTCCACTTTTTGTTGTTACCAACATCACACCATTCACCGCTTCGGAACCATACAGAGCCGCAGCCGATGCACCTTTCAAAACAGAGATACTTTCGATATCAGCAGGGTTCAAGTCCAAAAGACCGTTTCCACGTATACGTTGGTCACCCCAAAAATCTGTATTTCTTGATTCACCGTTACGAATTGGCACCCCATCCAACACAAGAAGAGGCTGCGTATTTCCGGAAATCGAACTGAAACCACGGATACTAACACTTATCCCACTGGTTGCACCACCCGGTGTAGCGTTAATGGTAACACCAGGAGCTTTTCCATACAATGCGGCTGCAAAGTTAGGAGAAGCCGTTTTTACGAGGGATTCATTGTTGATTGTAGCCGTTGCATAACCTAAAGCGCGTTGCTCCTTAGGAATGCCCAAAGCGGTTACAACAACCTCATTCAATTGAGAGGCATCTTCTTCCATTATTACATCAACAATGGATTGCGTTCCAACGATTACCTCTTTCGATTTGTAACCGATAAAAGAGAAAACCAATGTGTTGTTTGCCTTAGCTGAAATGCTGAATGCCCCATCGGCATCTGAGGTAGTTCCCGCGGTAGTACCTTTCACCAGTACCGATACGCCCGGCAGTGATGAGCCGTCAGAACTGCTGGTAACTTTTCCCGATATCGTCTGTGCGAATACCGGACTACTTATTATCATGAAAATGACAATAAGCCTAAGTAAATTTTTTCCCATAGAGAGTTAAATGATTGTTGGATGTTCGCTAATTTTTTAATTCCTAAAAAGCTTAACACAAACTTAATAAGTTATTTTAATAATTAGCTAACCAAATTAAAAATAAATTATGTTATTCGAGAATATTAGTAATATATCTATCGAATAGAGTTTGATGAGCGAAGAAAATTTCGAGGTTTGGGGGATGAACCGAATTAGCTATACTGTTAACAGAATGTTACAGATAGATACGCGTTTTTCAGCTCAATAATGAACATGGCCTTAAATATTCAGCAAGACACAGAATGGAAAATATTTCCTTCAATACTACGCTAACCCAAATAAATAACACTTCCAGCCTCTCCAATCGAAGCTTTCCCTAGTTCATCTGCGTGGCAAATTGTAACCTTTGATACACCACTATGCAATGCGGCAAACGCATTGTCCATTTTGGGAATCATACCTTTGTTAATAGCACCAGATTCCTTATAACCCGCATATTGAGCTGGTGTTAGTGAAGAAATTACGGAATCATCATTCTCAGGGTCAGAAAGAACGCCTCTTTTTTCGAAGCAATAAATAAGATTGACATCATAATGTCCGGCCATAGCAACTGCCATTGCCGAAGCCATGGTATCGGCATTGGTATTTAGCAATAACCCATCGTTACTATACGTCAACGGTGCTATCACCGGAACCAGGCCGCTATGTAACAAAGCGTTTACCTGGATATCATTTACTTCCTCAATGTCTCCTACAAAACCATAGTCGATCATTTTTACGGGTCTTTTCACAGAACGGATAATTCCGCCGTCCGCACCAGTAAGCCCTATTGCATTACATCCGATTGCCTGCAGCATCGCCACAAGATTTTTATTTACGAGGCCGCCATATACCATCGTAACCACGTCCAGCATCGGCTTATCCGTAATTCTCCGGCCATCCACCATTTGTGTCTCGATCTGAAGACTGGCGGCTATTTGCGTTGCCACTTTTCCTCCGCCATGAACCAGAATTTTCGTTCCTGATAATTTAGAAAAGGCTTCCAAAAAACGGGAGCACGCCTCCGGGTTATCAATTACATTTCCTCCGATTTTGACTACGTAAAGTGGTTGCGACATCGATCTGCTGTTTTACTATGCTTTTTTTGAGGTCGCAAAGTTAGCAGAAAACGTTTAGCACATTCTATAATTCGACTTAAATCAAAAAGTTATTCTCTTTATTGTAAATCTTTTTTGGACTTTTAGCAGGATAAAAAATTATTCTGCCAGACAATTTGCACATTTGTATTCGCATACGGGATATGCTTTCGGTGAATTTTTTCGATCAAAAAACGTTCAATATATAAATCGTTGTAAGCCCCACCGGTTTACTAGATAATTAATTCAATATAAGTCAGTCTGAATCTTAATGAATTCGGCTCCTACTATCAAAATATCCAATGAAACGAAGTCTTTTTCTATTCATTATTGTTTGCGCTTTTTTTGCAAAAACTACGGCATTTGCGCAAATTCAGAAACATGCGCACTGGACTTATACATTTTCTAAAACCGATGTAAAAGCGGGTGAAACCATTGATCTGATCTTTACCGCAACACTTGATAAAGACTGGTACTTGTATTCCTCAGACTTCGATCCGGATTTGGGTCCGATGCTTACTTCCTTTGCTTTTACGCCCAATAAATCATTTGCCTTGGTTGGCAAATTGAAACCCCAAAACCCGAAAACGAAATATGAGGAAATCTGGGGAGGGAATGTCAAATTTTTCGATGACAAAGCGGTTTTCAAACAATCCGTAAAAATTCTGACTGCGAATCCGGTTATCAAAGGAAGTTCTGAATATCAGACATGCAGCCATACATCCGGACTTTGCGTTCCAGGAAATGATGATTTTGAATTTAAAGGTCTAAAAGTAGTTGCCGATGCAGGGGCTTCTACGCAACCTCTAACCGGAAGCACTCCAGCGGAAGCAGGCACGGTAGCTACGGCTGAAACGACAGATTCTACAAATCAGGAAACAGCTAATATCACAATCACAGCAGGTGATTCTTCGGATGCGGTTACTGAAAAAATTGCTCCGAAAATCGATTTGAGCAGGGAAGATCAGGGCGCTGACAAATCTTTATGGGGATTTGCGCTGGCTGCGTTTCTCTCTGGGCTGGTAGCTTTGTTAACGCCTTGCGTGTTTCCAATTATCCCGATGACGGTTAGTTATTTTACAAATCAGACGAACGGAAAAGTGAAAGCACTTCTTTACGGTATTTCTATTGTACTGATTTATACGCTGATTGGCACGGTGGTATCCAGGTTAAACGGACCCGCATTTGCCAATTTCCTGAGCACGCACTGGATACCGAATGTTCTTTTCTTCGCCATCTTTTTTGTCTTTGGATTATCATTTTTAGGCCTATTTGAGATTGTTCTGCCAAGTGCGTTTGTCAATAAAATGGATGCAAAATCGGATCAGGGCGGATATGCCGGGATTTTCTTTATGGCATTTACGCTCGTTTTGGTATCATTCTCATGCACCGGCCCCATCGTAGGAAGTCTTTTGGTGGCTTCGGCGGGCGGCGCTGTTGTGAAACCCATTATTGGCATGGCAGCATTTTCCTCTGCCTTTGCGATTCCTTTTACGCTCTTTGCCCTGTTTCCGCAATGGCTTAAATCGCTTCCAAAATCTGGCGGCTGGTTGAATACTGTTAAAGTGGTTTTAGGCTTTCTGGAACTTGCCCTGGCCCTGAAATTCCTGAGCATCGCAGACCAGGTATACCACTGGCATCTACTGGACCGTGAAGTATATCTTGCTTTCTGGATCGTTATTTTCTCGATGTTAGGATTTTATCTTCTGGGGAAAATTCTTACACCGCACGATTCACCGATTGAGCGCGTAAGCGTGCCACGAATTTTGTTATCGATTATGACATTTACTTTTGTCATATATATGCTTCCCGGTATGTGGGGCGCACCTCTGAAAGCACTCGCAGGATATCTACCTCCGCAGTCAACCATTGATTTTGATTTAAGCAAACGAGTAAACACCACAGCCGCTGCCGGTTCATCGGAAGTTTCTAAAAAGTATGCTGATTTGTTTCATCTCCCGCATGACCTGGACGGTTTTTTTGAAATCAAGGAAGCGCAGGCTTATGCAAAAAAAGTTAACAAGCCTGTATTTATAGACTTTACAGGACATGGCTGTGTGAATTGCCGTGAAATGGAAGCGCGGGTTTGGTCGGATCCGGAAGTGCTGAAACGACTTCAAAATGATTTTGTGATCGCCGCCCTTTATGTGGATGACAAAACAGAATTGCCCGAAGCAGACTGGTATACATCGAAATATGACAATAAGGTTAAGAAGACCATCGGAGCCCAAAATGCTGATTTGCAGATTGTAAAATATAATAACAATGCGCAGCCTCATTATTGTATTGTTGATCAGGAAGGAAATTTATTAGTTGCTCCAAAAAATTACGACCTGAATCCGGCGCATTTTGTCGATTTTCTTGAAAGTGCAAAGGCTGCCTACAAGAAATTATAATTAAAAATTCGGCCTGGCGTCAAGTTTTTTAGTAAAATTCTCAGTGGTTCTATTGTTTAGCGACGATAGAACCGCTTTTTATTATACAAAAATGAAAAAAGTGATGAGATTTATTACCTGGCTGTCTTCATACAAAATAGATGTTGCTATATTTCTGCCGAAATTTAATGCTAAAACGATTTAACAAATTAATTATAACGCTGATGCCTAAACGCTGGTCAATACACTACCTTTTAATCTTCGGACTGAATGTTTGTTTCGCGCAGACTTTCCAACCTCCTGCTGTTCCGCTTATCACCATCGATCCGTACACAAGCGTCTGGTCATTTGGAAGCGAATTGACTGGTTCTCCAACCAGACACTGGACCGGCAAACCCAATCCAATCGATGGACTGATTCGTGTGGATGGGAGAACCTATCGCTTCATGGGCGCACCTACACCAGTTATGAAAACGATTGTTCCGACAGCCAAAACAGAACCCTACGAAGCAGTTTATGTAACAGAAAAACCAGCAGCGGATTGGTATAAGGAAAGCTTCAAGGCAACGGGCTGGAAAACAGGAGATGCTCCTTTTGGTACGAAAGACAGAAATGACGCCATGTTGAAAACCGGCACTGTTTTTCCAAAAGAAGTATGGTATCGGCGGGAGTTTACGCTGGACAACGTCAATTTTGAAAATATTGCCTTAAATATTTTTCATGATGATGATGCTTCTGTTTACGTCAATGGTGTTTTAGCTTATGAATGTTCAAACTGTTTCACCGGTGATTATGAAACTCGAAAAATGAGTGCTGCTGCAAAGAAGGCACTAAGAAAAGGTAAAAATATCATAGCTGCTCACTGTAAAAATGGAGCCGGACCGGGTTATATCGACATCGGCCTGACAGATGAGCTGGCACCAAAAGGTCCGGATGTTATTTTGAACGCGAAGCAAGTAAATTTTACGCTGAAAGCCACGCAAAGTATTTATGAATTTGATGCTGGCCCGGTTCACCTGACAACACGTTTCGTGGCTCCGCTTTTGATGGATAATCTTGCTTTATTGTCCCGTCCCGTAAACTATATTGTGTATGATGTAAGATCGAATGATGGTAAAGCCCACGACGTTCAGGTACTTACATCTGTATCCGGATTACTTGCTGTGCATGAAGGAAGCCAGGAAGTTACTGAAAGGAAAGGTAAAGACGGAGATCTGGTGACGCTTGCTATCGGTAGTGTGGATCAGAAAATTTTGCAGCGCAAAGGCGATGACGTACGGATTGACTGGGGATATGCTTACCTGGCTGCAAATGAGAAATCGGTTCACAGCGCCGGACTTGGAACACCTGCAAGTATGATGAAAAAATTCTCCGAAAAAGGCGAACTGGACCAGATGAATATGGCTGTAATCGGCACAGGTGGCGATCGGGCAATGGCCATTGTCACGACACTTGGAAAAGTCAATACGGGTAGTTCTGAACATGTCATGATTGGGTACGACGATGAATTTTCTGTTCAGTATTTTGGGGAAAACTTGCTGCCGTGGTGGAATAAAAATGGTGACAAAACCATTCAGGGAGAACTGAAAGACGCAGAGACAAATTTCAATTCAATTTTTGCGGCGTGTAATGCGGTGGATGTAAAAATTTATAATGACGCATTTAAAGCGGGTGGAAGGATGTATGCTGATCTGTGTGTAATGGCATATCGCCAGGCAATTTCCGCACATAAACTCGTAGCCGGACCTAACGAAATTCCGCTGTTTTTATCAAAAGAAAATTTCAGCAACGGTTCGATCGGAACAGTCGACGTTACGTATCCGTCTGCTCCGCTTTTTCTTGTCTACAATCCGACATTGTTAAAAGGAATGATGGAACCGATTTTCTACTATTCGGAAAGCGGAAAATGGACCAAACCTTTTGCGGCGCACGATATCGGTACATATCCACTTGGAAATGGACAAACTTATGGCGAAGATATGCCGGTGGAAGAATCTGGCAATATGCTGATTTTAACTTATGCCATTTGTAAGACAGAAAAAAGTACTGAGTTCGCAAAAAAGCACTGGAAAACTTTGTCTACTTGGGCTAACTATCTAAAAAAAGAAGGCTTTGATCCTGCTAACCAGCTTTGTACCGACGATTTTGCAGGACATCTGGCGCGAAATACCAACTTGTCGATTAAAGCCATTATGGGCCTGGCCTCTTATGCGAAATTGGCCGAACAGCTTGGCGAAACGAAAGAAGCAGCTGAAGTCAATGTTCTGGTCAAAGAATTTGCTGAAAACTGGATGAAAATGGCCAACGATGGTGATCACTATGCATTGACTTTTGATAAAAAAGGAACATGGAGCCAAAAATACAATCTGGTTTGGGATGAACTTCTGTATCTGAATGTGTTTCCAAAAGAAGCTGCCAAAAAGGAAGTCAATTATTATCTGAAAAAACAATTGGCATTTGGCTTACCGCTCGACAGCCGAAAAACTTACACAAAATCAGACTGGATTATCTGGACAGCAACTTTGGCGGATAACCAAAAAGATTTCGAGGCATTTATCCAGCCGGTATACCATTATGCGACTAAAACTCCTGACCGTATTCCGCTCTCGGACTGGCATGAAACAATAGATGGAAAATCCGTTGGCTTCCGCGCTCGTTCCGTAGTTGGCGGATACTATATGAAGGTGTTGGAAGCGAAGTTGAAATAATCAAATCAGTGCAAGATGAGTATTGGGTTTATTCATCTTGCACTATTTTTTACGAATGTCTTCCCTAACTTTTTCAACAAATGATTCAGAAGAATTAGTTAGGGCTGCAATTTTGGAAATATCACAGTCCGTATTAAGCAACATATTTTTTACAATCTCGTAAGTTTTGCTTCGCTCACCTCGCTCTATACCTTGCACAATTCCTTTTTCAATCCCCTCCTCCATGGTGATCATCTTAATGGCTTCTATAATTCCCATAACTTCTGATTTTACCTGATATACCGTAAATATCGAATTACGTTCAAGAATTACTTTTCCTTCTTAAATCTTCCTTGATTTCCTCAACCAGTGATTCAGAACAATTGGCAAGAGCTGCGATTTTGGAATTATCGAAATCCGTATTAAGCAACATGTTTTTTACAATCTCGTAAGTTTTGCTTCGCTCACCTCGCTCTATACCTTGCACAATCCCTTTTTGGATTCCTTTTTCCATCCCCTTTTCCATCCCTTTTTCAATCCCCTCCTCCATGGTGATCATCTTAATGGCTTCTATAATTCCCATAGCTGTCTCATTTCCAGTTAACATATTTACCTCATTATCAAATTTACTATTTATTTCAGGATTTTCAACGTGGATAAAAGTCTTAAGAAAAAAGAGAAAACGCCTGATTTTTTCAGTATCATATCGCTTACTATTTATCAATGCCCTTACTATTTGTAATCTTTGTTCGCTCAGTTCAGCTTCCGGAGTTTTATCGGCCAACGTAGCTTTTTGGGCAGCCAGAATTACCAGAGCAAAAAGATTATCCATTTCTACCAATTGCTCCTCATTATGGTCAAATATTTGATAAGCATTGTATTTGTAAGTGATTTCTGTGCCTAAAAAATTCCTTCTGTATTCCGATGGCTGCTTTTGATTCTGTTTCCCGGTAAATACAGCCAATGCCGCTACTTCAACCTCAAACCTGTCCAATATCCTGTAATAATATTGAAACATGCGTTTCGGAAAATTTTTGATCGCTCCATCCTGAATTTCAATATGAACTAAAATATATTCTTCGGCACCGGTTTTAAGATATGTTTTTACCAGCATATCGACAAACCTGCTCCCGCCTTTTTTTAGTAAATCAGGAAAAAGTTCTGCAAGCTCCTTGTCCATAAATTCGAAGCCGCGTTCGAGATCAAAGAGCTCATCAGCGTTTTCAAAAAAGAAAAGAAGCAAATCTGAGAATGCCTCTTCGAAAGCACTTTTTAGTAAAATGTCATTTTTCCTTCGCATGTCCGGGCTGATTAATGACAAAAAGACCGCTTGCAAAACTGAAAATTCAGTAATACAAGTGGTCTTTTGTATCAGTCTTAGGACGTAACCCCAGACAATATGTCTCGAAAATTATTTACCCAAAGTTTTGAATAACATACCTTTGGTAACTTTATCCGTCAGCGCCATGCCGTTAAGGATAGCCAGGTCTTCCAGCTTGTTGTCTGGCATATTGGCACTTTTCAGTGCATCCCTAAGCGTTCCATCGTTTTGAACTGTTTTGATACGAACACGCTCTGGCTCCCTGTTCAGTTTTGAAGCGTCTGTCAGGGATTTAAAACCTTGTGCAACTGATTTAAATTGATTCAGGTTTGCTCCAAAATCCGTACTTGCAGCAACTCCATGAATAACATAAATAGAACCGTTATATTGAATCAACCAGCTTGCAATTTGTGCAGCGTTGGCAGCGGCTGCAGTTTGTCCTTGTGCAACCTGTTTTGCGATCATCGCGATTGCAGGATTACCATTGATCGTTGTTTTATTATTTTCAGAAACCTGCAGACCGTAATTCTTGATAATCGTTTGAGCCGCTTCATCCAGGGTTTTCCCCTCAGCTATTGTGAAAAGCATCATGGCTTTGCCATCCTTTGATGCCATTTGAAATTGTGCCGGCGTGTTTTCTGTCTGCCAGCCCGATGGCACCGGGAACTGGAATTTTAATTCCGGGTGATAAAATTGACCGCCCTCAACAAATCCTTGTTTTGGGTCAACACCGTAAATTAAACCATCAATTCTACGAAGATAAACATCACGGTTCACATCATATTTCGCCTGGTGCGCTGATTGGTAGGAAGCTGCAAGTTGTTTAACCTTCACCTGCCGATTTCCCGGATCCGGGTGAGTAGACTGAAAAGTAGGAATCGTTTGTCCGGATTTTTCACTAATTCTCTTTAATGTTCCAAAGAAATCTGCCATCTCGTTAGCGTCATATCCAATTTTACTTGAATAGTCAACACCTAACTCATCAGACTGCGTTTCGTGATCACGACCGTATTTTAATAACAGCAACCCCAAACCTTGCGAAGCCTGTTCTGACATACTTCTGAAAGTTGGTGAAAGCACGGATCCGGCTAACAGAACACCTTGAGTAAATACTTGTTTGGTTTGCTGACTTGCGGAATGACGCGCCGCTATGTGTCCGATCTCGTGCCCTAAAACACCTGCAAATTCTGCTTCATTGTTGAAATGCGCCATGATACCGCGCGTGAAATAGACGTAACCACCCGGAACAGCAAACGCATTTACAACCGGTGAATCGACAATAAAAAACTGATAGTTTACATCGGGACGGTGCGAAATTTTACCCATCGCCTTTCCCTTATCGTTAATAAAAGCAGTCAGATTTTTATCGTCATACAATCCCATGGAAGCGACTACCGATGGATGTGACTCTGCACCTAATGCTTTTTCCTTTTCCGGAGACATGAAAATAATCTCATTTTTTCCGGTAACAGGGTTTTTTGAGCATCCAGAAAAAACCCCGGCAGCCAGTACGCATGCAAGTATGTGCGATTGATACTTAATAGTCATATTAATTTTGGTATTTTTTGTTAGTAAGCTGATCAAAATTAGGTAAGTATTGAACGGTAATCAAAGAATCATGCCAATTGTTGCTTTTATATGTTTTTGACTCGAAAACATGGATTTGGTTACAGGTGTCAGGCCTGGTTATTTTATTTAATCTAGAAATCTCTTTATATCTTACCTTCGTTAACAATTTTTGCAGATCATATTGATTTAAATATCAACTGGCAAACTAACTTTGAGCCGCATAATTGACCATACTTTCTACATGAATGCAAAAAAAAGTATATTCAGTGCACTTCCGCCGTGGCTTGCGCGTTTTGATTTTCTGGGACTGTTTGAAAAAGACCCCTTCGGAAATTTCCTGAGTATTAAACGCTTTTTCATTTTTGTAATTGGTTGGTTTACCTATTACCGCTATACGGCAGTGAATAACATAAAAATCACGGGCAGCGAACAATTGGTTGACCTGCCTGATCATGGCGTAATTTTCTTATCAAATCATCAAACCTATTTCGCTGACGTAATTGCTTTCTACCACATTTTCTGCGCCACCAAATGGGGCTACAAGGATACCATTTCTCCGCCTTTTTATCTTTTTTCACCCCGGGCGCGCTGTTATTATGTAGCCGCTTCTGAGACAATGAAAGAAGGAATACTGCCAAAATTATTCAGTATCGGAGGCGCGATCACCATAGACAGATCCTGGCGTGCAAACGGAGAAAATGTAAAACGAGAGCTGGACAATTCTGCTCAGGATAAAATTGGGATGGGTTTAAAACACGGATGGGTCGTGAGTTTTCCGCAAGGCACTACGAAACCTTTTGCTCCGGTAAGAAAGGGAACGGCCCATTTGATCAAAGAACATCAGCCTATCGTGATACCTGTCGTTATCAACGGTTTTAGAAGAGCATTTGATAAAAAAGGATTACGTTTTAAAAAGCGAAATACTACCCTGACTGTTCATTTTAAAGCTCCTATGCACTTTTTGCCTGATGAATCCATAGACAGTATGATTGAAAGGGTTACCAAAGCAATTGAGCAGGAGCCACCAAAAGAAATCAATACGATCATAGAATAATACGTCGGCATTATTTTTGTATCTCCGCTTTTATAACAGCATCTCATTCCAGCATTTTATGGCACAAAAAGTATTGATCACCGGAGGAACAGGTTTAATTGGAAAAAGACTTACGGCTTTGTTACTTCAAAAGGGGTACGAAATCGCTTATCTTACCCGGAAAAAAGTAAATATTCCTTCGGTAAGAGTTTATGAATGGGATGTGAGAAAGAATTACATTGAAGATGGCGCACTGGAAAATACAGATTATCTGATACACCTGGCTGGCGCGGGTGTTGCGGATGAACGCTGGACAGAAGAACGAAAAAAAGAAATATTCAGCAGCCGAACCGATAGTATCGAGCTGATCGCCAGAAAATTCAAAGAATTAAATATTAGGCCAAAATCCTTTGTCTCAGCATCCGGAAGTAGTTATTATGGTGAAGACACAGGGGATATTCAGCATACCGAACATTCGCCGCCCGGAAAGGATTTTTTGTCGGAGGTAACGATTGAATGGGAAAAGGCTGCGGATCAAATTGCTGCGTTAGGTGTGCGGACCGTTAAACTGAGGACTGGAATTGTGTTGAGCAATGATGGCGGTGCCGTACCAAAAATGGCACAGCCAGCAAAACTTGGATTCGGTGCTCCATTAGGTTCAGGAAAACAATGGCTTTCCTGGATACATATCGATGATATCTGTGCGCTTTATATCCACTGTTTGGAAAATGAATCCTGGGTTGGTGCTTATAATGCTGTCGCGACGCCGCCCGCAACGAACGAATATTTTACAAAACTTCTCTGCAAAGCACTTGATAAACCTCAATGGCTTCCAAACGTTCCTGCATTCGCGCTCAGGCTGACTTTTGGTGAAATGGCAAATGTGGTTTTGGGTAGTAACTATGTTATCAACCAACGCATTCAGGACGAAACTGATTTTCAATACCAGTTTCCGGTTTTATTGGAGGCTTTGAAAGATGTGTTAAAAAATTGACTTCGGCTGTCAGCTTTCAGCAGTGTACTTTAAGAGCAGGTTCAATATAAACTCAAATTCACGTTTAAAAATGATAAGTGTTTATATTCAAAAAAATTGAAAGCCGACTGCTGAAAGCCGATTGCCAACGCTATTCCTCTTCTTCATCCGACAATACCTGCCGGGTTTCAAGCCATTTATCACGCTGTATTTTTGCCTTAAAATCGTCCTGGACGTTGAGCTGGATATTTCCATTGCTGAACGTTGTCATTTGCAAACCGACGAAACTGAGTGCTTCATTTAATCTGCTTTCTAATGGTTCATTGGTAAAAATACAATCCCTCCAATACCAATCCAGTTTTTCACCGGCCACTTCTTCCACAATATCCTGATAATCCTGAATGGTATATCCAATGAAAGGCTTACCAAAACGCTGCCAAAGAATTTGCATGACCGTATCAAGCGAAACGGTATGGTCGGATTTTTTTCTTAGATATAAGTCCAGAATCATCGCAACCAAAGCACCTTTATGATAAACCGAAACTTTGCGATCCGGAATTCCTTTTTCATAACCATCCAGCCAAAGATCAAAAGAGGACTGCGCCAGGGATTGCGCCGCCGACCCGTTATTTTCAAAATGCCGCTTCATGTATACCTGCAGTTCTTTTACGTAGGCTTCATCGTTGAAAACGCCGGCACGTTTCAAAAATAAATCACCATAATAGGTGGTACAACCCTCGGCTACAAAACAGGTTTCAAAATAATTTTCTTTGGTAAAGTCGTATGGCAAAAGTTCGACAGGACGAATTCTGATGATATTCCAGGCGTGAAAAAGCTCATGTGAACTGACTCCCAGCAAATCGGTATATAATCCTTCTCCTTCATCATCCGGCCCCAACACAATCATGGTAGAATTGTGATGTTCCACGCCGTGGTAAAAAGCGTTTGGTAAAATCAGGTTCAGAAAATGATAATCTTCCTCCGGAAATTCTCCTATGGTCGCAATCTGTTCCCTGGAAAATCTTCTGAAATCACGCTGAATACGTTTCCAGTTTGGTTTCAAACGGCCGTGCATCCATATATGAAACTGCACACCGCGCACAGTATAATCTGATTTTTGTAAAGTTTCTGAGGCAAGCAACGGACTGTCTACCAATTGATAAAAATCCTTCGCCACCAATTGATGACGCCCGTCGGATGGTAACCCACAGGCAATTTCGAAAGTTTCGGGTAATGCAAGTGTTAACCGATACTCATCATTGATCCTGCCCTCTGTATAAAAACAAAAATTGATAAAATTCAGATACCAGAGCTCCTCGTCGACATAACTGCTCCCTGCATTTTGAATGGCGGCGTAATAAGAATAACGAATCTGAACTTCTTTTTCATTGTTTGTCGTAACCTCCCAACGATCCTTCGTGATTTTGCGTAAGGGCAGTTTATCACCACGAATTGAAATTGCTTCAATAAATTGAATATTTTTGGCAAAATTTTGAATTTCATATCGTCCCGGCCGCCATGCCGGCAACTGAATTTCGATGCGATCCGTTGTAATTTCAGGAATTGTGTAGGTGATGACTAAGAAATGAGAAGTTGGGTCAGTTACCGAAATATGATAATGCATAGGTAGTCAGGCAGTGAATGAGGCAGAATTGATGAGGGCTTAATCAACAATAAACCAAAAGTTAAGAAATTTGCGTTACTATTAACAATATTAAAATAAACCATTTAGAAATGAAAAGGAAAATCCTCCTATCCTGCTTATTTATCATCACACTATCATCTAAATCAGTAGTATTTGCCCAAACCGACGAATATTACCGCCCGGATACTGTGAAGAAAGAAAGACCGATCAGAAACGAAGTACCACCGGTAGAAGAAAAAGCGCCGATTGAAAAACAAAAGCTTGAAAGTGATTTAAAAAATCTTGCGTTTAAAGAAAGAATAAGACTTGGCGGAAGTTTTGGTTTGAGTTTTGGGACATATACAAATATAAATGTATCCCCTATGGTGGGATACCAGATCACAGATAAATTGGTTGGCGGTGTCGGCGCTACTCTAATGTGGTTCAAATCGAAATACTATGGAGTGAACTCTGTCTACTATGGAGGAAAGGGATTTCTGATGTATCAAGTAGCTCCAATGATAAATATTATTGCAGAATATGAATCAATGAATGTTGTAGCTGATACATTTATCAAGTACGATGCCAGAAAATGGATAGGTTCCCCTATGCTAGGCGCATCTTACTCTCAGCCTACCGGAGGTCGCCTTATAAGAGCGGTACATTTTACCGCGTTGTATAACCTAAATTACAATAATCAGATAGATGATTATGGAAATAATATTTCACCTTACGGAAGCCCGTTTGTATTTCGTGTAACGTTCCTTTAAAATCCGTACTTTTGTAAAAAAGCATTCTGCACGTTTTGACTTGTCGGTTTGAAAATCAATTTTCTCTACTGACAAATAAATTCCACCCAGATTCATTCACAACACAATACCTCTTTCATCGGACCAACTTTGTCTTGATGGATTTTATTTAATTATGGAAAATCCGGTTTTAATTTTTGGTGCAGGCTCATTAGGAATGCAGGCACTTGATATTTTCAGAAGAAATAATGTGCTTGTCTACGGCATCCTGGACGATAACAAAGAATTGCATGGAAAAGAATTCGGCGATGTAAGTGTTTTAGGCGCAACTGACGACGAAGCTTTTATTAATATCATCGGCGAAAAATGTGAAACTTTTGTTGCTGTTGGCGAACGTACAGTTCGGAAACAATTAACGGAAGGGATTAATGATCGTTTTAAAAGTATGCCTGTTAATGCGATCCACGAAAGCGCAATTATTTCGGACATGGCTGCCGTTGGTCATGGCAATTTATTTGGAGCACGCGTTGTCGTAGGGCCATTATCTACTTTGGGAAATCATTCATTATTTCAGACTTCTTCCGTAATAGAAACCTCTGTCAAAATTGGTGATTATGTTACCGTTGGCGCAGGCGCCGTAATCAATGACCGCGTGACTATTGGCGATGGTGTGTTTATAGGATCAGGAGCAATCATTGTTGCCGGTATAGAAATCGGTAAAAACGCAAGAATTGGCGCAGGGTCAGTGGTTGTGGAAAATGTACCGGCAAACAGTACATTTTTTGGAAATCCTGCACGTAAGATCTAGGTCTTGTTGCAGGAAAAAGTCAATACATATTGGGAAACAGCATGTTCAATGTTAAATCCCTCAGTTCAAATCAATAAAAATTGTAGATAGTTTTTTTATTAACACGAAAAGACACTACCTTTGCAGTCCTTTTGACAGAAATAGTGAAAGAGCTAAGTAAATACAACATAGACATTTACGGTTTGGAAGACAAACAGTATGACTATGATATGGAGTCGGGAGACGCTTTTTTTGAAGAATTAGAGCAAGATCTCATCGAACACGGACAGTTTAAAACCCATGTGGTTTTGGTAAAATCTGCTACGATGATCCAACTTCATTTCCATACTGAAGGTTCGGTTGAATTACTTTGTGACCGTACTTTGGAACCGTTTGAAGAGCTGATCGATCTGGATAACCGGATCATTCTGAAATTTGGAGATCGGAATGAAGAGCTTACCGACGAAATTGAGATTATAAACAGAAATACGAACCGTATTAATGTTGCAAAATATATTTTCGAATTTATCGCACTTTCTATTCCCGTAAAAAAATTACATCCGAGCCTTCGTGAGGAAGTTTCTGAGGACGAAGATTCTGAGGAGGATGAAGTGATTCTGGTTTACTCCTCAGAAGATAAAGAAGTAAGCGAAGAAGACGGTGATTCAGAAGAAAAAATTGACCCACGTTGGGAAGCATTAAAAAAATTAAAGGGCAATCAGGAGTAATTCTGAACTGCGATATAAAAGTTTTTCAAACCGAATATTAACATACAGAACATAAAGCATCATGGCACATCCTAAGCGGAAAATTTCCAAGACCCGTCGCGATACACGCAGAGCACATGACTTCCTTACAGGCAAGCAATTGTCAGTTGATTCGTCAACAGGGGAAATCCATCAGTTCCACCGTGCGCACGTACACGAAGGAAATCTAGTTTATAGAGGCAAAGTTGTTGTTGAAAATTATGCCAAAACGGTTTAATTTTTGATAATGAGAATGCCAATTTCGCAACAGCCGTATAAAAGTTGTTGCGAAATTCTTTTTTACTAAGGCACAACTGCTAAATTTACACCTTCGATTTCTAACTTTTAGTACAAAATAACAGCGTGTAAATGAAAATTGCGGTAGATGCTATGGGGGGAGATTTAGCTCCACAAGCAATAGTTGAAGGGGTTATGCAAGCCACTTCCGAACTGCCATCGGATGCTCGAATCGTGTTAATTGGTCGGGAAAGTGCTATTTTGGAGATATTTCACCAGAATAACTTTTCTCCATCAGCTGTTGACATTATTCATGCTGAAGATGTTATTGAGATGGGTGAGCACCCTACAAAAGCTCTTTCTCAAAAGCCCAATTCAAGCATAGGGATTGGATTCAAGCTTCTGAAAGAAAAAGAAATTGACATCTTTTGCAGCGCAGGTAACACCGGGGCAATGCATGTGGGTGCTCTTTTTAGCATAAAAGCTATCGAAGGAGTTTTAAGACCAGCCATTGCAGGTTATGTACCTCAGGTTGGAGGCGGATATGCTATCATGGTAGATATTGGTGCCAATGCAGACTGCAAGCCCGAAGTTTTGGCGCAGTTTGGAGAAATTGGTTCTTTGTTTGTTCAACATACGTTCCAGATTGAGCGACCGCGCGTGGCATTAATGAATATCGGTGAAGAAGAACAGAAGGGTTCATTGACTGCTCAGGCGACTTATCCGTTGCTCAAGGATAACAAAAAAATCAATTTTATCGGGAATATTGAAGGGAAAGACCTCTTCACTAACAAAGCAGATGTGATCGTCACCGACGGTTTCACTGGGAATGTATTATTTAAGTTAGGAGAATCTTTTTACGAAATTGCCAAACAAAAAGGGATTCAGGATGATTTTATAGATCAGACGAATTATGAATCCATCGGCGGAAGTTCAATTATCGGAGTCAATGGTAATGTAATGATTGCCCATGGTATCTCTTCGCCGCTGGCAATTAAAAACATGCTCGGTTGGGCATATAAACAAGTCAAATCAAAAGCTTATCTGCATATTGCAAATGCCTTGAATTGATTTATGATCGATACAGCTATATTTGCGAAAACTCTGATACTATTTTTTACCAAAATTCACTTGAATTTTGAATGCTAGAAATTAACCATGACCCACGCAAGAGCCTCTATAACAGGAATACACGGGTATGTGCCTGACTATATTCTGACAAATGCTGAATTGGAAACGATGGTGGCGACAAACGATGAATGGATCGTTAGCCGCACCGGCATTAAAGAACGTCGCATACTCAAAGGAGAAGGTTTAGGAAGCTCACATATGGGCGCTGAGGCTGTAAAAGGGTTACTTGCCAAAACCAATACGTCTCCGGAAGACATTGATTTATTAATTTGCGCCACGACAACTCCCGATTTTATTTTTCCTGGTACTGCCAATCTGATCTGTGATATGACAGGCATCAGAAATGTCGGAAGTTTTGATATTCAGGCTGCATGCTCCGGATTTGTTTATGCACTTACAATCGGCTCTCAATTTATTGAGACCGGGAAATATAAAAAAGTAATTGTCGTCGGTGCTGATAAAATGTCAGCGATCGTGGATTATACTGATAGAAAAACCTGTATCTTGTTTGGTGACGGTGCGGGCGCTGTGCTTCTTGAACCTGATACTGATGGTTACGGAATTATCGATTCCATTATTCGTTCTGACGGAGTTGGGTATCCTTATCTGCATCAGAAAGCGGGAGGAAGCCGGTATCCGCCTACACATGAAACGATTGACAATAAATGGCATTCTGTTTTTCAGGATGGCGCACAGGTTTTTAAATTTGCCGTGAAGAATATGGCAGATATTTCAGCTGAGATCATGGAAAAAAATAACCTTTCCAGCGAAAATGTTGCATGGCTTGTTCCGCATCAGGCGAACAGGCGGATTATAGAAGCAACAGCCAACCGAATGGGTGTGGGTATGGATAAAGTGATGGTGAATATCCATAAATACGGCAATACAACTTCGGCCACGATTCCACTATGTTTATGGGATTATGAATCACAATTGAAAAAAGGAGATAATTTGGTGTTGGCTGCCTTTGGTGGAGGGTTTACCTGGGGAGCTATATATTTAAAATGGGCTTTATAAGAAAAAAATGAATAATGGACGTGCTTCATTATTCATTTTGTGTTTAAGATTTTACAAAATTTTTGCTTTACTTATTAATCAAACATGGCAACGACCGCAGATTTACGTAACGGACTAGTTATACATTTTAACCATGACCTGTTTCAGGTTATTGAGTTTCAACATGTAAAACCAGGTAAAGGAAACGCTTTTGTTCGTACTAAAATTAAAAGCCTTACCACCGGGAAAGTATTGGATAATACTTTTTCATCAGGTGCTACGATTATTCCGGTTCGCGTAGAAAGACATAAATTCCAGTTTTTATACAAAGATGAAGTTGGATATAACTTCATGAACTCTGAAACGTTCGATCAGGTATTGATCGACGAAAAACTTGTAACTGCTGCTGATTTGATGAAGGATGGACAGGAAGTAGAAATCCTGATCAACACGGAAACGGACGCTGCTTTACTTTGTGAATTGCCCCCATTTGTAGAATTAGAAGTGACCTATGCTGAACCAGGCTTGAAGGGAGATACCGCAAACTCTCCGAAAAAAGCGATTGAGGTAGAAACAGGTGCACGTATCATGGTACCTTTATTTATCGAAGAAGGTCAGAAAATCAAAGTAGATACCCGCACTTACGACTACGTTGAAAGAGTAAAATCATAGGTTACAATTCCTACAACTGTTTAAACTTGACTAAATGGAAACTAAAGAAATTCAGAAACTAATTGACTTCATCGCCCAGTCTGGTCTTGATGAAGTAAACATTGAAACAACGGATCTTAAAATTAAAGTAAAAAGATACGGATCAGCTCCGGTTGTATCTTCTGCTCCGTCACAATTCTCTGCTCCGGTAGCCAACACGCTCTCAGCATCCGCCGCTCAGGCAGTTGCCGCTGCGCCATCGGCTCCGACTGCTCCTATTGAACCAGCAGTATCTTCGAATCTTATTACAATTAAATCACCAATGATCGGTACTTTCTACCGTGCCTCAAATCCTGAAACGCCTGCATTTGCAAGCATCGGAGATGAAATCACGCCTGGAAAAACGGTTTGTGTGATTGAAGCAATGAAGTTGTTCAATGAAATTGAATCTGAAATTTCAGGAAGAATTGTAAAAGTTTTGGTTGAAAACGCTACTCCGGTAGAATTTGACCAGCCTTTGTTTCTTGTTGAACCTATATAACGGTAATGACCGGTCTTCAAAAACTTAATTAAATTACATGTTTAAAAAGATTCTCATTGCCAACAGAGGTGAAATTGCACTACGTGTGATCAGGACCTGCCGTGAAATGGGTATTAAAACGGTTGCAGTTTATTCAACTGCCGACCGCGACAGCCTTCACGTACGTTTTGCTGACGAAGCTGTATGTATCGGACCTCCGCCAAGCCGTCAGTCTTATCTAAGTATACAAAATATTATTTCTGCCGCCGAAGTTACAGGTGCAGATGCAATACATCCGGGATACGGTTTTTTATCTGAAAACGCTGAATTCTCTCAAATCTGTGCTGATTACGGCATCAAATTTATTGGAGCAACAGCCGCTCAGATCAACGGAATGGGCGACAAGGCAACTGCCAAAGCGACCATGATCAAAGCGGGCGTTCCGGTTGTTCCAGGCTCGGAAGGTTTGCTTGAATCGGTTGAGCAAGGCAAGGAATTAGCGATCGGTATTGGATATCCTGTTATTGTGAAAGCAACTGCCGGTGGTGGTGGACGTGGTATGCGTATCATCAACAAACCGGAAGAATTTGAAAAGGCATGGAACGATGCCCGTACAGAATCTGCTGCGGCTTTTGGAAATGACGGCTTATACCTTGAAAAATTTGTTGAGGAGCCTCGTCATATTGAAATCCAGATCATCGGTGATCAGTATGGCAAAGTTTGCCACTTATCAGAACGTGATTGTTCTATCCAGCGGCGTCACCAAAAATTGGTTGAAGAAACGCCTTCTCCTGTCGTAACGCCTGAACTCCGCGAAAGAATGGGTGCCGCCGCCATCAAAGGTGCGCAGGCAATCGGATATGAAGGCGCAGGGACGATAGAGTTTCTTGTTGACAAATACGGTGAATTTTTCTTCATGGAAATGAACACCCGTATTCAGGTTGAGCACCCGATCACGGAAGAGGTAACTGATTTTGATTTGATCAAAGAACAAATTAAAGTAGCTGCAGGTGAGCCGATTAAGGGTGTTAATTATACGCCAAAATTATTTGCAATGGAATGCCGTATCAATGCGGAAGATCCTGCAAATGGCTTCCGTCCATCTCCTGGAAAAATCACAAATTTGCATTTCCCGGGCGGTCACGGTATTCGTATTGACTCACATGTTTACAGCGGGTATACAATCCCGCCAAACTATGACTCAATGATAGCGAAACTGATCGTTAGCGGTCAGTCGCGCGAGGAAGTTATCACAAGAATGAAACGTGCTTTACAGGAATTTGTGATTGAAGGAATCAAAACGACCATTCCTTTCCATATCAAGTTGATGGATGATCCTGGATTTAAATCCGGCAATTTCACAACTAAGTTTTTGGAATCATTTGATTTCTCAACGCTTTAAACGCAGAGTGACCGGAGTTTTTCCGCTGTGTTCAGGGAGTTTTATTTGATATACTATTTTGAAAAGGTGTTTGGTTTTGACCGGACACCTTTTCTGGTTTTTGAGGTTTATCTTAAAATTAAGTAGCTTTACCTTACTAACTTACATACTATGCCAACGATCGTAACGGATATTAATCAATTGGATCTGAATGGGACTTACACCTATGCAGATTATTTGTTATGGCGAATTGAAGAACGCCTGGAATTAATCAAGGGCAAAATTTTTAAAATGTCGCCGGCGCCTTCTTTGCGACATCAAAAAGTATCTGGAAGATTGCATTTAGAAATGGGCCAGTTTTTTAAGAATCATTATTGTCAGATTTTTTATGCTCCGTTTGACGTAAGGCTTCCCAGAAAAGATTCGTTGGCAAGTGATGGTAAAATTTTTACAGTTGTTCAGCCAGATCTTTGTGTGATTTGTGATGAAAATAAATTGGATGAAAAAGGCTGTCTTGGAGCACCAGATTTAGTAATTGAGATACTCTCTCCTGGAAATTCGAAAAAAGAAATGAACGAAAAATTCGATTTATATGAGGAAACAGGTGTAAGAGAATACTGGATGGTTGAGCCCGCTGAAAATGCAGTCTATATTTATATTTTGAATGAGGATGGAAAATATATTGGGTTGAAACCTGTTACTTCCACGCTTAAATCCAGTATTTTCCCTGATTTGGAAATTAATTTAGAAGAGATTTTTCAACAATAAATCTTTTGATTTCTAAACGCTCTACATTTTGGTTTAAACGCAGAGTAATCGGAGATTCTCGCAGAGTAGCGGGGAGTTTTATTTGATATACTATTTTGAAAAGGTGTTTGGTTTTGACCGGCACCTTTTCTGGTTTTTGAGGTTTATCTTAGAATTAAGTAGCTTTACCTTACTAATTTACATACTATGTCAACGATTATAACGGATATCAATCAGCTGGATTTGGATGGGACTTATACCTATGCAGATTATTTGTTATGGCGAATTGAAGAACGCCTGGAATTAATCAAGGGCAAAATTTTCAAAATGTCGCCGGCGCCATCCTTAGTACACCAAAGAATTTCCACCCAACTGCAAGGTGCACTATTTAATTATTTGAAAGGTAGTTCATGCGATCTTTTTAGCGCTCCATTTGATGTAAGACTATATAATGATAAAAAGTCAAAAGTAGCTTTCAGGGAAATTTATAGCGTTGTTCAGCCAGATCTCTGCGTCATTTGTGATCAAAATAAACTGGATGAAAAAGGTTGTTTGGGTGCTCCCGATCTGATTATTGAAATTCTTTCTCCTGGAAATTCAAAGAAGGAAATGAATGAGAAATTTGATCTTTATGAAGAAAGTGGTGTAAGAGAATATTGGCTCGTTGAACCTTCGGAAAATGCAGTATATATCTACGTCCTGAATGAAGAAGGAAAATATATTGGTTTAAAACCTGTAACAAATATTCTCAAATCCAGTATTTTCCCTGATTTGGAAATAAATTTGGAAGAGATTTTTGGGTAGAAAGTCTCGACACAACCGTATCTGATGAAATATTTATATATCTTTCTTCTAGCTATTATAATTTTAGCTTGTAAAAAAACAAAAATCGATCCCGCACCACAGTTTCCATCTACACTTTATTTGAACGGTATTACCAAAAAGTCTACAATCCGCTTATTTACAAATAAAGGAGAAATAACAGATCAGTCGGTGATTGATAAATTCATTAAAGGCACAAAAGGTTTTACCAGAAAAGACACATCATTTATCTCCGACGAAACGCTAATCTTCTTCTCTGCAGATTCCGCTGGAATACCAAATTTATTCAATTCATTGACTGTTGTAAAAAAAGAAAATCAGCTTATTTTTAAGTCGACAAATAGGAATATTATATCGGATGCCCAGCTGTCTTCGAGCTATAAGATGACAAAATATCAAAGTGAGATCAAGCCTGTTTGGGACGGTAAATTTAGCGTTTATAACATGCTGGTTGGTTATGGAAACTATTCCGCATTAAATCTGTCCGTTTTTGAATACAATAGGATAGGCTGGTATATACAATGGAATTGGAGTGATGATTCATCGCCTGATATATGGGATAAATCATCCTCATCAGGAACCATATTCAATGAGTTTAATGAATCCTATATAAATTCAGTCGGAAAATATGACACGCTTGCCATTCAAGAATATTTTTATTCTTTCAGAAAGAGATAATATGACTACCCATATTTAACGTAAAAAAACAACATTAACTGTATCAAAAATACCCGAATCAAACCGATCCGGGCTTTTCTATTTATAAACACACGCTAACTTTTTTATTAAACTGTTTCAGGCACCGTATAAGGAGCGCGATAATTTCTTGTCAAATAAGTATTTGCATCGTCATCACCCACAAATTTTTCTGTCTTGGGATCAAAAGTCAATGCACGGCCTGTCCGGTAAGCGATGTTTCCTAAATGTGCCAGTCCCGACGATAAGTGAGCAGTTTCGACTGGCCCGTTCAAAATTTTCGAATCTCGTGCTACCACGGCATCAATAAAGTTTTTGTAATGATCTCCCCCAGCCTTTCTCGTCGGTCCCGGTTTTTTGTCTTTGCCCAGGAAAATCTCATAAGAGTCGTATCCTTTTACGACCAGATATCCCTCGCTGCCATAAAATATATTACCAATACCAACGCCACCCTCGTCATTTGTTATCCAGGGGCGTACCTCAAATTCAATGATCTTCTTTTCTTTCGGATAAATAAAAGATGACGTCAACAGTTCAGGTGTTTCTTTGGCATCATCCCAAAGAAACTTCCCTCCGGCAGACGTTATTTTTTCCGGAAAGGTATCCACGCCAAGTCCCCACATACACATATCGGTTTCGTGGATTCCCTGGTTTCCTATGTCCCCATTTCCATTATTCCAATGCCAGTGCCAGTTATAGTGTACATAATTTTTTGAAAACGGTTTCATTTCTGCCGGCCCGGTCCAAAGATCATAATTCAATCCCGCAGGAATGGATTCTGTTCCTTTATTTCCAAAATCCGGCCTCCATTTATACACCAGGCCGCGTGCCATATAGACATTGCCAATGAGACCGTCCCGCATGTGTTTTACTGCTTCCTGTAATGCTTCCGAACTTCTCAGCTGCACGCCATGCTGGACAATCCGCTTATACTTATGCGCTGCTTCCACCATTTTCCGTCCTTCGTGAAGATTATGCGATCCGGGTTTTTCAACATAAACATCCTTTCCAGCCTGACAAGCCCAGATCGCAGCCAGCGAATGCCAGTGATTTGGCGTTGCAATACTCACTGCATCAATCGACTTATCATCATAAACTTTTCGAAGATCAATTTCCGTCTTGACCTTTTTCCCGGGATTTTTTTCAGAAAATTCTTTTGCACGGGTCTGCAAAACCACATCGTCCGGATCACATAACGTAGCAACTTCAACATTTGCCAGTCTAGAATAACCTTTGATATGATCCTGTCCACGGCCATTCACACCAATCACGGCAACCCGAACTTTGTCATTTGCACCAAAGGCACTGGCCGGAATAATCGAAGGAATAGAAAAGGCAACGGCAACACCCGCAGAATTCCTGATGAAATCGCGGCGGGAAACTTCGTTTTCTTTTTTCATGAATCTTTGATTTAGGAATTTTGGCTTTTTGTCAGGTCGAAAGAGAAATTTTCGGTATGATATTGACAAATAATGTTTTAGACGAATTATTCAAATAGAAACCCCGAAACGAATTGACTTTAAAATACAATTATTTTATTATTTAATACTAAAATGAAAACTTTCTACTCATCAATTATTTGAATTATTTCCTCAATTTTAAAATACGGCTCTTGCTGGTATGTCAACAAAAAAAGAGCGCCGGAAAGCGCTCTTTTTTTGAGTAGATTGAACCTTAATCTTAGCCTATAAATTACCAACAACCTGGTGAATAGATTTTACTGCATTGATGCTCGCATCTTCACTAGGCAAGCCAAATAATGATTTCTCTTTAATAATATTAGCCACATTTTCAGGAACAAGTTTTTCCCATCCCGGCTCACCACGTTTAATTTTATCGAGCACACTGTCGGTTGTAATGTGCATGTGTTCTTTGTTGTAATTAATAATATCTTCGATCTTGTTATTGATGATAAGATACTGGAACAAAGGACGAAGGTGATCAGGAACAACAAAATTCTCACAGCTGTAAACTGATCCGTCGGGTTGTAAAGTCGGATAAATAAACAATTTTACCTTTCTGCTGAATAAAGTCGCGAAGGATTCAAGGATACCGCCTGGAAGAAATTCATAATGTTTTTCTTCAAAAATGTCCTGCAAACTTGGGCTCCCGAGCAACAATCCCGCTTTCAATTTTGACAGTCTTGAAAGATAAGCCACAAGGCGGAAATATTCATGGTGATTCGAGATCATTACCATATGTCCCAGAGAACACAAAATATCGACCCGGTCAAGGAAATCTTTTTCGTCAATATCTTTATCGGATCCCTTCAGGTTGTGCAGAGTAAGCTCAGAAACCAGAACCACTTTCGATTCATCCACATCCGGTTCAGCCAGAAACTGCTTTTGTCCGTTACTGATCAGGTCAATATGCACGTTGGTGATTGGACGCAACCGCCCGCGCATCATTAGAATATGTTTTTTGTATAAGGCTTCCGAAGGCTGTAAAACACCGCCGTCAGAGCCAAATAAAGCAGCATCTGTAAAACCGTTTTTTACCAGACGAAGGCTCATCAATCGGTTGTCAACTTTCACGAAATCCGGGCCGCTGAAACGAACCATATCAATTTCTATCCTGTCGGGCGTAAGATCGTCCATCAGCGATAATAGAAGTATTTCAGGCGATTTGTGGTAAAAGAAACATCCGTACATCAAATTTACACCGATAATCCCAAGTGCCTGCTGCTGAAGAAGGTTCTCGTCATCACGCATACGTACGTGAATAACCACATAATTTGTAGGCCCAAGTGGGGTTAATTGAAATTGTAAACCGATCCATCCATGAGATTCGTTGGTTTTTTGAAAATTAAGCGCAACAACGGTATTGGCAAAAGCAAAAAATTGACTCTCCTCGCCTCTTTTCTCCTGAAGACGTTTTTCAACCAGATTATATTCCCGGTTAAGCATCTTCATCAATCTTGATTCTACGACATACCGGCCGCCTTCTTCCGTCCCGTAGATTGCGTCGCTAAAAGTCATATCGTAAGCCGACATCGTCTTGGCTACTGTACCTGATGCACCGCCTGATTTGAAAAAGAACGCCGCCGTTTCCTGTCCTGCACCGATTTCAGCAAATGAGCCATAAATCCGGCGGTCAAGATTAATTCGTAACGCCTTTTGTTTCGTACCGAGATTCTTTTCGTACATATCAATTCTGGGTTAGATGAAGAGCTCTACTCGTAAATATAAGAAAAATCCCATTCTGAATAGTTATTAAGAATTATGGAATCTATATTAGAACCGAAAAATTCTATCTAATATTATTTTTACCAGATAGATTTAAATTATTTATTTATATGGCAGCTGATACCGAATTCTTGTTTACCTACGGCACTTTGATGCATGGATTTTCAAATCCTTTCGCTCAGCGTCTGCATAGCCTATCAACATGGGAAGGCGCAGGAACATTCCCCGGATCGCTATATAAAATCAGCTGGTATCCCGGTGCTATATACGATGAAAATGCTGACAGCCAGGTATATGGAGAAATTTACAGACTTGAAGAAAAAGAAATTTTATTAAAAGAACTGGACGCATATGAAGATGTCCTTGAAGACGAGATACAAAGTCTGTATCTAAGAAAAATAATCCCCGTCCGGATACAAAACGGATCGCTACTTTCCTGCTGGGTTTATCTTTACAATCAGGATTTAAGTAGTCTGCAAAAAATTGAAAGTGGAAATTTCAGGGATGTCAGCAATTGAGATTTAAAATAAATATAATATCAATGCTCATTTACTTTCTCTCCAATAATCCGTAATCCGTCGAGCGTAAGCTTTCTGTCGATTTCAACAAACTCGTCCCGGAGCGTATCAATAATGGAAGACAAACCGCCTGTCGCCACAGCAATACATTCCCCACCCATTTCGGAACGGATCCGTTGAATCAAGGATTTCACCAAACCTTCATACCCAAGTAAAATCCCGGCTTGTATGGACTGAACTGTATTTTTCCCAATCGCTGATTCCGGGAGCTTTAGGGGTACTTCGGGAAGTTGGGCTGTATTTGCAAATAATGCTTTTACGGCTGTTACTAAACCTGGCAAAATTGCCACGCCTAACAGCTCACCTTTTTTCGAAACAGTTGTAAAAGTCAGTGCTGTACCGAAATCAACAACCACGCAGTTTTGCTGATAACGGCTCATCACCGCCACGGCGTTGGCGATCAGATCAGCTCCTAATTCGTGAGGATGGTCAATAGCAATACTTAACCCGGGATATGTATTCGGCCCCACAGTGATGGTTTCAACCTGAAAAAGCGATCCTAACATTTTTTGAATAACCGGCGTAAGATCCGGAACTACACTGCTTAAAACTACCGTATTGACCGCATCAAACGATATGCCTGCTTCCAGAAAATGAAGCATCAACTTCGATGCATAATGGGATTCGCTTTCCTGACTAAGGGAACGCTCACGCCAGATATGCGACCAGGCACCCGTTTGATATAGCCCAAAAACAGTATCCGTATTACCAACATCGACAGCAAGCAGCATATTCAGATTTTTATATTAAGAGAACAAATAAAAGCATTATCGAAATAAAACCGCAATGAAGGCTATTTTTAAGCTTAGTTTCTTTTTTGTTTGATACTACATTTAATACTTTTACAAACAGCCAAAACTTCGCTTTCAAGTTACTTTTGTAATAAGAAAACTTCATCCCGATTTAGTAAAAACATGTATCACCTGAATGACTGCCGTTTTCTAACATTCTCTATACTTCTCTTTTTAAATACCTTATCAACCTCTGCACAAACTGTTCCGGAATGGAAAGATCCTGAAATCATCAGCGTCAATACGGAAAAAGGACGTGCTGATTTTGTGCCTTATGCCAATGAAAAAAGTGCACTTCAACTTGATAAAAAATCTCCTTTTGTCCGTTCATTAAATGGCAGCTGGAAGTTCAAATGGGCCTCACATCCTTCCCAAGCTCCTTCTGATTTTTTCAAGCCCAGTGTTTCAACCAGTAATTGGGATGATATTCCTGTCCCTTCCAACTGGCAGGTAGTGGGCGCAAGAGAAGGAAGAGCATACGACAAACCGGTTTTTACCAACATCAAACATCCGTTCAAAGCAAATCCGCCAGGCATTGATGCAGATACAAATGCAACAGGACTTTACCGGACAACGTTTAATGTCTCCGAAAGCGACAAGGGAAAAACATTTTTCCTTCAGTTCCAGGGTGTTCAGTCGGCTTGTTATGTATGGTTGAACGGCGTGGCAATTGGCTACCATGAAGATAGCATGACGCCTTTTGAATTTAACGTTACAGAAGATATTAAATCCGGAATAAATGATCTGGCTGTTGAAGTCGTCAATTGGTCGGATGGAAGTTACCTTGAAGATCAGGATTTCTGGCGGTTATCCGGAATTTATCGTGATGTCAACCTGATTATGGTTCCGGATATTCACATCAACGATTTTTCTGTACGCACAGATCTGGATGCCAGTTTTCAAAATGCCACATTGAAGGTCAGCACGTTTGTAAAGAATTTTTCCAAACAGGCAGCCGCCGGAAATCAGCTGGTATTGACTTTATATGATGACAAAAAATCAGTCATTGTTTCTCCAATGAATCATCTGATTGGCAATCTGGAATCAGGCGGTGAAGTTCCGGTCCGTATTGACATTCCTGTTAGTAATCCCAAAAAATGGAGCGCAGAAGATCCTAATCTCTACACGCTTACAATCCAAATCCTGAATTCAAACGGACAGACCATCGAGGCTGTAAGCCAGCGGGTTGGGTTCAGGGATATTAAAATAGCTGGTGGACAATTGTTGGTGAATGGAAAGGCAATTACGATCAAAGGCGTTAACCGCCACGAATTTGATCCTGAAACTGGTCGTGTAATAAGCCGGGAGTCGATGATCAAGGATATCACGCTGATGAAACAGCATAACATCAATACCGTCAGAACTTCGCACTACCCGAATGTTCCGGAGTGGTATGATCTCTGCGATGAATACGGTTTGTATGTCATGGATGAAGCCAATATTGAAAGCCATGAATTATGGCAGAAAAATATCATTCTGGCTGACAAACCGCAATGGAAAGCTGCATTTTTGGCAAGGGGAACGGCCATGCTGGAACGTGACAAAAACCATCCTTCAATCATCATCTGGTCTTTGGGAAATGAATCGGGAATGGGCGCAAATTTCACGGCGATGGCTGATTATATCCGTTTGTCAGATCCTACACGTCCGATTCATTACGAGGGAAGAAGCAATTACAAACCTACGACATTAAGCAGTTTTGATATTATTTCGGTGATGTATCCGTCGGTCAGTGATATGATCGAATTAGTAAAAAAAGATAAAAACCGGCCATTGATCGTCTGCGAATATGCACATGGAATGGGAAACAGCATCGGAAATTTTAAAGAATATTGGGAAGTCATTGAGAAATATCCCACCATGCAGGGCGGCTTTATCTGGGATTGGGTTGATCAGGGCTTACAGCTTAAAACTTCTGACGGGACACTTTACTGGGATTATTTTAATTACATCGACGGAGCGAATGCGGGTGACGGGCTGGTAAATCCGGACCGTGTTCCGCAGCCCGAGATCAATGAAGTCAAAAAGGTTTATCAGTATGTAAAATTTGAAACGCCTGATACGCTTCGTGCCGGTCAGCAGCAAATTACGATCAAAAATAACTACGATTTCATATCCCTGAAAGATTATGAACTGGTCTGGTCTTTGCAGCAAAATGGCAAATCTGTTGACGACGGAAAGTTGGAAGGTCTTTATGTTCTGCCAAAACAATCGGAGCAGTTGACCATACCTTACAAAATCCCTCTTAGTAAAAAATCAGTTTCTAATGGTGGTTATGAATATTTTTTAAACCTCAGCCTACGTCTTAAAAAGCAGAATTCCTGGGCGGCCGCGGGGCATGAAATTGCTTCATATCAAGTGCCCGTACAAGTTGAGACAGATGAACCGAAAGATGTTGCCTATACACGAAGCCCGGCCTTGAGATTATCCCTTGTCCGGGGAAAAGGAGTGACTGTCAGCGGCCAGAATTTCTCAGTCAGTTTCAACAAAAAAAGCGGAACAATTTCTTCATTTACGTACAAAAAAGAAGAAATGCTGGAATCCGGATTAAATGCCAATTTCTGGCGTGTGCCGACCGATAATGACGAAGGAGGTGGAAAACAGAGTTTCGCTGCGCAGTGGAGAAAGGCGAATCTGGATTCCTTGAAACTAACCGGAACCGACCTACGTGTGGAAAAACTTAATCCGCATGTTTATAAAGTTACGTTGAAGAAAAGTCTGAGAAGCAGAGCGGGTGCCATGCTGGTCAGTTCAGTTTATACCGTTTATGCATCCGGTGATATTCATGTACAAAATACATTCACCCCAACCGGCGAATGGCCTTATTTGGCAAAAGTTGGTATGCAGTTTCAAATGCCGGTGAGCTACAATCAAGTGGAATGGTATGGAAATGGCCCTTTCGAAACTTATGCAGACCGGAAGACCAGCGGACAGATTGGATTATATGCAGGAATCGTCGCTGACCAGCATTTTCCATACATCAGTCCGCAGGAAAACGGCAATAAAACCGACGTTCGCTGGGCAAGCGTTACCAATGAAGATGGTCTTGGACTGATCGCGATCAGTGATTCTGTGTTTAATTTTAATGTGCATGATTATACGGACAAAGAATTACTGGCTGCCAAAGAACGTGCTTCGGTTTTCGTCAGAGGTAATTCGACAACCGTTAATATCGATCTTGCACAAATGGGATTAGGCGGTGATGATAGCTGGTCACCTCGGGTTCAAGAGCAGTACCGCCTGCCGGCAAAACCTTACTCCTATTCTTTCAGACTGAAAGGGATTGATAATGCTTCGAATATCGATCAGATCACCCATTCAAAATTACCTGCTGTTTCTCCAAAAATTATTGAACCCGTTGCATCAGAAAATGATGATCAGGTGGAAGAAGGTGAGGGCGATGCTGCGGATGAAGAAGAAGTCGTAAAACCAACAGTAAGAAAATACTCTTCATCATATTCCAAAATAAAAAAGAAGAAACCGACCCGTAAAAAGAGATCGGTTTCCAGAAAAAAATCTAAAAAGAAATCTGCTTCCAAAAAGAAAAGAAGGAGAAGAAGGTAATTTCCGGATATGCCCTCTCCTACTTTTTATAAGGCGAGAGGGTATATTCTACTTTCACTTTTATGGATTGTGCAATTTTCACAAAAACGATCTGTGGCACATCGATTTTATGGTCCACCAAAGCCACTTCAAAATCGGAAGTAAGGTTTATTTTCCCACCTTCGATTTTTAGTTTTCCTTTTAAAGTTCTGTTTTTACTGACCCCGTGTATTGTAAAATTTCCGGTTGCCGACGCTTCATAGGAACCGTTTTTGGAAAAATCGATAACCTGATCCAGCTTTCCGCTGAATGTTCCGGTCGGATATTTATCAGACTCGATGTAGTTTTCATTAAAATGTTCCTGCATCAGTTTATTTGGAAAAACAAAATCCCGCATATTCATTCTAATGGCAATTTCATTCGTCGCCGTGTTCAGCAAAATCTGCGTTTTTTTGTTCTCCGCGTTGATATTTTCCATCGGTGTTTCGGATGAAAATTTTGTATTTCCTGCCGCGGTTGCAAACATGCCGCCCTGAGCAAAAGTTATTCCTGATATTCCTGAAAGCATAACAAGGAAAATCACGCTCAGGGTTATATGATGTTTCATAAATGATCTGTTTAGTTATCTGGCTCGCTTGCTTTTCTTGTCAAAACTGAAAGTCCTTGAAATGTTAAATCCATAATGAACATCCCCTTTCCCCCAGCTTCCGGTTGTTTCTCCGATAAACTGCTTCTCAATCATACCCAGAGAATTGGTGAAATGAAGCTGAAATACGTGGCCGCCGGTATCGATGTCAACGCCAAGGGCCATGGAATCATAATATGGAAGCGTTGAGTTTTTATCCCGTGCTGCCCAGAAATATTCCGCATTGACGGAGAAACGTTTGCTCAGTTTAAGCCGTCCGCCTAAACCCAGAGAGAAAAGCCCTCGCTTATCTCCCTGCAATTCGGGCAGATTTCGATATAGATAGGTTGGTGTAATTTGCAGAGAAAGTTTTTCGCTGAACTTACGGGCAATAAGTGCCTGATAAACATAGGTAAGCTTGTTTTGAAAACTGCGGGTCAGTTCTTCTTCCGTCACCGGGCGCACCGTCCGGATAGCGGCACTTCCGAAAAGTGTTACAGAAACCGGGATTTCCCTCGCTCCGGTAGATTGTTTGATCAGCCGGTATTTTCCAAAAAAATCAAACGCTTTCTGTTCTGAACTTCGTCCCACACCGATCATCAGGTCGTCTGTCAAGCCATATTCAAAGCCCAAGCGTAAGGTAGCCTGATCCAATCCGTATAGTTCATAAGAACCGGAATTTAATCTTCCAAAACGGTGAGATATTCTAAAATCCATATGATTCTTCTTCACCGTTTCTACCGAATGCCCGTTAATAATCCTGGTGGATTTAAAGGTTGCTTGTACCGGCGAAGTGCTGTTACTATCCAGTTTGCTCAGCTCACTGAGCAAATCATCCTGTGCATGAAGTGTCGTTGCGGCAAAAATTAAAATGATTGCGAGGCGGAGTGCTTTCATTGTTTTCGGGATTACGCTGTTACTGTTAATGTATTTCCGTCTGCCGAAATTACAGCCTTGTATGCTTTGAGCGCCGCAACTGCCGGGCCTTTATCCACTGTTCCTGTCAAACTGAATTCTGATCCGTGGTTTGCACAATAGATATCATTTTCCCCTGAACGGTACTGAACAGTCGTTCCCTCATGAGTACAAATTTTCGAAAGTGCTACATAGGCCGATGCTGTCGAATAGGCCACGATCAGATCACCAATAATGGCGAATGAACCCGCTGTTTTTAACTTGGCATAAGTGGCGTTTGTAAGGTCAACAGTAAAGCTGATGGCACCCGCAGAAGTCGTAGCATTTCCGGTCACGCCCGAAGAAGTGCCTGGTGTGGTCGGCGTGGTCGGGGTAGAAACCGGATCCATTTCTCCTGTGCTGCATGAAGTCAGCGAGCCAAGGCAATAAACGGCCATAAGGGTGGATGTTCCAAGGCTGAGACTTCTAAGAAATTCTCCCCTTTTCATTGTTTCTTTTTGCGTAACGTTCATGATAAATTAATTAGGAATGAAAAAAATTGACACAAAGACTTTCTGTCCCCGGATTTCCAGAGAATGGCCATGATGATAAAAATTGTATTACTTATTTAAAATGAGGGGTATACCGTATTGAAAACCAGACACCGGTTGTGAACAAATTAACTTTTCCATAACCCACTTTCTTGATCGGAACCCTGACATAAGGTTCTGCCAAAAGTGAGAGTCTTTTAGAAAACCGGTATTCATATCCCGCCGAAGCATTCAGGTGGCTGAGCCAGTACCAGCCCGTTGCTGCTTCTTTCTCGTACCATTTTACATTGTAAGTATGTGGAGCATAATTGTATTCATACTTTTCATCTTGCATGTAGTAAGAAGACGCACCCGCTCCTACAAACCATCGAGACCGATCCTTTTGCGATATATCATATCGTAAATTCAAAGGAACTTCGATAACCTTACAAATCGCATCGACACTTGTCGGCCGGGCTTTCTGATCGTTCCAGTTACTTGGCCATTCATATTCTCCCGGCTTCGCATTATATCCTTTCGAGCTTCTCATCAAACCTGTTTGAAAATATAATTTAGGTAGAAATGAATACTCAATTAATAGCGAAACCGCCGTTCCGGGTTTTGTAAAGTTTTTCAGACCAACTGAACTCAGATCCGGAGAAAAACCAAACCGAACTGCAAATTTTGGTGTCAGTTCTCTTTCTTCCTCAGCGGCTTTGGTTGGTTCCGTAAATTTCGGCGTTTCAACTTTTTCAATTTCCGGTAATTTGTTTGATTTCTTAGTTACCAACGCTCTCGATTTTAGCAGATTCGCATTTATCTGCAATCTATTTTGCAAAGCTTCTGAGTTGAAGTTAGTTGATACAACAGATTTATTCTCACCGCTGGCAACCGGAGAGACCGGTAATTTATTCTCTTCTTCTTTCCGGTTTCTCAGATTACCTGAATTGGTTTCAGTATTTAGTTCACCCTTCCCCAATATCATATTTTCCTCATTCAAAGAACTTTCTTTCTGACTTCGGGCAGGTCCCGAAGACTTATTTTTAGAATAAAATGCCCCGTCAACCCTTCTCCCAATAGAACGGTCAGGTTCTAAGTACACTCCGCCTGCCTTAGACCAGCGACGGGGCAGTATCTTTTTGCTTTCAGTTTTACTAAATAATTTTTTATCAGCAGGTTTATTGGGTAAAATTTCCTCCCGCTGCTGTTCCCGGTTATTTTTAAGTACCTGATCATTGCTATCAATTTCCTCATTTTCTACCTCTAACTTCGTTTCAGAGCCTGATTCATTTAAAACAGCTTCATTCGAATTTTGGGCAACCTTCTCATTATCAACCTGACCCGATTTTTCTGTCACCATTTTTTCAACAGGAATAAGGCTGGTACTCACTTTTCCGGTTTCTTCGTCTTTTGTCAACAAATAGGTCGTTAACCCTGCAATAAACAGCAAAGCCAGCAGACCAATCGGCCACCATTTTTTGAATAATGCGCCCGGGGTTTTTCCATCCTGTTCATCTAACTTTCTCTTCAACGCATTCCAGTCGTCGGGGTCGAAAGTGGAATCAAGCTCTTCGGAAGACTTTCTGAAGAGCTTGTCCAGTTCGTCATCTGGAAACTCTTTCATAGTTGTCTATATTTATCTTGGATAGCATAATTCTCAATTTCTCCCGTGCCCGCGACAAGTTTGACTTAGAAGCGCCTACGGAAATATTCAATTGTTCAGCAATTTCTTCGTGTGTGTATCCATCAATCACAGCCAGACTAAACACCAACCGATATGCGGGTGTCAGATCCTGGATAAGGCTGATTATTTCTTCATGCGCCATTTTGTTGATAACCGTTTCATCCACAAATACCTGATCCGCAGCTTCCACATCATCCAAAACTTCATGACGAATTTCATGCCGGTAATGATCCAGTGCGGTGTTGATCATTATCCTGCTCAACCAGTTTTTAAAAGAACGGCTTTGATCGAAACTATCCAGCTTTGTGAAAATTTTCAGAAAGCCATCATTCAGTATCTCTTTTGCCTCTTCCCGGCTTCGTGTATAGCGCAAACAGATGCTCATAGCGTAGCCATAAAACTGTTTATACAACAGCTCCTGACTTCGGCGGTTCTTTTTCAAACAGCCGTCGAGTAGTTCATGAAGAACGGCGGAGTTATACTCGGGCATGTCTTTCTTTTTCTTACTATTACGAGGTTATCGGCAAAGTGGTTGCGTGGCTATCAAATCTTTTTTTATTATTTTTTGATTATGTAATTTTCGGCGAACAGTCCCGGCCGTTCCGTTTTCCCTGATAAGGAATTCGCCTGACTGGTTTAACAAAATTTTAACTAATTTTAAACAAAAATAAGTGAATGAAAATAAGCTAAGTATCTGATTTTAAATTATGGAGCAGGATATTCGGTGGGTTCAAAGATTCCAAAATTTTAATAAAGCGTTTTCAAAACTTGAAAATGCAATTCAAGTCCTGCAAAAAGAAGGCTTGTCCGAACTTGAAAGAGAGGGACTCATACAAAGATTTGAATATACCCACGAACTGGCCTGGAACGTCATGAAGGATTTTTTTGAAATGGAAGGGAATTCCACGATCATGGGATCCCGAAGCGCAACCCGCGAAGCTTTCAAAAAAGGGCTGGTTATTGACGGAGAAAACTGGATGGATATGATCAATAGCCGGAATTTGACAACGCATACCTACAATGAAGAAGTTGTTGATGAAATAACGAAGAAAATAATTGCTTCATATTATCCCGCCTTTAAAGATTTTCAAATTAAAATGACACAGTTTCTAATTTAATATGGAATACGGTTTAAAAGAAAATATTATCCAACGCATTCAATCTGTTTTATCAAATTTTCCTGAAATTGAGGAAGCTACTCTTTATGGATCAAGAGCAAAAGGAAACTTCAAAAATGGTTCTGACATTGATCTAACATTGAAAGGTAAAAATCTTACATTGTTAATTTTAGGAAAAGTAGATGAACAGCTCGACGATCTGTTACTACCCTACACTTTTGACCTATCTGTTTACCACCAAATAACCAGCCCGGAGTTGCTCGACCACATGAACAGAGTCGGCAAGTTATTTTTCAGTAAAAAAACTGACAACTAATTTTTCCCGAACCATGACAAATCTCAATTGTCAGACTTCTTATTCTTGCCACTTAATTATCAATTATTCCGTACTTTTGCCATTCTGAATATAGGTAAATGGTAATCAGTTGTTTGAGGTTAAAATCTCATGTGGAAAAATATTCAGGAATAAATCAAGTAAACGCGTGTCGAATACCTTTTTGTAATGGCCAAAAGAAGAAATAGTGATGAAGCAGAAGGAGAATCTCCTTTTGCGGTAAGAAAAATAAGTTGGGAAGGACTCAAAAAAACATTCGCCCTTTTTCGTTATATACTTCCATATAAATGGATTTTCATCGTCGGGATGGTATTCCTGACACTTTCAACTTTTACTTCCCTTGCTTTTCCAAAACTTGTCGGAAGCATTGTTGAAGTTATTGAAGGCAAATCCAACTACACGATCAATCAGATTACAGGCTTTCTGATCTTTGTTCTGGTCTTTCAGTCCATATTTTCTTTCCTGCGAATATTTCTCTTTACCCGCGTAAGCGAAAGGGCAATGGCTGATTTACGCCGTGATACGTATAGCAAAATCATCACACTACCACTAGGATTTCTGGAACAACGCCGCGTTGGTGAGCTAACCAGCCGCGTAACTTCCGATGTTTCGCAACTTGAAGGAGTTTTGTCATTTACTATTGCTGAGTTTTTCCGTCAGGTTGCTACGCTGGTCGTTGGGATCGCGATTATATCTTATACTTCCTGGAAGCTGACATTATTCATGATGGGGACTTTCCCTATTTTGGTTATTGCTGCCATGTTTTTTGGAAGATACATTCGTCGTCTTTCCAAAAAAGCGCAGGATGAATTAGCGGCGGCAAACGTAATCGTTGAAGAAACGCTTCAATCTGTTAATGTTGTAAAAGCATTTACGAACGAACATCTGGAAGTTAACCGTTATGAAACGGCTTTGGGACGTGTTGTAAAACTGGCACTGCACGCGGCAACGTTTCGCGGTGGATTTGTATCGTTCATTATCTTCGCCATTTTCGGTGGTATCGTGGGTGTGATCTGGTTTGGGGCCGGATTGGTTCAATCAGGCGATATGTCGCTCTCTGACTTGTTTACATTTATTTTATATACAACATTTATTGGTGCTTCCATCGGCGGTATGGGCGACTTGTATGCCCAGATCAATAAAACCGTTGGTGCATCCGAAAGAATTTTTGAGCTGCTTCAGGAAACTTCGGAGGTCTCGGTTGAAGAATCTGCAAAAACTTCTGCAGTGCATATGGCCGGAGATATTTCCTATCAGAACGTACAGTTTTCGTATCCGTCAAGGGCAGATCTGCCCGTTTTGAAAGGTATTTCTTTCCATGTTAAAGCGGGAGAAAAAATCGCTTTGGTTGGTTATAGCGGCGCTGGAAAGTCGACGATCATTCAGTTGCTTATGCGGTTTTATGATCATCAGTCGGGAGATATTCTGATTGACGGAAAACCTCTAAATGCTTATGGGATTTCTGAATTACGTAAAAATATCGCGATCGTTCCGCAGGAAGTTATGCTTTTTGGAGGAACGATTTATGAAAATATAGCTTACGGAAAACCATCAGCGACAAGAGAGGAAATTTTAGAGGCCGCCAAAAAGGCTTATGCCACGGAATTTATCGACACATTCCCTGAAAAATTTGAAACGGTGGTTGGTGAGCGTGGTATTAAATTATCGGGCGGACAGCGTCAAAGAATAGCCATCGCCAGAGCAATTCTGAAAGACCCGAAAATTTTGATACTGGATGAAGCGACAAGTTCTCTGGATGCAGAATCAGAAAAACTTGTCCAGATAGCATTGAATGATCTGATGAAAAACCGTACTACGATTGTGATTGCACACAGGTTAGCAACCATCAGAATGGTCGATTCAATATACGTGATCAAAGAAGGCCAGATTGCAGAATCCGGTACCCATCAGGAATTATCATTATTGAACAATGGCTTGTATGCGAGCCTGATTAAATTACAGTTTGAAACCGCTGAAAGCCATTGATGGATAATCAAAAGGAAATCAAGAACCCACACACTTTTTTTGAAACTGAACTTCAAAAAGCAAAATTAGCAGAAACGATTGCGCAGAAGCGTTTCAAC
The DNA here is from genome assembly GCF_056895235.1 of Dyadobacter sp. HNCC25DJ186. NCBI lineage: Bacteria > Pseudomonadati > Bacteroidota > Cytophagia > Cytophagales > Spirosomataceae > Dyadobacter > Dyadobacter sp. HNCC25DJ186. The sequence goes on from NZ_JBXHAS010000005.1 coordinate 352,677, forward strand.
TTGCTCGCCATTGGACGAATTACTGCCTTCATCAGCATCTTTGGGACAGCATGGCTTTGGAACAATACCGGACAATCCAGTTGGGGAATTGGAACGGCGATTGCTACGATACTATTTCTGGCTTTGATGCGCCTTCAGCAAGCTGCCAAAACAAAACGTAACTTCCAACGGAATCTTCAGACGATCAACGAAGATGAAATTGAACGGTTAACTTTCCGTTTCAAAAGAAAAGATACCGGAATTCATTTCCAGGAAAAAAATCATTCGTTTGCCACGGATCTGGATATTTTCGGAGACTACTCCTTATACCGTTTATTAAACCGAACACGTACTTCTGAGGGAGCCCGAAGACTGGCAAACTGGCTGAAAAATCACGCACCACTGGAAGAAATCCTGATGCGCCAGGAAGCCGTTGAGGAATTTAAAATAAATCCGGAGCTCCGGCAATCCTGGGAAGCGACGGCTCTTTTACACGAACACGCTGCCCAACAGGTCACTGCTTTTCGCGACTGGTCCACAGAAATATTGCCTGATTCTTTACGGTCATCGCTTAATTGGCGCTTTTTCCCATTGGTTACTTTGGCTATCGGAGGCCTGGTTTATGCGGGATTAATTCCTGCATGGCTATTGATTCTGAGCCTTGTGTGGCATCTGGTGATTCTTAAACGTTACCAGGAAGTTTTACAAGGTCTGGTAAATCGGACCACTGCGCTGGGTTTCACATTGGCTGCCTATGCCGACTTACTGGATATCGCCGACGCCGCACCTTACCGTTCAAGATGGTGGAAACAACGCCAGACGATGATTCGCGGTTCTGCGCATTCTTTGAGAAAAGCAGGTGTTTTATTTGAAAGACTTGATTATCGAAATCATCCGTTTTTTGCCCTTTTTATCGGGATTACCACCATGTGGGACATGCATTGTCTTGCCGGTCTTGAAAAATGGAAAGCTGAAAATAAAGATCATTTAAACAGCTGGCTGGATGTGCTTGCAGACACGGAAGCAATGAATAGTCTGGCTGGAAATGCCTTTGCTTATCCGGAACATACCATGCCACAGGTGACATGGCAAAAGGATGTGTATATCGAAACAACCCAAATGGGACATCCGCTTATTCCGAGAGAAAAACGGGTAAGCAATAATTTTAATATGAACGGATTGGGCCATACCACTTTGGTAACAGGCTCCAATATGTCTGGAAAAAGTACATTTTTAAGAACCATCGGTCTTAATCTGGTTCTGGCACAAATGGGAGCTGTGGTTTCTGCTGCTAAGTTTTCCTGTGCGCCTGTTCGCGTGTTCAGCAGCATGCGTACCCAAGACTCTCTGGAAGAAAGCACGTCCTCTTTTTATGCAGAACTTAAACGTTTACGTCAACTATTGGAACTGGCGGACGAAAAAACTGAACCACCGGTTTTTTATCTTTTGGACGAAATTTTAAAAGGAACAAATTCTGCGGACCGCCACAAAGGCGCAGAAGCGTTAATTCGCCAATTGCACCAGAAAAATGCTGCCGGGCTCGTTTCGACGCATGATCTGGAATTGGGGGAATGGGGAGCTAATGAAAATTACGTCCAAAATTTCCATTTCCGTTCAGATGTCGAAAACGGCCAGCTCAAATTTGATTACCAACTGCACCATGGCATTTGTAAATCGTTCAACGCTTCCGAATTAATGCGTATGATGGGTATAAACATCGAAGTATAATATAGGCCCAAGTACCGTTTGTAAAAGGTTTTTAAATGAAATTATCCTATTTACGTAACTTTACTGTTTGAGATTACGTTTATTTGTATTAGCAAGAAAAGTAAAAGTTTAATATTTGAAATCGTAAGTTGTAGATCACATAAGGTAAGCAGTTTATTTTTTCAATTTTCCATTATCTATTTTCAATTATTTCAAAGACCTGAATGGAAATCTTAATTATGGCCGGACAACTCATTTTGGGTTTGTCTATTTTGGTGGGATTGCATGAGTGGGGGCATATGTTTGCCGCTAAAATGTTTGGTATGCGTGTGGAAAAGTACTTTATCGGATTTCCTCCGAAGATATGGAGTATACAAAAAGGTGAAACAGAATACGGAATCGGCGCTATTCCACTGGGTGGATTTGTGAAAATATCAGGTATGATTGACGAGTCAATGGATACCGAAGCTATGAACAAAGAGCCTCAGCCATGGGAATTTCGTTCGAAACCAGCATGGCAGCGACTAATAGTAATGCTTGGCGGTATTATCGTAAATGTTATTGTCGGTGTATTTATCTTTATCGTTATTGCTTATAAGGACGGCGAAAAGGTTCTTTCGAAAGAAGAAGTTAATAAATACGGTATTGTAGCGGGTGATCTTGCGAAACAGATCGGTCTGAAAACGGGAGATAAAATTGTTAAAGTCAACGGAAAATCTTTTACAGATTTCAATGATGTTATTGGCTCAGATGTATTTTTAGGAAGTAATAGTTCGTACACCGTGAACCGTAACGGACAGGAAATTGATATCGATATACCCAACAACTTTATCGAAAAACTATCAGATCCGGAAGAAAAAGGAAATTTCATTGGACCTGCAAGACCTTTTAAAATTGCAGAATTAGCCCCAGGCGAGCCTGCGGAAAAAGCCGGACTGGAAGTAGGCGACAAGATCGTTGCTATCAATGGCGCTCCAATTAATTTCTATCACGAATTACAAGCTCAGCTCCCAACCCTGAAAAACCAGACTGCAAAATTTGTTGTTTTACGGGATGGCAAACAGGAAGATGTAAACGTCAAAGTTTCGGCGGAAGGTACTATTGGTATAGGCATTGAAAGTCTTCTTTCGTTTACAACCGTAAATTATACATTGGGCCAGGCAATGGCTAAAGGTACGGAAAATGCTTTCGCCGTAGTTTTCAATAATGTTAAAGGTTTTGGTAAAATATTCCGTGGTGAGGTTTCAGCTTCAAAAGCATTAAGCGGTCCGATTGGTATTGCACGGATGTTTGGCGGAGTCTGGGATTGGAGCCGTTTCTGGTATTTAACCGGGCTTCTTTCCATGGTTTTGGCATTTATGAATGCCTTACCAATTCCGGCACTGGATGGTGGTCACGCTGTAATTCTTTCCTATGAAATTATTTCAGGCCGTAAACCGTCAGATGTTTTTCTTGAAAATGCCCAAAAAGTGGGAATGGTATTGTTGCTTGGCCTGATGGCTTTCGCAATTTTCAATGATGTTTGGAAAGCTGTTTTCTAAAAATATTTTTAACCGGTCTCTGAAACAGAGGCCGGTTATTTAAACAAATTTTACATCTTCTTATACGTTTGCATTGAAGATATTTTTTCTGCCATTTCTGATTATTATCTTTTGTTTGTCAAGCGCACTTGCTCCAAAACATGAATATCATGTAAGCGTAACGCAAATGCAATATGACAAACCAGGAAAATCTTTTCAAATCAGCATCCGTATTTTTACAGACGATCTTGAAAAGGGAATTTCTGAAGACAACAACAAAAAGATCTTTACGATCAAGAATAACGATCAGAATAATCCATTCGTTGAGCGGTATATCCGCAAACATTTTATTCTGACCAACGCGCAGAAAAAAGCAGAAGTCCAGTATCTTGGCAAAGAAGAAGAGGCCGACGCAACCTGGGTTTATCTCGAAATACCATTTTCCGAAACTACCCAGGGGTGGAAACTACAGAACAGTATTCTAATGGAAGTATTTGACGATCAAGTCAATATGACCAATGTAAAATCCCTGGCGGGCCAAAAAACTTTTTTATTTAAAAAAGGACAAACAGTACAGTCACTTTAAACGAGTTATATAGAGAATGGCCTGACAATAATTACTTTGGCACGGCTATTTTGTTTTTATATTCCCTTTCTTTTGAAAGTCATTATTTATAAATTAGGAAAAGATTATCTGTCATTATGGCAGAATGCCTATGAAATTTGAACCATCTGACCTCTATAGTCGGCTACTTATGTCCGATTCGGATTTAGATAGCCTGGAAATTGTCCCCCTTGGTGGTCCTGAGGGATCCGATGAACCATTTGAAGTACCTAATGAGCTTGCTATTTTGCCAATCAGGCAAACTGTACTTTTTCCTGGTATGGTAATTCCGGTTACCGTAGTGCGCCAGAAAGCTATTCGTTTAGTAAAAAAAATATATCGGAATTCGGATATCAACATGCGGATTCTGGGTGCTGTCACGCAGGCAAAACCCAATAAAGAAGATCCTACGGCGGAAGATCTGCATAAGATCGGAACGGTTGCACACATTCTTAAAATGATAACTTTACCGGATGGTAATGTTACGATCATCGTTCAGGGGCGTCAGCGTTTTGAGATTAAAAAGATTTTAAGCGAAGACCCATACCTGACTGCCGAGGTTGAAGCGATTGAAGATACCTTTATTGCTCCTACTAAAAAAGAATCGAAAGCGCTGTTACAATCGCTTCGGGACGGTGCGCACAAGATCATGCGCCTGAATCCGGAAATTCCTCAGGAAGCAAGAATTGCACTCGATAATATTGAAAGCCCGGTTTTTCTGATTCATTTTCTGTCTTCAAATATTAACGTTGAAGTTGCAGACAAGCAAAGATTGCTGGAAGAGAAAAACGGACACAAGCAAGCTACACTTTTGCTTCAGTATATGATGCGGGAGATCGAAATGCTTGAATTGAAACGTGAAATCCAGTCGAAAGCAAGTTCTGATATCGATCAGCAGCAACGTGATTATTACCTGCGTCAGCAAATAAAAGTTTTGCATGATGAGCTGGGAATCGATAGTCCGGAGCGCGATATGGATGATATCCGTGCGAAAGCAAGCCAGAAAAAATGGTCGGATACGGTCCGTTTACATTTTGATAAAGAACTTGCAAAATTGCAACGCATTAACCCGATGGCACCAGAATATCCGGTAACCTTAAATTACCTGGAAACGCTGGTTGACTTGCCATGGGGTGAATATACAAAAGACAATTTTGATCTTGTCCGTGCGCAAAAAGTGCTGGATGCTGATCACTTCGGTTTAGAAAAAGTAAAAGAAAGAATTATTGAATACCTGGCGGTTTTGAAACTGAAAGGCAATTTGAAAGCGCCAATTCTTTGTTTGTATGGCCCTCCCGGCGTAGGTAAAACTTCTTTGGGGAAATCCATTGCAAAGTCTTTGAACCGTGAATATATCCGCATGGCGCTCGGTGGTGTGCATGATGAAGCAGAAATACGCGGACATCGTAAAACCTATATCGGCGCAATGCCTGGAAAAATAGTCCAGAATATCAAAAAAGCGGGTTCTGCAAATCCGGTTTTTATTCTTGATGAAATTGATAAGGTAAGCTCCGATTACCGGGGCGATCCTGCTTCGGCGCTGCTGGAAGTTTTAGACCCGGAACAAAATTCTTCCTTCACAGATAATTATCTTGAAGTAGAATACGATCTTTCCCGCGTACTTTTTGTTGCGACAGCCAATGCTTTGGATACTATCCATCCGGCACTTCGCGACCGGATGGAAATTATTGAGATGACGGGTTATACCATTGAAGAAAAATTGCAGATCGCGAAACGTTATCTGGTGCCTAAACAGCGTAAGGATCACGGTTTGAAAGCAACCGACATAAAATTTGACGATGCGGCACTTCTTCGGGTAATCGAAGGATATACCCGGGAATCAGGTGTACGTAATCTTGAACAAAAAGTGGGAACACTTGTCCGGAAAATTGCAAAATCGGTTGCAATGGATCAGGATTACCCTAAAACGATCAAGATTGAACATGTAGAAAAATTCCTGGGAGCAGAGATTTTTGACAAAGATCTATATCAGGACAATGATTTTGCGGGTGTCGTTACTGGCCTTGCATGGACGTCTGTTGGTGGCGAGATTCTGTTCATTGAAACAAGTTTAAGTCGCGGAAAAGGTGGTTTGACGCTGTCTGGTCAGCTTGGCGATGTAATGAAGGAATCTGCGATCACTGCACTTTCTTATCTTAAAGCGCATTCTGACGAATTAGATATTGATTACCGCATATTCAACCATTACGATTTGCACGTGCATGTTCCTGCCGGAGCGGTTCCGAAAGACGGTCCTTCGGCTGGTATCACGATGATAACTTCGATGGCTTCTATTTTTACGCAACGTCGTATCCGTCCGTTTCTGGCGATGACAGGTGAAATTACACTCCGTGGAAAAGTACTTCCTGTTGGCGGGATTAAAGAAAAAATCTTGGCTGCAAGAAGAGCTGGTGTGAAAGAAATTATCATGTGCGTGAAAAACCGTAAAGATGTTGAAGAAGTACCTGCAAACTATATCCAGGATTTGAAATTCCATTATGTGGATAAAGTTGACGAAGTGCTGGCTATCGCGCTTCTACCGGAAAAAGTAAACAAAGCGACAACTTTCGTTTTCCCTGATGAAAAGAAAGAAAAAGAAGAAAGCGGTTTTGTAACACTGAATGCTTAGAACATGAGATTTTTAAGATCTTCGGATCTCAAATTAATATAGTAAAAGAGGCATCAAACGGTGCCTCTTTTTTTAGGGGTTTGATTCAGGAATCGCCGTCATAGTTATGTACAAGAAACTAAAAAAAATGACTGCACCACAGCTTTCTCCCGAACTGATTGAACTAAGACCTGAATTATATCCAGACCATAAAAAACTGCTCGCTTTACCTGAAAAGATCATCCAGTTTGGTACCGGCGTTCTATTACGCGGCCTCCCCGACTTTTTTGTCAATAAGGCTAACCAGCAAGGCATTTTTAATGGCCGGATTGTTGTAGTAAAATCTACATCCCAAGGTGGCGTTGACGCTTTTGGAACTCAGAAAAATATATTTTCCCATAGTATTCGTGGCATCGAAAACGGAAAGCAGATTGATGAAACAGTTATAAACAGCGCGATCAGCAGAACACTTTCAGCGAGCAATCACTGGGCTGAGATTCTGGAATGCGCACATAATCCTGAAATGCAGATTGTGATTTCGAATACAACCGAAGTCGGTATTCAGTTTGCGGATGATAATTTAGAAGCTTCTCCACCCGTTTCTTTTCCAGGCAAACTTACCGCATTTTTATTCGAACGTTTCAAAGCATTTTCAGGCTCAGCAGAATCTGGTATGGTCATAGTTCCGACTGAACTGATTGTTGGCAATGGCACTAAACTTCGTGAAATCGTTCTGAAACAAGCTGAACAGCATACTTTGGGTGCTGATTTTACTAGCTGGCTGGAACAACATAACCATTTCTGCAATTCTCTGGTTGACCGTATTGTTCCGGGAAAACCGGACGCGGAAACGGTTGCGGAATTAAGTGAAAAATCCGGCTATAAAGATGATTTATTGATCGTTTCAGAGGTTTATAGTTTATGGGCGATAGAAGGTGGTGATCACGTAAAATCGGTTTTAACTTTTGCACAGGCAGACAAAGGTGTGGTGATTGAGCCCAACATTGATCTTTTCCGTGAATTAAAATTGCGCCTATTAAATGGTACGCATACCTTGGCTTCCGGCTTGTGTTTTTTAAGCGGACTTAATACGGTCAGGGAAAGTATGGAAAACCCGGAAACTGCTGATTTCATTGCGGGGGTGATGTTGAAAGAATTAGCGCCTGCAATTCCTTATGACGTTGATCAGGTACGTGCGCAGGAATTTGGGAATCAGGTTCTGGACCGTTTCAGAAATCCATTCATTCGTCATCAATTGATTGATATCACCGTTCAGTATACCGCTAAAATGAAAATGCGTAATATTCCTACGCTGTTAAATCATTATCAACAATCCAGTGAAGTTCCGGCCCTTTTTGCCAAAGGATTCGCTGCATTTCTACTATTCATGAAGCCTGTGCAACTGGTTGAAGGAATTTATTCCGGTGATAGAAATGGTGAATTATATCCAATCCGCTGCGATTCCGCATCATATTTCGCAGAAAAATGGGAAAATTCACCGTCTTCAACCGAACTCGTTAACGCAGTATTAACTGATCAGAATTTATGGGGAGCTGATCTTTCTGCACTCTCCGGATTTAATCATGCTGTTACCGAAAACTTAAAATTACTTTCAAAAAAAGAGACAATTATAAATTAAATTTTCTGTTTCTGAGATAAAAACGATCCCGTCAATTATTCTGAAGGGGTCGTTTTTTGTTGCGAGAATATCACGTTGTAGCTCTTGTCTGATAGACCTGATCTTTAATTAATTTTAGATGGTTTAGCTCAGGAACCACAATCACACAGTCGGATGGAATTACGCCGCGTGTGATCCAGTTGTGTACTCTGTCGATTGCCAGGCCATTATTTTTTGCGTAATCTGAAGTCGTGATCTATTCAGATAAATGATATTCTTTATCTGCGATAACGACTTTACTTTTAGTAATCTCCGTCATCATTTTTTCAACTTTGTCAAAACGTTCATCGAGTTCCGTTAATGACAGTTCCTTTCGATTAGTGCTCATATGGTTCAGTGTGTGTTTAGAAAACATAACAACTGTGTTAGTTTATACACAATATATTTTGCAAAATAATAATCAATTAAGGCTTCCGCCATTTCTCAATCCTGCCAATTAAATCCTCGGAAGACTGAATAGTTGAACTAAAATATATTTCTCCTTCCCGGGTATTAAGCAAAAGGATAGGCTTTTCATTATTATTGACAATCAGTTTCACTGTTTTCCCCTCTTCCGTCCTGAAATATCCTTTCCTGAAATCACCCGCAGAAAAGCCGTTTGACCTGATTTTTATTTCTGGCAATTCAGATACCAGCTTAGTCCCAATGATTTTATCCCGATCAATTTTCTCACCATACATTCCCGTAATTTCCAAATTATCAGCATTTAACTGAATTTCGCCATTCCTCAACCCATTGAAAAACAAGTATCCCACACCGCCGACTGCACAAATCAAAACCGCAACAACGATCAAATTTCCAACTTTTTGATTTTTAACTTCTGAAAAATACTTTCGACTTTTTAAAATGAAATAAAGGTAGGCCAGCAACGGATACATCCCAAGAAAAACCCCAGCCAGGTTTTTATCAACCATCTCTAACAGCAACATACCTGCTAAAACAGACAAACCTAAAAACAAATGGAATTGCTTATAAAATTTCAGATATGCGTCAATATCAACGGAATCTCTCTGCGCTTCTGACATGGTATTGTAACCGGACAGAATGAATTTGGCATTGCTTTTTGTAACAATAAAAGCCATCGAGCTAAATACTACCGAAAGGAGAAGGGCGGGAATCAGCATTTTCTTAATAGATCAATTAAAATTACCAGAGCATTTTACCAACAAAAAGATACAAAGATCCCGGATTTTACACAAAATAAAATCCGGGATAAAATGGATGATCGCGTATGATTATCTAACCGTTTGACCAATCCAGATTGTTATTTCAGTCAAAGCGGCTGGCGAAAAAGTTTGCTCTATTGTCCCATACTCACTGGGTGCGCCAGTCTTACTTTCCTGAAAAAGATGGTTCAGGTTTGGTAATTCCTTTGTTGTAAAACTTTTGTTTCCCCCTTTTTCAAGCGCAATTTTGATGGCTTCAAGATTTTCTTTGGGCGGTACCTGTAAGTCCTTCTCACCATTTAAAGCCAGCACCGGACATTTTACATTTTCCAGCGCCTTTGCCGGGTCATAAGTCATGAAAAACTGGGTCCATGGCGATACTATTGAATTGACCATTCTGGAAATTACTGCCTCCCTGTCACGATCTGAAAGTTTCTGGTCCGATGGCGCATTGTTATGATCATCTTCCAGAAGTACTTTAATCTGCTTCTTTGTCTCAGCCAGATCTAATTTTTGTTTCAAAACTGCATAAATCTTTTTGTTCATCTGCTCTGATTTATCCAGGGCTTGATCCGGCATACCACCAGCCTTTCCAAGCAGACGATTTTGTTTCGTCATAATCTGATCCCCGGGAATTCCTGGCCCTGCAAGCAAAACGATAAAAGCTACATCCTTAGAATCCGCAGCGACCATCGGAGCGATCAGCCCACCCTCGCTGTGGCCGATTAAGCCAATCTTTTTTAGATTAATTTCTTTTCTTGTTTTCAAATAAGCTATCGCAGATTTTACGTCAGTCGCAAAGTTTTCGGAAGTCGCCGCATTAAAATCTCCCGTCGACTGCCCGGATCCACGGTCATCATACCTTAAAACAGCTATCCCGTTTTTCGTCAAATGATCTGCGATGACCAGAAATGGTTTATGTCCGGCGATTTCTTCGTCCCGGTTTTGCGGACCGCTGCCAGAAATTAGAATGACAACCGGAAAATTTCCCGTTTTTGAAGGCAAACTAAGCGTACCGGCCAGTCTAATTTTCTCCTTTTGATTTTCAAATTTAACGTCCTCAGTATAATATGCATAAGGTTTGGATGGCTCCTGCGGACGCAGAACTTTGGGACCTTCCAGAACTTCGCGGCCGAATTCTAATGGGTAGGACATGCCATTTTGTTTGAACGTACCTTTAATTCTATTTCCGGCATCCAGTGTTCCCTGATATTCCGCATTAATATTTGAGAAAGCAGTTGTCAGAGTCATATTGGAATATTCCACGCTGCTGGCCGGAATCCCCTTTGCACTCTGATCAGGGCTGTCTAAAGTTGCTGTGTAGGCGTTGTTGTTCTTGGATAAATTAAGGACCAGTCTCAATTGAGCACCTGGAAGTTTCAGGATTCCATACCACTGCCCGGAGATATCCTGAGCACGTGCGACAAAAGATATGAGTAAAAGGAATGTAAATAGTAATGTGTTTTTCATTGTGATATATTTGTGAAGTGTAAAATGATTTGTCACCGGGATACTACGGCATGCAAAAAACCGAAAAGATCGCGAAAAACAAATAAAAAAAGGATAAGCGGAAAGTCTGTTTCCAACATTTACTTTATCAACCGAAAGCAAAATTCTGCGGTAATTAACCCACTGTCATGGAGCAAAACACACAACTGGAATTAGCGGCTCAATTCGTTCATTATACCAACAAAAATATCTTCCTTACCGGAAAAGCCGGCACCGGTAAAACCACTTTTTTACATAATCTCAAAAAAACTTTGAGTAAAAGAATGGCGATTGTGGCACCGACCGGCGTGGCAGCCATCAACGCTGGCGGAGTAACCATCCACTCCTTTTTCCAACTTCCCTTTGGTCCGTATATTCCTGAAAGTAATACAAACGAACAGCGTTACAGCCGCTTCAATACTGAGAAAATCAACCTCATCAAAGGACTTGATCTGCTGGTAATTGATGAAATAAGTATGGTCCGTGCTGATACTTTGGATGGGATCGATGCGGTTTTAAGAAGATATAAAGAAAGAGGAAAACCCTTTGGCGGTACACAATTACTAATGATTGGTGATTTACATCAGCTTTCTCCGGTTGTGAGAGATCAGGAATGGAGTATGCTTAAACCTTACTACGATACCTTTTATTTTTTTAGCAGTAATGCTTTAAAACAAACTGCGCCGGTACGCATTGAGTTGAAACATATTTACCGCCAATCCGATACTTTTTTTATTGATATCTTAAACCGAATCCGAGAAAATAATCTGGATAAGGCAACTTTGGAAGCTTTAAACCAGCGTTATATTCCGAACTTCAAACCTGCTGATGACGAGGGGTATATTACGCTTACTTCCCATAACCAGTCTGCGCAAGAAATTAACATCGGTAAACTTGCAGATCTGAAAGGAAAATCCAGATTTTTTGAGGCCAGGGTTGTTGATAACTTTGTCAAAGAAACATTTCCAACCGAACAAAGCCTGGAGCTGAAAATCGGAGCTCAGGTTATGTTTGTAAAAAATGATTCTTCGCGGGATAAGTTGTATTACAATGGGAAGATCGGAACGGTTACACGTTTTGAAGATGATACAATTTATGTAAAATGCAAAGGAGATTATACCGAGATTGACGTCCACAAGGCTGAATGGCAGAATATTAAATACGCATTGAATCCTCAGACAAAAGAAATTGATGAGCAGGTTATCGGCAGTTTTACCCAATATCCGCTTAAACTGGCCTGGGCGATCACCATTCATAAAAGTCAGGGATTAACTTTTGAAAAAGCGATTATCGACGCAAATAATTCATTTGCTCACGGCCAGGTTTACGTGGCGCTGAGCCGCTGCAAAAGTTTTGAAGGTATGGTTTTACGCACGCCAATTTCATTAAACAGTGTAAAAACCGACGGAACTGTTGCTGCCTATGTTAAAGAAGCGAGCGCAAACGAACCGGATACGGATCAACTAACCGACTCAAAAATTGTTTTCCAACGATCGCTTTTATGGGAATTATTTGATTTCAGTGAGGTAAAAAATGCTGCTTTCCGGCTCAATCGGGTGTTGGATGAGCATGAGAACATTATCAATAAATCGGCCAACACGACGATGAAACTGATTAAGGCTGCGGCAGATCAGGAAATCTTCAATGTCGCAGACAAATTCAGAAACCAGTTGAACCAGTTTTTTGCAGAACCAGGGTTGCCGGAAAACAATGAAGTTTTAAGCGATCGTGTACAAAAAGGGGCTGTCTACTTTTTTGATAAAATTGATCAGTCTATATACCAGGAAAGCAGATCTATTGATATTGAAACTGATAACACCGCCGTAAAAAAGATGGCTGATCAGGCGCTGGAAAACTTCCAGAAAGCTATTTTCATTAAACGTGCCGTGATGCTGGCTAGCAAGGAGGCATTCAGCACTTCTCATTACCTGAGAGCCAAGTCAAATGCTGAAATTGATTTCAAGGTAAGTACGAAAAGCCCTGCTATTACCAAAACTACGGCATCGGTTTCAAAAGACATTCCAAATCCTGAGCTTTATAAAACAATAAAAAATTGGCGGAACAACGTTGCTACGGAGCATGATGTTTTTGTATACATGATTTTACCTCAAAAAGCGATGGAGGAATTGGTTAAAAAACTGCCAACCTCTTTGCCGGAGCTTGAAAGTGTAAAAGGTATTGGTAAAGCGAAAGTGAAACAATTCGGAAAAGAACTGGTCAAAATGGTTATTGATTACTGTGAACAAAACCAGATTGATAAGGGTACTATAGAAATTCCGCTAAAAAAGGAAAAAGTGGATACGAAGAAAGTCAGTTTTGACCTATTTCACTCCGGGAAGAATATCGAAGAAATTGCGGAAGAGAGAGGTTTTGGAGTTTCCACGATTGAGACACACCTCGCACATTACATCGGAACAGGAGAGCTGGAAATTTTTGATATTTTCCCGAAAGAGAAAATAAATAAGGTCATCGACTATTTTATGGAAAATAAACAAGTAACCCTGAATGAAGCAAAAGCGGCCTTACCGGATGATGTCACCTATGCAGAACTACGCGCGGCATTGAAACATCTGGAATTCTTGGGAGCCTAGGATTTGGTGATAGTGAGGCACATTGATTATATTTGATAAAACAAAAAAAAGACGGTTATGATCATTCCATTGAATATTCCGGCCCTTGGATCTTTTACAGATGATGAACTGGTAGCTTTTAGCGTCGCCAATCCCGATCTGTTTGTAGAACGTGATGAACAAGGTCAATTATTCATAAATATGACACCAACTTTTGCGCTAAGCAGCTCTAACAATAGTGAGCTTATCACCGAATTAGGACTTTGGAATAGAAGAAAAAAACTTGGAAAAGTCTTGGAATCGAATGGTGGTTTCTTTTTGTCAGATTCCTCGATGCGTGTTCCTGACGCTGCCTGGATCAGAATTGAACGCTGGAATGCACTTTCCATGTCGGAGAAAAAATCTTTCCCGTATCTCGTTCCCGACTTCATTATTGAATTAAAATCGGAAACGGATAGTTTGATGGATCTGAAAGCGAAGATGCAAAAATGGATCGATAATGGTGTCAGACTTGCCTGGCTTGTTTCCACGGAAAAGCAAATCACATACGTTTATCAGCCCGGTAAGGAGATCAGGACATACGCTTTTGATGATGTTTTAACTGGTGATGATGTACTGGTCGATTTTTCGGTAAGGTTGAGCGATATCCTTGAATATTAAGCTGACCATTTCCTTGCTTGCCCGAAAAACAAAAGCTCAACAGACGATATGGCCTATTGAGCTTTTTATGATGATATAAAGTATTAAACTTTTGCTCTAAACTCCTTAATCAAAGCAATACTTTCAGCAACTTTTGCTTCGATCCAGGCATAATTTCCTTCGCTTATTACATTTTTCGGGAAAAGATTTGACCCCATTCCGACGCCATAAGCACCGGCACCAAACCATTCTTCGATGCTTTCTTTTGTTGGAGAAACGCCGCCGGTTACCACGATTTTCACATGGGGCATCGGTCCCTTTACAGCTTTTACAAAAGCAGAACCAACCACTTCACCCGGGAATAGTTTTACTACTTCTGCACCACCTTTTAGTGCGTGGAAAATTTCAGTTAGCGTCGCAATTCCTGGTATCCAGGGAATATTTGCCTTTTTACAAACTTCTCCAACTTCCGGATTGGTGAATGGGGCCACTACGAAATCTGCACCTGCATCAATATATTTCTGAGCCGTTTCTGCATCGTAAACAGTACCAATTCCCAATGCAAGACCAGGTAAGTTTTCAAGCGCATAGGCTATAAGATCAACAAAAACCTCATAAGCGTTTGCACCGCGATTGGTGAACTCAAATGCTCTGGCGCCGCCATTATAACTTGCGATTAAAACCTTTTTAGCGACTTCAACATCAGCATGGTAAAAAAGAGGTAATATTCCGGTTTCATTCAATAAAATGATCGTGGTATCTTTATCTATTGTTGCCATATTTTATATTTCAAATTTTGGACATTCGTGTTTTATTACGGTGCGCTGCACCTTAGTTACCATAATTCGTGGACCACGGGTGCTACAATTATTTTGGTGCGATGCACCTTTTTCCCAAAAATTTCCAGATCTAGTCTAGACCGTGCTGCAAACCGTAATTATTTTGTTAATCTGGACATTCAGTTATTTATCTCCTGATTCTTCCGGATGTTTCGCCCTGACGGATTGCTTCCACTTCCGCAACCGTTGAAATCAGCGCATCACCTTCGATTGTATGTTTCAGTGCAGATGCTGCAACGCCGAATTCTAGTGCTTTTTGTTCGTCATTGAAGGAGATTAAACCGTGAATCAGCCCCGCGATGAAGGCATCTCCTCCCCCAACCCGGTCGATGATCGGATTTATATCAATGTCCGGCGTCTCCAAAACACTTGTTCCATTCCAAAGATATGCTCTAAGCAGATTATGCGTTGCACTCAGGGAAGTCCGTTTGGTATCTACAACTCTACTAACCTGCGGAAAAGCCTTCTTTAAATTGACACAGGATTCAATAAAATCGTTTCCCTCAATACCAAATATTTCCTTGATGTTTTCACGATTCGCGATCACAATATCCGTTCCGGCAGTCAGCGCCGGAAGTATGTCAGAAGGTTTTTTACCATATTTCCATAAATTGGCACGGTAAAATATATCACCTGAAACTGTTATTCCTTTTCTGCGCGCAGCCTCAATCCCGGCAAGACAGGCGTCCGCAGCTCCCTGGGAGAGTGCCGGAGTAATACCAGCCCAGTGGAACCAGGTGGCATCTTTCAATATTTCGTCCCAGTTTAATTCATTCGGATCAATGGTCGCAAGCGATGAATTTACCCGGTCGTAGACGATCTGGCTGGCACGCAAGGCTGCACCTGTTTCCAAAAAATAAACGGCCATTCTAGGCCCTCCATATAAAATATTTGAAATATCAACACCATGAAAATGAAGATACTGAGCCGCTGCTCGTCCAATCGGAGAATCTGGAAAGCGGGTAACGTGAGCGGTATGATGCCCCCAATATGCCAGTGCTGAAGCAACATTAGCCTCTCCGCCGGCATAGGTAACGTCAAGCTGTCGCGCCTGTTCGAAACGTGAAAAACCCGGCGTCGACAAACGCATTAAAACTTCTCCGAATGTTACTATTTTAGACATAATTACTTATTCAATTTTAATCTGAAATGGTTAAGTTGGCATCAGTTTCTAAATGCCGGAATAGGTTTAAAGTACTGACCGCTAAGTTATACCAAAAGCCGGCCGATTTGCAAAATCAGACCGGCTTTCTGCAAGAAGGTTTTCAAAAACGATTCGCTGCGATCAAAACCCAAAATAATTTTTAGCATTATGGTAAGAAATATCCGCTACCATTTTCCCTAACCACGGAATATCTTTTGGCAGCTCTCCATTTTCAACGTCATTACCAATCAGGTTGCAAAGAATTCTGCGGAAATATTCGTGACGTGGATAAGAAAGAAAACTTCGCGAATCAGTAAGCATACCTACAAAACGGCTCAACAGACCCATATTAGAAAGGGCATTCATCTGCTTTTCCATTCCGTCTTTCTGGTCAAGGAACCACCAGCCGGAGCCAAATTGCATTTTTCCCGGTATCGTTCCGTCGTTGAAATTCCCGGTCATTGTTGCCAAAACTTCGTTATCACCTGGATTCAGGTTATACAAAACTGTTTTCGCCAGCTGATCCGTTGAATCAAGTTTATTAAGGAATTTCGACAAGGCCTGCGCCTGGCTATAATCTCCGATAGAGTCCCAACCCGTATCCGGCCCAAGATTGTTAAGCATCCGGGAATTATTGTTTCTCAGTGCACCAAGGTGAAACTGTTGCGCCCACTCCTTGCTATGATCCATTTTGGCAAGATCATAAAGCAGAACTGACTTAAAAGCGGTACGTAATTCAGCCGAACTTGTCTTGCCCGACAGCGTTTCTACTAATGCAGTGCGTGCAGCAGATTCGTCGAATGATGCATAAATATGTTCCAGGCCATGGTCAGACAAGCGCCCTCCCATTTCTGCAAAAAAGTCATGCCGATTTTTTAGCGCAGCCAGCAAATCTTCGTAAGTACTGCCATTCGATACACCTGCAACCTGAAATAATTTATTCAGATATTCTTGAAAATCAGCAGGAGAATCGATTAATAACATCGCCTTATCCGGACGGAAAGTTGGCAGCACCTTAATATCAAAACTGCTGTCCCTGATTTGCTTATGATATTGTAGTGAATCCGTAGGGTCATCTGTTGTACAGATTACTTTTACATTCATACGTTTCAACAAACCGCGCACGCTGAAATCTTTCTGCTTCAATTTTGCAGAGCATTCATCGTAAATCTCTCGTGCTGTATCTTTATTCAGGATAATATCAATATCAAAATACCTGAGCAATTCCAGATGCGTCCAGTGATATAACGGATTACGCATCGTATATGGAACCGTAACTGCCCATTGTTCAAACTTTTCCCAGTCGCCCGCATTTCCGGTGCAATATTTTTCATCAATCCCATTCGCACGCATCGCCCGCCATTTGTAGTGGTCGCCATATAACCAGATCTGCGTCAGGTTTTCGAACTGTTTATCCTCCGCGATCTGATCTGGCGGAAGGTGGCAGTGATAATCGATAATCGGCATTTCCTTCGCATAGTCATGGTATAATATGCGTGCTGTTTCAGAGCGTAATAGAAAATCCTCGTCAATAAACGTCTTCTGGGCGGTCGTGTTTGTATTGATCATTGCTGAATTTTTACGTCGGCTGTCGGCTTTCAGCTTTCAGTCTTTTTTGATATGTTATTCCAAACTTCTTTTGATTCCCATTTCCAAACCACGCAATTCTGCAAGTCCGCGTAACCGGCCAATGGCAGTATATCCCGGATTCATCCGCTTGGTTGCGGTCAGATCATCCAGCATCCTATGACCATGATCCGGACGGAAAGGCATTCTTAAATCATTTCTTCCTTCCGAGATTCTTCTTTTTTGCTCAATGATCAGCGCATGCATAACGCTGTACATATCTACATCGCCATTCAAATGATCCGCTTCGTAAAAACTTCCGTCCGGTTCACGTCTGGTTGCTCTCAAATGGATAAAATTAATTTTGTGTCCCAAACGGCTCACCATTCCCGAAAGGTCATTATCAGCTCGAACGCCATAAGAACCGGTGCAAAAACACAATCCGTTTGATTTGTTGTCATAAGCATCCAGCAAAAGAGTGGCATCATTTTCGGTGCTGACAACCCGCGGTAAACCTAAAATCGGATAAGGAGGATCGTCGGGATGAATAGCCAGATTTATACCTGCTTGCTCTGCAACTGGTGCGATGGCCTGAATAAATTGATACAGGTGCGTCCGTAATTCCAGATCACCGACATGCTTGTAAGTATCCAGAACCTTACGAAATTCTTCAATCGTAAAACTTTCTTCAGAACCTGGCAAACCAGCAATAATGTTTCTGGTGAGTTTATTTACATCATCGCCGCTTGCCTTTTCCAGCCAGCTTAACGCAGCAGATTTTTGCTCTTCACTATATTGACTTCCTGCCTCTTCTCTTCTTAAAATATATAAATCGAAAGCAGCGAATTGGGTCGCATCAAATCTTAAACCTGTCGAACCGTCGTGCATAGGAGCATCAAGGTCGGTTCTTGTCCAGTCCAGAATCGGCATGAAATTGTAACAAACCGTATCAATTCCACATTTGCCTAAATTGATCAATGATTGTTGATAATTCCGGATGTATTTTTCAAAATCACCCGTTCGCGTTTTTATTGCTTCATGTACGGGCACACTTTCTACAACAGACCAGGTCAAGCCAGCCTCTTCTATAATATTTTTTCGATTTAAAATCTCGTCGATTTCCCAAACAACTCCGTTTGGAATATGGTGCAATGCGGATACGATACCCGTGGCTCCCGCCTGACGAATATCCTGTAACGAAACAGGATCATTTGGGCCAAACCAGCGCCAAGTTTGTTCTAATGACATATATTAATGGCTGTCGGCAGTCGGCTTTCGGCAATCGACGCCGAGGCTTTCCGCTTTAACAGATTTAGTTATAACAATTAATTGAACTACATATACCTTAGTGTCTCACTTTCGGTATGCCAATATAGCCCCAACACCACTATATTCTATAATTTTCTTATTTGTAAAACCTTGTTTTCGTGTAGGAATTTCAAAAATCGACCAACTGAAAGCCGATAGCTGACAGCCGAAGTCAAACTAAGCTACCAACCGATGTTCCGGAACTCTTTCACGTAAAACTTTAAGTGCGCGGCTCATTTGCGTTTCGACTGTTTTCACAGAGATCTGTAGTCGCTCCGCAATGTCACGATAACGCAAGCCTTCTTCACGGCTAAGTCTGAAAATAATCTGGCATTGTCTTGGTAAATCCTGTATGCAACCTTCCACACGCTCATAAAATTCATTAAAAGCCATTTCTTCAACCGGCGTGTAATGATCGGCATGGGTTAGATTCCATTGAACCGAGTCAAGTGACTCACGCTCATACTGGCGGTGGATACGTAATTTTAAATAATCAAGTGCCTGATTCCTCACCGCTCTGTATATGTAAGCCTGGAAAGAAGTATGCACTTCTATTTGTTCCCGGTTCTTCCAAAGTTTTACAAAAACATCTGAAACCACTTCCTCAGCAATTTCCCGGGTCACGACCACACGCATTGCATAATTACAAAGGGACCTGTAATGATGTGTAAACAATTCACGAAAAGCATAATAATCTCCATTAGCGACAACTTTACCAAAAAGATTCTCCAAAATACTTTTCTGAGAATACGCAGCCGGCAGTGTATTAGTAAGTGATTTCGTTTCCATCAAACTTGGATAGGTTAATATAGAAAAATTCCTTGATTATCATCCGCACCAGTCAGTGCAACTCATGCAATCATTCGTCTAGTTTAATGATTGGTTCGTTGATATACAAAAATTAATCTTGAAAAAAATCAATATATTTACGCAACCGTTCCCGAAACCGTTCCCGAATAGCGATTTTTTCCCGGAACAGATTTAAATTTGGTTACTTACCTCTATAATTTGGCATTAGTTTATTTCGATGAATTAGTATCACGATTGCATTATTTTAATATAGACCCGGTTTATGAGAAAAGCTTCGATTACGATTAAAGAAATTGCACGTCAACTTGACGTTTCGAAATCCACAGTGTCCCGGGCGCTGCGTGACAGTTCCGAAATTAGTGAAGAGACTAAAAAAAGAGTGATCGAACTGGCAGAATCTTTAAATTATTCGCCTAATCCTATTGCATTAAGTTTACTCAGAAATCGTACGCAAACATTAGGTATCATCGTTCCCGATATTGCGAACCCATTTTTTTCGACTGCTATCGGAGGAGTTGAAGATATTGCATACAGTCGCGGTTACCACACCATGATCTATCAAAGTCATGAATCCTATGAAAGAGAACTGGCCGATACCAGGCACATTGCCATGCGTCGCGTGGATGGTTTAATTGTTTCAATTTCCAGCCAAACCGAGAATCATGATCATTTTATAGCATTGCAGGAACAAGGAATTCCGGTTGTGTTTTTTGACCGAGTCAGTGAATCCACACCCAGCCATAAAGTTCGTGTAGACGATTATAAGGGCGCTTTTGAGGCAACGGAACATTTAATTAGCCGCGGGTGTAAGTGTATTGCACACATTGCCGGGCCTGCGAATCTTTCGATAAGTCGCAACAGATTGAAAGGTTATCAGGACGCATTAACAAAACATGGAATTGAATTTCACGATGAATGGGTAGTCAGCAGTGAATATAATCAAGCTGGCGGTACAGAACGCGCTTATCAATTAATGGCTTTAAAAAACAGGCCCGATGCCATTTTTGCAGCAAGTGACAGGATTGCGATTGGCGTACACTGGGCTTTGCGACAATTGGGATACCGTATGCCTGACGACATTGCGCTCGTCGGTTTTTCGGATCTTTCCATTTCATCACTTCTGGACCCGCCGTTGAGTTCCGTTGCTCAGCCGTCTTTTGAAATGGGACAATTGGCTGCAACCCTATTGCTGGATCTTATTGAAAGTAAAAGCACCCCGGTTGCTTTCGAGACCAGGGTGCTTACGTCAAACCTAATTATAAGACAATCTTCGATGAAAGCACTAGTTGGTAATTGATTTCAACTTTCTTTCAAACTCAGATAAAATTCTTTCTTTCATTGCCACTTTACGCTTCTGGATATTGATCCGTCCCTGTGCTTGTTTATCTTGCTCAGGGTCGCCGGTGGCTGTTCTGTCAAACTCGATGATAGCGAATTCAAGATCGCTTTTCTCACGTTTAGCAAGCCACTCCAGTTCTCTCAGTTTTGTGCGAAGCTGTTCTTCCTCGCTTTTCATTTCAAAAGCAGGGTATTTACGGCTGATCACACGAGCCAGATAACTTAACTCAAAAATCTTGTCACAAACAGAACGGAAACGTTCAGCAAGTTCTTTGTCTGCAAGTTTGAAAGGAATTTTGATTTCTTTCCATTTGCTCAACAACACTTTCGCTTCCTGCGACGCTTCCACAATATCCTTTTGTCTCAACAAAGTTTCAGCGCGGGCCAACAATGCCTGTTGTTCAACAATTCTTGGGTCAACGCGCACTTTTGGTTCAATCCCCTTAGCGAGATTATACTTGTCATAAAATAATTTAAGGAAGTGGCGGTATGCCTTGTTAACCTTAAAAAATCTTTTTGGAGGAACTTCTCCCACATTATTCCATGCCACACGCACCTCACGCGCTTTGTTGTAAGCGTCATCAAGATCCCGTGAGTAACTCAATGTTTTTGTAATTTTAATCAGACGTTCATATTCATCGATACGTTCCTGATTAATTTTGTTTTGTTCGTCAAAATAATCACGGCGTCTCTGGAAGAAATTATCAAGAATTTCCTGGAAAGTAATTTCAACTTCATCCTGGAATTCTTTTTCAACCGGACCTGTGCGGATCCATTTTGCTTTAATTTCCTGAATTTGATCTGTGGCCACAGCATAATCCTCAATTGCTGCTGCTTCTTTCACATCTTCAATCAGTGCGCGTTTGATCTCAAGATTTTTTAATTGGTTCACCTCAATTAAGCCTCTCAGATACTCTTCCTTTTCCTGAAGTCTTTCCAACAAGGGGACAAAATCCCCAAGTGCGTCAAAACTTATCAGTTTTCGTTGCAACTGTATAAGTTTTGTCAAGTAAGAGCCCTTATTAAGTGCTTCGTCAATTTCAGTTTCCAGCTGTTCTACCTTGTTAAGTACGATAGAAAACCGGTTTTTAAAATAATCGATTGCTTCTTGCTCTGTCCTTTTTACTTCTCCAATTTGCCGATCCGGGTACTCCAGATACCCTTTTAAAAATACTTTGCTGTCTTTAACATAGCCGTATTCGTCATTCAATGTGGCATTTTCCATTCTTTCAAATTTTTTATCTGCTAAGTGTAGGGATATATAACGATATTTGCTAAGCACAAATTAACTAAAAAATGAGTAACGAAACCATTATTTTCTCAATGTCGGGAGTTAACAAAATCATTCCCCCTAACCGACATATCATAAAAAATATTTATTTATCCTTTTTTTATGGAGCTAAAATTGGTGTACTAGGGTTAAATGGCTCTGGTAAATCTACACTTTTACGCGTCATTGCAGGTATAGATAAAGACATTCAGGGGGACGTTGTGTTTTCTCCTGGCTATTCTGTGGGCATGCTGGAACAGGAACCAAAGCTTGATCCAACCAAAACCGTTCGCGAAGTTGTTGAAGAAGGTGTTCAGGAAATTGTAGATCTTTTAAAAGAATACGACAAAATTAACGAAGCCTTCGGCGATGAAGACGCAGATTTTGACAAATTATTAGCAAGACAAGGGGAAGTTCAGGAAAGACTGGACGCAACCGATGCCTGGAATCTCGACAATCGTCTGGAAATTGCTATGGATGCACTGCGCTGTGCACCTTCGGATACATTGGTTTCCACTTTATCAGGTGGTGAAAAACGTCGTGTTGCTTTGTGCAGGTTATTGCTTCGTCAGCCGGACGTATTGTTACTGGATGAACCAACCAACCATTTGGACGCTGAATCGGTACTTTGGCTGGAAGAACATTTACGACAATATAAAGGAACTGTAATCGCAGTTACCCACGACAGGTACTTCCTGGATAACGTAGCTGGCTGGATTCTTGAACTTGATCGCGGCGAGGGAATTCCGTTTAAAGGGAATTATTCATCGTGGCTGGAACAAAAACAAGAACGTCTGCAGAAGGAAGAAAAAACTGAATCTAAACGTCAGAAAACTTTACAGCGCGAACTTGAATGGGTTCGTATGGGCGCAAAAGGCCGTCAGGCTAAATCCAAAGCACGTTTGGGTGCTTATGAAAAATTATTAGGACAAGAAGGAAAAGAGAAAGAGGATAAATTGGAAATCTTCATCCCGGCTGGTCCGAGATTAGGAAATAAAGTGATTGAGGCGCATAACGTATCAATGGGATTTGGCGATCGTTTGCTTTATGAAAACCTGAATTTTGCCTTGCCGCCAAATGGAATTGTTGGTATTATCGGACCAAACGGTGCCGGTAAAACAACACTTTTCAAACTGATCACAGGAGAACTGAAACCGTTGAATGGGCATTTCGATGTTGGAGATACGGTTCAGCTGGCTTATGTGGATCAGGAACACGATAATCTTGACGCTAATAAAACGGTATATCAAAGTATCGCGGACGGAAATGACTGGATCATGATGGCTGGAAAACAGTCGAACGCCCGGGCATACGTTAGTCGGTTTAACTTTGGCGGAGGTGATCAGGAGAAAAAAGTTGGCACACTTTCAGGTGGAGAACGTAACCGTGTCCATTTGGCAATGACTTTGAAAGAAGGCGGAAACCTACTTTTATTAGATGAGCCAACCAACGATCTTGACATTAATACACTTCGTGCTTTGGAAGAAGGTCTGGAAAATTTTGCGGGTTGTGCCGTTATTATTTCCCACGACCGGTGGTTCCTTGACCGTGTTGCAACACATATCCTTGCTTTCGAAGGTGATTCCCAGGTCTACTGGTTTGAAGGGAATTTCTCTGAATACGAAGAAAACCGTAAAAAGAGACTTGGTAACGAAGCAACCCCTACCCGTATTAAATATAAAAAACTGGCATAGGAAGTCTTAATTAAATAATGGAAAATAGGCAGCTCACGGTATGTGAAGCTGCCTATTTTTTTTGCCGAAAATTAAATAATACTCCACAATAAAAATTCTATTAAAAAATTTACCGTTTAATAACATTTACGCTATCAAGCTCTATTTGCCTCAATAGAAATTATTTATTCAATATTACGTATAATTATATCAATAAGAATTCCACAGAATAAAGTTTAATCCAACGTATAACCAGCAAATTTTAAGTAAAAACGCTCGCAATTAGCAATATTCCCTACAATGTCATAGTATTTATTCTACCATTATATAGTATGTTTAGATTTGAAAATAGAAAAATCAAGCCTAAACCTTTGCTGTATGAAGAGAAAAAATTACTTGACTAACCGAATTTCTTCGTTCATATTATTAAAAAAGTCTTTTCTCATTTTTTTTGTGCTCCTTTTTGCCAAAACAAGTCTCATTGCGCAAACCGAGCTTATTATCAATACAACCGGTTATGGTTTTAATAAAAGCGAAGCCAATGGAATTAATACAGAGCAATGGGATTACATTAAAAAGTTTGTCAATATTTCCCACAACGGGCAAGACGCAAGCGTCACCGCCGTTCGCCTGCATATAGAATGGCACCAATACGAACCGACTCCCGGAAATTATCAACGAAAACAAATTGTTGAAGCCGTAAAAGCCATTATAGCACTAAAACCCGGTATGAAATTTGCCCTGCATTTCCCTTATCAACGTCCTGGATATTGGAATGACAGTTATTTTTCAACCAATGATATTGCCCAGACCCGGTTTGGTGCTTTTGTAAGGAATGAGATTGCCTACGCCTGTCCGTCTATGTATTCCGATTATGCCAACACCAGGTTTTATGCCTTCGTCGATGACGTGCTGACTCAGATTTCGGCATACTACCCACAATTGTTATATGTGCAAATGGGCAACAGTCCGGCTGAGGAATTTGCAATGCCATTCAACAACGGAAATCCTGAGCCGGGTTTATATGAACAAGCTGCTGTAAAAGCCTGGCGGGAGAAGTTCCTTCCGTTACGTTTTCCAAACAAAACGACTGCTAAATGGGGAAACCAGGAGTATGTTATACAAAATGCACCTCAACCGATGGATGGAAACTGGAACTCGGATATGGGAAAAGACTTGCACCGGTTTGCAGGTTGGGGGCTATTAAAAAAATTTGAAGGATTCTACCGGATTGTGAAAAATCATAGCCAATCCATTAAAGTTTTATATTTTATTTCTGATTTCGGCTCTCAGCAAGGAAACCTCAGACATCTTCACAACAGTACTATTCCGCTCGCGCTCCAACTTGCAGATGGTATTTACAGCTCAGACGGAACAAATCCCTGGGACCTTTGGAGAAAAATCTCTGTACCGGATATCATAAAAGGAACCGACCCGAATAAAATAGCCGCGGTTGAATTTGATCCGGAAGATTTGGGAGAGCCTCGTGGCGGAAATGGTATAGAAGGGAACATTCCGATGGAGTGGTTACCCCGAGCATACAAACACGGTACGAACTATGTGCATATTGCGATGCATTTTACAGATCTGGAAATTGCCCAGCTTAAACCAGCGCTTGCGAAATGCCGTGCGGAATTTGTAAATAATGCATACATAGCCCCAATCCGAACTACGACGACGCCCGTTAATATTTATCCGAATGTTTTCACAGAGGCCTATTTATTTGAAGAATGGCGAAATGGCGGACTGGATTGGGGAACGACGGATGTTAGGCCGAAATCAATAAAAATGTCTGATGACGGTTACTGGGATAATCTTTGGGATTCGTATAATTTACTGCCTTGTACATTTACGATCAACGCAAACACTTCAAATAATAAACCAAAACCGGGATCAAAAACCACCTTGTCCGTTTCATGTGAGGGAAGAGAATGTGATGGAGCAAGATTCGTCTGGAATGGACAAGGCCTGGCGAACGCGACAGGCAATTCAATTGAAGTTACCGCACCGGCCACTCCTGGCAATTATGTTTATACGGTGAAGTCCAGCCGAAGTGGCTGTATGCCAAAAACTGCTACTGCTACTTTACTAAGCGAAAACCCGTTACCAGTCACATTGGTTAATTTTGCAGCAACGAAAGAAAATAAAGTAACGCAACTAACGTGGCAAACAACCTCTGAAACAAACAGTGACCGATTTGAAATCGAACGTAGCCTCGATGGGAAAATATGGAACAAAATTGGTTTCGTAAAATCAAATGGAGATACCTACCAATCTGTTTCCAATTATTCCTTTTCAGACAACAACCCCGTTAACGGAGAAAATCTTTACAGGTTAAAAATGATTGACAGAGACGAAACTTTTGCTTTCAGTGCTATTCGCAGTGTGACCTTTAAAAATGAAACGGCCATTGCGGTATACCCAAATCCCGTGAGTAATAAATTGATAATAACCTCTGAAAACTGGCCGGATATAAAAAAAGTACAGATTTTGGAGACCACAGGTAATTTGTTATATGATTCCGGAAATAAACCGAAGCCGGAAATTGATGTCACTTCGTTCAACCAGGGCTTTTATTTGATTCGACTTATCTCTTCAAACGGCTCCTCCGAAATGCTGAAATTTGTGAAGAAAGGATAAAGCAGTCAGAAATAAACAGACAGTCTTTATCTCGCCCGATTGACTACTTTTGTAAAAAGCGATGTACTCCACATTTGCCCAAAGATCAATTCTTGTTAACTTCGCTTCGAATCAGTCATTCCGATTAGCATAATGAGTAAAAATCCCCAATCCCGAAAAATACATTTTATATCCATAGGCGGCAGTGTCATGCACAACCTCGCCATCGAATTACAACAAAAAGGTTTCATAATAACGGGATCTGACGACGAAATCTACGAACCATCGGTAAGTCGTTTAAAAAAACATGGTTTACTTCCTGACGAAATGGGCTGGTTTCCTGAAAAAGTTACAGCGGATCTGGAAGCGGTTATTTTAGGTATGCATGCCAGGGAAGATAATCCGGAACTGAAAAAAGCGCAGGATCTTGGTATCAAGGTTTATTCTTATCCGGAATATATTTTTGAACAAAGCGTAGACAAACAACGTGTGGTTATTGCCGGAAGTCATGGCAAAACTACGATCACTTCTATGGTTTTGCATGTTCTTAATTTCAACAAACGTGTTTTCAACTATCTTGTGGGCGCGCAGATTGAAGGATTTGAAAACATGGTAAAACTGTCTGATGAGGCTCCGGTGATCGTCATCGAAGGTGATGAATATTTTACATCTCCCTTGGACAAAACACCAAAATTCATGCATTATCAGCCACATATTGCGCTGATCAGCGGTATTGCCTGGGATCATTTTAATGTCTTTCCAACTTGGGAATCGTATGTAAAACAATTTGAATTACTGGCTGATTCTATTCCAAAAGCAGGCGCTATTATATTTGATCAGACGGATGATATGCTGGATGTGATTGGCCAAAAAGAACGTCCGGATGTTGTGAGCGTTCCTTACGAGGCACATCCATATAAAATTGAAGAGGGTAAAACATTGCTCATAACGGCAGATCAGGGCGAAGTACCGGTTCTGGTTTTTGGAGAGCACAACATGAAAAATATCAGCGGAGCCAAAGAGGTTTGCGAGCGGTTAGGGATCGTTGACGAAAATTTCTACGCTGCCATTCAAACGTTTAAGGGAGCTTCAAAACGTATGGAATTGCTGGGTAGCAACGATGAAATTAATATTTACCGTGATTTCGCACATGCTCCATCCAAAGTGGAAGCAACGACGTCCGCTGTTAAAGCACAATTCCCAGACAGAACGCTGGTGGCCGTAGCAGAACTGCATACGTTCAGCAGCCTTAACAAGACTTTCCTGAAACAATATCGTCGGAAATTAAATGCAGCGGATGTTGCGGTGGTTTACTACAATCCATTAACAGTAGAACATAAAAGATTGGAGCCGATTTCGGAAGCGGATATTCGTGAAGCTTTCAAACGTGAAGATTTAAATGTTTTTACCGACAGCAACGAATTGCTTAATTTCTTAAAAAATCAGGATTGGAAGCAGACGAACTTACTGTTAATGAGCTCAGGAACTTTCGGAGATCTCAATTTGAAGGGATTGGTCGATGAAATTATCAAATAAAACATTCAAAAGTCAGACGAAATAATTAATACATATTAAATGAAGTCCATCGTAGTTTATTGCGGATCAAATTTTGGATTCAAGCCGGTTTATAGTGAAGCAGCTTATGAATTAGGTGCTGCGTTAGCGAAAAACAATATCAAACTCATCTATGGCGGTGGCAATATGGGGCTTATGGGCCGGGTCTCCGACGGTGCTATGGAAAACAATGGTTCTGCAACTGGCATCATTACTAACTTCCTGGCTAAACTGGAAGTCGCACAAAAGAACCTTACTGAGCTCCATTTTGTAGAAACCATGCATGAAAGAAAGGCCAAAATGGTCTCTCTTTCTGACGGTGTGGTTGCTTTACCCGGTGGATTTGGAACATTGGATGAATTATTTGAAATTCTCACCTGGTCGCAATTGAAAATTTTCCACGGACCAATCGGGCTGTTGAATATCAACGGTTTTTATGATCACCTGATCGCACATTTAGATAAGACCGTTGAAGAAGGATTTTTACATATTGAAAAAAAGGATCTTTTGATCGTCTCAGATAACGTGACGGAACTTTTGGAAAAAATGCAGGCCTATCACGTGAGCGAAAAAGAAAATAAGCCGCTTGATACTTCGTTGTATGTGAAAAATATAGAAAAGTAAATTTCGTTTTCTATCGTCATAACACACCTTATCCTCTGATATACAATGCGTCTCGTTCTGTTACTTGCATCTTGTTTTTTACTAAATTCTCCGCTCCGGGCGCAGCTTGAAAATCTTGGGAAAACGGTTAATACCGAATTTAACGAAATAGCTCCGATCATTTCACCAGATGGAAAGACGGTATATTTTTCCAGAATCAGCCATCCGCAAAATACAAACGGCACCAAAGGAAGTCAGGATATCTGGTTTTCGGAGTTAAAAAATGAACAATGGACTGTTGCCCGCAGACTGCCTTCTCCACTTAATAAGGAACAATACAACAGTTTATACAGCATCACGCCGGATGGAA
This sequence comes from Dyadobacter sp. HNCC25DJ186, assembly GCF_056895235.1. NCBI lineage: Bacteria > Pseudomonadati > Bacteroidota > Cytophagia > Cytophagales > Spirosomataceae > Dyadobacter > Dyadobacter sp. HNCC25DJ186. The sequence continues at coordinate 381,730 of NZ_JBXHAS010000005.1, forward strand.
ATACACTCCTACTTAAAGGGGCATATAAAAACGGAGTATATGAAACCCGCGGTTTTTCCCTAAGCAAAAAAACAGCAAGAGGATGGTCAGCTCCTAATAAAATTGAGATTCCAGGATACGCAAAAACAAGTAAGGGACAATTCGACTGCGGTTATTTATCCACGGACGGAAAGGTTTTAGTTATGTCTTTTAGCGAAAAGAAAGATAGTAAGGTAGACGACCTTTATGTGAGTTTCAAACAAAAAGATGGTAGCTGGACCAAGCCAATGAACCTTGGGAAAGAAATTAACACAGAAGAATTTACAGAAACAACCCCATTTCTGGCTCCGGACGGTGTGACATTATATTTCTCCACAGATCGAAAGGGCGGTCAAGGAAGTAATGACATTTATTACAGCAAACGCATTGATAAATCCTGGAAAAGGTGGAGCCGGCCAGTTAATCTGGGATCGGCAATCAATACGGATGGATATGATGCCTATTACACAATTTCTGCTGCTGGCGATTATGCCTATCTGGTTTCCTTCAAGGGTACGGAGGGTAAAGGTGATGTAGTCAGATATAATTTGCAACCAAAAGTAGTACCCGGAGATACAGCTACTACGCAACCTGTTGTACCTACATCCGATCCTGTGGTTATGATCAGCGGACGTGTGATTGATTCAAAAACCGGAAAACCGATTGAGGCAACAATAATCTATGAAACGTTGCCGGATGGTGAGGAAGCCGGAACGGCCACCACAAATCCTACGACGGGAGAATATAAAATCGTTCTTCCTTATGGCCAGAAATATAGTATGCGCGCTGTTGCGCCTGATTTTATCGCAGAAGGAGAAAGTATCGACTTGACTGACTCGACCGATGATGGGAAAGGTAAAAATTATAAAGAGATTACCAATAAATCCTTAAAACTGATCCCCATTGAAGAAGGCCAGATTGTTCGTCTGAATAATATTTTCTTTGCTTTCGGAAAGGCAACTTTAAGTAAGGAATCCTCCCCGGAACTTGACAGGATCAGTATTACGATGAATGATAATAAGAAATTATTTATCGAAATCGGGGGACATACGGATAATGTGGGCGGTAACGAAGCCAACCTGAAACTTTCACAAGACCGGGCAGATGCAGTTCGGGAATATCTGATCGGCAAAGGAATCGAACCTGACCGGGTTCAGAGTAAGGGATACGGAGAAACAATGCCGGTTGCAAAAAATGATACGCCAGAAGGTCAGCAAATTAACAGGCGCGTAGAGTTCAAGATTTTGAAAAAGTAACAGATCGGTTGGTCGAAGAAATTTTGGAATTGAGCAATGAGGAAATTAAAATTCAATATTCTGAATTCAGACTTGCTGGAAAAATTTTGTGACGTCATCGACCTCAGCGCGTTAGACAGCCATTTCAATAACCTCACCGAAAGTGAGCTTTCGGCTGGAACTTTCAGTTTCTATACCTCAGTTGCGGCTGTTTATTCTTCAAAGATTGAAGGTGAGAACATCGAGCTGGACTCTTTTGTCAAACATAAAAAATTTGGTATAGAATATTTGCCTGATTACACTCGCAAAATTGATGATCTATATACTGCCTATCAATTTGCACAGGTATCGGATCTCAACGAGGAAAACATTCAGATTGCACACCGCCTTTTATCTAAAAATCTGCTTCCGAACAATCGACAGGGACAATATAGAAAAGGGAACATGTATGTTACCACGCCGGACGGAAAAATAGAATATGTGGCAGCAAGTCCATTTGTAGTAAAAGAGGAATTGAATAAATTTTATAGCGACATCGAATCCTTGTTAAAAAGCGATCTCGACATGATTGAAGTATTTTACTTTGCCTCATTTATTCACTTAATTTTTGCAAAAATTCATCCTTTTGACGACGGGAATGGGAGGTCATCAAGGCTTATTGAAAAATGGTTTTTGGCAAAAAAACTTGGCCCCAAAGCCTGGCTTATTGAATCTGAAAAAAATTATTATTCGCAACATCAGAACTATTACCGCAACATTCGCCTACTGGGTTCAGAGTATGATCTTTTAGATTATACCCAATCTCTGCCTTTTCTTATGATGTTACCAAATTCTCTGATTGCTAAAGAATAGCAAAAACAGAGACATGACCTTTTAGGAAAAACCAATTTACTAACCATTTTTTAATCCAACTGCCTCAATTTTAACTGTACATTTGGTGAATAATTACTCCTTATGACTTCGAAAAAATCTCCGGCAATCGGATTTATATTTATTACGCTGCTAATTGATGTGATGGGCCTGGGCATTATCATTCCCGTCATGCCAAAATTGATCAGTGAACTTGTTGGCGGCAGTTTGAGCGATGCTGCACGATATGGTGGCTGGATCCTCTTTTCCTATTCCTTTGTACAGTTTATATGTGCGCCCATAGTAGGCGGACTGAGTGACCAATATGGCCGCAGACCGGTATTATTGGCCTCATTACTTGGCTTTGCTCTGGATTATATGTTCGTTGCTTATGCACCAAGTATCCTGTGGTTATTCGTTGGCCGGATCATTGCCGGCGTTATGGGAGCAAGTTTTACAACCGGCGCTGCTTACATTGCTGACGTTAGCACGCCTGAAAAACGTGCGCAAAACTTCGGGTTAATCGGCGCAGCTTTCGGATTAGGATTTATAATCGGGCCTGTACTGGGCGGATTATTAGGACAATACGGCTCGCGGGTTCCGTTTTTGGCCGCGGCGGGATTATCGATGCTCAACTTCCTGTATGGATTATTTATTTTACCTGAATCTCTTAAACCGGAAAATCGCAGGAAATTCAGCTGGAAGCGTGCAAGTCCAATCGGCGCCTTAAAACATTTGCAGAAATATCCGGTCATTTCCGGTTTGATCATTTCTCTGGCTCTGCTGTATGTTGCGATGCATGCCGTGCAAAGTAACTGGTCGTACTACACCATGGAAAAATTTCAGTGGAATGAAAGAATTATTGGATATTCCCTTGGCGCAATGGGCTTGCTGGGCGCCATTGTTCAGGGAGGACTGATAAGACTGATTATCCCAAAATTAGGTCAAAAACGCGGCGTTTATATCGGCTTGTTTTTGTATTCTCTGGGATTCGTTCTTTTCGCTTTTGCGCGTGAAACCTGGATGATGTTTGCTTTTATGGTACCCTATATTCTGGGAGGAATCGCCGGGCCGTCTTTGCAAGGAATTATTTCGACACAGGTTCCATCAAATGAGCAGGGTGAATTGCAGGGAGCGCTGACAAGTTTGATGAGCCTCACCTCTATCATCGGCCCTCCGCTTATGAGTAATTTATTTTACTTTTTCACCAAATCAGAAGCACCAGTTTATTTCCCGGGCGCGCCGATGTTGACGGCAGCGGCGCTGACATTATTAAGTGCTTTTCTTGCCAGAAGAAGCTTGAAAGGCAATTTTTAGTAACTATTAAGATAACTTAGCGAAAGCAGAAAAAGGAAAACGATCAACCAAAGGACATCGACGAAATGCCAATAACGAGTAATAAGTTTAAGTTGTAACCGATTGGGAGGATTGACACTATAAACAAAAGAATCAACATAAGACCTGTTTTTCAACGCCTTGCGAAAAACAACCCCCAAATAAATTACACCAATCAGAATATGCAGCATATGCAGTCCGGTCAGCAAGTAGATGAACCCGGAAGAAGAATTTATATTGTTGAATCTACCATTTTCAATCATCTCTATCCAGCCGCCACCTTGCAGTAACATGAAGGCAATACCCAAAGTAAGGGTGGCTGCCAGAAAAATCCTGTAATGAAGAAAACGTTCCTGAACAAAAGCCAGATTTGCTTCATGAAGTGTTATGCTACTGAAAAGAATAACCAGCGTACTTAGCCAGAACATATCAGGAAGCGTAACAAAACGCCAATTGGCGCCATCCATGCGAAGAAAATATTCAATAAAAATAACGGCAAACAGAAGTGAACTACCGATAACCCCAAGCCAGAGCATAAAGCCCAAAGGCTCTCTTCGCTTAGTAAAAGGGTTCTCTTTATCTTTGGTAGAGTGTTTCGGACTCATTATTTCTGTTTTCTGAATAACAAAGTAGGAAGATTAAGCGAGACTATAAGTTTTTACAACGAGATTTTTTTATCTTTTTATACAAAAACAGCCATAAATATTATTTTAAATTTCCCTGCCAGATCTTGTACTCTTTAAAAATCGACGACAAATCTCTTTCTTCTTCAAAAATACCATACAATGTGGAGCCTGACCCGCTCATAGCGGCGTAAACAGCACCCTTTTCATAAAGTTTTTCTTTTATCTTTTTCAAGACCGGATACTTCGGAAATAGTGATTCTTCAAAATCATTTTTAACTGTCGCCTTCCATTCTGGTAATGGCTGTTTTAATAATACTCTGAGATCTGCTCCCGATTCGCGGGGTTTCACGCCCGAATAAGCCTCAACGGTTGATATATGCAATCCGGGATTTACTAAAACAATCCATTTGCCAGCTAGTGACAGACTGATTTCCTCAAACCGGTCACCTTTTTCAAAACAATACAAAGGTTTATTTTCAATAAAAAAGGCACAGTCACTGCCTAATCTACGCGCATAATCCAACTGTTTTTCCAAAGATATATTCAGTGAGAACAAGTCGTTTAATGCTTTGATCGTAAAAGCAGCATCGGAAGATCCTCCACCGAGTCCCGCACCGATAGGAACAGCTTTAAGTAAATGGATATTTACAGTAGGAAATGTGTAATCTGCAGCGAGCATCTGATAGGCCTTTGCACATAGATTATTTAAAACATCGCCTGGAATATCAATACCATCAGACTGGAAACTGAATTGCTCGGCAGGCAGTATTTCCAAAGCATCAGACCAGTCCACAGGATAAAAGCAGGATTCGATGTTATGAAAACCATCCTGCCGTTTTTCAACGATATTGAGTCCGATATTAATTTTTGCGTTTGGAAATACTAGCATAAAATTTGAAAGTTAATACACAAATATCCGTAGTAATCATGCTAACTTGAAAGTCCATGAGCGAAATATCTGCTAAAAATTAGTAACCGCAAGTCATACCCCTTTCATTTAAAGCTTAACATTTGGAAAATACGATCAAAAAAATTCTTGCGCTCGGATTGAGAGAGGAGTCTCTTCCCAAATTACTTCCCTTACTTGAAAAAATTATGCTCCCGAAAGGGTATATGCTGATCAAAGCTGAGCGAATAGAACGTTCTGTCTATTTCATTGAGGAAGGAATCGCCCGCGCCTTTTGCCATAAAGATGACAAGGAAATTACTTTTTGGTTTGGCTTGGAGTCAGATATTTTGCTTTCCTACAACAGCCTGTTTTTGAATAAACCCGGATATGAAAATATAGAATTATTAGAAAATTCAGTATTGTACAAACTACCACATTCGGCACTTCAACATTTATATGAAACTGATTTAGAACTATCAAATTGGGGAAGAAAACTGGCCGAATCTGAGTTAATAAAACTGGAAGAATTTTTCATTGCCCGGCAGTTTAAAACTGCAAAAACGTGTTATGAAGATTTTATGAAGTCCAGTCCAGACATTCTCCAGCGCGTACAGCTCGGCCATATCGCTTCTTATCTGGGTATCAGTCAGGTGACGCTAAGCCGCATAAGGGCTGAAATCAAATAGTTTTCTTTTTTAACAATTGTAAAATTTTGTCTTAATAATCCAGGCGACCTTTGTGATAACATTGGCGGTCAATTATTGATCAGCCAAAATATTCATCCATAAAATTAAAAAAATGATTTCCTGGATACTTCTTTTTATAGCCGGTGCCTTTGAAGTAGGATTTACAACCAGCCTGAAACTTTCAGATAATTTCACAAATCTGAAATGGAGCGCAGCATTTTTCGTATGTATTATTTGCAGCTTTTTGCTTTTGAATAAAGCGATTCAAACCATTCCATTAGGTACTGCCTACGCAGTCTGGACGGGAATCGGGGCAGTGGGAACGGTGTTGATGGGAATATTTTTTTATAAAGAACCAGCAGATTTCTGGCGCTTATTCTTTGTCTTTTTATTGATCGGATCTATCGTTGGACTAAAAATGGTATCGAAATAACTTTCGATACCATTTTTATCAATATCCTATTTGGCGTCTCCCCATCTCCACTCCTGGCCTATCACGAGTTCCTGTTTCAGGCCTTGTGAGATCAGATAGTCCCGGATTTTCGTATCTGAAAGTTTCTGTCCTTCCAGCTTTTTAGCATCGGAAAGCGCAAACAGACACATGGAAGCGATCCTAACAGTATTTTCAAGTTGCTCTTTATTTACAAGATCAAAATTATCACAGTCTGCATGGTAACACTGGATCACGTCAGGTGCCAGAGTTCCGGATAAACCGGCAACCGGAATTCCTTCCAGCATAAAAGGCTGATGATCGCTGTGTAAACCAGCTCTGTTGGCGTGTTCGTTTTTATAAGTGGGGTCAATATTATGGATCGCGTCACCAACGCCTTTGAAAAAATCAGTCATTTCAGCCTTGCCGAAAGCATTGATACCTTTCGGGTTATTGGTCATATCCAGATTCATCATGTAACCAACTTTATCAATTCCTCCGGTACGTTTCAGCTCAGTTACAAAATGTTTTGAACCCAAAAGTCCCTGCTCCTCGCCCATGAATAAAACAAACTGAATCGTACGTTCCGGTTTTATTTTAAGCGCCTTAAAAGCCCTCGCAATATCCATCACGGCAAAAGACCCGATTCCATTATCAATAGCGCCAGTCGCTAGATCCCAGGAATCCAAATGCCCGCCGATAATTACCTTTTCGTCCGATTTTCCTTTAAGCGTCGCAATAACATTCCTCGCTTTGATTTTTTTAGAAATGTTATGCATTTCGATATGTGCCTGTAACGGGCCTTCATCTTTCAGCCAGCTACGGATTTCTTTTCCGCTGTCGCTGGAAACACAAACCGCAGGAATCGAAATAATAACACCGGTTACTGAAGCAGTTCCCGTAAGCAAGATTTTGCCCGGAGCCTGGTTTACCATCACAATTCCGTCCGCACCATATTTGATCGCAAGCGCTGTTTTCTCAGAACGGTGAAGGTTTTTCTTACCCGTCACACCCACAAGACCAATATTAGCCAGCACAATTTTGCCTTTGATCTTATCTTTAAGCGCTTCAAAATCCTCTTCCAGTCCATTCCCCACATCCACAATTTCACCTTTCAGGTTTGCTTCCACAGGCGAATGCGCCAGAGAAACAACCGGCACTTCACGGAAATTATCACTGCTGGACGGAACGATATTTAACGTTACCGTGTCCCGCATCCAGGCCTCAACTTCGAATGGCTGGTAAGTCACATCCGAAAATCCGTAGCTTTTTAGTAAATTGTAAGCATATTCCTCAGCTTTTTCGCCATTGGCACTTCCTGTCAAACGATGCCCGATCGTTTTGGTCGCTTCGCCAAGCGTTTCGTATGCTTTGCTGTTCTTTCTTACCTCAGTGTCAAAACGTGTAAAAGTTTTCTCCCATTTCTTATTCTCTGAATTGAATCCGGCGGCTAAAAAGAATAATCCGCCGGCTAATGCAACTAATATTATTTTTTTCATAATTTCCTTAAAAAGGACGATATAGATTTACAGAATCTAAGTTAGCAAAGAATTTCATTTTTCTTATCTCAGGGAAATAACCCGCACTTATTCTTGGATTCTTATACAAAGTACATGCTTTCTCCAATCATTTAAAAGTGCATAAATCAAATTTGATAGCAGCTATAAAAATAATTGAAAATTCATTAAAAGTGTAATATATACACTTAATAATTTGTTGTAATCTGAGACAAATTCAACATTTTTGTATTTCGGATATTTGTCTGTTAATAATTATAATTTTTCTATCAAACCGACTAACTCAAAATAATAAATATGTATTTCCTGGGATTCGATTTAGGCAGTTCATCTATAAAAGCTTGTCTTTTACAAGCAGATACCGGGCAGGTTGTTGCCTCGGCTTTTTATCCTGAAAAAGAAATGGCAATAGCCGCTCCAAAACCAGGTTTCGCTGAACAACAGCCGGAGCAATGGTGGGAGAATGCGTGCCTCGCCTCCCAGGCTGTCATGAAAAAATCAGGTATTTCAGCTGATGCCGTGGGTGCAATTGGTATCTCTTATCAAATGCATGGTTTAGTGGTTGTCGATAAAGACTTGAATGTATTACGTCCCTCCATTATCTGGTGCGACAGCCGTGCAGTTGAGATTGGAAATAAGGCGATGGAATCTATGGGGGATCATAAAGTATTGTCCCATTTACTTAATTCTCCGGGTAATTTCACAGCATCCAAATTGGGTTGGGTAAAACAAAATGAGCCTGAGGTATTCGCGAAAGTTCATAAATTTATGCTTCCAGGCGATTATCTGGCTGCTAAAATGACTCAGGAAGTCGTTACGACACCGTCGGGATTATCAGAAGGTATTTTCTGGGATTTTGTGGATGAGAAACCGGCTGATTTTCTTTTGGATTATTTCGGATTTGATAAAGATCTGATCGCAAAAGTTTTGCCCACATTTTCTGAACAAGGCCGCCTGACCGCCGAGGCTGCTGCTGCACTTGGACTTAAAGCCGGAACTCCTATTACGTATCGTGCAGGAGATCAGCCGAATAACGCTTTTTCCCTGAATGTTTTGGAACCTGGTGAAGTTGCTGCGACAGCAGGTACTTCGGGTGTTGTATATGGCGTAAGCGAGCAAATCAAGTTTGACGAAAAATCAAGAGTTAATACCTTTTTACACGTAAACCATACTGTTGAGGCTCCGCGATACGGCGTTTTACTATGTGTTAACGGAACGGGTAGTTTGAATAGCTGGCTGCGCAATACATTGTTGCAGGGAAATATTTCTTACCCGGCAATCAACGAGCTGGCTGCCAAAGCACCGGTTGGGTCCGATGGATTGATTTGCCTTCCATTTGGAAATGGTGCCGAAAGAATGTTGGAAAATCAGGATCCGGGCGCAAATTTCCAGGGACTCCAATTCAGCCGCCACGGAATCAATCACTGGACACGCGCTGCTCAGGAAGGAATTGTTTTTGCCTTGTATTATGGTATGGAAGTAATGGAAACGCTCGGTGTTTCTTTGAAAAATATCAGAGCTGGTGAAGCAAACATGTTTTTAAGTCCGGTTTTCCGCGAGACATTTGCCAACGTTTCAGGTGCTACTGTTGAACTTTTCAATACCGACGGAGCACAAGGTGCCGCGCGTGCTGCAGGCCTTGGACTTGGTTATTATAAAAGTCGTGATGAAGCATTTGTAGGTTTATCCGCCGTGCGTACGATTGAGCCAAATACTTCACTGACAGAAGCGACAAAAGAGGCTTATGGTAATTGGAAGGAGGCTTTGATCAACCGATAAATTTTGTTCCTAAAATTATAGATTAATTCCGAAAACGAAGGAGCCAGCTAACACGAACTGGCTCCTTCGTTTTTTTAATATTTATAAAAAGTCAATTTTTTAACTCTATTTCAACGACTAATTCGCATAAAAATTAACCATTAAGAATATGATAATCGAATATTGATTATACCCGTAAATTATTCATTATTAATAGCTTCCGTTATTTTCTTTTAAGTATTTTTAGTCAGGTTACTTCATCAAACACATACTGACTATGAAAAATATATACCTGAAAGGGCTGTTGCTTTTAATGCTATGCCAGATTTCCCCTGCTCGAACCACCGCCCAGATTTATTATATTGATTATATGGGTACCTCCGCCTGTCCAACTCCCGGCAACGTTCCGTCCGTCGCTGCAAATGCCTCTGGGAGCATTGTTACGAGAAGTACAATGACTTGTATGGCAGCGGCGAATGTTTTTAATTCATCTACCCTAAATAATACGGCGACCATTAATGATAATTCCTATATCGAATTTTCTGTGACACCAGACGTTGGGTATCAGTTAAATGTTACTTCGTTAAGTTTTTTCATTCAGGGCAGTATCACCTCACCCAATCAACTGGAGGTTCGTTATAGTACAGATGGCTTTGCTACTTCTACAAGCTGGGGGGCGGCTCCCAATACTACGACATCGCCGGGAGCTACGAATGTGTGGGATTTTAATGATTTCTCAACGACTTCTGGCGAGACTGTAACTTTTCGCTTTTATCCTTACGGTACACAACGTTCAGATCTCGGTACTACCAGTGCATCAGCGGGCGGCACAATAAGATTGGATAGGATTACCCTGAATGGAACTGTTATCAACCCCATGCCTGTCAAACTCGTATCATTTGGCGGAAGTTATGAGCAGAATGCAATCCTTTTAAAATGGGAAACTGCCTGGGAAGAACAAAATGAAGGGTTTGAAATAGAGCAAAGCACGGATGCCTTAATTTTCAAAAACGTCGGGTTTATAAAGGGAAACGCAACAACGAAGACCAGTTCAAAATATGAATTTAGTTATTATGAACCGATCCCGGGAAAGATCAATTATTTCCGTCTGAAGCAGATTGATGTAGGCGGGCATTTCGAATATTCCAGGATTATTTCGCTGCAATCCATTCATTCTATACAGAACGAGTACTATGTTTATCCGAATCCCAATAACGGAAATTTTATCCTGTCATCTCCAAAAACAACATCCGGCGATATAAGGCTTTATGATAAATCGGGGAAAGATATCGATTTGCAATTCTTCAAAACGTATGATGATGACACTTTCGAAATAAAAGCGAAAAATGCACCTCAGCCTGGTTTATATCACCTGCGGATAAAGGGAACAGAAACATCTGTCAAGGTTTTAATTGAATAATAAACCAACTAACCGACTACCCTTAATCTGAAGCTCCAAAGTTCTGCGAAGAATCAGGAGCTTCATTTTTTATGATATAAAAAGTACCTCATTGAATCGATAAGCACACATTCTTAAAATTTGGATTGCAATTTTTAAAATTAGGCTATTTTTGCACCTGTATCCAACCAACGCCACCGAATGAAAAAAGTTAGTTTAAGTGATTCTGGCCCAAAAGTATCTGAGGCAATATATGGTTTCTGGAGATGGAAAGATGAAGGTGCAGCGACAACTTCGTCCATTGAAAAAACCATAAATCTGTGTCTGGAACTTGGAATAAATACATTTGACCACGCCGATACCTATGGTGACTTTACCATAGAAGAGCATTTTGGAAAAGTCATTAAAAGTAAATCGTTCAAAAGGGAAGATATCGTTTTGTTTAGCAAATGCGGAATACGCAAGTCTGACAACGGAGATTTCAGCTATTATGATACTTCAAAGGGACATATTATAAACAGTGTCAACGGATCTCTGAAAAGACTGAATTCGGATTACCTCGATATTTTCCTTTTACAGCAAGCCGATTTTCTGGCTGACCCTGAAGAAACCGCAGGCGCTTTGGCAGAAGTCGTGAAATCCGGGAAAGTCAAACACATCGGTGTCGCTAATTTCTCTGTCTTTCAACACCAGCTTCTGGCGTCTTTCCTTCGTATTCCGATTGTGACCAACCATATTGAGCTGAACTTGATGAACACAACGGCAATCGAAGACGGCCGGATTGACTTTATCAAACAGTGTTTCAGTAAGCCACTGGCCTGGGCTCCTTTGGCAGGTGGAAGAATTTTGGATGGTACCGATGAAAAAGCAGTTGCAACACGTGCAAAACTGGAAGAGATTGGTAGAAAATATAGCGCAAATGTTGAGCAGACAGCTGTCGCCTGGCTTATGAAACTAGGCACCTTACCAATCATTGGATCACTTTCAGAATCCAGGATAAGAAATGCTGCCAGTGCATCTGATATTCAATTAACACATCAGGATTGGTATGAAATCTATTTGGCAACGGGAAAAGTAAAGCAGGTTTAAGCATTATTTCCAATACCAGATATACAATCCAAGCCAGATAAAACGCCAGATAATAACCAAAGACATAATAATCAGAAAGCCAAAAAAGGCTTTGTCTGCATTGAAGTTATGATATGGATCCATGTAGGCATGATACCTGGCACTATACCGAACCGTTGTAAGTGAATCAATAGTGGCTTGACGGAACCACTTTCTTCCGGCATATACATAAATCGGGACCAGGCCATGTCTGATCCCGATTTTATTTTTCCCCTTTCCTACCCCTACTCTTTTGTCTATCACCTTTACCTTGATACACTGACTTGTCGCCTTAATTTTTTTATCCGTTTGATATGATTGATAAAATAAACAAGTACCGAAGATCAGCCCGATAAGGAAGGGAATCCAGGCCCAGAATTCTTTTTTTTCTTCTTTCATAAAAAAACAAGGAAAAATGGCTCATTCTAATCGAAATGGGAATAAACATTATCTCAGTTGATAAACTTATCCCATGCGTTCGTCGTTGTCAAGGCAGTAAATAACAATCTGAAAACACACAAAACAACATGAAAAAATTATTTGTCTTTGCTGCTTTATTATTAACGGTAACAACCGTTTCTTTTGCTCAGAATTCTGATTCGACAAAAACTCAAAAAGCAGTCGCTGCCACAAAGTCTACCGCTAAAAAAGTTGGAAAAGAAATCAAAAAAGATGCCAAGATTGTAGGAAAAGGAGTTAAGAAAGGCGCAGAGAAAGTTGGCGAAGGCGCTGAAAAGGCCTACGATGGCACGAAGAAAGTGGCTAAAAAAGTTGGAAATGGCGTAAAAAAAGAAGCCAAAAAACTTTAAGATCTGATATAAACTGAAACAAAAAACCTGCGTCCGACGAAGCAGGTTTTTTTAGTGTAATCCATATTAACATTATTTTTTACTTAGTACAATACTCCAGGTATTTCCACTGAAGACTTTATATTTTTCGGAAAAACTGCCCATGTTGATTCCCAGAGAGAAATTGAGCAGGCTGTTGAAATACCCAACATCAACGCCTTCATTCACTTCACCGAAAGTATTTACATATTTCACGCTCCCATCATAAACATTCGTTTTGTCGTTGAAAACCTGAACGTGAATGTCATCCCCAACTTTAATCCCTAACTGATTAAAGAGTTTTTTATCAATATCTGTCCAGACATTTCCGTACTGAATATCTAAGATTGGTATTGTCCCTTTCGCCTTTCCTTGATCAAATGAAGGTTTCTGATACGGAATTGCGACAATTTCGTTAGGCAGTTTGGGGCCAACCTCTCCGTAGGTTATCTTTTTTGAAGCGAGTCTGGCGCCTGTAAAAGCATACACGTCCCGACCATGAAATGTGTAGGATTCGTCAGAATTTTTTCTCCGGTTTTTCGCCTCATCAATTTCCCGAACCTCCTGAATACCCAATTGCTCCGCAACGAGTGTTAACGTTCCGTTGTCAGGCGTTACAAAATAGTGTCCCGATTTGGTCAACAAAACAACAGATTTTCTGTCAGTACCCACGCCCGGATCACAAACGGAAACGAACACAGTTCCGGCCGGCCAGTACGGAGCAGTCTGTACCAACCGATAAGATGCCTCCCAAATGTTATAAGCAGGGATTTCATGTGTTATGTCAAACAACTTCAAGTCTGGTGAGACGCCCATCGCCACACCTTTCATCGCAGAAACGGCTCCGTCTTTTAAACCAAAATCAGATTGAAAAACGAGAATATTATTTTGTGCATATCCATTAAGGAAAGCCAGCATCAACATCGCAAGAATCTGACCTTTTAGCCTTGTGTATTTAATAAAAGAAAAACTGAAAACTAGTTTCATAAATCGCAGAATTTGAAAAAACATCCATAAAAGCGCGCATGGTAAAGTTATAAAAGTCATCCCGAAAATAGTCACTGGCACAATGATTTTAACCATAGAGATCAATTACTTTACTCACTTCATAAACTAAAAAATTCATGGCAGTTATCGGCGAGCTGATTAAAAAAGCAATTGATCTTTCTGGTTTCATAATGAGCGATCCCGATCCGGTCAAGGAGCAGCGGGATATTCTAAAGATGCTTCTTGAAAAAGCAAAATTTACAGCATTCGGTAAAAAATACGGTTTTAAAGAAATCCTGGAAAGCGATGACATAATCTTTTCATTTCAGAAAAACGTCCCTGTTCATGATTATGATAAAATGAATGCAGATTGGTGGCATTATCTTCTGGAAGGTCATCAAAATGTTACCTGGCCCGGCGGGCAAAAATACTTTGCCCTGAGCAGCGGGACCACAAGCCATAGCAAACATATACCTGTGACTGATGATATGGTCGAGGCGATCAGGAAAAGCGGGATTCAGGAAATAATGAACCTGAAAGCATTTGATCTCACCTCCGATTTTTTCGAAAAACAGATTCTCATGCTGGGAAGCAGCACCAATCTGATAGAAAAAGATGACCATCTGGAAGGCGAAATCAGTGGGATCAGCGCAAGTAATATTCCTGGTTGGTTTGGTGGATATTACAAACCGGGGCGCGAAATTGCAGATATTAAAGACTGGGATGAACGTGTAAAAAAAATAGCCGAACAAGCTGCTGACTGGGATATCGGATGTTTGTCGGGCATTCCAGCCTGGATTGAATTGATGTTAAAAGAAATTATCAAGTATCATAAACTGGACAACATCCATCAGATCTGGCCAAATCTGCAGGTATATACCACGGGCGGTGTTGCATTTGAACCATACCGGAAAAGTCTGGAAAAATTGCTGGCTCATCCGCTGATCTATATCGACACCTATCTGGCTTCCGAAGGTTTTATTGCGATTCAAAAACGGCCTGACACTTCGTCCATGGCGCTGTTTACAAACAGTGGAATTTTCTTCGAGTTTGTGCCGATGGACGGAGAAAATATTGATGACGACGGTTTGGTGAAAGAAGGAGCCAAAATATTGCCATTTGAAGAGACGCAGGAAAATGAAAATTATGTTTTGTTAATTTCTACGGTTTCCGGTGCCTGGCGGTATATGATCGGTGATACAGTTATGATTACGGATAAATCGAGAGCTGAAATTAAAATTACCGGCAGAACAAAACATTACCTCAATGTTGTAGGAGAGCAGCTTTCAGTGAACCAGATGAACGATGCGATCAGGATTTTAGAGAAAGATTACGACGTGGTCATGACAGAGTTTATTGCGGCGGCCATAAACAGGGAAAACGAATTTATTCTGAAATGGTATATCAGCTCGGATAAATTCCCGGATTGTGTACAGGTGTCAGAAACGCTGGATAATGCTTTACAAAACAGCAATAAAAACTACAAAGTGGCACGCGGAAAGGCGTTGAAGGGAATTGAAGTTGTGCTGATTCCTGAATCGACATTTCATAAATGGAGCGAGGCAACCAAAAAACTTGGTGGACAAGTAAAAATTCCGCGTGTCATGAAAGAAGAAGATTTTCTAGAATTTGAGGCTTTTGTTAACTCAAATTCATAACGCAGGTTTTTGCGCTTCCAGCAGCCTAACCTGCTCAACGATGTCGTCCGGCGAAAGATATAAACGGGCTATTTTCTGTTTATATCTTTCCGGCAATTCGGCATGGTTCAGGATAAAATTCTTGGTTTCGATAATATAAAAAGCAAGACCATGTGTAACGGCGAAAGTGTCGGCTGTTTTTTCTGCTTGTCGGATGTATTTTGTAGAAAAAAGATACCCAAAACCAAAACGGATCATACCAAAAATAGATCGGTTATGATAATCCATGATATGCCCCAGCTCGTGGCCGATCCAACCGACCATAATGTCTTCCGGGATCTGGTGAATGGGAATCGCCGTATGCGTGAGTTTAAATAAGGCACTTATATTGATCTGATAAGCCCGGTTTTTCCGTGAGGAAAACATTGTTTCGATTTTGGGCTGGGCCTGCATTACTGATTTTTTTATGTTTTGTTTAAACACAAAATCAATCGGAACACTCTGCAATTCAGGATAAAATGACAGTGCTTTTAAAACTTCATTTTCTATGACCTTCGGTATCTTTTTATTTTCGCGGAAGCGATCCAGGCTTTCGTGAAGTTCCATCTCTGAGTTATTCATAAATATTATTTCAACAGGTTACAGACTCAGATATAAAAACTGCACCACTCAATCTTTCAGCTTTTTGACATCCACTTTTCTCAAAATTTCTTTTTTGTCAAAAAACAATCGCCATAAGGCAAATGAAGGAGTCTTGTCACCCATACAGGTTTTGCAGATCTGAAGATCGGCCGGAACATTGTAAACCACCGTGGTATCGTCCAGCGGCTGAACGTTATCACTTAGTGACGCATTGCTCTTCGCACTGTACAAATAAGCTTGCAAAAGCTCCTGTTCTTTTTTGTTGAGATTTATATTGCTGGTGTCCGTGGCACTTAAAAGTGATATTTTTACACCATATTCTTTTTCCAAAGCACCGATTATCGCTACTTTGGAAGGGTCTGCACAGAGTTCGGAAGCATTTTCCGGATTTTTAGCCAACGCTTCCAGAAGAGATTTTTGAGACAATTTGGAAATCTTTTTGCCCCATTCATCCACAGTATAAATTAGCTGTGTATTGGTGACACGGACGATTTTTGAAGCTTTAATTTCAGTTGCCAGCTCTTTTGTATTATCCAGGCGTTTGTTGTTGCAGCTGTAAAAGCACAAACTTAAAGCGATACAGAATATAATTCGGTTCATTAGTTATTATAGTAAGTTATGGCGGCAAGTAAAACTTTGGCTTCAAATCTGAGAATGCTAATAGCTTTTTCCCGCATATTTAATCAACATCATTTACAACTTTGTAATTCAAAACAGACAACGAACGTACGAAAAACATTCTTCAACCTAAAATGCGTATCTTTGTCGCCCGAATATGCAATGCCAAAAGACATTAACGCGATATGCTAGATAAATTAGAAGCCATAAAAGAACGTTTCGAAGAAGTTTCGCAACAAATTATACAACCTGAAATCGTTTCCGATTCAAATAAATATTCCAAGTTAAGCAAGGAATATAAGGATTTGGGCAAGATCGTAGAGCAATACGAAATCTACCAAAAACTACAAAAAGACATCGCCGGCACGAAAGAAATGATCGCTACGGAAAAAGACGAAGAACTTCGTCAGATGGCAAAAGAAGAGTTGGATGAATTGCTTCCAAAAATGGAAGAAATGGATCTGATCATTAAAGAGTTGCTGATTCCAAAAGATCCGAACGACAGTCGTAACATTATTCTCGAAGTAAGAGGTGGAACAGGCGGTGACGAAGCTTCTATTTTTGCAGGAGATTTGTTCCGGATGTATCAGCGTTTCTTTGAAAAAATGGGATGGAGAGCGTCCATTATGGATTTTACAGAAGGAACAAATGGTGGATATAAGGAGATTATCTGTAAAGTTGAAGGCGATGATGTATATGGAAAAATGAAATTTGAATCCGGCGTTCACCGTGTTCAGCGCGTTCCGCAAACAGAATCGCAGGGAAGAATTCATACTTCTGCGGCATCGGTTGCAGTATTGCCGGAAGCGGAAGAAGTCGATGTTCAGATCAATATGAACGACGTTCGGATTGATACCTTCATGTCGTCCGGTGCTGGTGGACAGTCAGTTAACACAACATATTCGGCGGTGCGTCTAACACACATTCCGTCTGGATTGGTTGTTAGCTGCCAGGATGAACGTTCTCAATTAAAAAATAAAGAAAGAGCTTTGGGTGTTTTACGCTCTCGTCTTTATGAGATCAAATTAAAAGAGCATAATGACGCGGTAAGTTCACAAAGAAAATCCATGGTCGGCAGCGGAGACAGGTCGGACAAAATCCGTACCTATAACTATCCGCAAAGCCGTATCACAGATCACCGTATCGGTTACACCGTGTATAATTTGCCGGCAGTAATGGAAGGTGATATCGCTGAGTTCATCGAGCGTCTGCGTATTGCTGAAAATGCAGAAAGAATGCAGGAAGGCGATTCGTATTAATTTTAAAATTATTCAGACCTCATTGGAGCACGTTGATTTTGATTATTTTTTCTCTCATATCAGGCGACTCCGAAGAAGTCAAGATCTGAGTGGTGTCCACTATTTTCTATAAACAGGATATCCCGATGGGATGAGTCCGCGACTTGATTTTTCAGATAAACATAAAAATGGGCAGATGATTTCGATCGTCTGCCCATTTACTTTTCTCAATTAATTTTACTTACCGGTATAAATCTGCCTGTAAGTCTTTGCTTTATAATCTTCGAATGATTCTTTTTTGTGAAAATTATCACCAAAAAAAGTTATCACCTCATGGAATTCCTTCGCTTTCATATACCCTGGCAATGGCTGGATCATTTGAAACTTGTCATCCAGAAAAACAGTCGTCGGATAACTTGGCTGATTATTTGTCAAAGCCAGCGCAATCTGATGGACACCTTTTTTTCCCTGAGGCATAAATTCAAACTTCTGATCGCCAATCGTTATTGGTTCGGTTTGTTCTGCGTCTAATTTTACGGCGTAGAATTTTTTATTGATATACTCGATCACTTCTGCATTTTTGTAAGTTTCCCGATCCATCACTTTACACCAGCCACACCAGTCTGTATAAATATCAACCAATATTTTCCTGGGTTCCTTTTGATTCCTGGCATAAGCCTGCTCAATCGTCAGCCATTGAATTTCATTCGCCATTTCAGCGGTCCGCTCGGTGCGAAAGGCGGTTAATCCTGTTATTGAAACACAGAAAAAAATAATTGAGTAAGTCAGTCGTTTCATTATCGATCAGGTGCGTTCAGGTATAAAACGAATATTCTATATAAATAATTTTTTCGTCCGCATTTTTGAGCGAATTTAAAATAAATTACGGTTCCCGTTTAAGCCAATACCTAAATCCAATTAATTCCGAAAATTTATGGAAGCAAGTAAAGTTATTCCACTAATACGAATTTTTGATGAAGCCAAAGCTTCGGAGTTTTACGTGGATTGGCTCGGCTTTACTATTGACTGGACGCATCGGTTTGGTGATAATTTTCCGCTCTATCTTCAGGTATCAAGGGATGGAATAGTCCTGCATTTGACAGAACATCATGGTGATTGCACACCTGGCAGCAAAGTTTTTATTGAATGTACCGGACTGGCAGAATTTCACCAGGAATTACTGGAAATGAACTACCGGTTCAATCGTCCCGGATTGGAGGATGCACCGTGGAATGCAAAAACGATGGAAGTTATTGATCCGTTTGGAAATAAATTGCTTTTCAACGAATCGAAATGATAAATTTTTCAAGCCACGAATGCACGAATTTCCACTAATCATTCGTGAAAATTTGTGTATTCGTGGCGGGTTTATTTTTTGTTTTATCCTTTGAAAGCGAAACCAGCAAGCCTCCGCCAATAATTAACAGCATACCGATGATCATAGGAATGGTAGGAATTGCTTCTCCCAGCCAAAGCCCAAAAAACAAGGCGAACAAAATATTGGAATAACCTACTGCCGCTATCCGGCCGGCTTTGTCGAAAGTGAATGATTGTGTCATCATAATTTGTCCGATCATCGCTGTGATTCCCAAAGCAAGAAATCCCAACCAATGCGCCAATGTAGACGGCCATCGGAAAGTACCAATCAGAAAATCCAGGCCTTCGTGTGGAAAATAGGTCCCGATAATCATGGAGAAAATAGGTAGTACTATACCGCTGAGCATAAATGATAAAACAATTGCCCGCGTATCATAGACCTGTCCGAGCTGGCGAATGGCCAGATAAGCAACAGCGGTCAGCAGTGCGTTTCCCAAACCGATAATATGATTTCTCCAAGACATCGATAAATCGGGCCGGAATACAAATAATATCCCACCAAAACCAAGCAAGATCGCTATCCACTCTTTTGTCCTCAATTTTTCTCCAAGAAAGAGCCACGAAAGAAAGGCGAGAAAAATCGGATAGGTATACTGGTAAGTCGACGCCCTTCCCAGACCAAGTGTTTTGATGGCATAAAAAAGTAGGTACAGAGAAAGCGTTCCGACTACGCCTCTGAATATCAGCAGGCGGAGTTTTCCACCTTTTTGGATCATTGGCCGTTGCAAAATACTGGCGCCAATGAATAATACGCCGATTATATTTCTGAAAAATACGAGTTGAACAATATGAAAATCTTTGCTCAGCCATTTTGAAATAGCTGACATCAGCGCGAAGAAAAAGGAAGCACCCAGCATCAAAAGAATCCCTTTTTGTGGTGCGGAAATTACTAAACGATTTGCGGTGCGGGTCAACAAGATGATCAAAATTTTGTACAAAGATAAGACATCCAAATTTGTAAGGCGACTTTTACTTCATGCCAAGAGTGTGTTCGCGCCGCATTAATTACTTACCTTTGTAAAGTTTTTGGTGCCAGAAGTTAGTTAACCGCTACGGAACGGCTTAAAAGGGAATCCCGCGAAAAACGGGAGCTGTCCCCGCAACTGTGAGTTTTTAAAAAAAATTGATCTGAATCTGCACTACCACTGTTCAAACGGGAAGGTATTTGATCAATAAAACGAGCCAGGAGACCTGCCAGAAATAATTCAACGTTTTGATTTTCGGAGGAAAAATCACAAAACTGTTTGTTATGATTTATTTATACTTTTCAGGTGTTTGACAGACAAAATTTTCGTTGTCTGTTTCTTGCAACGCTGTCGTTTTTGGCAGTGAATGAGAATGCTGTTGCCCAAAATGACTCGATTTCTTTGTCGCCAATGACTGTATATGGCTTCGCGCCGGAAAGGTTTATGAGCGGATTAAAAATTCAAAAGATTGATTCGATCACGCTTGAACAATTTCGTTTCAGGAATATCGCTGACTTACTTTCTTTAAATACGGCAGTCATTTTTAAAAATTACGGCCCGGGACAATTATCCACGGTTGCATTCCGGGGAACATCACCTAACCATACCGCTGTACTTTGGAATGGACTAAATATCAATCTTCCAACGTTAGGACAAACTGATTTTTCAACCATCCCAGTCGCAGGATTTGACCAATTATCCGTTCAGTATGGCGCTTCGGCAAGCGTGGTCGGAACCGATGCTGTTGGTGGAAGTATTCTGCTGGGAAGTTTGAAACCTCAGGCAGGTTTACAGGTTATGATTGGACGGCAACAGGAAAGTTTTCGCAACAGTCAGACACAGGCGACGATTAAGTATGGAACACGCCTTAATAACAACTGGAATTTTTCAGGAAAAACGGCTGCCTACGATGGAAGCATGAATAATGATTATCGCCATCCTGAGCGGAACGGTGAAGCAATAAGTCCTGCTACAACTTTCCAAAAGGGTTTGGTTCAGGATTTATTTTTTACAAAAAACGAACATGAATTGTCTGGGCACGTCTGGGTAACGGATAATAAACTGACCACAAATCCTGAAAACCTTGCCGGGCGACAAATGACTAGAATCAAATCGTCCAGATCGATGCTTCGTTATCAATTTGAAGGGTGGACGGTGCGAACTTCCTGGATACGGGATATTATTGATTATGCCGTCGGTGATTATTCAAAACTGGATCATGCTGTCACGGACCGCTATGGAGTTCGTGCGGAACGCACATTTGATTGGAAAATCGGAAAGTCAGGCAACACCTTTCAAATACAGACAGGCGGAGAATTTACGCATTATAAAACACAAGTTGAAAACTACGAGCGGCCTGTAATCACAGAAAATCGCGGTGATGTTTTTGTATTGACACGTTGGCAGGCAACTTCGCAACTGTTGATTTCCGCTAATCTGAGACAGGCATTTGTAACCGGTTACAATCCACCGTTCACGCCATCCCTGGGAGCGGAATATCGGCTTACACAAAACCGTCCTTACACCATAAAATTAAGAGGTTCGCTTGGCAGAAGTTATCGCGTTCCAACGTTAAACGAGCGTTATTGGAAGGATTTGGGAAATCCGGATATCAAACCTGAAAACGGATTTAATAAAGAACTCGGTGCAGAAGCGGTTTATGCTTTTAATAAAAATCAAAGCTTTTCCGCAAATTTAAGTGTTTATCACAACCGGATTGACAACTGGCTTTATTGGAATCCGACAAGCAATTTTCGTGTCGAGAATTTACAATTAGTCATAGCCCGTGGTATTGAAGCGCAATTTGGCTGGAAAGGAACTTGGGAGTATTGGAAATTTGGAAGTACAGTGAACTACATGCTGACAAATACTTCACAGGAAAAAATTTACGATGCTTATGCCTCTGATATCGTCGGCAAGCAGTTACCACATATTCCTTTGCATGGTGGGAACGTTACTATGTTCATGCAATACAAAAATCTTCGCCTGACAAATCAGCTTCAAATCATCTCTAAAAGGTTTACAACCGCTGACCATAGCCAATCCGCGCCCGCTTATTTACTTGAAAATTTTATCCTTGAAACCAACTTTGACGGGCCGCATTTCGGAGCTTCTTTTCAAGTAAGAATTAATAACATTTATAATACTTTTTACCAAACCATTAACGGAAATCCTATGCCTGGCCGTAATTTTGCTGTCAGCTTATTACTTTCTGCAAAAACAACCCGATGATATCGGACGACTTTTTATTCCAATAATTAACGCTAACAAAACATTTTAACGACTACTTTAATACCAAAACAATGAAAAAACCACTTAGCAGCATTTTAACCGTAACACTTATATCGGCCATTGCGTGGTCTTGTAACCAAAGTGATCCGGCACCTGAAGGGACTTATGTTCAAGGCGTTTTTGTAATCAATGAAGGTAATTTTTCTCAAAACAATGGCAATATATCTTTCCTTACACGAGAAAAAAATATTGCAGATTCTGATATATTTTCAATCGTAAACGGGAGCACGCTGAAAGGCGGTATGCAGGGATATGCCGTTGCTGGCGATCACGGGATAATTTTGGTTGACAACTCTAATCCCGGATCTGACAAGGTAGAAATTGTTGATGCAAATAAATTTACAACGACAGGCTCAATTGGTGCGCCTGACATCGAAAATCCTCGTGAAGTTGTTGCCATTGGAAGCACAAAAGCTTATGTGACAAACTGGGGTACTTTAAATTCAAATTCTACTTATCCGGCAGGATATATTGCAGTAATCGATCTTGCTACGAAAAAAGTGGTTAAAAAAATCACTACGGATAAAGGTCCTGAAAATATGGTTTTGCATACCAACAAAGTATTTGTTGGTAATTATGATTACGCTGAGGGTAAAAATCTTACGGTCATCAATACAACTTCTGATGAGGTTATCAATGCTATCCCTTTCACTGACGAACCAAATCCAATCGGAGTGGATGCAAATGGCAAATTGTGGGTACAGGCCGGACTTGATCTGATTCGTGTAAATCCGGATACTTATGAAAAAGAAGCTACGATAAAAATCAGTACTGATATGTCTAAATCGGCTATGAATTTTGCGATGAGTCCTGATCTTAGAACAATCTATTTCGTCCTTGGTGATTTTACTCGTGGAGATACTTACAAGTTTCAAATCACCGACACTGCCGTTAATCTGGCTACACCTTTCGCCAGAAGAATGTTTTCAGGTTTAGCAGTTGATCCAAGACAAGGTTTGATTTATGCTGGTGTAACACCTTCTTATACACAATCCGGATATGCGCTTCGTTACCGCACAGACGGAACTCTGGTTGATTCTGTAAAAGTGGGTATCGCCCCAACTGGTTTCTATTTCAAATAGTTTCGTTTCTCATTTCTGTACGCAAAAAAGAGGTCAGGTTTTAAAAACCTGACCTCTTTGGCTACTTGCTAACTTGACTATCTACTATCTTATTTGAAAAACCCCTGCGGATCAGGAAGTTTTGCTTTTAATAATTCTACGAATTCAAAATTGATCTGATTAAAATCCAGATTTCTTCCTTTGTGAAGATGCTCCCAGGATTTTTCAGGTTCATTCCGGTTGAAATGCACCAGGGCCAAATTATATTGACCCAAGGCATAAGTGGAATCCAGCGCAACTGCGTCTTCCAATAATCTATAAGCCTCATCCAACTCTTCCTGTCCCTTATTCATCGCATAAAGTTTCAGGTCAACCGTCGAAAGATCAACTAACAATGGCACGTTATTGGACTGAAGATTTACACCACGGCTGAGCATACGTTTTGCATCCACCCAATTTTCTCTTTGATAACACACCACGCCCAATCCCCAATACGCTTCGACATTTTTGTCATTTAACAGATGGGCAAGATTGAAACGATAACAGGCAGTGTCAAGAGAACCTTCCTGCAAATATTCCCAGGCGCGGGCAGAAAAGAAACTACTTGCTTCTGGTCTGCTGCTAAATGATTTGTCGCAATCACTCAAAAAGCGTATTTCTTCGTCAATCTGTTCGGAGCTTTTGCTTCCTTCTCCAAACAACGGTACTACACGTCTCTCCTTTAATTCCAATGGCCTTTTTTGCGAAATATTCGTATCAGAAACTGGTGACGCACTTGCCAAATGTTTTTCCTGAGCGAACCCAAGAGCAGGAATTAAAAGAGCAAACCAAATAACAACGGATTCTTTCATAAATTAAAAATAGAGAAACAGGTTTTTCTATTGTCCAAGTTAAACGGAAATATTGGATATCGTATTGTATTATTTACGTTTACTTCGCTTCGTAGCAGTACTTCGACGACCTGTATCCTTACCCTTCGACACAGGTTTAGGTTTAAACAAATGCGCATTCTTTTTTTCATGGAATGCACCCAGAAACGTCGGATCCTCTTTTCTCTTCTGATTATCAATTTCTCTCAGCATCATTTGACGCTCATCAACCGGCGTTTTCATAATGTCCAGATCTTCCGGTAATTTTTCGCGTGGAATTTCCATACGGATCATTTTTTCGATCTTCGCTATATGGTATTCATCGGCGGCAGTCATAAAAGTGATCGCCTGCCCAACGGTATTCGCGCGGCCGGTTCTTCCAATTCTATGCACATAGTCTTCATAGATCAAAGGAACGTCGAAATTAATCACGTGACTTACTTCGGTAATATCAATTCCGCGGGCAACAACATCTGTGGCAACCATTACGCGAACAGCACCTTCACGGAAAGCATCCATCGCATTTGTTCTGGTGTTCTGTCCCTTGTTGGCATGAATTACCCGAAGTGCATTTTCTTGGACAACGGTATTTAACAAATAACTGTGTACCTGCCCAGCCACCTCGCGGCTTCGTGTAAATATCAAAACGCGGATAAATTTCTCCTCGTCTTTCAATAAATGCGTAAGCAGATTTATTTTAGTCCGGAAATTCGGCAGTTCGTAAAGTACCTGCGTTACCATTTCCGCTGTCGTCGCTTGTGGCGTAACTTCTATACGTGTAGGATACTCTAAAAACTCGAAAGAAAGGCGTTCAACCTTATCAGAAAAAGTGGCAGAAAAAAGCATATTCTGACGTTTGCGAGGGAGGATTTCCAGAAAACGACGGATCTGTGGCATGAAACCCATATCCATCATTTTATCCGCCTCATCCAGCACCATGCAGTTGATATGTTTCACAACAATCTCTTCTTTCAGATACAGGTCCATAAACCTTCCCGGTGTTGCCACAATAATATCAACACCTTTACGGATTGCATCGATCTGCGCTTTCGGGCCAATTCCTCCAAAGAGAACGACGGTCCGTATGTCTGTATATTTACTGAGCTGAATAATGGCATCCGAGATCTGCATGGCCAGCTCACGTGTTGGTGCGAGAATCAGGGCACGCGGGTGCTCTCCCTGCGCATATTTTATGCGCATAAGTAATGGCAAGGCGTAAGCCGCAGTCTTCCCTGTCCCGGTCTGTGCTATGCCTAAAATATCCTGTCCGGCTAGTGCAAGCGGGATTGCCTGCTCTTGAATCGGTGTAGGCTCCGCGTAACCTGCTTCTTCAATGGCATTGAGTAATTGACGGTTAAGCTTAAATAGCTCAAATTTATTTTGCGTAGTTTGCATCGCGCAAAGGTACGAAAACAAAAATGAGCTTCCATAACTTACGCCTTTATAGCTTCATCGACCATGGTAACGGAGCCCACATAAATTGGAGAACGCTGATGGAAATCGGACGGGACAATATCCAGAATATCTCTGAAACCATCACTTGCTTTACCGCCTGATTTCTCAGCAATAAAGGCCAGTGGGTAACATTCGTAGAGCAGACGCAGCTTTCCTTTTGGATCTTTTGCCGTGGCTGGATACAAATAAATTCCTCCTTTTAAAAGATTCCGGTGGAAATCACCAACCAGCGATCCGATATATCTTGCGCTGTAACAATTTCTTTTACAGTCGGTTATGTATTTTTGTGTTGATGCAGAATAGCTGTTATAGTTTCCTTCGTTTACAGAATAAATCGTACCATTCGCAGGCGAGGTAATATTTTTGTGCGAAAGGATAAACTCACCGAGCGAGTGATCATAGGTAAAACCATTTACACCATCTCCGGTTGAATAAACCAGCATCGTGGAAGAGCCGTAAAGAATATAACCGGCCGCGATCTGTTTGCGCCCGCCTTGCAAAAAATCATCCATTGTTGCAGGAGATTTAATCGGTGTGATGCGCCGGTAGATCGAAAAAATTGTACCGATTGATACATTGACGTCAATATTAGACGAACCATCCAAGGGATCTATGGCTACGACATATTTTCCATGGTCATTGCCTGTATGGATAATATGTTCGTCTTCTTCGGAAAGGATTGCGCAGACTTCTCCGCCATTTTTCAATGCTCGTATAAAACGGATGTTGGCGATAATATCCAGTTTTTGCTGATTTTCACCCTGAATATTTTCTGTTCCGTTGGCACCGGTTACGTCTATCAGACCAGCCTTATTTACTTCCCGATTGATGATTTTTCCTGCCAGCGCAATATCCCTGAGCAGTTGCGAAAGCTCCCCCGTAGCATAAGGAAAAGCACTCTGACTGTGCATAATATACCGATCCAGCGTCACCCCTACCGGCAAAGCTAGCTCCTGCTCAATTTTTGTTTCCATGACATCCCGATTTAATACGAACAAGTTTTTGATACCTGAATTCCACCCCTTTTGTATCAAATTTCAAATACTTTTCGGACAAATCAGCAAGTAAATGGATATATTTTTCAAGTAGAAATTTACCAATATACGTCGTTCAGGGTGAATTATTTATTAGATCGTCGGCGATTTTTTTACGATAAATTTTAAAATTATTTCAAGGAAACGCATGACGTAAATCAGAAGTTTCTTCAAAATCAGCAGACCTTCTATCATTGAATTTTCTCTATGAATTTATCTAACGGAAATAATTTTTAGATGTAATAATATTGTTTTACAAAACCAGATACCAACAAAAATGGCGCTGAAACAAATCGTTTCCAGCGCCATTTTTTCAATATTATTAAGTTCGACAATTATCCCAATCGGACCAAAGCTTCTTTCAAGGTCACAATTTTCGCCTCGGCATCTGCCATTTTTTGTCTTTCTTTTTCAACAACATCAGCATTTGCATTTTGAACAAAACGCTCATTCGACAGTTTTTTAGCAACAGAACTCAGGAAGCCTTCGGTATAAGCCAATTCTTTCGTAAGATTCTCACGTTCAGCTTCCACATCAATCTCTCCTTCCAGATTAATAAAAAATTCGTCAGAACGGATCAGGAATGACATTCCGGGTGCTTGCTCAGTCACAAAATTAATTTCAGCTACGTTCGCAAGTTTTCTTACCAATGTTTCCAATCCTTTATAAAGCTCAGGCTGGTCACTTTTGACTGCCAGTGGAAGTTCTACTTTCGGGCTGATGTTTTTTGTATTTCTAAGATTTCTGACAGCAGAGATCAGTTCGAAAAGCACTTCAAAATTAGCCAGGAGCGAAATGTCAACAGCACCTGCTGCCGGGAATTCCGCCACACAGATACTTTCTTTTTCCTGACGCTCACGAATGTTCTGCCAGATTTCCTCGGAAATAAATGGCATATACGGATGGGCAAGGCGCATCAGTTTGTCAAAAAATTCAAGCGTTGCTTCGAAGGTTTCTGCATCAATCGGCTGTTCAAAACCCGGTTTGATCATTTCAAGATACTGTGCACAGAAATCATCCCAGATTAATTTATAAACCGAATTCAACGAATCCGAGATACGGAATTTTGCAAAATGATCCTGCACTTCTGCCAGTGTCTGGTTTAATTTACTATCAAACCACTTGACAGCCAACGCAGATCCTTCCGGCGTCGGAAGCGATGAATCTACGGTCCATCCTTTTACCAGACGGAAGGCATTCCATATTTTGTTACAGAAATTTCTTCCCTGCTCAACCAGTTTTTCATCGTAGGGCAAATCGTTTCCGGCGGGAGAGCTGAAAAGCATACCTGTCCGAATTCCGTCTGCGCCATACTGGTCAATGAGATCAATCGGATCAGGAGAATTTCCCAGCGATTTTGACATTTTCCGTCCCTGCTTATCCCGAACGATACCGGTCAGATATACATTTTTGAATGGAAAAGTTCCTCTGTATTCATAACCGGCGATGATCATACGCGCTACCCAGAAGAATAAAATTTCCGGCGCTGTAACCAGGTCGTTTGTCGGATAGTAATAATTTACCTCCTCATTTTCCGGCTCTTTGATCCCGTTAAAAACAGAAATCGGCCATAACCAGGAAGAAAACCAGGTATCCAAAACGTCCGCATCCTGCGTCAGATCTTCTTCTGTTAAAGCAAAAAGCTGGTATTCGTGCTGGGCAATATGAAGCGCTTCATTTTTTGTTTTGGCAACGATAACGGTACCGTCCTGCAAATAAAATGCAGGAATCCTGTGGCCCCACCAAAGCTGGCGACTGATGTTCCAGTCGCGCACGTTTTCCATCCAGTGACGGTAAGTATTTTTGAATTTTGGCGGAATCAGCTGAATGGTATCATTCATCACGTTTTCCAAAGCAGGCTGGCTCAACCGGCTCATTTTCAAAAACCACTGCTCCGAAATCCTTGGCTCGATCACCGCGTTGGTACGCTCCGAATGGCCAACATTCGACTTATATTCCTCGCTTTTAACCAGGTTTCCTGATTCTTCAAGCAATTTTATGATTTTCTTCCGCGCTACAAAACGGTCTTCGTCAACCAGAATCTGCGCTTTTTCATTCAGCGTTCCATCTTCATTTAAAAGATCAATGATGGCCAGATTGTGTTTTTTCCCTAATTCGTAGTCATTGGTGTCATGCGCAGGCGTAACTTTCAGCGCACCGGTACCGAATTCCATTTCAACGTATTCATCAGCAATTACATTAATTGCACGATTGATCAACGGAATTGTAACCTGTTTTCCTATCAGACTTTGATAACGCTCGTCGTTCGGATTAACACAGATTGCCGCATCCGCCATAATCGTTTCCGGGCGCGTCGTTGCAATGATAATCCCTTCTCCTTCGGCTCCGCCAACCAAATCATACCGAATATAAACCAGTTTCTGATTAACCTCTTTTGTGATGACCTCTTCATCAGAAACGGTCGTACGTGCCTGCGGGTCCCAGTTAACCATCCGGTGACCGCGGTAAATATCTCCTTTTTTGTATAAATCAATAAATACATCGATCACAGAATCATAAAGATCCGGATCCATGGTGAAAGCCGTACGATCCCAGTCGCAGGAAGCTCCCAGTTTACGCAATTGCTGCAAAATGATACCTCCGTATTTGTGCGTCCATTCCCAGCAATATTCTAAAAATTCATCGCGGGAAAGATCACGTTTAGCGATACCGCGTTCTTTAAGCATCGCAACGACTTTCGCTTCGGTAGCAATTGACGCATGGTCAGTACCGGGAACCCAGCAAGCTTCTTTACCTTCCATCCGCGCCTTCCGGATCAGAATGTCCTGAATCGTATTGTTTAGCATGTGTCCCATGTGCAAAACACCCGTCACATTGGGCGGCGGAATTACGATGGTGTAAGGCTCTTTATCGGGATTTGGCTTTGAACTAAAAAACTTATTTTCGATCCAGTAGCTATACCATTTATCTTCTATCTCTTGCGGCGCGTAGGTTTTCGAGATCATTCTTTTTGTAAAATATGGGCGTTGTAAACAATTGCAGTCTTAAAAAGATGGCAAGTTATCACTTGAAAGCGAGATTTTCACGTGAACGCTAGGAGATTAATACCTGATCCGGAAATATTTATTGATCGGAAGGAGCTGCCGGAAGCCACAAGATAAATGTACTGCCATGGCCCGGACGACTTTGAACGCTAACGGTACCCTCATGTGCTTCCACCATTTTTTTGACATAACTCAACCCCAGACCAAAACCTTTCACGTCGTGCACATTACCCGTAGGAACACGATAAAAGGTATCAAAAATCCGGTGTATCTGATCTTTGCTCATCCCGAGACCTTGATCGGTAATGGAAATGGTGACACCGTTACTTTCATTTTCCGTCCTGACAGTCAGGTGTAATTTTTCCGGGGAATATTTAATAGCATTATCCAACAGGTTATTCAGAATATTGGAAATGTGAAGTTCATCGCAGGAAATAACCTCGTCGACTGCTTCAAATTCCAGTTCCAGTCCTCCTTCTTTCTGCTCGATCTGAACACTCAGGCTGTTCAATACTTTTTCGATCAGATCATGAATATTGGCGTCACTTCGTTTCAGTTTCACATGCCCTTTGTCAAGCAGTGCCATTTGCAATACTTTTTCAACATGCGCGCCAAGCCGTTTATTTTCTTCCCGGATAATCCCGAGATAACGCGTCATTCGGGGAGAAGCCTCATTTCCTGCCGACCTTGAATTTTCCTGCGCCATATCAGCAGCCAGCGCGATCGTCGAAATCGGCGTTTTAAATTCGTGGGTCATGTTGTTGATAAAATCATTCTTGATATCCGAAAGTTTTTTCTGGTGAAGAATGGTAGAAACGGCCATGTAAAAACAAGCCATTATTACTACGATCAAAATACCGGAGCCGCCGAACATCACGCCCATATCATTGAGAATATATTTCTGCTGATCAGGAAAAAACACGAATAATAGGTTATTGCCCTGTAAAGTTTCGTTCGGAAAAAGAGAAGCCTTATAGGAGCGCTGCTGCCATTCGTTGGATTTTAAACTTGCTGTGGAGAAGATCATTCCATTGTTCGCATTCGCCTGGACAGCAAATTCAAATGGCAGGGTTATACCTTTTTCAGTAAGTTCTTTTCTCAACAATGTATCGAGTAAAAAACGGTTGACGCGTTCCTGGATCGGCCGCTTGGTATACATCAGATCCTTCATTACCTCACGAAGCAAATCTGCACGATCGAGATCTTTTGACTTACCGTTGATCAGCGGTTTTGTTCCAGCCAGACTGGAAGATTTTTTAACTGCCGGATTTGATTTATAATATTCAACCTGATTATTTAAAGATTCGCCGTTATACTGATTTTGATTTTTAACAGCGCTTTTCTGGTTCGGAAAAACTTCCTGAAAAGCAGTCCCCAACTTCTTTTCATCTTCAAGTCGTCTGCGCATAAATTCATCCATGCCTTCTGCGCCGAAACGTTGCGCCTGGAAAAACTCTTCGATAATTTGCTGCTGATGGTCCATCATGATCCTGAAATTCGGGCTTAAAACATCCGATGGCGCAGCTTCTGCAAGCACCTGATAGTGAATCTCTTCACCATTAGGCGCAATAAAAACCTGAATACTTGGTGGCACAGAAACTGCCGTAGCCTGTTTTTTCGAATTGGCTTTCGGTGCCGTTCTTTTTACAGGCATTTCCCTTAACTGCGTAATCCGGTTCAATTTATCTTTTTGCTGTTCTGTCTCAATACGCTGCTGAAGCAGATACATCATTTCCTGTTTCTCCAACCGGTGCACCACTTCCTGCACAGACTCTGCAACCTTATTGTTGAATTGTTCATTTTTGATCGCTATGGCTTCACGTATCCAGTACCACTGAAAACCGATCAGACCAATAAGCGCCAGGCACATTAAACCAATAATAATCTGAATTTTCCGCTTCGTCATTTACTTCTGAATCTTTTGCTCACTTACCGATGCAACGTTGCTTTTTTTATTGCGACTTTATACCACAAGACAAATTTAACTTATCCTGAGTAGCCGTTTCTGATTTTAACAAAATTTAACAGCGCTCCGTTTAAGGTATAATTAATTTTGTAATCATCTAAAAAACAAACCAATAGAACACTATGACACCGGGCATCCTATCCAAAATCGCATTATCGGCACTCGTCGCCGGTACACTTTCCCTGACTAATGAAGCCTTCGCACAGTCGAAAAAGGGAGATCAGAATAAAACATCCATCCGTATCAAGGTTACGGAAGATAAGGACGGCAAAAGTAAAACCATCGAAAAAAACTATGAAGTACCCGAAATGTCGAACTCCGACCGGGAAGAGTTTGTGGACAAAGCACTTGATTCATTAAAAATCGATTCAAAAGGAAAAAGCCAGGTCACAATAAGCGTTGACGATGGCAAAGGAAATACAAGTGAGCGGAGACGTCGCGTGAAAGATCATCATAAATCTGAGGATGCTGATGTCTTCGCATATAATTTCAATCATGATTTCAATTTTGATGAATTAAGGGACAAGACACGGAGTATCGAAAGAGAATTCAGGCCGAAGGCGAAAATCATGATGCGGGACATGGAAAACTTTGGAAATCGCTTCGGCGAACGCATGGGTGATTTTTGGACCAGCGAGGTTGCAAAAGCTTCAACCGTAAGGGAATTATCTGCCTATCCGAACAATCCTGACAATGGCACACTTAACCTACGATTCTTTGTTCCGCAGAAAGGGGATGTGAATATTATTATTTCTGATACCAAAGGGAAGGAAGTTGGCAGGAAAGAAATCAAAGATTTCAGCGGCAATTTTGTCGGACAAATTGATATTAAGAAAAATTCAAAAGGCACTCTTTTTGTGACAGTTACACAAAATGAAGACGGTGCAGTAAAGCGCATTGTTATAGAGTAACTTTTTGGCCTTTTTCATGTTAGTCCTCTTGATTAGTAATGATTAAGAGGATTTTTTATTGGAAAAAATCGTGACAATAGCACTGACATGTATTAAGTAATTGTAAATTTGCATCCAAACCGTCAATTTGTCCAAAATTTGTTTCACTAAGCAACTATGCTGAATCTTATACTATTTGGTCCTCCGGGTGCTGGAAAAGGCACTCAAAGTGAGAAAATTATAGCAAAATACAAACTCATTCACCTTTCTACCGGCGACTTGCTTCGTTCAGAAATTCAGGGAGGCACCGAATTAGGACTTAGGGCAAAAACCTTAATGGATCAGGGATTATTGGTTCCCGATGAAGTTGTGATCGGAATGATCGACAACAAATTGAAAGAACACAAAGGAGCTCCGGGATTTATTTTTGATGGTTTTCCAAGAACGGTTGCACAATCAGAAGCGCTGGATGCATTGCTGGCAAGTTATAACGAGAGCATTTCAGTCATGGTGGCACTTGTTGTTGACGACAATGAATTACTTGCCCGTCTGCTAAACCGTGGAAAAACTTCCGGCAGACCGGACGATCAGAACGAAGCACTGATCAGCAAACGTATCCATGAATACAACAGTAAAACAAAACCGGTGGCTGACTATTATCAGGCACAGGGAAAATATATAGCGATCAACGGTATCGGCGAAATCGAAACGATTTTCGAAGGTATCACAGGTGCGATTGAACAGGCATAACAACGTTTTGAAAAAGGTGTGGATAGGGAGGTTTTTCGAACCTGATTTCTGCACCTTTTTGCTGTAAAAACAACAACGTAAATTACACTTCACAATTTTTAATTTAAGCATAAATCGGTAGCAGGGTATGGCATCTTCCAACTTTATAGATTACGTAAAAATAAATGTTCGTTCCGGCGCAGGTGGCGCAGGGGCATTACACTTTCGTCGTGAAAAACACGTTGAAAAAGGTGGTCCCGACGGAGGAGACGGCGGGCGTGGCGGTCACGTTATTTTAAAAGGCACCACACAGGTATGGACACTTTTACACTTGAAATATACCAAACACATTCGTGCTTTTGACGGTAAAGGTGGAGAAGGCGGAAGAAGGAAAGGTGCTGACGGAAAGGACATTATCCTCGAAGTACCGCTGGGAACAATCGCCAGAGACGTAGAAACCGGAGAACAAATTCTTGAAATTACGGAAGATGGCCAGGAAGTAATTCTGATGAAAGGCGGAAGAGGTGGCCTGGGAAATGATCATTTCAAATCCGCTACAAACCAGACTCCCCAACACGCCCAAACCGGCGACCCTTCGTTGGAATCATGGATTATCCTTGAATTAAAAGTACTGGCTGATGTAGGTTTGGTTGGTTTCCCCAATGCCGGAAAATCTACCTTGCTTTCTGTAGTGTCAGCGGCCCGTCCTGAAATTGCCGATTATCCGTTTACAACCCTCGTTCCAAATCTTGGTGTTGTTTCCTATCGTGATTACAGATCCTTTGTAATGGCGGATATTCCGGGAATTATTGAAGGCGCATCTCAGGGCAAAGGCCTCGGATTAAGGTTCCTTCGCCATATTGAAAGAAATTCAATTCTTCTTTTCATGGTTCCGGCAGACAGCGAAGATATTGAAGCAGAGTATAATACGCTGGTTAATGAATTGCAATTATATAATCCGTCACTTCTGGACAAACATCGTCTGCTTGCGATTTCAAAAGTAGATATGTTGATGGACGAAGAACGTGAAGAATTGGCTAAAAAATTGCCTAAAGATATTTCTACGACCTTCATTTCATCCATGACCCAGGAAGGGATTGATCAATTGAAAGATAATATCTGGTCGCTGTTGAGCGAGGCTAATCCCGTTGGATAATTCAAATATTGTTCCGTTGGATAAATTTTTTGAATTATTTTATTTAAGAAAGCAACCCTTTGTTACTTATTTGTGTCCAAGATGTTAATGTCCCATTGAGTTCTTCCCATTTCATGAAACACAGTTTATTGCATTTTTTCAGCACCACACTATTTATATGCCTGGGAATATTTCCCGCCTTTGGACAAGTTAACATTGATTACCCATCCAATAGAGCTGTTTTTCAGCGGGACAAAAACAACAACGCCACGATCTATATTGCAGGCAGTTATACCAAAATCATTGATCGTGTTGAAGCCAGGTTAAACGCTGTTAACGGCGGATCGTCGACAAATTGGGTGACGATACAGTCAAATCTGCAGGGCGGTGTTTATTCCGGAAGTATTGATGCCACAGGTGGCTGGTATGAACTTCAGGTAAGAGGCTGGAATGGAGATCAGCTCGTGGGTTCAGCACAAATATCAAAAGTAGGAATTGGCGAAGTATTTCTGATCAGTGGACAGTCCAATGCTCAGGGATACAAGAATTATGGCGGACCCGGAGCGGGAGACGACCGCGTAAACTGTATTAATTCATACTACAACAACAGACCAAATAATGACCTGGATTATCCGGAATTTTCACATCTGGATTCCGATTCTTACATCGCACCGAGAGGTAACTCAGCCTGGTCATGGGGAAAACTGGGTGATTTACTGGTAAGCCGTTTCGGTGTTCCTGTTCTTTTTTACAATGTGGGATGGTATGGTTCGGCAGTAAAAAACTGGCGTGAAAGTATCGATGGAACGGCTCACTCGGTTTACAATGGTGAAGCTTTCTATCCCAATGGAGCACCCTACAATTTTTTACGATCCGTATTCCAGACATACGTGCCCATGACCGGTATCAGAGCTGTCTTATGGTTTCAGGGTGAAGCCGAGTCGACTGATCAAAGCAGCACCATGGCGTCTTACATTAGTGACCTGACCAAAGTCATTCAAACTTCAAGGAATGAATCCGGAAAAAATGTTTCCTGGATGGTCAGTCTGACGACCTATGGATCTGAAAAGGGAGCAAATCCTAAAATTATTGAAGCACAAAAACAGGTGATCGCAAGGGTCCCGAATGTTTATACAGGACCGAATACAGACCTTATCCAAATCCCAAGGGTAGACGGCGTCCATTTCCAAAATGCAGGTTTAACACAGTTGGCCGAGGCCTGGAATACGCAGTTAAATGATAATTTTTTCGCAAGTTCTGAACCGTATAAGGCAGTTAGTCCTTTGAAAATAGCTGCTTCATGTGCAGGAAATAATAATTTAAACCTTTCAGTAAGCGGTGCGGGCGTTTCTTCTGTTAGCTGGAATAACGGACAGCAATCTGCCAATATTCAGGTTGGCAACGGGAACTTCCGGGCCAGGGGAAGAGACGGAAACGGAAATATTATTTTCTCTCCTGAAATAAAAATCAACCAACCTATCCAACCTGCTGCGCCGATCTTGACTTTGGAGGGTAGTAATCCGGTTTGTAAAGGCAACACCGCAACTTTAATTTCAAACACCTCAGAAAATTTGAAGTGGAATACCGGTCAAACCAGTGACAGACTAACCATAACAACAGGCGGTGAGTATTTTGTCACGACCAAAAACGCATATGGCTGCGAAACAGCATCTGCGAAAACGGCGATTACCGTGCTGACTTCTCCGCTACCCGACAAGCCAAGCATTGCAGTTACTGGCCCGCTAACCTTTTGTGACGGAGGAACTGTTAGTTTAAAATCCAGTTCAAATGTTAAAAGTGTATGGTCAAACGGGGCAACTGACGCAACAATTGCTGTAAAAGTCTCAGGAGATTTTCGGGTAAAAGCTGTGGATAATTTTGGGTGTTTTTCACCGGATTCGGATCCCGTAACGGTGAAGGTTAATGCATTACCAGCCAAACCGATCATCGGCCTTAGTCGCCCAGCAACGTTTTGTGAAGGTGAAAATGTAGTGATGACATCAAATTATGATACCGGCAATATCTGGACAACAAATGCGACTACGAAAGCGATAACGATCACGACAGCAGGAACATTCAGCTTAAAACAACGTGACGGAAATGGCTGTGAGTCTACATCTGATCCGGTTACGACGAAGGTAAATCCATTACCGGCAACGCCGACTCTTGCTGCTTTAAGACCAACTACTTTTTGTGAAAGGGACTATACGACCCTTCAAAGCAGCCAAACGTATGCTTATCAATGGAGCAATGGCGGAACGAGCCGGGAAGTTGAAATCAGGAGTTCGGGAAATTATTTTGTATCCGCGAAGGATGCCAATGGATGTTTGTCCGTTCCGACCGCAAGTATCAGGGTAACCGTAAATCCATTACCTCCAAAACCCGTTATTACCGCTGGCGGACCTACAACTTTCTGTGCCGATGCCAGCGTTAACCTGCAGTCCAATGATGCAGCAAAATACGTGTGGAGCAATGGTGCTGAAACCAAATCGGTAAACATTAATACATCGGGAGATTATTTTGTCAAAACCATTAATGAATTTACCTGTTATTCAGATCCCTCAAACGCGGTCAGAGTAAATGTACTTGCACTTCCTCCTTCCCCTACCGTTCAGGCTTTGGGGCCAGTTTCTTTCTGCGATGGCGATGAAGTAACTTTGCAGGCTTCGAACGGAAATTCATTTTTCTGGAATACAGGCGAGCAAAAAAATCTTCTTGTTGTAAGTAATTCAGGAAGTTACAAGGCACGCGTGCAGGATACACAAGGATGTTTTTCTCCTTATTCAAAGGAGATTATCGTAGATGTAAAACCATTACCATCAAAACCTGAAATTCGCCAGGTTGGGACTTTTACATTGATGGCAGAAAACAATATCAATGACGGGAACCATGTTTGGCAGCTTAACGGTGCCAACCTCAGTGAAAATGGTGTTACCCTTAAGGCAATCCAATCCGGAAGTTACGTCGTAAACAATACCGTTATTTACAGCCAGACATTGACTTGCTTTTCAGAATTTTCTGATCCGTTTATCTTTACACTGGATATGACAGGCGGCGAATTAAGTGTTTACCCAAACCCGAGTAACGACGGAGCTTTTACCGTGGAAACAATTGCGGACCTGGAAAATGCGACAGTACAAATTTTTGATCTGAACGGCAGACTTTTACGTACATACTCGTCGCTGAATTTTAATGAAAGAAGATTTATTGATCTGTCTCTTCTTACAAACGGAATGTATATATTGTCTGTGCAAGCCGGAGATTATAAGAAAACCAAGAAAATAATTATTGTTCAATAAATTATAGTGCCGGTTTAGTATGCCTTTTACGTAGAAAAGATCCGTTTAACAAAAACTGTACTCATCGTTATGGAAAGTCAATTACGCATTAACCGGCTCGTTATAGCTGGTTATTTTACAGTCTGGTTTGTTATAGGAATTTTTATCGTCAAAGATTATGGGGTCACATGGGATGAGCCCATCATGAGATTACTAGGGCTGGTTGGGTTGAAATATGTAAACGAGATATTTGGCAATCCCTTCGTCATTCCGATCAGCAATCAAATCGAGGACTTCAGCACTTTCATCAATCACGAATACGGCAGTCTTTTTGAAATCATCCTTGCAGGTGCCGAGTTCGCTTTCATCAAGCCATTTGTTTTTAACCACCTCGAAATGGATAGTTCGGCTTACTATCTTCGTCATGTTATTACCTGGATGGTATACTGGCTTTCAAGTATCTTCTTTTACAAACTTGTACGAATAAGGATCAAAAGCGTTTTCATTTGCCTGCTCGGAACTTCGGTTTATATTTTATCCCCCCGAATTTTTGCAGACTCATTTTATAATTCCAAGGACACCATTTTCCTTGCTTTTTTCGTAATCAATACCTACACACTCTCGCTTCTTTTCTCAAAGTTTACTTTCAAAAATGCCGTATTTCACGGAATATCCACGGGATTATTAATAGCCATTCGGTTAATGGGTATTATTTCCGTCGCACTTTCACTGGTATTTATTCTCACCTATGTACTTTTTGCGGCTGATAGAACAGTGCTAAAAAGAAATATACTTATCATCTGCACTTACCTGCTAATAGCATGTGTTTTCATGTATATGTTATGGCCATTTTTGTGGGAAAGTCCTTTTTCAAGGTTTTTCGAAGCATTAAAGCTCATGGCTCATTTTGTCAGGCAAGATAGCCCTATGCTTTATCGCAGTGAATTTATCAACAGAGATCAAATTCCCTGGCATTATATTCCGGTCTGGCTGCTGATTACGATCCCACCTTTTTATCTGGTACTCGGCTATGTCGGAGGAGTTGTGGTGGTCTATAATTTTGTAAAAAAGTTTATTCAAAAAAACACGGCCAGGATTCACTTCATTGATCTGTATACGATCGCCTCTTTGATTCTTCCTATTGCTTCGATCATCTTTTTACATTCTATCATTTACGATGGCTGGCGGCACCTCTTTTATTTACACGCCTTCATTGCCTACCTGGCAACCTTGGGTGGATATTTCATCATCAAGGCCGTTCCAAAAAGATATTCTTTATATCCTAAATTAGCTTGGGCCGCAGGCCTGTTGTTTTATGTCGGTTTGATCATCAGGATGCATCCCCAGCAACAGGTCTATTTTACCATGTTCAACAAAAATCCACAAACTGCTTACGAGCTCGACTACTGGGGACAATCCTATAAGCAATCGCTGGAATGGCTTTGCAAGAATTCTGATAAAGACACAATTAAGATCGCCTACATTCGAATTGGTAATCAGCCAATGACAATGAACAAGAGAATTCTGCCAGCCAAAGACCGTGATAGAATTGTATTTAAATCTTCATTGAGAGAAAGTGACTACTATATAACCAATTACAAATTTGTTGACCACGATCTTCTCAAAGGGATACATATGGATATCAGCGATAGCCTCGACAAAGAATTATATAATATTGCACCACTTGGATATAAAATAAATACCGTCTTTTCCGTTAAAAAATAACCGAATTATCCAAGTTCTTAGTCGGGGATAATACTAAAATAGAACATCCAATAAAAGAAGTATATCAAAACCAGAACTAATCTTTAAATTTGTGAGAATTTCCTGACAGCTTCTTAGTTGTTTTAATTGCAAGATTGTTACACAAGAAATATTCTTTTAATCACATTCTAATGCTTGATAAAATTTTTACCCTTTGTTTTCGAAAGATCTGGCTACTTCTTTTTTTGCTTCCATTGGGATTAAGTGCCCAAATCAGGATTACGACTCCCGTTGAGCGGGCAGTTTATCAACGCAATTCAACCGGACAGGCAACTGTCTCCGTGACAGGAAATTATACGGCACCAGTTGATAAAATCGAAATCCGGGCACTTCCTGCGATTGACGGCCAGGGAATCGCTACTGCATGGTCTACGCTGCAGGCAAATCCGACAGGCGGATTGTTTAGTGGTAGTATCACACTTTTTCAAGGTTGGTATACACTGGAAGCACGGGGATCGCTGAATGGTACAATCGTTGGACAAACGTCAGTGGTATCACGTATGGGTGTGGGCGAAGTTTTCATGATAGCCGGCCAGTCGAATGCACAGGGTGTTGATTATGAATTTGCAAACAAACCAGTTGCTACCGACGATCGTGTTAACTATATAAATTACAATAATTCTGTCAATTCACTGAATGATCCGCCATACCCCATTTTTGAGCGTATGAATGCCGTAAATATCACTGTGGGACCGAGAGGAAAAACACCATGGTGCTGGGGAATTTTAGGAGATTTGCTGACACAAAAACTAAACGTTCCGGTACTTTTCATCAACACAGCATGGGAAGGAACGTCAATTGGCAACTGGAGCGAAAGTGCAGAAGGAAAAAGGACACAAAATTCTTTTGGTTTCTTCTACCCTGATCAAATGCCTTATGCCAATCTTCGGTTATCCATGCAGCATTATGCAAAGGAGTTTGGTGTAAGATCGATCCTGTGGATGCAGGGAGAAACGGATACCTATCCATTAGCTACGGGTTACGAAACATACAGAAGCAGGCTTCAGTTTCTGTTAGATAAACTTGGTTCTGATATCAACGGCCGCGTAACCTGGGTCATTGCCCGTACTTCAAGAATTCAAAATGCAAATCTTCAGTCTGTAACAAGTCCGGCAGTTATAGGCGCACAAAATGCTGTAATTGATGGACTTTTCAGCTCTGCTTATCCCGGACCCGAAACGGATCCGCTTTATCCGCAAAGATTTGACGGCACCCACTTTTCTGGCACCACCGGACTTACCATCCTTGCTAACGCGTGGAACAATACTCTAAATACTGCATTTTTCACAAATGTTAGTCCGCTTCTACCAACGGCAGTACCAAAAATCACCAGCATTTGTGCACCAAACAATACATCGTTGACGCTTACTCTTCCTGAGGGTTATGCATCCTATACCTGGCTTCCAGGTGGTGCTACCAGCCGGACGATCACGGTGACTTCTCCGGGAGAATACAGTGCGCGGGTTAAAGATGCTTCTGGCAACACGGTTCATAGTCAAAAACTCATTGTTACCTCATCGATAAAACCGGAAACACCAACGATTGTACAATCAGGGTCTCAGCAGGCATGTGCGGATTCAGCCTTTGTTTTTTCATTGACTTCGAGTAACGACGCTTACAGTT
The DNA here is from genome assembly GCF_056895235.1 of Dyadobacter sp. HNCC25DJ186. Taxonomy (NCBI): domain Bacteria; kingdom Pseudomonadati; phylum Bacteroidota; class Cytophagia; order Cytophagales; family Spirosomataceae; genus Dyadobacter; species Dyadobacter sp. HNCC25DJ186. The sequence continues at coordinate 422,971 of NZ_JBXHAS010000005.1, forward strand.
GGTTCAAACAAGGAACAACCAATGTTTTGGCAACAACGCCAACGTTTTCTGTCGATGAAGCTGGTACTTATCAGGTCAGAAGTCAGAATGTTTTTGGTTGCACTTCTGACGTCTCTGCTGCTGCTTCTCTGATTATCAGGCCAGAAGTGTCGCAGCCTACCATTGCAAAATCCGGACCGTTCACAATCATGGCCAGTATTCCGGAAGGCACCATGAATGAACAATATGATTGGAAAAGAGATCAGAAAATACTCTCGCTTCATTCAAATATTATAAAAACGGATACATCAGGACAATATTCAGCACGCACGAAAGTCAATTATACACTTGGCAACAATCTGCTGACCTGTTATTCTCCATTCTCCGGAACCGAGCAAGTAATTACTGATACCGAAAATGATGTGGTAATCTTTCCAAATCCGGGAGCCGCTGATGATTTATACATTGAGTCGCGCGATAACATGCGTAATGCGGAAATTACGGTTTACGATATGTTTGGCCGTGTTGTAATCACCCAAACCCAGGATCTTACAAGCCGTGTAAAAATACTCACAAAAAATCTTCCCTCAGGTAAATATGTCATCAGAATCAAGTCTGCGGATATTTATCTGACCAAACAAGTTATGGTTAGATAAATATTTTTCATTAAAAAATCAATAAATAAGCCATGAGTAATCGTGGCTTATTTAGTATGATACTAATTAGGTAAAAGAAGACTTAAAGAATTTGATTGATAAATTTGCAAAGGCTAATTTTGACAGTAATAAAGTTTTCATTGGCGTAAAATCCTTTGGATCCTAATAGCAGAACATATATTGAAATCAAAAATCAATGAATAATAACTATCTTCCTTCTGACTATTTGCCAATTATCGTTCAGTTTCTTTTAGCTGCCGGTTTTATCGGAGGCACGATGATTGTAACCCACTTAATTGGACCAAGCCGTAAAAGCAAACTAAAGGACGATCCTTTTGAATGTGGGATTGAGTCTGTTGGTGACGCCAGAACACCGATTTCAGTAAAATATTTCTTAGTAGCTATTCTCTTTGTTCTTTTCGATGTCGAAGTAATATTTATGTATCCCTGGGCTGTCAATTTTAAGGAATTGGGAATGTTTGGGTTTGTAGAAATGTTATTGTTTATGGCGCTACTACTTTCCGGATTTTACTATATCATCCGTAAAGGGGTTTTGAATTGGGAAGACTAGATTATAAAACATTATAATCCGATAGATTATGAAAGCAGTAACGATAGCGGAAGCACCAGAAGGACATAGCGGTTCAGGATTTTTTGCAACTTCATTTGATGAAGCCATTGGTCTTGCAAGAAGTTATTCACTTTGGCCTTTACCATTTGCAACATCTTGCTGTGGTATTGAATTCATGGCAACCATGGGTGCTCATTATGATATATCACGTTTCGGATCGGAACGTCCAAGTTTCTCACCACGCCAGGCTGATCTGCTGATGGTGATGGGAACAATTGCAAAGAAAATGGCGCCTGTCGTGAAACAGGTCTATCTTCAGATGGCGGAACCTCGCTGGGTTCTGGCCGTTGGAGCCTGCGCATCAAGCGGCGGAATTTTCGATACATACAGCGTTTTGCAAGGTATAGACCGGATTATTCCAGTTGATATCTACGTACCAGGATGTCCTCCCCGCCCCGAACAAATTATCGACGGGTTGATGGGAATCCAGAAACTGGCGCAAAACGAAAAACTTCGTCGCAGAAATACCGACGAATACCAGGAACTTCTAGCATCCTATAATATTCAATAAGTACCCTATGCTAAGCAATCAGGAAGTAGCCGAGGAGCTACTAGGGAAATTTGGTGATCAGGTATTTGATTTTGAAGAACCTTATGGTTTTTTAACCCTCTCTACAACACGTGAAGAGATTATTTCCATGCTGGAATTTTTAAATCAGCATAAAACATACCAAATTAATTTCCTTACAGACATTACAGGAGTTCACTACCCTGATAATGAGGGAAAAGAATTTGCTGTGGTTTATCACCTGCATAGCTTCATTCACAATTTCAGAATCCGTATAAAAGTATTTATTTCCGAAGCAGACATTCATATTCCGACTGCGACTGGGCTATACGCAAGTGCCAACTGGATGGAGCGTGAGACTTACGACTTTTACGGAATTCTTTTTGACGGACATCCGAACCTTGTCCGTATTCTGAATATTGAGGAAATGGATTACTTTCCAATGCGTAAGGAATATGCTTTGGAAGATGCTACGCGCGAAGATAAAATTGATGCGCTTTTTGGTCGTTGATCCTTTAAGGAAAAGAGTAAGTTATGGCAGATATCGAATTATTACCTCATAATGTTCCTTCCCAATCAGAGTTACCTGAGCTGATCGAGGAACTTACTACCCTAAACCTTGGCCCTACCCACCCGGCTACCCACGGTATTTTTCAAAATATCCTACAGATGGATGGTGAAAAAATCGTTTCCGGAGAGCAGACCATTGGTTATATACACAGAGCTTTCGAAAAAATTGCTGAAAGACGTCCATTTTACCAGATTACGACGCTTACTGATCGCATGAATTATTGCTCTTCACCGATCAATAATTTTGGCTGGCACATGACGATGGAGAAGTTTTTGCAGATTCAGGTTCCAAAACGTGCACAGTATATCCGCGTGATCATGATGGAACTTGCAAGAATTTCTGATCACCTGATTTGTAACAGTATCTTGGGTGTGGATTCAGGCGCATTTTCAGGTTTTCTTTACGTGATGCAAAAACGTGAGGATATATATGAAATCTACGAAGAAGTCTGCGGAGCACGATTGACAACAAACATGGGCCGTATCGGTGGTATGGAGCGTGACTTGTCGTCAACAGCACTTCGTAAAATCCGTGAGTTCATCAAGACATTCCCGCCAGTTCTTCGTGAGTTTGAAAAACTGATGAGCCGAAACCGTATTTTTATGGATCGGGTTATCAACGTGGGACCAATTTCACTGGAACGCGCACTTTCATATGGATTTACAGGTCCTAACTTGCGTGCGGCTGGTCTGGATTATGACGTTCGTGTGATGGAGCCATATTCTTCGTATGAAGATTTTGATTTCAGTATACCCGTGGGACAGAGTGGCGATACATTTGACCGGTACAACGTTCGTATGGAAGAAATGTGGCAGAGTCTGAAAATAGTTGAGCAGGCTTTGGAAAATCTTCCGGAGGGACCATATTATGCCGATACCCCAGAATATTATCTTCCTCCAAAAAAAGAGGTTTATAATAATATGGAGGCACTTATTTACCATTTCAAAATTGTAATGGGAGAAATTGATGCTCCGATCGGTGAAGTTTATCACGCGGTTGAAGGCGGTAACGGAGAGTTGGGTTTTTACCTGATCAGCGACGGCGGAAGAGCGCCGTATCGTCTGCATTTCCGCCGCCCAAGTTTTATATATTATCAGGCCTTTCCTGAAATGTGCAAAGGAAGCACGCTTTCAGATGCTATTCTGACTATGAGTAGCCTGAACGTTATTGCAGGAGAATTGGACGCATAAAATCAGATTGATTGTTTGATTTTTCAAAAGATCGTATTAAAGAAATGACTGAAACACCAAATCCCGTTGCGTTTACTCCGGAACGACTGGCGAAAGTAAAAGAGATTATTGCACGTTATCCTGAGGGCCGTCAGAAGTCGGCTCTTCTTCCCGTTTTACACGTTGCCCAGGAACAATGGGGATGGGTTAGCAGCGAAGTGATGGATCATGTTGCTGAATTGCTTAGTATCGAACCGGTTGAAGTATATGAGGTAGCTACGTTCTACACCATGTACCACCTTGACGCGGTTGGAAAACATGTGATCGAATATTGTCGCACAGGACCTTGCTGCCTGATGGGCGGTGAAGAAATATATGATTATCTGAAACAAAAACTTGGTATTCAGGCCGGGCAAACAACGCCTGACGGTTTGTTTACATTGAAAGAAGTTGAATGCCTTGCTGCTTGTGGATGGGGGCCGGTTTTCCAGATTCGTGAGCAGTTTTATATGAATCTGACACGTGAGCGTGTTGACGAGATCATCGAAGAATTAAGCAAATAAGCCTTTTAAAAATAGTATCCCGAAATGGCTATAAAAATATTAACAGAGCACATTAACGTCCCAGGTATTGAAACCTTTGAGGTTTACCGCAAACAGGGAGGTTATTCAGCTGTTGAAAAAGCGATCAAAACCATGACTCCTGAGGAAGTTGTGGAAGAAGCAAAAAAATCCGGAATCCGCGGACGTGGAGGTGCCGGATTTCCCATGGGAATGAAATGGGGCTTTTTGGCAAAACCAGAGGGCGTTCCACGTTATTTGGTATGTAATGCAGATGAGTCAGAGCCTGGTACTTTTAAAGACCACCATTTGATGAAAAGCATTCCTCACCTGCTTATTGAAGGCATGATCGTTTCCAGCTTTGCATTGGGCGCCAACAAGTCATTTATATACGTTCGCGGTGAACTTATGTATGTGATCCGTATCTTGGAAAAAGCGATTGAGGAAGCAAAAGCAAATGGTTTTCTGGGTAAAAATATATTAGGTAGCGGTTACGATCTTGAACTTGTGGTGCAGCCAGGCGGCGGTGCTTACATTTGTGGAGAAGAAACCGCGTTGCTGGAATCTTTGGAAGGAAAGAGAGGAAATCCTCGTAATAAACCGCCATTCCCTGCTGTAAAAGGACTTTATCAAAGCCCCACTGTTGTGAACAACGTGGAGTCTATTTCCAATATGCCATGGGTTATCAACAATGGAGGTGATGCCTATGCAGCGATCGGAATCGGGCGTAGCACGGGGACAAAACTTATTTCTGCCTCAGGTCATATTCAGAAACCTGGTGTTTACGAAATTGAACTGGGCGTAAGTGTTGACGAATTTCTTAATTCTGACGAATACTGTGGCGGAGTCCGTAAGGGACATTATTTGAAAGCGCTGGTTGCAGGTGGTTCATCTGTCCCTATCCTGCCAGCGCATTTAATTACCAAAACTGCTGCCGGGGAGGATCGACTGATGAGTTATGAATCCTTGTCAGACGGAGGTTTCGCAACGGGTACAATGTTGGGTTCAGGAGGTTTTATTGTTTTTGACGAAACTGCTTGTATCGTTCGAAACACGTGGAATTTTTCTCGTTTCTATCATCACGAGTCCTGCGGGCAGTGCAGCCCTTGCCGAGAAGGAACTGGCTGGATGGAAAAAGTACTTCACCGCATTGAACATGGTCACGGAAGCATGCACGATATCGATCTGCTTGTTGATGTTGCTAAAAAAATAGAAGGAAATACTATTTGTCCGTTGGGCGATGCAGCTGCCTGGCCTGTTGCCAGCGCAATCCGTCATTTCCGTGATGAATTTGAATGGCATATCACCAACCCACATGAAGCTACCCAACCAGGAGCTGTATTTATGGGCGCAGTTTTAGCCTGACGGCGTTGTTATTAACCTAAAAGTAATTCTTATACACCATAAACTGATTCTCTGATCTCTTGGCGAGTCGGGCCGGAAAATACCGGATGATGTAAAAATTTCCAATATGCAATTATTTATAAGGCCGGTTTACAATTTTATAAGGAATAACGCGTACCCCTTAACTTTTGCATTTTGTATTGTTTGTACTGTTATAATGCTCTATATCAAAGGAGTATTTATATTAAGTTATCACCCGGACATATCAGGTAGCGAACGAGGTACAACTTTCGGAATTCAAATTGTTGCGGACAATCAGCCACTTTACAGAAATCCTGAGGTTCCGCCTTTTTGGATTGTACAGTACGCGCCTTTATATTATTACCTTGTTGGAAAGACCTATCAACTGCTAAACTGGGATCCTACGGATATTTACAGGATTCAATTTTTAAGCAGGTTTATATCTTTTGTTCTTGTTTCAATTTCCATGATCGTCGCTTATTTCACGGTCAGGAGATTTATAAAAGTTTCAAAATTACTGAGTGTCATCTTCTGTTGTCTGCTGTTTGGCCAGCTTCAGGAATGGCATCTTACCAATTCCAGGATTGATAGTCTGCTGTTCTTATTTACTGTTTTATATGTTCATGTAATATTAAAAGCACTCGAACAGAAGGAAGAATGGAATAAATATTTTGTCCTGGCCGGATTTTTAGCGGTCGTTGCCTTTTTCACAAAACAGAGTGCACTAATCCACAGCATCGTATTGCTAGGATATTTCTTTTATAGATTCCAGTGGGCCTCATTGCTTAAAATGGCAGGAACATTGGCATTACTGTTCACTGTATTTACATTAATTTTCAGCCAGTTACAGTTTAGAGTTTTTTACGATAATTTATTTGGAAGTTTGCAGCTTCCGATTGTTCCGGGATGGTTCTACGCTTATACTTTCCGCTATGTAGTTCCGGCGATGAGCCTTTTTATAGCAGTCAGTTTTGTAATAAATCTGAAATGGCTGATTTATGCAGCAGATCCCAAAAGAATATTTCTGTCACTTTCGACATTTTTATTTTTTGGCTTTGCAACAGCAACAGCCTTTAAACATGGAGCGGCGGTAGGATATTATCACGAGTACGCCTACGTAGGGTTGCTAGGGATATTTTATTACTTTTATAATGAAAACCTGGCTGTAACAAAATTGTCGCTGGCAAATTACTTATTCCCGGCCATGGTGGGCATGACGATGTTATATTTCACCAGCCAGCAAATGGAGAAGTATTACAATACGAATCTGGAAAAATATCAATCTGATTACATGCAGCAGAACGACGTAAAAAAATATGTCCTTGCTCATATCGGGAAAGACGAGAAAGTAGTAATATCAGGAGGTGAAGATTTTCGTGGATGGCTTTTACAACACATGCTTTTTAAGCATTTATTAGCTTATCAGGATACGGAAGTTCGCTTTTTGCATGAAGCCAAAAGATTTGATTTCAGTGGCTTTTATGATTTAGTAAAAGAGAAAAAAATACGGTATTTGGTACTGGATAAAAACAGTCCTCCTTATCTGTACGCCTTTGACTACACATTTAATCTGAACGATTACATGTTGGAAAAAGACATTCACGGGTATAAGGTATATAGATTAAAATAACGAAGACGATTTAGAGAAGTCTTGATATGGAAGAAGTAAAACCTCAGTTAATTAAAATAACCTTCGACGGTATAGAAGTTGAAGTTGAACCTGGAACGACGATCATGCAGGCTGCGCGTAAAATCGCAGAAGCTGACGAAAGCCAGGGGCATTTGGTACCGCCTGCCATGTGTTATTACAAACCACTTCCGACTTCGGGCGGTAAGTGTCGTGCATGTCTGGTCCGTGTCGCTGCTGGTTCTGCAAAAGATCCGCGCCCTATGCCGAAGCTTGTTCCATCCTGTATTACACAGGTACAGGAAGGTATGATTGTTGAAAACACAACGAATCCGGCCGTTCTGGATACACGTAAAAGTATTGTTGAATTTTTGTTGATCAACCATCCGCTTGATTGCCCGGTTTGTGACCAGGCAGGAGAATGCCATTTACAGGATTTTTCTTTTGAGCATGGCTCTGCAAAAACGCGTTACGAGGAAGACCGCAGAACTTTCGACAAAATAGATATTGGTCCATTTGTTCAGCTTCACATGACGCGTTGCATTCTTTGCTACCGTTGCGTTTATACTGCTGACCAGATTACCAACAAACGTGTGCATGGCGTAATGAATCGCGGCGATGCTTCTGAGATCAGTACGTATATCGAAAAAGCCATTGATAATGATTTTTCAGGAAACGTAATTGACGTTTGCCCGGTAGGTGCGTTGACTGACAAAACATATCGTTTCAAAAGTCGTGTTTGGTTCTCAAAACCGGTAGATGCACATTGCGACTGTGATAAATGCAGTGGAAAAGTTACCCTTTGGTATCGCGGTGATGAAGTGATCCGTGTCACAGCCCGCAAGAATATGTGGGGTGAAGTCAACGAGTTTATCTGCAATACATGTCGTTTTGAAAGAAAGAAAACAAGCGACTGGACAATTGAAGGGCCAACAAAAGTGAAACGCAGTTCAGTAATTTCTGCCAATAAATATCCGAAGGATCTTATTGCGAAACCTGACTTTGCACTTAAATTAGCGGCAACCCAGTTTAAACCAATCGACGACGACCGCGAATACACAACAGATGCTGAAACAGTTCGTCATCAGAGCATAGAAAATAACGATAAAGCAAATCATCGTTCGCTATTAACAGATAACAGAAATTAATTTCTGCCATCAATATTTAACTGTGAAGTAAAAAAATGGAATTAACGGAGTTTATTATCAAGACAATAACAATTCTGGTTGTTTTTGTATTAACGCTGGTGATTGCGATGTACTCTACCTGGGGCGAGCGCAAAGTTGCCGGTTTTATCCAGGATCGGATGGGGCCTAACAGAGCGGGACCGGGCGGATTATTGCAGCCTCTTGCAGATGCGGGAAAGATGTTTTTTAAGGAGGATTTTATTCCTGCCCTTGCCAATAAATGGCTTTTTATAGCAGGACCAAGCTTGGCTATGCTTACGGCTCTTTTAGCTAGTGCCGTTATTCCATTTGGCAGTACTATCCGGTATGATGGCGTTGAAGTTATACTTCAGGGCGTTGAGTCAAATATTGGTATTTTATACGTTTTTGGTGTAGTTGCCCTTGGTGTTTACGGTATCATGATTGGTGGCTGGGCATCAAATAATAAATTTTCCCTGCTTGGCGCCATCCGTGCAGCATCTCAGAATATCAGTTATGAAGTAGCTATGGGGCTTTCGCTGATAGCAATTTTAATGATGAGCAGCTCTCTATCGCTTGGTGAAATTGTGTCACAACAGCATGGTGGAAACTGGAACATTTTTTATCAGCCGCTTGGTTTCATCATTTTCCTGACCTGCTCTTTCGCAGAATGTAACCGTGTTCCCTTCGACCTTCCGGAATGCGAAACCGAACTTGTTGGCGGATACCATACAGAGTACGGAAGTATGAAACTGGGTTTCTATCTGTTCGCAGAATACATCAACATGTTCGTTTCATCAGCGATTATTTCAACACTTTATTTCGGAGGTTATAATTACCCTGGAATGGATTGGGTTTACAATCAACTGACGGCCTCTCTTGGATCGACAACAGGCCATAATATTGCGACCTTAATTGGTACCGGCGTGTTCTTTGGAAAAGCTTTATTCTTTATCTTCTTTTACATGTGGGTAAGATGGACGCTTCCACGTTTCCGTTATGACCAGTTGATGAATCTGGGCTGGAAGAAACTTATTCCATTGGCTATTATTAATATTATCATCACCGGAGCAAGTGTGCTTTTCTTAAAGCCGTTTATTACTTCTCTGTTGAACTAAGTAACAAAAAACAAGTATTGCCATGCAATTGACCAATCGCTCGAAGCAAGTAAGCAATAAAGAAATGACGCTGATGGAGCGCGCCTACCTACCCGCTATCGCGACAGGTATGGCAATTACGCTGAAGCACTTTTTCAAAAAGAAAGTAACCATTGAATATCCTGAGGTAAAAAGATATCTTGGCCCGGTATTTCGTGGACGACATATATTAAAACGTGATGCAGAAGGACGTGAACGTTGTACAGCTTGCGGCCTTTGTGCTGTGGCCTGCCCTGCGGAGGCGATATCCATGATCGCAGCGGAACGTGAAAAAGGCGAGGAAACACTTTACAGAGAAGAAAAATATGCTGCTGTTTACGAAGTAAATATGTTGCGTTGCATCTTTTGTGGATTGTGTGAAGAAGCTTGTCCGAAACAGGCAGTATATTTGCGTCACGATGAATTCATTCCGGTTTTCAATGATCGCAACCAGGTGATATGGGGGAAAGATTTATTGGTTGAAGACATGAACAATCGTTACACACGTGAAGCATGGACTAAGGAAGAAGCGCACTTACTGGACATGAAAAGAGCGAATGGCGAAGCAACCAACGTTGTACCAAGAGCTATTCCCTGATTTTGAACTTTATTTTTGATCCGCAAGCATTATGAATCCGACGCTATCATTCTTTTATTTTTTGTCTTTTTTGACTGTGCTTAGTGCACTGATGGTTATTCTGTCTAAAAACCCTATCCACAGTGTTCTTTATTTGATCCTGACGTTTTTTACGCTTTCAGGTCATTATATTTTATTGAATGCCCAATTTCTTGCAGCAGTAAATATCATCGTTTACGCTGGTGCAATTATGGTGTTGTTTTTGTTCGTTATTATGTTCCTTAACGTGAAGGATGTGCATGAGGAAGCCAAGAACAGTCTTACGAAAATTGCGGCGGCAATAGTTGGTGGAACTGTTTTTGTAATTCTTTTCGGTGCTTACCGTAAAACGATCATAGCGCCGGCAGATCCGAATAATTTTGATTCGCAGGTTGGTATGATCGAAAGCCTGGGAAAACTTCTTTTCCGTGAATATTTGCTTCCTTTCGAATTAGCTTCAATTCTGCTTCTCGTAGCGATGGTGGGTGCGGTAATGTTAGGTAAGAGAGAAATTGGAGAAAGACATTTTTAGGAAATTTCAAGAGATTATTTTTGTAGAAAGCGGATCGTAACTGGTCCGCTTTTTTGTTTTGCTATTTACTTTTTAAGTTTATCTTCAAAATTATCAGCAGCGAAAAAGATCATTTTCTTCCCCATAGTACGCATATTTACATATCCTTTGTCTACCAAACTCAATAAATCTGTTCTAGCTGTTTGGTACGCAACCCCAAATTTCGATTCAACTTCCTTAATAGAGATCGTCCGATCCTTATCTCGCAAGAAGTCCTGGATAATATCAACTTGTCGTTCATTAAAATCTTTATTCACAATTAAAGAAAAAACTTTTCTTCGATCTTCAACTGTCCTCTTTATGTATGCGTGGAGCTCGGTTAAAGATTGTTTCAAGGTTTTTAAATTGAAATCAATAAAGTAGGTTAAATCATTGTCGTCAAACTCTGTATGTAAATATGCCTTGGCATATTGACTTGGGGCTTGTAGCAGTATTCTTGAAATTGATAAGTATTCAATAAGCCAATATTTTCTTGACAGTAAGAACCAATAAAATAGTGCCCGGGCCGTCCTGCCATTTCCATCAACAAAAGGATGGATATAACCAATCAAAAAATGTAAAATAACTCCTCGAATAATGGGATGAATAAACTTGTTATCATTATCTTCATTGGCAAAATTGCAAACTGCCTGCATTAAGTCTTCAAGTAACTCGAAATTAGGAGGTGTATAGAATACTTCTCCCGTAATAGAGTCTACTACCTGCACTTCGTTGTTTTTTCTAAAATATCCTTCGTTTGCTTCATTCTTCAATGTACCTTTTGTAACTGTCGCATGAATATCACGAATTAATTCAACACTCAGTTTCTCATTCTTTAACTCTAATACTTTGCGAATCGTTAAGTAGTTATTTAAGACCATTTTCTCCGCTTCATTTCTGGGTTCGCGCTGACTTCTAAGCATCTGTTTGGCCTTTTCTCTTGTAGTGGCCGCCCCTTCCAATAAACTAGAAGCTATCGCTTCTTCCATAATAGAGCTTATCAAATACCTATTTTTATCCTCCTGCGGAATTATTCCCCCCTGCATATTTCCACCAAGATTCATATCAAATTCATGAAGTAGCCTTAATGACCGTTCCGTTGAAGTATATCTAAATTCAAATCCAGTAACATAACTGATTACTACTCTTGAAGCGGATTGACTTCTTCTTAACTTTACGATTTTCCAAAGTGAAACTGGATTAAAATCTTTAAGTTTAGAGTCTCCCTTTATTTTATATTTAAAGGCTTCCCAATAAGGATAATCCTTTTCTATTAGATTTAATGAAGCTTGAACTGCAACATCTGCCATAAGTGTTACTATTTCCTTAGCATCTTTATTAAAATCTATTACACTAACGGGTGTTGGCTCTGGCTTTTTCATAAGTAAGGCATTACTAGTTATTACTAATTCTTTTAAAATTAGTAATAACTAGTAATAGAATGTAATAGTTTGTAATAAAATCCGAATACTATGTTTTATCAACGCTAACAGTTACGATTCCGCTTATAAAAAAAAATAGAGCCATCTCTTTCGAAATGGCTCACTCTCAATTCTAATATTCTATTTTTCCAATCTCCTACTCCACCTCAGCATAAGCCTCAACTGGTATACAAGAGCAAATCAAATTTCTGTCTCCGTAAGCACTATCAACGCGACTAACACTTGGCCAGAACTTGTTGAAACGTAAATGGGGTAATGGGAAAGCTGCTTTTTCACGGCCGTAAGCATGTGTCCAGTTTTCTGCAAGAACTACACGTGAAGTGTGTGGAGCATTTTTAAGAACGTTATCCACGCGATCAGCAATACCTTCTTCAACCTCGCGAACTTCATTTCTGATCGCGATCATCGTATCACAGAAACGATCAAGTTCTGCTTTTGACTCAGATTCTGTTGGTTCGATCATCAACGTTCCGGCTACCGGGAAAGATAACGTCGGGGCATGGAAACCATAATCCATCAGGCGTTTTGCCAGGTCCTCAGCTTCAACACCAGCTGCCTTAAATGGACGGCAATCCAGAATCATTTCGTGCGCACAGCGACCGTTTGTTCCGGTATAAAGAACCTCATAATGTCCATTCAAGCGTTCCTTGATATAGTTTGCATTAAGGATCGCAAATTTTGTAGCATTTGTAAGCCCTTCTCCGCCCATCATCGCGATGTATGCGTAAGAAATCGTAAGAATACTGGCACTACCATAAGGCGCAGCTGAAACCGCTCCTGCCTGTCCGGCTTCCAAATGCTCAGACTGTTTTCCTAAATTAACATGGCCTGGAAGGAACGGGATCAAATGTTCCCCAACACCAATCGGTCCAACACCGGGTCCACCTCCACCGTGAGGAATACAAAATGTTTTATGCAAGTTCAAGTGACAAACATCCGCTCCGATAGAAGCAGGACTGGTCAAACCAACTTGGGCATTCATATTAGCGCCATCCATATAAACCTGTCCGCCAAAAGAATGGATCATCGAACAAATTTCAATGATACTTTCTTCATACACACCGTGCGTCGACGGATATGTTACCAACAGGCACGATAATTCGTCTTTATATTGTTCAGCTTTTGCTCTTAAATCAGTAACGTCGATATTTCCGCGGTCATCACATTTTGTAACAACCACTTTCATACCCGCCATCACTGCGGAAGCAGGGTTTGTTCCATGTGCTGATGAAGGAATCAAAGCCACATTACGGTGATGATCACCTCTGCTCTCGTGGTAACCGCGAATTGCCATAAGACCAGCATACTCACCCTGCGCTCCCGAATTTGGCTGCATCGACATTGCAGCAAAACCTGTAATTTCACATAACCACGCGCTCAACTCAGCAACCAATTGTCCATACCCTAACGCCTGATTTGCAGGAACAAAAGGATGTATCGCCCCAAATTCCGGCCAGGTCAAGGGGATCATTTCAGCAGTTGCATTCAGTTTCATGGTACAGCTGCCTAGAGAAATCATGGAATGCACCAACGAAAGATCTTTACTTTCAAGCGTTTTCAGGTAACGCAGCATTTCATGTTCTGTGTGGTAAGAACTGAAAACCGGATGCGTCAGGTAGGAAGATGTACGGACAAGATTTTCTTCAATCGTAAAATCCATTTCCTCGTCAATCACCATTTCACCCTGGAAACCGGAAACCTCTGCAAAAAGATTTAAAAGCGCAATTACATCATCAAAAGTTTTAGCCTCGTCAAATGATACCCCAACGCTTCCATCTTTGTTGTAACGCAGGTTGATACCCCATTTCAGTGCATTTTCTCTCAGCTTGCTGGCCAGCGTCGTTTTGATTGTAACCGTATCGAAGAAATTTGTCGTAACGACATCGTAATTAAATTTCTTGATGGTATCAACAAATAAGCGTGTCAAACCATGTACGCGCGAAGCAATATTCTTGATTCCTTCCGGTCCGTGGTAAACGCTGTATGCGCCCGCAATTACCGCAAGCAAAACCTGTGCTGTACAGATATTTGAAGTAGCTTTTTCGCGACGGATATGCTGCTCACGCGTTTGCAACGCCATTCTTAATGCGCGATTTCCTTCCGCATCCACCGAAACTCCGATGATACGACCAGGAATGTTACGTTTGAAAGATTCCTTTGTAGCAAAAAATGCAGCGTGAGGCCCACCGTAACCCATAGGAACGCCGAAACGCTGGGATGATCCAACCACAACATCAGCGCCCATTTCACCCGGAGCCTTTAACAAAGTAAGCGCCAACAAATCAGCTGCAACTGCCACTGTGATGTTAACATCATGCGCAGCAGCTATAAAATCAGTATAGTCAATCACTTCACCGTTTGTAGCGGGATATTGTACCAAAACGCCGTAAAGATTTTCGTCTGTCAAATCTACGGTCGCATGGTTTCCAACAATAACCTTTATGCCGATCGGATTGGCTCTTGTGTAAATCAAATCCATGGTCTGTGGGTGGCAAAGCTCAGAAACAAAAAATGTATCTGCTTTTTTCTTTGCTCCCGGACGAAGGCTGTGAAGCATCGTCATCGCTTCTGCTGCTGCTGTTGCTTCATCCAAAAGAGAAGCATTGGCAATTTCCATTCCCGTAAGATCAGTGATCACGGTTTGAAAATTCAAAAGCATTTCCAATCTTCCTTGTGCGATCTCCGCCTGATAAGGCGTGTAGGCTGTATACCATGCCGGATTTTCAAGAATATTTCTTAAAATTACGTTAGGAGTCACAGTATCGTAATATCCTGTTCCGATATACGTTTTCAAGATCGCATTCTTACGAGCCAGTTTCTTGATTCCGTCCAAAAACTCCTGCTCCGATTTTGGGCGAGGTAAATCCAAAGGCTTTTGCAGGCGAATGGCCGCCGGAAGCGTTTGTTCTATCAATTCATCCAGAGAAGATGCTCCAACTGTGCGTAACATTTCCTGTAATTCCTGCTCATTCTTACCGTGATGACGGTTTTCGAATTTATCCTGGCTTCGAAGATTGATTTTCATTATTTGGGCCAACGAGACCGTTATATAGGTGGTTATAAAATACAAAAGTAAGCAAATCCGAGGAAATCTCTGCGAGAAAATCGGGAATGCTTACTCTTGAATATGTTCAAATTAAATATTTTTCTGGTTTTAATGTTTCGGACAACCACAATCCGTTTTTCGCTTGAATATTCCAAGGATTTTTTTGGATTTAGGTTTTTGATATCCGCGATTTTTCTTCTTTTTATTCAATAACATTTCCGACTGAATATCCTTTGGATTAGCACTCACGGGCTGAATCCCGGAAAAGCCCAGCACAATGCCTGACAAAAGAATTGTTGCAACAAATTTTTTCATAACTATTGTGTTTAAAACCGCAGAAGTATAAATATCAAACGTCCCGACTCCGGCTCTAAGTATATCTTAAACAATTTAATAACTCGTAATTACAATGATTAAATCCGCTAGGCGCTAACCAATTCAATGATCGTAATTTCCGGAAGAATACCAACACGACCCGGATAACCCAGATAACCAAAACCACGGTTAACATAAAGATATTGATCATTTTCCTTATATAATCCACCCCATTCTTTATACCGATATTGCACCGGGCTCCATTTGATGCCTGCAAGTTCTACACCGAACTGCATTCCGTGGGTATGCCCTGCAAAAGCCAGATCGATATCATTATATTTTGGAAGCACCTGAGCACGCCAATGGCTGGGATCATGAGATAATAATATCTTCACCGGATATTGGTCCGTTCCTTGATATGCCTTTTCCAGATTGCCATATTTCGCAAAATTTCCTGCACCCCAATTCTGAATACCAATTAAACCGATCTCGTCATTGTCAACTCGGATTGCACGATTTTCGTCCAGCATCAGATTCCAGCCAAGTAAGTGATGCGCTTTTTTCAGATCAGCCAAATTCTGGTTTTTCTCCTGCTGAGATCCCCACTGAAAATAATCTCCATAATCATGGTTCCCCAAAGTTGAGTGTACACCAAGCGGCGCCTTAACTTTATCAAAAATATTGATGTAATCCTTTACCTCCAACGCACGGTCGTTTACCAGATCACCGGTAAAAAATGCGATATCCGGTTTTTCTTTCATCAACATTTCCACACCTCCTTTAACAGCCGTTTTATTAAAAAAACTACCTGAATGAATATCCGAAAGTTGGGCTATCTTCATTCCATGAAAGGCTTTTGGCAAATTTTTCAACGCAACCTTTACTCTTCTGATACGGTAATCGTGCGCACCGGATAATATACCGAAGGCAAAAGTCCCCATCAAAGCTGAGCCGGCAATAAGAGCAGTCGTTTCCAAAAATTCTGACCTTGGAATTTTAGTTTCCGACGGATTGGCGGGATCTATGGCCGGCGCAACAGATGGGACAAAATAGCTGATTATCCATTGCAGCAAACGGCGAGCATCATCAATCAACAAAAATAAGACAACCAGCAATTTCGAAAGATAAGGAATCGCTATTCCGGCGATAATAAATGTCCTTGTCATACGGTTAAAAAAGTCGGCGGGAAGAAACTGCATCATCACGTAGGCAAACAATGTCAGCGAAGTGAAGCCCCAATATCCCAAGGTTATCCATTTCTGAGTTGGCTGGGAAAAATTTCTGATTACAAATCGTAACGCCTGCCAGACATACCAGTCAATACCAAATAATACGACGGTAAGTAATATAAAAATCAGAGTGCGGTTCATTCCAGTTAAAATGTATTTATATCAGGGGTTAACATCGCGATTGTTTTTCTCGTTCGTGAGCTCGTGGCAAAAAGCGTATAAAAACGATTTAATGGGAAAATTTCCCACCTGAACGGTCAAGTTATTCTCATGAAAGGTTTATTTCTCTATTTTTGCTTAAAAACCAGATAATACAAAAATGCCAGAATTTGACTTTAAGCGATTCCATATCCGATCGATGAATGCCACCGATGAAGAACGGGCCGCCATTAATCAGGAGTTGAAAGATATGTATGCAGCTTTACCGGAAGGAGACAAAGCTGATTTTAATGCCCAGCTGCAAAAATTTTTAGTAAAAGAGGTAGCCCGGGTAAAATCCGATTACGACTCTATTCGCGGACTTAATAATCCAAACTGATATCAAGTAAAATTAGTTTAAACTTGGATCCGTCGGATAATGGGCGATTGAGCGATATTCTCCACCCATATTTTTCAGAATTTCTCTCCAAAAATCCTTTGCTGGCGTAGTAAAGAGGAAGTTTGATTTCGTTTGTGAAATAATCCAGGAACCTTCTTTCATTTCGTTCTCTAATTGTCCCCCGCCCCATCCTGAATATCCTATAAAAAACCGTACATCATCGGCCGTCAGGCTGTTGATGTTTAGAAGTGTACGAACCTGTTCAAAATCTCCGCCCCAAAAAACATTCGGCATAATTTCTGCTCCGCCGGCAATCATATCCGGACGACGGTGAATGAAATGTAACGTATTTTTCTCAACCGGCCCGCCCAGATGTAAAGGAATATCCTGATAAATTGTGTCTTCCAAAACATCTCCTAAAAATAAGTCAGTTACCTGATTAAGTACAAAACCGAAACTTCCCAGATCGGTATACTCACAAAGCAGAATGACGCCCCGCTCGAAATTCGGGTCACCCAAAAATGGTTTAGCGATCAGTAAAGCTCCTTTTGACAAATTTCCGGAAAGTGGCATAACGAGGCAGATTTAATATTCAAGAAACGAAATATATTTATTTTTCAGTAACATTACCTGAATTTTATACATTTCGTTATTAAACGAAAAAAGTAAAAATTATTTTAGAAATACAAGATATACTCAATTAAATATGGCACTTATCAGGTCTGTTCGGGGAAACCACCCTCAATTCGGTGAAAATTGCTGGCTGGCAGAAAACGCAACTGTTGTAGGAGACGTTGTAATGGGAGAGCATTGCACAGTCTGGTTTAACGCCGTTGTTCGCGGAGATGTTAACAGTATCAGGATAGGAAAATATTCAAATGTCCAGGATGGCGCTGTGATACATTGTACTTATCAAAAAAACGGTACTTATATCGGCGACTATGTTTCCATTGCCCACAACGCCATCGTCCACGGTTGTACCATTGAAGATCATGTGTTGATAGGTATGGGTTCGATTGTAATGGATGGAGCGGTTATTGGCACAGGAGCTATTGTAGCAGCAGGAGCAATCGTAACGCAAAATACCAAAGTACCGCCAGGAACCATATATGCAGGAAATCCGGCAAAATATCTGAAAGATGTTTCACCGGATCTCAATGCTGCAATAGACAGGACTGCAAATAATTATATCACGTATTCGGGCTGGTTCAAGGATGAGGAATAAAATTATATTCCTGCTATCAAAGCCTATTCCTCGACCATTCCTTTTCTTGCGTTGAAGTATCCTTTGATTACCGTAAACGTTGTGATAGCCAGGAAAAATAAAATGATGTAATGGACGTAATCTACAATCCAGGGAAATCTTTCTCCGAAAAGGAAGCCACCACCCGTCAGTGCGCCGATCCATATAGCTCCTCCCACAACATTATTTAATAAAAAGGAAGGAAAAGGCATTTTTGCTACGCCAGCGAGTATCGGTGCAAAAGTGCGGACAATAGGAAGGAACCTGCTGACAATCAATGTCCTGCTACCATATTTGTCGAAATATTTGCGGGTTGTCGCCAAATGCTTTTTCTTAAAAAAGAAGGAGTCCGGACGGTTCTCGAACATATCACCAAAATATTTCCCAAATATATAACCCGTTAACGAACCCAGTACCGCAGCAGCAAACATGCACAACAATAAAATACCTATCGGAACCTGTAAAATTCCTGTCCCGCAGAAAACACCGGCCAGGAACACCAAATAATCACCAGGGAGAAAAAACGCAAAGAAAAGTCCGTTTTCTGCAAAAATGATAAAGGTGATCACCAGTAAACCACCCGTGCGGATTAGTTCTTCGGAATTGAGCAAATACTGAAAAAACTCGACAATAGAATTCATATTGATTTACTATAAATATCCATTATTCTTTAAATAATGAATGACGGTATTAACGAATAGGCGGGCTTTTTCAAGAGTTTCTACTGCTTCTTCATAAACGATTTCAGAATCAATATCATAATCACCCATTTGTCGTTGATTAAATGTCGCTGCTAAAATGGTATTCATAAATTGAGTTGATATCACTCATATCTCAATTCCCTCTGCTCGAATATTTCTATAAAGTGGCAATGTGCTAACCTCATATTTCTTACGACTAGTTGGAACAACGCTAAACACCTTGTGATAGAGACTTAAAAAGTCTCCTAAAACAGGGGAAATTCTTGTAATCTCAGTAAATGGACGAATATCATCCTTATTTAATACTACTAAAAAGTCTACATCAGAATCATCACGAAAATCATTACGGGCAAAAGAACCGAATAAAATTACCTTGTAAAGTGCGTCACCATACAAGCTTATCATTTCGTCTTTAAATTCTTTTGAAACCGTTTTGATATTCATATCAATCGCCGATTATCTTTTCAAAACTAAGCATTTTCTGACAGTTCCAACCACCGCATTTCTTTGTCCGACTGCGCCTGCGTAATTTCTTCAATTTGTAGTGCCCAGGATGTTACCTCAACATGGGAGCCACCATTTTCAAGTTTTTCAAGCAACTGCGCTTTTTTCTTTTCCAACGCCGCCATTTCACCCTCAAGCATTTCGAACTCGCGTTGTTCCTTAAAACTTAACTTTTTCTTTGGAGCTGCCGGCGGTACTACAACTTCCTTAACGGGCGCTGGTGCAGCAATCTGCGGACTTTTTCCAGAAGCTACATTTTTTTTCTCAGCTTCAACCTCATCCTGATAATCACGAAGTTCAGTATAGTTTCCGGGAAAATCGCTGATCTTACCTTCTCCTTCAAACACAAAAATATGTTCAACCAAACGATCAAGAAAGTATCTATCGTGGGATACGATCATGATACAACCCGGGAAATTCATCAAAAAATCTTCCAGAACGTTCAGGCTCGCAATATCCAGATCATTCGTAGGTTCATCGAGAATCAGGAAGTTTGGCTGCTTAATCAGAATTAGAAGAAGCTGCAATCTTCTTTTTTCTCCTCCGCTCAATTTTGATATAAAATCATATTGTTTCGATGGCGAGAACAAAAATGCCTGTAACAAATGCCCAACGGTCACCGTTTCGCCCGTTCCTAACTGAACGACTTCGGCAACATCCTTAACGATGTCAATAACACGTTGCGTTTCGTCAAAAACCAGATCTGTTTGTTTGTAATAACCAAACTGAACCGTTTCTCCTTTTACAATTTTCCCGCTATCCGGTTCCAGTTCGCCGGTGATCATATTCAGCAAGGTAGATTTCCCCATACCATTCTGACCTACGATTCCGATCCGGTCACCTTTACGGAAAGTATATTCAAAGTTTTTGATCAACTGACGATCACCAAATCCTTTGCTTACATTTTCCATTTCAATGATCTTGCTTCCCAAACGCGCTGTGCGGACGTTAAGCTCCATCTGGGTATCGAATTTTTTCTGACTGGCTCTTTCTTTTAATTCTTCAAAAGCATCTACACGGTATTTTGCTTTGGTACCGCGCGCTTTCGGCTGTTTTCTGATCCAGTCAAGTTCCTTACGCATAAGGTTTCTAGCCTTATCAATTCCGGCAGCTTCTGATTCTTCCCGTTCCGCTTTCTTTTCAAGGAAATAGGAATAATTTCCTTTGTAAGAATAAGCCGAACCATGATCAAGTTCCAGTACCTGATTACAAACCGTGTCAAGGAAATATCTATCGTGGGTTACAACCAGAAGTGTAGTATTTTGTGTATTCAGGTATTTTTCAAGCCATTCAACCGTATCAAGATCCAAATGGTTGGTCGGTTCATCGAGGATCAGCAATTCCGGATCTTCCAAAAGTATCTTGGCCAGAGCGACGCGTTTTTTCTGTCCACCCGAAAGATTACCGTATAGATTTTCTGTATCGTGAATTCCCAAACGCCCCAAAACTTCTTTCACTTTATATTCAAAATCCCAGGCCTTGTAGGTATCCATATCCTCCATAGCGGTAGCCAGGGCATCATGATTGTCGGTTTCGATCGCGTGTTCATACTTTTTAACAGCTATGGCAACGGGATTATTTGAAGAGAAAATAACTTCCAAAACCGGCAATGTTACATCAAAGGAAGGGCTTTGATCCAGATAACCAACACGGATATCTTTACGGATACTAACAGACCCTTCCTGAGGGGGAATTTTACCTGTCAGGATATTAAGGAAAGTTGTTTTTCCGGTCCCGTTAGTGCCAATAAGTGCCACTTTATCACCACGACTGATCCCGAAATTGATATTTTTAAAAAGCCATTGGTCTCCAAAAGACTTCGCAATATTCTCTGCTGAAAGGTAATTCATAGGTAAAATTTGGATTCTATAACTACAAAGGTAGGATAGATATTAGAGAAGAAAGAAAAAATTCGTTTTCATAGGGTAAATACCATAATATTGCTACTTATTCTTTGTTATATGGTTCAATGCGAACACATTTTTAAAAATTATGTACAAAAAAATCTTAAACCTAATCCCTGTAATTTTTCTTTGTTTAAATGCTTCAGCCCAAGACAGTAATTTCAAAAGTTACACTCAAAAAATCGGCGGAAGTGCACAAGTTTATGACATGGTCGCCATTCCTGGCGGCGAGTTTCTAATGGGAAGTCCAGCTTCTGAAAAAGGAAGAAGAGAAGATGAAGGCCCTCAGCATAAGGTTAAAATTGAACCATTCTGGATGGGAAAACATGAAGTAGTATGGGATATTTATGATCTGTACGCCTTCAAAAATATGGAAAAGGAAATGGCTTTGCGTAATCCTGATCCTGAGAAAAGTGTAGCCAAAACAGATGCCAGTACCCGACCAAGTCCTCCTTATGTGGATATGTCGTTTGGCATGGGCCGCGCCGGATATCCGGCAATTAACATGACCCAATATGCTGCGATTCTTTTTTGCAAATGGATTTACGAGAAAACCGGTGTATTCTACCGTTTGCCAACAGAAGCGGAGTGGGAATATGCATGCCGTGCAGGATCTAAAACTGCTTACTCATTTGGAGACGACGCTTCAAAAATTGATGAGTATGCCTGGTACCGTAAAAACAGCAACTCAGCGTATAAAAAAATTGGAACAAAAAAGCCGAATGCCTGGGGATTACACGACATGCACGGCAACGTAATGGAATGGACGCTTGACCAGTATATTCCTGATTATTACGCAAAACAACCGGCCGGAGAAAAATTTGCTCCGGTTAAAGAACTTTATCCAACAGCGGTTCGCGGAGGATCATGGGACGATGAACCAACAGATTTGAGAAGTGCGGCACGTACCCCTTCAAAGCCTGAATGGAAAGTACTGGATCCGCAATTACCAAAAAGTGAATGGTGGATGACCAGCGCTTCATTTGTAGGTTTTAGACTGGTAAGACCAGTAAAAACTCCATCTGCTGAAGAAATTGCTAAATATTACAGTCCTGCATTAATAGAAGATTACTGATATATAAACTCTTAATACAAAACTTAAATGGAAAACAACAGACGCGAATTCCTTAAAGCCTCTGGTCTGATTGCCGGCGGTGTTATCCTTAGCCCTCTTGCGGGTTACGGATACAACAGCGCAGTTGGCGACACCATCAAGGTGGCTCTGATTGGTTGCGGTGGACGCGGAACGGGTGCTGCTGCGCAGGCGTTGAGTACAAGCCAGAATGTTCAGATTGTAGCAATGGCTGACGCTTTCAAAGACAGACTTGATGAATCGTACAAAAACCTTACTGCCAAAAAATACAAAAATGCGGCAGGTACTGTTGTAGATATCAAAACAAAAGTTGACGTTCCTGACGATCGTAAATTTGTTGGATTCGACGCTTTCAAAAAGGCTATTGCTTTAAAAGATGTGGATGTTGTTATCCTTGCAACGCCTCCGGGGTTCCGTCCTTCTCATTTTGAAGAGGCCGTAAAAAATGACAAGCATATCTTTATGGAAAAGCCGGTTGCTACCGACGCACCTGGTATCCGTAAAGTTCTGGCTCTTGCAGAAGAAGCTAAGAAGAAAAAACTGAACGTTGTTGTAGGACTTCAGCGCCATTACCAGCGCAATTACCTTGAAGCAATCAAAAGAATTCATGATGGTGCTTTGGGAGATATCGTTGGCGGACAAGTTTACTGGGTCGGAAGCAGCCCATGGATGAAAGAACGCCAGCCAAACCAGACGGAAATGGAATACCAAATGAGAAACTGGTATTATTTTAACTGGCTTTGCGGTGACCACATCAATGAGCAACACGTGCATAATATTGACGTAGCGAACTGGGTGAAGAATTCATATCCGGTGCAGATTCAGGGAACTGGTGGACGCGAGGTCCGTACTGGTAAGCAATACGGTGAAATTTTCGATCACCATACGCTTGACCTTGTTTATGCGGACGGAACAACTATTTCAAGCCAGTGCCGTCAGTTTGAAGGTACCTGGAATAAAGTTGACGAAGCATTCGTAGGTACAAAGGGACGCATTGATAGTTTTGATGGAAAGAAAACAATCCTGAAAGACTATAAAGGAGGCGTAATATATCAGCACGATGATAAGGGTGATATTAATCCGTATCAGGTTGAACATGACGACTTATTTGCTGCCGTTGCCAAAGGTGAATATAAATTTGCAGATGCAGAAAATGGTGCAAAGAGTACGATGACGGCCATTATGGGTCGTATGGCAACTTATTCAGGTAAAATGATCAAGTGGGATGAAGCTTTAAATTCTGATATCAACTTGTTCCCGGATAAATTAGCATGGGATGCAAATCCTAAGATTATGCCAGGACCAGACGGACTATATCCGGTGGCTGTCCCAGGTAAAACAATCGTTATTTAAATTACGTTTTGTATAGAAAATAAAAGCTGCGACCTATCAATCGCAGCTTTTATTCGTTATGATCTACTTCAAAATCGTATTCCAGGTTTTGATTTTTTCTCCTTTGGTTTCTACCAACCAGACCTTGTTATTTGGAAAATTTTTTAAATATTTCTTCCCCTCCTTTATTCCCGAAACACTGAAAGCCGTTGCCAATGCATCTGCCTCCGTAGCATTTGGGGAAATGACCGTTGTTCTGACGTGGTGTTCCAGCCCTATGCCGGTTTTCGGGTTTACGATATGAGAATATTTTTTTCCATTATATTCGAGATAACGGTAGGTTGGCCCGGAAGTAGCGATTCCGACATTGGAATATTCAATCGTCTCTATCGAATCTCTTCCGGAAGAAATAACAATTTTCCAGCCCTTTTCCCCCGGAGGCGGATCCATTAAAGCTAACTTGCCGCCAGCATCGATCATAGCGGATTTTATCCCAAAAGATTTTAAAATTTTCACGGCCTCGTCTGCTGCATAACCCTTCCCTAACCCACCAATATCAAGTCGCATACCTTTATCCCTGAGCTGGATACTTTGTGAGGAACTTTCGAATTTGACTTTCTTATATCCTGTCCTGCTTAATGCCTCAGCTATTAATTTTTTGTCAGGAAAATATCCTTTACGCGTAGCACGGCGCCATTCCTGCACAATCGGACCAAGTGTCGCGTCGAAAGTGCCACCTGTTTTTTTACTGATATCGTCAGAGACAAAAAGAATGTCGAATAGATCCCGGCTTACCGGAATCCATTTTTCGGTACCAGATTGCGCCGAAACCGCATTAATTTCACTATCATCACGGTAATCGCTTAACGACGCGTTTAAATCCTCAATACGCTTAAAAGCAGCCCTGGCAGAATTGTTCGCCAAGGAATCATTATCAGCATAAATAATCAGCCGGAAAGGTGATCCCATTAAACCTTTTTCAAATGTGTAGCGCTTGTCCTGAGCAAATAATTGAGAAGGAAAATAGCAAAACAGAAATAGAATCGTTAAATTCGAAATACAGTAAAGCTTTGAATAAGAGTTTTTTATATTGTGGAACGAACGATGTAATCGGGTGAAACTAAATTTATTAAACGCTATTATCATTTTATCGGCAGGTCTGCTTGTCATTGCTACGGGTGCCTTCATAAAGCCAAGCCATATTCAATATAGCAATCCCACCATGTTAAGCGGTCTTGCTATTGAATTTTTAGGAACCATCTGGCTCGTCTTAAGTCTGAACCATAGACGTAAAAAAAGTTAAAGTTTACTGGCTTTATTTCTTAAATAAAAGTCTGCCAAAACCAACGCGGCCATTGCCTCAACGATCGGAACCGCACGAGGAACCACACAAGGATCATGACGGCCCTTGCCTTGAACAATGGCAATATCACCTTTCTCATCTACACTTTCCTGATCCTGCATAATGGTAGCGACAGGCTTAAAAGCCACTCGGAAATAAATATCTTCTCCGTTTGAAATTCCACCCTGAATACCGCCTGAATGGTTGGATCTTGTATGGACGTCACCCTTTTCATCAATAAAAAAAGCATCATTGTGTTCCGAGCCCAGCATGGCTACCCCATCAAAACCACTTCCATATTCAAAACCTTTAACCGCATTGATGCTCAGCATGGCTTTGCCAAGTTCTGCATGAAGTTTGTCAAAAACGGGTTCACCCCAACCAGCAGGTGCTCCCTTTATGACACAATTCACAACCCCGCCAATGGAATCGCCTTTCTTACGGACATCGTCAATGTAGGCAAACATCTGTTCAGCCATTTCCGGATCCGGGCATCGTACTGCATTGTTTTCTGTTTGCGTTAAATCAAGCTCAGTATAAGATTTATCCAGTTTCATTCCACCAACCTGAGAAACATACGCTTGAATGTTCACCCCAAAATTAGCCAAAAGTAGTTTCGCTAATGCTCCCGCAGCAACGCGCGCGGCAGTTTCTCTTGCAGAGCTCCTTCCACCACCACGGTAATCACGAACACCGTATTTCACCTGATAGGTATAATCAGCGTGAGATGGGCGATATTGGGCTGAAATGTGGGAATAATCTTTGCTTCGCTGATCCTCATTACGGATAATCAGGGCGATGGGTGTTCCTGTTGTTTTTCCCTCAAAAACGCCCGACAAAACTTCAAATTCGTCCGCTTCCTTGCGCTGTGTTGTTATCCGAGACTGCCCAGGTTTACGACGTGTTAATTCACTTTGAATAAAATCCGTATCGAAATTCACTCCCGCTGGACATCCTTCTATCACAACACCTATCCCAACTCCGTGCGATTCTCCAAACGTGGAAATCTTAAATATTTTACCGTATGTACTACCCATTGTAAGATTATTTTCTAAATATCCAAAGCATCGTGATCAAAAGTAAGATTACGACCGCATTCGTTATTTCTTTTAGTATTTGTTTAAAATCAAAATGTTCCTTGCTGCTATCCAGCCGTTCGAGATTATCATATAAACCAGCAGATCCATATAAGGATAGATTACCTAACTTGTAATCTTCCCCTTTGACCTGCAATGTCTGCTTAGAAATTAAAGTATCGTATTTAGCTGTCTTAGGATTAAAATAAATCCACTGAAAATAACGGCCCAACGGAAATGTACCGTCCTGCCTTGGTACAACAAAATAATCAAAACTTTCTTCTCCTGTAATTTGCTGACTGCTTCTTTTAATTACCCTGCTAACGTCGGGCGGATAGAAATCAAAAGTTGAGTTATTCGTAATTTCCGGCGCAGGTATTGCAGCAATATTCCCCTTACCTTCAATTCGGAAAAGGTATCTGATACTCTCTCCCGGATAAACCAGCTTACTGGACAGGCGTTCTACCAATTTGTACTCACCAACCGCGATCTGGTCTTTCATCGGATGCGGAGGAAGAGGTCTTACTTTAATTTTAATGACTTTCGATTGAAATTGTTTTAACCCCTTCTCGACTTTTTCTGCTCCGGCAACCAGCATCTCCAAAGTTACCGATGGAAATACAATATCCTGTAAGGTCATAGGAAAAAAATGAGCCTGATATAAAATGTATTCCGTGTATTTTCGCCCGCCAATCGTAACACGTCGCTTGATGATTTCTTCAATTCCTACGTTTTCCTCCCAACACCCAACCGGACGTAACTTTTTGAGTATTGCTTGTAACTGAGTGCCGACCTGATAAAAATCCATTTGAACCGGAGCATTTTCAGCAACGTATAGGGAAATTCCCACGGCAAATCCTTCGCGGATGAACACACTTTTTTTATTCGTCCCTACAGAGAGAAATATATCCTCTCCATTATTCTCAGATTCCGGTACCAATTCAAATTCTTCCGGACCTATAAAATTATTATTGGCCAATGTACCAGCGCTGTATTCAACAGTTGTTTCCCCGGATTTTATTTTTGACCCGTTTACTGTTATTGTAAAAGGTTCAATATCGTATTTGCCAACTTTTAATGCAAAATATTGCTGGCTTATGGTCTGCACAACAATCTTTTTACCGCCCACAGTGTTGATAGCACTGGTAGCAGACTTACTGCGCTTTTCTAGTCCTGGAATTTCGGGGAAAGTCACGGACGGACGATTTTCTTCATCCGGAATGATCACTGAAATTGTAAATGGCTCGTCCATTTTGAGGTTTTTAGGCCCAAATTCAATTGTTGGATCATTATTTAAACTTTGCGCTAGAATAGTGCAAGAAAAACACAAAATTATGCTTAAAATTACATATAATTTCATGAGAAATATTCGTTACACATATTGGTGACTGTGGTGGGACAATATTCCCTCAGGCTTTTACTAATGTTCTGTTTTTACCTAAACCACAAAACTACATAATACTATGGCCTCTATGCTTGAATACATTAAAATTATTCTGCAAAAGGTTAGTTTCGACCGCAGGTTGTTTGAAAAAGAATTGAGAAAAGCAATCCGCATGTTAATGCCCGCTGAAGTAAAACGTTTAAGGAATTGGTGCTATGAGAATTACGGTGCCGTACATTTAACTGTACTTAATAATTGCTTTCCGCTGCCATCTACACTTGGCTGATCTATTGGAATAACAGAATTAATTTATTACCAGTATAAAACGAAAAA
>NZ_JBXHAS010000006.1:0-396024 GCF_056895235.1 Dyadobacter sp. HNCC25DJ186
TTTTTCATTTTATACTGATATTCCTTTTTTACTTTTTCGGGGCTGCTTTTTTAACAGCAGCAGCTTTTGGCTGCGCAGTCCCAGTTGAATCAGCAGCAGGAGCCATGCCAAGTGCTTCTTTCGCAGCAGCACTTGTAGGATCTACTGCTAACAACTTGGTCCAGTACTCCTTCGATTTCGCTTCGTCTTTTAGTGTAGTCTGGCTGTAGAACGCTAAATAGTTGTAAGCCAGTTTCAAATAAGACTTGTATTTCGATGGATCCGGATCTTTCTCAGCTAGTTCAGCCAGCTTCATATAATATGGCGCAGAAATACCCTTATCAATGTTTTCCTGTTTGTCATAAGCATTGTAAAGCGCACTTGCTCTCCAATAGTATCCATAAGGCCAATCAGGAAGCTTCTGTGTTACGATTGCAAAAGTTGAGTCAGCTGATAAATACATTGCTTGTTTATTAGCTGCAATCTGCGCACTGTCACCAGCAGCATTATCTAATGAACCAAGCGCACCGGCCGATTGAAATTTCGACAGACCCAAGTAATAGTAATCATTTGCGGAAGCTTTCGCAGTGTCAAGGTTGATACCTTTGTTGTAAGTCATTGCAGCATTAGGAAAATCCTTAGCAGCGTAATACAAGGCACCCACTTCTTTATAAGTTGTAGCGGCGTCTGTTTTACTAGTATCCATATCAGCACCCTTTAAGATATAAAGAACACCTGTTGAATCATAACCTTTTCCGTCTGTAACCTTTGAATTATATGCACGACCAAGGTATTTGTAGTCATCGCCAATAACTTTATCCGGAGCAACTTTGATAAACTCATTCAAGCTTTCAATTGCTTTATCAGGATTGTTAGTTTTAGCATACGACCATCCATACATACGAAGCGTGATAGGATTATTGATTTGTCCTTTCATTTCGTCAAGTATCTGCAAAGATTTTGCATAGTCATCAGCTGTAAATGCAAACTGTGCAGCACGAAGTTTAGTCTCAGGATCAACATTTCCGCTTTTCTGCATATAAAGGTCAAAATTGTCAGCAGCTTGTTTGTATTTCTGAGCGAAGAAATAAAGCTCTGCCAAATCTTTGTAAGCAGGTCCGAAGTTCGGGTCTGATTCAATTGCTTTTTTGTAGTTTTCAAGAGCAAGATTATAGTTCTTACCTCTCAAATAAACTGATCCAATACGGTTATGAGCAACAGCATAATTAGGTTTTGCGGTCAAAGCATATTCATATGCAGTTACAGCAGCACCACCTTCATTACGCAACATTAAAGCATCACCTTTTGCAATGTAAGCATCTGCAAGATTTTTGTCTCTTTTCACAGCTTCATCCAAAAGTCGGATAGCCTCAGCAGGATCGTTCGATTTCTCGAACAAGGTATATGCTTCTCCTATGCGGAACAAAATTTCTGCGTCTTTCCCTTTTTTCTTTTCTGCAAGGTCAAAAAGCTCCTTAGATTTGGCACGATCACCTTTACCCAAAGCCACTGTTCCTAAACCAACCTGATTAAGGTATGATTTGTCGTCAAGCTCAAGCCCTTTTTGAAAAGCTTTTTGCGCCTCATCCAATTGTTTAGTGATTACGTAATAGTAACCAAGATAATATTGATTATCAGCTGACGGAGATCCCGTTGCTAATTTGGTAAACACGTCCCCCGCTTCCTTATTACGCTCTGCGTGTAATAAAGCCAAACCGTCCTGTGCTGTTTGTGCGTGTACCTTTACCAAAGAAAATACGCATAATACCAGCGCTGCTAACTTCATTCTCATGTTTCTGTTCATTTTTACCCGGTTAATATAATGACAAAAAATTTGGCCTCTAATAAACAAGTTCCAAATGTAATAAATTGTATAAGAACACTAAAAATTTTGTCCGGTCCTTATTTCGAGCTCTCTTGGATACACTACCGTTGGGATCAGACCCATTTTTTGGATAATAAGACCTCCAACATCCCGTGCTATATAATTCAACATTCCCCCGCCAAGTCCGGGATATCCTTCCCTAATTATGATATAAACATCACGGGAAAGGGGATAATTTTTCAGTTCAAGTCCATTTTGAAAAGGCTGATAATAATCTGCAATTGAAGAAGGATTAGATTTATTGGAAACACCTAAAACCCTAATCCCTTCTGAAAGTTCCCTTGCCAACTTCTCATGCCCGTCGCTGATCCAGTTCACACCAATAAAACCCAGACTTAACGGATTTTTTTTAATTTCGTCTACTACATTTTTATTTGAACCAGCAGATTTGATGCGCAAGTTTTGAATGCTATTCAAATCAAATTTGCTCATAATAAAATTCAGGTTACTCGAATTTGCATTATCGAATACCAACGTAATAGGCCCACTCTGGCTGCTACCTTTTAACTGGGACCAATCTGTAATTTTACCTTCTACAATTGACTTCAGTTCATCCATTGTAATCAGGCTATCTCTATTGGTCTGGCTAACAACAAGTGCCAATCCGTCCAGTGCTATGTGATGCGCTTTTTGAATTCCATCCTGCTGTTTGACCATCGAAATCTCTTTCTCAGCCAGTTGTCTCGTGGTAAAGACCAATCTTACACTATCTTCAAGCAATTCCAGAATGGCTTCCTGTTCCGGTTTATAAACCACATTAAAATGTGCTCTTGGATAAATTCCTGTATATGCCTTTGTAAGTGCATCTACGAGGGGCTTAAAAGATTCATCAGCAGCAATCGTAATTGTACCCTGAACAGGATTATCTCGCTGCGTTTCCGACGATTTTGAACATCCCGAAAACAAAAACGACATTAATACAAAACTTCCAACTACTGTGCTGAACCGATATTTCATGCTTCTTTGATGTTAACTCATTTCTTCCAAGCCCTGTAACCCCGGTAAAAACCGTATAAAATAAGTATGCCAGCAAAGGCAGTCCTTTGAATACTTCCAACAGGGAGCAAACTAAAAGATAAGGAGGAGGCGATCAAATAGATCCCTCCTCCTATGTATACCAGAGCCATTAACAAAGAAGCAAGACCTATGATCTTCTCATGCAATGGTTTTTCCTTCATGAGTTACTCAAGTTGGAAATTAATAGGCAAGTTATATTTAACCCTAACTGCACGTCCTGATTGCTTACCTGGTTTCCACTTTGGCATTGCTTTCACAACGCGGATAGCTTCTTCATCGCAACCAAAACCTAAGCCTTTAAGTACTGCAACATCCTGGATACTTCCATCCGTATTAACAACGAATGACATAAATACTCTTCCAGATACATTGGCACGAGAAGCTGCACTTGGATACTTGATATTTTTACCTAAGTATTTGTACATTTCACTTGTTCCACCCGGAAACTCAGGTTGTTGCTCAACCACAGTAAATACTTTCTCTTCAGCAGGAGCGGCTTCTACCACTGTTCCTTTACTAGGAGCAGCAACTTGTTCCGGAGCCACGATTATCTCGTCAGCATTTGGATCACCTTCAACTGTCTTGTCTGCAATTACTGCTTCTTTCAAATCCTCAACTGTTGGCGGAGGCGTTTCTTCCGGAACCTTTTCATCCATTTTTACCTCGGGAGGTAAAAACTTCACCGTTGCTACCTTAGGCTGCTCGATTGGCGGCGGCGGCGGTGGCGGTGGCTCCGTCGGGTCTATTGGCGGTGGTGGCAAATTCATTAAATCCACGTTAACCATTACTTCCTCTTTTTCTTCTTCACCTTTAAACGCATCAATCAATGCAGGAGAAAACATTGCGAAAACAAAAAGAGCAGCGCCGATCAATGTTGATTTGGTAATATCTGCACGATATCCCTTTCTCAGTGAAAATGCACCATACGCCTTATTACGATTAGCAAACACTATATCATCCAGTGTTGCATTCGGGCTAACTTCTGCCATGGCGTTTAAATTATAATGTTAAAAAATAATCTTTCTTACTAAACCTAAGGGCTGTCCTTATGGTTTTACTTTGTCTCCAAGTAACTTCTTTTCCGAGTCGGTAAGGTTATCTACGAGTGCGTACTTCTTAGACTTGGTGATGGCCATTTCATCCAACACATCCACCATGTTTTTGTAAGTAGATACAACCGTAGGCTTAATAACGACTACAAATGCGCCGTAACCCTTTTCGTCTTTCGCGTTTGCAGCATTGATACGATTAGCCGATTCGAAAATCACGCTTCTCAAATCAGAACCAAAACGAGTCGTCTTTAAAGATTCCTCTGCCTTTGGATCATCAGCCGCAAGACCGTCAAGATAGTAGACGTCATCATTTTTACCCAGGAAAAGTGTCAGTACTTTTGACGCTTTAAGTGGTTCGGTTTCATCCTTTGTTTCTGTTTTGTCAGGAACGTTCAATGTCATCGACGTAGGTTTCGACATTGTCGTTGCAAGCATAAAGAACGTAATAAGCAAGAAGCCCAAATCCACCATCGGTGTCATATCAACATTGGTGGACAATTTCTTGCCGCGAACTTTACCGTCGCCTTTACCACCACCACCGGTTTCTACTATTGCTGACATATTAGTCTTTTATTTCAAGTGAAATACTTAATCCATTTTGAAACCTGCAGGAGCATCTTCGCTACCTGTGATCAAATTGAATCGGTTAATGTTCTGCGACTGAAGATTTCCTAACACATCCTTGAAAACAGGGAATTTTGCAAGGTTATCTCCTTTCAAAGCGATTCTTAATCCAGGATCTGCTTTTCTTGCAGCATATACCCAGTCAGCCAACTCACTTGTTCCCGATGAATCCACAGGGATACCTGGTTGTTTAATCTGAGACATCTGCGCTTCCGGCGTGTTCAAAAAGGCTTTCAACTGGTTCAATGGAAATCCGAAGCTTGACTGAAGCGAGAATTTCTTTTTCTCCAAATCTGTGAAAGTAACTCCCTTAGATTGAGCGATGTTATCCAACATTGATATTCTTGTTGTCTGAGCATCCACACCAAAGAAAACTTTTCCCGTTTTGTCAATACTAATGATCATAATTTTATCATCCGGCACTTTAATCGTCGATACCGAACTTGGAGTTGTAACCTCCGCGTCATTGGTTTTAAACGTCGCCGTCATAATAAAGAATGTCAGTAGCAAGAACGCCAGATCCACCATGGGCGTCATATCCATGTGAGGTGGATGTTTCTTGGGCTTAACTATTGCCATAACTTTACAAATATATAAGTTTTTTTAATATTAACGAAAATTATATATCAATAGTATATTACTATTAATAATGAGCTGCAAAATTTTGCTGAATGCTCAAACCAATTTCGTCAATACTGTAAGTAAGGTCATCAACACGACTGTTCAAATATGCATAAGAAACAGTTGCAATTGCAGATGTACCGATACCAATCGCTGTATTGATAAGGGCCTCAGAGATACCCGCTGCAAGAGCACCAGAATCAGCAGAACCAGATGCACCAAGAGCCGCGAACGCTTTGATCATACCAAGTACCGTTCCAAGAAGGGCGATAAGTGTAGAAGCACCGGCAAGGGTTGCGATAATCGTAAGGTTTTTCTGCAACATTGGAAGTTCAAGCGTAGTTGCTTCATCAATCTCTTTCTGCAAAGCGGCAAGTTTTTGTTCTTTGTCAAGAGCACCATCAACAGCAAGTTGTTTGTACTTAACTAAACCTGCTTTGATAACATTACCAACTGATCCTTTTTGCTTATCACATTCTTTGATAGCCTCGTCAATTTGGTTTTTGTCAAGAAGACTTTTCACTTTACGAACGAATGAATCGATGCTACCAGTACCGTTAGCTTTTCCGATCGTAATGATACGCTCAATTGTAAACACAAGAACAATAAGAAAACAAGTCATCAAAACTGGTACAATAGGTCCTCCTTCGTGAACGATACCGAAATAGTCTCCTGGTTTTGGCCCTTTTTCATGATCTCCATCAATAAAGTGATCCGGAGCTCCTAAAACGAAAATGTAAACACATAGGGCAATAACAAATAGTAGGGGGATTACCAATGCCGGGTTCAAACCACCTGAGCCTTTTGGTGCTGCTGTTGCAGGCTTTGGTGCTGGTGCCGGAGTCGTTGCTTTCTTTTCCATCAGACTTACTTTTAAAGGTTAAATTGAGATTTTGGTTGTGAATTAAATAAAAGTTTTGGTTAAACTAGGTTTTTGTAAAATAAAATTTTGATTGTGGTGTTACTATTTTGAATTCTACAAAAGTATGAGTTTTCCTTTTAAAAAAAAGCAAGCATTTGTCTGGTTTTTTTATTCCAATTCTGCATGAATAAATTGCCAATTGTATAATTTTAAGAATGCCTGCTTGACTAATTTTTGTTTTTATTGGGTATTTTACATTGATAAAGAACGATATATAGTGATTTCAGAGAGTTATATAAAATTGCACTATCCGCCTCAAAGCCTAGGAACATATTTTTTTAAAACAACAATACATTTTAAAAAATTTTATCTTTTGCTTACAAAAGCAAATAATATTTGTCAACTACCTGCCGGAATTGGTATATTTTAAAGATTCCTCAAATTGAAAAATGTCCATTTTGAAAATTCGGATTATTTTTAAGTTTATAAATCTGATTTTCTGTTACGAATAATCTTCAAAAAGCCATTATTTCTTTGAGTTCGCAAAAATGTGGTAATTTTGGATTCTAATTTACCTCCAGACGCTAACATAACAAATTCTTAATATCATGAAAATCGATCAAGAGTCCTTAAAGAAAATCGCTCACCTGGCCAGACTTCATGTAAAACCGGAAGAAGAGGTTGCTCTTCTGAACAGTATGGACAATGTTTTAACATGGATGGAACAGCTCAATGAGATCGATACAGAAGGTGTAGAGCCATTGACACATATTATGGATGAAGTCAACAACTGGCGCGAAGATTCAGGGAACAATAGTCTGACAAGAAACGAGGCACTCGCCAATGCGCCTAGTCAGGACGGGGTGTATATTAAGGTACCGAAAGTGATAGAATAACTCACTGTTTCGAAATAATAAAATTATCCGCATCCAGGTAAGCCGGGAAAGTTTCCCGGTATTCTGATAAACCAGGCTTTGAAAGATGTATAATTTTTTCCTGCTCTTTGTCTCCGAGACTTAGCAATGGTTCGCCCAGGAAATCCAGTGCAGCACTATCGCCCTGATGCATAATTCCATTTCCATCTGCACCTACCCTGTTCACACCTATCACATAACTCAGATTTTCTATAGCGCGGGCTTTCAGAAGCGTATTCCACGCATGTGCGCGTCGCGCGGGCCAGTTAGCGACGTAAATAAGAAGGTCATAGGGATCTGAGGAAGAGTTTCTGCTCCAAACAGGAAATCTGAGATCGTAACAAACCAAAGGGAAAACATTCCAGCCACGCCAGTTAACGCGCAACGGCGAATTCCCCGGCTTGTAATTCTGGTGCTCCTCCCCCATTCTGAATAAATGCCGCTTATCACTGTGAAAAATTTCACCATCCGGCTGAACACACATTAACCGGTTAAAAAAGCTGCCATTTTCTTTCACAGCAAAACTTCCAATGATCAATGCGTTTGTTTGCAATGCCATATATTTCATCCACCTGGTCGTGGTCATATTCATATGCTCTGCGAATTTCGTGTTCATCGTAAAACCCGAATTAAACATTTCAGGCAAAACAAACACGTCAACCGGCTGTTCGATATTCGCGATTTTTTCTTCCAGAGACGAAAGGTTCGCAGTAATATCTTCCCAGTACAATTCAGTTTGTATCATACAAACCGCAAGTTTGTCGACCGGCTCAGTACGCATCAGCAGCAAATTATTTCTAAAAACTAAACAACATTTATTATCTGCGACCAGGAAAACGCATGCGATAGTCTGCGTCCGTTTTGCCTTTTGAAATATCGGTCAGCTTCTTCTTTATAAGTTGTTTTTTCAATGTTGGCAGGTAATCAACAAAAAGTTTGCCCAGTAAATGGTCATATTCATGCTGAATGATCCGCGCAGCCATTCCTGTATATTCTTCGGTAAATTCATTCCAATCCGTATCACGATAACGGATTAAGACTCTTTCCGGGCGATAAACATCACCGCGAATTCCCGGGATACTTAAACAGCCTTCTTCAAACGCCCACTCTTCTCCGTCTTCTTCAAGAATTTCCGGGTTGATAAATGTCTTTTTGAAACCAACCAGGCTCAAATCTACCTCCTCATCATCGTCGTCGTCTTCATCCTTTTCACTGAAAGGCGTTCCGTCGGCGACAAAAACACGGATATTCAATCCAACCTGCGGAGCTGCCAGGCCTACGCCGTTAGCAGAGTACATCGTCTCGAACATATCTGCCGAAAGCTTTTTAAGATCCATTTCATCTTTTTCTATAAAGCGTGTCTGCTTTCTTAAAATTGGGTCACCAAAGGCTACGATTGGGTAAATCATCTTACTGTGTATTGAAAATTATATAAATTAGGTTTAAACAGAAAATACTAAAATAACCTTTTACTCTCCATAAAGGATTGTAAAATAATGGTCGCGCTTATTTTATCAATATTTCCTTTTTCTCGTCTGTCGCTTTTTTTCGATCCTCCGGCGATCATCGACTGCAAGGCCATCGACGACGTAAATCTTTCGTCATGGGTATGAACCGGAATATCAGGAAAACTTTTTTTCAAAAGCTTCACAAATGTATGCACTCTTGCTGCGTTATCACTTTCAGTGTTATCAAGTCTTTTCGGCATTCCGATGATGAAAGCTTCAATAGGCTCACGTTCAGAATATTTTTTCAAAAAATCCAGAAGATCATGCGTCCTGACCGTTTCCAGTGCCGTTGCAATGATTTGCAACGGATCCGTTACAGCAATACCGGTACGCTTTGCACCGTAATCAATAGCCAATAAACGAGGCATTTTTGTAAACTATAAGTGAATAGTCAATATGTGACTAAAAATATTCTTGCAAAGATAAGACCTTTCACTTAGCTTTCCCTGATTCGAATGACCGATCGTAGATTTTCATACATGCATCACGGAATCCGATTATCTTTGTAGATATGATTGAAAAGCGTTGGATACAAATCCCTGAATTACCCTCTGATCAACTGGAAGTTGCGAGTGAACTGGCTGAGGCTCTAAAAGTGAACCTATTTTTGGCAACACTTTTGGTTCAGCGCGGCATTAAAGATTTTGACCAATCCCGTAATTTTTTCCGTCCGGACCTATCCCATTTGCACGATCCTTATCTTATGCAGGATATGGATCTGGCGGTTGAACGTTTGTCCAAAGCAATTGCCAACGGCGAGAAAATTCTGGTCTACGGAGATTATGATGTGGACGGCACCACTTCGGTAACATTGTTTTATGGATTTTTAAGAAAAATTTATGACAATCTCGACTACTATATCCCTGACCGGTACAACGAAGGGTATGGCGTTTCCTGGCAGAGTATTGATTTTGCGCAAGAAAATGGTTTTTCGCTGATTGTCACGCTGGACTGCGGAATTAAGTCGGTTGATAAAGTGACAGAAGCAAACAACCGTGGGATTGATTTTATTATCTGTGATCACCACCGCCCTGGCGATGAACTTCCACCGGCCGTTGCCGTTTTAGATCCCAAAAGGGAAGATTGCCTGTATCCATATAAAGAACTAACCGGCTGCGGTGTCGGGTTTAAATTGTTACAGGCTTTTTGTATTCAACACGATATCCCACAGGAAACCTTGTTCGAATATCTGGATCTGTTGGTAGTAAGTATTGCTGCCGATATCGTTCCTATCACCGGAGAGAACCGGGTTCTTGCTTATTTTGGCCTTCAAAGGCTGAATGCCGCGCCGCGCGTAGGTATGAAAGCGCTGATACAAATTGCAGGAATAACCGGCACGCTCGACATTACTAATGTAGTATTTGGTTTGGGACCGCGGATCAATGCTGCCGGGCGTATCAAACATGCGAAAGAAGCCGTTCGTCTTTTACTCTCTGAAGAAGAGCAGGAAGCGACAGATTTTGCGTATGAAATAAATCAGCATAATAGCGAGCGACGGACTTTCGACAGCAGTATTACGGAAGAAGCGCTGTTCATGATTGAAAATGACAGTTGGTTTACGGAAGCAAGAAGTACAGTACTATATAAGGAAGACTGGCACAAAGGTGTGATCGGAATTGTTGCCAGCCGGTGTATCGAAAAATATCATCGTCCTACAATTATTTTGACTCAATCGCATGGAAAAGCTGCGGGTTCGGCACGGTCTGTTCCCGGATTTGATGTATATGAAGCGATCGAAGAATGTTCGGAATTACTGGAACAATTTGGCGGGCACACTTTTGCAGCGGGTTTAACCTTACCGTTAGAAAATATTGATGCTTTCCGGGCTAAGTTTGACAAAATCGTCAGCAGCAGGATCCTTCCTGATCAACTGATTCCGATGATTAATATCGATCTTGAACTTGATTTAAATGCGGTGACGGCAAAGTTTTACAATATTCTCAGGCAAATGGGGCCTTTCGGACCCGGAAATATGACGCCAGTGTTTGAAAGTAAAAATGTTTTGCTCGCCGGACAACCGACAATCATGAAGGAAAAGCATATTAAATTTGATGTTAAACAAAACGGCTCACCTATTTTTACAGCCATTGGATTCGGTATGGCGCACTTATACGCAGAACTGATCAAGGGCAAGCCATTTTCTATCTGTTATAATCTTGAAGAGAATAACTTTCGGGATAAAAAAACGTTACAGTTGTTCCTGAAAGATGTCAAATTCCAATAGCCGTCTGACGATTATTGAATTCCCATAATTGAAAAATGATATTAAGAACCGAAAATCTGGTAAAAAAATACGGAGCGCGCCTCGTCAATAATAATGTTAGTTATCAGGTTGAACAGGGAGAAATTGTTGGATTGTTAGGCCCGAACGGTGCTGGCAAGACCACCTCTTTTTATATGGCTGTTGGCCTGGTTAAACCAAACAGCGGAAAAGTTTTTCTGGATGACAAGGATATTACCGACCTTCCTATGTACAAGCGCGCGCGTTTAGGGTTGGGTTATCTCGCGCAGGAAGCTTCGGTTTTTCGCTCTTTGACGGTCGAAGAAAATATCCTGGCTGTACTGGAAATGACTAATCTTTCAAAAGCGGATCAAAAACAAAAAGTTGAAGAACTGTTGGAAGAATTTCATTTACAGCATGTTCGCAAAAGCAAAGGTATGGTTTTGTCAGGTGGCGAACGCCGCAGAACTGAAATTGCCCGGTCGCTTGCCGTTGATCCAAAGTTTATTTTGCTTGACGAACCTTTCGCTGGGGTGGATCCAATTGCGGTTGAGGATATTCAGAGTATCGTCGCAAAGCTGAAAACAAAAAATATCGGAATTTTGATTACCGATCATAATGTAAATGAGACCTTGTCAATCACTGACCGTGCCTATTTATTGTTTGAGGGTAAAATTCTAAAACAGGGTACTGCTGAGGAGCTGGCGGAAGACGAACAGGTGAGAAGGGTTTACCTGGGACAACACTTTGAGTTGAAGCGAAAAGTATAGTCAATTTGTCTCCAGCATAGAAAAGGGAACGCTCACTGGCACTCCCTCTCTTACAATTATTCACCATGAACTGTATTAACTAAAACTTATTTTTTAGGACACTTTTTACAGTATTTTCCTTTCTTTTTATAGGCTTTGCAGCAGTCTTTAAAAACGCATTCCGTCTGCTGGATCAGCGATTTTGACCAAAAGTTATTTGACTCCGAAAGCACTGCTGGTTCACTAAAAATCAACTCGTTCATCTCATCTCCGTTATTGATGAGACAAATGTATAATCTATTTAGAATCATTCAAAACTTTTAAGGAATTATTTTGAACAAATCTAAATAGTCGAAATGCATTAAATTTAAAACACTGGAAAAGGATCTTTGAATTTTCCTTGTTTTTCCATGTGAAGAATTTCCTGGCCATCACACAAACAGTCTTCAAGTTCTGCCATAATCGCCTTCTGATCTATATCCTGGCCAATAATCACAAGCTCATTGGTTCGGTCACCAAACCTTCCCCAACGCGATTCGATAGATTCCCGATTATCAATATATGCCTGATAGCGAACTCGTTGACTCAACGGCATACTCGCCCACCAAACTCCCGCACCTTCCGCACGCAGCGAACCACCTGCCTGGCTCCAATTTAAAGCATCGCCCGGACGGGAAGCAATCCAGAACAATCCTTTGCTGCGGATAATCCCGGCAGGCCAATTTTGCGAAAGATAATTCCAGAAACGTTCCGGATGAAAGGGACGCTTATCCCGAAACACAAAAGAATTAATTCCATATTCCTCAGATTCCGGCGTGTGAGTTCCGCTTTCCAGCTTTTTAAGTTCCTGAATCCATCCCGCAGATTGGGATGCTTCATCATAATTAAATAATCCGGTGTTAAGAATATCCTTTGGTTCAACCCTTGAAAAACTGCTTTCGATAAGACGTGCTGTTGCGTTGAGTGCTTTTAGCACAGCTTTTAATTCGGAAAGTTGAGAAGTTGAAATCAGATCCACTTTGTTTAAAATAATAACATCAGCGAATTCGATCTGATCGGTTAGCAAATTCACAATCGTACGGGTATCCGAATGATCTTCATTTAGATCCCGGCTCACGATGGTATCCAAAGAACCAAAATCCTTTGAAAAATTGAACGCATCCACGACAGTTACCATACAATCGATCGTTGCCCATTTAGCCAGATCAATTCCATTTTCATCATCCACAAAATTGAATGTTTGCGCAATCGGGACAGGTTCCGAGATTCCGGTACTTTCGATCAACAGGTAATCAAAACGATTTTCCTTAGCCAGGTTTTGCACTTCAATCATTAAATCTTCACGAAGTGTACAACAGATGCAACCGTTTGACATTTCCACCAGCCTTTCTTCGGTTCGGCTCAGCGTATTTTCATTTTTCACCAACTGAGCGTCAATGTTAACCTCGCTCATGTCATTTACGATCACGGCAACTTTTAATCCCTCTTTATTGTGAAGGATATGGTTTAGTAAAGTGGTTTTTCCAGCACCAAGAAATCCACTCAGCACCGTTACCGGAAGTTTTTTATGAATCATAGTTCGCTATTTATATATTTGCAACA
Source organism: Dyadobacter sp. HNCC25DJ186 (assembly GCF_056895235.1). Taxonomy (NCBI): domain Bacteria; kingdom Pseudomonadati; phylum Bacteroidota; class Cytophagia; order Cytophagales; family Spirosomataceae; genus Dyadobacter; species Dyadobacter sp. HNCC25DJ186. The sequence continues at coordinate 13,035 of NZ_JBXHAS010000006.1, forward strand.
TTGTTGCAAATATATAAATAAACAAATTAATGCAACAACGTTGCATTAATTAAAATCTACTCAACCAAACCATATCCTTTGGATCTCAAATTCCTGATAATTTCCTGACTGGAAACCTGATTGGTTTGGAAAGTCAGTGTGAGTGTGTCATTAACAATCGATATCCGATTTGACTTTATTCCTTTCATACGCTCTAAGTCGTTTCTCAAAGTCTCTTCATCATATTCCCCGAAAAGATTGACTTCCAGCTGACGGTGATTTTTGAAAAACAAAAATCGCTGCTCAGCCAGCTTTTGATTTTCATTTTTAAATGGCCCATAGTTGCTGACCACTATTCCACCAATCGCAATGACTAAACTCACAAAATGTATGATGCGATCGGTGGTATTGCAAAATGACCTAACTCTTAATAGGTCCAGAATAATTTTCAAAATCAGGTAAAACATAACAGCCAACTGAATCCACACGAAAACTGGTTTGTAACGGGCAAAAAAATTCAGATAAGGCAGAGAAGTGCCTATAAGGGAAAACAAAGGTAAAAGGCAGCAACCAATGTGAAGTAATGTCGATGCGAAGACTACGGGTAAGGTAGCGAAAATCCTGATACTCATAATTATTGTAATAATCCGATTGTAGATTCAATCTTTTTTATCATTTTTGCAACATAGTTGCAAATAATAGAGTTCAGTTATTATGATAAAAAAGTTTGTTATTCCTGCCGCACTTGCCCTCTTCCTTTTAAATTCATGTGCTTCCGATAAAACAAAAAGCGAAGCACTGACTGAAGCAAATAAAATACACCTGGAATCCGTTGCTATCCACGAGCGCATCGAAAATGAGATTAAAAAAAAGAAAAAAGTTGCTGTCACGAATGGCGATTCTGCTTTAATTTTAAAACTGGATAGTTTGCATAAGCTGGTTGAATTATGGGAGGAAGGAATTGTTGAAGTTCCTGGTTTTGATCACGAACATCATCATGAAGGCGGAGCGCATCATCATGAACACAAAGCAGCTCCACAAATGACAGATGAATCGATGCTTGATTATCAGCGTAGTACCAAAGCTGCGATAGAGCAACTACAAAAAGATTTAAACAAATTAAGAGACTGACATCAGCCAATGAAAACAGGAATAACGATTTTTATGTTGACCGCTGCGTTGACATTATCTGCCGCAACAAGTCCGCTGCTGATCAACTGGAAAAAGTTGTCGGATGTGGAATTTGCAAGAAAACTCAATAAGGAAGTGAACATGTATTTCCTTTATCCAACATTCGGCCCGACTGTGAAAGCTTTGCAGGGAAAGGAGATTCAGATTAAAGGGTATATAATTCCGGTTGACGAGAATGAAAATGTCTATGTTGTCTCCGCGCAACCAATGGCCATGTGTTTTTTCTGCGGAGGTTCAGGGCCGGAATCGATTATGGAACTTCAATTCAAAAATAAAAAGCTGCGGTTTAAAACCGATGAGGTACGAACGGTAAAAGGAATTTTACAACTAAATCCATCTGATATTGAGCATTTGAATTACATTTTGAAAAACGCGGAAGTGGTAGAATAAAAAACGTGTAGTTATTTAAACACCTGGTTTAAATAACTACACGTAAATCAGGATACTCCAAAACTACTATTTCACCTTCTCCCAAATTTCATGGACCGGTTTGCCCGCTGTGCTTTTTCCGGTATGCTCCCAACGGCCGTTTTCCAGTTTGTAATCAAACGTCAGGCTCATCCCTACCCGATTATTGTCTTTTGATAAAAACTCGATTTTTTCTGAATATTTACCATCCTTAGCCGTATAGGTTCCTCCTCCCGTATTGTAAAAAGTCCTGTCAGCAGCATCAAATGCGATCCAGTGGAAACGTGTACCTGATAAAATTTTCAAAGTTTTTCTCGTTCCTTCCTGATGAATTTTTACCAATGCTCCCTGACCGTCGTTTGCACGTTCGGTAATCCGCCAAAGGCCCGACATAGGTGCATTCTCGCTTTCATCAATTTTCATCCAGACCATCGCTTCTTCGTATTTTAAAGTGAGCACACCATCTTTCTTCGCTACTGTGAAGACAATTGGAATTCCAACTTTGGCAGTATCCGACGGATTAAATTCCGGCGTATAAGTCATCTTATCGCCTTGCATAGTAAAAGGGCCGCCTTCTGTTCTTTCGTAAGATTTATTTAAAACACTGTATGAGGCGATAGTCAAATAATTTTCAGCAACAATTAAAGTGGACGTACTACCTGTTGGTTCCTGAGATTTCCAGGCGCCTTTCGGAACCTGGCTCATCGCCACAGTACCGCATAATAATAATGAAAGGATAATAAGTTGTTTCATGCTATTTTAGTTTACGTTTGTGTGACTTCTGCATCAAAATTATGCCAGATTAGAGAAATTGGTTTTCTCAAATGTTAATACCACCTGCATACTAACGAAGAACTTCCTTCAAAACGTCCAGAGATCTGATTTCGCCCAACGTATCCATGTGAATTTTATAAAAGAAAAGAAGTTTTTCCAAAATGTCTACACGTCTGTTCCGGTCCAGTGCTACCACTACACCGTATCCATGCAGCAATAATTGTTCCGTTGCCAGGTGTTCCTTGACATCCGGAATATGCGGATAATGATTTTCGCGTAATTCCCCTTCCAGATCAGCAATACTTTCAATTCCAAATCCCAAATATGAAGCAAGTTGTAACAAAAACTGAATGTGGAAATTTTCAAAATGGTCGACTGCTTCATCAAGATATAAAACAGACTCCTCGATAAATTGAAACAGCGGCTCATTTGTTTCTTCTTCCCGCAAAGTTTTTCCCAGAATTTCCGTTACAAACATCGCGAGGCTCGATTTATACATATCGTATGGAAGTGTCTGGAAAGGATTATAACATTTTAACTCAGAGATCCGATGGATTGTGTCGTCCTTACTTTTATGATACACGACCATATCCAATAAGGTGAGCGGCTGAAAAAGCGCAATTTTATTCGACTTAGATTTGCTGCTGCGTACACCGTTGACGATGTAGGTCTGTATTCCAAACGACTCCGTGTAAACCTTCGCGATAATCGAGGATTCCCGGTAACGAATATAACTAAGCGCAACTCCTTTGGTTTTATGTAACATAATACAGACTATTCTGCTAAGGTAGGAATTAACAATACGATAACTTTTACAAAATAATCTGATTCAAATTATTTCTATCCTGAGGCACTTAACCTGGCTTTCTCTGCACTGTAAAACAATTCAAGAGAAAAATAATTAAATTATTTTAAAAACTATAATGGTTGGTTGGCTGTGTTATTTTTTAAATAAAATATAAAAAAATAGTGTTAAAATTTTCATAAACCCAGTTCCATGTGGCTGGCGAGGCATAAGTGGTTTACTTCAACTTCGGCTCGCAAAAAATCGAGAGAAAAAAACCGTAAGATTAGAAGTTTTTTAAGGGAAAGGATTTGTACCTTTATTCCGGGTTTACGAACTAAGAACGTTTTTCATTCGTTAACAAATTATTAAAAGGAATAAGATTTGCAGCCAGCAAACGAAAATATTTCTAACTCATTATTCTTCTTATGAGCGACGCCATAAAGCATGAGTGCGGGATTGCACTCATCCGTCTTCGAAAGCCATTTCAATACTACATTGACAAGTACGACACGCCGCTATATGCCGTGCACAAACTATCAGTAATGATGGAAAAACAGGTCAACCGGGGACAAGATGGAGCCGGTGTAGCCAATATAAAAATCGATGTTCCGCCGGGAAAACGCTACATAAGCCGTTACAGATCGGTAGAACCTCAGCCTCTTACTGATATTTTTTCGAAGATTCATAAGAAGTTTCGTAAGGGATTGAAGGATAATAAAGAGCGTATCAACGACGCAAAATGGTTACAGGAAAATCTTGCATTTACAGGCGAAGTTTGGCTGGGTCATTTACGTTACGGAACGCATGGCACGAACGAGGTTGAAAACTGTCATCCCATGCTTCGTCAGAGTAACTGGAGGAGCCGTAACCTGGTGATGGCCGGAAACTTCAATATGACCAATGTTGACGAGCTTTTTGGCAAATTAGTATCATTGGGACAGCACCCAAAAGAGAAAGTGGACACCGTGACTGTCATGGAAAAAATTGGACATTTTCTGGATGAAGAAAACCAGCGTGTGTTTGATCGCTTCAAAGGAATTTACGAAAACCCTACACTTTCTGACGTAATTGAAGAAAACATCGACCTGCAAAGACTGCTTTACAGATCTTGCCGTGACTTTGATGGCGGATATGCGATGTGTGGCCTAACAGGTTATGGAGCTTCATTCGTCATTCGTGACCCGGCCGGAATTCGTCCGGCATTTTATTATGCTGATGACGAAGTTGTTGTGGTGGCGTCAGAAAAACAAGCGATCAAGGCTGCGTTTAATGTAGAATATTCTCAAATTCAGGAAATTACTCCGGGTTCGGCACTTATAGTTGATAAAAACGGAGAATATAATGAATTCCCTATTTTGCCTCGTTTGGAAAAACGCTCATGCAGTTTTGAACGTATTTATTTCTCGCGGGGAACAGATCCGGATATTTACTACGAGCGTAAGCAACTTGGTAAATTATTGATTCCGCAGATCTTGAAAGAGATCAATTACGACCTGGAAAACACGATATTCTCATATATTCCAAACACGGCCGAAACTTCCTTTTTAGGAATGATCGAAGGTTTGGAAGAATACCTGGCCAAGAAAAGAAAACAGGCCATCATGGATGGAATTCTTTTTGAAGCTGATTTGGAAAAAGTATTATCCTTCCGTCCCCGTATTGAAAAGCTGGTGACAAAGGATGTAAAATCAAGGACTTTTATTACCGCAGATGCTCTTCGTGATGATATGGTATCCAGTGTTTACGATACTACTTTTGAAGTGGTTCGGAAAAATGTTGATACTGTTGTAATTATTGATGACTCGATCGTTCGTGGTACAACACTTGAAAAAAGTATTTTGACGATGCTTGACAGATTGCAGCCAAAGAAAATTGTGGTTGTATCCTCTGCGCCGCAAATTCGTTTCCCTGACTGTTATGGTATTGACATGTCAAAAATGAAAGATTTCGTGGCTTTCAGAGCTGTTTTGAAATTGTTGGAAGACAGGAATATGGATGACTTGATCGAAGAAGTTTACACCAAGGCTGTGGCTTCGATTGCGACTAAAAATTCTTTCCATACCAATTATGTGAAGGCGCTTTACGATCCATTTACCGATGATGAAATTTCAGATTCAATTGCTGAGATTATTCGCCCGAAGGATCTGAATGCTGAGCTTTCTGTAATTTTCCAAACGGTAGACAATCTTCACAAAGCTTGTCCTAACCATCTTGGAGATTGGTATTTCACTGGAAATTATCCAACACCCGGAGGAAACAAAGTGGTGAACAGAGCATTTGCCAATTCTCATGAGGGCAAACTGGAAAGAGCTTATTAATTAACATGAATTTCTTATAGATTGATGCAGTCGTCCGATAATCGGACGACTGTTTTTTTGTGTCAAAAGTGCTGATCTTGTTGAGTGATCCTATTTCTTTAATTCGGTAAAATTGAAAATAACTTCTAATTTGGCACTTTATTAAAACCTAAATCCATATGATCCGATTCAACAAATTCTTTTTTTGTAAAACATTATCACTCGCATTCATTTTTGCGTCGTTAATTTTCACTTCCTCAAATGCCCAGACTGTAAGCAGCGGAAGTCTGAAAGATTTAAGTTTTCTGGATGGCCGCTGGAAAGGTAGTTATAACGGTGGAACCATCGAAGCATCCTGGACAGCACCGGAAGGAGACAATATTGTCGGCTTTATTCGTATGGTAAAGGATGGAAAAGCAACACTTTATGAGTTATTCGCCTTTGAACAGACGGAAAAAGGACCGGTTGCGCACGTTAAACATTTCAAGCCTGGAATGATTTCGCTGGAAGAAAAAGAAGTTTCGGATACCTACAATTTTATTGAGGCCAAAAAGAATGAAGCGCTGTTTGAAAAAGACGATATCTCTGTTCGTATTATTTACGAAAGACGCAGCCAGAATCAGCTCGTGATCAGAAGGGGGAAACTTGAAAACAATAAATGGGAATTTATGGACTTGTTTGTTTTTAACCGTATACCTTAATTTTTCAAAATCAGATAAACGCCGGCCATTAAGAGGATTGCACCGCATATCCGGGCAAAACTAATGGGATGTACTGCAAAACCCTGAAAGCCGTAGTGGTCAATGACCATTGCGGCTAACATTTGTCCGGCTATAACCAGACAGATCAAATTGGCAGGACCGATATCGCGTACGATAAAAATAACGGTGACGACGTAAAATGCGCCTAAAAATCCTCCAGCATATTTCCAAATACTTACATCACGAAATGTAGCGAGGCTTGGAATCGGGTTCTGGTTGAAAAGTGGGAAAGCAACCAGTAAAACAAAGAGTCCAAAACTGAATGAAGTGATGGCTGCGATTAACGGATTTCCAAGCGCGACCCGCAGCTGGGCATTTACTCCAGACTGAACCGTATTTGCCATGCCAATCAGAAACGCCAGAAGCAGAAAAAACCAATTCATATTTGTGGACCTTGTAGATTTGGTTTCAAATTTGGAGTGTTCATTTTTTTAATTCATTGACCTTGTCCGGATCCACAGTGCGGAAATGTCCGTAAACTCTCAGGATAATAGCGAGCGCAACCGTTACTTCTGCCGCTGCCACTACAATCACAAACAAAGCAAAAAGTTGACCGCCGATCTTTTCAGGATCATGTCTGCTAAAAGCAATTAAATTGATGTTTACCGCATTCAGCATTAATTCAATACCAAGCAATATACCAATCAAATGCTGTTTCGTTATGGCTATTGCCAAACCGATACAGAACAAGGCTGCTCCAACGATCAGATAATGTTCTACCGGGATATTAATCATGAGAGACAGGATTTCTATTTAAAGCAAGGTATGCCGCACCGACCAAGGCCATCAGCAAAAGTACCGCCGCAATTTCAAAAGGAAGCAAGTGGCTCGTCATAAGTTCCACCCCTATCGTTTTCAAAGTCGATCGGGACATATTTGTTGCGCCGGTCATTTTAAAGTTTGCAGTGGCGATAATATAAGAAAGGAATACAAATAAACCTGTTCCCACTAAAAATCCCCAAAACTGGCGCTTTACAAAAACGATTACTTGGTTTGGCGTTGAAGAGACCGCCTCTCGGTCTGCCTTTTGCGTTAGCATTATGCCAAAAATTAACAGCACCAAAATCCCTCCAACATAAACCATAATTTGCGTGACCGCTAAAAAATCAGCACCCGCTAATACGTAAAGGGCTGCAACGCCCAGAAAAGTTACAAATAAAGCAAATGCCGCATAGATAAGATTTCTGGAAAATAATATGAAAAGCGCTGAAATAATCGCCAGGCCCGAAAATCCATAAAATGCCGCTATCTCCATATTCATGTAAATTATTCCTGATCAGGTGATTTGGGTTTCGGTTTCATCGTTGGACGGAAAGCCGGTTTGGCTTTCACTTCCTCATTTTTTATTTCTTCACTCGGCGACTCAGTGTTTTCTGAAACCGGCGGTTTTGGCTTCATAGTTGGTCTGAACGCAGGTTTCTGAGCAGCTGGTTCTTGGAAAGTTTCAGAAGTTGGCGTTGCTTCAGAAGAAGTTTCAACCTTCGGTTTCATCGTAGGACGAAACGCTGGTTTGGCCTTTACTTCTTCATTTTTTGTTTCTTCTCCTATCGGTTCCTTATTTTCTGAAACCGGAGTTTTCCGTTTCATCGTAGGTCTGAAAGCAGGTTTCGGAGCAGCCGGTTCTTGTGAAGTTTCGGCAGTTGGTATCGATTCAGAAGAAATTTCCTCCTTCGGTTTCATTTTAGCACGAAACACTGGTTTGGTCTTTACTTCCTCATTTTTAACCTCTTCTCCTGTCGGTTCCGTGTTTTCTGAAACCGGCGGTTTAGGTTTCATGGTTGGTCTGAAAGCAGGTTTTGGAGAAGCTGGTTCTGATTCAGAAGAAGTTCCCACCTTCGGTTTCATCGTTGGACGGAACGCTGGTTTGGCTTTTACTTCCTCATTTTTTATTTCTTCGCTCGTCGATTCATTACTTTCTGAAACCGGTGTTTTTGGTTTCATCGTTGGCTTAAACGGCAATTTGGCTGCTGGTTTTTCAACAACTGGTTCATCAGCCGCCACTTCCTTATCCGCTTTTGCTTCAACAGGAGCTGGTTTCCTCGGTTGAAATACTGGTTTTGGTCTGACGGTTTCCGGTTTAGTAGATTGTTCCTTCGCCGTTACTTCCTCCTGTTTTGGTCTAATTGTTGGCTTAAATGCCGGACGGGCCGTAGGCGCGGTTGCAGCAACTTCCGAAGGAGCTCCTGATTTTTGTGCCGCTTTTAATGCCTCTTTCTCTTTTTGGAATTGGTCAAGCAGATCTCTTTTTTCCTGTGCCTCGTCAGCTGTCAGGTTTCCGAAATTATAGACCATATCCCGAATATCAACTTCGCTATAATCGAAAGTCTTGGTCATGGTCAGACATTCCGTGGGACACACCGTTGTACAAAGCCCACAATAGCAGCATTTGGCCATATCAATATCAAACTTCGCAGCATAAAGCCGAATTGGAGAACCATCAGACGCGCGCCCAATTTCTTCAATAGCTTTAATCGGTTCAATGTCGATACAGTCAACAGGACAGATCTTTACGCATTTATCACATACAATACAGTCATCTATTTCATTATGAAGTCGATAACGTCCATTGTCCGGGATAGGGATTGTTTCAAGCGGATATTGGATCGTGACTAATCCGTCCTGCATATCATAGAAATTGCCTGTACGGATATCATTATTTACCCGACGATTTTTTGCGGCAAATAAATGTCGCAACGTCAGTTTCATACCCGTTAACGTGGTACTGATTCCCTCTGATATATTTTTAAAGTACGTAGACAATAGTTACAAGTCTCAATTTTCAATTCAAAACGACATCCGGAAAGTCCGAAAATAAGCCTATTGCAAAGATAGAGTAAACTATCAAAAAACTTACTTCTCAATCAAAACACCTTCCAATATAGCCAACAATTCTTTCTGAACAGACACCGTTTTATCCACGGCATACCACTTGTGGATATCCTCAGCAAATTCCTTGAATGGCTTAACGGGATTTATTTTATATTCTTCCATCATGTGCTGTGCACCGGCGGGACGCGGACCCCAATTGAATAATTCATTAAAAGATCCATCAACGGCAATCAATTTAGGAATTGATTTTCCGCCGTTGGTAAGATATAAATCCATCAGATCAGGATTTTCATCTCTCAGCAACAATTGAAGGTTAATTAATGGATTCAGCTTTGCAATGGCTGCAAGCACCGGAATATTTTGCGCGGCATCACCACACCAGGCCTCTGTCAGAACATACCAGGTTTGAGGTAATTGGATCTGATTAATCGCCTGCTTTAAACTTTCACTGAGTACAACCGTTTTATTCAGCCGCTGCATTCTGTGCAGATTTAACTTTGTGTAGTCCCTAAGCTCTTCTGACTGGTTTATGCCCGTTGTTCTTTGTTCCATTACAACCAGCTCCATCAATAACATATAGTCAGGATAGGAATAAATTTTACGCTCCGTCCCGCTTTGAAATAAATCCGCAAGGTTATTCATAAAAGTGTTTTTGTTCATTAAAAAAACCGAAATAGCGTGATTTCAGTTCAGACAACACGATTCAAATATTTGCTGTAATCTGTCTGCACCGCAACATAATCCTCGTGCATCAAAGGAGAAGTAAAAATAAAGTCAGCCGTAGCCCGATTCGAAGCAACCGGAATATTCCAGACAACACATAACCTCAACAATGCTTTAACATCCGGATCGTGCGGCTGGGCTGACATCGGATCCCAGAAAAAAATCAGCAGATCAATTTTTTCCTCTGCAATCATGGACCCAACCTGCTGATCGCCGCCCAATGGGCCACTAAGCAAAAGTTCAACGGGTTGATTAAGCAAGGCTTCGAGTAATTTCCCGGTTGTCCCGGTGGCATATAAACTATTTTTTGAAAGCAGCTCACGATTTGAATTTGCCCAATCCAGCAACTCTACTTTTCTATTATCATGCGCTACCATCGCAATGCGTTTGCGGACAGCAATCTTTCTGAAATTTTCCATCAATTGTGAGTTAACCAAAGATTTTTAACATTTGAATTTTCATACGTCCCGAATATAATTTAAATACCGGACAGCCAGCACCTCCCGGTCAAAATGATTTTTGGCATACCAATATCCATTTTCACCTTGTTCCCTGACCAGCAATGAATTATCAATATAAAAACGAATCTTCTGGGCGAAATCCTTCGGATTCTCTGGCTCTATAAAAACACCCGCATGGGCGTCTTCTACTAATTTTCTTGAAATACCATCAATTGCCATGAGCACAGGCTTTTTACAGGAAAAGTAATCGAAGGTTTTATTTGAATAAATGGTTTTGAAGTTATTCGTTTTCTTTAAAACCGAAGTGCCCATATCCGATGCGTGAATGTAATTGAAGACTTCAAACTTTGAAACCGAATCAATAAACCGAACATTTTTAAGATTACGTTTTTCCGCTTCCTTAATCAGAAATTGCTTTTGTGCGCCGTCCCCGATAAGCAGAAAGATGACATTGGTATCTGTTAGTAATTCAGCAGTATCCAACATTTGAACCAAATGATTGGCAATACCATGTGCCCCGACGTATGTAATTACAAATTTATCCTGCAACTGATGCTGTTGTCTGAATTGTGCATGATCAAATGTCGAAAGTGCTTTTTCAGCATTTGGAAAGTCTGCCGCATTGGGGATATATATGATCTTTTTTGGATCAATTCCTTTTGCAATCAAGCATTCCTTAAAAGCCGGTGTCAGGACATTGATCAGTTTTGCTTTTTTATACAGATAAGATTCAAACCAATAAGCCAGACGAATCAGATTTTTGTTTTTTAAAATACCAAGATCAATGGCAGATTCCGGCCACAAATCTCTTACTTCAAAAATAAAAGGAATGCCTTTCCACCAGCTCAGAAACAAGCCAGTTATGCCAACGAAAAGTGGAGGTGAGGTAACAATAATCACGTCGTAATTTTCTTTTGCATAAAACAAACCACCCAAAATAGCAGATAGTGCAAATGAAAAGAATGAGATTATCCTTCTGGGTATACTTTTCGAATTACCACCGGCGAAACAGCGAATTACCTGAATTCCGTTACAATTTTTAGCTACATGAAAGAATTTCCTGTTATGACGATTTATACCGGTTCCCATATAATGCGTCATGCCAGCAAGCACAGTCACATCATGGTCATTCTCTTTCCAAATCTTGCTTATTTCATTCCAACGCGATCCGCCTCCCTCATCATCTTCTAGGAAAAACTGATGTATCAAAAGAATACGCATTTGGGCTTTCGGTTTTAATTTTTACACCAATTTCTGTCTTTATATATCGTTCGGTCGTGTTGAAAACGATCCGATAAGCCGTCTTTTTTTCTCCATAACGATCGGCATACCATCCCTTCGTCTTTGTTAATTTTATTTCATCGCCGTTTTTAAGATTAGCCGTGATATCGAAAGTTTCGAAAAAATCATCTGACGGATGCCAGATTTGAGACATTACAAGATGCTCTGGTGCATTCTCAATCCAGTCTTCCACAGTCCATTGAGCAGAACCGAACGATTTGGAAACCTTGCGTCTGTGAATAATATTTTTACCCAATTTTTTAAAACCAATAAACCAGCCATCAAAAACTGTTTTATCCTCTTCAACTTTCCAAAATCCATTGCTTTTCCGGATCCAATCGTACCAGATAAATCGGTCACCTTTTCTCATTTGGTCAAAATCTCCGAGCATAACCGTGTTGTGAGAAGCCGTTCCCGAAAAATAGTTCGTCCATTTTCTTTCCGTATTGTACTTGAAAGATCCTGCGTCCCGAAGAATATTTTTCCCTTTTATCCAAATATCAAGATGCAGATTATCTGACTGAAAAGGGCGGTTTTGGTAACTTCCACAGCGGAGAAAGGTTATGGTCTCGTGATCTCTTAAAACGTAATAACCTCCTTTTGAAAATGAGTATTGCTGAATATTTTCAGGACCAATTTCCGAATTGCCGACACGATCAGGAATTCCAAGCCATATTTTTTCCTCTTGCCAGGGACCTGTTCCATAGTTTAATTTTTCTCCCAGCAAGTTTCCAAGCGCCAGCAGCTGCGGACGAAAATCCCGAAAATCGCAATCTGATAAAGGAAAGAATAAAGCTCCATCGTTATTTCCATAGTTAGGTAACTGTCCGGATTTTTGGTCCTGACAAGTTTTGAGAAAATGTAAAGATTTCCGGGCACGGTCATAGACAACCGGTCTCCAAATTTCATGATTGAGATGCGCCAAATGAATTCCCCAGTTAAGCAGCTGAACAACAACCCGATGATAATTCATTGAGAATTGAAGAAACGTTCCGTCTTCATAGATCTGACAGGCTATTTCCTCTTCAAACCATAACTTGCCATTTTTCTTCCACAACTTACTTCCCGGAAAAAATGGATACAGGAGCCCGATAAGATACAAACCCAGCGTTTCCGTCAACGCATGATTATTTCGGACAGCGATGCGGGAAAAGTTAATATTTTCGGCCACATGCCGCATTTGTTGATAAATGCTGTTGATGATTTTTGAAAAAAGCTGGTCATTTAATGAAGACGAATTTTTGTAGTAATGCAACGCGAAAGTCCAGTTTAAAACTCTCAATGTAATTTCCTGTCCGCATTTCCAGTTAGGTCCCTGATTGACTGGATTTGAATCGATCCAGTAATTTATTTCCTTAAAAACAGTTTCAGACTGATCCTTTCCAAAATGATAATCGTACCGGATCAAGTCGTATAAAAAGGCAAATCGCGATTTTTCCCAGACATATTTGATATCTCCTGTACTGGTCGAAAAATCAGGAATTTCCGTCCAGTGTTTAGAAATGTCATACCGAAATCCACTTTCAGGATTTGTCAGCCAATCTTGAACGGTAAAATATTTTGAAGAAAAGAATAAAATTTTATTACGCTGAAAGGCTTTAACCCGGCTCGCAAGTACTTTTAAATCGGGATGAAATTCTTTAAAATCTGAGACTTCCGGCAGAAAAAATCTGACAGACAGATTCTGCCATTCTTTTAAAGAAATAAAAGTTTTCTCTTTTGGGTGTACGGGAAAGCGGATCTTTAATATACCAACAGTTCTCTGGAATTCAAACCAGAACCTGAATGCAATGTAGCGGAAACCCATGTTTTGAAGAAGCTGTAAAGCATCAAGCAAAGCAGTTATGCCTTTAACAATTTGTCTCATGGAAGTGTGTGTGTAAGCCTAAATGCAAGATAGAGAAGCAGCGTCAACTTATCTATTTAAGAGATTACATTTTCAAAGGTTATCTTTGAAGAAATTTTGTACTGCTTTTTAAGAAGATATTTTAAAAAACATATTTTCTTAATCACACCTTAAAACCCGGCAGTAATTTTAGTTATAACTTGTGAACATGACTCCAACGAATCCTACAAAATATACGGTACCTGTTATCAAAAAAGACCAGCCGGACGATACCTATAAATTTCAGCCTTTGCCTGCGCCGACCGGCCAGTATCCATATCATTTATCCTTGCAGCAAATTTTACCAGAAGTCAATGAGGACGTGACGATTTTTCACATGTTCGGGGATACAGGAAGCGTCAGAAATCCGGCTTTTCAACATTTTGTAGCTGCGGCAATGGCCAACCAATGTGAAAGTGATGAAGACGAAAAACCTCAGTTTTTATATCATTTGGGGGATGTTGTTTACACTTTCGGAGAAGCTGACAAATACTCCACCCAATTTTTTGAGCCTTATCAAAAATATCCCGGCCCTATTTTTGCCATTGCCGGAAATCACGATAGTGATGTAAATCCCAATGCTGCCAAACCATATCAGAGCCTGGACGCGTTCAAAGCCGTTTTTTGTGATACGGAACCCAGACCTATTGCCTTCGGGCTCGGTATGGAGCGAAAAAGTATGATCCAGCCAAATATATACTGGACATTAAAAACACCTCTGGCCAATATTATCGGACTGCATGGCAATGTTCCAAAATTTGGTGTGGTTACACCGGACCAGAGAAAATGGTTTAAGGAAGAGTTAAAAGCTGCTGGCCGGGAACAGTCAGAAAAAGCATTGATCGTGGCTTTGCATCACGCACCCTATACAGCAGATATTAATCATGGTTCCAGCATTCCGATGATTGAATTTCTGGAAGAAGCTTTTGAAGAAACCGGCGTTTTACCTGATATTGTTTTCAGCGGTCATGTCCACAATTATCAGCGGTTTACTAAAAAATATAAAAATGGAAAAGTGGTTCCCTTTATCGTCGCAGGCGCAGGCGGGTATGATGAATTGCATCCGGTTGCGCAACTTAGTGATCCGCGCTTTTTTACTGATCCAAAATTATTTGAAGGGGTGAATATGGAAAGTTATGCTGACAACAAGCATGGATTCCTAAAAATTGCCATAAAAAAAACAAATGGAAAACTGACACTGCTGGGAAAGTATTACACCATTCCGCTGAAAGAATTACCAGACAATGAGATGACTACAACTTTGGCTGATCAATTTGTGCTTGATCTTTAATTTGAAAACGAAATGCGTCTAAAGCAAAAAAAGCGAGTTATTACTAACTCGCTTTTTTGTGGGCCCTGCTGGATTCGAACCAGCGACCCCCTGCTTGTAAGGCAGGTGCTCTGAACCAACTGAGCTAAGAGCCCTTTCGGGATTTTCAAAATAACAACGCTTTTTCTACTTTCAGAAAAAAGATTAAAAAAAGCGGGTTATTACTAACTCACTTTTTTTGTGGGCCCTGCTGGATTCGAACCAGCGACCCCCTGCTTGTAAGGCAGGTGCTCTGAACCAACTGAGCTAAGAGCCCCTCTTGTCGTCATTCGGGAGTGCAAATATGCACGACTGATTTTCTTTATCCAAATTATCGTTTAAAAAATTTTACTAATAATTTTTAAGCAACTGATAATCAGAAATAAAATTATTCAAAATTCAGGTATAATGTTACTGTATGCGATGTCAATCTGCTGATACCTGTGTTGGATGAACCTTGAAAAACATTTTTTAATCCATGGGAAAAGCGTAATTCAGGTGCAAATTTGAAAAACTCGAAAAACCGTTCGTAACCAACACCATAGTCAAGCGTAAAATCTGAAGTCTGGGTATCAAGCCTTCCATTACTGGTTCCACCTCCTCTGCTTCGTTTCACATTGGTTTCAATTCCCATCGTCACGCCGGCAATCATATACATTCTGGTATTAACCCGGCGCTTGGATTTATATTTCACAAGCAAAGGAATTTCAAGCCAGGTCGATTCCCTTTTATTTATTTTATCAGGACTATTTGGATAGCTGTATTTCAACTCCCTTTCGTATAGTGAAACCGACGGCGTGGTGCGGATATCAAACCGCTCGTTTAAATACGCATTAATCGTAAAACCCATACGGAACGCTCCTTTCATCGGCGACTGAATCAGATAAGCTGAGTCACCTGCTGTTGGAGAGCCGCTGGGCTCGCTATGCCGGAAATTATATCTCGTAAAAGGAACTGCAAATAAAATCCCGTAGTGGATTGGTTTATCGTCATAATATTCCAGATGTCGCCGAACATATCCTTGTCCCTGTGCCTTGGCTTCCTGTGATACCACAAAAAAGAACAAGATTCCAATAATTACTTTTGTCCTGTGTAAATGGAGCAAATCCCGAAGGTTAATGGTATGCATTTAGTATTTTTAAAACCTGCTTTTTTATAAATTTCAAGAAATGCCTCCCCATCCGGAAATGCCTGAACAGACTCAGGAAGGTAGGTGTAGGCAGAACTGTCCTTTGAGACGGTCTTTCCTATCGTTGGTAATATATATTTGAAATAAAAGTTATAAAACTGTTTAAACGGAAAAGATTTTGGTTTAGAGAATTCTACGACAACACAGGTTCCTCCAGGCTTCATCACGCGGTTCATTTCGGTAAGCCCAGCCAACAAATTCTGAAAATTCCGTACTCCAAACGAAACGATAACAGCGTCGAAATAATTGTCTTTAAAGGCTAAACTTTCCGAGTCGCCGCTTTGTAAAGTTATAATATCCTGCTTTCCAAGTTTGACAATTTTCTCACGCCCAACGGCCAGCATTCCTTCGGAAATATCAACGCCAATAATCTTTTCAGGTTTTAATGAAAGTGCTTCAATAGCGAAATCACCCGTACCCGTTGCGATATCGAGGATCACTTTTGGCTGCTGCTTTTTCAATAATTTAACTGCTCGCTTACGCCAGTAAATATCGACGCCACCGCTTAAAACATGATTCAATAAATCATATTTCGGAGAAATGTTATCGAACATTTCTGCTACCTGTTCCCGCTTGCTGCTGTCCTTATCTTTATAGGGTACTACACTCATTTTCGATTAGCATAAAATTAGAATTACAAAACTAACAGATATTTATCGGTTATGGTTTTGAATCCTATATGTAAAGTTTGCATAAACTGCTGATTTTTAAGAGAAGCACGCTTATAAAAAGGCAGATAGTTTTAAATTTGTTACAAGGCAACACACACTTTATAGATATGATACGTAAATTTTTACAATTTTTTATTGTAATTACTCTATATTTCCCCACACACGCGCAAAGACGCCAGAGCTGGAACGAGGCTTATAATCGTTACAAAAACGGAAATATGGTGTCGAAAGTTACATCCCGTTATTCGCTGACGGTTCGCGGTGGACTTACGCAATTTTATGGCGAATTGCAGAAACAGGATATGCATGGGATGCTTGGCATGGGAGTGGACCGGAAATTCAACAACCCTTTTTCTTTATCTTTCGAATATACTTTGGGGAAACTTGGCGGCGAAGAAATCCCCTTTTTCAATTCCTACTTTATAAATGAATATAATACAATCGAGTTACTGGTCAAATGGAATTTGTCTGAACAATTTACTCAAAACCCCGACAGAGAGCTGGATGTACATTTCTACGGTGGTTTAGGGCTCATGATGTTCAGTGCCAATGCCTATGACATTACCAGTAATAGGTTATTGAGATTTACGAACAGCGCATCCAGTGCACGAAACCCGCTTTTCCTTCGCTGGGGAAATCCTCGCGGCAGTCCTGGAATAAAAAAAACAAACGAACGTGTTATTCCGGCCGGCTTTTCGATTGACTACAAACTTTTTGAAAAACTTTGTTTTGGTGTTGACTACCGATTTTATTTTGTTCGGACAGATAAGGTGGATGCAACATCTGGAATCCGATTGATCAATCCTGAGGAGGCCGACTCTTACAGCAAAACCCCCAATGACAAATTCAGCTACTTATCGCTTTCCGCAACATACCGATTTAGCAAATATCCCAAACGCGGGAAAAGATAAAGGATTTTTATCTTTGTTAAATACAAACAGCTAAACAAACATACTTTTGGCTTCCATTGCTTATAATCTTTATCCAACCCTGTTAAATCTTTTTGATCGTTATCAGAAAGGATACATCGAACATCAGGATTTTTTAAACCGGATCAACCGCGTACCTGTGCCGCAAACGGACGCGCAGGCCAGAGGTTCCTCATTTGAAGAAGCCGTAATAAAAGGAGTTAATGAAGAGGCTTTTGATTCAGAGATTCTTGACAAAGTCCGCGCGCTGTTGCCTCGCCCGATGATGAAAACGCAGGTATATTGTGAACATCAACTCGACAATGTTATGTTATATGGGTATGTGGATGTGATTGGAAAAACGCTCGCCGTTGATATTAAAACAACAACCAGTTACCAGGAAGGCCGCTTTGCGCATAGTCATCAAAACTTTTATTTACCTGCCTTAAGATCAAAAGGTATACGAACTTTGAGATACGTTATCACCGATTTCCAGGATGTGTACCAGGAGAATTATGATCAGACAATTGATTTTTCAGTTCAGGAAATTCAGATCAGGCTATTTTGTGATTTTCTTGAAGAGCACCGTGGTGAGATAACGGATAGGAAGATATTTGGGAAGTAATAAATAAATTAAGGTTCGTATAAAACGAAAGTTAGATCTGAAACCTGACCAAACTGTTTATCTGCGGACAGCAACGGAATGCCTAAAAAAATGGCAGTAGCCGCTACAATTGCATCCGGAAGTTTTAGAGAATAATTTCTGCGGATTTGTTTTGTGATTTCTTTGATACCTTCATTAATATCTACAATCGCGCAGTCCTCTAAAAACAAGTCTATCTTCGCCTCTTCTGCGGATGTAATTTTCTTGTATCCTAATAATACCAATTCGTTAATAAACGAAACGTAAAAAACTTTATCTTGAAGATACTGTACTAAAATAGAATCTCCATTTAAAACGTATAGAGCTATGTTAGAATCTAATAAAATATTAATCCCACTCATCTCTCATTCTTTTTTGAATGACCATGGGATCTTCTTTTAATTTTATTGTGCCTGCATATTTTTTCATGTCAGGCTTCTTTTGGGTGCTTTTAGCAGTTTTAATTTGCTCATCGACCTTATCGAATGGTATCCCCTTTTTTAATATAATTGTCATATTGGATGGATTTTATATGAATTTACTAAAAAAATCACGTGAATCCACGATAAATTCTGCTTTCCAAATATTATTTTTTAGACTTCTTGCAAAAAAAGAAATCCTGCTAGAATTTCTTCTAACAGGATTTGTGGTGATGGACGGAATCGAACCGCCGACACAAGGATTTTCAGTCCTTTGCTTATATAAGTTCTATAGCTTCCGATACAGTGGTTATATTCTGATTATGAAGTCTTTAACCCAAATTTGGTTTATTATGATTTCATTTGAAATCAGGTAATATCATGAATTGTTTACCAATTGTTTACGACATTTTTTTTTACTTACTTTGATGTATGGCAACAATCAAAGCAGTACTCAAACCAGATAAAAAGAAAGATGAAACGTTTCCGATTGTAATTCGGATAACGAAGGATCGCAAAACGAGCTACGTTCCTGTAGGCTTCAGTGTCAAAAGAATTCATTGGGATACTGGCCGGGGATGCTGTCGGAACAATTGCGATGATGCTGTAAATATAAACAATCAAATAGCACAACGGATTGCTGAAATCAGTCAACGGGCTGTTGATCTTGAAAAAGAAAGACCCGAAATCTCTGCCGCTTCCATTAAGGCGAGCAAGAAGAAAAGATCAGTCCCTATGTTTTTTGAGCAAGCAGATGAATACCTTGAAAGCCTTAAAGAGGCAGGAAAATACAATCAATACACAGCCGACAAACCTCGGGTTAACCACTTCAAAACATTTTTGAACGGAAACATTTCCTTTCAGGAAATCAATGTTTCCGTTTTGGAAAAATTTAAGTCTTACGTCAAAAATAACTTGAAACTGTCAGAAAGATCGGCGGTCAATCACCTATCGATGGTTAGGTCCGTTTTTAGTTATGCAAGAAAAGGAGAGTTGATCAAGCCAGACCTAACACCATTCGGGAAAGGTAAGATAGTAATAAAGTTTCCAGAAACTGGAAAAATCGGTTTGAACGCAACAGAGATAAAATCTTTGGAAAATGCAGTCTTACCTCCACGCCCACATCATTGTCGAAATTTATGGCTGTTCTCTTTCTATTTTGCCGGCCTGCGCGTGTCGGACCTCTTACGTTTAAAATGGAGAGACTTTCAAAACGGGAGGCTGGTCTACATCATGGGTAAAAATGATAAGGGGGGTTCACTGAAAGTTTCTCAAAAAGCACAAGCAATTTTAGATGAGTATAGAAATGACAAACGCTCCGAAAATGACTTTGTATTTCCAGAACTGAAAGGTGTAGACCAGAAGGATCAATTTATCATGGAACGCACTATCGCCTTTAAGACAAGCGCTATCGACAAGTGTTTAAAGAAGGACGTAGCACCTGCGGCAAGTATTGAGAAAAAACTGACGATGCACATTGCGAGGCATTCTTTTGCGACCGAAGCTGGCGACAAAATCAATATTCAAATGCTTCAAAAGCTTTATCGTCATTCACAAGTCACTACTACAATTGGGTATCAATCAGCATTTATAAACAGAGATGCAGATGACGCTTTGGATGCCGTCTTAAATCCGGGTAAAGTAAAAAAGAAGTCAACTACAAAAAAGGCTTCAACAAGCGAATCAACAAAAAATTAAGATATTAAAATGATGAACAGCGTTTTGCGAATTGGATCATCAAATTGGCATCTTTGTATATATAGTATTATTTATTTGATCAGTTCACTACTATCTATCTAAAAGTTTAATTTTTCGGAAGTGACCCATCATTTTACATTATATCGGAATACCAAATGACTTGACATAGAACAATTCCCGGTGTACAATATCAAAACAATTTACAGTCGGAGGCGTAATGAAAAGTGAAAAAATAATTGAATATTTCACTATTGGCCATCGCCTAAGCAAATTATTAACATCTGAGAACGGCTATTATTTACCACAAGTTGGCGTATCTGATATTGATAGAGCACTAGATGAGCATTTTTTTATGAACCCCAATCCAGACTTGGGTTATAATGTCACGAAGGTGCTTAAACAAAATGTTGATTTTATAAACGGCCCTGACTTAGTAATTTGTTCTCAGGAAAGCATTGATGATGATATACAACCAGACTTTGCTTTGATCTATGAATGCTTGGATAAAAAAACAGAATTAAACAATCCAGTATCTTTTCAAGCAAATATTGTCTTTGACAAATCACGCATTGCAGGAGCATTGGAAGTATTTAAGCAGACAATTCAAGTACTTACGATAAAGTCAAATTCTGAAAGTCCTATAATTGACGCAGATCCAGAAATAATTTTAGGTATCAACAAACTTATAGAATCCACTAACCCGGCAATATCTGATCTAATGGCTAATTCTGGATTTACGCGAGACAAAATAAATGAAAGCGCTAATGTGATTTTGTATCGTAAGTCTGTTGGGCTAACTAGATCTTTAAAGTAAATTCGATATAGAAATATCAAATTTTTCAACGGTAATTGACCGTTCTGTCAATTGCTAGTACTATCCAAAAACAACTTAGATTGTAAATTAAAAAAACTAGATAAAATATAACACTACGAATCTTTATCAAATAGATGCACCGACCCAATTGATTCAAATAAAAACTCAGCTCTCTCGGCATGATAAGTTGAAATAACATCAAGACCTAAATTCTTATAAAGTGTGCTCAATTGAGAATTAACATTTCCCAGTGATAGAATATCTTGAAGATCAAAATAAGCATCGTAGGCTTGGGCATATATTTCCATAGCTTCTAAATTACGTCCATGTGCTTCTGCTACTTGTCCAAGATAAAACCAAGCATTAGTACTACCTAAGTAGCTGTCACAATCTTCATATAGCAATAACGATGTTTTAAATAACTCTTCGGACTTTTCTAGTGATTTTCTAATAAGAGAAATCTTACCTAGCTCTAGGAAGCAGTTTGCCTCCGAAAGTGGATCAGAAATTCGTTGAAATAGAACTAGCGCTTTTCCCAGCATCTCTTCCGCCCTTAGATCCATATCCTTTAGAAAAGCTATCTGAGCAAGACTGAAAAAGCAATTTGCCATCCCAAGGGGAAATGTAAGAAACTCAAAAATATTACTCGCTTTTGTTATGAACGTCTCTGCTTCTGAGTACTCTCCTAGTCTAATTTTTAAATTAGCTAATGCAATTCGGCAATTACCTTTACCCAAAAGATTTCCCTCAGAGATTCCATAATGTTTAATAGCATTTAAAATTGATTGTTCTGCCCTCTGAATATTACCCTGAGAAATATCTAACTCAGATTCCACAAGCAGGCAATTCGCCATACCAATATTAGATCCGCTCTTTTCAAAAAGGGTATATGCGTCTGAAAAAAACTCTTTCGCTTCTATCAATGCCCCTTCCACAGCTTTGATTTGTCCAAAGTAGGTCAGACACTCTGCTACCCCTAGTTGCATCTGCTCATGTTCATACAAATCCTGTGCAATAGAAAAAATATCAGCGGCAGATTGGTTTTTACCTTGCTGAAATTTAATTTTTCCAAGAAATTTTGCACACTCAGCTAGATTAAAATAATCTTCTAAATCTAAATATATTTTGTAGGCTATATCAAAAAACTTTTCCGCTTCCTTAATTCGTCCTAGAGTCTCAAGTATGATACCAATTGACGATGCGCAATTCGCATGATGCTCTTTCCACCCATTTTTAGCACTTAATTTTCCTGCTTTTATCATTAAACTAAGTAAATTTTTGGTAGATCCCATACCTATTGCAATTTTTGTACAACGACAGATTGCAGTAATACAAGAGTTATTCTCAGTCATCAGCATATCGAATGTGTGCAAAATGTTCGACCAAGATCTATTTAGCTCTTGGAACGATGCTTCAGACTCCTGTGCCTTAAGGGCATTTGTCATCGCAAGTTCTAGATAATGATTATGAAATTTTTTTAAAAAGCTAGCATCATCGATAGCCTCATTCAAAACATATTGTTTTATAGAGGGAAGTATGTGGACCATTCCTGTACCGGTCTCACTCACTAATCCAACTCCCTTCAAACTGTCAATAAAGTCAAATCCCTCTTGAAAAATTGAGGTAATATGCATTCTACTTGCTGGTTTAGGCAGCGAGCACAGTGCTTTAAAAAATTGACGCTCAGTTGAACTGAGCCTAGGACTATAGTATGATAAAGATATAGATAGTTCCAAATTGAAGTTTTTGTCAACTTCCCTATCCTTTATTGTCAACATTTTTATCTTTTGATTTTCCCAAGCTTTCATCAGATCTGAAAGTTTTTCCAAACTTCTCGATCGCTTTGCTAATAACATTATTGCAAGAGGCAATCCTTCAACCTCATTTATAAAAAAATTTATGAGTGGGTCTTGCACAAACTTGTCATCGCTATGATAGTTGAAAAGTTGATGGATCTCTTTCGGATCAAGCGCAGTTATTACGTGCCCTTTCCATTCCATATCAAGTGGAACATACTCACTACGGAACGTAATTACGACAGAAGTAATATTTTCAAGCCTTTTTAGAAATGAAGTAATGCCGTATTTATCAAATTCATAAGGCGTCTCAAAATTATCCAGAACCAATATTTTTTTCCCCGCAAGGCTTTCTAAATGAAATAAGATGCTATTTTCAAGTGACATCTTTTCGATAATGCTAGGAAGTTGAATACATTCAGCAACTGCATTCAGGAATGATTCAACATTATTCAAGTTTTCGCAGTATACTACAAATCGGTTATCCGCAAACGTGTCGACAACATTACTTTCATTTATCAAATTAAGAGCAAAATTTGTCTTTCCAATTCCAATTGTTCCCAATATTGCAAGAGTATTTTTGCTATCCGTTAAATATTCAGCAAATTGTCTAAGCTCTCCTCTTCTTTTTTTACCAAGAAAAAACGGTGCAGAGTCAAATGTTATGGAGGACTTCGACTTTATTTGCCCCGTGATACTTTTCTCTATTAAATACTTTTTATTTTGATACTCTTTGAAAAAGTCGAGTCGAATTTCCTCTATATCTTCTAGATCTTTACCAGGAACGTACTCAAAAGTATTTGCTGTATTTTTTTGAGATAATCTAAACTCCAACCATTTGCCAACTCCAACATACCGACAGTACTTATCTAAAAGCGAATAATTTGCGAAATACCGCCTTGGTATTTTTTTATAAAATTTTCGAGTAAAAAAATTCTCAACTGCCTCGTCAGAGATATTTTCCAATCCAGGAATTTTTTTCATCTCTTCAGAGATTTGCTCATAATGGCTACCTCCCAATGGGTAATTATAGTCTGTAACTCCAATTTTCTGCTTGATCTTATACACGAGTAGATCAATGCAATACGGGTTGTGAATCGTCAGATTTTGCTGTTCCATCTACTAAATATTCCGTTACAACGAAAATACGTTGAAAATACGCTAAAAATACGCTGTCAGGCAATCTTGCATCTATTTTCTTTGTCTCAGAGACGTCGAGCAGCACAAAGACAAACATTATCAACTTTAACAATCCAGATTTAACGACATCAAATGCTATATGAAACTCACCACGCAACAAATACAATGTGAGCTGGAAAAACGCTGTAAGCGTGACTAGAAACTTAAAAATTTACCAAATACAGTCCTCGGACCAACCCATTCATTAGTTTTTTAAATATTGAACGACCAATCCAATAATAATTAAATCTCACTAAATTTTATAACATATTCTTAAAATTATGAACATAATTTCAATTGACGAAGAAGCTTTTTATGAGCTTTTGAACACAGTCGGCGACTACATGAAAAACAATTTTAGTCCCGAACAAGAAAGGTGGATCACTGACAAGGAAGCCATGCGCCTTCTAAATATCCGTTCAAAGACAAGTTTACAATCAATACGAGACCGGGGCCTCGTGAGATTTTCCCAGCCTCAAAAGAAAATTATTCTCTACGACAGGATATCAATTTTGAAATACCTTGATGACCACGTAGTAGACGTATACAGGTAATAGTGCCTCGCCTTTAGCTATCAACACACTTCAAATCCAGTTTTTAACCGAAACGTCACTTTTGTGACGGTGACGTCTTATTGCTTAATTTTTATCAAACCGACCTTAAAAAGGCAACGCGAACGGCCTAGAAATGACGCATTCACCTTCAACAGCGAAAATGATGAGCCCATCAGAAAAAGCAAGAGAACAAGCCCGTAAAGCTGAAAAAGCCGCCGAAGAAGCACGGCGGTTTGCTAAACAGGCACAGAGAGACGAAAAGAAACGGAGATAACCGTTTCGTGTCCACTTTTCAGGGAGGGAAAATCCCTCTCTGAATATTTAGCCTCGACTAACTTATAGACAGCTAGTCACCGGCTCCATTTATCAACCAATTCTTGGAGACAACTGTAACCGACAAAAAATCGGATCAGGATCACCATGTCTAAATTTTATTAAAAATGAAAAAATTCGACCTCGACCAGCCATTGATTGAGCTGGTCAACGGAAACCAAAAGAGTCTCTGGACGGTACGCAATTCACTCGAGGGGACACAAATTTTCGGCTCAACTGGTTCCGGGAAAAGTTCTGGAAGTGGAAAAATGCTGGCAATCAAGATGTTACAGAAAAATTTTGGCGGTGTTGTTCTATGCGTAAAAAAAGACGAGGTAAAAGAATGGAAAAAATACTGTGAGCTTACCGGGAGACAGGAAGATCTTATTATCCTGGAACCAGGCGGAAAACATTACTTCAACTTTCTGGAATATGCGACTAAATCCTCTGATGGAAAGCTTCTGACGGATAATATTCTGGCCCTTCTGAAAACGGTAATCGCATCGGGAGAGTCGAAGGATAGCGGGCGGGAAAATGATGCTTTCTGGTCATCCGCACTCGATCAGTTGATTGCAAATGTCGTTGAGCTAAGTTTTTTAGCGTTTGGAAAGACCTCCGTGGAAATCATGTACAACATTGTACAGACGATCCCGCAAGATAGAAAAGACCTGGAAGCCGGGATAAAGGAAGGTAGACAGAAGCCATTTTTTATCGCTTTTGAGAAAGCACAGCGGAATGTCGATGCTCAGGTGAAAGCCTGGTATGACAGCCTGTCCCAGTTCCAAAAAGACAAAATGGAAAAAGATGGATCCTTGCAAGAGACGATCATCGATAAGTTACCCCATGCCCGAATGCTTAAATTCGTGGATCAGTTCTTCATGGAAACTTATGTAACCTTAAGTGACAAAACCAGATCGATTATCGATTTCTCTTTTTCCGGATTTTTGTTTCGGTTATTACGCGAACCAGCCTATTCTTTGTTTTCCAAGCATCCCTCCACTGTTCTCCCGGAATATACTTTCGCTGGTAAAATTGTGGTGCTTAACATTCCTGTTAAAGAATATCAAAAGGTCGGAAGGGACTGTCAGGTAATATTCAAATACGCTTTTCAGAAAGCAGTTGAGAAACGACATGTAGACGATTACACGCGACCCGTCTTTTTGTGGAGTGATGAAAATCAATTCTTCCTGATGCCGGAGGATACGGACTTTCAGACCACCTGTCGAAGCTCCAGAGTGGCATGTGTCTATTTGACACAAAACCTCGCTAATTACTACGCCAATATGGGTGGAAACAAGTCTGAAGAACGCGTAACAAGCTATTTGGGGTCACTTAACACCAAAATATTCCATTGTAATGCGGATGTGGCAAGCAACAAATTCGCCTCGGAGCTTATAGGAGAAGACTATTTTGAAGACGTTTCCAAAAGCATTTCGAAAGGCAAGGATTTCTCACAAGGAAGAAGTACCGGGCGGAAGCTGGAACGTATCGTTCGTCCAGAGCACATTTCGAAATTGAAGACTGGAGGAGCTCTAAATAATTTTCGCGTCGAAGCTTATCTCCATCGTCAAGGCCAAGTCTTCGCCAACGGACAAAATCACAAAAAAATCATATTCAATCAGAATTTCAGGCCTTAAATCAATGTCTCACAATTAACCATCAAACCAATGAAAAAGAACATCTATTATCGGACTATGTATTTGCGTCCGAATCCGATCAAGGAGTTTTTAAGTGACGTCTTTTACAAAATCTGTAGCTACCCCCGAGCATTTTTGGAGGTCTTCATTCGAAAGAATTTTGGGGAGCGTTACTTTTCTATTCACATATGTGTAACGCTGTTCACATGCCTTTTCTTCCTACCGATGATACCGATGTTTGCTCCCTGGACTTATCGGCACCCCTCATTCACCGAGGTCTTTTTCGGCAACATCACTTGGTACATCTTCTTAGGCGTATTTCTGGCTTTTTCCATTCATAGAAAGAATGAAATCAAGCGCGTCGCATCTGATTTTGATTTCAAGAAATTCACGCGGTATTCCGGTGATATTATGCCTGAATTCCTCAATGCCAAATTCAAAGGAAAGTCGTTGTCGTTTCGGAAGGTGGAGACCATTGTTGAGCCCCTTTTCTTCTTTGTGATTGGCATCACCCTTCTCTTATTTGCACAGAAGATTGGCATCGTCATCATGCTTTCCAGTGTCTTTTATTCGCTCAGTTACTTCATTGCTTACTGGCGTGGTGATACCATAATCCTTGACATGATTGATGAAATAATTGTCAACGAGTCAATGTTCGACTTGTTCGTTGAGGGAGATGAGTATGCATCAAAGGATGGATTCCGAATAGTGGGTGATCGCCCTGTGGATCCAAAACTCAGGGCACAAGTGGCAACCAATATGAGTGTAGGTGAAGACGAGCCATTTGAGGCAATGTAGTGCACCCTAACACTGTTAGGGCAGATGTCTGATGAAAAAAATTGAAAAAATAGGGCACTGTTAGGGCAAGCTCCCTGTCGCAGTTCAAACCAAGAATTACGGCAGGGAGCTTTACAAATCCAATCACCAAGTGCGGCATTTGAGATCGGATATTACTGATCATTAATACACTGCCCACTCATTGATTTGCAATCCCGGATTTCCATGCAAGCATTTAACCACTTCCTATATGACCGTTACTTTTCATGAATATATCTTAATCACCGGATTTCGGAACGGCTTCTTTTCAGTTAATGCATTTCCTAAAAAGTGGCGATTTATAGTGCTGCGCGAATTGGAATTTTTACAGCACGAAAGGCTCATTTGCACATGCGCTGTGAATGACTACCACATTGTCCCGACGCTGCTCGGAGAAGCAATGATCGAACAATTGATATCAAAAAAAATCTACTCCGCCAGCAGTACCGGTATCCATACCAATACGTAGCCAAGCAGGCGCTTTATCATCAGCACCACACAGCGCGTTCAAATTTGCTGACCATTATTCAGAATAGATGACGGTTACAAAAACGTGAAATTTCCCGAAAGCGAGGAGAAACCATTTAAAACTTCACGACATGATCAGGATGATAGTTGTGTCCTCTTCGGACAACGCCAAAAAATATTTCCAAGATGCCTTATCTCGGTCGGACTATTACCTGAACGACCAGGAAAGGCCGGGAATCTTCATGGGCAAACTGGCGGGACGCCTTGGCATTACTGGAACTGCCGACAAGACGGTCTTTGAAAAATTATGTGATAATATTGATCCGACGACCGGAGATTCCCTGACGCCCCGGTTTCGCGATGATCGTATCGTGGGCTATGATATCAATTTTCATTGCCCGAAAAGCGTATCAATCGTTCACGCGTTTTCTAAAAATGATCATATTTTAGAAGCATTCGAAGATGCGGTTTCTGAGACGATGCAGGAAATAGAAAAAGATGCCCAAACCCGCGTTCGTGTCAATAATCAAAACGAAGATCGTAGTACGGAGGAATTAATATGGGCAAGCTTCACCCACCAAACAGCCAGGCCTGTTGAAGGCAGGCCGCCAGATCCGCATCTGCACAGTCATAATTTTGTATTTAACGCCACATGGGACGATACAGAAGAACGGATAAAAGCAGCCCGTTTCCGGAATATCAAAAGTGACATGCCTTACTACCAGTCCCGATTTCACAAAAGGCTGGCCGATAAAATGACTCAACTTGGATATGAGGTCAGACGAACCAGAAAGTCTTTTGAAATCGAGGGTGTCCCCAAACACGCAATTGACCATTTTTCGAAAAGGACAAACGAAATTGGGCACATAGCAAAAATTAATGGGATAACTGATCCAAAAGAGCTGGATGGGCTTGGAGCCCGGACACGTGGAAAAAAACAAAAAGGCCTGACCATGACCGAGCTGAAATCAGAGTGGCGAAACCAAATTCGCAGTCTGGAAGCAGAACAGCATGGGGAACATAACAAGCCTGTCAGATTTGCCCCGGCAGTTGAAAAAGTACCTATTCCTGCCGAGAAATGCGTTGATCATGCCATTCAAAATGGCTTTGAACGCGCCTCTGTTGTCAAAGATCGTCGTCTGCTTGCAGAAGCGTATCGCCATGCAATAGGCGATGTCTCGACCACTATTAGCAACATTGACGATACATTCCGAGATGATCTTCGCATTATACAGGTGGACACCCAGGATGAAAAATTATGCACAACGCATGATATTCTTGCTGAGGAGCGCTATATGGTCAGGCTTGCACAGGAAGGACGCGGCAAGCATTTACCTTTGTATAATGAAGCCCCTGCTATCAATCTGGATGGTCAACAGGCCGATGCGATCAAGCATGTACTGACATCTACCCACCGTGTTTCCATTATTAGAGGAGCTGCCGGAACCGGGAAGACCACTTTGATGAAGGAAGCGATTGATTTAATGGAGAAGGCCGGGAAAACTGTCACTGTTGTTGCGCCGACGGCGCAGGCATCCAGAGGCGTGCTTCGAGACGAAGGTTTTAAAAAAGCGCAGACGGTAAGTAAGCTTTTTGAAGATAAGAAGATGCAGGATGAGTTGAAAGATCAGGTTCTATGGGTCGATGAAGCAGGGCTGGTAGGAACCAAAGATATGGTCGCACTTCTGGAATTAGTATCGCAGAAAAACGCCAGACTTATCCTTGGGGGCGATACACGTCAGCATTCCAGCGTCCTAAGAAACGATGCTCTTCGTATTATAAACACTGTTGCAGGTATAAAATCCGCCGAAGTCAGTAAAATATATCGCCAACAGGAGCCTGTTTATAAACAAACAGTGGAACACCTTTCAAAAGGCAGAGTTAAGGAGGCCTTTGATAAATTGGACGAAATGGGCGCCATCACATCCATCGATCCGTTAAAACCCAATGAGCAACTCGTAACAGATTATTTGGAATCAAAAAAGCAAGGTAGGACTGCCTTGATCATATCCCCAACGCATGAGCAAGGTGATCGTGTTACCGAAGAAATCCGCATAAAGCTCAAAGAAGCGGGTTTGATTGGCAGTGAGGAACACAAGGTAAGAAGATTGCAAAATTTGAACCTGACAGAAGCCCAGAAAGCGGATTGGCGCAATATTGAGAAAGGTAACGTGATCCAGTTCAATCAGCACACTATTGGCATAAGAAGAGGCAGTGTGTGGAATGTGTCTGAGAGCAATGAAAAATATGTGATTTTAGAAAATGGCACCGAAATGAAAGTTGGGTTGCCCCTGTCGCGAAGTAAAGATTATGACGTGTTTCATGACACGGAAATCCATATTGCCAAAGGTGACACTGTCCGTATTACGCGCAATGGGATCGACCAGTCCAAGAACAGGTTAAACAATGGCCAGCTTTTCGAAATTGCCGCAGTTCATGAGCACGGAGATATTGAGCTAAAGCATCCCACAACCGGAAACCAATATCTTATTCCGCGAGAATTTGGGCATCTATCGCATGCGCATTGTATCACCTCCCATGCGTCCCAGGGGAAAACGGTTGATGATGTGTTCATCTCACAGCCTGCTTCAACTTTTGGCGCGACCAATGCCAAACAAATGTATGTCTCTGTATCAAGGGGGCGTCACACGGCCCGCATTTATACAGAAGACAAAGAAGAGCTGATGAAACGGGCCGCAAAAGATGGCAACCGTGAATCAGCGATTGAGCTCGTGAAAAAGCGAGATGGCATTGAGAAAGTTGAACAGAATATTCGAAACGAAATGGCAAGAATTTCACGAGAAGCTGTAATTCCTGCCCCTGAACCAATTATACAACCTCCACAGAAAAGGAATCGTCACTATGAGCCAGGGCTTTAAATCACGATACGATGAAATGAGGGATGCGCCTCCCAAGACTGAACAAGACGAGACGCCAAAAGACGATTCCAGATATTTCGGTGCCAGCCATGTGAGAAGTTTATGCCTGGTCTGGCCTGATGGGAAAAGGATGTTTTTAAACTATGCCTATTTTATAACTGCTGAACTGGATGTGAGCCTTGAAAGAAATTTGATAAAACTCAACTTTTCCACGCATACGGTTCTCCTGACCGGATTCAGGCTGGAAGATCTGTATATGTCCATGATGGAGCATGTTCCGAGAATTATCAAAATTATCGAAGAACGTTATCTGGTCATCGAAGACCCCAAAGGAAGCCTTGTGACAGGCATCGTGGTTCAAAGTAAAGAGAAGGATTAGTTTTAGAACCGGGCAGCTAATCGCTGCCCGGTTCTGTTTTTAGCGTTGTTTATTTTTGCGGACGGTCAAGGCTACTTTTTGTCCTAGAGAGTCCAGCGAAAGGTTTAACCCTTCACCATCTGTGTGTTCCCAGGCGACGCCTGCCTTGATCCATTCGGATTTACCTGTCTCCGGGTTCAGTTTGACAAAATGGACAGTATGTGTCGGGTATTTCTTGGTTGTTTCGTTTTGGTCAGTCATCATCAAATCTCCTTTGTTTGTTGTTGATGATGGAAGCTCTGAGGACCCGTCAGGACGTGATAGCTCCCCGAAGTAAAAAAATCGATGCACAGCGTCTATTTTTTTTACGGAGTCGTCAGAGCATTTTCTTTCTTCAAAAGAAAATGAGGGATAAGCATATCACGGCCTGATGGGTCATGCTGACATCATCTAAAAACAAACGAACAAAGGAGATTTGATTTTCAAGGCTGACTATCGAAATAAATTATATATGAACTAATTTTCCGTATTCAGCTTAAGCCGAGAACTATTCGCAACAAGAGCTGAGTTGCAGCTGTCTTTCATCGTCGCTAAACCTGACGAATTCTTTTACCAACAGGCAACTTCAAGACAAGATTGCGATGTTCAACCAGTAGTCAAACCGGAGGAACAACCGATTATCTGATCATTGAACGATACAAAGACTGTACTATCAGTCAGTGAAGAATTGGCAAAACATGTTAGTTATTTATAATCACATTGCCCGCAGTGCTATTATGGGTGTGACACTTTAATTTCCATGAGCCTAGGCGTGATCCCTGCATGAGATGCCCAAAGCGTATCGCCGTCAATCACAACACCCTTGGTTCCACCCAAATTTATATGCTTGACTGCTTCAATTTGTTTGCCTGTCACCAACTTGTTCACTTGCATACTGAATAAAATTGCAGCCGTTGAAAAAAGAATGGGCTTCAGAAATGCAGTTGCGTGTGATTTGAATTCTTCCAATTTGGTTTGACTGTGCATCATAACGCTCCTTTGGATGTGATCGGTTCATCTAAAATAAATAGAAAAAAAATCCAAAGCAAGCGATAACTTGATTTTACCTCCCTTTTTTAGAAATGATTATGTATATCTGCAAAAGAATGACTACTACAATGAGCGCCTCAACCACGGTGAATTTTTTTAATATATCTACCGCCCATACTGGCACACCAATACTTACGAAAAGGTAGATTTCTTTCCATAGCCTCTTGAGGATTTCAAGCAAGTGTATCCATTTTTCTTCGATAATTGTTCCAACTCTGGCCTTATAACGATCCCACAATTCGCCAATGGATTTTTCGGTTAAAATCTTCGGTGTTTCTTCTTTTAACATCTTCGGTATACGAGACCCAGTTGCAGGCGTGTTTCCACTAGGATTAAGCAACTGCTTTCCTGTTTCATTATCAGAAGACTTACCTTTTATGTAGGAGACCAGCAGCGTTCCCGCCGCAAAAATTACAAATCCGACCCAGTTTCTCATCGCTTTGCCATTTACCTGATTAAAGTAAAACAAAATGCAAGGAAAAACCAAATAAAAGTTGGATGAAATTTTAAATATAACACCAAACTCAAAATATTAGATATGTATTTGATATTTTTTCAGCATTTACTTCCGTATTTAATTAAACAAGATTGTATTCAATTATTCAGAATGTTACATAAAAGTGACAAATTTTCTGAGCGGCGCAACCGTTTGCGCTGTGCAGAAATGGGCACAATTCTAATTGAGAATATTTTAGTAGTTTTCAGGAAAATTCCGAATTATTAGGGAATTTTCGGAATGGTTCAAAAAATTTAATATTTTAGCGATCAACGACTTATTACACAAGCCCGACCAACTGATGAAGAAGATTACCATTACCTCCGGCTCTTCAAAAAAGAGCCTGATTGAGGCACTAAACACGAAGGCAGCAAGTAGAGGAATGCGGACTGGCGAATTTATTGCGGCAATTCTGGATTACGCTGTGCAACACAAAGACGTTTTCAACATAACTCTCGAGACGCCAGGCCAAAGAAGTGGCTTGCCAATTACATTTTTTGTTACAGATAATACCAAGTCAGAGCTTGAGGCTTGGCTGAAACAGAGAAAAAATGGCAATTCTGGTTATGGTTTAGGAGCTTTGTGTTGTTTTATTCTAGAAGTGTTTTTGGAGAAAAAAATCGATACTCTCATCTTTGGATAATCATTTATCTCCAAACTGGACAAGTCTAATTTGGATTAATTTGTTAACCTAAAGTGGAACAAGTAAGCACAATTACAAGATAACGGGTTATGCTGTCATCATTTAAAAAACAACCAACAACAGAGATTTTCCCGGCTGAACATTTCAAAACTGAATTTTCCACAACCATTGCTTTGGAAGAATAAAACTGGTTTCGGCCGAATTGAAAATGGATCTGCAGCCTTAACACTGCCCTGTTGGTTTGCATGAGCTCTTGGCTCCATGTGGACACATTTTAATTCATAAACAATATTACGAATGGCGGAGCCCGGATCTGGTACATCGACATTTTTCACATCTTAATTATTTTGGGGTTGTAGAGAATGCAGGTAGTCAACTGCTTTCTGGGCATGGGATGCAGCTGAGAATATAAAACGCTTATCGTCATTGAGCACTTTCAACCATGACTGAATATAAGCTGCATGGTGTTCTTGTGGCAGTGGTTCCAGTCCAAGATCGGCACCTAAGAAACAGGAACCCAGTTCAGCAACAAGTTCTTCCTTTGCATACATTTGATCCCCATACGCCTTTCTACCGAAATCACGGTTAAGGCGTTTAGGATGTTTACTCCAGTGGGTCAGTTCATGGGCAAGGGTAGTATAATAGAGTGTTGGATCTTCAAAGCTCTCAATTGGCGGCATAGAAATATAGTCTACGTGCTGTGCGTAAAAGGCATTTGTTCCGTTCCGAATATCAGCTTTTGTTTCAGCAAAGAATTTATCTAATGTCTCATTTCGAAGGTTAGCAGGTTCAATCTGCTTTTCCGGCAACTGATAAAAGTGTTCCGGTAATCCATCAATTTGCGAAGCATTAAAAACCGTATAGGTTTTTAGAAAAGGAATTTTACTGGTGACGGTTTCACCATTTTTGTCTTCTTCCTGCCTGGTAATGCTGTCGGCATAGACAATTTGAGCGCCCTTCTCTCCTTTACGGACGGAGCCTTTGAGCTCAATAGCCTGATTAAAGGTCATCCAGTGCGGGTGTGCATAGTCTTTTTCAGCTGCCGTTGCCCAAAGCAAAATAGTATTGATCCCTGTGTAGGATATACCATTCCACCGGAGCGGTCGCATAATATTGCCTTCCATATGGGCGGAATTCCAAGGCTTGCGCCATGTCAATTCGCCTTTTTCAAGATCAGCAATAATTTTGGCAGTGACGCGTGAATAGACATCTTTCAATGATGGATCAGAGTTATCATTCTGTCCAGTTTGAGTTGATTTTGCAGATTTAAACGATTTTTGGATTTTGGTTGATGGCATGTCTGTTCTCCGTTCGTGTTGGTTTGACGGGCGTTGGATGACACGGGGGTATAAGGGAATGAACCGGCAACAATTTTGTTTGCGCGAGGAATGGCGGAGCCAGGGGAAAATTGTTGTTGGTGGAATGAGCGCCCCCGTGTACAACGACAGCTCAAAACCGACCGACGGAGTTTGATCCTCGGCCAATCCCCTTATTTTGAGGGATAGCTATTCAATTAAGGGATGTGATTATGTGAGCCTGAGATGGTGCATATGCCATGCATTGACATCTTTATGGTCTGCATAAAGGCTATTCATTGGTGCGTGGGACAGACCATCTTCGGATTTAAAAAATTCGGCAAAGGCTTCGGTGGCTTTCTGGCCTGCCGGATCATTATCCATCCAGGTATAGGCGATGCGGTAGCCGTATTTGTGGATGTAGGCCATTGCCTCTTTTGCACAGGAAAGAGAATTCAGGACAATGGAGTCTGCTTTTAATGGCCGTCCATTCAGCTGGGTAATTGCAGATAGATAATCCATGAAGCCTTCAAACAAATGGATACCTTCCGGTTTTGGCACCCTGCCCCTGATAAAGCTGATGGATTTTGGTCTAAGACAAGCCTTGAAAAACGGATTACGCAGCTCAAACCCACCATCTTCATTCGGGAATCCTAGACAGGTAATCCGTTTGCCGGAATTACTGTTGAATATTTGAAGTTCCCGCAAATATTGTTTGGCTAAATTCTGCGGAATACCGCGCTTCTCTAAATAACGGATCAGTGCAATGTTAGTGAGTGGTCGATTAGACTTTAAGGAAAGCGGACTATCTTCTGTTTCAAAGCTACGTTCTTTCCGGGCTGGCAAGAAAGCGGCGACCGGAAAATCGTTGGACAAATTCGATATCCATCGCAGCGCGTCAGAAACTGTATGGGCTTCATTCTGGCGCTCCAGATAGATACAGGCAAATCTGACCAGATCGCCGCCTATTCCCTCCCCATGATCAAACCAGAGATTTTCGTTAATATTTACAAAAAAACTGGGGGTTCTTTCATTCCGAAACGGGGATAAATAGCGGAGTTCTTTGCCGGAAGTCGACTTAGGTAAAAGATTTAGCTTGCCCAGAATTTCGGATATAGCTATAGATTTAGCAAGTTCTATATTCATTATGCTCTCTCACAGGATGTAGTGGTTATCGGACCCAGGGAAGGAAAAAGTTCGTCGAAAACTTTTCTTTCCCGAATTTTATCGAATCAGTTTTCTCTCGATAAATTTATCCAGGCTGGATCGTCGATACCTGACAGAACGTCCCGCTTTCAGAGGCTGTAAATCATAGCGTTTTGTACAATCCCAGACGGCAAGTGTGCCTGGTGTCACTTTCAAATATTTAGCTGCGGCTTTTCGGTCGAGTAATTGATCTGCTGGTTGGATGTTTGGCATAGCAAAATTCCTTTCACAAATGATGAATCACCGGGAGCAATTCCCGGCACCCGATTGTAATAACAGTTTTATGTGGGCGAAATCAATACAACCAGAGTTTTATTAATGAGTGATAAACAACAGGTATGTACAGAAATGTTTTTTTATTTTTCCATCCAGATATCGACTTCTCAAGAAATGTCTCAGCGAGTACATCACTGGTCGATATCTGAAAATAATCCCGACAGCAAATTTCGATAGATTAAGTTCAGAATTTTCTGATGGTAACATGCAACTAAATCTTTGATGCGCTATCTTGCCGTAATTTTTTAAACGCTAAACCCAACACATGGAAGCTAAAACAATCACATGGCACCTATTCTCAGAGGCTAAGCCATCTGACGGAGCATATACATTAGTTGCTTCCGACATTGAGAAGCAACACCATCAATTTGCTATCTATTGGGAGAATTATGATGGCAATAGCAAACCACAGTTTTATTGGGAAATAGATAAGCAAGATAATGAAGTCCCAATTAATTTTGAAGTCACATATTGGGCATATGTGGATTTCTTACCTTATGTCTGAACTTGGTTTAGACACAAAACAAACCAGTATCAAGGACGTGGATCAGTTGTGAGAAATGCTGTGGTATCAACGGTTGTGCTGGCACTTAATGTAACACGACCAGCATCCAAACCTGTATTCACTCCCCACCAGTTGTTTAGGGCGAATACGTTGCCACCACCCGTATAATTCAAACGCAGGTCACGTCCGGTGTTGCCATAAGAGCGATTCTGTCCAGTACTGGCTAATGCGCCGCCACCAAGGTCAACATTAAACACAGAAGCTGCATTTACTTTCTGTAAGAAAATACCGTTTACACCGTTATTCAATGTATCAGTTTCAGAGATAGAAACATTATCAATTATTGCATTAGCATTATTAAAATTTGTGATATAGATACCATTTTGAGAATTGGTATTAGCGGCAACATTAGAAATTGTGACTCCATCAATAGTACTTGTTGCTGCTGCATTAAGATAAATACCTTGCTGAGAATTCATCTGCGTTGATGTATTTGTAATGCTCGTATTGCTTATTGTACCACCGTTAGCAAAAAGATAAGCGCCTGACTGAGAGTTTGTATTAGCAGTGCTATCAGTAATAATTGAATTATCAATAATCCCTGAGGATATGGCATTTAAGTAGATACCGTATTGTGCGTTACCGTTAGTTATATTTCCATTCATTACAGTTGTATTGATTGAAGCTCCGGCCCCGTTGGATTCCAGTCGAATCCCCATTCCGTTTGTACTTGTATTGTTATTTGCTGTGTTGTTTGTAAGTGTAACATTTGTTATCGCGCTTGTGTTCAGGGCAACTAATGCAATTCCATTACCATTTATGTTTTCGTTTGAAGTGTTTCCAGATAACAATGCATTTTCAATTTTTGAGCCTGTACCACTGCTCTGTAAAATAATGCCATTAAATAGATTTTGGTTAGTAGTGTTATCTGATACTAAAGTATTAATAACTTCTCCGCCATTTGCTGCCTGAACATGAATTCCACGGCTCAAATTGCTGCTGACATTATTGTTAGAAATAGACAGATTATTAAGTTGGGCACCAACTGTGGTTGCAATAGCAAAAATTCCTTGTGTGTTGCTATTTGTTATGATGTTATTCGAAATTACAGTATTGGATAATAAAGACCCTGTTCCCAGGACATCCAAGTAAATACCACGTCCACCATTGCCTGTGCCTCTTGTGTTGTTGATTTCATTTCCTTTAATATTTAACTCTTCAATGATTGCTCCAGTTTGAATTTGAGCAAAAATTCCGTTATAATTATTATTATTTATATTGTTATCTAAAATATTTGCTGAGCGAATAACACTTCCTGTACCATTAGTGACCAAAGCAACGCCTCTTCCAATTGAACCGTTATTGCCGTTTGTGGTATTATCTTCAATATCAAGTGTACCCATTTGTCCACCCGAAAAGACATTAACAAAAATGCCGTTTCTAACATTATTATTGGTTAGATTGTCTTTTATAACTGTAGATTGGATAACCCCCTGATCAGCTAAGTTAACAACAATTCCATCGAAAAGTGAACTTTGTACGGCTGTGTTATTTACAATAGATGCATTCATTATTTTCCCGTATTGAACTGCGCCTACAAGTATATTAGTTGCGTTCTGTGTAGTGAAGTTATTAAGAAGATTGACTGAATTAATTGTGCCGCTTACAGCTGTTTGTATTAGAATTCCGTAATAACTATCTGTGCTTGAGTTGTTAAGAATATTAACAGTGTTTACATTGCCACTGCCTAAAACCTGTATGCCTCGGCTTTGCACTCCTCCACTTTTATTGACAGTATTATTACTGATATTTATATCCTGAATGGAGCTACCCGCTTTAAAGTTTACGAATATTCCCGATCCTCCACTATCCAATAGGCTGGTATTGTACACAGTGTTATTATTAATATTAATGGTGTTGTAGTTTGTACCATTAGCGGCATCTACATATATACCGTACCCAGAAGTGTTGGTTACAGACAGTCCTGATATGCCTAGGTTTCCACCACCTATTACAGTGATCCCATTACCAATATAGTCGCCAGATCTTACCCCGATATTGGTAATAAGAGGCGCTTGAGAGGAATCAATTAAAGTGAAGCCGTTATAATTAAAATCACTTCCCGAACCTATCAGTTGAACATTAGGCTTATCAATAGTAATGCCCTGATCCATCCCGGCAGTCGTGCCATCTCCGCGATTGACGTATAGAATATCATTTGCTTGTAATGCGGCTTGTGCGGAGGCAAGCGTATTGAATGGATTTTCTTTAGAGCCATCACCTGTATTTAAATTAGTATTGTCAACATAAAGAATACGCTGTGCTGTACCATTGGTATTCAAAGCTTGTTTCATCAAACCAGTGTCTACTTTCGCGCCAGTGACGATATCAATGTCACGCTCTGGAGATTCATCCAGACGTGATCTGAGTCCATGTTCTTGATACAGTTTCTTTGATTTGAAAGGGAAGCGAAGTGTCGCTTCTAAAAATCCTTGTGATCCACGCGGACCGTCATGTTGAAATCTTGCACCGACAGAGAAGATTGAGTTTACCTGTGCTTCTGTTCTTAAACGGAAACCAGTTGTGTTCTCTGTGGTGTCACCAAAGAAGTGGTAGGCCCCTGCATATACACGGGTGCTATCAATATGTTTTAGAAGAACTGGAAGTCTGTAACCGACTTCAGCGTCAAAGCCATGCTGAGGTTCTTCAACGATAGAACCGTTTGTATCAAAGAATATCCCGGAGCCTGCCAGATAGGGCGTCGCACTGCCAATATTCGGAGTGATTTTTGTTTTACTGCTATTGAGCTGGATGTATCCGTTCGCGCGGATATCAATTGTTTCGCCTAAGGATTCAACGCCCAAAGTGATCTGGTGGAAGTTATTGCCATTCTCTGTTCTTCTGCGGTCAATCCAAGCATTGGCACCAAGAACGGAATTGGTCTTCTTGGAAATCTGTCTGTAACCAAAGCCGAGATTGCCTTCGCGGTTATCCCCATCATCACCCATTAGACGCAGATCACCATAAAGAACCCGGTCGCTTTGCTGCACCAGCGGAACCCAAAATTCGGTCATCAAAATTGATCGTTCTGTGCCAGCCCGTATATTCACCTCAGCACGAGGGGAGAGCTTATCTGCCGCCCATACAGGACTTGCCAGACAAAGCGTAATTACAATCGCTGAAACCGATTGGTTGCACAAGGCGGGTAAGCTTTTAATCATAAGCCTACTCTAACCTCCTAATTATTAATAAAACTTGAATGTCTCACCTGCATACCCTGAAAATTGCAGTCTAGCCGAGCTTTTCTTGTAACAACTCATACTGTTCTCGATGCTTTTCAGGGTTACGTTGTTTTAGAATATTCAAATTACGAAGCTTCCATTGAATCGAGGGAAATCTCTCAAAATCATAAATGGACCAATCGGGCTCTGCATTTTTAAAACTCAGAAGAAAAGCTTTATCTGATTTGGTTAGGTTCTCGTTGACCGTCGTTACAAGTTTTTCTCTTATGGCTTCATATTCCTCGTAGCTGAACTCCTCAGCGCTCATTCCCGAAAATTGGTTGACCATGGCCAAACGCTGATCCTGAAAATTCGGCATGATCACTTCATTTATCGGTCTGTCACTACCCAGTACACAGAAGAGAAAACCCTGTCTGACTTCATCAGAAAATCCCTCATTGCTCAAAAGATATTTGACATCAAATAAATCCCGTGGGTGCTGGCGGTCAAGGGCGGCACATATTTTTCCGCCAAAAAGTTGCCCGAATGGAACAACCGGGATAGCAGCAAATACATCAAATTCTTCCTGAGCTCTTTCACAAAGGCGCATTTTTACCGGTTCTTTGAAAGAGCCTCGCCCTACCAAATTGACTTCCAGTTTTATTTCCGCCCCTTGGGAAGAAATCAGAAGCTTTGCAATCTCCTTTTTATGCTGCACACGAACAGGCGTAATCGTCTTCTCAATCCGTCCCTGTA
Source organism: Dyadobacter sp. HNCC25DJ186 (assembly GCF_056895235.1). Classification (NCBI taxonomy): domain Bacteria; kingdom Pseudomonadati; phylum Bacteroidota; class Cytophagia; order Cytophagales; family Spirosomataceae; genus Dyadobacter; species Dyadobacter sp. HNCC25DJ186. The sequence continues at coordinate 53,548 of NZ_JBXHAS010000006.1, forward strand.
TTCTGTCCAAAGCTTCCCCGATATTGCGTAAAGATGTTTCCCTGTCTTCAATCGGCAGATAGGTTAAATCGATATCAACTGATAGCCGAGGCATATTGCGGACAAATAAATTGATAGCAGTGCCGCCATGGAGTGCAAAACAATTTTCCTTTGCAACTTCTGGTAATACATCCAAAAGTAAGCCGACCTGTCGTTTATAAAGTCTGTTTTCCATTCTCTTCCATTTCTTTGGGTACTGTTATCTGGTATTTTGGAACATAGCTTCCATTCTTAACGAAACTGCGTTTGCCATTGCCCAGATCGATTTCTTCGATGGCCAGATACTGAACCCATTGGTGATCTACCTTTTCTGCCATGTAAAGAAACAGGCGTTTTACCTTTATAGATTTGCATTGCATTAAAAGCTGCTGAACTGAATTAGGGCGCAGGTTATTCATCCCTTCCATCAACTGATAGCATTCTACTAAATCCTGGGGGGAAGTGGCCAGATACAGGCATTCCATCATAGCCCTGACCGCCGATGACACTTTGATGGAAAATGATTTAACGGTCACTTCCGTCATGCCTATTCCGGCAGGCAAAAAAGCGGATTGATGATAGACCAGTTTTATTCCCCAATCTGTGTTTTTGAACCAGGCTGGCAATACTTCTTTCGCTGTGCCGAATAAATCGACTTTGGACTGAGACAATTCCAAATAATGGGCTTTGCCCAGCAAGGATAAAGCAGCTCTGCCCCCTGGATGGATGGAGAGAGCGAGTTGGTGTTGTAAGGTATAGATAGCTCCCTCATAACTTACTGAATCGCCGACACGCCTCACTGCGCCAGTCTCAAAGGATTCTAGCCACCTGCTCTTTTTGTACCGGTTGAGCAACTGATTAGAATATCCCTTTTGATTAAGCCATGATGTGGCAGAGACCGTCCCTAAGGGCCAGTCTTGCAACAAAAGGTTTATTTTTGTCTCATTTGATATACTCATAGTTTATCTATACAGGATAAAACAAACTGTGTAAAGCATAAAGTTCATAATTATCGCAATTTATAAACCGATAGTTTATAAATACCATATTTGGTAAACCTTTTTGTATGTGTCGCTTTGTTTCCTGAGCCGGAAAATAGAGACGTTTTGAATATATTCCAGCGCTAGAATGTTTATTCTTCTTGGGGCTGATATAGATTAGCCTAGATCAGCCCCAAAGTTTATTGTTTCTTTGCCGCCCGACTAAGCTTTCGCTGCCGTCCTGTCCGCCTGCGTCGCTAAGTCGATCACATGATGAACAAGGAAATCTTCAACCAGTGACAGGGCATAACCCTTGTTTATCGGCAACATATCTGGTGTCAGCATGGTGTCCACATAATCCTCAACATCCCAAAGCTCGCGCGTTAGGTCTGGATTATCGGGCTCTATCCGTTCCATGACATCTTCGAAAGCCTCATTTGCAGTTTCAATAAAATCAGCACGATCCATTGGATTCAATGGAAGTGCGGTGATTTGTCCATTTGGAGCTTGTTTTCGTTGCGGCGTTTTGGTTTTGGCAGGGTGTTGATCTTCAGCTTGTGGCTCGCGGATATCGGGATGCCCTTCTTCAGGGGGTAGACCTAACCATACCTGACTTAGAATTTGAAATTGTACTTCGGAATCAAGTTTAACGTCATTGTCAGTCTCAATGCCGAAAACGTAATCTTGCCATTCTTCCACGTTGACGCTGTCGCGATAATCAAACAGTAATTTGGCTACTTTTAACTGAGAGTCAGGAGCTTTTGCCAAATCTGCCCATTTTTCAAAGCCGGACATGAGGGCAATGATGTGCTGGGCTTTCATCAGGCTGAAGCCTTCTTCATCATAACCAAATTCATGGGTCACAATGTATTCAGCGTCGTCAGGAAAACGCTTTTGTGCTTTTTCCTTGAAATCTTTAAACAGGTTTTTGGCTTGTAGTTTGAAATAATCTACTTGTGTCATGGATACAATCCTTATGTTACCAAGGCCGTCATCTGGATATTTTGCATCCGTAAGCTGTGATCAGATAACAAACTTGGATAAGGTTGTATGATCTATCTATCGGTTGATGAAATCTTTACACGGATGAGCAGGCCTACCGACAGGCACTATTAATAAATAGGTCAAAATAGTTTTGAGGTCAAGAATTACCTTCTTCCTCAAATGCTATTTGCAGAAGCTGTTGCAAGAGCAAAAAGAAAAAATAGAGTTACCCTCTCCACTTTTCTAACACTTCTATATCGAAATAGGATTGAACATTGCGTTGCTGGCCTTTTCAATCGCAGCCCTAACTGGATCAAGGTTGAGGCGTGCATAAGGGCCAAAAACGGCCAAGATTAGGCAGTCTTGAACCGAATAATAAGTTACGGAAATCATATTAAGAGGCGATAATAAAAGCTGTTATATTTAAGCATCTAACGTTACTCAACCTCTCTCTATGAAATTTGGTATCCGCCTCCTCATTATCCTTATCGCATTCTCAAAAACATCGTATTCCCAAAACTTAGGTAAATATTATTACGAATATTACGGAAATACTGAAAAAGAAAACCCACTGCCAAAGTCTGCCTATAAAAGATTTGTAACAGACAATTTCGGTTTTACGATTTTAGGAGCATCATCTCCAACAACTGGCGTGAAGGTTGAGACCGAGAAACCGAGCATAACATTACGAGGGAGTATCGTTGCAAAAAGCAAATTACGGATTTCAACCTTCGACCTGACCGCCGGAACAAATGACAACCTTGGAAAAATTTTCTCCGGCGAAAAGAAGAGCACATACTTCAAGGCGAACCTGGAATTACACTGGCTATGGCATAATAATCCTTCGAATTATGTGAGTCCTGGGAGTGGCATTATCGGGGTCTACCATGATATGGGTAAGAAGAAATACAGTGAATTATTGGACGAAGAATACAAATCGAAGATCATTGAAAAACTGATTGATCCTGATTTCCAGCCAAAAGCAACAGTCGACGCACTGAAAAACTACATCTTCGAGGAAATTGCCCCAAAAGCTTCGTATAACCATTACGTATTTCCAAAGGCAAAACCTAGCAAAAAGAAAGTATCCACGGATGCAGCAACAATAATTTGCACAGGGACTGCAGAAGAAGAAAAGCGTTACGAGCGAATTCTTACAAAAATACTAGTCGACATAGGAGCAAGTGGGTTGGACGAAACCATCAACGGCTCCGACACTATCAGAACGCCAACAGATTCATCCATCCAATCATTCATTTCTATTTGGACCACCACTGATGTAAAATACGAGGATGTAAAAATCAAGATCGCCAAAGCATATCGAGAGGCGATAAAAAAGTCCGAAAGTTCGGAAGACACATTATTTGCCACACAAATCAAATCCATAAATCATGTTTGGACTAGGCGATATGTCAGATGGGTCACTATTGGGTTCAGTCCGGGCGCCAACAACTTCGTACTCTATAATCCGCTAGATAGCAGTTTCACGGCAAACAATAAATTTCTCGTCGGATTTAAGTTGGCCTTCAATTGGTATTATAAGTATAAAGAGCCGTACAGATTTCTATATATCAATGCTGGAACAAATATCAAGCAAATGGCAAACGTTGATGAACTGACTGAATATAACTATAAGAAGACAACGAGTATAAAGGTTCAAAATCCAGAAACACCTAACCAAGTTGAAACAATCACCAAAGAAGAACCATCGACCGGATATGAGGGAAAATATAGACAGGAATGGGGCTTTGAATTATTCGGAGAGCTTTATGCCCACCCTTGGAAGATTTCATCAATACCTGGTCTCTATTCTAAGGTTCAGTATCAAAATGGCAGACAATGGATGAATAGGCAAAAGGCGGCGTTCTCAGTTGGCCTTATCTGGAGTGTTTCTAACAAGGATAAAGACAAACCAAATTTGCTGACGATAGTCCCTTACGCTAAATGGTCAAACATTCTCCCAGAATATCGTGAAGAGGCTGAGTTAAACAGGAAACCATTACATGAACTGTTTACGATTGGTATCCAGATAGGTATCCCGATCAATATTGGCAAATAAAATGAAGGAGCTAATACGGCACAGTCCGAATTCACGAGAGGAAATTGTCAAATACGTTATATAATGCTTTGTAAAACCAGGTATTCCTAACAATTGAAAATACAGCAGCAAGAATTTGCCACTGTATTTTCATTACCAAATAACTATTTCAAGATTTTCGCACTGTACCGATGTAGTCGGCATATTGTTGCATCAATATGATCCTTTGAGGCAGGAATTTCGCCCGGTCATAAGCTCTGTCAACACTGCTTTTAGGAGCATGGGCGAGCTGTCTATCAGCAACCTCATGAGAGAAATTTAGTTTTTCTTTGGCTATCCCAAGAAATAAAGCTCTGAACCCGTGTCCAGTCATCTTATTCCGATAGCCCATTCGTTTTAAGGCGACTAGAACAGCCCCTTTACTCATAGGCTTTCTCGGGCGAGGAATACTTGGAAACAGAAATTCACGATGACCTGTCATGTGATGCAATTCTCGCAGCAATTCGATGGTTTGGGTCGCCAAGGGAACAAGATGAGGTTTTTTCATCTTCATGCGTTCACTAGGGACGATCCATATTGCGTTTTCAAAATCGATTTCAGCCCATTTCGCTTCGATCAATTCGCTTGTGCGTAATGCGGTCAGAAGCATCAGCCAGATCGCAATAAAGGTTTGCCTGAACAACCTGGCCTTATGCTTATCGAGGGCTTCTAGCAGCTCTGGTAGCTCGTCAATGTCGATTGCAGCAAAATGACCCTTCTTATATTTTGTGAGTGCAAACTCCAACCCGTAAGTATAATCCGTTTCCGCACGGCCAGTGGCAATAGAAAATTTAAAAACTTGACTAATTAGATTCTTAATTCGTCTTGCCATCTCAGGTGCTGTACGATCTGTCTTTTGGAGGCACCCAAGAATTATCTGTGGTTTCAGCTGGGTAATAGGGAACTTACCAATAAACGGAAAAACATATTTTTCTAATCGGTGTAAGATTGTTTGGGCATATCGCGGGTCCCAAGCATTGACACATTTTGTGTGCCACTCCTTCGCAATGGCTTCAAAGGTCGTTGATTGCTCAAAAGATTGAGTAAGTCGTTGTTCTGTTCTTAACAGCACTGGATTAAGACCATCGCACACCTGTCGTAAAACCGTGTCACGATCTATCCGAGCAGTAGAAAGACTGACATCGGGGTAACCGCCAAGTGAAATTCTGGTTTCCTTTCCAGCAAATCTATATCGGAGTCGCCAGTACTTCTTTCCGGACGATTTAATTTCCAGATACAGCCCTTCTCTATCAAAGATTTTGTACGGTTTTTCTTTTGGTATGGAGGCTTGGCATAGAGAATCAGTTAGCGACATTGTTCTTTCCTTTCAGTTGCAAATCGAGCAACAGGGGCACGATAATATGAAAATCATAAATCGTGCCCCAGATTGTGCCCCATTTTTGATTAATGCGGGTGTAGAACCGAAAAATGTGAGGAAGATACAAATACGCCAAACGGCTGAAAAAAGGGTATTTTTTCAGTTTTGATAAAGCTGGGATATCTATGATAAAGGGAAGTTGGCTCCTCGAGCACATTTCGTTTTAAACCCGGCAAGTGGTTGATTTTTATAAATTAAAATGGTTAACTTGACTTTTGGTGCCCCAATAGATGCCCTATTTTGACAGTTTTTAATCACTGCAAACCCTGATTAATCATAGAAATGTTAATAAAATAATTCAACAAAAAAGATTGAGGCTCGAATAAAAAAAAGCTCATATATGGGTGATTCTCGGCATTAAAATTTATTCCAAAACATTATTGGCTGAGATCCAATTTCGTAGAAGTTTTAACATGAGACTTGTGTCTCATAAACCATTCAAAGTTCCGTTCAACATCCATTCTGTTGTCATAGATATCATGACCTTTTACCTTTAAGCGGATACCCGCCAACTGTTCCCTCACCTGTTCCATTTGACTATCGAGCTCGTCTTCGTCGAAAATAATGGAAAACACTTCCAGATGATTTTCCGGCAGTACAGTCTTTTTGTCCAATCTAGTGACCCGCATATGCATAAATGTCTTGGGGTCTAGATCAAGGCATTGTGCAATATGATCATAACTCTTGGTATCCTTGATGAAGATCAGCCGATCAATCACATACGGACCAACGCCATTATTTTGGATATGAATGAAAATCTGATTTTTACGATCAAAGAAGTCAATCTGAGGCAGAGGTTTTAATGACTTTTCGTTATGTACGCGTTGAAGATACAGTTGGTAAAATGTCGCCAACAAGGCCAACAAAGAAATTGCAGTAGCCAACACCCACCATCCTTTTCATTTGAGTGGTAATAGAAGGCTACACAATCTCACATTGTCGTAGCAGATTCAAGCGCTCTCTGGCTTGAAGCTCGTATATCATAGGGATAAATTGATGGTAGATGCTGCATTGTGAATCTTTTCCGTTTTCCCGGTAAACAGGACAGCCACTGGTGCAAATATGCCTATATCGGCACTTTTTGCAATCTTCTGACTTCTCGCCTTCGTAATGGCTCCCCTTCTCAATCATCTCTACCAAGTCCATTTCCGTATCAAATATTGAATGAGAGGGTTCCGCCTCATCACCAAAATTCACATGGCAATACTTTAAATTGCCATCGACATAAATAGCCCCTCCTGAGAAACCGGAAGCACAAGTCTGAAAACCAAGATCGTTTGGTTTTAAATCGCAAAACTGATGCCTCCTGGAAAACTGCCACCCCGTTTCCACAGCCTCCCTCATAATTGTGTAGCATTCCGAAAGATATTTTTCCAAAGCCACGGCGTCTAAGGCCTCACCTTTGACAATTGAATACCGAAACGGTACATCCAAAGCGATAAAGTACCTTGTTAAGTCCGCTAGCCCTGAAAGATTTTGATTGGAGATGACAGTTGTTACGGCTACCGGAATATTCTTAGCCAGTAATGTTTTCAGATTTTTTTCTACTATCGAAAAAGATCCCTCACCTGAGCGAAAGCTCCGGGTCAAATTGTGCATGGCATCTACACCGTCCACAGAAATCCCATAGCTGATACCATACTCTTTCGAAAAGTCTATTATTTCTTCATTGAGAATGGTCAGATTGGTAATAAATGCGAATTCCATCGCACACTCCAATTCCGCTAATAACGACTTAGCCTCCGGAATAAACGACTTCCAGCTTTTGAACTGCGTCAATGGCTCTCCGCCTGCCAGACGAAACTTTACATGTTTAATCCCGCGTTGCCGTACTGTTTCTTGAAGTTTGTACAGTAATTGCTGACGGACTTCTACCGACATTCCTTTACTGGTGTTCAGCGTCGATATATAACAGTAACTGCATCCAAGATTGCACGCATTAGTGGTGTGAATCCAGAAATTAAGTGACTTGGGGCTTGAAGGCCGTTGTGGCTGCACGAATTCATCATCGAAACGAACAATTTCCGTACTGGAAAGCATCAATAAGAATTCGTGAAGCAAATTAGACTCAATTCCAAGTCGTCCGGATAAATCTGATAGATCATCCTTACCGTCAATTGAAGAAAGAATTTCATACTGTGCTTTGTTCAGTAACCGAAAGGATGAAGGGAAAGCACAATTGACCGCATAGGCGAATTCGTCGTCAATACGCCTTAGCAACAGCTCGGGTGCTCTTCTCGGTATCATTGTCGTCATCGATTGAAGTGTAACCAGCGCAATCACAGTTTGCATTCATCGACGGAATATTGGAATATCCGTCGCCAAGGGAATTTTTTAAAATAGTTATGTCGTCAAATAGTAAGGACGGTAAGTCATCAAAAATCATATGGGTAAATCGATATATGGTTGATAAAAAAATTAATAATTCATTTCAATCTATGCATTAGCGCATGCACTGTTGCTGGATGCCAATGCCCCTGACCACGAAATGTTGGAACAGCTCTTTTATTTAATTCACGAGCAACAGACCTTACAGAAGTTATCCCTCTCTTTTTCAGTCTATTGAGGAGTGGCAACAATTCCATAGCAAATTTGTCTGCCGCCTGTTTGTTGATTACCGAAAGAACTTTTCCATTTTTTCCGAGAATAACACCCCTTTGTTTAGCTGCACCTAAAGCTTCTTTAGTTGTATCGCTGATCCTCTGTCTTTGCTCCTCCGCAACCGCTGCAAGTATATGTATAGTGAAACGATTTGCGTGAGGGTTATCGGCCACAACGATCTCGACATTAGATTTTACAATTCCTGCGATCTGCTCAACGTCCCGGCCTAATCGGTCCAGCTTTGCAACAATTAAGGCCAGCTTACTTTTCCTACAAAATTCCAAGGCATAGAATAGCATCGCTCGACATTTTCTCGTTGACTGCACTTCCACGACTTCTTTTATCAATTCGTAGTCATTCTGCTCACAGTAATGAATAACAGCAATTTGCTGAGCTTCCAAACCAAGGCCACTTTTGCCTTGGCGTTTCGTAGAAACACGATAATACGCAACAGCCTGTTTCATAGCTAATAAGAAAACCTTTCGTTCAGACATAAACCATCGTTTATATTTGAACAGATTCTCTTTAAAATCGGGTTAGCGACTGCCTGAAATGAAGGTGTTAAAAGGAGAGAGAATAGCAAAAGCAATAATAATTGTTCACGAGTAAACGATCGTTTATTCCCGTACAAATTTTTGCTCTGAAATATATGTAGCCATACTCCAGTATAATCTGGCTAAGGGGACGTGATATTTCACCAATACGTATCATTTGACCAGCACCCATAGGTTTTACTCAAACAGCAACCTGCAGTTTTTTAGACAGAAGGTACTATACGGCCAACACGTGCTGTAGTACTTGAAAAAGATACACGTTTCTCCATGGTACGAAATCATTGTTGGGTAAGGCACTATTGCAGATCCAATACTGTATAAAACGTCAACTGATCCCATAGGATCGATCTTAAGAGTGAACCAACCAGAAAGGGAACACTGAAAAGTGTTACGGTTTGACTGAAATCACTGTCATAGTTCATCAGAAATATCCAACCAACATGTTTCAAACCTTTCAATCTGACCGACATATACGCCAGACTATAGATCCTCTTTTTGTTCTATCTGACTATCCAATTCAATCTCTATTGATTCACCTAAAAGAGCAATCGTTTCTTGTTTTGGCAATTCCTGAACCGTTTTTAATTTACGCTCAATAGCTCGTGATCGAACGCCGGCTTTATCAATCGTGTTTGCTGCCTCTTGAAGTTTTTTCTTGGTCTTTTCCAGTACATCTCCAAAATTTCCAAACTCAGTTTTCACAGCTCCTAACACCTCCCATACCTCACTAGAACGTTTTTGTATGGCAAGTGTTCTAAAGCCCATTTGCAAACTTTGAAGAAATGCGACTAAGTTTGTTGGACCAACAACAACCACTTTATAATCTATTCTAAGACATTCAAATAAGCCCGTTCTTCTTATTATTTCAGCATATAAACCTTCTGTCGGGACAAACATAATTGCAAAATCTGTGGTGGTCGGAGGATTTATATACTTGTCGCGAATATCCCTTGCACATTTTTTGACAGAATTTTCAAATTGCTTCGAGGCTTGATCGATGTCACCAACCAAATCATAGGCTTCAATCAAGCGCTGATAATCCTCATTGGGGAACTTTGAGTCGATAGGTAATAAAAGAGGACGGTTATCCTCATGTTGGCCAGGAAGTTTAATAACGTATTCCACACGTTCCTGGGTGCCTTCTTTTACTAAAGCATTACGCTCATAATGATCAGGCGAAAATATTTGTTCCAATATCGCTCCTAATTGTATTTCTCCAAGACCTCCCCGTGTTTTTACGTTTGTTAAAACTTTCTTGAGGTCTCCTACCCCAGTTGCTAATGTTTGCATCTCGCCTAGACCTTTGTGCACTTGTTCCAAACGCTCACTTATCATTTTAAAGGATTCATTAAATCGTTTTTCCACAGTTTCATGAAGTTTTTCGTCAACAGTTTTTCGCATTTCTTCTAGCTTTTTAGCATTGTCTTCAGATAGCGATTGAAGCTTCTGCTCCACTGTTTCACGAATTTCCTTTAACTTTTCCTCTGTACTTTTTTTAACCTGTTCTTGCTTAAGGATCAGGTCATCAAACTTCATTTTTTGCAGATCATTGAAATCCTTAACATTCTGTGTAAATTTATCTTCGAAAGACTTAAGAGAGATGGTTTGTTCGTTTCTATTTTCTTTTGATGACTTTTCTAACTGTTCTTGCAAATTTTTTGTTTTCTCGTCGAACGATTTAGCAAGCCCTGATAATTGATTTGAGAAGATTTCAAATTGACTTTTTTGCGCTTCCGATAAATCTTTTATTGTGTTTGATAGTGTTTCGCCTAACAACTTAAAAGAGTTATTCAACTCTTCTCTGTTCGCTTTGAAAGATGTTTGATTTTCCTCTCGGCTACGAGCAGTTTCTTCCCTTAAGGCAGGTTCAATTCTTGTCGATGTAAGGTCAATTTTATACAACTGGTCAAGAATAGGCTGATTGTTTTGAACTGATTTCTTCAATAAAACAACTAAGAGTGTCGAAATCGAGATTACAATTAAAACAGAAAGTAAAATTTCTATTAGCATGGATTTTCCTATTTTTTTTATTTTTTATTATATCTTTAAATGTAAACGATATAGGCCTTTAATATCAAGTTTAATCTAACAAACCTCTACCTGAGTTAGACTTTGTTAACCTTGATCTTGGTCACCCGCCATTATTGAGTCCGGGTATTAAGTTAGTTTTTAATTGTTTTGCTGGAATGGGAGAAACGACTGGAGCGTAGAGGCACATACCCGAAGCTTATATTTTCCGGCAGGCTCTGTATCTGCAACGTTATTCCTTAGTTCAAACTTTAAAAGCTGCAATTTTAGCATGAGGTATTGTCAAGTTTATAGCATCAGAAACTTGACAATCCTCCAATGCCGGGTTTAACCGCACACTTATGACAAAATCCAATAATTATTCAGCCAACTCCAAATACCTGCAAAATGCATTTGCAAGCCTCATCTGACTGGGACTTTTACACTCCGGCTCGAAAAGCTTAGGACTAGCCACTAAGATACAAGCAGACCTAGCACGTGACACAGCTACATTTAATCTGTTCAAACTGTATAGAAATTCCATACCTCTCGGTGCGTCCTCTGGCGTAGACGTACTCATTGAAAAAATAACAACAGGAGCTTCCTGCCCTTGAAATTTATCAACTGTTCCAACGTGTACACCATCCGGCAAACCGTCTGTTAGGCCTATAACCTGGGCATTATAAGGGGCAATAATCATTATATCTGCCAAAGTAAGCACACGCCTTACATTATTCCCATCAGACCAAAAGACGTCGCCTTTAATAAGTTCAGAAATTATTTCCGCAACGCGAACGACCTCTTCTGATGAGGAGCTTTGGTTTCCTTCATGTATAACCGGTTCATACCACAATCCAGCACCATGATATTTTGTGTTTCCATCAAGTAACTGATGTGCCATGTGTGGCTTTGACAATAAACGACCTTCATAGAAAAGCTCAGAAGTAAAAGCACAAATATCAGGATGCAACCGCCACGTGGTATCTAAGAATATCCCTCGATCTGACGGAATTGTTTTTTGACCATCTAAAATATGTTCAAGCGCGGAAACTTCTGTTCCTTCCGGATGACTACCCTGCTGAGGTTGTTGCAACTGTTGCGGGTCTCCCAAGAGTACAATATTTTGCGCAGCAAGCGATACGGCCAAAGTATCAATTAATGATAACTGTCCTGCTTCATCAACAAAAAGTACATCTACTGAATTTTCAAAATCTTCTTTTGCCCAAAGCCAAGAAGTACCTGCAGCAACATTGGCCTGACCTGAAAGAAGTGCTTCTAACACTTTCTCATTCGTGGTGACCTCCAATAACTTTGGATTTCGATGTTCTGATATTTCTTTTACCTTCTGGACACAAGTCAAATCAATACCTATTTCATTCGCAGTTTTGATAACTTTATCCAATAAACCACTTATAACCTTGTGACTAAGAGCAGTAATACCAACCTTTTTCCCAGCTGTAATTAAAGAGATTATCATGTTTGCTGCGGTATGGCTTTTCCCAGCCCCCGGAGGCCCTTGGATAGCCAATACACCTTGGTTCAAGGTTAATGCTAACTCAACAGCAGCTTCTTGTGCATCGGCTGGTAAAATGTTTTCATGGGTTTTTCTCGGAGGATTTTTTAGCAGCAAATCTCGCCCTGACCTGAATTCGCCAGCAGCATCTATTCCATTGTTAGCAACCCAGTTAGCAAGGCGGAAAATCGCCTGTTCCTTCACAGTGTCGTCTACAATCGTATGTTTAAATACAGAAATGGAGTGGTTATCTTTAATACTTGGCCCCTTTCTTATGTTGATTACACGACTAGCAACGTCAATTGTTTCAACTGTTCCGGCACTAGCACCATCGCTATTCTTTAAAACATCCCCTTTTCGAATATCACAATCTTGCGCAGGATACCGATAGGTGTCGATGACGCTTCTCTTATCCAATTCTCTCGTCCCTGTGAAGTGTAACCCGGCAAGAGCAGCTTTTTCTTCAACTAATTCTTCTGGGGGTAATGCCAATAGCCGAAAATACTCCCACCAAACAGCTTTTTTCTCCCGGCGATACCAGTCCAGCATGTTAGCCAGCAACCACCTAGCGTGTTGCTCTTCACTTCTTTCTTCAAAAGTAACCGGAACATCATGAGCAAGTCTCTCATATAATTCCTGAACACTTAATTGATGTTCTGTGAGAGCTTCACTCGCTTCCCCAGTAATAATTTCCGGTCTTAAAATTTCATTCCCGTCGATTAACAAGCCTTCTCTGATAGTTTCAAGCCAATTCCGCAACTGTTTTGTCGATAAACAATCCTCTTTATTATAGATTTCAATAGCCTGAATTGTTTCCGCTGGTATCCTATCACGATGATTTATTTCGATTAGTCTTTCGAATGTTCTCAAATGGTGAGAAGCGTCTCGAAGCTCCATTTCACGTCGAAACTGATGAAAAACTTCTAATTCTTTCAATGAATAATGTTCTATTCCAGCACGTAACGCTTGCTTTGTAATGCTGTAAATATCTATAAAAATACCACCCCGAAGCATTTCATCAATTTCAGCCTCTCTGGTTGCATATTTTCCCATCAGACGCTTCAGGGCGCTAGGTTCGTAGGGTGTATAATGGTAGATATGGAGATCAGGATAAGTTGCCCAACGCTCCATCACCATATCAACAAAACTCTCAAACGCCTGTTTTTCTTCAGAGGCGTTGAGTGCCCATATTTTATGGTATGCATCGTCGTTTCCAAATACCCATCCAAACAAATATTCTAATCCAGTCCTCCCAACAAATGGGTCACCCTCAAAATCAAAAAAGATGTCACCATCTGAAGGTTCAGGAAGCCTGTAAACGCCGGATAAATTATTAAGAGCTAATAGCTCAAATACGGGTAGTTGAGTATTCCTTGCCTGAAGTTGTACACGTGCTTGCTCCCTCACACGTTCATATGTATCAACTGATCCTCTTGCCGGAACTTGCACAAGCGGTATTGGTATATTTGCTAGACCTTCTAACGTACTTACTCCCCATTTATTAATTTCAACAGATTGTATACCGGATAGACCCGCAACAAAAGACAGGTGATCATCATCCCGTCTGCGTCGATCACATTTTTGCCACCATCTGCAAATGTCACATTGAGGGACTGGATTTGGATAGACTTCGTTTTCATCTTCATTGATCGCATCTAGCAATCTTTTCTTCATGAGCCGGTAATAAGCTAGAAAATCATCAAGCCTAAAAGAATGCGTGCTGAATCCATTTTCCGGTGTCATAACATGCATGTAATCCGGCATGACATCTTGAATTTCAGCAATCAATTCAGAATAGAGGCATATTTGCAAAATGGTTCCTGAACGGGTTTCATTTGCTAGTTTTGAATCAATTACTTCATATGACCAGTTGCCCAATCGACTTGGCTTATCAATTTTTTTGAGAAAATCTGCCCGACCTTGCCAGATACCACTTTTTAAACTTGCTTGATAAATTATATCTGCACCAGATTTCATTGCCGAAATTGTTCGCTCTACTGCATCAATGTCATCAACGCCTTGTTCAACTATGCTATATCCCTGGCTTCTTAAATGGCTTAAATATTCTTGTTCAAATTCTAACCCTCGCTCCTGTAAAATAGCGAGTGATGGATCTTGATAAGTAGGCTGGTCAATGAGTCCTTGGGCAGCCGCAAGATCTAAATATGTTAAATGGCGACATGAACTATGATTAGAAAGGTCTCCTGCCGATAAGACAATGCCATTTTCTGTGTTTCTCATCGTGTTTTCTTTCCATGGAGGGTAAAATACATAAGTATATTAATTACTTAGCTCCACAAGTTCAACTTTTTTCTTTTGTAATTCAATATTCAATTCTACTTTTTTATTAAACTGTTTGCTTTTCTGGATAGACACTTCAAGTTTGCGTATGGAGGTATTTAGATCCTTGATACGGTGCTCATACGCAACCAGCTCTGCTAAATTTTTAACTTTTCCAGACCACTTAGACAGCTGCTGACAAAAATCAAAAAAAATGAAGTCCAAACTTCGTTTTAAATTAAGTTGATATGGCACCCAGGTCGGATCTATCCATTCACTGGAAAATGTCCAGTCAATCACAGCATTGTCAGGATTTAGCGGGTGCGCGTGTTTCTGGCTAGCTGAAAGACGTATTTTTTCTTTATGATGGAGAAAAAAAATGATCGGATAAGGAATAGATTTATCTATAATATGCAGCAATTCATCTACACCATCTGCTTTTTTCAAATCAATTGAAAATATTTGAATTTCTTTAATATCGGTACCACTCAAATTGAGTGTTTCCTTACTGAGTTTATTTGTCCATCGAATTTTTTCAATTAAATCGGTAAACTTCTTCTTTTGATTAGTGGTTATGTACCGCTCAAATGCACTTTTTGGAATAGTCTTTTCGACTTTAGTATTAAAAGGAAGATCGAAGATTTCCATTATTTAATCACGATATAAGTAACAAGACTAAAATCCTCAATCCCTTTTAATGAATCTGTCAATGCAGTTGTTCCACCTGCTGAAAAAAGGCTAAGGACTTCTTTTTCTTCATCGACCTTTAGAATTGATCCAATCCCTTTTTGCAAAAGCTCGGTATAAGTCTGCATTTTTCGATATTCATTTGTTTCGCGACTTAGTTGATTACACAACTCTTCAACAGGTTCTGTCTCTCCTTTACAAAGCAACCTAATCGTATCCAATACTTGTTTAGATTCAAGGTGCCCGTGGATGATCTCGCCACTTGCGTTCAAATAGACTAAGTAATAGGGATGCAAGCGATTATGCTTGTCAATATTGATCTCGCTATTTGTATTTCTTAAAACATAGATAACACCCTTTTGGCTCGAATCCTTGGCCTTTACGACTGCATGAAGCCCTTGCGGGATGTTTCTCAGATCACCGAATATTTTAATATAATTCGATAGGTCAACCCTAAAGTCATTGAGTCCTAAATCTGTTATACTTACTCCCTCCTTTAAATCCTCTAAATCTACAACTTCGTCCTGGAGTTTCATGAGCTGGATCTTCCGATACTCGAGATCCTTTTCATCGGTGTTCAAAATATTATCATCACCAGTACTTGCCATGTTACTGATCAACATCTTATTCTCAACTCTTTGTTTTAGGTTGATATACTTATCCAAGGTCATATCCGGCCAAAAGTTGACCATAGTTATATTGCTATTTATCGACCCAATTCTATCTATGCGCCCAAAGCGTTGAATGATCCGAACAGGATTCCAATGAATATCGTAGTTAACTAGATAGTCACAATCTTGTAAATTTTGCCCTTCTGAAATGCAATCCGTTGCAATCAGAACGTCAATACTCTCCTCTATATCAGGCATGACTTGAACCTTGCCTTTTGAAAGTGGTGAAAAGCATGTCAATAACACATTTAGATCAGACGGAATAATTTTGGCAGACGATTGACGCTTCGATCCTGTTATGAGTGCTGTATTAATTCCATACTTATCCTTTAAATACTGCTTTAAGGAGTAATATAGATAGTTCGCTGTATCTGCAAAAGCTGTAAAAACAATAACTTTTCGATTGCCAGGATTTAAAGGATTTTCAATTTTCTCAGATATTAGATTTTTTAATTTATCTAGTTTCAAATCTGCGTGTCCCACTACTTCTTTTACATCAGATAGCAATTCCTGAATGACAAATAGATCGGCAGATAAGTCTTCTGTCCAACGCATCTTATCGATATCTGCGATACGCACCTTCACTTTTTTACCGATAACCTCTTCTTCTTCTCCCCATTCAGACTCCCAATCAAAATCTTCATCGGATGCATCTGCTTGAATTCCTGATAACGTTTCTGCATCATTTTTTGATATTGAGGCAATCGCCTCCTCAATCTGCGCTTTTATATTTTCAAGTGTAAGGCTAAATGAATCCGCCGAACTCTCAATCCGCTTCAGAAGATTAATTCGCATCAACAACTGTAAGCTACGCTCCCTGTCTTGTTGAGTGAACGTGCCAGATTTTACCTTCTTATCATACTTGGCTGCGTAAAACGGAATTTTGCTTGGTAAAATATAGTTCAATGGGGAATAGACAGACAAATTGAGTAGCTCCAGTCTACTGGCAATTTCTTCGTAATTAATACCCGCTCCCTCTTTAAGGGCACTTTGTATTGACAACGGTTTATTCCTGACAGGAAATTTACCGATATCAGTAGTATCATAGTAAGTTGTAATATGTTTCCTAGAACGGGCAATTGTAAGACTATCCAAGATTTCAAAAAAATCAAAATCCAACATTTCTAACAGACGTTCCGTTGTCCGATGTTCTGTGGAGAACTTGGACCAAGAATTGAACGCTTGCTGTGCTCTTCGGAAAACCAATTCGATACCAAACTCAGTATCAAGCTTTTCATCTATTTTACTCGCGGACCCTTCGTATGCTAAAGCCAATTGGTTTCGCAGATCGTTAAACCGATTATTTACTGGCGTAGCTGACAGCATTAAAACCTTCGTTTCGATCCCTTCATTTATAATCTTGCGTAATAACTTCTGATAGCGATTTTCTTTTCCGACAACCGTATTATTATTCCGGAAATTATGAGACTCATCAATAACCACGAGACCATAATTTCCCCAATTCACATTCTCCAAGCTGCGTCCGTTACTGACACCTGTTTCACGGGATAAATCCGTATGAAAAAGAACGTCATAGCCGAACCTGTCCTTTGCAAGTATATTATTCTTATCATTGTGACGGTACATATTCCAATTAGCTTCTAACTTCTTTGGACAGAGTACAAGGACGTCTTTGTTTCTCTTTTCGTAATATTTAATGACACCAAGCGCTGAAAATGTTTTTCCTAAACCGACACTATCTGCAATGATACAGCCATTATACTTTTCCAGCTTATTAATAGCTCCAATGACAGCATCTCTTTGAAAATTATACAACTTGCTCCAAATGACAGTTTCCTTGAATCCAATTGCATCATTGGGCAGGTTATCCATAGACAAGTCACTTAGGAAATCCTGAAACAGATTATATAAAGTGATAAAATAGATAAATTCCGGACTATTTTCTTTGAACGCATTTTCAAAATACTTTTGAACGGCTTGTGTAACATCCGTTAAGCTTACATCATTTTCCCAAACTTCGTTAAACCACTCAAGATATGCGCTGCTTTCAGGAAATCCAGTTTTTTGTATCAATGTCGGAAATCCTTTTCTGGGTGTAATACCAAGATCAGAAGTCGTAAATCCATTGAGGTTAGTATAAGCAGTTCCATCACCTTCGCTACTGTCTACATGAAGCATACCCAGGAGCGGCTGATTAGACTGATTATTTGATTTAAATATAACTTTGTCTTTGACCCAGTTACTGCACTCCTTGGCTATCGCACGTTGATTGAGCTCGTTTTTAAGACGTAACTCAAACTCACCGCCACAGATATCGGATTCATTATAAATATGTGGAATATAAAATTCGCGCGATTCCTTCTGGAATTTCTCCTCAACAAAAGTGGGAGAAGTGAATATAAATCGTAATTCCTCAATCCCTTTTAATTCTTTATTTAAAGCTTCGTAGGCATATATAGAAAAAGAGGACGCAGCAATTGACAATTTGCTGCCCCTTTTTATTTCTTCTTTTAAATCATCGCCTAAGCGACTTTTAATATTATCAAGGAGTTTCATTTGAATTCCAATTTTTACAAAGAGAAATAATAATCTCTTATTTTATCCGCCATTAGCCTCCTCCGTCGAAGTAGAAAATCATTGTAATCATCGATTTTCATTTGAGTAAATTCCTCAGGAACGCAATTCATAGCCAAGTTCTCCAACAATTCCTTATTGGAGGAAATGCCACTAATCATTACATTATTTGAAGATAATTGATTGCCAATTAGATCAAAATACTCTTTCGGTGACTTGCTACCTACTTTGATATTAATTTCCGACTGCATATAAACGTAGTTCGCAATTTGATTGTATTTGCTCTTATCCAATCCATGTTTCTTTAAATAATCTTTTGGAAACAAGTGGTGTATATCCCCGCGAAGTAAAATCATATTGCTGACCAACACATCCTTTGATAAGAAACCCTTGTCGTTCGTCTTGACCTGCGCAGCCAGAAAGATGTGAAAATATGGGCTACTGGAAACTGGTGTATCCAAGCTCTGCGGTAAAGATGCATTCCAAAATGCGTCTGAAAGTTCTCCGTCTTCTTTCTCTTTCAAATATTCATCGAACGGTTTCTGAGAAATTTGCTTAATGTCAAAATCAAATAAACTTTCAGCAGAGCCAGAGTACCGCCCCGTCAATATTGAAAAGACTAACCATCTCCGAACATAGTGCTCAATCAGAACCGGGTTTACACTTTGATCTTTTAGTTTCAAATACAGAACATAAGCAAAGTTTATAGCATTTTGGGATCTTATTAATTTAGGTGATACAAATCCGGCAGATTTAACAATCATCAAAAAGCGTTTGTAATTTGTTTCATTGACAAAATTCAAAACTCCTTTTTTTAGAGAAGCGAACGATTGTTCAGCGATGCTTTCTTCAAAGGTTCTCGTTTCGAAATTTCTTCCCGATAATAAACTTACTAAATCCGAAAGTCTGCCTCTGTTGAATTGGGTTGTAAAAGCCACCCTAATTAGGTCATTATAATCGGGATCATATAAATCTTCCGTTTCGTTTCTCAACCATTGTATCTTCTGAAAAAAATCCGTTTTGGTAAATGCCTCGTCATTATCTACAATATGCTTATAAAATTCAGGTGCCTTAGCCAGATGGCAGAAATAATCTATCGCTTTTCTTAATTCATTACCCTTATATTCCGTATTAGAAGCTATTTTACTCATAGCAAAGTCAGCCTGACTTAGTACCACTCCTTTCGAATTTATACGGATAAATATTTCTGTTACTGTTTCAATATCTAAATCATGTGCTAGCTCAATTATCCCGATTTGTTTTTTTGGAATATTAGCTAAGTTAGTAAACGCACTGTCTACTGAATCTTCGTTGGCGTCAGGGTTTAACTCCAAATAGTTTTTTACTAACCGAAAGGTTTTAACAGAACCATTTATGATTTCTGAAATATCTGGCACCCAGGTTTTATCTTTAAGTATAGCTGGATTCTGAACTTCAAATTTCTCTGTTATCGGGTTAAAAGCAATTTTAACTTTTATTCTTTTGTAAGTTTTGTCTACAACATATTGTCCTAATATAGCTGCGGTTAAAGCAGTAACCCGCTGTTGACCATCGATCAGAATCTTTTTCCCCTCACTTAAACTTCCGTCCTTTAATCTTACATTCGGATTTCGCCATGCAATCACATAGCCAATAGGAAATCCTTGATACAGACTATCCAACAGATCTCGTACTTTGGTACTATTCCAGACAAAAGGCCGCTGGATCTCTGGAATCGCAATCTCACCAGAATTTACCCAAGCAAGTAGCGTGTCTATGAGGTGTTGGTTTACTGAATATTTTTGCATTTAGCTACTTCGCTTAGGTGATAGGTGAGGATTTACTTTACTTGAACGATCTCCAACAGTTGTTCATAACTGCTAACCTTTGAGAATTGCACCTCTTGTCCGCTAATGGTTTTAAAGTGCTCAGAGGCGCAATGAATTTTTAAACTTTCTATTTCTCTGAGCTCCAAGTTTGAATCAGAACCCTTAGTTTCTGCTACAAAATATATGTGTCTTACGGATTCCTTATCAAATACGATAGCCCAGTCCGGACTGTAATTGGCTACTGGTGTAGTAATATAGAAGCTTTTAGGTAGCTTGGCATATACAGAGACTTGCTTACTGCTTTCCAGAGCCTCTGCAAAACGAGCTTCTGTTTTAGAATCTGTTGTCAGGTAATCATAAATATGCTTCTTAAGGAATTCTGATTGACGAATAGCTGATTTGTCATTCGCAAATACAGTTTTAGCGTCATGCCTTTCTTCGGTCTTGTGATAAACGATATTATTGATAATAAGGCTTGCTTTCACTTCATTGATCAACTTCGCAGATTTGGCAATGAATTCTTCCGGGTTTTTTCGAATAAGAATAAACTTGTCCGGATTAATCGTTTTCAGAATCTCAACTATTGTCCGGCGTGTTAAGTTGGTGAGCTTGACAATTTCACCTACGATATCATAAACTGTGTTTGTGTAGATATCAGATTTCAATTTCTTGTTTTCGCGGGCAGTTTCCTTAAAACCTTCCTTTTGAATGAGCTCTTCCTTTGAAGTTTCTTTTAGTTCTCCACTGCGTACTTCATAAGTACGTTCGGCAATGTGTAAATCGGCATTGATACGTACCTTTGCATCCTTAATTAGCTTCTCAGTATCAAACTGAACTTCGTAAATCGTTTTAAGATTTATTTTACTCCATAATTCTTGAAACTCTTTCTTATAAAAATTGGGATTTATCGCAACGGTAATATTATCTCTATCATTTTCCGGAACAATTCCTGCACCTGTATAAATAGACCTCAGCAAGCTAGTTAAACTGATGCGATACTGTTCCAGATTTTCCGGAATTGGAACCGTGTTACCTTCAATACACTGACGACCCTCAGCGGTGATTTTATCATCTTCATCCAGCACATCATGCTTGTAAAAAAACTTGTTCAGCTTCTTTGCTTCTTCCGAAGTTAGACGCAGCTGGTTACCTTTCTCATCGATTATTAACCGCCCCGCCAGGAATTCCACAGAAACCTTCTGTGGCCGATCTTTAAGAGTTTCTGCAATTTCACTTTGCAAACCTTTTGCAAACACCTCGTAGCTTTCTGAGGCAACAATAGTAAGCTTGTTAATATCGTGGACTTGCTCTCCGACAGTTTCATAATCCTGTCTGATACCATGATCATTGACACAAAGACGCATACCTCGCCCAACTTCTTGGCGACGGCGTATATTCGCGTCTGAGTGTTTGAGTGTGCATATTTGAAAAACGTTAGGATTATCCCAACCTTCTTTCAGAGCAGAATGAGAAAACAAAAAGCGTGTGGGTTCCAAAAAACTCAATAACCGTTCCTTGTCCTTCATGATCAAATCATATGCACTGATGTCATCGGTGTCTTCTTTTCCGCGCTTTAATGCTGGATCAACAAGTTTTTTATTTTTATCGATTGAAAAATACCCATTATGCACACGCTCTGCATCATCACGTCCCAGATATTGTGCATAACCATCAGGCATATATCCTTTGTGAATTTTACCTGGATCTGTATCGGATAAATACTGGTTATAGTCTTGATGGAATAAGTCGATGTAATCATTCTTTATAAGATTATACTCTTCTTCAAAAATCTTAGCATACTCGCCAAGTTGCTTTTCCCCATTCTCGTCATAGACACGATATTTTTCAACTGAATCAATAAAAAAGAGAGAAAGTACCTTAATACCCTTTTCGAAAAGATCTCGCTCTTTACCAAAATGAGAAATAATTGTTTCTCGTATCTGAATGCGGCGAAAAGCTTTTTCATCCAGATCCCCAACTGCATCACCTGCGACAATTTCCTGGCCATTGATAATAACCTTATTGAAATAGCCGTCTACTTCCTGAATAATCCAGTTTTTATATTGAGGCATCTCACCGGAAAGTTCGAAAAAATTGGCTCCTTTTTCCAGCCGTTCTCGAACACGTTTCAAAGATGTGCCACTTCGTTTCTCGTATTCGATTATTGCAATTGGTGGTTTGTTGGTGGAAAGCTGTATCTGTTCCAGATATAAGTAGCCCGTCGTACCTGCGCTGCCTTTTAGGCTAATCCCTTTCACTTGGATCTTTTTTACTAACTTTTTATTGTAAGCGTCCAAAGCGTCTAATCTATACACTTTGTTATATTCGTTCTTATGAGTAGCCGAATAACGTAAAGTGAACAGTGGACGAAAGTCCTGCATACTTTCCAAAGTTCGATCACCATCTACCGACTGCGGCTCATCGATGATCAAGATCGGATTAGTTTGCGCTATGATTTCAATAGGGCGCCGCGATGCAAACTGATCCAGTTCCATATATATTCTTCGAGCATCTTTGCCTTTTGCATTGAAAGCTTGTGTGTTGATTATCATCACACTGATGCGGCTATCAGATGCAAAGTTTTCGATATCCTGAGGTCGGGAGGAGTTATAAATAAACGGACTAATACGGTGTCCGTATATTTCCTGAAAATGATCCTGTGTAACCTCGAAGGATTTGAATACCCCTTCCCGAATGGCTATACTCGGTACAACAATTATAAACTTACTCCAGCCATATAGCTCATGAAGTTCATACATAGTTCGGATATAGGTATAGGTTTTACCAGTGCCCGTCTCCATCTCAATAGTTAGATTATAGCCAAGCTTCAGGCCCTTGGGACGTTCAAGTTTATCACTTTCCTGAACATCGTTCTGACCTTGTACCAACTTTATATTTGCCAACAGCTGGTCGTCCGTAATTTGAATTGGACGATTGCGATATCCAATCGCTTCCATTACATCCATATCCATGTCAGTTTGCCCTATGCTCGCTACCTTAGCTTTACGAATAAGCTCTTTACTTTTTTCCAATGTAAAACGGTTGGTTTCTCTTGGCTGACCAGCAAAGCAATCCGTAACTGCCTTGACTGCCTGAACTTGAAAATCCTGTTCTTTGAATTGTAATTTCATAGCTAGATTACGCGCATTTCAGTTTCAGGACTCAATTGCTTTAATAACTGTCGAACATTTTCTTTCGAAGTATCATTTTTAAAACCCTTGTCACGGAATACAATACGCATCGGTTTGTAAGCGGCAACTTCTTTTGCAAAATTCTCGTCGATATCTTTGTCAAAACAAGTCATTAATGAATTCTGAGCCACTTGAAACACCCGTTTCTCCGAAATAACTAGCTGTTCAATTTTGTAAGAAAGTGGTAATCCCCAGTCTAGCATAACTTGCGCTAAAAGATCGTCGGCGGTACGCTCCGGTTTGATGTTATCTGAAAAAATATCTAGTTGATCCTGGCTGTAATCCTGAGGTCGATAATATACATCCTGCATATTACTCTCATCTAGTCGATATACTCGAAAGCCAACATCAAGCCCCTTTTCCTTTTCGTCACTAAAATCAAGTTCACCTGATTTTAGTAATGTCATTTTTTCTTTAATTTTTTTCCCTGCTCTGCGAATACGCTCTTTCCCAATTTCCGCAATATTTTTATAACCTGCCTTATAGGCTTCACTTTTCTCATTTGTTAACTCTAAAAGTTGAATCTGAATAATTTTCAGATGGAATGAGTTAGAAGCATTGAAGTCGAATATTGCATGCGCTGTTGTTCCTGACCCAGAAAAAAAATCCAATACCACATCTTCACTATGAAGATTTGATATATCTAATAGTCTTCGAATGAATGCAACAGGTTTAGGGTGATCAAAATATTTCATTCTATCGAATAAATCATTTACTTCCCTTGTTGCCTTTTTATTTCCATCAATGTCATTCCAATTATTTGATGCATATTTTACCGACTCTCCTATGTAATGCTTTTGATATACTTTCCATATATCTTCCTTATCTTTTGTAATTTTTTTCCATTCGATAAAACCATTTGCATTTAATTTATCGAATGTATCTTTTCCACATACCCATCTGCTTTCCCATCCCTCAGGAGCAAGCGGATATACATGAGTGCCGTCCGGCGCAACTACTGGAAAGAACATTGATGGCCTATCTTCTCTTCGATTTTCACCCCCAGTCCTTCTCAAAGATCTCAGCAGATATTTCCCTTTAACATCTTCCTGGTCATATATTTTCAAATCCGCCTCATCCATTGCTAGTGGAGAAAATTCAAAACTATCAGATTTCGCATAAATGATTACATAGTCCACCTCACTAGAGATTTCCTTGTTTCCACTACCCATTCTGGTTCCAGTCGATCTTATTATTGTTCCTCTAAAATTTGCTTCTCCGAAAATTTCGTCACAAACTTTACGAAGATTATGAATTTCATTATCGTCAATCGAAATGAAAATGACTCCGTCATCACTGAGTAAGTTTCTTCCTAACTTTAAACGAGGATATATCATGCTTAACCAATCAGAATGATATCGTCCAGAAGTCTCCGGATTGGTTACCAGGCGGTTATTTAGTTCATCCATCAACCCACTATCTTCTTTGAACTGATCGGCATCTTGGGTAAAGTTATCTCTATAAACAAAGTCGCTACCGGTGTTATATGGTGGATCAATGTAGATCATTTTGATCTTACCAAAATAACTCTCTTGAAGAAGCTTCAAAACTTCTAGGTTATCACCTTCAATATAAAGGTTTTCGGTACTGTCAAATTCAACAGACTCCTCACGCATTGGACGCAGCGTTTTTGTCGTAGGTAGGTTAGCAGTTACTATCGCCTCCCTCTTACCTGGCCATTCCAGGCGGTAACGTTCTTTATTTCCTTCGATAATTTGATGGTTAAGCTCCTGTTTAAGGAGATCGAAATCCACGGCCCTACCGTCGGCTGTTTCTGTCACACAATTGGGAAATAAAGCGGCCAGGGCTTCTATATTTTGTTGCACCAAGTCGGTGCTGGCCATGTTGAGGCGTTCAGGATGGCTATGTTCAGACATAAAGGGCAATTCCAGTTATTATATATTTTTTCGAGTATTACCCATGTAAGGGTTATTGCAAAGTATGTATCTTCTTAGATACTTTCAGTTAACTCCCAAAGTAAACAAATTTAGGTATCCCAGTGCTTAAATTATAAAATGAAAAATGAGATATTCTAATTAATTGGTATCTATTTGCATTAATATTGCGGTGATTAATGCGCCTATTCACCGCATTTGATGCAATAATTATCTTGACAATGCGGTGAGACGCTGATATATTCGATGCATAATATGCGGTGAAAGTATGTATATCTATCAAAGGCAATACTGGACCAATTTTACTTGGGATACCCTTGCTATTGCGGATTTGCTCGGTACGGTTCGTTACAAGCAAGGACGATTAACAGGACGAATGGAAAACCTTGGCTTCTCACTTCGAAAAGAAGCTCTATTGCAGACATTGATGTTAGATGTCCTCAAAACTAGTGAAATCGAAGGAGAAGTTTTAAATGCTGAACAAGTAAGATCCTCACTTGCTCGAAGACTTGGAATGGATACTAGCGCATCGGCACCATTCGACCGCCAGGTCGACGGTATGGTTGAGATGCTTCTTGACGCTAGACAGAAATATACAAGACCACTTTCTGAAGATCGTCTCTTTGGCTGGCACTCGGCACTGTTTCCATTGGGGCGTAGCGGAATATACAAAATCGATGTGGGACAATGGCGTGATGACACAACCAGACCCATGCAGGTGGTTTCTGGTGGAATGGGACGCGAAAAAGTACACTTTGAAGCTCCATCGTCCGAAAAAGTACCTTCCGAAATGAGCGCATTTATAAGTTGGTTTAACACTCATCTTAATCAGGATGCTGTGTTAAAAGCAGCTATTGCTCATTTATGGTTTGTGACCATACATCCTTTTGATGACGGTAATGGCCAGATAGCACTGGCAATTACTGATTTGCAACTTGCAAGATCTGATAATGCCGCGCAACGGTTTTACAGTTTGTCCGCACAAATCCAACAGGAACGCAAAGATTATTATGATATTCTTGAAAAGACTCAGAAAGGCGGTCTGGATATTACAGAGTGGTTAATCTGGTTCTTATCTTGCCTTGACAGAGCAATCACCTCAACGGACACAACACTAAACACTGTATTAACAAAAGCGCATTATTGGAGTTTCCTATCTACAAAAAAAATTAATGATCGTCAAAAAACGGTACTTAATAAGCTTCTTGACGGTTTTGAAGGAAAGTTAAATACTTCAAAATGGGCTAAAATCACAAATGTATCTAATGATACCGCATTGCGAGATATTCTCGATCTCCTGGATAAAGGAGTACTTACGAAAGAAGACGCTGGTGGGCGGAGTACTAGTTATAGATTGCAAGAACTAAACGATAAGAAACTTTCACCGCGTTCCTAAAAGTCCACGATTTAAAGTTAGAATGTCATTATCATCTCCTTTGAAATCACCATCGTCAGTTATAATCACGAACTGATTATCTCTTGCCAATTTTGATATGGTATAGTCAGTAAAATCAAGTTGAGTTGGTGGATTGTCCATGAGCTCATCCAATGAAGTACCTGCAAAATTATCGGATACGGTGAGAATATATTCGCCATATGCATTCATATCAGCCAATAGGAGACCAAAATCCTCGTTATACTGAGGGTGAGCTCTATAAGATAGTTTGAATAAGAGATTTGGTCTATCAGCATGCTTAGGATCAAATGCTGTCGGAAAATTTTTCGCGAACTCTTTCATGAATACATCCTTCATCATTCTATTCACTACCTCCGATAAGACTGATGATGGTAGTATTATTCGTGACTGCCCATCCGAATTCATCCGTGCTATCTTTTCAACGAACTCAATGTAGGACTGTTGATAACTCTTCTCTGTTCCTGCTAGCAGGAATATCCAGACATTAGCATCTAATAAGTAGTTAGTATTTTTTTGGGGAGAAGCCCCCCTTACACTAGTAACGGAAGGCATTCTTACGCAGGTTCAAGAGCTGAAGACAATATTGCAGAGTAGTCCTGAGGGTTTAATGACCTCTCAATCACCTTTTTCAGCATCGACGCAATAAAAGTCCCATTTTCGATACCATCATAACGAAGAAGTGCATCGATCTTTTCCTGAGGAAATTTCTTATATAATCTACCCACACTTGAATTCAAAAATAGCGTCGAGCAATTTTCGATACCAACAAATGAAAGGACTGTCTTGTGATCCTGGAGCATCTCTGCTTCAAGCAACAAGTATACTTGATACCCCTCATCTTGAAATGCCGCAGTCTTACTCCGAATTACATCAAAGATTTCTATCGTGTTCATAGTCAAGAGGCTATTATTATTTATATTCAAAGTCAAAATTTACGTGAACTTACTAATAAAACGAAATAAAAAAACAAATAGTTTTTACAATTATGAAATAACTATCAACAAGCGAAGTGTATATTAATCACTGTACCCATTATGGCTCCATCAAATTTCATACCAATGCAACGATTAATATTTTTATCATTGGTTTCCCAATATCCGTCCCCTGTGGCGATTTGGAGACAGCCTTTATTGGACAAGCAATAATCCTTGATGCTTTCCAAGCCTAATCCAGCGGGCATCTCTTCTTGATTAGTTTTACTTGAATTTCCTGCAACAGCCCATTGTATGGAATCTAATGCGGTTGTGATGTGCCCTTCGGTAAATTGGGATATAGCAGGCAAAAATCCTACCCCTAAATCTGCTATTGTGAACATCAATTTGCTATCTCGAGGGAAATACTGACCACAAACGAAGAAAGGATAGTCAGACTTTGAATGCAGAATGTAGTTATTGAAAACTTCCAAGAGGTCATTTATTACTGTTTGTTTTATATCTCTGGAAATCTTATCAAACGCTCTGTGCTGAAACAAGTCGACCTCAACATAGGATTTAAATTCAATTAGCTGATCATTTTTAAAATATTTACATGAAACTGTGCTTTTGCGATCATCAAGAACTTCTCTATCTGTCTTCACCAAACCATTTCTAATCAACACATGTAAGTCTTTCTTAATCTGACTAGGATCTACACGAAAAGATAGGTTGTTTTCATTCGCTAGCTTGTAAATCATCGCTAATAACAAGGATGACATATTTGCGTCAAAAAATGTCGTATCCGAGAAATCAAGAATAATTTCTTGATTTACTTCGTCCTTCCAATGACGATAAAAAGAATTCAATGCACGAATACCTGAAAAGCCAGTATGTAATTCAGATGGAAACTGAAAAGGTTTTGCCCTTAGATCATAAGTCAACACTTCGATGAGAGTTTGTTGGGAAACATCAAAGATGTCGACAAAACTTAGATATTACAAGATTTATACAAGATCAATCATAAGAACTGACGGAAATTGGAAGTTTTTGAAGCCTTGAAATGTTTACCAAATGTTTACGACATGAAAAAAGGCTGTCACAAATTACTTTGTAACAGCCTTATAATCTGGTGGTGATGGACGGAATCGAACCGCCGACACAAGGATTTTCAGTCCTTTGCTCTACCGACTGAGCTACATCACCAGCTCAATTCGTTCCCTTTGGGACTGCAAAGGTAGAAGTACGATCTGGCTTTCCAAATTATTTAGGAAAATATTTTTCATAATTTTTATCCTAGCCCAGGCACCACAGACCTAGTATTCTGATTTTCTACTACTTAACCGAATAAAAAAATTTATTTATTTTAAAATAATTGATGCTAAATACATTTTTATCATATTTGTTTATAGTATGCTTGCATAACATTTAATTGAGTATTCATTATTAGTAGAGTAAATCCAAGAATTATGGCGATAATCCAGCAAATCATCTTTGTAGTCATTCTGGGAATAGTCGGTTGGCTGGTTTTTAAACGCGTTGGTTTGATACGTAAAACGATCATGTTGGGGCGTGATGAAGATCGTTATGACCAGCCGGCGCAACGCTTATCTATAATGCTTCGCGTCGCTTTCGGTCAGAAGAAAATGTTTAACCGCCCGCTGATTGGTATTATGCACTTCGTGGTCTACGCTGGGTTTTTGCTGATTAACATCGAAGTGCTGGAAATTGTACTTGATGGTATCCTTGGAAAACACAGGCTTTTTGCGCCATTCCTGGGAACATTTTACACCTTCCTTATTGGCTTTTTCGAGTTCCTCGCCGTTGGGGTTTTGGTAACCTGTCTGATTTTTTTGATACGAAGGACAATACTAAAAGTTGAACGATTACAACCGTCACGTCATCGTGAGATGAATGGCTGGCCGCAATTGGACGGTAAAATCATTTTAATTTTCGAAATCGTATTAATGCTTGCAATTTTGACTATGAACGCTGCTGACACCGTTTTACAGGAAATGGGCAGTCCGCATTATCCACTGACCGGCGACTTTGCGTTTAGTCAGTTTTTGAAACCTGTTTTTACAAACTGGGCAGAACCATCGCTGGTCATTTATGAGCGTTTTGCCTGGTGGTTTCATATTCTCGGCATTTTTGCTTTTGCTGTTTACGTAACTTACTCCAAACATTTACACATTGCCCTGGCATTTCCAAATACGTACTTCTCCCGATTGACGCCAAAAGGAGAAATGAATAATATGCCGGATATTACGAAAGAGGTGAAAATTATGCTTGGTTTGGTAACCCCGGAAGACACTGATGCCGGCACAGAAAATATGATCCCTGAGCGTTTTGGAGCCAAAGATGTCCCTGATCTGAGCTGGAAAAATCTAATGGATGCCTATTCCTGTACCGAATGCGGACGATGCACCTCGGCTTGCCCGGCAAACCTTACAGGCAAAAAACTTTCTCCGCGAAAAATCATGATGGATACCCGCGACCGACTGGAAGATATCGGCAAAAATATGCTGGTGAACAACGGAGCATTCGTTGATGACGGAAAAAGTCTGATGGGCGATTATATCAGTGATGAGGAAATTCTTGCCTGTACGACTTGTAATGCCTGTGTTCAGGAATGCCCGATTCTAATCAATCCGCTTGATATTATTTTACAGTTACGCAGATACAAAGTGATGGACGAAGCCCAGGCGCCTGGCTCATGGAATGCAATGTTCCAAAATTTGGACACAAATCAGGCCCCGTGGAAATTTTCGCCGGGCGATCGATTCAATTGGGCTGATAAACTGAGAAACGAGGTTTAAAACGGGTTACTACCGACATACCTAAACGATTAGATAACCATGAGCGAGTTAAGATATAAAGTGCCAACCATGGCAGAAATGGCAGCTAATAATGAAATACCCGAAGTTCTTTTCTGGGTTGGCTGCGCAGGTTCTTTCGATGACCGTTATAAAAAAGTTACCGTAGCTTTTGTCAAAATATTGAATAAAGCGGGCGTTAAATTTGCCGTTTTAGGAACAGAAGAGAGCTGTACCGGCGACCCGGCTCGTCGTGCAGGGAATGAGTTTACTTTTCAGATGCTTGCGATGTCCAACATTCAGGTTTTGGATATGTATGGAGTAAAGAAAATTGTCACCGCTTGTCCGCATTGTTTTAATACTTTAAAAAATGAATATCCGGAACTGGGCGGCAACTATGAAGTATTACATCATTCCGAATATTTACAGCAACTGATTGATGAAGGACGAGTCCGGATTGAGGGTGGAGAAACATTCAAAGGTCGAAAAATCACCTTTCACGATTCCTGTTATTTAGGAAGAGCCAACGGAATTTACGAAGCGCCAAGACATGTTCTGGAAGCATTGGATGCAGATCTGGTTGAAATGAAGCGTAGTAAAGTAAAAGGTCTTTGCTGCGGTGCTGGCGGCGGACAAATGTTCAAAGAGCCGGAGGCAGGAAAAAAAGATATTAATATCGAAAGAATTGAAGAAGCGATTGATACCGGAGCAACAACCATCGCTGTTGCCTGTCCATTTTGTATGGTCATGATGACTGACGGAATTAAAAACAAAGAAAAAGAAGATTCAGTTAAAGTTTTTGATCTTGCAGAATTGATTGCGCAGGCAGAAGGACTTTAAGAAATATTATTTCGGCCAAAAAATAATTTTGTCATTTGGGTGAATTATATTGTGTCAAACTGGCTTTGCCGACTTCCTTTACACCGAACTTAGTTTCTGGCAAGCTTGTTTTGATGGCTGAGATAGTATAAGAATTATTATTTGACAACGACTAACCGGACACCTATGTATATTCCTTTTAATGAAATTAATCTATCCTCGCGCATTTGGATCTATCAGGCGAACAGAGCGTTCACAGATGAAGAAGTTGGAATTTTGACTGAAACGCTGAAAGCTGCACTGGAAGGCTGGGAAGCGCACGGACATCCGCTTACCGCTTCCGGAAAAGTTTTTGAGCATCGTTTCGTGGTCCTTGCCGTAGATGAAACCAAAGAACAGCCGAGCGGTTGCGCTATTGACAAATCCGTTCACTGGTTACAGGAAATCGGTACGCGGTTGAATGTTGATTTTTTCGATCGTTCACTGGCTTATCTAGATGATAATAATCATGTAGAAACAATTGCGGTCCCGAAAATTAAACAGGCAGTTACAGATCAGGTCATTACGCCTTATACAACCATTTTTGATAATCAGGTAACGACTAAAGCGCAGTGGATGAAACGCTGGAAAATCCCGGCATCTGATTCATGGCTTAGCCGTTATTTTTCGGCACAAACTACTTCTTAGTTTTGAAAGGTTTATCCGGGAGCTTAGCTTTGCACACTACTTACTGATACCTGCATGAAAACTTTTGGACTTTTTGCCACACTTTGTTTGGGAATACTGCTGTCGGGATGCGACAAAAATGTGGTTTATAAAGCTTACGAAGATATTGACGATGGTCAGTGGTTTATCAAAAATACGCCTTCTTTTAAGGTTGAAATTAAAGATTCCACGCAACTTTATAATGTGTATTATCTCGTGCGAAACACGTTGCAATATCCTTATTATAACTTATATCTGACCAGAAAAATAACAGCACCTGACAGTTCTGTGACTACGAATATGGAAGAACTTTTTCTTTCCAATGAAACCACAGGCAAACCGTTTGGTAAGGGTTTGGGTGACTTATTTGATCACAAAATACCCTTTCTTAAAAACTATAAATTTCCCCGAAACGGCATTTATACCTTTACTTTATCGCAATCCATGCGCCAGAATCCGTTGCCGTTTATTATGGGCGTTGGTTTAAGTGTCGAAAGAGTTGAGACTGAAAAGTAACCTAACAAAAAAGGATTCTCTGGTCAGGAGAATCCTTTTTTGTTACTCAATATTTGGGTTTGCTTGCGGTCCCGGCTGTCCTTCTGGTCTTTTTCGCGGCCTATTTTTATAATTGCGGTAACGCTTTTTCTGGCCGTCTTTTTGTTCAACTGCTTTCTGACGTTCCTCTGCCTTATCCTCTTCTACTTCATGCTCTGGTTCTCCCAATAAAAAGCCATATGGTTCCAGACTTGGAATTGTATCTAGAATAACTTTTAAAATCGCTGTGATAGGAAGGGCCAGAATAAGACCTGACAAACCCCAAAGCTGACCTCCCAAAAACAAGGCTACAATTGCTGCCATTGGATTGACACTCACTTTCGACCCGACGATATTGGGTGTAATAAAATTTCCTTCCAGAAACTGGACGAAACTCATTACGCCGATCACACCCAAAGCATACCAGGGTGAGTCCATTGTTACAATACTCAGCAACGCAGGAAATAATGAGCCGATAAGAATTCCGATATATGGAATCAAAATTAAAAATCCTGCCAGGAAACCAAAGAAAATAGCATGAGGAACACCAAGCAATAGCAGTCCGATGCTATTCAAGACGCCGACAATGATGATCACCAAAAACAAACCGGATAAATAACTTTGGATAACCGCATAGATCTTCTTTAGGAGAATATTCAGATCATCATTAGGAACAGCGGCAATCGCTTTGTAGAAAAATCTTCTGAAAAAATCTCTATATAAAAGGAAAAAGAAGATATAGAGAGGCAACAGGATGAAAGTAGAAATCGCCCCGGTGGTTGTAACCAGCGTGTTAAGCAATACGGCGCGACCCTCGCTTAACATGTTGACAAGATACTTTTTCGCTTCTGTTACCTGTTGCGATCTGCTAAGGCTCAGATATCTTTCCCCCATCGTCAAAGTCTGATCCAGAATAGTTTCGGCTTTTTCTGTAATGCGGGGCAGCTCTTCTGCAAAACTGCCAATTTGTAAGGTTACAACATAAAGTAATACACTGATTACGATAATCAAAACCAGGATACTTAGCAGGATAGCAGCAATCCTGGGAACCCGACGATGTTCCAACCACACACAAACGGGATGCAAAAGAATCGCAAGCAGAACAGAAAATGCCAGAGGAATCAATGTTTCTCTCAGCACGAAAAGAATGTACACACCAGCAATAAGGGCAACAAGAACACTTGCGAGCTTCAGATAAGTCGGTGTTTGATTATCTTTGCCAGGCACAGAATGTAAAGAACGGTTCATGAATAAGTTAGTATTTCTAATGTTTGCTATTGAAACGGTATTATGTACCTGTAACCCCGACAAGCGCAAGAACGGTTTTGAAAAAGTGAAATCTCACTACAAAATTAACAAAATAGGCACGCTACCGACAGTGGCAAACGAAAGTTCCGGAATGGCCAGAACTGGAAAAGGCACATTTTGGACTCATAATGACAGCGGAGGAAAAACCGAACTATACGAAATCGATTCCACAGGTAATTTGCTGTCTACAAAAGTTATTCCAGATTCAGAGAACACGGATTGGGAAGATCTCACCCAGGATGAAAATGGGAATATTTACATTGGTGATTTTGGGAACAATGGTAACACAAGACGTTCATTTACCGTATATAGAACCTCGCCTAATGGCATAGATTCAGAAAAAATCTTATTTAATTACGCTGACCAAAAAGAGTTTCCACCTTCAAAAGACCAGTTAAATTTTGATTGTGAAGCCTTTTTCCATCACAAAGATAATCTGTACCTTTTTTCCAAAAATCGCAGTCCGAAAAATCATTTCGTACGATTGTATCAGCTACCAGCTCAAAAAGGCAATTATTCGATAACCCCGATCGACAGTATAGAAATCAAGACCCAGGTGACCTCGGCGGACATTAGTCCAGATGGAAAAACATTTGCCTTGCTCACCTATGGAAAAATTCTACTTTTCGGTATAAACGACGGAATGATTAATTTCCGAAAACCAAAAGGGTGTTTTAGATTTGTAAGGAGGCAGGCAGAAGCTTTAATCTTTATTAGCAATACGGATATGATCGTCACGAATGAGCAACAGCAAATTTTCCGGATTACTTACCGCTGATATTATTTTTATGTTAACAATGCAATAAAATAGATAATGTCAAAAACACAACAACTAATTTCGAACTGGATTTAACCTGGTAATTATCACATGAGCAGTGCAAAAGCAACAAACTCAGCACCGAAAGTATTAGTAGTTGACGACGATTCCGATATAGTAGAGCTTCTGGAATACAATCTGGTTAAAGAAGGATATTCTGTTCAAACCGCCTCTAATGGTAAGAAAGCGATAGAAACGGCGAAAACTTTTATTCCTGATCTTATTCTTTTAGATATCATGATGCCTCAGCTTGACGGCATCGAAACAGGTAGAATCTTACGCCAGAACCCGGACATCAAACATACCTATATTTTATTTTTGACAGCCCGTTCCGAAGAATATTCAGAAGTAGCTGCTTTTGAAGTAGGGGCTGATGACTATATCACCAAGCCAATTAAACCTCGCGCTTTGATGAGCAGGATCAATGCTTTGTTCCGTCGTGAGGCTCAAAAAGCAGATTCGGGCGATCAGGTGGAAGTGCTGGATTTGGTAATAAACCGCAAAAACTACACTGTCACCCAAGGTTCCGACAAATCGATAGTCTTGCCAAAAAAGGAATTTGAGCTCTTGTTCTTCCTGGCACAAACACCTAACAAAGTATTCAGCCGTGACGAACTGCTTCAGAAAATCTGGGGTGCAGACATTTATGTGTTAGAACGCACTGTGGATGTTCACATTCGTAAATTACGCGAAAAATTAGGCGACCGCTATATTAAAACGCTTAAAGGAGTGGGATATATGTTCACAGACGAAGCTGAATAATCTGATTTATTTTTTTACATCATTTTGTTCCTCATCGCTGTCGTCATTTTTATCCTTGGATTTCTTTTTCCTGAAAGCCAGTTTTATATTTACTTCACCATTTTCATCAACGGCCCGAAGATAAACTCTTGCCCCTTTCTTATTCTTCGGGTCGTGCGGATTCAGTTCATAGGTCGAATCCCGCCGGCTCAAATTACTTAGCGGTATCGCTATGTTCAGATTTGTTTTATTCCCAAAACTGTAAATTCCTTCCACAAAAAGAGTCATCACATTCGACTCAATCTCCATTTGTTTAATCTGAATTTCTTCACCATTCAGAACAATATTATTTTTGATCGGCGCAAATTTAACCTGTTCAAGATTCCTGTTTTTGAAGATTAGTTTTTTCATTTTTAAAAACGGCTCAAAATTGATGATCTCGCCCCTGACAAGATTAAGTTTAACCTCCCCTTTCATGGTTTTTGGCAATATGGTCGCATCGTTTTTAAGGTTGGTCGCAAACTTAAATTCGGTATTCAGTTTTCCTTTCAGATTTTGATGGGTTACTGCCTTTTGCCCAAAGTTATTGAAAGAATAAAATACGGAATGAACGTCTGCATTGATTATGTTGCCTGCAATTTCTACGCGTGGCGGCTCAGATGTATAGGGGTTAAAAATGGAACCTGAAATCTTGAAACCACCTCCAAAAGCCTTCATAGAGAAATTTTCGAGGCGCACTGTATTATTTTTTACGGTAATAAAACCTTTCATATTGTCTGCTGAAAAGTTGTGATAAACCAGATGATTTGATTGAAGTTTAGCATCAATTTCCATCTGGTCTATTACGTTATCCAAAAGATCAGAAAGTTTAAATTTCTTTCTGTTTAACTTCTGGCTTTGGCGTCTCTTCCCAACAAAAATTTCCATCCAGTTCATTTTCCAGTTTGGAATATTGACATCAAGGGAGGCTTTCAAGATTCTTGGAGAGCCAAACAAGTATGGGATCAGATTTGTGATTCCACCTTTTACGTACATGGTATTATGCCCATCATTTACATCCAACTTGGGAAGCATAAAATCCTTCTCATCAAAATAAATATCTCCATTGACTTTTGTCAGATGGACTTGTCTGGGGACGTAATCAAGAGACAGATTTTTGGTATAAGCGCGGCCGGTTAACTTGCCATTAAATTCATCTGTTTTTGCGTTGTAAAAATTACGCAAGCTCCCCTGGTAATGGATTTGGATATACGCCTCCCCTCCCCTGACAATATATCTTTTGGGATCAAGAAGTCCATTAATTGACGCGGAATCGGCCTTGACTTTACCACGGATTAACGCAACAAGATCCGTTATATTATCAATTTTTAAATCGAAACTGAACGGTAAAGTTTCAAAAGCACCGCTTACGCGGGGTACATTTACCTGTGTATTAAGTAATCCGGGAGGTTTGGTTTTATCGAATTGGTTAGAATAACTGCCGCGGGCTTTCATATTTTTCAATAAGCCGATTGGTAGTTGATATTGGAAAGTATCAGTTTCAAAATCAACTTGAACCGAAGGTGGTTCATGAGAAAATATACCTTCTACAACCACGCGGGTAGTCACCCTGGTCTGAATTCCGATGGAATCTAACACCTTTTCAATCTGTCTGGGCAGCAGTTTTATCGCTGTGCCAACCTGTATTTTTTGTGCTGCAAATCCAAGATTGAAGTGTGCTGGTTTTTCAGATAAATCAAAATTCCCCTTGATATCAATAAGATCCTGCGATGCTACGCGTAATTGGGACGAGGGCCGGATGTACAGCGATCTGTCTTTTTGATTATAGGATATCGAAAAATTCGCATAAGTTTCCTGTTTGACCAAAAACCCTCCCTTCTCTGGCTTAAAGACTAATCCCTCAAAATAAATAGGGCCGCTAATGTTTGCAATCCAGGCAGAGTCCGCATAATTAACCCGATTGGTAACATCCCTAAAAACTGCACCAAATTTCTTTCCGCTTGTTGAATCCGCAAATCTGAACCTGAAATTGGACATGTGGATCCGCCCAAGCTTGCTGATCAGCCTGTCCGGTTTTGAATCTTTCTTGTCGCCTTTCGGCTTTTTAGGACCAAAGACTGACAAATTTGTATATCCATCTTTTCGAACGAAAAGCGTTGCACTTCCATCCTGTAAAACTAAATTTTGAAGCCGGATTGCGCCTTTGTAGAAGCTGCTGAAATCGAGAGCAACGTGTATAAGTTTTACATTCAGTACATCCGTTTTATGCTGGGAGTATAGACTATCCCGAAGAACTACATTATATAAAGTAAACTTAAAGCCTAGACCATCCTGAAAAGGTGTGAACCTAAAACGCTCAATATCCAGGCTTCCGCTGATTTCTTCGTTCACCGCTGCTTTAACCTTCGTAAAAATTTCTTCTTGATTTTTATAAAACCAAAACTCAATCCCACCGACAAGCAGGCCGACGATAAGTGCAAAAATCGCAATGCCTTTTAAGATTTTTTGAAACATGAAGAGGTTTGAACGGGTTGCTACAAAGGTTATTAAAAACGGCTTTCGATCAGTAACCAACATTAATACAACGGTTACTGATCGACTTCGCGTATACGGCGATGCTAGCTACAATACAATTTATATGCCAGTAAAAATTCCCTTTTTCAACATCATCGCCAATCTACCTTACATTACTTCGGTATTAATAGCAAAAAATGCTAATTTCGCGCACTCTTTTGCAACTCAAAGAGTTCATTTTCACAAATATTGCCATATAAAATGCTACTGAGCGAACAGGAAATATTACGCCGCCAAAAACGCGAAGAATTAATCAAAATGGGGATTGAACCCTATCCAGCCGAAGAATTTGTAGTAAATGTTACTGCGGCTGACATTGTTAAGAATTACGAAAACAATAAGATAGATTATAAACAGGTAACAATTGCGGGGCGTTTAATGGGTTTCCGTATCATGGGAAGCGCTGCTTTTGCTGAGTTACAGGATAGCACAGATCGCATACAGTTATATTTCCGCCGCGACGACCTTTGTCCGGGAGAAGATAAAACATTGTATAACACGGTCTTTAAGAAATTGCTGGATATTGGGGACATTATCGGCGTTTCCGGCTTTGTCTTTACTACACAAACGGGAGAGATTTCTGTTCATGTTCAGGAATTCAAGATTTTAAATAAATCACTTCGTCCGCTTCCTGTGGTGAAACGTGATGAGGAGGGAAATATTTATGATGGATTCACTGATCCTGAATTACGTTACCGTCAGCGTTATGTAGACTTGATCGTAAATCCGGAAGTGCGTCAGATTTTCCAGAAACGTGCGCGAATCATTACAACAATGCGTTCTTATTTTGATTCAAAAGGCTGGTTGGAAGTTGAAACGCCGGTTTTGCAAACCATTCATGGTGGTGCTGCGGCTCGTCCTTTTGAAACGCATCATAATGCACTTGATACCGATTTATTCCTTCGTATCGCTACTGAACTTCACCTGAAACGTCTGATCGTTGGTGGGTTTGAAGGCGTATATGAATTCGGAAAATTATTCCGTAATGAAGGTATGGACCGTACGCATAATCCCGAATTTACCACGGTCGAATTATACGTCGCCTACAAAGATTATTTGTGGATGATGAAAATGACTGAGGAAGTTCTTGAAAATGTTGCACTTGCAGTGAACGGAACCACAAAAGCGAAATTTGGCGATGTAGAGCTTGATTTTGCAGGTCCTTACCCAAGATTGAGCATTACCGATGCGATTCATCAGTATACAGGTTTAAATGTCTACGAATTGGATGAAACCGCCATTCGTGAGCAGTGCCGGGCCTGGGGCATGGAGGTGAACGAGAGCATGGGTAAAGGAAAATTGATCGATGAAATTTTCGGAGAGAAAGTAGAAGAATTTATCATTCAGCCGACTTTTATCACGGACCATCCGGTTGAAATGTCTCCTTTGACAAAAAAACATCGTGAAAAACCCGGTATGGTTGAGCGCTTCGAGTTATTTGTGAATGGAAAAGAAATAGCCAATGCTTATTCAGAATTAAATGATCCTATCGAACAACGGGAACGTTTTGAAGATCAGCTAAAATTAAAAGAACGCGGAGATGATGAGGCCATGGAAATGGATGAAGATTTCCTTCGCTCACTGGAATATGGTATGCCTCCGACATCTGGAATCGGAATTGGTATTGATCGTCTGACGATGATGCTGACTAATAATTCAAGTATTCAGGAGGTTCTTTTCTTCCCGCACATGCGCCCGGAGAAAAAACAGGAACTGGCAAAAGAAGCTGATTATGTGGCAGCTAATGTACCTGCAGTATGGATTCCAGCGCTGCAAAAAATGAATATTCTCACGATTGAACAATTGAAGGCAGCGAACCCAAACAAAATATTTAATGATCTGGGCGGTATGCGTAAGAAGTTGAAAATCGATGAAAAGATGCCCGGACTAGACGATGTTAAAACCTGGGTGGAATAACTAATTACCTCTTATAAATAAAAATACCGCAACCTTAAACTGCGGTATTTTTTTGCTCCGACAAGTAGAAAAAAACTATATTTTTTTTACTTGAACAGCGTTTAGTCCCTTTTTCCCCTCAACAACCTCGTATTCAACCTGGTCGTTTTCACGGATAGTAAGTCCTCCCAATCCTGTCACGTGAACAAAGATGTCTCTGTTTGTGTCGTCTTCAACGATGAAGCCGTATCCCTTAGCTTCATTGAAAAATTTTACAGTACCTGTTGGCATAATAGTGGAATAAAAAAATGAAATAAGTTGAAAATACATAAAGAGTTGCGAGCGTTTCATTACAAAACCTTGATTATCTTCCGCCAAAGAATTGAGGGAGGCTCAACCAATTAACAGAATAAATTTTGGCAATTTTTATTGAGGCATATCAATAATAATGTAGCACTAACAATTTCTTCAATCACAAAGAAACAAAAATTGTTGGGAAAACAATTTATTTGCACCAAGAATTTGAAAATTTCCAAGTTAACGGTATAAAATCGTTTAAAAACAGATCGATAAAAATTCAAATACTCTTTTGTATATTGCACTGAGAATTGCTAGTTCTGAGCTCATTAATTCCAAATCAGATATGAATCGCTTTCGTTACTTTGTAGAGAATCAGATATTTGGTGTTTGTGCAAGAATGGGTGAAAAGCTCAATTTCCCTGCAAGCAGCATCCGCCGTTATTTCATCTATGCGACTTTTATGACTTTCGGTTCACCGATTATCCTCTATCTCGTACTTGCATTTTGGATGGAAATGCGTCAGAACTGGCGCAGACATAACAGTCCTACATTTTGGGAGTTGTAGTTTCAGAAGGAAATGTTATTCCTGTTAGTTGAGAAAACCGGTGTTTTCCCAAAACGAAATATTCCCAGACAATACTTCGGTAATATAGAGGAGCGCGATAGCGGGTACGCCCCTGTTGTTCCTTCAATAAAACCGGAATCAGCGCGTAAAATGCAAAATGAGCCTGAATAATAGCAAAAACGTCAGGCCAGGCGCCGGCTGCAATGAAACGTGCACTTGAAATTCCATCGAGTATCAACCTGAAAAATAATGTTTTCTTTCGTCTTCCTTTTGGAAGATTTTTGAAAAGCATGATCAGATTATTCCGGTAATTGAGAAAAGTTTTGCGGGGATTAGATTTGTGGAGTGTGCCGCCACCGACATGGTAAACGGTTGATTCTGAACAGAAAGTAATACGATAACCCAAATTTAACAACCGCCAGCAAAGATCGATTTCTTCCATATGGGCAAAAAACCGTTCGTCAAATCCATCAGCCTCATGATAGGCCTTTGATCTTACAAAAAGGCAAGCGCCGGTTGCCCAAAAAACATCCTTGACGTCGTCATACTGGCCCAGATCTTCTTCCCGGGTATCGAAAATACGACCGCGACAAAATGGATATCCAAGATAGTCCATATATCCACCCGCCGCTCCTGCATATTCAAAATGGGTTGGCAGGTCGTAGGCTCTTATTTTAGGCTGGCAAGCCGCAATGTTATCATCCGACTCCATAAAGGAAATCACTGGTGCTATCCAGTTCGGAGTGACTTCGATATCAGAATTCAGCAAAACATAATATTCGGCGTTAATTTGACTTAACGCCTTATTATACCCACCTGCATATCCTTTATTTTCAGAAATATAAAGTGTTTTAACCGAAGGATACTGGCTTTGCAGCCACTCCAATGATTGATCTGTTGAACCATTGTCAGCTACCCAAATTTCGTAACCCTCAGCATATTGAAGCACTGTTGGTAGAAATTTTTCAAGATAATGCCTGCCATTATAATTCAGGATAACAATTGCAACAGTTGGAGTCATTCGTAAAAAGAGGGAATTATTTCATGAATCCCCCTAGGTCCAAACCGGGAATGTTGGGAAGAACTCCATCGGTCGCTTTTTGCAAATGTGCTTTTATTTTCGGTTCAATATTTTCGAATGCTTTGTTAACTGCCGCAACGATCAGATCCTGCAACATTTCTTTATCATCAGGATTAACAAGGTCTTTGTCAATCTCTAAACCGATCAGTGTTTTTTGTCCGTTTACAGTCGCACGCACCATTCCTCCGCCAGACTCTGCTGACTCAACAATCGTAGCAAGTTCATCCTGCGCCTCTTTCATGCGCGACTGAAGGTCTTTCATTTTACCCATGAGACCCATCATGTCAGCCATATTTCCAAACATAAACTAAAAATTATGAAGTGATATAAAAATTTAAGTCTATTTCAAGAGCACAAAAGTACCGCTTTTTTTCACGGTTTGATCTAAATTATTAACAATTTCGATATCATAAATGTAGGATCCGACTGCCGCAATTTCTCCTTTAAACATCCCGTCCCAACCTTTCGTTATATCATTGGAATGAAAAATAACTTCCCCCCAGCGGTTTAAAACTGACATTTGAAAAGCTTTATACATGGAAACCTTGACTTCAAATATATCATTTATTCCGTCTTCGTTTGGTGAAAAGGCTGTCGGCACAAAAACGTCTGCATCTTTTTTATAGTTTATGACATTTGAAAAGCTTTGAAAGTTTCCTGTTTTTGACTCCGCCACAATCTGGAATGTATAGGCAGGATCCCCGTTACCGGTAAATTGAGGAGCAAACGACGTTTGAAGTTTCAAATCGGTTTCTACACGAGAGCCTGTCGAACCGATTTGAATCATTTTATAAGACTTAATGTCATCTGTAAATGGCCTTTCCGACGACCAGGAAAAAGCCGAAATCGTATTTTGTAATAAAATAGAACAAACCGGCTCAGACATAGGAGCCTTTTGTCCACAGCCATTTTGATACATTACCCGGTAGCAATAAGAGTTTTGATTAGCCTTTACATCAAAATCCTGATACGTTATTTCATTGTATAATGTGGTTGCTTTCTTAAAAGGGCCGTCTAATCCCTCCGACCTTTGCACCAATAACTCATAATTACTTTTAGAGCTTGCGCCGGGCACCAGTGCATCCAGCTGAATCTGATCGTCTCCAAGGACGGTTACAGATAAATTCTCCAAGGCTTGTGGAGCAGAAGTTGAAGTTTTAACAATAATAGGTGCTGAAACCGACTGAATATTTTTGGTTATGGCAGTAACTGAGTATTCAAAATTATCTCCACATTCCACGTCTTCGTCACTGAACGACGTTGTTTTGATATCAGTAAAAGATTTCAATAACACCCCATCCCGCATCAATTGATATTCCCGAAAGTCGTCAGCGTTAGGATATTCATTCCATGTTAAAGTATTTTTTTCATTTGCTGAAACGCCTCTTAGGGACATACTTGTGCCTATCTCACTATCCTGCTGACCGCCACACAAGTCTTTGGAAGAAAGTTTCACCTGATAAACCTGAGCAATATTTAAATTTGAAATTCTGTAAGACTGTGTACCACCTGATGTTCTTGTCCCACCAACTATATAGTTAGCCCCACCATCGCTGCTTGTTGAAATATTGGTAGAGATGGATGCTACTCCCTCGTACAGCACATCCATACTTCCGTTGCCATTCATTTGAAGCGTTTTGATCTGAATGTTTTTCAGAAGAGGTTGTTGAAAAGAAATTCCGACAGACAATTCCAAGCCCTCTTTACATGCTGTGTTCGAATTATAAATTCCTTTTATTTTTATTACCGGGGCTGTCGTTATCGTTGCATAAGTATGTTCAAGTTCCAGCGCATCTCCTTTATTCAAAACAGCACTAGAATTATCACCCCAATTGATTTCTACCTTATCGTAAGTTTGTAAGATGATATCATCGTTGAATAAAAGTTTTATCTTGCCTCCTCCGCAGGAAGTATACCGCACATTCAGATATCTGCTTTCATAAACTTTAACCTTTCTACAAGCATAAATGGGACCCGTTGATACACTACCACCTTGTAAAATTGTATAATTTCCCGGAC
Organism: Dyadobacter sp. HNCC25DJ186; assembly: GCF_056895235.1. Lineage (NCBI taxonomy): Bacteria > Pseudomonadati > Bacteroidota > Cytophagia > Cytophagales > Spirosomataceae > Dyadobacter > Dyadobacter sp. HNCC25DJ186. Next base: position 97,230 of record NZ_JBXHAS010000006.1, read on the forward strand.
TATAATAGGTTGTCGATGGCAATCCCTGAGCCAATAATGGAGTTTGTGATTGCCCGTCGTAATTCACGTCATAACCAACACTGAAAGAGTTCGGAACCGTATTTTTAATTTTTACGGGCAATGGTGCACACCCTTCATATTTATCCAGTTCAAATCCTCCACCGCCATTATCACATAGGCCTTGACCATAGAGATTAAAAAAATTAGATACCAAAAGGCATGGCAGAAAAATGACAAGTATTATTCTTTTCATATATGTGTGTATTTTAAAGAGGTTGCGGTTACACTTTTTACAGCATATTACGCATGAGTGGTTTACGTCGAGTCAATCTAACAAAGAACCAAATTTAAAAAACTATCAATTAAGTCCTTCATTTTCAACCTTAATATCTCCAAAATATTTAATAAACGGTTAGTTACCTGATTAGAAAAACAGTTCCTTCCTTCACAAACGGTTTATTTTCAATATCAGTTATTTCTGTTTTGTACGTATAATACCCTCCTGGTGCATTGGCACCGTTAATGGTTCCGTCCCAGCTATCGAGGATGTCGCTGGACTGGAAAACAACTTGTCCCCAACGATTAAAAATTAAGATTTGGAATGAATGCACGAATAAACCTTTGATCTCAAATTTTTCATTGAGGTTATCTCCGTTAGGTGTGAAGGCATCAGGTATTAACAACGTCACATTTTGCTCATACCGGATCAGATTTGAGAAACTTATGAGATTTCCACTTTCTGATCTTGCAGTGATCCTGAACGAAAATTCTGTTTTGGGCTGATTCATCAGGTCCAGCTGGTAATTTGTGCTTAATCCAACCGGGGTCTGCGTATTGGATTCATTTTGAATTACAGCATAAGAATCCAGGCCTTCGGTAAATGGAACCGCACTATTCCAGGTGAGTTCTTGCGGAGATTGGCGAAGCAAAATTGAGCATACCGGCTCAGTAAAATCTGTACTTAGCTGACAGGAGTTTTCATATTTAAAACGGTAACAGTAAGATGTCGCAGCGGTGTTAACGTCATTATCTTCGAAACGCAGATCCTGATTCTGATCATCAGATATTTTAACAAAATTCGCGCTTCCCTGCTCAGATCGTTCAACAATCAGATTATAGGAATTAGTCAATCCATTTTCACCTAATACAACATCTGCTGTGATCACATTATTATCCGCTACCGTGACGCTTGCACCTTCGATGTTGTCAGGTGTTGAGCTTAGCATCTTTTCACTTTTGGGTGCCGAAAACGAGTTTACCTGGCTCGTGGAGGCTACGATCTGATATTTGTAAGTTCTGTTACAATCCAAATCCTTGTCGCTAAAAGTCAACTCATCGATTGAGGTGAAACTTTGGATTGGAGCACCATCACGAAAAAGTTGATAACCGACGAAATCATTATCGTCAATATATCGGCTCCATTTTAAAGATATTTCTCCTTCCAGCGGCGTGACTTCCAGAACCATTGTCTTTACTTCTCTGCTGTCAATGTTTCCACCGCAACTATTTGGCGATGTCAATTTAAGTTTATATTCCTTTTCTGAATCTAAATTTTTGTCAATATTTATACTGCTTGTCTGGCCTGTATCATTAACTTTGCCTGTACTCAAATAACTTCCGTTTGATTCAGAGTAAAAGACTTCCGTTGATACTCCTTCCTTCCCTTGATAAAGCAAGGAGATGATTCCATCCTGCTGCATTTCAACCCTGTTAATTTGGATGGATTCAATGGAATTTTCAACATTTGCTGGGTCTAAAAACCCTACTTGACCACTACAATTTACGGAAGAAGAGCTGTATTTACCTTGAACTGAAATCTTTTGAAGCGAACCGGAATAACCATGGTTTATATTTCCACTTCCCGGCCTCCATTCCGAAATATCTCCGTCACCCCAGTTAATTTCAACATAGTCGTATGCATTCGATATGTTATTGTCTATAATTTTCACTAATGCCAGTTTTCCGCAAGATATTTCAAGAGAGGCGTCAATCTTGCGGTTTTCAAGAACATGAACCTGCTTGCACAATGAAAATCCCGGTCCCTTGCTACCCACTTGCAAGACCGTGTAAGTTCCCGGATTATTATAAGTAGCAGATAATTCTTTCGGAGCCTCGGCTATTTGACTTATGCGATCATAATTTGGTATGTATGCCACATTATCTGCGCCAGCTAATGTATTTATAAAATCTACTTCAAGAGTCCCGCAACCAACATAAGAGGGGGAAACCTCAAAAGAACCTTTGTTTAACCCTTCACACATTCCTCCCCCAACAATCTCCTGACCGTAAACACAAGACGATTGCAATATATAAAATACAAAAAATAATGGCAGTAACGATCTTCTCATGAACGCTGAACTAATAGTAAATATGGGCATTTGCAACTTCGAAATGACCTATTTTGAAACCCATCTGAAAAATCGGTTGTTCACCTAATAAAGGTTCAAAATTAAGACATTTCAACATTAACGCTGTACCTTTATAAAGTAAAACGTGTTTTCCCGTAAAACTATTTTTTGTCTACCCGAATAATGAATAATAATAGTAATCCCATAGTATTAGATTCGATTGAAGATGCCATTGAGGCCATAAAAAACGGCCAGTTGATCATTGTGGTGGATGATGAAGATCGTGAAAATGAAGGCGATTTCATCTGTGCAGCAGAGTTGGCAACGCCTGAAATCGTCAATTTTATGGCCAGAGAAGGCCGGGGCCTGATCTGTGTTCCGATCACAGAAGAGCGGTGTGAGGAACTTGAACTTGACATGATGGTTGGCAATAATACAGCACTTCATGAAACGGCTTTTACCGTATCTGTTGACTTATTAGGCAATGGTTGCACAACAGGGATCTCTGCCAGCGACCGCGCAAAAACGATTCAGGCACTGGTTGATCCAAACACAGTTCCAGCCGACCTGGGGCGTCCCGGGCATATTTTCCCTTTGAAAGCGAAAAAAGGCGGCGTGTTGCGTCGAACCGGACATACCGAAGCTGCAATCGATTTTCCTCGTCTGGCGGGGCTATCTCCGGCTGGCGTTTTGGTTGAAATTTTGAATGAAGATGGCTCCATGGCCCGTTTGCCAGAGCTTCGGGAAATTGCTGACCGCTTAAATTTAAAGCTAGTAAGTATCAAAGACCTGATCGAATACCGGCTGCGCGAGGAATCTCTGATCAAAAGAGAAATCGGTGTCGATATGCCTACCGCTTGGGGGCATTTTGACCTGATTGCTTATCGCCAGATTAACACCGGTGATATGCATCTTGCTTTGGTAAAAGGTACCTGGGAAAAAGACGAGCCTGTTTTGGTTCGCGTTCACTCCTCCTGCATGACTGGCGATATCTTCGGTTCTTGCCGCTGCGACTGCGGCCCACAGCTTCATGCTGCTATGGATCTGGTCAATAAAGAAGGTAAGGGCGTAATTGTTTACATGAATCAGGAAGGCAGAGGGATTGGTTTGCTGAACAAATTAAAAGCCTATAAGCTTCAGGAAATGGGCCGCGATACGGTGGAAGCAAATCTCGAATTAGGTTTTGCGAGCGATGAGCGTGACTACGGCGTGGGAGCTCAAATTCTGCGTGATCTTGACATCACGAAAATTAAACTGATCACAAACAATCCCAAAAAACGTGCCGGCCTTATTGGTTACGGTTTAGAGATTGTTGATTCAGTTAACATCGAAATTCCTTCGAATCCGTATAATGAAAAATATCTGATCACAAAACGTGACAAGATGGGACACAATTTGAGTAACCTAACTTTCCCGGGAAATCAGGTATGACACAAGTTCAGATCGTTGCTACGGAAACAGATATATTAAAATGCCGCAGTGCTATTCAGGCACTGCGGCCATCTTTAACAGATGAGCTTTATTTGGAGGCAGTCAAAAAAACGCTGGCCGACAACAGGCAAATTATTTTCATTGAAGCTGACGGCATAGCTGCCGCAGTCGCAGTTTTTGAAACCGGATATAATCTCTTCCGCGGAAAATATATTTACATCGACGACTTATCCACACTTCCGGAATATCGCGGAAATGGATATGCAGGGATACTCCTCGATTGGATTATTGATTTTGCGAAAAAAGAAAAATATGACCAAATCCATCTGGATTCGGGCGTAAATCCAAACCGAACGGACGCGCATCGGCTTTATCTGAACAAACGTTTTCAAATCACCAGCATGCATTTTGTTGCAAATGTCTGAATGGTTTGATTTTTACAACCCTTTGTACGAATTTTGGCATCAAAAAGCTTCCAGCCTTCCACGAGCTGGTCAAAATCAATTCGTCAACAAACGGTTAATCCCGTCAAAATTATATTAATGAATATCCATCAGGTTTTTGAAGCATTCAATTCTTTACGTGTTCTTGTCATCGGTGACGTTATGCTCGACTCTTACGTTTGGGGAAAAGTAGAACGTATATCTCCGGAAGCACCTGTTCCGGTTGTCAATGTAAGCCATCGTGAATTTCGTTTGGGAGGCGCCGGAAATGTACTTTTGAACGTTCAGGCTTTGGGTGCAGAAGCAATTATTTGTACGGTTATCGGCACAGATGCATCCGGTGACTCGCTCAAAAACAGTCTGATTGAAAAGGGTTTAAACTGTGAAGGTTTGATTCGCAGCGAAAGCCGTATCACAACAATTAAAGAACGAATTATTGCTGGTTCTCAGCAAGTTGTTCGGATTGATACGGAAACGGATAAGTCAATTTCTACAGAAGAAAAAGACAGATTGGTCAGTAAAGCAAAAGAATTGATTCCTTCCAGCGACGTAATTATTTTCGAAGATTATGACAAGGGTGTTCTGACCGCCGAAGCGATTGCGGAAATTACGGAATATGCAAATGAACATAATGTTCCGACAGTCGTAGATCCCAAGAAACGCAATTTCTTATCTTACAATAACGTGACGCTTTTCAAACCAAATTTGAAAGAGTTACGTGAAGGATTAAAAGTAGAATTTAACGTCGACGACCCGGAAGAATTAAGACAGACCGTTGAGCAACTAAAGGAGACTTTGGGAGCAAAAGGCGCACTCATAACACTTTCAGAAAGAGGTGTTTATATCGACTTTGAAGAAGAAATCCACAAACTTCCAGCACATATTCGTCAGATCGCTGACGTATCCGGAGCGGGAGACACGGTAATCAGTATTGCAGCCTGTTGTGTTGCGCTTGGACTGCCGCCACGGTCAATTGCAGGAATTTCAAATCTGGGCGGCGGTTTGGTTTGTGAATTGGTTGGTGTGGTACCAATTGATAAAGCGTTATTAAAAACGGAAGCAGAGAAATTCGGATTGGTTTAGAACAAATTATTCCGGTGCGCTGCGCCTAAACATTTTGGAACTTAATCGCCTTTTCTACAAATATTTGGATGCTCTGCACCCATTGGCGCTTTTGAAATAATGAACATTCTGTAAATATTTTCTACCAGTTAATTCCTCCACCCCCACCTAAGCCCATTTTACGGGTAAAGCGGTTGGATAATTTTGATTTACTCGTAATGTAACGCACACTGGCTCCTATGTAGGGTGTGGTTCCGGGCGTATAAGCCGTAAGTGTTTCTCGCGCACTATTAAAAGTTTTTAGCTGACGAAAAGTGGTTACCCCCGCTTCTAAAGAAATATTTAGTACAGTGAATAAATGAGCATTCGCTGAAACACCCAATTTGATCTGACGGTAATTCTCACGACGCAGCATTTTCTCTTCCGGTGTCTGTATCTGGAAACCGCCGCTATATCCGTTCAATCCGGCCAGCATATCCATATTAAACCACTTGGTCGACCGATAGTTTACATTCATCATAAAAGGCAACAAAGCCGAAACGCGCCAGTCTCTTCCAAATCTTTTGTTTACACCAAAAACCGGAACAAAGCGGAGTTTCTGATTGTAAGCCAAAATTGAACCATACATAATTTGCGTATGCAGCCCTAGAATATGCATCCGCGCTGCACCACCCCAGAAAAATGGCTGAGGTGTAAAAAATGTTTCATTACTTTCCGTCATACCCAATCCTCCTCCATATACCCAAAGCCGGTCCTTGATACTGGCCTGTAATCTGATCACACCGAGTGACAATGTTTTATAACCATTATCAGGTATATTTTTCCCGTCAAGTGTAGGTTGGAGTTGTGTGAATTGTGTTAACAAAACAGTATGCACCGCACGCAGGTCAAACTTTTTCTTCAAACTATACCCCAACTGTACTTCACTCTGAATCGGAATAATACCAAAAAAACCGCTGCGTGTCAGGCCATATTCTGTTCCCGTACCACCGCCCAAATTTGACGGTACATTGTAGTCTGCTTTTAAAGTAACATTGGGATAAAAAAGACGGCTCAATGCAAAATGCTGAGCCTGAGCAGAAGATACGGTCGTAAAAAGTAAGCTGAAAAGTAAAAGTCGGGAAAATTTCATGCGTTGTTCCGGGGTGTAATTGTCGGCAAATAACGAGAAAAGAGTGATGGTATTGTATCCGGGAACGACTGCACAACTTACTTTTTGTTTACCTTATCCGCAGAAGAGACTGAATTTTTTATCCGTTTTTCAAAATCGGCAAATGTTACAAAAAGCGAGGCATCATCAGTAAAAGATTTTGAGAAAACAATTTTTTCGACACTTAAGGATTTATTCTGAATTAATTTCATCAGTGCTACATCACTTGGTGCAACCGTATTATTTTCATTTTTCAAGTTTCTATAGGCATATCCTTCAAGATAAATCACTTTGTTATTTGTCAAATAATAGGCGACCCATATATTATTATGTTCAGGATTTGCACCAGGATTTAAAATAAATGCCTTTTCAGTTTGCGTTGCAAAATCCTGATCAAAGGTTGTTAATAAACCTTTCGCCCTGACTGCGACCTGAACTGAATCCTCCACAGGATTACCAGAAGTCTTCTGGTCCGCGAAAATCCCGGTTGCTTTTGGCGCCTTTACGTGGATTTGTTTCGAGAAAAAACAGGAAAGCGATGAAAATCCGGAAAGGTATGCTGAACTATATATATTGCCAATCTTAGGATTTTTGAACTGCAAATTAATTGCCTTCAACTTCTTTTTATTTAGTAAATCGTTATTGGACAGATTTGTAAAAATGTCAATGGTATTATCAGAATTCGTCCTGATTATTGATCGACTGTTTAAGTAACTTGCTTTTTCTTCCATCACAAATAAATTATCGCCAATATGCTCGAATGAATATTTAATCTTTTCTTCATAAGTAAGCGGCGGATCAAAAACGTGAGCCGGAAAAACTATATTGATACTTACCCACGTAATTAATTTGTTATTAGTAAAGGGTAGATTAGTATTCGTTTCTTCCACCCGATTTGGCAATAAAAACGAATTTCTTAACTCGTAGTTTTTGTAAGAGATAATATGACTGTATGGAAGAGGCCCTTTTCCCATCAAAGGATCTTCGTCTACCAAGGGCTCTGACAATCTGCTCACTAAATAACTTTTTGCATCAAAATACACTTCTAGCCACTTATTACCAACCCTCACTTGTACCAGAAAGAAATCTTGATTATCAATTGTCGCTTTCCCGGTATAATGCAATTGAGTAGAATCCTGCTCCATAACCTGTAAAAGGATAACGGGATTAAATTTAAAAGCAATTGACAATAAATAGGCCTCTTTAAAATCAAACAAAGCGCTTGTCGTATCATTCTTTCCTCTTAAACGATTTGGTCTTATGCCAGTACTAGCTATTTTCTTTAATGGAAGATCAACAAAATAAAGCTCCTTAACACCGGCATAGTCCTCCTCAATTGTCTTGAATAGTTCTTCCTCCCCTCTGATCTTCTGAGCTTCCATTTCCTTTTGCATCGAATCAGGTAAAGTTTTCATCAATGAATCGATGACATGTAGAAATGGATCGGGCTGTTGCAGCGAAAACGACGCTCTGGTCAGTTTTTTATGTTCTGCATGTAATTCAAAACGTTCGATTTTTTTTCCGGAAGTATGCACTTTCAAAGCCTGCGCGACAATCTCCTTCGCTTTGGTTATTTGTGCGTTTGCTTTAAGCCCAGAGAGAGAAAGCAGTAAAAAGAATAGTACGAAATGCTTCATTAGGTGTATAGTTTTATAGCCTCCATGTTTTCAGCATAATTAAACAAAAATCACATGAAACAACTATTTATATTCCTAAACATATTAGTCTGCTCAACCGTATCCGCGCAGGTTTTTGAGCAGACCTATGCTGAAAAACTCGGTTATCCAAAAGGGAAAAAGGTATTGATTATCCACGTGGATGATGTTGGTATGTCTTATGAATCCAACCAGGGAGCGATAAAGGCAATAAAAGAAGGCGTTGCCAATTCGTTAAGCGTGATGATGCCTTGCGGCTGGGTACCAGGTTTTGTTCATTATTTAAAAGAAAATCCGGATATAGATGCGGGGCTGCATTTGACGTTGACTTCTGAATGGAAAGATTATCGCTGGGGACCGCTTGCCGGTAAAAATCAGGTTAAAGGTTTGGTTGATTCCGAAGGTGCAATGTGGAGAGGTGTCGGAGATGTCGTCAAAAATGCCACGCCGGATGAAGTTGAAAAAGAAATCCGGGCACAACTTGACCGGGCAAGAACGATGGGTTTCACACCCACGCATTTGGATTCTCACATGGGAACGCTTTTCGCTACGCCGGAATTTTTGCAGCGTTATCTGAAAGTGGGTATGGAAGAAAAAATACCGGTCATGTTTCCGGGCGGACATAATTCTGTCGTGCAGGTTCAGGAAAAAATTATTGCTGATCAGCTGGCCATGACCCAAATGGTTGGAAAACAGCTTTGGGACGCCGGTTTACCTGTTTTGGACGATCTGGAAAATTCAAGTTATGGGTGGAAAGGTCCGGAATCGGGTGACAAGTCTGAAAAAGCACTTCAAAAATATAAAACGCAAAAATACATCCAGGCAATCAAAAACATTAAACCCGGCCTTACGATGGTGATTATGCATTGCACGATCCATACCGAAGTTTTTCCAAAAATTACAGATTCCTATCCAACCCGTGAAGGTGATTTTCTGGCAATGATTGATCCGGAATTGCGGAAATTTATTGAAAAAGAAGGGATTATTCTGACAACGTGGAGGGAAGCGATGGAGCGTCGTCAGAAAGTGAAATAATCGTTTTTTACAGCGTGTTTGAAAAGAAATTTACAATTGAACACGCTGTAAATTGACTTTTATTTTCATTTGATGTTTGGAATTACTGCTCTCGTAAAGCGATGTACCATTAGCTTTAAAGTAAGAAAAGCTGGCAAAAAAAGTTATTGTGTTACTTTCCCACTTCCCATCGCTACTTTCTGATAGGATAAAATTGGGAAGCACTTTTTTCTTCTTTTCGTCCGTGTGAAAATTCAGATAAATCTTATGATTATCGTCTTGATTTACTTTTCCCGATATCGAATAATACTCAGTACCGAGTTTGCTGGAGACAATGACAGGCCCATCAAAATTTTTTCCTCTATTGACAAAACGACGTTTTTTCTTCTTAAACGCCCTAGCCCATCGTTCTGAGTCCGTTTCTGGCACAAGGATTTCCATTTTTATATCCTTCATAATGCCATCAGGATCTTTAAAACTTCCCTCCCACTTCCCTATCAATAAAACTGCTTTTTCATCGCGACTATATGCCCATGGATTTTTCCAATAATCCATGGATTTACCGATATAAAAAGCAGCAACACCAAAAAGTCCGTAACCGACTAACGCCAATAAACCGAGCAGGAGAATTTTTTTCATATGCTGAGTTCAATCTTCATTTTTTCAAATTAAATAAAGATAAATTCAAAGCTGTTATTCTACGGAGATTAAAATTTGCATGATCATTAATTTACAATTGCTGCCCCTCCCAAATACGCTGCAATTCTTCAACGTCAGCCAAGTCCTTACGACGTCCTGTTGCCTCTTTTTCCCTAATCAAATCTCTAAGCTGAATGACCGGAAATGGAATTCCATCCAGATCCGCTTGCAAAGCACGTTCATAACAAGCATCAAAATCAGCTTCTGAAAATGCCTTTAATGAATGTCCCAAAACAAGTTCAAATCCGGACATTCCAAAACGGATGGAAGTATAACCGAAAATAAGCGGCATGTTTATTAGCAAATGACTGCCAACCACATCATTTTCGGATAGTGCTTTAATGAGTGCTTTTGTATTGTCAAGGTCGTTCTTAACCCAAAGATCCATATCCTGCGTAGTACGAATGTGCCCGTGAACTACTCCCGCCATTCCTCCTATTAAAAGATATTTTACCTGAAAGTGATTAAGACTTTTCAAAAGCTGCTGCACATCTTCACTACTAATATCCATACAAACCGCTTTTTTATTCAGTGGATTCGAACGATAAAGTTTTCCTGCCAAACGGTTAAGCCTGCTGAAATTTTCTATATTTTCAGAATACTGCGATTTTGTATGAAAGTCACTATGAGACATGCCATTAACAGATTTTTGCTGACATAAAACTATGGAAATTTCAATTACAAATACTTATAAAAATGTAATTCTGGTTGATAGGTTTTCGTAAAAAACAAAAACCCCGGCAGACCAAAGTCCACCAGGGTTTTATTATTTATCTGCCGAAAGCTGATAGCCGACTGCCGAAAGCCTTATTACAAATCAATTGCCTCACCATAAGCCGCCTCAGTTGCCCCTTTCAAAGCTTCTGACATGGTTGGGTGCGGGTGAATTGAACGCATGATTTCGTGTGCAGTAGTCTCCAGTTTACGAGCCACTACAACCTCAGCGATCATTTCAGTAACGTTTGTACCGATCATGTGCGCTCCAAGGAACTCGCCATATTTAGCATCAAAAATTACTTTTACGAAACCATCCGTAGCACCTGCAGCCGTAGCTTTACCAGAGGCTTTGAATGGGAATTTACCCACTTTGATATCGTAACCTGCTTCTTTCGCTTTTTTCTCAGTGAAACCAACAGAAGCGATTTCAGGCTGGCAATATGTACAGCCGGGAATGTTTCCATAATCCAAAGCCTCCGTTTTGTGACCTGCAATTTTCTCTGCACAAATGATACCTTCTGCCGTAGCAACGTGTGCCAAAGCAGGGCCAGGTGTACAGTCACCGATTGCGTAGAAACCTGGAACGTTGGTTTCGTACCATTCGTTAACAGAAATTTTACCTTTATCCGTTTTGATACCCGCTTCTTCCAAACCGATATTTTCGATATTCGAAACAATACCCGCTGCTGAAAGCACTACATCCACTTCAAAAGTTTTTTCTCCGTCCGGAGTTTTCACAGAAACTTTACATCCGTTTCCACTTGTATCAACTTTCTCAACAGAAGAGTTTACATATGTATCGACACCCAGTTTTTTGTATTGCTTCGCGATTTCTTTCGAAATATCTTCATCCTCAACAGGAACAAGATTTGGAAGGAATTCAACAACAGTAACTTTCGTACCCATTGTGGCGTACACGTACGCAAACTCCATTCCGATCGCACCAGAACCTACTACCAAAAGACTTTTTGGCTGTGTTTCAAGGCTCATTGCTTTACGGTATTCGATTACTTTCGTACCGTCGATTTTGATATTTGGTAATTCGCGGGCACGGGCTCCTGTTGCAATCACAACACCTTTACCAGCAGTATAATCAGTTTTCTTTCCGTCCTTATCCGTAACTTCAACTGTTTTTACACCTTTCACTTTACCAGTTCCCATGATGACGTCGATTTTATTCTTCTTCATCAGGAAAGCAACTCCTTTGCTCATGCTGTCTGCAACACCGCGGCTACGTTTGATAACGCCTCCGAAATCAGCAGAATATTCACCTACGTTGATACCGTAGTCTTTTGCATGTTTGATATATTCAAAAACCTGTGCACTTTTAAGAAGAGCTTTCGTTGGAATACAGCCCCAGTTAAGGCAAATTCCACCTAAAAGTTCCTTTTCTACAATTGCTACCTTTAGTCCTAATTGGGAAGCACGGATAGCTGCCGGATATCCGCCAGGACCGCTACCAACCACAATCACGTCATACGTTTGAGCCATTTTCTAGTATTTTTATTTGAAAGAAATGGGTTGACAAAAATTTCATGCAAAGGTAGTGAATATCGTTATGAAAACGGCAGGAATGGTCGAGTGTGGTAAGGAAATTGTCATTTATTGACAAGGGTTGTCATTAGTTGTCAGGAAGTCGTTTGATTGTGGGTAACTGTCAGGGGTTGTCATTGGTTGTCAGGAGTTGACATGGATTATTCTAAGTTACCAGATTGGCAATTGTGCGTACTTGTAAAGTGAACTGTTCCTGATTTTCTTCTGCTAACCATTATATTATGAAACTTGAAGAGCTGCATATTTATCAGATGGCAAAGGTGTTGAACTTTTGCTTCTATGCACGTGGTTCTTTAAAGGAGACAGCAACATGGCTCGCAAAAGCAAAAAACAGAAATCTGATAAGCATAGAAAAATTCACAGAATTAAGCCAACTTTGCGAATCATTGTCAGTTAAGCTCAATAATTATATCAAAACTATTGGCAAATAAATTGTCATTTATAGTCAGGTTTTGTCAAGGATTGCGGTCCGCCACGCGGTCATTTATCGTCAGGTATCGCTCTCATAACTCCATGACCATTTCCTGACCACCCCTGACAACAAATGACAACTTCTTGACAATAATTGACTTTTAAATATTTTTTTCAACTATAAATTCAAAAAATTCAATGACACTTGATCAATTGAAAGACTTGAAGGCCCGTGTAGAGGCTTTGGGGAGGTATCTTTGACTACGCTAACCGTAAAAAACAGCTAGACGACCTTGAACAACAAACTTCTCAACCGGAATTCTGGGGCGACTCGGAACGGGCTGAGAAAACAATGAAGGAAATTCGTGGATTGAAGTTCTGGACCACAGGTTATGAAGAACTTTCAAGATTACGCGACGACCTGGATACGATCTGGGAATTTTATGATGCAAGTGAAGCTACCGAAGAAGAGGTCGACGAGGAAGGCAAAAAGCTGGAAGCGAAACTTGACGAAATTGAATTCCGTAAAATGATGGGCGAAGAAGGCGATGAACTTCCGGCCGTTATTGAAATTAACTCTGGTGCCGGTGGTACCGAATCGCAGGATTGGGCATCGATGCTCATGCGGATGTACATCATGTGGGCGGAGAAAAACGGATACAAAGTTCGCGAGGTAGATTTGCAGGATGGTGATGTGGCTGGTATCAAATCCGTAACATTGGAAATTTCCGGTGAATATGCTTATGGAAATTTGAAGTCGGAAAACGGCGTTCATCGACTTGTCCGTATTTCACCTTTTGATTCCAATGCCCGCCGTCATACTTCATTTACTTCGGTTTATGTGTATCCTCTGGCGGATGACACCATTGAAATCGATGTTAATCTGGCTGATATTACCTGGGATACCTACCGTTCCGGTGGCGCGGGTGGACAGAATGTGAACAAGGTGGAAACGGCAGTTCGTTTGCACCACAAACCATCCGGAATTATCATCGCATGTCAGCAGGAACGCTCTCAGCTTATGAACAAAGAAGTTGCGATCCGTTTATTGAAATCGCGCCTTTATCAGATCGAGCTTGAAAAACGTAATGCAGCACGCGCAGAAGTGGAAGCTTCCAAACGTAAAATCGAATGGGGTTCTCAGATCCGCAGTTATGTTTTAGATGACCGTCGTGTAAAAGATCACCGCACGGATCATCAGACTTCTAACACGGATGCGGTATTGAACGGAGAGATTAATGATTTCATCAAGGCTTATTTGATGGAGTATTAAGAAATATTGAGTTTTAGAAACCTCCGGACGTTATTCAATGGATTTGTGCGGAGGTTTTTTTATATTTATAAAAAAAAGCTATGACTGGTATTCGATTTATTACCAATGAAAAAGGTCAAAAGACGGATCTTATTATTTCTATGGAAGAACACGGACAGATTGTTGAAGATGTACTGGATGCACTCCTTGTTGAAGAAAGGAAATCTGAAGATTCCATGTCATTTGATCTTTTTGTTCAGGAATTGAAGGCAGAAGGAAAATTCGATGCCTAAAATTTACGAGGTAATTATTTCAAGCTCTGCCCAAAGAGAAATTCGTAAACTTCAAAAAACAGAAGTTCAAAGGATTATTCCTGCAATCCAATTATTATCTAACGATCCGCGCCCACCGGGTTGTAAAAAATTAACCTCAACTCAAAATATATATAGAATTCGAATTGGAAATTATCGCGTCCTATATTCAATTGACGATGTAATAAGGATCGTGGAAGTTTCCGGTGTCAGGCATCGAAGAGACGCTTATGAGTAATACTCTTCATTACCATCGTCTCGGCCACGGCCCAAAAATCCTCCTCGCCTTTCACGGTATTGCGCAAACTGGCTTAATTTGTTTTGAATCCTTTTCTCAACTTTTGGGAGATCATTATACAATCTATGCTTTCGACTTATTTTTCCACGGGCAAAGTAAAGGAATCCATGGAAATGATGATTTCTCTGATCAGGATATTATTACCAAAACATTTTGGAATAAGCTGATTTCTGACTTTCTGGAAGAAAATAAAATTGACCGTTTTGATATCGTAGGGTTCAGTATCGGTGGAAGATTTGCCTTGGCAACTTTGGAGGCTTTTTCAAACAAAATCGATAAGGCATTTTTAATCGCACCGGACGGCGTTTCCGAACATCCGGTTTATACTCTGGCTTGCCGCTTCCGGCTAACCCGGAAAATTTTTCATTGGGTACTTCAAAATCCTGATATCTTAACTAGATCAGCCAATTTGTTTGAGAAATTCGGACTTATCCACAAAAGCCTCATTCGTTTTACACAATTTATGCTCGCCGATCCAAAACGGCAGGAAACCATTTACCGCTCCTGGCTGGCTTTCCGGATGTTGAAATTTGATATTTCGGCGGTTTACAAAAAACTTGATGGAACGAAGGTTTATTTGTTTATCGGAAAACATGATAAGTTATTGAAGGCAAAAGATGTAAAGAAACTATCCGCGCTGCTTCCGGAAGAACAGTACTTTTTGCTTGCCGCAGGGCATGGGAATTTGGTTGAGAAGGTAGCAGCCCTTATCCGGGAGCAGATTAAATAAATAAGCTTCCGTTAATGGTTACAGAAGCTTATTTATCTGTTTCTATTTGATTACAATAGCTTTCTTACTCTCGACCCCATCACCTCTGTTCAATATAACCAGAAAGGTTCACGAGAGATTGGCTTGTAAAATGATTTTTCCCTGATGTTTACCCTTACCTTTATTTTTTCATAATTTTATAGGTTTATTGTTTTATTTTTTCGATTTTATCAATGTAAATGTAAAGCACCGGCGTAGGGGAAAATCTGGGATTTTTTTCATCGGAAAGGATCTTACCCGAAACCCGATAAGCATAGGTCATTTTGGTAGAGTCTCTTGGGACAATATCCGGGGTGAATCCTTTGATCTTATCCATGGAGTTTTCGCAAATTTCTAAAGCATTCGATGTATAACGGATCTCATTCCCAGTCAGATACCCCACGGTAACAAAAAAGAGGGTGTCTCATAAAGGCATCCTTTTTGCGTTTAAAAATCCTTTTAAATATTTGGTTTTGGGCTGTTATTATTGATTGTATTTCTTGTTGTATTCGACTGATTTTTATATCTTTAGGTATAGATAATCATTGATGATGAGCAGAAAACGACCTACATTCAAGCCTTATAATCAGCAGCAGATGATGCTGTTGCCTCCCAGTTTGGAGGATTTGGTGCCCAAGACACATCCGGTTAGGATTGTTAATGACGTAATTAACAAGATTAATCTTGATCCACTTCATGCAGCTTACAAAACCAGGGGATCTTCCAGTTATCATCCACAGATGCTTCTAAAAGTTCTTGTTTATGGTTATGTAAGTAATATTTATTCCAGTCGAAAGCTGGAAGCGGCTTGTAAGGAAAGCATCTACTTTATGTGGCTAAGCTCGATGAGTTATCCTGACCATAATACCATTAACCGTTTTAGGGGTGTCCGCCTAAAAGAGGCTTTGCGCAATGTTTTTGAGCAGGTGGTCCTGCTTTTAGCCCAAGAAGGATTGCTGAGCATAGAGGAGATCTTTATCGACGGTACAAAAATTGAGGCCAATGCCAATAAATATACTTTTGTCTGGAAAAAGGCTATCCAGACTAATAAAGAGAAAATGAAGAAGCAGTTAGGTCAGATTTGGGAGTATGCTCAAAGCGTGGCCAGCAAAGAAGATGAGCTTCCTGATCCGCCGGATTTTACTGAAATAGATACAGAGAAAGTCCAAAGTACAGTTGATAAGCTCAACGAAGTATTAGGTAAGAAAAAAGATATTGATAAAAAATTAAAGGCAAAACTTCGTCGTGTAACCAAAGAGTATCCGGCCAATATCGCTAAATACGAAAGACAAGAAGCTGTTTTAGGCGAGCGCAATAGCTATAGCAAAACAGACCAGGATGCCACTTTTATGAAGCTCAAAGAGGATCATATGAAAAATGGTCAGCTCAAAGCTGCCTATAATGTACAAATCTCAACCTCAAATCAATTTATTGTCAATTATACACTACACCCCAATCCGACAGACACAACTACGCTGACCGATCACATTGCTCAGCACCAAACCAGTTTCAAAAGTTTTCCAAAAGTAGTCACTGCGGATGCTGGGTATGGTTCACAAGAAAATTACACCTTGCTGGAAGGCAAAGAGATTGCTGCATATGTAAAGTATGGCATGTTTGACAAGCAGCAAAACAAAAATTATAATGCGAAGCGTCCTTTCAGCCCAGATAAACTCTTTTACAATCCGCAAAAAGATTGTTACATCTGTCCGATGGGTCAGCAAATGGATTATGTCGGCAACAGTAAAAGGAAAACCAGTACCGGTTTCGAGCAGACATCAAGAATGTACCAGGCTAAGAATTGCTATGGCTGCCCATTAAATGGAGCTTGTCATAAATCCAAGGGGAACAGAATTATTCAGGTCAATGTGGAACTTGAACGGCAGAAAAAGAAGGCATATGAACTGCTCAATAGTCCGGAAGGGATTGAACGACGAAAAAAACGATGTTTTGATGTAGAACCTGTGTTCGGAAATATAAAAGAGAACCACCGGTTCCGCCGCTTCATGCTCAGAGGAAAAGAAAAAGTGGAGATAGAATGGGGATTATTAGCAATAGCACAAAATATCAGAAAAAAAGCAGCCTAAGGAGGGTTGTTTTTTGCCTTTTTGAGGTAAGCAAGCCCATTAGAATTGAATGTGAAGATTTTTTATGTGGATGGTGGAAAAAAGTTCATCTAAAAAAAAGAGGGTGCCTCAATTTAAATTTGAGACACCCTCGGCCCTGCCAAATGAGCAGGCACATCAATGATGTACTCCACATATTGATTATACTCGGGATGGCAGCAGGATGCATCCTTACACTCAGGATCGGCTTTGTCCTTATCGCAGCTAAATATAACGAGGAAAAAGAAGGCGATCACCCAAGGAACGGTTTGTTTTTTCTTGGAACTAGTTAGTTTAAAGGGTAGGGAAGTATACTGAAGTAAATATAATTATTCTTTTTATTTGTAAAATATAATTTCTAAATAAGCATATTTTTTGATTTTTACAATCCTATTAGCTTCAACGTTCTTATGTCTATATACGGCACCTAACAATGTTATTCCCCAGTTAACGATTTGTAATCGGGGTTAGCTAGCCTGCGTGGTGCGGGCATTTGACTGCCCAAAGGCAGTAAATAAAGGGCATAGCAATGCCAGGCCTAAAAATAGGCGATAAAAATTTCTCATGATTGTAGTTGGTTAGCTGTTAAAGATTTACGGTTCTGCTGTTTACATCAAATCGTCCATTCGTAATCTTCACTTTTTGCCCGAGCGAATTTCCCCCCTCAAACTCAAAGGTACCGGATATAACACCGGATATCGTATCCGCTTTTGTGATAACAACCCTACCTGTTTGATTTGGGTTTGTCATAAAACCTATCCCATCGGCACCCTGATACCATCCGTAGTTTTCAGGAAAAAAGTTTCTATCCCACAAATACGTTTTTTGATTTAGTTCGTGAATTCCTACTTCTTCCAATGCTACAAATACTTAATCCCCTTCAAACTGGCAACCCCTCTCCGATAAGAATAAAGTTTAAGTTTCGTTCTTCCCGAGGATGTTACTACAATCGCGTCGGCACCACATGCACAGGCTTTGTTTTTTGCATTTTCTATCGCTGCTTCGGCTGTTCGTTTATTCCAGATGGAGTTTCCTGTTTCGCTATCAAGCACACAAACTACTTCAAACTTTCTTTTTACCTCACTCACATTATTAAAAACCTCTACTTCACAATTTCGTGGTTTTGGTTGATTGGTGGTTAGTTTCTCAACTTTTACCGAAGCACAGGAAAAGAAAACAGTGCCCAGTAAAACCAGCGTGATTAAACTTTTCATTTGAGGAAAGTTTTAGGTGTTGTACGGGTAAAATAGGAATTATCAGTTTTAAAAAGTAGTAACTTCCTCGGATTAGACCTGTCTTCGACGTAATAGTAACATTTTCCTCCTCCCCGCTTAACCTCTCCATAAAATCTTCTATCTTTAAAGGACTCCTTTTCTCCTGCAAAATCCTTGACGTAAATGATCAAAATCAATACTCCAAGTACGCTTCCGCATAAAAATGATACAAATTGGCGGCTCAAAGCCATTATGGGCGGCTCCATTGGTAACCTTGTCGAATGGTATGACTGGTATGCCTATTCTGCTTTTTCTCTTTATTTTGCAGGAAGTTTTTTTCCGGATTCAAATCCAACTGTACAATTAATCAATACCGCAGGAATTTTTGCCGTAGGATTCTTGATGCGCCCCATTGGCGGGTATTTGTTTGGTAAAATTGCAGATACAAAGGGCCGAAAAGAGTCGATGACTTTATCCGTTTTACTGATGTCTTTCGGCTCATTATTAATTGCATTTTTGCCGGGATATGAAACGATAGGAATTGCCGCACCCGTTTTATTATTAATCGCCAGGTTATTGCAAGGTCTCAGTGTAGGTGGAGAATATGGAACTTCGGCGACATATTTAAGTGAAGTAGCCACCAAAGAACGGCGCGGATTCTATTCCAGTTTTCAATATGTAACTTTGATTGGCGGACAATTAATAGCACTGGGTTTACAATTAATCCTGCAAAGAATATTCCTCACTGATCAACAAATGCACGAATGGGGCTGGCGTATCCCGTTTGTCATTGGCGCTATCTTATCCTTGATCGCACTATATCTGCGCAGCAATTTGCACGAAACAGATGCTTTTCAGAATAAGAGTACCTCTTCGGAGAAGAAAGAAGGCTCTTTGAAAGAACTTCTGAAACATCCCAGGGCACTCGCCGTCGTTGTCGGACTTACCTTGGGCGGGACGCTCGCGTTTTATACTTACACCACTTATATGCAGAAGTTTCTGGTTAATACTGTGGGACTATCCAAAGGGCAATCCACAACGTTAACTTTTTTTTCATTATTGATTTTTGCATTATTACAGCCCGTTTTCGGTGCGTTAAGTGACCGCGTTGGAAGAAGGCCGCTACTTATCGCCTTTGGCGTTTTGGGAACAATTTGTACAATTCCACTACTTACAACGCTAAGCCATACCACCACCATGTGGGGGGCTTTTGGTTTATTGATGGCTGCGCTGATTATTGTAAGCGGTTATACTTCAATCAATGCGGTCGTAAAAGCAGAGTTATTTCCTGTCGAAGTACGGGCCCTGGGAGTCGGCTTACCCTATTCTTTAACCGTTGCTATTTTTGGCGGAACAGCTGAATATCTGGCGCTTTGGTTCAAAAATGCAGGTCATGAAAATTATTATTACTGGTATGTTACGGCCTGTATCTTCATTTCACTGACCGTTTACATCACCATGAAAGATACCAAACACACCTCGCTGATAGAGCATTGACTACCATGAGGAAATTTCACAAAGGAAACTGTACTATTCAAATTAAAAAGATAATTTATCTATTGACATCCTGTCTGTAATTTTATAACTTTCTGAAAACCAAAACATTCTGAGAGTTATGGAAATGATAAACCGAATTGAACGCTGGGGCGATACACATCACCCCGCGTGGATGGACGTTGTGCGTATCGGCTTGGGTGTCTTACTTTTTGTAAAAGGCATTAGCTTCATCAGCGATACAGCGCGGCTTTCACACCTGATCAGTAATATGGATTTTCATTTATATTCTGTGATGGCTGTACATTACGTCGCGTTTGCTCATATTTTCGGCGGATTTTTGATAGCACTTGGCTGTCTCACCAGAACCGCAGCTATTTTTCAGATTCCAATCCTGATTGCAGCCGTTTTCTTCGTAAATATCAGAGCTGGTTTTTCATATTTCAATTCAGAATTATGGTTATCCATGATCACACTTATATTGGTTTTGACATTCACCGTTATCGGTTCAGGAAAATTTTCCATGGATGAATGGATGAAAAATCACGATCATTGATAACTTCGGCGGTCGGCTTTCGGCGGTGCCGCCCCGGCAGCCAGACTGTTACGATAAAGTATATTCTGGCTTGCAAACAGCATTAGAAAAGGCAGTTAACAAACCTCTGTTTTTCTGATGCTGTTTTCTTTTATAAAAACCTGTTCACACTTTCAGCAACTTTCCCTGCTTCCTTTTTTACCTTGAATAAATACTTCCTTTTATATTCCAAAGGCGTCATATCCGTTACATTTTTAAAATGGCGGTAAAAATTTGAGACATTATTAAACCCACATTCAAAACATATCACTTCGATCGTCATACTATCCTCAATCAAAAAGCGGCAGGCGTGGCTGATCCTGATTTCCACAAGAAAATCATTATATGTTTTTTTGGTCATTAATTTAAAATACCGGCAGAAAGAAGTCACACCGAGATTGGCGATAGCGGCCACATCCTGTAATGTGATCGGATTTTTATAATTTGATAAAGTATAGGCGTATACTTTATTCAAACGCAACGTTTCCGAATCATTGGATTTGTAAAAGGCGTGTGCTGAGGTAATTGTCTCTGTATCATTCGTTTCTGAAAGAATTTTCAGAATGGTAAGTAAAGAAATTAATCTGTCAAGGTTTTCCGCCTGAACAGTTGATCGCATCAATGCAGTGATCTTTTCCCTGGCCTCTCCTTTAATAACCAAACCTTTCTTCGCCTTTTCATAAAGTTTGGGAATCAGATAAGCTTCCGGCAGTGTCAATAAATCTCCACCCAGGCAATCCGGTAAAAAATGAATGATAATCACTTCAACAGCAGCATTATCGGCTTCACCTTCCATACGCCAGGTATGCGGAAGATTTTCGCCTAAAAGAATCAATTCGCCGTCAGAAAAATTGCTGATGTTATCTCCAATGAAACGGACGCCGGTTCCCTTGATCAGATAATGCAATTCCAGCTCCGGATGATAATGCCAGACAGTACCAAAGCTGGATTCACGCTCATGCCGGATGCTGAACGAATTTTGAGATTTTATAGGAACTTTGTGAAAGTGTGGTTTCATGGCTTTACTATCAAGTCCTGACTTATACTTTCTTGCATGAGTCGTTTTCAAATAAAGTAAGAACGAAACCTGTCCTTTCTATCTATCAAAGGATTTAAATCTTTTCTCCGGGATATTGATCAAGTTGGATTTGATAAAATCGTAGAATATCAGACAACTTTATCCAGATATTGCTGTCTCAGTATCTGATCGTTTTCAAACTTCTGAAACTGATCGAAAATCTGATTTCGAAGGTTAACAAAAAGATAAGTCTGAAAATTAGCTTCCGGATTAATCTGAACGCGACTGTCCCAGATCTTGGCGAAAACATCTTTCGTCATATTTTCAGCTTCCTGATCATCTTTCAGTAAAGTCTTGCAAAATTTCAGTGCCGGGGAATGAAAATATGTAAGCAATAAAGAAAATGCCGCTTCATCTCCCTGACTTACACGATACAGGATTTGATCATTAGGAAAGTTCATAAGATAAGGATTTAAAATATCTTCAACTTAATCAGTCATTAACCAGTTCAGGTTGAAACGATAATGTATACTGCTGCTTATCAGGTGAATAAGATTGTCGGGCGACTGTGTCAGTGCCAGATATCCTCTCGGTTCTGCATTATTTTCATTCATTTCGAACGCGCCTGTCCATGCACCGCCGTTCAGATACCTTTCTTTTTTATCTGTTAATAATTTCTTTTCAGGCCAGGTTTTTCCTTCGTCATAGGACAGCGCCGCATACATGCCATATCCTTTGTAAGTTTTTCCTTTCGTGTCTTTAAAAATCATTCCGATTTTTTTCTCGTCCGTTTCTTCCGGATGATGCGTGAATGATATCACCAGCAGCGGGCCCTCGTTAAGCCGATATAAAATCAGCCGCTGTCCCCCGGCGATCGGAGGAAATTCCGAAGCAGAATAAGTCCAGGTCTTCCCCATATCTCCTGAAATACTTGCAGGCATTCTAAAACCGGAGCCTTCCTGCGCTTCTATATTATTATTTCTACCCAAAGCGAACAGACTTCCATCTTTCAATTGCACTACGCCAGCATGAATCCCGGCAATTAATCCTCCCGAATTCCCCTCCTTGAAATCAGGTGTTTCTTTTCCTAAATAGGGATTGATCCAGGTTTTCCCACCATCCTTACTAATATGTACTGCCGTACCTCCCACTGGTCCCGGATCAGCATCTCCCGCCTGAATCAGCCAACCTTCCCTGGTCTGGCTCATACCCGCGATCACCTGATTCCGGACCTGGTGCTCGCCATCAGCCAGCGAGGGAACAGACCAGGTTGCGCCATTGTCTTTGCTGGTGCGTAAAACCATTGCCAGATTTTTCCAGTCTCCGTCAGTTTCCACACCGTTCATGTGATACAATGTTCCCTTTCCATCATCAAAAAGTGACGTGCCGGTCATATTCCTGTCCGGTACTTTAAAAAACTCGGAAGGCTTATCCCAGTTTTCCTGACCAGCGCGTAATCGACTTGCCAGAATTGTCATTTCCCGTCCTGATTCCTGATTAGTGGAAAACCAGGCAGCAAGCAGATCGCCATTCGGACACCAGGTTATCGCCGGACAATGGTTATGCTGGAAAAATGGCACTTCATCAGCACATTCCGGCTTGTTCACATACCTGATCGGTTCCATGAAAATCGGTTTAGAATCCGATACTTTTTTCCATGAAAAAGGTTTCTGGGAAATTTTTTGATAAACAAAAGAAGCTGGTTCTGCCGGAAGTAGTTTTGCCACGGGAAACTCTCCTTCAACAATTCTGAAACCCAGCTGAAAATGTTTGTCTTCCGGAATCATCGCCATCCGGTTCGACGACCGCAGATAAGTCAACGGAGTACCATGGCTGCCACCTCTTGTCACACGGTATAAACCAGAAATTCTTCCAACCGGAGTTGTCTGTTCACCTGCCGCGTAGGCGCCATACCAATCCAGGCACCATTCCTCTACATTTCCATGCAAGTCGTATAACCCGAATTTATTTGCTTCGGCCTGCCCAACTTTCAAGGAAACTGAAACAGGTTCGCGATCGGTTTTCTGACTTTTCAAATGCGCCTTCGACAAAAATCTTCCTGTGGAAAAATCAGTGACTGTCCCGGCTCTGCAGGCATATTCCCACTCGGCCTCTGTTGGCAAACGATATTTTTTCCCTTCTTTTTTACTTAACCATTCACAAAAGGCAGTAGCATCCTGATAATTAACAAATATAACCGCTTCATCATCTTCATTGGAAAACCCGTCCTTTCCTCTGAATTTTTTATGCGACGGATCAAAGGCTTCAAACTGCGCATTCGTAATTTCCGTCACCGACATTTTAAAAGGTTTCGATATGGCGACCCGATGAACGGGATTTTCATCCGCATTCTCTCCTTCGCCTTCCGAGCCCATATAAAATCTTCCGGCAGGAATATCTGCCAGTTTAATTCCCAGAAAATTTGTGTTCTGCGAAAATGCCGTTTGTGTTACCAAAACTGCCAATAGGATGATGAGAAGCCCTTTCATTTTTAATCAATTTTGCTGATAAGGTATTGCGCAAAATTACTACGGATACCCAAGTCTGTTTGTAATTTTTCCACTTCTGCCAGCAAATTATCCATCTCCGTTTTTAATTCCTGACTCAAAATCCCAACTTCTCTCCTCGTATAAAGCGATATCGGAAAACCTCGTTTTTGCAAACTATATTTCGCAATGATCGGATAAACAGTATGAACAAGATCCATTGAATCAACAAAAAATTGCTGGACTTTTTGAACATCATCCTGCCGCTCAGCATTATTAAAATTTTGGCAGATCCACACCACAAGCTCCGGATAAATATTGCCTTGAATACAGGAAAGTCCTGCCGCCCCAGCTTTCAAGGAAGCCACAGCATTTACCATATAGGCATCATACAATCCAAATTGTTGATTATCAGCCACATGGATTCTCCTTTTGACTTCATCCAGATCCAGACATGTATCTTTATGGTAAACCACGCGCCCGGTTTTCACCAGCTTTTCTAAAATAATACTGGGGACCAATCTTTTATATGGCACGGGACACTCATAAAAACCCAGTGGAATGTCATCTGTCAGGGATATTAATTCCAGCGCATTTTCTAAAAAAACCTCATCAGAATCTTGCTCGTCGGCTATTAAACCCGATATAACAATCACAGCTTCTACGCCGGTAGCATATATACGTTTTACAAATTCTGCCTGCTCTGAAATCGCTCCTCCAAAAGTCCCCGTTGCGACAACAGGTACTCTTCCTGCCACCTGATCTACTACCGTTTTTGTTATAGAAATCCGTTCCTGCTCGCTCAATTCAAACATTTCACTTGATAAGCAATTGGCAAAGAGTCCTGCTGCGCCGGCGGATAAATAAAATTCTGTGAGCGTTTTTAAGCCCTCATAATCAACTTCTCCTGTTTCCAGAAAAGGTGTTAACATCACAGGAATAAATCCTTGCGGCAAAGAAGTGGCAGTCGCGGTCATACCAGTTTTATAAATTTTATGTAAAAACTTTGTTAGAATCAATTCATGCTCAATCAGTGTTACCTGATTGAAAACTCTTAGTTATCCTGAAAAAAAATAAGGATTTCTTATGAAACATGCCCATCGGTTAATATTTCCTTTTCAATTTCAATGGGTTTTCCCTTTAATCGGGTGAGCAACAAACCTCCCAGAAAAATGGAAAGCGTCCCGACAACCATCACCATATTCTGGTGTAGCGGATTTCTCAGGTATGCATATTCATCTGGGAGCTTTGCTGAAAAAGTCATCCAGATAATGACTGCAATACCAATCAAAGTCGCCGTTAGTGCCTCTGCATTTTTTGTATTTCTTGAAATAATTCCAAGCAAGAATAGCCCCAGCATGCCTCCGGCGAAAATTCCGGATAACAACCACCAAACGTCCAAAACACTTTTCACACCGATCATGGCGATACCGGTTATCATTCCCAATAATCCAAAACCTGTTGTTGCGATGTATAACAAGGTCATAGATTGTTTTGATGACATATCTTTTTTAATGTACCGCTGATAAATATCAACCATAAAAACTGTCGCCGAAGCATTCATTCCGGAACTGATTGTACTCATCGCTGCGGACATAATGGCTGCGATAATTAATCCTAAAAGACCTACGGGAACTTTCGTAACCATAAAATGCGGCATGACTTTGTCACCGATATCTGCCGCAGTTAATGATGACGCCAATGTGCGAATCGCTTCCGGTGTGCCATTGGGCAAACGCTCCACAGCAACCTGCATTTGGACTGCATTTAACAATTCCGGATTGCTTTGATAATATGCGAATAAAGAAGAACCAAGAATGAAAAAAATCAGGGAAACCGGCAGGTATAAGTATACGCAAAGCCAGACAGAACCCGCTGCTTCTTTGATTGATGTCGTGGTATGATACCGCTGAACGTAGTTCTGATCCATACCGAAGTTGTTGAGGTTCATGAAAAAACCGTACAAAAGCACAACCCAAAACGATGACTGCGTGAAGTCGGGAGCAAAACTTCCCAGACTGAATTTATCATCCGTTTTTCCGATCTCAATAATTTTTGAAACGCCTCCACCCATACCCGAAACAACCAGATACAAGATGATCAGTGCACCGGCAGTTTTAATCACTCCCTGAACAACTTCCGTCCAGATAACCGCTTCCATACCGCCCATGACCGTGTAAAGTACAATGCAAATTCCTACTACGAACATGATCGTAGCCATGGGATATCCCGTCAGCGCCTGCAAACTTAGTGCGATACCAAAGAATATTGAACCCATTCGAGCAAGCTGTGTCAACAAAAAGCAAACGACGGCGTAAGTTCTAGCCCAGGGGCCAAAGCGATGCTCCAAATGCGTGTAGGCAGAAACTGCACCCGTGTTTCTATAAAATGGAATAAAGAATTTTGTAGCAACCCAGGCGGCAAGTGGCATCGATAAGCTGAAAACAAAAGAATTCCAGTTACTTCCGAAAGCCTTTCCCGGGACGCCGAGAAAGGTATTACTGCTCAAAAAGGTAGCATAAATGGAAATACCAATTGCCCAGCCGGGGATTTTCCCCGAGGCCTTTGTAAATTGATCAGCCGTCGTATTTTTTCGTGAAAAATATATTCCCACCGCGACCATCCCTACCAGATAGACGACGACAATAATCAGATCAATGAAGGGTAAGGATTTCATTCTACTTTTTGGATAAGTATAATTTAACTGCAAATAAACAGGATTAACTGCATGGATTCATGTTCTTTTATATCCTGTTATTGTACGATCTTATCATACAGATCATTTTAACATTCCGATAATATCAAACGCTCTCTTGCTCTTTGTCCTTAAACAGGTAACCAATACCAACCGAAGAAATGATGATGAGCGATAAAAGAAGAATTTTTGTTCCCAGACCTTCATTCGGATGTTCCAGTAAATAACGGATTTCCTGTGCTTCTCTTCCGGCCCAGACAGCCAGGACTGTTCTTGGAATCATACCCAAGGTACCGCCTGCGAGAACCTGAGGCAACCGTGCACCGACAACATTGAAGAATAAATTCGTAATGGTGAAGGGAAGTACGGGCGAAAGTTTGGCAAAAAAGATAAGCCGAAACTGATTCGCCTTGAATTTCCTGATCAGTGATTCAATTTGTGGATAAATCTGAACCAAATAAATACGAATCGATTCAGCGTTGAAGAAATCTGCGAGAACGTACAAGATCCCGATAGCACCCATATTTAAAAAAAATAAATAGGGTACCGCATACCAGCCCAGAAAGTATCCGAAAACAAGTGCCAGAAAAGTGGGCGGCGTTAAGGCTATCGCGGAGGTGAATGTCAGGCCCATCGTGACGAGCGTCCAGGTTCCGAACGACCAGCTTCTTAAAATTTCTTCATTTGTGATCGCCCAGGCAGTCAGCAATGAAGTAGTAACCAAGGGAACGACAGTGAGTAAAACGCTTACAACTAAGGGTAAAGGAAGTTTTTTTACTAATGGATTTGCCAAAAGAAGATATTTTTAGTCAACACAAACATTTCAGATATCAAATTAACGACTTCTTTCTGTAAAAGGTTTTTTAAGAAGGTTATCTTTGATTTTTTTACATTTCAGAAATTTCCCCAAGACAAAATATATCCGATGAAATTTGCTACCAAAGCCATACACGCAGGCATTGAACCGGACCCAACAACCGGCGCTATCATGACGCCAATTTATCAAACCTCAACTTACGTGCAGGAAAGTCCGGGTAAGCACAAAGGTTATGAATATTCGCGCACCCATAATCCCACGCGAACTGCTTTGCAGAATGCGTTGGCAGCTTTGGAAAATGGGAAACACGGCATTTGTTATGCTTCCGGTTTAGCGGCGACGGATGCCGTTTTAAAACTGTTCAAGCCAGGTGACGAAATCATTGCGACCAACGATATCTACGGCGGCACGTACAGGATCATGAAAAAAATATATGAGCCATTCGGTTTGGTATTTCAATTCGTTGATATGAACGATATCTCAGAAATTGAGAAAGTAATTTCTGACAAAACAAAAATGATCTGGGTTGAAACACCAACAAATCCGTTACTTAAAATCATTGATATTGAAGCGGTGACAAGCTTATGCAAAAGTAAAGGAATTCTGAGTGTTGTGGATAATACATTTGCTTCTCCTTACCTGCAAAATCCGTTAGACCAGGGTGCGGATATCGTCATGCATTCGGTTACAAAATATCTCGGCGGACATTCAGATACGGTGATGGGTGCGCTGATCGTGAATGATGATGAACTGGCAAAACAATTGGCTTTTATTCAAAATGCGAGTGGCGCTGTTCCCGGCCCGCAGGATTGTTTTCTCGTTTTGCGGGGAATTAAAACTTTACACATTCGGATGCAGCGTCATTGTGAAAATGCAAAGGTAGTATCGCTCTGGCTTGAAGACCATCCGAAGGTCGGGAAGGTTTATTATCCGGGACTTCCTTCGCACGATGGACACCAGCTGGCCTCCCGCCAGATGCGCGGCTATGGCGGTATCATTTCTTTTGAATTGAAAGGTAATGATTATGCACAGGCCGTTAGGGTGATGGAAAACCTGGAAGTATTTTCACTGGGAGAATCCCTGGGAGGAGTTGAATCGCTTTGTACGCATCCTGCAAGCATGACACACGCCAGTATCCCTAAGGAGGAAAGAGAAAAAACCGGGCTGAAAGATACCTTGATTCGACTCAGCGTCGGGATAGAAGATGTGGAAGATCTGATTGCAGATTTGCAGCAGGCAATCGGTTAAGAATGCGATTCTCTTTTGCATTCCAAGTCCAAAAGCCTTACTTTTGATCTCTATTTTTTAGCAAAACTTACAAAACGTTTTTCCATGGAATTAACAGGAACTGTCATCGCTTTACTCCCTGAGGTATCTGGTCAGGGTAAAAATGGAACATGGCGGAAGCAGGAATTCATTCTTGAAATCCCTTCACAGTATCCAAAAAAAGTATGCATTTCATTGTGGGGTGATAAGATCGATCAGGCTGGCTTAAAGGTTGATGACGCTGTAACCGCATCGATTGATGTTGAAAGCCGCGAGTATAATAGCCGCTGGTATACAGAAGTAAAAGCATGGAAAATTGATAAGGCTGGCGCTGGAAACGGTGGCGGAAATTCTTACAACGCGGGAAGCAGCAACAGCACTTTGCCTCCGGTAACCACTTTTACAGAAGACGAATCAGACGATCTTCCATTCTAAATATTATCAAGCGGTCCACCGAAGTTTTTACAACGATGGACCGCTTGTTTAATTTATAAGTCTCTCACGCCATCGCTACGGTGAACTGATCCAGCACTTCGTGCGGATGCACTTCCAGCACATTTGCAAGCACAAGCATAACTAAAGTATTGGAAGCGATCTTCCTCGAAATTCCTGCGGCAGCAGCGAACAATTCAACATTTACCGATTTTTTCTCGTCGAGCAACTTCATTAACTTTTCTTCCTTCTCGCCGTACTGAAACCGGATATCACGTTTGAACCGGCCACGACGCATAATTTCTCTCATTTCCTTACTGGCCTGGATTGATTTATCCGCCACGCGTACGTATGCCTTTCTGATTCCCAGAGAATCTACGACATAGTGCGGCTTATCCGGACTTCGCGGAATGGTAAGAACCAAAACCTCCCGCTCCATATCAATGGGGATTTTTTCTAAACGGTAATCAAGTTTGGGGAAACAATAAGTATTAATCGCTTTGACGAGTGTGTATTCATCTTCGTCTGAATCTTTCACTCCTTTGATCGTTCGGTCATCTCCAACACCGACGAATAACTTTCCACCGCCAGAATTGGCGAAAGCGACTAATTCGCGAACAATTTTCTCGGGATGATTAGATTTCAACTTGAACTCCACATGATCACCCTCGCCTTTTCTGACCAACTCTTTAAGCAATCGTAGTTCCATCAATTGGCCTGGATAGATACTTAACTATGAAAAAAACAATTCGGTTTTGTCTAAAAAGCTTTTCATAATAACGTTACTAATATACATTCCTTTTGTGATATTAGGAAAATATTACGTGATTTTATCAATTGCAAAACCTGGCTCCTGTTATTAAAAAACAATGCCGTCGCGAACAAGGGAATTCATAAAAACAAAAAACGGCACCTGTTGGCGCCGCTTCTCATTTAATATTCATCTTCATTAAAGAAGAAGTCATCTTTGGTCGGATAATCCGGCCAAATTTCCTCAATACTTTCATAAGGCTGACCATCATCTTCCAATTCTTGTAGGTTTTCAACTACTTCTAACGGAGCTCCTGTTCTTATTGCGAAGTCAATCAGCTCGTCTTTGGTAGCTGGCCAAGGAGCATCTTCCAGATAGGATGCAAGTTCGAGAGTCCAGTACATAGTTTTTTCGCCTATTAAATAGTTACTTAATTTTTTAAGGATTGCAAAAGTAAAAAAAATTGCATCTTTTGATAATTTTAAACAAAAAATATTAAAAATAATTGTTTTTTAATATTAATATTTTTCCTGGCGGGATAAACATTTGAATATCATAAATTTATCCGACCAGCAAAGATGTTCTTCTTTCTATTCTGATATCACTCACGATATACAAAAAGCGTTCCCAGCAAATTTCAATTGTTTGCCAGAAATTAGACGCTTCTCATCTGCAAGCCAAAATCTTTTGTAAATTTCCCGATCATTTAGAATCAGCAATTAATTATGACAATTGAAGTTTGCGCATATTCACTGGAATCCTGCCTGAACGCGCAGGTTGGCGGAGCAGGGCGTATTGAATTATGCGGAGGACTTGGCGAAGGCGGAACTACGCCAAGTGCGGGCCTTATTGAAATGGTACTGGAACACATTAAAATTCCGGTATTTGTGATGATCCGTCCACGCGGCGGCGATTTTGTATATGATTTTTTCGAAGAAGAAATCATGAAAAGAGACATTGCCCTCGCTAAAAAACTAGGAGCACAGGGTGTGGTCCTTGGTGTTCTTCTCCCTGATGGACAAGTAGATATCGCACGTACGAAAGCACTCGTAGACTTTGCAGCACCCATGAAAGTAACTTTCCACAGAGCTTTCGATCTGACACCTGATCCTGTTAAAGCTTTAAAAGCTGTGATTGAAACCGGCGCTGAAAGAATATTAACTTCCGGTCAGAAATCGAGTGCTCCGCAGGCTATCCCACTTTTAAAACAATTGTCGAAAGCGGCAGGAAGCTCAATAGAAATTATGGCCGGCGGCGGTGTCAACCACCACAACGCGAAGGAACTAAAAGAAGCAGGCGTCCATGCCTTACATTTAACTGCCAAATCCTTTCGCCCAGGCCGACAGAAATTTTTTCCGGCAGATATCTCCATGGCAGGAGAAATACCAGACGAGCGATCAGTATTATACAGTGATTTAAATCTTATTGAAGCGATAGTGGAGGCGGTTGCAGATACAGAATAAATAAAAGGTAGAAATTTTCACTTTAGTCTCCTCCATATGAAATTTGTCAAAGCCATTTCGACGATTATACTGACAATCATTCTGGTATATGCATTGAACAGGCCTTGGGGACCGGTTCCTGCGCTGGGTACTTTTCTAAGTCCGTTTACAGGATTCTGGCAAAACGGTGAGAAAATTTCTGATCCGGAAGGAGAAACTGTTTTGAGACTGGATAGTCTCAGGGATGAGGTAACAATCCGTTTTGATGACATTGGCGTTCCCCATATTTTTGCCAAAAATGACTTTGACCTTTTTTATGCGCAGGGATATATCACGGCAAAAGACCGGTTATGGCAAATGGACATCCAGACAAGAGCTGCATCAGGACGACTCTCAGAAATACTCGGACCCGCAACTTTAGAAATGGATAAAAACAGCCGTAGGCTCGGCATGGCTTATGGCGCTGAGGTAAATGCAAAAATTGCGCTGAGTGATCCAAAGTCCAGGGAAGCATTGCTAGGCTATACCGCCGGTGTCAATGCTTATATCCGCCAGCTTGCCAGGAAAGATTATCCGGTAGAATTTAAATTGCTTGGATATGAGCCGGAGCTATGGAAACCCATCAATACCATGTATATGTTGGAACAAATGACATTGACGCTGGCCGGGCGTTCGAATGACCTGAATATGTCAAATGTTTTGAAAAAGTATGGAAATGAGGTTATAAATGATCTGTTTCCTGATTATCCAATGCTTCAGGAAAGCCCAATTATTCCGGCCGGGACGGTCTGGAATTTTGAGCCACTTAAAATTCCGGCAGCCGGGACTTCCCTTACGAAGGACTCAGTTCTGATAAATGAATCGCCGAAACCAGAAATAAAACCGGAAGGCATTGGTAGTAATAACTGGGCAATTGGCGCAGAAAAATCTATTACTGGCTACCCTATTTTAGCCAACGATCCCCATCTGGAACTGACATTACCATCGATTTGGTATCAGGTTCAGCTACATTCACCGGATCTGAATGTTTGCGGAGTTTCATTGCCAGGAATTCCCAGTGTGATAATCGGTTTTAATCAAAATGTAGCCTGGGGCGTCACCAACGTTGATGCTGATGTTTACGACCGATATAAAATCACTTTTAAAGATACTTCGCAGTCGAGTTATTGGTATGACAATCAATGGAAACCTACCCGCAAGCGGGAAGAAGTCATTTTTGTAAAAGGTCAAAGTGAACCATACCGGGAACAGGTTACTTATACACACCACGGCCCTGTTACGAAATATTCTGATGAACTGACCGGATCTGTTAATCTGGCCACACGCTGGATAGGGCATGAGCCTGGTAACAGTTTCCTGACTTTCTATGAACTTAACAAAGCAAAGCACTACGACGACTATCGTAGTGCTTTGGCGAAGTATGTCGGGCCTGCTCAAAACTTTGTTTTTGCGGATAATGGGAAAAATATTGCAATTACAGTAAATGGAAAATTACCGTTAAAACGAAAAGACCAGGGAAAATTCTTGCTGGACGGCACCAATCCGGATGATGACTGGAAAGGCTGGATCCCCGCAGAGCAAAATCCATTTGTAAAAAATCCGGTGAGGGGTTTTGTGAGTTCCGCAAATCAGTCTTCTACTGATCCTTCCTATCCATATTATATCAACTGGATCTTTTCACCTTCAGAGCGCGCGATCAGGATTAATGAGCGGCTTGAAAAAATGGCTTCCGCGAATGCGGACAGTCTGAGAATGCTTCAAAATGATAATTTTAATGTGCTGGCACGCACGATACTGCCGAAACTGCTTTCTATTTTAGAAAAAACTCCGCTGAATTCCACTTATAAAGCTGCTCAACAGGTTTTGACAGATTGGAATTACCAGAACACACCTGATAAAATTGCTCCTTCTATTTTCGAAGAATGGTTCCCGGCTTTAAGAAGTGCGGTATGGAATGATGAATTTGAATCACCCAATGCGCCATTGGCTTTTCCTTCGAGAGACCGCCTTCTGTATATGATTTTAAAACAACCCGATGCCAAATGGTTTGATAATGTTAAAACACCGCTTAAAGAAACGTTGTCTGATGTAACGGTTGCCAGTTTCAAGGCGGCCGTGGATACGCTAAATGCCAGACACGGCGCCATGAGTCCGTCGTGGCAGTGGTCGGAGGTAAAAGATACCGAGATCAAACATTTAAGCAGGAGTTTAAATCCGTTTAATGCACCTCATCTAAAACTGGGTGGCGGAACAGGGATTGTTAACGCAATCACGAAGAGAAACGGGCCATCCTGGCGAATGGTCGTAGAATTAGGCCCAAACCCGAAAGCGTACGGGATTTATCCGGGAGGACAATCAGGAAATCCGGGCAGTCCTTATTATCTGAATTTATTGGAAAAATGGGAAAAAGGTGAATTGAATGAGCTTGTATATTTGTCTTCTCCCGATCAGCAGCATCCGCATTTAACTTCCAGAATCATTCTTAAAAAGAAATAGCGCTATGAATTTTCTCATTATTTTCATCGTCACAGCCATTCTTCAAGTTTTCACGCCCTGGTGGACTATCGCGCTGATTCCCTTTTTAGTGATGATCTGGCGGCCAGAGACTTCCCTTAATGCTTTTATTACAGGATTTTTTGCCATAGCGCTTCTCTGGTTTTCTTATGGTTTATATTCACACCTGAGTACAGACGGGATTATGTCTAATCGAATTGCTGAGATTTTTTCTTTGCCAAATGGAATTTTGTTACTGATCGTAACAACCATTGTCGGAGGATTGGTTGGCGGGTTATCAGGATTGTCGGGTTATTTTCTCGGAAAAATCGTACAGTGAATAAAATATACATTGGCCTGTTTCTCATGCTATTTGCCTTTCTGCTTATTGCCTTGTTTGTCCATAATCTTGACTACTGGGTGTCGGTAAAATGGTGGTCTCTTAATATCACTACGGTTGGGTTTTTGTTCATCTTTTTTCCTGTGATGAAAAAAATTAAAACAACTCAATTTTATCAGTTTTTCTTTACACCTAAAAAATGGTATCTGAGTATCCTCTCAGTATTACTGTTTATTCTGACATTAACTTTTCTTTATATTTTTATTGAGAAATTAGCTCTGTTGACAAACAAAAAGATTCAGGCTTATTATTTGAACGGAAAAGTGCAGGGAACGATCGGTGAAGTTATTGGGGTTGTCGACATTACCTACACTTTGAAATCAACTTATCATCAACGCTTTATGGCAGTCGAATATGCTACACCCGATGGAATTTTACGCCAGGGACTCGATCCAAAGCAATATGGATATCTGCAAAACGGCCAGAAAATAGAAATAATTTATTCTAGGGATCATCCTTCAATATTTAAAGTCGAGTAAAAATTTAAGGAATTGTAGGCCTTGAAACACAAATCATTATCTTTGCGGCTCTTTCTAAAAAAAACAAAATCTTAAAAACGTGAATAACAATACTTCGTTAATTTGGAACATCGTGCTTAGTATAGCCGTAGCGGTGTTATTTTTCTTACATTTCTCAGGAAATAAATCAGAAGCAGGCGCGGGATCAGACGGAGGCGTAGTTGCTGGCCGCCGTACGGTATATGTACAGGTAGATTCTCTTTTGACGAATTACGATTTCTTTAAGGATACCAAGAAGGCCCTTGAAAACAAACAATTCCAATTAGAAAATGAATTGAATACAAAAGGACGCTCTTTGCAGAATGAGGTAGCTTTTTTCCAACAAAAAGCACAAACAATGACGCCTGATCAAGCCCGTTCTACCGAGGCGCAATTGATGAAAAAACAGCAGGATCTTGTCGCTTACCGTGATCAGGCTATGGCTGGACTTCAACAGGAAGAAGCTGGTAAAAACGAAGAGCTTTACAAGCAAATCAGAGCTTACATCGAAAAATATAACAAAGAAAATAACTACGAATATGTATTAGGCTATTCTTTGGGTGGCGGAATCTTGTTCGCTGACAAATCTCTTGATGTAACTCAGAAAATCATCGAAGGTTTGAATAAAACTTATAAAGAAACAGACGCTGGAAAAGCTGCTGCTGACACTACTGCAAAAAAATAATTTCAGTATTTTAAGGGGTTTCTGGAATAGGTGGCTGATTTGATCGGCCGCCTTTTCTTTTGCATTTTTTATAATATAGAATTAGAGGATAAATTGTTAGTCGGTATATTTCTGACACTGCATCAAACGCAACGAGACGACTTAACTTAATAAGCCGTCTCGTTGATATTTTTTCCTTTCGGAGTATTCCTCTTAAACTGCTTTCGAAGTCGATTTTGCTCCAATATATTCACGGTTCATACGCGCGATGTTTTCAAAGCTGATTTCCTTTGGACATTCAGCTGAACACGCATGCGTATTGGTACAGTTACCAAAACCTTCTGCATCCATTTGCGCAACCATTTTCTCTGCACGAATATTACGTTCTGCCTGACCCTGTGGCAACAAAGCAAGCTGTGAAATCTTAGCCGAAACAAACAGCATCGCAGAAGCGTTTTTACATGCTGCAACACAAGCTCCGCAAGCAATGCAAGCTGCTGCGCTAAATGCGTCATCAGCATTTTCCTTAGGAATTGGCAAGCTGTTTGCATCCTGCGCATTTCCGGTATTCACAGATACGAAACCACCTGCGGATATAATCCGGTCGAAACCGTCACGGTCTACAACCAAATCCTTGATAACCGGAAAAGCTCCTGCTCTCCATGGCTCTACGGTAATGGTATCGCCATCCTGGAAAGAACGCATGTGTAACTGACAAGTTGTTACGCCTTTCAACGGGCCATGTGGGCGTCCATTGATAAACATGGAACAAGATCCGCATATTCCCTCTCTGCAATCGTGGTCGAAAGCGACAGGTTCTTTACTTTCTTCAATTAATTGTTCGTTAAGAATATCGAACATTTCAAGGAAGGACATATCCGGAGAAACGCCGTCCAGATTATAACTTTCAAATCCTCCTTGTGTATCTTTATTGCTTTGTCTCCACACTTTAAGCGTAAGACGCATATTGCCTGCACTCATTTTTTCTAAACTGTTAATGATTAACTATTAACGAAATTTATTAGTTATAAACTCATAAGAAGCACCGGAGTTAAAGCCGATAGCTGAAAGCCGAAGGCCGATAGCTATTTATAACTTCTCTGAGCGATTTTAATGTTATCGTAAACAAGATCTTCTTTATGAAGCTCCCATTTTTCTGTTGCGATATGCTCCCATGCAGACACGAACATAAAGTTCTCGTCATCACGAAGTGCTTCACCTTCTTCTGTCTGGAATTCCTCACGGAAGTGACCTCCACAAGATTCATCACGTGTCAAGGCATCGATACACATCAATTCACCTAACTCGATAAAGTCGGCAACGCGGTTAGCTTTGTCAAGCTCAGGATTAAAATCAGCGATTTTACCCATTACTTTCACATCATTCCAGAACTCTTCACGTAATGCGCGGATTTCAACAATGGCTTCTTTCAGCCCTTTTTCATTACGGGCCATTCCGCATTTATCCCACATGATCTTACCTAAACGGCGGTGGAATACCTCAGGAGATGTTTTTCCCTTAATTGTTATTAATTTTTGGATTCTGTCACTAACTTCCTTTTCCGTTTGAACGAAAGCTTCATGATCCGTTGAAATATGTCCGGTTCTGATTTCACCAGCAAGATAAGCTCCGACGGTGATCGGAATTACAAAATATCCATCGGCCAAACCTTGCATCAGGGCAGACGCTCCCAGACGGTTTGCACCGTGATCTGAGAAATTCGCTTCACCCAGTGAATATAAACCAGGAACGGTTGTCATCAGGTTATAATCAACCCAAAGTCCCCCCATGGTATAGTGAACAGCCGGATAAATACGCATAGGCACTTCATAAGGATCTTCTCCCGTGATCTGCTTATACATATCAAAAAGGTTACCATACTTTTCTTTCACTACCGCCTTACCCCATTCCAGAATCTGGCTCTCAGGCGCATTGGTAATGTTATTTTTGTTTGCTTCTCCCTGTCCGTAACGGTGGAACGCAGCAGAAAAATCCAGGAATACTGCCAGTTTTGAAGATCCAACGCCATATCCGGCATCACATCTTTCTTTGGCTGCACGGGAAGCGATATCACGCGGAACCAGGTTACCAAAAGCTGGGTAACGACGTTCCAGATAATAATCTCTTTCATCTTCCGGAATTTCGTTTCCGGGACGCGTATCATTTTGTTTTTTCGGAACCCAGATACGACCATCATTACGAAGTGATTCTGACATCAAAGTCAGCTTCGATTGATGCTCACCGGATACCGGAATACATGTCGGGTGAATTTGTGTAAAACATGGATTTGCAAAGAATGCACCACGTTTGTGTGCTTTCCATGCAGCAGTAACATTACTACCCATCGCATTTGTCGATAGATAAAATACGTTTCCGTATCCACCAGTGCAAAGCAGAACTGCGTGAGCAGAATGTCTTTCCAATTCGCCTGTGATCAGGTTTCTTGCAATAATACCACGGCACTTTCCGTCAATTTTCACAACGTCAAGCATTTCGTGACGGTTGTACATGGTAATTGTCCCCATACCAACCTGGCGTTGCAAACCTGAATAAGCACCTAATAAAAGCTGCTGACCTGTTTGTCCCGCCGCATAAAATGTTCGCTGAACCTGTACCCCACCGAAAGAACGATTGGAAAGAAGTCCGCCATATTCACGTGCGAAAGGAACACCCTGTGCAACACATTGGTCAATAATATTGCCGGAAACTTCTGCCAGACGATGCACATTGGCTTCGCGGGACCGGTAATCTCCTCCTTTAATTGTATCGTAAAATAGACGATGAACCGAGTCACCATCATTCTGGTAATTTTTAGCTGCATTGATACCACCCTGTGCCGCGATTGAGTGCGCACGACGAGGAGAATCCTGGAAACAAAATGCTTTTACTTTATATCCCATTTCTGCCAGCGTAGCAGCGGCAGAAGCACCTGCCAAACCAGTTCCAACAACAATTACTTCAATGTTACGCTTGTTGGCAGGGTTCACAAGAGGTATTGTTGATTTATATTTCTCCCACTTATCTTCCAGCGAGCCTTGTGGTATTCTGGCATCCAGACGAGATGAAGTTGCCATATATTTTGAAATGTTAATTAACCGAAAATTGAGATTCAACTATTTAAACAAAAGCATTCAACTTGAAACCAATATTTGCAATAAATACTGATCATCAAATGCTGAAATTAATACACCCAACCAAGATAAATTGAGATTGGCATCAGTGCAAAAAGAGTGGGAACAACGATTGAAAAAGCAACACCTATAGCATGAATTGCACCGTTGTATTTCAAGTGGTACAGACCCAGTGTTTTGAACGCACTTTCGAAACCATGCAATAAGTGCCAGAAAAGAGAGAAACATCCAAGCACATAGATGATCACAACCCAGATATTCTGGAATATGTCAAGCATCATTTGATAGAGGTTAAGCTCCTCGCCGGTTGCAAACTGATTGGAACGGTTTGGAATCCAGAAATGGGACGTATGAATTACTAAAAAGATCAGTATCAGCGTACCCAGTAAACCCATACTGCGGGAATACCAGCTGCTGTTCGCACTTGGATTCGTTACAGCATATTTTACCGGCCTTGCATCATTGTTTTTCTTAGTCAGCCAGAGGCCGTCAGCAATGTGGATCAAAAAACCTAAAACCAGACCGATTTCGAGCGTTCGAATGATGGGATTGGTACCCATAAAATGCCCCCAGTGAGTAAATGTTTCGCCCCCATCGTTGTAAAAAATCATTGCATTGATGGTTGCATGTATTACCAGAAAACTGATCAAAAATAAACCGGTAAGCGACATGATCACTTTCTTACCGATTGAACTTGTTAATGCTTGTGTAAACCAAGACATAGCAAACACGAATAGTTTTAGTACAAAAAAATAAGGTATATTTAGAACGTTTCAAAGGTATGGCACAAACGTTTGCGAGACAATAAAACAGGATCATTTTTATGAACCGCTCTACAATTTATAATCATTATTAAGTACCCTGTCAGGCTAATTAGTCGCTGAAAGCCATGCAAATACGAAATCCCTAAATTTTATCCGATGTTTTGCCGCAATCAGAGGTTTTATTACGAATAGATGAATACATTTTAAAATAGATTTTTCGTTGATGTACCGTGATATTAGGCTCAGGGATTTTTATTTTTAACATAAAAATGTTTGCTTTAACATATATCACAGTCGTTATTTAGTACCGCAAACAATACGTGTCAAAGATTCGCAGTGAAGTGTTTGCCTATATCCGGAATAAAGTAATCAATTTATATGCGCAATAATCTACAATTTCAGGTTTTACTCTTTTTACTAATCTGTTTTGCCTTCGGGAACCAGGCTTATGCAACGCACGCCAGAGCAGGCGAAATTACGGCAAGGCGTGTTCCAAATAACCCGCTTGCATACGACGTGACTTTTACCGGTTATTTCGACGTGAGTCCTAACGGAATCGGCGCGGCAGAAGCGCAGAGATTTGTTTCCATGTATTTTTATAATGGAGCCTCAGGGACAAACGCAGCTCCGACGCAAGTCGACCGGATTGACGCCTTAACGCGCAATATTGGAAATAACACAACCCAGAACATTTACACTACGCGTTACGTTTTTCCATCTGCCGGTAACTGGAGTATATCCGTATCAATTGACAATAGAAATGTTAACATCCTGAATTTAAGCCCCGTCCCAACCGATCGCCTGAATTTTTATGTACATACCAATATCGTAATCAATTCTTTCGTAGGTGTAAATCAGACGCCGGTTTTATTAAATGCTCCAATCGATATTGCCGCCGTCGGGCAGCGCTATATCCATAATCCAGGTGCTTTTGACGCGGACGGAGACAGTATTGCTTACCGCCTCTTTACTCCTCAACAAGGAACTTCAAGAGGTTTGGGAGAAAATCTTGGCTATAAGGACCCAAATCTGGTAACACCTCCAGGCGTAACAGAAGCCGGCCAAACGCCGGCAAATTTTAGTATGAACGCAATTACGGGCGACCTTATCTGGGATGCGCCCGTCACGCGGGGATTATACAATGTCGCTTTTGTGGTGGAAGAATGGCGGGACGGCGTGAAGATTGGTGAAATTATCCGGGATATGCAGATTATCGTGGAAGATGCAAGAAACGATCGTCCAAAACTGGATCCTATTGAGCAAATTTGTGTCGAGGCAGGAACACTTATTAACCGGACGATCAGGGCAACAGATAAAAACGGAGACAGGCTGACGCTGACAAGTACGAGTGGTTTATACCAGTCTACTCCGCTGATCACACCTCCTTATGCCACTTTCACGGTCCCTCAACAAGGCGCGCAGTCTACTATTACCGGTCAGTTTCGATGGCAAACGGATTGTAATCATATACGACTTGAACCCTACGATGTGCTCTTCAAGGTCGAAGATGGGCCTGCGGCGGGTGCTCCAAACCCATCATTGTTCCGAAAACTTGTTGACTTAACAACCTTTAATATTAGTGTTTACGGGCCGCCGCCGCAAAATCTGCGTGCCGTTCCAGTAACAGATGCAGCCGGAAAAGCTTTCCGTATAACCTGGGATTCTTACAAATGCCCCGTTCCGGGTGCAAGAATTGTGGTTTACAGAAGGGAAGGCTGTAGTGTTATCCCTATTGATGTGTGTAAGCCCGGCCTTTCGCCAGGTTCAGGTTATGAAGAAATTGCCAGGGTTGGTATTGGCGAAATCTTTTATGTCGACAACAACAATAATACTGGCCTGGAATCGGGTATTTCTTATAGTTATAGAATTGTCGTTGAATTCCCAAGACCCGGCTCTGACATCAATGAACCGGGATATCTGGTGGGCGGTGGAGAAAGTATCGTTTCAGATCAGGTTTGTATCGAAGTACCTTTGATTATGCCTGTAATCACCAATGTTACTGTTGACGAGACGAATGAAACGAACGGGCAAATCACGGTGAAATGGACAAGACCTACCCTTCAGGAAGGCGCTTCCATTCCGGCTCAGTATAAGCTTTTCCGTGCAACAGGGTTGAACGGTGCCTCTTTCACAGAGATCGCAACAATCAATACAAATCTTTCTCCGGGAGCCGCTGATACGGTTTACGTCGACAGAGGCTTAAACACAGTTGCCAATGCGTATAACTATAAAATTGAATATTATTATACCGAAGCCGGAAATCTTGTAAAATTGGATGAAACGGAAACTGCCAGCAGCGTGAGGTTATCACAAGGTCAGGCAAATCCGACAAGTATCCGCTTGAACTGGACGGCAAATGTGCCTTGGAGCAATGATAATCGCACACACAGAATTTACAGGGAAGATAAGGCCAGACCCGGCACATTCAACAGAATTGCAGATGTTCCAGTGCAAGGTCCTCAGAGTTATACTTTTACTGACGACGGCACAGACAGGTATGCTGCTGACGGAACTGTAAATGTATCTATCCTGAAAGATTCAGTTTATTGTTACAAAGTTGAGACAGTCGGCTCTTATAATAATACGCAGATCAAGGCTGACCCGCTTTATAATTTCTCGCAAATTATTTGTTTGTCTGCTTCTGATACAACCAAACCCTGCGTTCCGGTTTTATCCATCGATGAACTGAATTGTGCAGAAGTAAAACGAGACACCTACTGCGGGCAAACTTCATTTACGAATAATTTGTCCTGGACATATCCGCAAACCGCTGAATGTGACCAGAATATTATTGCCTACCGGTTATATTACACCAGGTATGAAGGTGATACACCGACGCTGCTTAACGAAATTGCAGCCCCTGCTTCTACTTCTTTCGCGCATGAAGGACTTACTTCTTTTGCTGGATGTTATTATGTAACGGCTGTCAATAAATATGGAACAGAGAGTCTGCCGAGCAATATCGTTTGCAAAGACAACTGCCCGGTTATTGAATTACCAAATGTAATTACGCCAAATGGGGATGGAAAAAATGATACGTTCGAACCACTTGATTGTCCGAGTTTTGTACAGGCAGTTGAATTCAAGGTATTTAACCGATGGGGAGCAAAAGTATTTGAGACCAAGGATGTGAATGTTAATTGGGACGGAAAAAACAACTCCGGAAATGAGCTGTCTGCCGGTCAGTATTATTACGAAATGACTGTATATTTTGAATCTGTTCAACGCGGAGGAAAACCAGCTCAATTTAAAGGTTGGGTTCAGATTTTGAGATAGTATTAAGATTGATTTAGTTAATAAGAAAGCCTGATTCAGACGAATCGGGCTTTCTTATTTCGACTTCGCAGACAAAAACCAGCAGAAATATTATCCAAGTCTCCTTTGATTTACTTTGGACACACATTTTTAAAGAATTTTTCGTTCAATACATAATTGCCAAAAATTGACGATTACATTTACACAGTAACCTATTTGTTGCAAAACATCACTGCCGTTAATAGAATGGCAACCTCTGTCTATCATAAAAGTTAATTGCACATGCGCTCAAATTTAC
Organism: Dyadobacter sp. HNCC25DJ186; assembly: GCF_056895235.1. Taxonomy (NCBI): domain Bacteria; kingdom Pseudomonadati; phylum Bacteroidota; class Cytophagia; order Cytophagales; family Spirosomataceae; genus Dyadobacter; species Dyadobacter sp. HNCC25DJ186. Next base: position 140,119 of record NZ_JBXHAS010000006.1, read on the forward strand.
AATTTCAGGTTTTATTTCTTCTGCTGTTTTGCCTCTTTGCAAGTCAAAAAGCTAATGCAACCCACTCCCGGGCAGGTGAGATCACGGCCAAACGAGTCCCGGGAAACCCACTTGCATACGACGTAACTTACACAGGTTATTTTGATATAGCAACAGGGAAACCTGCTGCTGATGACCAGACCTTTGTTAATATGTTCTTTTACAATGGCCCTACTGACGGTGCCATTGCCAGCCCGGTGCGTGTTGACCGAATAGACGCTTTAACAAGAGATATCGGAAACAACACAACACAAAATGTTTATACAACGCGTCATGTGTTTCCCTCTGCCGGCAACTGGAATATTTCTGTAACCATTGATAACAGAAATGATGGTATACTTAACTTAACTCCGCTGCCAACCAACTCGCTGAATTTTTATGTTAATACTTCCATCGTAATCAATTCTTTCGTTGGCCTCAACCAGACACCGGTACTTTTAAATGCTCCAATTGATATCGCGGCTGTCGGACAACGTTACATTCATAATCCGGGCGCCTTTGATGCTGATGGAGATAGTATTGCTTACCGCCTTTACAGACCTCAGCAAAGCACAAGAAGAGGTGGCTTAGGCGTGGCCCTTGGTTACACACAACCGAACCTTTCATTTCCTCCCGGTGCAACAGAGGCCGGACAGTCGCCAGCCACTTTCAGTATGAATCCTTTGACCGGAGATTTGATCTGGGACGCACCGGCTATCAAAGGTTATTATAACGTCGCATTTGTTGTGGAAGAATGGCGGGATGGAGTCAAAATCGGCGAAATCATCAGGGATATGCAGATCATCGTGGAGGATGCTAGAAATGACAGACCAGTTCTTGACCTGTTACCCGATATTTGTGTGGAAGCAGGAACACTTATTAATCAAACTGTCAGAGCTACGGATAAAAACGGAAACAGGCTCACGCTGACAAGTACGAGCGGATTATACCAGTCTTCTGCATTGATTTCACCTGCTTACGCAACTTTCAGTGTCCCGCAACAGGGTGCACAAAACACGGTAACAGGAAGGCTAACCTGGCAAACGGGCTGTAATCACATAAGGCTGGAACCTTACGACGTGCTTTTTAAAGTGGAAGATGGCCCGGCGGCGGGCACCCCAAATCCCTCGCTTTTCAGAAAACTCGTCGATTTGACGACTTTGAAAATCAGAGTTTATGGGCCACAACCAGATAATCTCCGTGCTGTGCCCGTAGCAGATGCGGCTGGGAAAGCTTTCAGAATAACATGGGATTCTTACCAATGCCAGGTACCAGGCGCCCGGGTTGTTATTTACAGAAGAGAAGGATGTCGGGCCATTCCGACCGACGTTTGTATCACCGGTATTCCGGCCGGTTCTGGATATGAAGAAATTGCACGGGTTGGTGTAGGTGAAATTTTTTATGTGGATAATAATAACAATACCGGACTGCAAGCCGGAGTTTCATACAGTTATAGAATTGTTGTTGAATTCCCTAGACCGGGTTCTGATATCAACGAACCGGGTTACCTTGTGGGAGGCGGAGAAAGTATGGCTTCTGAACAGGTTTGTATTGAGGAGCCGTTGATCATGCCCGTGATTACCAATGTGACCGTGGATTCTACAAGTGAAACACGCGGGGTAATGACTGTAAAGTGGATCAAACCTACATTACCCGCAGGCGCTTCAAATCCGGTTCAATACAGACTTTTCCGCGCAACAGGACTTAGTGGAACAGATTTCTCAAATATTGCTACCATTGACGGAACCATCACAGGTGGCTCAGGGGATTTGGAGACTTATATTGATAGAAACCTCAATACGACTGCAAATGCTTATCGGTATAAAATTGAATATTACTACACACAAAACGGCAGTCTTGTAAAACTGGACGAGACGGAAATCGCAAGTAGTGTACGACTTTCGCAAGGACAGGCTGATCCGACGAGTGTTCGCTTGAACTGGACTGCAAATGTCCCTTGGAGCAATGATAATCAGGTGCACAGAATTTACCGCGAAGACAAAGCCCGGCCAGGCACTTTCAACAGGATTGCGGATGTTTCGGTACAAGGCCCTCAGAGTTACACATTTACAGATGACGGAACGGATAAATTTGCTGCGGACGGAATTGTAAATGTATCAATCTCGAAAGATTCAGTTTATTGTTATAAAGTAGAAACGGTTGGCTCTTATAATGATACTCAGATCAGGGTTGACCCGTTGTATAACTTTTCGCAGATCATTTGTATATCTGCGTCAGATACGACCAAACCTTGTGTTCCCGTTTTGTCGATTGATGAACTGAATTGTGCGGAAGTAAAACGGGATACCTATTGCGGGCAAACCTCATTTACGAATAATCTGGCCTGGACATATCCACAAACTGCTGGATGTGACCAGAGTATTATCGCTTACAGATTGTACTATACTCGTTATGAAGGTGATACACCCACGCTCCTGAAAGAAATTGCTGCACCGGCTTCCACGACTTTCGCGCATGAAGGGATGACATCTTTTGCAGGATGTTATTACGTGGCAGCTGTCAACAAATTCGGAACAGAAAGTGCGCCAAGCAATATTGTTTGCAAAGACAATTGCCCGATTATTGAGTTGCCAAACGTTATTACCCCTAATGGTGATGGTAAGAATGATGTCTTCAAACCACTTGATTGTCCAAGTTTTGTTCAGGCAGTTGAATTTAAAGTCTTCAACCGTTGGGGCGCAAAAGTATTTGAGACAAACGATGTGAACATCAACTGGGATGGTAACAATAATTCAGGAAAAGAGCTAGCTGCCGGGCAGTACTACTATGAACTGACATTCTATTTTGAATCTGTTCAACGCGGAGGGAAACCGGCGCAGTTTAAAGGCTGGGTTCAGGTTTTGAGATAATATCTAAAAGCCGCGTTTTTTTTCTTTCCTATTGAAGTCGTTAATTTGCAGCCCGATTCGCAAGAGTCGGGCTCAATTTTTGTTTAGACAAATTTAAAAATCCAATAATTATGAAAACAGCCTACGTATTTCCAGGCCAGGGTTCTCAGTTCAAAGGCATGGGTCTGGACCTCTACCAGAATTCCGATTCAGCAAAAGCCATGTTTGATCAGGCAAATGAAATTTTGGGCTTCGACATTACAAAAATCATGTTTGAAGGTACAGATGAAGAGCTTAAACAAACCAATGTGACGCAGCCTGCCATCTTTATCCATTCGGTCATTCTTGCCAAGGTAAGTCCTGATTTTAAACCTGAAATGGTGGCAGGACATTCTCTTGGCGAATTTTCAGCCTTAGTTGCTGCGGGTGCCTTGTCGTTTGAAGATGGGCTGCGCCTTGTAGCGAAACGTGCGGATGCTATGCAAAAAGCCTGTCTGGTACGCCCTTCTACAATGGCTGCTATTCTTGGACTTGACGATAAAACAATCGAAGATATTTGTGCAGGTATCACGGATGAAATCGTTGTACCGGCAAATTATAACTGTCCCGGCCAAGTGGTGATTTCAGGAACTATTGAAGGCGTTGAAAAAGCATGTGAATTGTTGAAGGCAGCCGGCGCAAAACGTGCGCTTATCCTTCCGGTTGGTGGCGCATTCCATTCACCGCTGATGGAGCCAGCGCGCGAAGAACTTGCAGCAGCCATAAACAGTGCAGAATTTGAAGCCCCTATTTGCCCGATATATCAAAACGTAAATGCTAAACCAGCCACGGAGGTCTCAGTGATCAAGGAAAACCTTATTGCGCAACTTACCGCTCCTGTACGATGGACTCAGTCTGTTGAGCAAATGGTAGCCGACGGAGCAGGAATCTTTATCGAATCAGGCCCGGGAAAAGTGCTTCAGGGATTGGTGAAAAAGATCGCGAGTGGCGTTGAGTTAAAAAGTATTTAAAATTTTTTTTCAAAAATACTTGACAACTTAAAATTTCGTATTACTTTTGCACCCACTAACACGGTATTGGCTGATGGTGTAATGGTAACACAGGACATTTTGGTTGTCTCGTTCAAGGTTCGAGTCCTTGTCGGCCAACAATCAACATCAAAAACCCCTCATACGATTTGTACGAGGGGTTTTTTCACTTCCAAATTACTTCTTACGGTTTCCAAATTTTGAATTTTGTTGACCGTACTTCTAAATCCCTTCTAAATAGTATTTCATGAAAACTTTCATTGGATTGCGGTGCAATAAGGCATACGTTAAGAAGTCCGGACATTCTCAGGTGTATTTACTGGTGGGCATAGAGAAAGAATTTGACAAGATTCCATTGAATATTGATTGGCCGGTCGCCCTGGTAGATGAAGATCGTCAGCAACTTTCACCAAGAACCAAGAACGATAAGGAGTGCAATGACAATAATTTGCTGATCCGCGCAGCCATTGGAAAGGTTAATGATATTTTTGTCACGGTCCGTTTGCAGGATAGAGAAATATCCATGGCAGAGCTTATGGATATGTACTACAACTATCTTCGGATGAAAGATTTTCTTGTCTACATGGATGACAAGATAAAAGAGCGCAGCAGACGAAAGAAAATTTCATTTAGCACAAGGCAGTCTCACATTAATTCCTGGCTATGGTTAAAGCAGTTCAAGCCTGAAATTCCATTCCGTGATTTAAATAAGAAATTCATTGAAAGTTTTGAAGCCTGGCTTCAAAAGCAATCCAGCCGTAGAAGTAAAGAGTCAAAACCTTTGGATGGTAACACGATTGCCAATATTCTCAAATACATAAAGGCATACATTAATCTTGCAATCGAAGATGATGTGCCAATTGAAAACGCATTTAAAAAAGCAGATGTAAAAACTACGCAAGATGTGAAGATCATTGAACATCTTCGTCCACAGGAAGTTGCAAAGCTTATCGAATACTACAATAAAAATTTACCGATTGGGGAAAAGTTGAGTTTGTGCCGCTTACTGATTGCTTGCCACCTCTCTCTTCGAATATCGGATATTCTTAAAATCAACGAAGAAAAACTGGAATACTACAAATCTGTTGGAAAGCTTGTTTTTCATCCGCAAAAACAGGTTCTGACAAAAAAACTTAAAACTGTCTACGTTCATATTGATGAGTACGCCATGCGATATCTGGAAGACTGCGTGGCTTTACAAATTGAAGCTAAAAACCAGGGGATGAAGATAAGTGAAGAGTACGGAAGGAAAGTTTTACGTAAAATTGCAGGTAAAACGGGAGTAAATGCAACCGGGTACCATATTGGGCGTCACTCCTTCGCGACAAATTATATCCGGTACGGCGGCAAGGTCACAAACCTGCAATACATTATGGGACACACCAATATTAACACCACCATGCGGTATGTTCACATCGTGGAAGAAGATACAGACGAAGATATGATAAGCTTGTCACGCGGATATTTGCTTTACGCCGAACTTCAAAAAGAGCCTGCTAATTAAGCAGGCTCCGGTGTCAACTCTCCAAAATTTTGTAATTTTTGTAATCAGGCACTCGCCCTTGCCCTGGTATTATCAACCAGATCCCGATACTGTTCAAACATATTATAGTTCAAACCGGTCTGTTTACTGGCAATGATCTGCAAGTATTTCAGCATGTCATTCATTCGCGGATCAAAAGAAACCTGTGCCGGGGAAGAACTCATGGCTGTGCTGCCACCATTTTCAAAGAACCGCTGTTGCCTTAATGCTTCCATGGATGCGGCAAAGTCTGCCACAGCTGGATTCCGAAGCATGGCACTGCTCAAAACATATTCTTTCTTATATCCTTCTCCGGCTATATAACTACGTTTCCCCAGGTTGAATAATGTCGGGCGCGCCACCCATCCTTCCGGGTTTCCGCTGTTATCCTGTGCAATGGAACTCATATCAGTATATCCACCGTGCTCACGGAATGCAGGCGTGGCCGGTTGTTTTGCTTCATTCATAAGTGCTTTTGCTTTTAGCATCCCAGCCGTAACCGCTGCTACTGCCGTCGCGATTCTCAAAATCACGGTGTACGGATCTCCTTTTGTTCCCTGAGCCACAGCCGACGCAACTGCCGTTCCAGTTTCCACGGCAATCTGGAAAAGCCCGATCGCCTTTTGAAATTCTGCGTATTCGCTTTGATTATCTGCTGTAAGAGAAAGAAGATCGGATATCGCCTGACTTCCGGCCGTCATCGCGGATCCGGTTTTATTTATGTTGTCAAGTTTGATGGCAAGCAATTCCCGCTCACTTTTGACAATATCCTTATTGACTTTTTTCTGTTGTTCAACATCAAGCAATCCATACTGTTCCCGCAGTACTTTAAGCCGTTCCAAATGATCCCTGACAATTGCTTCTTTGCTTATTCCGCTTTCTTCGGCTAATGCCAGCTCAGATTGGTAACTATCTTGAAGATCTGCCAGATAATCATTCGTTTGCTTAGCTGCCCTGCCTGCAAATAATTTGTCAATTTCCGCCTGCTTGTCTTTTTCAAGCTGAACAATGGATTCGTTTCGGGATTTTGCCAGAGCGATTTCCCTGTCATAATGATCGACAATTTCAAACCATTCTTTATCTGCACGTTTTGCGGCATCATTAGCCCGAGAATCCGCATAATCAAATTCTTCTTTTTTGCGGCTATTTAGGTGCCCGAGCTGACCACGTATAGTTTTATCAAAATCTGACAGGTACTTTTTATTGTACTTGTCATTAATCTGGTCAACTTCCTGTTTGGCCTGACTTTCAATTTTGGCAAGCTGCGCGGCGTTTCCTTTTGCTTTTTTGGTTAGTTCGTCATATTTGTTTTGAGCAGCCTGCAATTCTTTTTGATGCTCACCAAGCATATTAAGCGTTAACTGCTGTTGGTTTTTAAGCAACTCATCATTCAGGCGTTCACTGTCCGAAGCCAGTTTTTTAAGTTCTTCTTTCGATAGCGGTTTTGCAGGAGTATCGGCATTATCGTCTGTTTTTTTCTTTGGGACTTGCTTGATATACCCACGGCCTTCGCGTCTGGCACCAATCTCGTCGATACCTTCAAGTGCCTGCAAATCTTTTCTTGTTATTTTTAACTCGGCGTTTAGCTTTGCGGCCTCTGTCCTTCTGGATTTGAAATCTTCTGTTGAAAAATTTTCTGTGATCGTTTGACCTCCTGAGTTAACCCGATATTTTTTACCAAGATTTAGCTCATATTCAATAAGTTTTACCCGCTTTTCCCGATCCGCAATTTCTTCTTTAAGCATCTCACGACGAGTTTGTCGCATCGTTTCGAGTAAAGTTTTCTGATTAGTTATGAAAGAAATGACCTTATCTCTATTTATATCCAATGCATTGCCATACTTATCAAATGAAGTCACGGCATTCGGAACTTCTTTTGACAACTCATTGACGATTTTTTTAAGCTCTTTTTGTTCTTCTCCTGTTAAAGTGGTTTTGGTTTTTAATTCGTCATACCGTTTGAGCAATGCTGGGAATTTCGCTTCAACTTCAATAACCTTTTCTTGTTGTTTTTTTAGCTCCCCCAACTGAACTTCAACTTTTGATATGACGCCAAACAAAGTTCCAAAACCAGTAATAATTGGATTAAAACCCGCTGCGGCTTTCTCGAACCATCCAGCTATAACTTTCCCGATCTTTTCAAGAATTGCTGCTGAATTCTGGTTTTTAACCGCAAACTCCTGCTGAACGGAAATTCCCTCAGATACGCTTTTGTTGGCAATATCCTGCTGTTTCCGAAGTTCATCTGTATTTTTTACCAGTGCACCAATAACGGCAGCGCCTTCACTACCTTCAATGCCCAGTGTTTCCAGCATATTCGCCAAACCCTGAACACCTTTGGTTGTGCTTTCTGCTCCTTCCAGTACTTTTATAAATGCTTCGTTTCCATCCGTTTTTAATAAGTTGCTAAAATCCTTAACAGACATTTTGGCAACCTTGGCAAAATATGGAATATCCTTTCCTAATGCCAGAATCATTTTACCAATGTTGGTTGCCGACATTTCAGAGCTTTGCCCTAAAATATCCATCGTAGCCGCCATCCCTAACGTATCCGCAATGCTGATTCCAGCATTTGGCGCAATACCAGCAAATCGTTTAGCCCACTGTACAAGATATCCTTCATTGGCCGCAGAACTTGCACCGATCGTGTTGATCCCGGACGCAACCATCAGCATGGCTTTTTCAATACCATACGCTTCTTCCAGTCCAAAGATTTGCACCAGCTTCCCGATATCGTTGACCACTTCTTCAACATTACCACCTAAATCTTCTCCAAGGGCAACATTGATCATGTCCGCGGCTTTCACAAATGTCAGTACATCATCACGTGTGGTATAACCTAACTTTCCGGCAACAGCGGCAAGGCCACGAAGTTGCTCGATAGGTGTACGCGTATCAATAGCGGCCAGATCAGCATTTAGTTCAAGTAGGTCATTTCCGGTTATTCCAGTCTGCTTTGAAACGTCTGCAAGGGAATCAGATAATTCACCAGCTTTGTTTACCAAAGAAGGTATTGCACCCACAATTTTTTCAATGGCCATCATGGTGATGTTCCCGCCAACGAACCCGGCCGCAAGATCCTTCCAGGTTAATTTGAATTTTAATAAAGATCCTTCACCACCGCGAATCTCATTGATCATTTGAGAATGTGCAGTACGGGTTTGATCCAATTGTTTATTCAGCTTTGCAAACCCGGCCGGATCATCCGCTTTTTTCATATTTAAAAGCTGACGTTCCAAACCGATCATGGTGGTTCGCACTTCCTTTATGGTCGTGTTTGACTTCTCCCCTTTGATGATCAGCTCAATTACAGCCTGTTCATTTACCTTACCCATATTATTGCAGATTTAAAGTCACTGTATTACTTAGAAGGGTTTCCGCCATTTGGATCAGGCCCATTCCATACCGTTGTGCGAGTATCTCAGAAAGTCTTTTTTCTTCGGCGGTTTTTCGTTTCGAGTACCATTTAATAGGCTTGCGTGGTACGTCTGGTTTGTGAATTCCATAGCGTTTTCGCAATTGCGCAGCATTCATATTGACGCCACGGCCGACACCCATATCAATGAATCTTCCGTAGAGATTGAAATCAATTTTAAGCACATGCAATCCCGAAGATGACATGTGCAATTCACGGCCAAAACTGTTGTAAAGATTATGTGTACGGGTAAGCTTCCGTTTCCCGCGGTTCCGGGTTCTGTAAAGTTTCTTATCCTGCTCTTTCTTAAACTTCTCAATGGAAAATTTCAGGTACTGTTCATAAGTCCCTTTCAGATTGATGCGCGCGTTTAAATCCAGTTCTGAGTAGTTCATCTTGCCCGGTAGCCCTCCCCGTCCCGTGGTGCCCATGAAACATAATATTGCCAGCCTTGCGGATCTCCGTTTCTCAGTATTTCAACCTGCGATTCGAGCATGGTACGGTGTGCAGAAATGTAAATCGATTCATCTGTTGTAATGGTTTTTGATATCTGGTTTACATCAAAATTGGTAACGAACTTGCGGTAATTGAACGTAACACCTTTTGTGTTTTCAGGCGTGGTATAAAGTCCATCTTTCCATATATATACAATAACGTCCGCTTTATGCACAGACGAGTGTGCACCGGTTTTGATAGTCACGTAATTTTCCAGCTTCATTTGAATCCAGCAATTGAAAGAAAGATCCATGGGAGAAGTTGCCACCAGTGTTTTGGGAATTAGTTGCCTGCCTTCAAATTTTGCCATCACAAAACTTTCCGAGGCGGGTAACTCATAACTTAACTTTTCAAGTAGGTACCGACCTGTAACATAGTTTTTACTTCGGTATCCAACAGGAAAGGAAGGAGAAATCTGATTGAGTTTCCCGAGTGGGATCCGCATCAATGCAGAAACCTTTTTAGCACCTGAAAGAAATTCGTAATATTTCTTTTGATACATAGCCCAAATGTCGTCCGGTTCTCCTGCCTGCAAGGACATTTTTCCAACCTGCAGATATTTCGAATCATAAGAAACAGAACTTGCATACGGGTATAGATTGCCCTGCGAATCCTGCTGCATGCCCCAATAAATTAAAACCCGCAATCCAAAAGAGTTTACGGCCGGTGGAATCGCTTTTGAATTGTTGCTGTCGTAATACGGAGAATAGTTGGCAGATTTTTGAAAGAAAGCATCAGCCAGGTTTCCCGACTGGTCAGCTGTTGGTAAAAGATACTTTCCAAGGTTTGGCGTATCATTTTCAACGGCCCGGAAAACTCCGTATGAATGCATCATCAGTGTGCCAATAGATAAATTAACCGGCGTTGCTCCGTTTCCCGTAAAAAATGAATAGGTCTTTTTAAACTGACGCGGTTCTATGTGTTCATTCCATGGATCCAAAATATAATCCGTGTACTTATCCGACGAATCAAAATAGTTATTAACAATAAATCCTTTGTTTTCAACTCCGTCCAGACCTTCCGAGCCTGATACAAGACAATCCGACAAATCGACATAATCCCGGCTATGCGAAAGCGCTTTATAAGTATTAAAAGTCACCTGCTTTGTTGATACGTTGGCATCAATACTTAACCCCACAAATGCCCGTAATCCTTTTAAAAAGTCGGTTACGGTATAATCTCCCAAATGCCTGCCTACTTCAATTTTATAGCCGCCGTACGTGTCATCATATCCCGGCGTTGACTGGGAATTATAAATGATCAGCCGGTTAAGGATTGGATCCGTAAATAAAGATCCGTTTGCAGAAAACCCAAGTTTCTTACATATATAGGTGATAATCCAGCACAGGTACACCATGGGCACCAAAATTTTATCTCCTGATCCGGCTGGAACGTTCGGGTAATACTGCGCCCAGTTGTAATACTGATTATGGATAATTGGCCGCTTGTATGATTCAATCGGATTTTCGTTTGCATCCAATGGCCTGAAATCTTCTTCCACCATTTCCATATTATGGAATGGCGGGAAAACGATCGGATATACATTAGGCTCTGCCATAGCAAGTCCTTTCAAAGTGACACCGCCTGTATTATCTTCTTTGGCTACAAAAAACGTTTCTGTCACAAACTCCCGTAAAGGTTGATTGCGAATAGCATCAGCGATCGCACCCAGATCAATCAGCAGTGAAGCATCCGCATAAATACCGGATGTTTTATAAATCAGTGTTGCACTGAAAATATGCGTACCGGCTGTGACCTGCACCAGAATTTCCGGCAACATATCTCGTTCAGGCAAATGTCCATAATCCAGAAAACGACAGTTGTTTTCGGTTAACGGAAGCTGGAACGGATAGGAATAGGATCCGCGGATTATATCGTCGGTATCGAAAATTGTAGAATTGATTTCAACGGATATGCGGCTATCTACTGGCAATTCCAGCACCATGCCGGCACGGTTTCTAATTTGAAGCATCTTGAAGTTCAAATATGGCACGTAAACAATGTCCCGGATCCAGCGTATCCAGCACCCAGGCCAAAGCCTTGCCCGGACCTGTCAACGTTCCGCGTCTCTGGTTTTTACCTAATGCGCTACTGACCGTTTCCCGGATATCACCAAAAGGATATCCACCATGATCAATCAAAAGACTGTTGAACATATCCCGGCAAACGACATTCCCGAAATGATCAATAGCCAGCGCAAAAGCCAGACTGGTATTTGAAAAGTATCCTTTCAGTTTCTTGCGTCGCCATTTCCAGATGATACGCCCGATGGTAAACAAAAATCCCAGCGCAAAACAGATCGGCGCCAGGATGATTGCAAGGATTAAAAGCAAGACGTTTTTCATAAGTCTTTATATTCTTTTGCCGCATGAAACATCGGGCTGCTAAATACTTTTTTGGCATCGAAGCACGGACACTCCTTTATTCGCTCCCACGGATCTACAATGCCGTTTTTATTCACATCCGGGCTAAAATCACGGTGTCCCTGTATGATAGCATCCGGAAACATTTCTTTCCACTTTTTCAAGTACCGGAACATGGTTTCCTTTTGTGCATCGGTTCGGTTATCCAGTGCTTTTCCCTTTGCATCAACGCCTCCGATATAGCTGATATGGATACTGTTCTGATTAAAACCTTTCACGCCGTTGCTAGGTTTTTCAATAGGCTGTAATTCCACCGCTTCACCCGTAGGTTTAATAAGTACATGATATCCGGGATCCGTCCATCCGAATTTCTTTTTCCAGTATGCTTTGATGGTTTCAACGCTTTGCGTTTGCGGACCGGCTGTACAATGCACCACCAGGTATTTTATTTGCCTCATGACTTAACCTTTTTATACAAAACATATAGCTGACTTGTCATCCAGACCAATACACCGGCATTGGTCAGTAAAACTTCAAAGCTGGTACCCGAAGGATGCGCAGCTTTCACCAGTTGGCAAAAAGCACCAAACCCGACCAACCATAAGCCAATCCGTTCTGCTAACTCTTCGCGCCTTCCATCTGTAAGCCGAAAAAAAGCGGCTACAATCATTCCGCACAAGAATATAGCGTGCAAAGCATTACTTACCTGCGCTATCAGTGTCTGTTCCATTGTTTCCCTTGTTAATGTTGTTTGTGATTTTTTCAAAAAGTTGGTCTATAAACCTTTCGACGAGCTTTAATCCACCGGTTGCAATCAAGAATGCAATACCTGTCATTGACTTCCAGCCGCTAATTTCAGCCACCAAACCGGTCATATAAACGGATATCAGATAGTTGGCTACAACCGTCATGATCATTTGGGTTTTATCCATTTTCTTTCCTAACAGCAACCAGGCCGTAGTACCCATAAAAGCGGCCATGCTGATATCCGGACCCACCGGAAAAAACAAATCCCAAAATGTCATATTGTTCTGCGTCGAGTGGGTTATTACAGAGGGCAATTTAGAGGGGGAAGCGGGGGAATTGGTGGGACAGGGAGAAGGGTACTGGCCTTGTGAGTAAAAAGTAAAACCCCACCAAATTTCTTTCTGGTGGGGTTTTATATTTGAAGGATATTAAATTGTCGGTACTGTCCAAGTATCGTCAGCGTAATCCCCTCCTGTGGCGAACATAGCATTAAACCTTACTAAATCTTCTGCTCTTTTCTGAGCATTGGTTTTTCCTGATACCGTTTCATCGTTTATTTGAGCTTCATACATGATTAGACTCATATGTCCGCTCCCTGCCGTTGTAAAATCACCTGTAATTAGTCCAGTAAACGTAGTAGCTCCGTTAATGTCCCAAGTTCCTACTTTCGCGATTACTTCAACTGTGAATAAAAAAGGTTCGCCGACAGCAGGCTCTCTGGAAGGTTGGTATGTTGAACCTAGCGCGGGTCCGCTTTGATTACTGGCAGGTGTAGCGGGGTGAGATCTCATGTAGAAGTAGTAACTAGTACCGTAGCTATTACGTGAGAATTGAAAAAATGACTTTTCCGAAGTGGGCTTTCGGGTGTACCGTCCAATAAACGAAACGTAAAACTTATGTGTCGCTATTTTAGCTTCGATGTAGTTTTTAACAGCCTGAGAAAGCGGTAAATTAGCACGTCTATTTGATGCGCCCAGCAAGTTTTGTGTTGTTATAAGGTGCAATCCCCCCTTCGCCGTTCTCTCTACTTTGAATTCCGTAGGAATATCAGGAATTGTTAAAGTAGAGCTTAAAAGACTTTTGTCAACACCTAAAAGCAACGACGAGTCATCCTCAGCAATGTCTTTAAATACGCTACCGTTGACATAAGCGCCAAGTCCACTTTTTGCCGGTTGCCACAGCATTATTGTGCCGTCATCTATCGTTTCCGAAGCTCTTAAGATTTCGAAGTCCTGAGGGTTATTAACTTCCAGGTCTGTATGTATTTTGAAGCCCATTATCTTATCCGTTTATTTTATTAGCAATTAATTTTGCAAATCTTACCCCGCTTTCCGCATTCAAATGCACCCCGTCAGGGATAAACTGTGCAGCATTATAACTCCATATCCCTGATTCAGCACAAATATCAATTACTGGAATGCTCTTTCTCTGGCAACATGCTTTTATAAGATCGTTGATCCGATTCAGTCGGCTGAATGCAACCTCTTCGTCGGAAGGATATATGTTAGTCGCAAACAATCTGTTCATGACCATGATCCTTTTAGTAGGGTTATTATCAATCAGCTTTTTAAGCATTCCATTGTATGCCGCGCAAAAAGTTGGCATACTAGGGTCATTTTCAGGCATTTCCCCTCCTGTGTAAGGTGCAGCCGTAGGGACGCCTAAATCGTTATTACCCGTTAGAATATCGTTAGCTCCTGCCCAAACAAGTATAATATCAGGGTTATTGTAATGTACGAACCCTGCTCTGATGTAAATGCTTTGTCCCGGGCCTCTACCTGATGCGTAAATAGGGTTCCCGCTACCGTCTACACCTGTCTGGCGGGTGAAGGGCACGACTCCGGATCCGCCTATACCCATTGGAGGGACCGCGGGAGTCGCTGCCGGGTTTCCATCTCTGGTTTCAGCCTCTGACCAGTTAAGTCCTGTAATAGCTGCGAGTGTAGGTTGCCAGTACCTGTCTCGCGTTAAGCTATCGCCAAGTGTAATTAACTTCTTCCCTCTAAGCGGTTGAACAGCCTGTATCATTTCCGAAGAGAGCTTAGCAGCCGTGACCGCTCCATCCGTGAGCCCGAAACCTGAGCGTATTGCGTCGATAGCGGCCTGGGTAATTTTAGATATGTTTATGCTATTGTCCGGTACAGTACCTGCGAGGTTAAGTTGGTTGATTATGGCTGTCGAAAGCTGGGCAGCCGTAATACTTCCATTTACCAACGCGTCAGCGGGTATGTGTCCGGGATACCATTTCTTAGAATAAAATTTACCGTCTATATCCCAACCGCCCATTAATCTACGCGAGTCTGTATCCACGGGGATTAACCATTTCTTAGGTCTTGGGTTCGCAGGAAAATGCTTTTCAAGTTTTGCCGCTTTATCAAAACCCGAATCTACCGGAGGAATATAATCCCATTTCGTACCACGACTAATCAATTTACCGCCAACCGCCACGGGAATAGATGTTCCAGTTGTGATACTAATATTGCCTGGCACATCAATGTCGAAGTAGCTTCCATTGGGCTGATCAGACAAAATAACAGGGGTGAACGTTATTCCCGATTCCTTGATATTTGCGATACCAGTTGCAGCATTAAAATTCCCAATTCCCTTAATTACTGCACCTGCCGCGTTTAAACTTTCATTTTTTAAAGTTTCGGTTTGAGTTTTCAGAACTTGTACCTGTGTCTTCAACCCTTCCAAAGTCTCCACATAAGCCACCGCACTTTCCAGATTCTCATATCTCGGCACCAGATTTTCAAGCTCAATGCCACCGCTATACCAGTACTCAATCACGCCTTTGCCGTCACCCTGATCAATAAAGCGGATTTTACCTTTTGCTCGGTAGGCTTCGGGAACGCCATTGTGCGCACCGGCAATCGATGACCATGGCGTACTGGCATCATCCTGATATTGGAAAGCAATTTCAGGTTTGTTTGTTAGAAATTTAAAATTGTCGTGAAGTTCGTAAGCCATGTCTATGCTGTTCTGAATTCTGTTGTCGTTGAGAAAGTTGTTTTTGAATTAGAGCGGTAAACCCGCCATCCAGCCACCGTTCCGATTACCGAGAATGCAAGGCCGGGACCAATGTCACCCTGATCCAATGCAGTTGCATACCATTTGGTTTTGATCGGCTCCGTTGCTCGTTCGGCCATGTACAGATATGCCGGCGTTGCATTGCCACCACGGAAATCAGCGGTAATTGTCCCGCCCGATGGGAAACTGGCACTACCAGACAAAACCACGATCTGCGCTTCTACAAGCATCGATCCGTCGTTGTTGATCCATCCCCACCACGCTTTCACGTCCGTGCCGGTAAAGGGGAAAAGTGAGATTACAATCTCATAATTGTCTTCCGGAATTGTTGTTCCTACGCTTATCATGCTATTTGCGTTATATCTTCGGTAATGGTGAAGGACCCGGCAAACAAGGTGGTCACAGTGCCGTCTGCCTTCGTTTCCTGAAAGTCGTACTGGTATAAACCAGGTGTTAAATCGGCCATGTCAGCCGCCGTTTTATACAGGATCAGAACACCGGAGGTTTCCCCTGGCACCAGTGATCCGGTGATGATAGAAGAAAATTCAAGTTTTATTTGAAGGCCTAGTTTGACCTGCATCCGGTAAGTACTTCCGCTTAAAACCTGTTCAATCCCATTCTTCCGGAAACGGATCCACCGTTTGAATGTGTCGCCGCGACGTGCCACAATATTAATCGCGACAGAAACGTCATTGGCGGATAATACAGTAGCTGCCATTTATGAAATGCGTTTTATGATTCCTATGATTATGATGATGGCGATCAGACCAAGTATCATCCCAATTTGAAAGCCGGTAAAAATCGGATTGGTTGATATACCGCTTTCAACCTCTTTGGTTTCCTGTCTGATCGTTGCCTGTTTATTTTCTTCCAGCTTATTGGTGCTTTGCCCTTTCGCTCTGACCGTCTGCCGGAAATAACCTGGTACAGTGTGCCGGTCAATAGTCTGGCTGACAGGATTAGATCTGCCAGCCAAAACGTACTGATCTTGCGTGCCCACCGCCGTAGAACTGCCTATCCCCGAAATCATCGGGTAACCTGGAATATTACTTTCCAATGAAATCAGCGGATTTTGAAAAGGAATAAATTCCGTGATCACTTCCGTTGCCCAATTACTTGCCGCTTCAACCGTTCGGGATACCGTGCTGTCAGCTTTGGTTTTTGATTTCTTTACCGACCGGCAGGAAAAGCCACCGATCGTGCAAAGAATTAGCAGCACGGTTATAACTTCTTTAAGGACTTTTTGAAAACGGAAGGGGATAAATTTCTCTCTGGCAATTTTTGCCTGAAAATCATTCAATTCTTTTTCAAGACTTTCGCCTTCTGCCTCAGTTTCGTAGCTGTCAATCGGTATCCGCCGATCTTTTTCCAGTATTGTGATTCGTGATTTCATAGTATATTTTTAAGGTTCAAAGCATAAAGCGAATGTGGATCCGGAAACTTCTCCGATGTGATAACTTTGTCCGTTGTGGCGTACTGTCACATCTTCTACTTCGGTTGGGCTTTTATAGAAATTATAGTAGATGATCACCTTTTTTGCAGAAGGAATGACAATCGATGCACCTGATTTTCTATCTAAAACCTCATTGAAATAAATATTGCCATAAATTGGATTTCCTTTTCTCGGGAGCCTTCGTTCCGGAGTTGTAGAATTAAAGGCAACACCATTGGCGGTGAAGTCAGCGCAGATCAATTGACGGCCGGCCTCATTCAGATATGGTATACATTTATCATACATCCGGGATCCAACCATGTATGCATCGGTACCAAAATTACTTCCGTACCAACTGTTGATATCGTTGGCATCCTTCACACCATACATATCCCACAGATATATTGCATCAAGCAAGATTTTATCCATGAAACCATCGAATCGCATCACTTCACCCGGGGTATCAGGATAATTGTAGTTTATACTTCCATCAGGTTTGACCGTCCCGGAATCTTTGTACGGTACATCCGTTCCGTTAGCATTCGATTGCATAAATCCAGCATGGAACGCCACTTTGGCTTTGTTCGGTACCGCATTAATAGTTATTTCTGCTTCCAGAGCCTTCACACCCATACGCTCTGAAAGGGGATGCTCTGTAATTGCATAATACCGTCCCAACACACAATCCCGATATGCAGCCTGGTACATTGCATACTGTTTGAATTTCAAGTGAGAAGTAACACCGACAGAATCCAGATTGGCGATTACATTGGAAGTAGTCAAACTTTTCATGTACGAACCCATCGGTTCATATCTGCCCGGATTTTTTCGAAGCGTAACGTTCTGGCTTCCGTATCCATAATCCCCACCATTTATAACATTATACCCGAGTTCAGTGGCCATAATGTTAAATTCATCGTAGAACCATTCCCGGACTTGCTCAAACTGCGGGAAACTTCCCTCCGTAAATTCATCCGTATAAACCGCTCCGTTGCGCATGGGCGTATTTCGCGCCGTCTGCCTCGCTTGCGCTTCTGTTGCCTGCATTCCGTGGGTAAACCAGCTGCCGATGGTATCGTGAAATTGCTGACTTGCAAGATTAAAACATGGTTTAAGTCCGTGTAAGTCGACACCTGGTTTTGGCTGTCCGGTTGAATATTCGTAAAGACCAGCTCCGTGAATATTTTGCCAGAAAATATGCGTCACACCACCATAAGCAATCCTATCGGCTGTTAACTGCGGATTTCCCGGCTCGAAAGGAACGCACTGCATACATACAGGTTTATCACTCTGCTGGTACGGGCTTGGATTGTAATAGTACTGTGGTACCATTTTATCCGCAACAAGCCAGCTCGGGTTTTGCTCCCTGATCATGCTGCCCTGTGAAAGATTTGAACCTCCGTTTGTTGTGAAGTGAATTACGATCGTACGATATAGCAGATTGATATCTGCGTTGACGTTTTCACCTCCATGCGCCCAGAAATCCCAACCTAAACGGACAAAATCAAAAAAAGTTTTCGCGCCATCCCATGCCGGGTTTGAATCGGCATAACATTTCCGGATTGAGACAATCAAACCATTGCGCAGATTAATGCTACCCAAATCTTTTGGCACATCGCCATTCGCCCAGGGCACTTCGTTTATCCAGTAAAGGGCTTTGTATTTACGGCCATTCCAATTCCGATACCGAACTCCATTTTCGATATAATCATCTGGTGTCGCATCGCGGTAATTCCCGTTTTCATTAACCAGGTCAAAAAGAAGTTTTGGCGTTTTGGTGTATGGCGGGATTGTGGTGTCGCCCTGAATATAAATCCTGAAATCAGCTTGCTTCTGCTCTACAATTGTTCCATTCGCCCCACCATTTCTTAGCGTAAATGTCACACGGAAACGATTTTCTGTATGCAGAATATCACGGCCTTTCCATTGGATATTATTTACTTGTGACAGTGCACGAGGAGTTAATAAATCGTAAAACTTATATGCGGTGCTGATATTTAGAAAATCTGGATATTGCAGCAATGTTGCTAGGTTCATGTTCACCCATTGACCATTTTCCCAAATTTCTAGTTTTCTGCCAACCCAATCATACGGACCTGAGTTAGTTATAGGCCATCTTACATTCCAGGTTTTTAGTCCATCCTTTAAAATGGCATAACTTCCTCCTGATACTTGAATATTAGGATACGGTGGAAATGTAGACTCTCCTACTTCCTGATACGTGTAATCCAATCCAGAATACTGAATTTCAGTACTTGCTGTCAGCGTAAATTCATAAGTAACTGTTTCCACAACAATTCCAGTCGCACCACCTGTCAGGATGCTGAATTGAACCCGATAAGTTCCGTCACCAAATGTTTTGCTGGAAGTTTCAAAGGATTTGTTTCCTGTTCCACTAAATAAGTATCTGGTAACTGCACCAGTCGTGGGTATTTCCCCAGATTTCCGGTTTATTATAAAATTATTGTTATCATAACTTCCATTGATCTTCTTCGAACAAATGAACTCCCAATAGTCGTGCGGACGGTTAGTAACCGTAAAAGCAACATCCCACAAAGATGGTACCGGAAAACTGCTGCCAGTCAAAGATATATCACCGACTTTTGAGTTTGCGGCAACATTTCGAAGCTCGACAGGTGCAATTCCATTGGAAGGAGTACCGCCACCGGCTGTCAAAACAAAGCCTGTTGTTTTCTCAAAGACAACGGTACCGTCCATTTGTGCTTTGAAGTAAATCTGAAAACCGCCTGCATTGATATTCGTCCAGCTTTGCCCGCCAAACATATTATAAACTGCATCCGTAGCAGTCGCAACTACCTCATAAGGTTTATTGAAAGTAAATAAGGCTACTCCCGATGAATTCCTGATTTCTGCATATACCTGGTTATGGCGGATATTAAAGACATTGATACGAACGTCAGCCTTCGATTTTACGGGATATGAACTACTGTTATTTTGCAGGATATCCCCAACTTTGACGGCTCCGGATGTTTCGTCGTAAAATTCGAAACGAACAGTTCCAATGGTGGGCTCTTCTCCTTCATCGGCAATATTGAAGATTGAATCTTTTGAATATACCAGTTCATCATCCATGTACGCTTCAAGGTATACGTGCTTTCCGCCCGCTGTTGCGTTGGAGTTCCCTGCGGGACCGAACATTTGATAAACATGGTTATCAGTTTCAGTAACACTTTCGTGCGGTGCATTCCAGCTAAAAAGCAAAGTGTCTGCCAGGTCTGTGATTTTCGCAAAAACAGCATTGTGTAAAACATCTTTTACAGCAAAATGAATGTCATATTTTCCACCGGAACGGAATACGCTGGTACCATCTTCCGCAATATCAGATACTTTAAACCCTTCACCAGAAGTTTCATTCCAGTATTCAAAATCAGCCTGACCAAGTTCCAGTTCTGTGATTTCAAACTGAACCGTTTTATTGTAAATTTCCGTCCCATTCAATCCAACTCTGAATAATACATTGTAGACGCCTTTCGGCAAAGCGCGTCCATTAGTTACAGGAAACATGCGGTAAGTGCCATTACTAACAACTACTGGCAGATTCTCAAAACTATTGTCCGTCCATTTTTCGTTTAGAGCCTGCCCATCAGGTCCACCACCCACGATTGCAGCATAAACACCATTATGCGGCTCATCGGCAACAACAAACTGAATGTCAAACTTTTCTCTGTTCACAAAACTGCCTGTCCCGTTTTGTGGTATTTCAGAAATTACCGAACTATTCTTTGCGTCGTACAGATTAAATTTTACGTTAATCGGCTGACGTGGCACCACCGGAACATTGACCGTTCGGCTATCTCCTGTATCCAGATCCGTTACTTCCAGGATCACACCCTTTTCGGATGATGTAGAAGGCATGCCAGTAATTGTTGCTTTCAGCCCATCCACAGTAAGGGATTGCACAAAGGCAGGTTTGTCTAACACTTCCATTTTCAGATTGTCGTTTGAAGAGACCAGGTATAAAGCCAGATCTATCGTTTGAATTGTTACTTGCCCGATCGGGAAGTAAAGGGTAGGGATATTGGCAAAAGTGGGTTCTTCACCTGTTGCAACTTTTTTCCATTCCGTGCTGGTGCCAGACTCGGAAACAGCCCGGATATATTGTTTTCCAGTTGAATCTGTGGCTGTATCAGAACCGATACGCGCACCACTTTCACCATGAATTTCACGTTGTAAAGTGCCGTCACCATCGAACGGCCATCCATTTGACTTCAAGGCATCACGAACGCCATAAAAACCGGAAGGTGTACTGAAATTAAGCGCCTGATCTGCTTCAATCGTTGCCGCTCCGTTAGGCGTCAGGACGTATTGTGGCAATGATAAGTCCGCGATCAGCTTATCTTTCCCGGTAAGTGATTTTGCATAAGATGGTACGGAAGGATCCGTTTCCATGTTATTCACCGCCAGCTTGAAATTGACCAGGGAATTGTCACCCAACCGCACCTGCAACTTTGATCCTTCTGATAGTTTCAACTGAAAATCTTTCAGAGCTGCCAGTAATCCGGAAGACGAAACAGGATTTAATGAACCTGGTATTGGGTAAGGATCTACAAAGCCGGTACCATTTCCGGTTCCACCGCCTGCATTGTTCCCGCCTGAAATTACATCACCGGCCACGATCACATTGGCAGGTATAAAATCATCATCGCCCTGCGCTTCTATATCTTCGGCCGCAACGGCATCAAACTTTCTCTGATACTGAAATTCGAACAGGAATCCGAACTGGTTACTTCCGTCCGTTCCCCGTTCTATGGTGTCAGAATTAATGCCGATCGCAAAAGCCTGACCGTTTACCACACGGAATTTCAACGGACTCATGAAAAAGTCAAGAAACCATCTTAGCCGCTTTTTAGGCATAAAACCCGTTGCCACTTCTGTGGTATCCTGGTAGTTCAGGTTCCAGTCGACATATTGCGATGAACGACTATCAAAGTCGTAAGGCAAAAGCTTTTCAGCCGTTTCTTTAAATACTTTC
The DNA here is from genome assembly GCF_056895235.1 of Dyadobacter sp. HNCC25DJ186. Classification (NCBI taxonomy): domain Bacteria; kingdom Pseudomonadati; phylum Bacteroidota; class Cytophagia; order Cytophagales; family Spirosomataceae; genus Dyadobacter; species Dyadobacter sp. HNCC25DJ186. The sequence continues at coordinate 162,011 of NZ_JBXHAS010000006.1, forward strand.
CACTGGCTTCCGCCTTTTCCAAATGTGGTTATGGTTTCAACGGCGCCGAAGCTGTTGATATGAGCAAAATAGCGTGGGTATTCTTCGTGTGCGTAGTTAACGATACAGCGAAACGGTTCAGAAACCAACCCCGTTCCTGCCATTAATTGTATCGTATATTCCCGGACTACCTTCGTACCGTTATAAAAACCAAGATTCAATTGTCTGAAACCAACCCCGAAAACCAACTTTTCATAAGTTTCCACATCTGAAACCACGTCCGTATTGGTTGTGGCTGTTGTGCCGTCTTCAAAGGTTATTGTAGCCAGGGCAAACACCGCAATACCTGGATTACGAAAATTAATCCAGCTGACAAAAACTGGTTCATCCTGACGAATGTATCTGGTGCGTTCCTGCAACATCAGGTATTTATCCAATGATGTTGTCGGGTTTTTGAAAGTCGATGAAACTGTACGCGGTGCACCGTTCAGTTCGGATCCGCCACCTAAAACCACAACAAACTGACCGGTTTGGGTCAGCTCTCCTATATTCAGATTTTCGCCACCGGCCTGCGCATATTTCAGGTAATATTTCCGTCTGGAATTCCGGCACTTCTGCGCCACCTTTAAAGTGAAATCCGGAATTTCCGGCGTCAGATATGCATGAAGTACTTCTGAAACGTTCAGTTTCGCCTTAGCCTCTGAATCCAGTTCAATCGGTGCTTTATAAATTCTCTGAAACTCTATTGAATCAGCATCACCCAACCAGACTTCTACGAAAACGCTATTATTTACGACGGCCGAATCATCAACCCCGGCGACAAGATTGGAAACTCCGCCACCTTGAAAAGTCGTTTTGCTGCAATTGTATTTTGAACCGGTTCTTTTTGCTGTAAGTTTTACAGTCCATACTGTGACACCAAAGAGTACAAGACTTGCAGCTGAAATATCAAAGTCTTCATTCAGGAAGTAGCTTTTTTTCAATATTGGCACCAGGGACTTCACATAAGCTTCATGTGTTCCGGCATTGTAAGAATAAGGAGGAATATAAATTCCTGTTGTATCCGGCAAAGCAGTGGCAATGACACGAAGATCATTCTCACCCCAACGGATCACCATTTGCGCACCTTCAACTACGTTTTGAGCGATCGCAATGATATTTTCCGCCTTGATTCCGGATATAAGCCCAGCCTGATCATCTTCGAACTGCCAAAGAGCAGTTTCCTTTGAAAATGTGATAGCAGGTGGAGTTGTTACAAGTAAAGCCATACCCAAAATTCACTCACTTTTGAGCGTTTCAGTGGGACAGCAAACGCGTAGTTAGGGTATAAAAAAACCGCTAAAACAATCGTTTAAGCGGTTTCCGAAATTATCACCATGAACTTTATCAATTCTTCCAGGCATTGGCATCGTAACAAACACCGGCATTAATCCGCCAGGTGAATTCGTAACGCCAGCCGTATAAATTATTTTTTAGCGGACCAACCCATAAACCTTTTGCGGCTGGTAATACCGTAGCCGGTTTCCCGTCTACCTTAAATTTCCTATCGTCAGATAATTTCATCATCAAAGCCAGAATCTGATCAGCGGCCGGTTTACATAGCTCATAAATAATCTTTTCCCGGTTTTCTTTCCCTTTTATCTTTTCATCACTTGGAGCCATTACAGCAAAAGCACCAGATAATTGTGAAATTTTCCCGTTTTGATCATCCGGATCTTCGTCATAGAACTCAACCAGTAAAACGGGATAGTCAATTTTATTTTGGATTGCTAACAAGAGAACGTCAGCCTGTTCCGGACTATCGATGAAACAGAGGTTTACCGCTCCCTCCCGCTGCCCTAACAAGGTCAGTTTTTTGGCTACGTTTTTGAAAAAATCTGTGTATTCCGGGTAACTGTTCATTTGTTTCTGTGTCTCTCGGCTTCTGCCTTCATTTCTTTATTATGCAAAATACTTTCATCCAGTACCTTTAAAACGGTATGCAATGATTCAGATTTTATCGGACTAATCTTGGTCACGTCCCTGTCAGACATAGCAATCATGGTGTTCAACCAGGTAAGTGATTGCGGTGTTTTTTTCTTTTGCTCCGTAGGTTGTATTTCATCTTTATCCTGCAACTCAGGCGGAAAAAGGTTACGGTATATTTTTGGGAATATGGATTTCGCGCCGTGATAATTGATGACAATGGCGCGTTTCACATCCTGACTGATATTAATGAAAATCTTTCCGTTTTCGTGTATCAATCCTTCCCTGAAAGTGATGCGTTTATCATTCATCTTGCGCAAACTGCCTTCTGTTTTTCGGTATAGAATGCCGCAGAACTCATTCAAAATCATTTGATCGGCCGGATTCTTTTCAAAAGCTTCCAACCTTTGTTCTGCTGAAATAAATTCACCGAAATTCATATTAGATAAACCGTCACCCGGGCCATACAGAATAGTACCAATGCTACGTGCAACTTTCCTTGGTACATAAAACGCTTTGTATTGCAGTGTTGAAAAGCTGGTGATCATACTTTTGTACGGATACATTTCCGGATCTTCCAGAAAACGAAGTTCCTTTAATAACTCCACACGCTGCACTTCATTTAAAAACTGAAAATCCTCCAATGGAATTTTCATGATCAGCCTGATAAGCGCCCACTGCAATTCCGGACGTTCGTGCATATTGTTAAGGATAGCAACAGCGCCCAGGTATTGATCCTGTGTTAGTTCTTCAAATTTCGTGGGTATATCCCAGGTCTGTTCTTTCCCGGTTGTCGGATTTCGTAAGGTGATTGGTTGCATTTTGGTTTAGTTAAAAGAGAACAATCCTTGAATCTTCCGGATTTTGCCAGCGGTCGGTTAGAACGGTGACTACTGGTGGCAAATACCCGGCAGGTGGATTTGCATTAAGAAGCGATAATAAATTTTGCAATTCCAGTTCTCCGGAAGATGCGTATTCCCTTGCAGTAGATTCGATCCGTGCATTTTCTGGCTGACTTACCTGCGTACGTTCACCCATCATCACTTCCAGCCCTTGCGCGGTAAGTTTTACAGTTCTGGTAAGCAATGCACGTGATGTTGCCAGATAGATTATTGCAGTCCGCGCTGCTTCCCTGAATTTCTTATCAAAGTTTGTTAAATCTGCTTCGGGTTTGCCAATCAATGCTGCATGATATTCCTGCATATTTGAGGCTATCCGTTTTTCAACAAACCTGATTGATTCCTGCATCGCCCGAAAAGTTACATTCGGGTATAACATCGTAAATACTTCTTCCACCACTTTGGCGGTCGGCACCAGCGTATCAAATGTCCTTTTTCGCTCATTGGATTCAGAATAAGTAGTAAACGAAGTATGATTGTCGTTAAGGAAATTTACCATATCATCCAGAGCGCAAAGCCCGGTATGAAGAAAAGATCCTTCCAGTTTGTTTTGCTCACTATCGCCCAGGTTCCAGCGTCCGTCATTTTTTGGCTTATAAATTCCGCTGCTGTCAATGGAAACGCCGCCGATTTTAGCGTGCTCCCACATAGCCAGGGGAGCCGTTGCGCTATTGATCGTTTCAATCAATTCGACAAACGGCTCTTGAAGTTGCTCATTGGCTATTTTTTCAATAAGTTCTTTATAAAAAGCGGATCCTATGATCGGTATGATGAAACGTTTCTCTGCATTTTTAATCGCAGATTTAACAGATCTAAAATCCAGGTCAAGGCTGACCGGAACAAATTCCATTAATTGTTCAGTGGATGATATCAGCATTGTACGTTGTGTAAAAGGTAATTGAATCCATTTTTATCCTTCACATGTTTCGCCCCCGGATCATTGGTAACACGTTTGTATTTTCTGACCGCAGCAGTAAGGTCAACCGCCCATATTTCCCGATCAGACAGATAAAACTTTATTAATCCATTTGCTTTTAAAAGCTGATATATCGGGCTTAAAACTTCTATGGTTTCCACCACTTCTTCTTCCTCCGTTTTTTCTTTTTCATTGAAAAACAATGGTGGATTTGTGGCACCTATCAAAATGGAAAAGATCAGTGCGATAAGTAGGTCGGAAATGTTGGACAGTAGTTTCATGAAACAGAATAATATTCTTAGAAAATAAAAAATAGCTGCTCCGATCGCAGAAGTTTATTCTGCCTAATCAGAAATAATATCTTTTTTGCCAGCTCCGGTATCCAGCGTTGTTAAAATGGTTTGTTTCGTTCTGAATTGAAGATTTTTATGCTTTTTAGTCCAGCCGTTATATTCTGCAATGAAATTTAAAGGCTCGTATAAAACATCTTGGTAAGGCTCCATTTGCGCCATATAAATCAGGAATGCTTCACGCTTATCAGATCCACCAGACCGGGATCCCATTTCTTTCGAAGCGAAACCGTACAAAGTTGGATCAATACCCAAAGCATAAAGCAAATGTGCTGTGGCTTCCATGTTGTCAGCCAGATACGCGCCGTCTTTCAACTTATCCGGAATTGGCACAATCTCCCAGCCTTCAATCGTTTTTCCATCAATTGAACTCACACCAAATTCACTTGCAAAGGCAATACCGGCATTTTGAGAACCAACCAAACGCTGGTTTATTTCTGAAATTTTGGTGGAACGGATTGAATTCCTCTCTGCCGATGTGCCATTTGTCCATGCCTTACCATATTCCTTTTCCCAGTATTCGCGCGGGATCTTAATATGAAATTTAATGGTGATCTGGTTTTCAAACAGTGCCTTTTTTACGGCCGGAACTTGTTCAAGAACATCCAGCCAGCCAGATGCACGAATACCATCCCAATGTGCCAGCTGGTAAAAGCTGTTTCCGGGTGTCGGGTAACTGCTTGGGTAGATAAATTTGTAGTCCCGGGTGTATTTTTCCCGCGTCCAATCAACCAGATTATATGCGTACGGATCAAGCGCTCGTATTTTTTTCGTCTCGGTTTCACTTGCGTATGCGTTCGGCCAATTTGCATTTACATAAACATGCTCACAAAGCCCGGTATCTTTATTTTGCGCACCCCAACGACAATATGCCGCTTCATTTGGGGAAATATGCGTGATTTTTTTACGGTCCTTGGATAATATCAGTTCTGGGAAAATATTAAGAAACCAAAATATATCATTCGCAGATTCTGACTTGTACCGTTTAAAATGACGATTATTAAGAAATTCATAAATCTCGTCATCCTTGACATAGGTTAGGATTTCTTTGCCGTTGTCGTCAAAATCCTGCGTAAACGGAAGCACCTGTTTGCTGATCAGGTTTGCTTTCCAGTTCAATGCAGTCGGAATAATTGTACTCTTGCGCGCCCGGCGTAAAACATCCTGCGGAAAAGCATTATTGTCTCCCCAAAAAACAATATCCTGTGAATTAATCACCAGGTTATCTTTTACTATCGGCTGTGTCGGTGTCGCATTTGGTTCACTGTCGAGCATTGATACCAGTGCGCCACCAGGTAGAATTGCAGTGTTTTCCGTTGGAAATAAAATATCCATATTTATTATAGTACGGGATGCCCGTTTAATTCTTCGATCAAATCAATGTGAACTCTCCGGATTTCTCTGGAAGTGATGTTTCTTAGGTTAATTGGATACCTTTTTTCGCGGGAAACACGCTTTTTACCCTTGCCTTCCACTGCTGCAACTTTCCGCGTTGCATTAAAAACCGCCCTGTCAAATACAATGCGTTCGCCACCAGTGCCACGTCTGCGGTCACAGGTACAAAAAACAATGTGAAACGGCCTTGGTTTGTGTCCGCGGCTACATTCATCCATTATTTTAACAGCCTCAGTAACATTAATTGGAGGTTTCATAATTGAAAATTACTACCTCAAATACCGCTTGCAGTGGGACAGTATAAAACAGGTCAGAAAAGAGCCTTTTTGCACTATATTTTTCATCAAAAACCAGATTTACAGACGTTTATCAAAATTTTTCTCAAAAAACGAGTGCTTTGCCACAGAGTTGACCCCGCCACACACTGTCGCGTGGTGCAATTGCACAGGATCGCCAGGCCCTGCGGTATATGAAAAGGGGGTACGGTATGACCGTGCCCCCTGCTGCCTCTCAAAAAGTTTGTGCTAAAATTCTATGAGTGATGATTCATACTTGGTACCATGCCTGCGCCACTTGATCATACCGAACACCAGCGTATCAGCTGCATCACTGTAATGCGGTGCCTCCTGCTGATTGGCTGTACTATCTTTCTCCATACGCTTATCCTTTTCATAGCCAGTCTTTCCACCGAGCGCGAACTTGGTACACTCCATGGCTGTACGCAGGATGGTTGTATTATCCTTATTGAATTTGACGTTGTAGAATTCTGATTCACTTAATGCATTACCATTCAGCAATGCACCCCAAACAAAGAACCTATTCCGGTAGGATGGAGTAGCACCGATGAATGATTCAGTTACTTCCCATCCTTTTGATCTAAGTATATCAGTGAACTCATCCAATGGATTCTTGTCACTTACCGGGTTAGATGGATTGTGTGTATGATCATGGTAAACAATGATCTCTTTCTTATAATAGAATTTATAGTAGTTATCAAATTCAATTGCTAAGTGTCTCATCCTGTTCTTACCAGGTATCACAACATCAATTGCATTGATAATCTTCAAAGTCCTGTTCACCTCCTGCCCTACTACCAGTACATTAATACGTCCACCAACATCAATCCCTACCTCCAATGGCTTACTTCTATCGAGGTCAAGATCCTTACGGCAATCATTCATCTTACCTTTGCCGTACTTATCTTCTTCCATCCCATCCGCAAAGCTGTAATCAATCGCATTGTAAAAGTGCCTGTCTGCCAGATCAGGATAGAAAGTATGTTCAACTTTCCCAGGACGTTCATTTAAAACGGACGTACGGAAGATGAACTCAGGAAGCGTACGTTTTAACCTTTTGACATAATCCAGCCCCAAAACGTCAATATTATCCAGCGTACTCGCCTCTGAATAAAAGATGGTTTGTTTTCGGATCTTGCTTAATTCCTTTTCGTAAAAATTTATTTCAGATACTTCGGTTTTGGTTAAACGTCCTCTATGCCTGCCATTTACTTTAATGATATTGATCTGCTGCTGAATAGCAAGTATTAATTGAATAGCATCTTTATCAACGTATTCTTCATATTCATGGATCCATTTTGCGCCGGAAGTTGTCGGCATATCCGTTGTGAAGGTAACGCCATGATGCAAGTGGCATTCTTTAAAATACCGCTCATTCCCCCGGTTCGTTGGCATCAACTCACTATCCAGTTTTTCTTTATTTAAAAACTTGACTTCATCACCCATGATCCAATCCACAGACATACCATTACTTGAACCCGGACGATCCTGGCTGACCATCCGCATCACTGAGATATTATAACGGTCCACGCGCATGAAAACACTGTGCTCTGCGGTTTCTGGCGCCATGTATGGCATGACTAATCCAATATTCTTTGGGGGGAATTTCCTGACCCAGAAATCAACATCACGTTTCATGCCCATTTCCTGCCAACGCATGATCATCGGCGGCAAAGTCCTATCCAGTAATTGCATATAACTTTCGGCAACATTCACCCCGGCAGACCGTGGCATAAGGGTCATTGCCTTATGTGCTTTGGGTGCAAGAATACCGACAGTTTTACCGGTACCACGACCCATCACATGGACCGATTCTGCTGCGTCAACTGCATTCACGCGCAATTGAGCAATATTTTGATAAAGCTTACTGCCTTGTATGTTCTCGCTCATTGCGTGGATTATCTAAAATGTCTTCATAGTCAATGTTCTCAATCTCGGCCATTTTCTCTTCTTCTTTTTTCTTCCAGAAGCTTTTGATATAAACAGGAAGGTTTGCAATTGGCTCTAAACCAAGTACAGTCAAATCGGCTGTAATTTCCGTCACAACAGTAATAGGCTGCGGCATTTGCTGTTTGTCCCGGTCGTAACCTTTTACCTTTACCATGGTGGCATCGCACCTGGCTGCAACTTCATAGCCCTTCGGATCTCCGTAATTTATGGCTTTTGAGCGCAAACGCTTAATCCCTTCAATAAACATGATCCGGTCAAATTCTTCATTCACCTGTTCAATGGAAGCAAACAGCCTCTTACAATTGGCTACGTCAATATATGCCTGACGCTGACTAATCCCGTATTCCTCTCGCAAAGCATTAACTACTTCAATATCGTTTGCGGGCTGAAATTCGCTAAACCATTGCCTGGCAAACTTCCATCTGGCAAGCTGTTTCTTTTGCGTCAGCGATAATTTATCTTTCTTTTTGGGATTGGTGTAAGCTTCATAAATGGTGTCAAAATCATCATTAAAACGCGTAATGATGCTACTTTTCAGTTTTGCAGGAAATTTCTTTTTCTGTACCTTTTCTTTTGGAGTAGGCTTTTTTATATCATCAAGAACCTCCTTTAATACTCCTTTGGGCGTGAATCCTATCATAACTATAAATTGATTTCAATTTCTTTCATTTCCTGCATCCACTTATTAATCTGATCTTCAAGCGACTGTTTAGCAATCGGATCCGTTTGCTTTGAAAGTCTTTTCCTGGTGCGGCTCACATAGGTTCTTAAATTCAAATAACGTTTTGGAAATACCTGACCGTCATCATCCAAAACTTCATCTGAAGGTACCCTGCCGTGCTCTTCGTAATACCCGATCTTACCAAATAGCACATCAAGTTCGTCGGTGATATCCATGATCCGTTTAGCTGCTTCGTGCCTGTCTTCCCTTCGGTAAGGATCTGGAAGGTTCCGCAAACGCTCTTTCAATAGCGTCCGTTCGTCCATTAGCCCGTAGGTTGATTTCTTCCATTCCTGTACTTCTTTGGGAAGATTTTTGATAATCTCAGCCCGTTTCGGCAAAACCAGAGCAGGCTTTTTGTTTTTATCCAGAAAGGCTTTCACCTGATCCCCCAGCTCACGAACGGTATCTTTAACTTCATCCAGATCATCTTCCATGCTGTTGACAGTACCTTCCAGATTTTCTACATCATCCGATATCGTGCTGTACTTATCATCCAGATCAGAAACTTCACTGGTAATGTCGCTTAGTTCGTCACCCAGGACTTCCACCGACTTTTCTAACTCCTTAACCTTATCCGGTTCTTTGTCGGGCACAGTGGCGACTTTTTCATTGCCATCGGTCAACCCGCTTCGCATCTTTTCCCGGTTAAAATCGTTCGGCCCATAACAAAGCGCTTTGTACACGATATTTTCCCCATACCGTTGTTTCCAAAGTCGTAAGCCATCGGTATAGTTTTCAGACATCAGCCAGGCATCCACCTGCAATTGGTATTCTTTTGTCATAAGCGGCTATTAAAAAAAATCATCCGACCACAATGCGCCCGGATGATTTGCTACTAAACCAAAAATTTACTTAACCTTTAAAGAGGTACTGGCAGTCATCCTTTTTCAAAAATTCTAACTGTTCATCAGTGAGTTTCGCAAAGTCGTACATCACGCCTTTATGCTCAACGGGCATGTGATCACTAATTTCCAAACCCACCACTTTATATTTTGGAACTTTGGGTGCCGGAGCTTGCTCAACGCCCACCACTTCATTATTTACTGCTGCCATATTGCAATTATTTTACACAGAATAATTCTGCTTAGTGACTGAAATTATTAAACTATGCGGCTGGTGTCAGCGTAACCGTTGAGTTGTACATCAAACGTGAAGGCTGCGTACAGGCGACAGTAAATTCGTACATGCCACCGTCACCGTCATTGGTACCACCAATTTTTTGAGCGGTCATTGTTGCATAAATTTTACTGGTACCGATCTGATCATACATCCCATCCGGCATGTTTGCATCTTCTACCAATAAAAGAACAGGGTAAACACCGTTTGCAACCTGATTGAACAAAGCCAGAGCCGCCAAATTTTTGGATGGTAACTGGAATACAAAACTGTAAACCTTTGCTCCTGAATTCGTTCCACCAGGAGAAATGTTATTGACACCGCTGTTCTTGGTAAGCATCAGCGTTTTCCAAGACTTCCCTGTTTTGAAAATGTGAGGAGTTTTAATGATAAAGGCATCTTCTGGTACACTCGGACTTGCAACCGGCGCTCCAAAAGTGAGAATATCATTAAAAGCCGCAATATGTACTTTCAATTTGGTACCGCCCATGTTGCTTCCGCAATCATCACCTAGCAGTACATCGAAAACTTCACACATATATGTATTTGTTAAAAAAGCTCTTTAAATAATTTTTATAAACACGAAGCTTTTCAGCTTACTTCAACAATTCAAGGATGCTACTGTTCGAATCCACCAATTGCTTTTGAAGTATCTTGTTGTCCTTCAATTGTTCCGCTGTTGTGTTTACACCGGCCACATTGAATACAGGCACTTTTACACGGTATTTTTTTTTATCGTGGGTAAACTGAACGGATTCAGAGAAATTATCTTCAAGAGACAATTGCGCCTGCTGTTCTCCGATAAGTGTTGCCGCGTCATTCAATTCACTTTCTTTCGAATGTAAATCAGTTTTTAAACCGTCGATCTGGGTATCCTTTTCGGTAAGACTTTCGTTCAGCGATACAATCTCGGCATCTTTACCGGTAAGCGTATTTTTCGATTCTTCAATAATCAAATTCGCTCCTACAACCTGTGCTTTCAAATCCGTTATCTCGGCTTCTTTTTGAGTAAGCAAGGTTTTTAATTCTTCTATGGTCAGTTCTTTCGCAGCCATTTCTTTGTTTGATAAAAAGGTTAAACAATCGACCTTCCCTGATATCAGGGAAGGTCGTCAATGTTAAAATCAGGCTGCGCCGTCGTTTGTCCAGACAAGTTCAGGAATAACGAAACCGATACCGATCCACCAGTCTGTTAACAGCTTAACGCCACGGTCAAACGCTTGAATATCAAAAATACCTTTTGAGTTTTGAAGCCCTTTGGTAAGCATGATAGCGTTACTTTTCTGCGTAGTGAAGAAACGGTCATTAGGCGTTCCGTTAGCCTTCAAGTTCAATGAAGACAAACCAACCAGCGTAAGGTTTGAGAAACGGATTTTGGTAACACCGGCAGACGTTGTATCTGCATTTGTAAGCAAACCGTATTTCTTCTCATATCCTTTTTTGTATTCCAGGATAACCCATTCCGGCACATACGTATTCATCGGAACGTTACGGTACTGCATAGGAATGGATTTGAAATATGTCTCAAAATATTCCACCAGTAAAACCGGATCCGTTGGCAAAGCTCCCAAAGCAATCGGCACGATACGACCGGCCGTGATATGGTCAGCCAATACTTTCAAAATACCATTCATTGCGGTTCCATCAGCACCAGGATTACCAACAGTTGGCGCAACGTAAACACCACGTCCGATTTCATTCAGCTGAATATCCTGTTGGATACGTGGGACAACCATCTGATCAATCCAGTACTTGATAAACGGCCATTCTGAACGTTTAGGGTTCGTGCTTGACAGGAAGCCCAACCAGTTTTGTTTGATCGTGTCAGGATATTCCAGCAAATCAGCTTTCATATTGTACTGACGGATTTCAACCGGCTTAAATGTTGCGGAACCTTTTGGTGTAAACGCTACCTGAAAAGGTTGAACAATACTGGAATGGCTACCTTCTGCGGCGCGCCAGATCGTATCATCCGTAACAACTTGGGTGAATACCTGCTGCGTGTCAAAACCCCGCATTAACTGCATGCGGATATCATTCTGGTTTTGACCGTTGTTAAGGTAATAAGCACCAAACGCGGTAACTATTTCTGAAACAGTCATTGTATTATTAATTTGAGGATGAAGTGTAATTAGTTAAATGCGACTATCTGAACCCCATCGCTTTCGCTTCCTTTTCAGAAGGTAAATCGTCAAGAATTTCCTGCGTAGTCTTCGTTTCGCCTTCCGCTTTTGGAGTTTCATCCTGCGTTTTGCTCACTGTGGTGGGCGTTGCACCAGGTTGCGCACCATAAGTTGCCACCAAAACATTTGCTTCGTCGCGCTCCTTTGTCAGTGTGACTACGGATGCTTTTGCATCGTCGCGTTCTTTCGTTAGCGTTGAAACTGCTGCCGTCGCATCATCACGTTGTTTTGTGAGTGTTTGAACTTGCGCAGTTAATTGTTCAACAGATGCTGCCTCAGGCGCATCCGTGTTAGCATTCGGAGAATCATTGTCCTCGTGTTTGCTAATCAGTTGTTTTAGGTCTGAAAAAAAAGACATCTGTATAGTTGATTGTTTGTTTGTTGCTACCATATCAGCCAATAATCCGAGCGTTTCGATATTATTGACCTGATCATCGATTAACCCGTTTTCTATCGAATCAGCAGTGAAGAAAATCCGCCCCTTGAAAGGATCCTGCCCTTTACCCGTTAGCTTATCGCCACGGCCATTTTTTACATCAGCCAGAAAAAAGTTATTGTAAGACGTAATCTGCTTCTGAGCCAGTTCGGTGTTTTTGCCTTTTGATTCAAATACTTGGCGTGATTCTTCATTTTTCTGAGAAGAAGCGTCGGCGTAGATTTCATAAAGCGAAAGTCCGAAACTTTCAAAGTAGGTGTTCCAATCAGCCATGGTCTGATATGTCCCGATACTCCCAATTTGATCATTGGGTTGAACTGCTACAATTCGTTTACTACCTGCAATCTGATAATACCCAGCACTGGCTGCATATCCATCCACCACGCTTAAAACAGGTTTAGGATAATTCAAAATTGCCTGATATACTTCCCGAGTACCATGCACCATTCCACCAGGGGAATCCATGATGATTTTTACACCTCCTACCCGTTCATCAGATGCCATTACATTGAGGTATGCAATGAGATTCTTTGACGAATTGTAACCGTATTTGTAAATAGGACCTACAACATTGATAACGCCCAAAGCCTGACCTTTACCAATTGTTCCACCTTCACCAGCTGCGGAATATATTCCGGCGTCACTGATCATCATAGAACTTTGCATTTTAGGCCATACTGCGCTTTGTTCGCCTGCATTCTCATGGCGAAAAACCATATCGGCATGTTGTAATAACCAGGAAGGATCAATTGACCAGTGCCCGGAAAGGCACCGGCTAATCATTGTCAGTAACGCATGGGAAGAAGTGTTTACGTCCGGCATCTTTTATTGCTAATTGTCGAACACAAACTTATAAGTGAACCAAACTTTTCAATGGGACATAAAAAAGCGATGTTCACGACATTGGTGTCGTGAACATCGCTTCCAATACGAGACTGTAAATTAAACCAGCCCCAACCGTTCCATTTCTTTTATAGCTGCATAATGATTAAATGCTTTATTCTCTACTTGTATTTGTATGAACTGATGTTCACCAATAAATACAGCAAAATAACACTCTTTTGGGAGCATAAGAATAAATGGAGTGTCTTTATCATAAAGCCTGTGAACCCCGCTCGATGAATGTATTTCGGCATTTTCAAAGTTTATAAATTGCTTTACTCTTTCAGGAAATGCTACCTGTGCTATTTGTATTAATTGTTCTCTTTTCATGTTGCAAAATAAAATTTTTATTACATCGCAGTTTCAAACTTCACAAAATACCCAATCTCCAAAATTCTTTTCATTTTCAGTATTAGAAGTTCTATGTCAATTTGCTCCATTATTGCAAAAAGCTGTTCATCTGCATATTCTCGTTCTCCTTCCGGTAATTCTTTAAACTGATATTTTCCTGATTTTTCCCTTTCTACTTCCGCTTTCAGTCGTTCTACTTCACTTGAATCCAGTTCTTTATAATTACTTGTAAAAGGCATCAAACTCCAATCAGGTGGAAGCAACCCGCCATTTTTTAAAACCATTTCTTCCATTATACCCGTTTCAGCATCATACAAACTATAAAATGTATGGCCGGGTAATGTCAAAAATTCTTCTTTGTCGACTAATCTCATGAATTCTCTTTTGGTTTAGCATTTATAAATCTAACAATTTACCCAACAACCACCACAGGCCGCTTATCAAAAACACCCGTAAATGTCAGCCGATAGCCTTGCGCACCAATGATTTCCGGCGCTTCGTACTCGGTACTGGTCAATTCGCAAAATTGCTTTGATGTTCCGATGATCCTTTTTTTATCATCAAAATGCGTCAGGCGCAGAACAAAACGCATGCGCATCATTTCGTCAAGCTGCTGCGCGAGTTCCTGCGAATCACTTATAACAAGGCAACTCACAGTAACCCGGTTGCTCGCTCCTTGTTCATTTATCTCGGTGGGTTGTTTGTATATCAGTGAGTTTTTAAATGCACGGATCCCATACCAACGGAAACCAGGCTTTGCAAATGGCTGAACACCTTCCCAAATGTCAATCCCGTGCCTGGGCATGAATTCCAGCGTGTTGACGCCCGTAGGTAATTCACATAAATTTGATTCGATATCGTTCATAAGCCTTTCAGCAACATGCCAGGAGAAAAAGTTGAAAATTCAGAATTGATTGTGCCGGTTCCTTTTCTGAACCGGAAATACATTTTGCGTAAACCTTCGTCACTCAAGTCCTTATCGTAAAGTCCGTATTTTTCCCTGAATTCATTAATGGCCTGGTGAATGTTAAACACGTTTTTTTCCGTGCGCAGCTGCTCCATGTTTGTGATCAGCTCAATCTTCATAACTTTTTCGATAAAGTTATTGAATTCAATCACCCGACGCGCTGGTAAAACGACATTATCCTGATACCGGACAGGCACCGTAAACTTCCACGACTGGTCAAACTTTCTTTTTCCACAATCCATTCCCGTATACGCCTGAACCTGTTTTGTTTTTCTGGTCAGTGAATTTATCAGCATCATTCCAAGAAAGTCATCTTTCACGGCAAAGTATGGACCCGGTGCCCATTTTTCAATATACTTTTTTACAGGCAACGTGCACGGCATCGAATGTTCAATCCTACGGTTCGCTACTGCTTTTTCCGATATCATACGTCGAGAAGATTTAATCACTTCCAAATTTACGGGTTATTAACGAAATCCCGTAGGTTGAATGTATCATTTTGTTACATAAAGACACATTTTAATACATTTTACTTGAAAATTTTAGGAATCGAACCTTTCCAGACGTGTTCTGGTAATACCATTGTACTTTATTTAGCCCGCAGGTTATTATCCGTCACATTCGAGGAATATTTTAGCATTCAACACTTCACGGCAAATCTGTCAAAACTCTATTTTTTTTTGTAATTCTGTAACGGTTTGTAATTATCTTATTATCAACAAATTGCGAAGCAATTTCTATTTTTTCATTTTGTAATCAGCCAAAAAAAGTTTGTAATCCTGTAATTCTGTAACCGAAGCTGTTTTGAATAGATATAGTTATTACAAACTTTTTGTAATTCTATAATTTAAATTACAAAAGAATAAAATATTAGTAATTACTGATTTTCAGACTTTTAAGCATACTTATCAAGAAAGATTACAAAATTACAAAAATTACAAGCCTTTTTGATTTGGAGGGTTGTAGGGAACCGGGAATGGCACAAAAAAGCCCGGAAGTTCCGGGCAGTGATTTGCATTATTTCTTTAATTATAAGATCGTCGATACATTTTGGTATTTCAAGGTTCTTTTTTGAATACCGGCGTTTGCTATGACTGCTTTTTTGCTTTTAAGTACTTGAATTCTTCTGTGAAATTCCGGATCCATTTACCGGACTGGATAGCGTCGTAAATCTTTTCCCAGGGTAAAACCTGAAAATCAATTTGTTTCTCACCAAAGAGCACCAATAACTCAATAGTGTAGCCCTTTTGATTTTCCCATATATCCATGCAGATTATCGTGCGGCCTTTCTTGTCATTCCATACAGACTTTGGCTGAATGTGGTGGCGGGGGAGCGGCGGAAGTGCCATAGTGTTAGTCTTTATCTTTTCTAAACCCGCCACCAATCCCTTCTGCAATACCAACAAGCGTAGTTCCTATTACAACTAAACATGAAAATGTGAAAACCGGATTTGCATAGGCAATCTTAACTATTTCTATCATTGTGAATATTCCTTTTTTGTGATTAAATCCAGCGAATGGTCAAAATCATCATCCCAATACCTTCCGCTCATTGTCCAGCATAAATTTTCAGATTTTACCGGCATCGGATCGGTTTCAACGATGCTGGTAATTTCTATCTCCGTTTTATTTCGAGTAATCCAAGTATCTCCAATTTGAATTGGTAGTTTCATGGTGCATATGGGTCAGTGTCTGTTCCATCGCCGAAAATTGCATTCTGTTCAAAAAAAGACGGGATATATTCTTCTTTGGCGACCTTTTTTGAATCTTCTTTAATCATTTGACTTGGCGCCGCTGGCAAATCCATCCAGAATAAAGGATAGAGCAACGCCACTTCACATTCACCACCGTAACACGACTCATAACATCTTTGATCGTCATCCCGTGGAATAAACCATCCTTCACTTTCCCAGTGACAAGCCGCCGATATTTCGCCGGTTTCTTCGATAATCAAAATTCTTCGATCCTTTGGTGCAGTTTCAATAGGCTGCCATTCTGATTTACTTCCCATAATTAAGATTTGTCTAGGGTTCGAATCTGTTAAAGAGTTGTTACTAAATTCAGCGGCCGGCGTTCTCTGTTTCTTCAATAGCTTTAAAAATCTGAATAGCCACTTCGGGAACAATTGCATTGCCGGCCGCCATGATTGATTCTATTCGCCAGTTAGAAATGGTAATTCCGTCCAGTTTGGAGGGTAGCCCATCATTTCGAGAACAAACCGCGGGTTGAGTAGGGAACTGCTTCCAGGCTCTATTATCTCGCCATAAACCGGCCTCTTTGAACTGTGAAATTTTGCTTGTTCCAAGTCCTGAATTGTCACCATTGATGATGTCGGAGTGGGTAGCAATCTTTCCGGTTGTCTTACTACTACGTCCCTTAGATTTGAAAGTTGCGCGCGCCCTGGTCTCACTTCCGTCATTTCCCTGATTATCGCTTTGTCCGTTTTCGGATTCATGAAATCCATCGTTGTGTGAGTTGGTAGCAATGGGAGTAATTTTGCTACGTGCTGAATCTTGGGCCCGAAGGATCTCCCTGTTGTTTTGGATATGCGTCTGAATCTCCCGTTTTTCAATTCTACTGTGTTCGTGCTTCCTCCCTTTATGTCCCTTGCTAACGGCGTGGGCAATAAACCATATTCGCTCCCTCCGGTGGGGTGCGTCAACGCCACAAGCTGGAAGTAAGAACGGGATGACTTCGTACCCCGCAGATTCCAACTCAGCGCGCACCTGGTCGAATACCAACCCTCCATTCCAACCAATGAGGCCGCGAACGTTTTCACCCACAACGAAATCTGGCTGTATTTCCCGAATCGTTCTAAGCATCTCCGGCCAGAGGTGCCTAACGTCCTCCGTTCCAAGTTGCTTACCTGCTGTGCTATAAGGTTGGCACGGGAAACCTCCTGTGAGAATGATAGGTTCGCAGCGCCAGGATTCCCCAAATCTTTTTGAAAGCTCAGTGTTAATTGTTGCATAATTAAGCGTCTTGATATTATCATGATGATAAGCGGCCGGCCAATAATATTCCAGGATCCTTTTACCAAATGGATTTATTTCACAACTCAGATAATTTTTCCAGCCCATCATTTCCGCTGCAAAGTCAAAACCGCCCATACCGCTAAATAGACTGAAATGTATCATATAGGTTCGAATCTGTTAAGGTTTACACTACTGGATTAGGATTTTCAATTTGTTTGAATTCAATCACCCAAACCCACGGATTTTTCTGAACAGCTTCATCTGTGTAGATGCTATACCAAAGTGAAAGAAAAGAATAGATAGGGTCGAAAACCGCTAATTCTGCTGAAAGTCCAGAATCAATTTCATTGGAATAGTCGGGCCCGTACTGCTTATATCTTGGTTTGTCTGGCACTTCCGGCCATGGATCTAGTTGTGTAATGCCTTCCGATATAGCATCTTCGGATTTAATGTCGTGTAAGCGTTCTACGCGTATGTTGGTTATTTCAAGCCAAATACGAGCTATTTTTTTTGGCATGTGAAGCGAAGGTTTCCAGGGATCTTTATAAGTGACCCATAACTGTTCATCCAAGCTAGGCACCTGACCACAACTGTCTATCTGTGCTTTATATACTGGAAATTCAAAGCCTTCTTCACGAGATTTCATTACACCCCATGTTTCTCTCACATATAAAATATCTCCAATCTCCCCGAAAATACATTTTGCGGAGTAAACTGAGTCTTTCCCGTCAACGGCCGTAAAGAACGCATGTACTCCCTGATCTGGGTGATAAGCCACGGAATGAAACTTCCAGTCATTAGTATTCCAATCGTTGAATGTACCTAGTCCCGTAGTTCTTCGGGTTTGTTTTTTAGTGCCCGATTCAATAGCTCGGATCATTTCTTCATTAAATAAAATTGGTCGTTGTTTTGGCTGTTTCATTATAAATAATCGGTTAAGTAAATTCATATCTCATATTCTCCTTCACGATCGTCGTGGAGAACGGAAAATCTTCTTTTGGGATTTGTTTTAAAGCAGTTTGCAAGGCAACTCCGGTGCAGAATATCACGCGCTTTTGATTGTCTACAGATATTTGCAAGTGCAGACACTTTTCGTTTTTCTCAGGGAATTTTGAAGGTTCTATTTTAAAGTCGTGTATTACAACCTCCTTGTTTAATACGCGTTCGATCTTTATTTTTTCACCTTCAAATCCGTTGTTGATCTGCTGGATTCCCAGCTGTCTGAAACTTTTCATTTCTTTCATGGGATAATAGTTTTTGGTTTAGATTTAAGCAGTTTGCATGTTTTGCCCAGCCCATGTATGCGGCTATGGTAGCTTTGCTCTTTCTTCTGGCTACTGCCCTTGCAAAATTCTTTTTGATGGACTTACGCAATAGCGTATGCGAATGGAAGAACCGGTATCCTAAGAAGTCGACACCACGTGCAGCAACAGGGAATATCTGATAATTACTTTTAACGGTTAACTTCAAATCTATTTCAAGGTAAAGCCGGATATCAGATAACAGTTGATGCAGGTAAGGTTTTGAACTGGAAAATATGACGATATCATCACAGTAGCGGAAGTAGCGTTTTACCTTCATAATTTCCTTCAACCAATGGTCAAAATAGGTCAGATAAAGATTAGCCAGGTATTGGCTCAGGTAGTTGCCAATCGGCAAACCTTCTGCGCTGTTTATAATACCGTCGAGCAATTCCAACAGCTGCTGATCTTTAACTTTCTTCCGGATGATCTGCTTTAAAATATGATGATCAACACTTGGATAAAACTTTGTGATATCCAATTTCAGGCAGTACCTGGTATCAGGCTCATTTTTCAAAGCTTCCCGTATTTTCGCACCGGCTGAATGAACACCACGGCCTTTGATGCAGCTGTATGTGTCAGCCGTGAACATTGGCACCCAAATCGGTTCCATAACATTCATAATGGCATGATGCACGATTCTGTCCCGAAACGGCAACCGATATATTTCCCTGCGCTTAGGCTCAAAGATTACAAAGGTTTTATAGGCAGACGTTTGATAAGTTTTATTAAGAAGATCAGTATGAAGCATCAATAAATTAGCTTCCCTGTCTTTTAAGTGCTCCTTAACTCCATGTTGCCTGGATTTTCCTTTCATGGCTTTTTGCTCGGCCAAACTCAGATTATCCATATCAATAATCTGCGTATACAAATTCCCTTTCCTTCTCATGAGCCTATGTTTTACGGGTCATATTCGCTGTCGCTACCAAAGCCCCATTATTATAGAAGTCGTTTTTTGCCATGTGGGCAAGGTCTGCGCTGCCAAAAATCTTTAACATATGTGGGCACTGACGTTCGAGTTCGAGTTGTCGTAGTTGTAATCGTTGTACGAGAACCTGGGACCACCTGCGGTCAGCAGCGCACCACCTTTATTTCTTTATTCCGGGAATGTCATCCAAGTTTTATAGATTTCCACGAACTCAGGCTGACTTGTTGCCCATTTCATAGCATCAAAATCGAGGAAAACGAGGCGGGCACCGACGTACGAGGCCGAGTAGGCGTAGGCGTAATCGAGGCACGAGAACCCGGGACCACCCGCGGCAACAGAGCGCATATACCACCACGGATAATATTTTTCTTGATCCCTGTTGTCAAAATCTGGTTTTTGACCTTTATTAAAAACCCGGATAATTCGCCAGGTTTGCGCCATGCCATTCAATGCCTTCTCTTCATCACTTTCAGCATTTGGGAACGGAAGTGACAAAATCGGGTCAACTCCTTCTACTGAGCAAACTTGTGCATACGTGGTTAACTTCTCTGATTTTTTCATTTTTGGTTTGGTTTATGTATTTTATTATGAATTGAAATGAATTGTTTCCCTGCATAAATCGCCAATTCCTTAGTAGGATAGACGCGGCGGGCACCGACGGACGAGCTCGAGCGGCCGTAGCTGCAATCGTGGCACGAGAACCCGGGACCACCCGCGGTATTCTGATCCCAGTAGAAATACGGCCAATATTTTAATTGATTACTGTCTGAATAATCAGGCACCCAACCATTGCACAATACCCGATTGATCACATTCATTTGGTGCTCGTAAAACTGGCATTCCCTTTCCTGTTCTGGCAGGAATTCGAAATGGTCGATAGTAAGTGGCTTGATACCATCATATTCACAAGCATCTTCGTAGGATTTTACAGCGTCCATGATGTTTTCAACCAGTGCAGTTTTACCAAACATCCTTCGAAGTGCTTTTTTTACTTCTACATCCGTTGCTTCGTTGTATGCTGCACGGACATCTTCAAGGTTCAATTCGATCTTTTTCATTTTTGATTTAATAGTTATTGTTAAAAATTATTTGCTGTTCATCCAGTCATCATCATCCGCATCACTTTTGCTTGCTGCCACGTCCGGCTGCGTAATCGGATTGTAGCTTTGCGTATCGATCCAAAGCATTTCCTTTGTGCCGTCAGACGTGTTCCTAACAATACGTTTTCGGTCTTTCGTAGTGGTTTTGTCTGGTGGATTAAATGTGTATCCATTGAACTTACACCATGCTTTTAGCTTATTCAGGAAGGTTTGTGCCGACATTTTGGTGTTGTTCCGGAAGAAATGCTCCTGCGCTTCGTCACGGCTCGTTTCAGCATCCACATGGAATGATTCCAAACTGAAATACACATCTGCCCATGCTTTGAAATTATCGCCCATCTGAGCCAGCAAATTCCGTTTGTTGATGTTTTCACCTGGTGCGCGTACAACTCCGTCAACGGACAGATAAAAGGACAGACATTGCGCCATGATGTTGTAAAAATAGTTGTGCTGCTTTTCGTCAAAATCACGGAACAGGTTGATGCCAAAATCATCCTTCGGGCTGCGGCCTTCACGGTAATAGCCGTTTGCATTGTCGTGGTAATAGTCCGAGTACACCGTATGAAGCTTTCTTCTTTGCGTACTTGGATCGAGCTGCTTATCACCGTAGTTCGTATTGAACCAGAATTTGCCCGATTCAAAGAAGTCGATCTGGATAGACTTCATATTTTTCCTGTTGATGACAAACGTCGAGCTGATCGGCGCAAAGAATGGCCCGAAATCAATATGCTGGTGCGCATCATCGATCAGGATGATATCAGTTTCCCGCGTTACGTTTTCAAACAGGAACGAGTTTTCCGTCATCTTGTCTGCACGACTGGGAAGCGTCACCACACGCGTCATTTTTTCAATCGCTTTGGTCAGAATTGATTTTCCGGATCCACCGTGGCTTTCACCTTCTTCACTCAGTTTATTATCCATTGCCCACACGGCCCACTGCTGATTGTCAAACTTCCAGCGGTGCAAGGCATACCCGATCACGTACATCCGGTTTGCCAGATGTGTCATTTGTATCGTTTTTTCCTCCTTTGTCAATAATTCCCCGGCAATATGGACGTGGTGCTTTTTGCGATAGTCAGTCCTGCCAGCTTCATCTTTCGCATATTTTTTAATCGCATCAATCTGCTCCTGTTCCAGACCATGATTGCTGACATAATCATTCTGTTTTGCCTTGGTATCGAATATTTCAAAGAAATCCAGCCTTTCTTCCAGTTCTTCCCGCCAGCTGGTGCGGCATGTCTGGATGATGTAATTAAAGAACAGACAATCATTCCGCAGCACGTCCACATTCCATTCTCCGCTGGGTAACTGGGTAGCTTTAAAAAACGGCTCTTCTCTTTTGGCCTTGTACGATTTAACTTTCCCATGCACCAGGCTTTCCAGCTTCAAAACCTTATCATCCCATACGTGCATGCCGGTGGATCCGGCCGGCAATTCTTCCACGCCTTTTGGTGTCACCTTCCAGGTCACATTGTCAAAAAACAGATATTGGAAATCGGGACCGTATGCCTTGAAGTCCATCGAACGAAAACGGATTTTTGACAGCGATTGCACGTTCATGTTTGGCGACCGGTAAAAGGCGTTCATTAAATCTTCCGGTGAATTCCGCTTTTCAAGAAATTCGTAGATGAAATTTTCCATTTCGGACGGTTCCACTTCCCGTACGATGTTATTATGCACATGCACGAAAACAAATCCCTCTTTCGCCTTATCTGTTTTAAGCCTGCAATAGCCCATCCGGTAAAGGAAATTGTAAATACGAAGGTTGTTTGCCTTGTATTCCAAAAGCTCCCTTTTAAACTTGACAATCGGCTTTCCGTTTTTATCCAGCTTCTTTTCAACGTCCCAGAACTGGTATGGCAAAGCAGTACTTACCAGCTCGTCAAAGTCTTTTTTCTTGTATGTACCTGGTTTGCTTTCGTGTGGGAAACGTAGAAAATCGCGTAAATCTTTATTGATCGCTTTACCTTGAATATCACGCACTTCCAGCATACGTTCCGGAAGCCAGATGGTTTTCATATCAATAAATTGAAGCGCCATTTTATGGCCAATCTTAATCCCGGTCAGGTCGATATCGGGAAGATTGTAAAAGAATTCACAGATTTTGCGCAGACCGTAATACTGCACTTCCGTCCATTCTTCACTTTCAGAGTTGCGCCAAACAACCTGGTAACCCATCGCGGCCGTATTCAAAGCATCCGATCCACCGGAGCAATTAATAATCGCTGGTAATCTAACTTCTTCCTTTCTGGCTTTGGCCTGTTCTTCTTCGGTCAGCTTATCGTAATCAGCGTCTGCTTTGGCCTTCATGTCGTCGTGCTTCTTGTAAGCCTGAGACAATCCATGGATGAAAACACGTGGCTTTTCACCGAAATAGGAAAACCGGTACTGCTTCTCGGCTTTGGGTTGATAAAAACGCCCCCACTTGTTTTCGCCTTCACCTTCTTCATAAATGAAAATTGGAAAGCGGTCATTACTCTTGAATTCATGGGTGACACCTTTTGAAGTATGTCTTCTCCATGCCACACTTTTAAGGTGATAAAGCGCAAAAAGAGCCTTCGCATTAGCCAGACGTAAAGTTTCAGTCTTTTCCGGATCGTTGCTTTTATCCTTTCCAAGTGCCTGCCATGCCGCTTCGGTCAGGATGGTTTTTATCTCACTGCCCGTAAGTTCTTTTGTTTCATATACGGTTTTTCCTTCCTGCTCGTCTGCTTTGGCTGCCCAGCTGTTGTAATCGGGCTTTGCTGCTTCTGCCTTATTACCACCGATTTCATAAAATGCGGCAACATCCTTTAATGCAGTTAAAAAATCGACATTGTCTTCAAACATGGCAATCGCAATGGCATCCATCATTTTCCCTTCACCGCCGAAATCAGTAACACCCCATTTACCTTCAATGCTTTTCAAGCTGGCAGATGCTGTTTTTTCACTGTCGCGCAACTTGAATCGCTTGTTTCTCTGGTTTTCACATCCTGCCGCCTGTGGGTAGCGGCTCAGGATATAAGCTAATCCGCCGTCAACTGCCAGCACTTCATTACGGTCAATATTATTAATACTCATCCTTCTAAGACGTTACGTAGGGTTTCCATTGTGTTGAGTTGGGCGGCTGTCAGCGTTTTGGCATCCAGTTCCTGAATGACCAGTGCTTTCGCTTTTTCCTTCTCGTGGGCAGGTAACATGTAAAGCCTGCCCTGTTTCCAGATTTTAAATATGTCAGCGATCGAATTGATCACTGTTAATTTGGGTCGCGGTCTGGATAGCGCGGCGGATTTCGGTAAGTTTCTCATATCGGGCGATCAGTGCTGATTCTCCAAATTGTTTTTCAACTTCATCTTGCCATTGCAGTAGATTGTCTTCATACCATGCAATAACTTTCAATAATACCGCCCGTTCAGGTTCTTCTAACGGGACAGAAAGCAGGCAACAGTCGGGTGCCGTAGTCATGTTTGGCCTGTGGATTTTACCGCCAATCTGGTACAATAAAAGCACCTCTGATATGTGTAAAATCCTTAATCCTTGATTCATTTGGAAGTCAAATATTCCCAGGGACATCATGCACACCTTAAACCAATCTTTGGCACTCAGGCGGATATCGTATTCTTTATTTTTGTCTATCATAAGGAACACTTTCTGACAGTCCACTTTATAGGCTCTTCCAATTCTTCCTGCTTGGGAAACATGGATTCCGCTGCTATCATGACCGTGTAAATGAAGCCGAAAACCAGGGCTAAAAATCCGATGACTAACAGTATTTTATTGATCATTTCGGTTCACCTCCTTTCTGTTCAGCATCTTCAATAATGATCATATCTTCCGACGCTTTCACCGCTGCCGATAACTTTATCAGATCATTTCTCAAATGCGCACAAATCCCGAGTGGGAAATTATAAAGCCCTTTTACCGGCATACCAAGTGCCTCCTTTTCCCATTTTGACATCTCAGCTTCGTGTTCTTCAACTGTTTTGATCGCGTCCTGTAAAGCCTCGGAATCTTCTGGAAGGGCATTTCTTTCCCAGGCATGAATTAGCTCATGAATGTTCATTGTCTTTAAATTTTGATGGTGATTAATCCTGCACTGAATCCCAATCCTGCTCCATGTTCACATGGCCACAGCTGATACATTTGTGCATCTTTTTATTCTTTTTGCGGTCCGGATAAATTTTTGCGGCCTGCAACTTCCGGCATAAGGCGCAACGGATCTGATCCAATTCCGCATATTCTCCCTCCTGTGCAGCAGGAACGGTTCTAAGCCTCGGTGTTAATACTTTCCTCGATTGGGTTGTCATAATCATCTACCAGTACGGCGTTTTTGAATGAATAAAGTGTAAATGCAATTCCTGCTATCAAAGCGGCCGAACATACTGTTAACGCCACCAAACCGAAAGATCCCAGATAAATCATGCTGCCAGTTGTTTCTTGCTTTGAACGAAGAATCTTTTATAGTGCTCGTGTTTTTCAAGTGTGCTAATATGGCGCTCCAAATCGGTCATTTTTCTTGAACGGTCAGCGTAATACGTCATGTTCGTTTCATCCTTCTGCTCTGCCTCCATGATGATGAATTGGCGATAGGAATCATTCAGCAGCTTAAAATAAGCCTCGTAAGTCAAACCGCTCATAGCGGAGCAAGGCGTCGAAATAATCTGTTGGTAAGTCATTGTTTTACGTTTGGTTTAGCTTGGGGAATTATTAGTCTTTCTCTTTTCTTTCCTTACGGATACTGTTCAATACAGATCCGCCAATGTAGGCCACCAAAAAAAATGCGGCTACTATTAAACAATTAGCTCCGACGATGATCCATTTAGGGTCTGATGCGATTTCTTCCATGATTATTTTGGGGTTTTATAGTTGACTTATTGAATGATCATCCATCCTGCTGCCATATCCGCGAACGTGTCGGCAAAATAACGCCCTCTTGCTCTGCTGCGAAAAACCAGGCGGGCACCGACGTTCGAGTACGAGGCGTCGAAGCGGTAATCGTTGCACGAGACCCCGGGACCACCCGCGGCTTTGGACCGCATATTCCACCAGATTTCATACTTCTCTTCATACGTATCAAAGTCAGGAACCCATAAAGTGCCGTCTTCATTGGCATTAATAGCCGCTATAACGACCACAGTCTTAGCAAATGCATTTACTGCCAGTTGGCGGTCATTCTTTGGCTCTGCATAAGGAACTTCATCCTGTGCGACGTAACCAAGAAATTCACAAGCTTTTTCGAAAGAATTAATATTGTTCACGATGTATGATTGGTTTAGTTGATTTTTCAATTAGCAAACGGGGGCACTTTCAATACCGGCAAGTTTTTCAAGGGCAATGGTCACTCTTTCAATCCGGTCAACATCGCTTCTTGCTTTGTCAGTCACAGCCTGCCCAACTGATCTCATATAATTAACCCCTTCCATAGTATTAAAAAAAGGATCCGATTTTGCTAGTTTCTCCCGCCAATTCTGACCAACAATTACCCTAGCCCGCTTGAACCTGATAAGTAACCGTTCCTTTATCGGGAGAACCGCTGGGGCATACACTCTTGCTTCCTTATTCATATTTTTGTAGTTTGCGCTCTGTTATAATTGCTAAGCAAATATAGATTAAATAATCTAATGATAAAAGGTTATTTAATCTTTTATTTTAAAAAAAATGTTAGACAATACGCAAATTCCTGAAAATGAGAGCGATACAACCGAAAAGGCGAATAGAATTTCTCTACTAAGGAAAAGTTTAGGATTGAACCAAGTAATTTTTGGACAAAAAATTGGGGTAGAGCAGACTAATGTTTCAAAATATGAGAAGGGTAAGCAACCAATAGGCAAGAACATTGAATATAAACTCCTTAAAGAATTTAACGTCAATACAGATTGGTGGCGAACGGGGGAAGGGGAAATGTTTAATTCAGGTAATGCTACAATTTCCACAGACACAACCTATGTTGAATTAACCTATATCCCACAAAAAGCAAGAGCAAGTTTTACCGAACTTCAACATACACTTAACGAACCATTTGAAAAGTACCGCGTATTGAGAAATGACCTGGAAGGCACTATATCGGATCAAATTGTAATAGACATAGATGGTGACAGCATGGAGCCGAATTATTGGACCGGTTCCAAAGTGAGATGCAAAGAAGTACCGCAAGGTGATTGGATTTATTTGAACAGTGGCGTGTATGCTGTGGTCTATTCAAATTTCTTCGTAGTAAAACGCGTAAAAAACAGTCCGAACAATGGCGTATTAATGCTCCACTCTGATAATACTGAAACAGGTGGAAACATTGAAGTACCACTGAGTGAAGTCCGGAAGATCTGGAAGGTTCTCAGGATTGTGGATGCACCGGCTAGGTAATATCAACACATTTTTAACATAACTCAACGATGAAGAGAATTTTTACTGTTTTGTTATTTCTGGTTTTTTATGTGCCGGGGTTTGCGCAACTGCAATATCATACAGAAATAGAAAGCGGCGGACTAAGTACATCACAGGTAATTTCCAAAATTAACCGATGGGCCGTTAACAATCCAAAACACTATTCATCGATATCACAAAATCCAGATTCGTCCGGAATTGTCATCAACGGAGTTGTAAGCGTATTTCTTGATTACTGGGGACGATACAACCGATCAGTAGAACAGGAAAGTTACAATTACCAGTTATTAATCAGAGTGATTGAAAACAAGTATTATGTGACCCTGCGAAATTATGTCAGCACAAAGCCCAACTCTCAAATGATTACAACATTTCCTGAACGGATGGACTACATAGAGCACAATAAAAATATTGGCAGGAAGCAAAAGAAAATCTTAACCAAATACGCACAAGACGAATACACACAACTTGATAAACACGCAGATCTTGTTTTTGCCCAGGTAAGAAAAATTATTCAATCACAAACGTAAAGCTAAAAACTACCCATTTTCTTCCAATTAACTTTTTAATTTTCAGGCAAAATGTTGACTACCACGTATAATAGGCTTACTTGTCGGCCAACAATACTTAGTACAAACCGCTGCTTCTGAATACGTTGCAGCGGTTTTTCTTTTTCAGGGGTCGATATAGGGGACTCTTTCCTGCCAAAATCAATCATTTATTTCAAATTCTAGCGCCTACTTTCTCTTAAAGCGTACCGAAAGTATCAAACCAAAGATGTTTACAGACACACAAATATTCGAAGGGAGACCAATGTTGTTTCAGAGAAACGACTAGTTTGGCTAGTCCTTATTTAGTAACCTAGATGAAAAATTACTCGTTCGTAATAGAAATTTGTCGAATTAGTTATTTAACGGTTCGTTCTGAATTATTTAAAAAGATAGCTTGCAAAAAAACCTTCAATAAATGGAAAATATTATTTCTATTATCTCAGATATTTGCGGCATCCTAGCCTTTTTAATTAGCTTGTACGTTGCTAACAGTGTAAGAAATATAAGAAACACAATTACTTCAGCTGACAAATCCATCGATCAAAATTCTTTTGGATGGAGAAATAAACAAAAAGCTTCTAATAAATAATATGAAGTCTATATCGCAATGGGTATTCGGCTTCATGAATTCGCAAAAAATTGTCAATAACCGAATCGTGGTTGATGATAAATACTTAAATTCATTATTGACACTACCCAACAATCCATCTGATACGAATGCTGTTGTATTAGCGTTATATGAGGCAATGGCTCAAAACGACGAATTTTTCGATTTGAGATCTTTACCTCCGGAGGTAACATCGAAACTGGAATTCAACAAGGTAGTTCAATACCAAGAACTTATAGAATCGAATTACTGTGAGAGTGGTTTCTATATTGATTCAGCGTATGACGCACTGGATACCGATACACCAGGAAGACGAAAAGTATTTTTAAAATACATTAACAGTATTTACAAAACAGTAGTAGGAGAATTAATCGCATCTGAAATAAAGGTGGCTGATTCCAGGATCGACGGTAGACCAAGAATAGAAATTATACAAGATAATTCTGATAGCATAATTTCAATCGTTATCAATCGGTTACTTTTGAAGATAGCAAACAACAATGAATCTATTTCACACTTGTCACAGGAAAATGTGGAACTTAACATTATCGCTATTGTATGCCATGCTTTTGTAGACTGTAAGGTTTTAGAAAATCCGAACTCAAAAATGCCATGATATTACCTCAGGATACGGATCCAGAAAAAAGTATGTATGTAATGGGGGGTAGGATACTGGATATTCTCCGCAACGAACCTTTTGAAATCGTCGACCCTAAATATGTTTTTGATAAGTATATTGCCAGAAATAAGGGGCTTGATATCTCTTACAATTACTTTTTATATGCTTTGGATTGGTTATTTATACTTAATGCAATCGAACTAACCGACAATACTAAAATAAAGAAATGCTTTTAGAAAAACTTACTATATCCTCTTCAAAAGGCATTATAAGGGATATTCCCTTTAATTTAAATGGACTTAATTTAATAATTGATACAACACCAGCAAGCGATGACATCACAGTGTCGGGAAACAATGTTGGAAAAACTACTTTTATAAGATCAATAGACTACTGTTTCGGCTCATCGGGCAGAGATCTTTATATCGACAGTGAGACTAAGCTCGATAACGATGAAGTTAAAGCTTTCCTTATCGAGAATGAAGTAGTTTTTACCTTAGATCTCTTAAAGAAAGATTTTAATAAGATCAGCGTTCAAAGATCATTTATACCAGCGCAAGACTTATACATTAATGGAATCAAAAAAAAGAATCTTACCCAATATACGACCGAATTAAACCAATTGATATTTCATATAGATCCATCGGAAACTAAGATTTCATTTAGAAATTTAATTAAAAAATTTGTGCGAACAGACTCCTATTCAGAAGGAAATTTGTACAAGATTTTACACCATTTTGCTAATGATTCGATCTATGAGGCCATGTTTTTATACCTCTTTGGATTTCCGGATCAAGAAGTTATATCTCTGCGCTTGGGCCTCTCAGATACACTCGATAAAAAAAGAAAGGAGTTAAAAAAAATTAGCGGCGCCTCTTCATATCCTAAAATTCAGAATAGGCTGATGAATTTGCAAAAATTCATAGAAGAGAAAGAGACCGGATTAAAAAACTTCGATCTTCCAGCAACATATGACCATCTTATCACTAAGCTGAAGAATTTAAAAAGTTCAACATCAGAATTATCATCTAATATTGGTAATCTCAATTCTCGTATATCATTGAGTCAAAAAACAAAAAACGAACTTATTGAGAGCGAATCACGGATTGATCCTCAGGCGATTAAGCAGTTATATGACGAGGCGAACTTAGTTTTACCCGAAATACAAAAGCCATTTGAGCAAGTACTGGAATTTCATAATCGAATGGTTCATAATAAGATAGCATTTGTCGAACAATACATTAAGAAATTGCAAAGTGAGCGAGATGGTAAAAAACGAGAGTTGGACAGATTACTTGTTGAACAGTCGCAGGTTCTATCAATCCTTGATAATACTGGCACTTTTGACGATCTGATTAAGATCCGGGAAGAGATCAATGTACTC
Organism: Dyadobacter sp. HNCC25DJ186; assembly: GCF_056895235.1. NCBI lineage: Bacteria > Pseudomonadati > Bacteroidota > Cytophagia > Cytophagales > Spirosomataceae > Dyadobacter > Dyadobacter sp. HNCC25DJ186. Next base: position 192,245 of record NZ_JBXHAS010000006.1, read on the forward strand.
TATATGGAAAAAGGTAAATTATCTTCTCAGATTGAAACAATCGAAAATCTGCAAAATAAAATATCAGAACTTGAGCTCAGCTTAACCGAAGTTAATCTAACTTTTTCTTCATATCTAACTGAGTTAACTTCAAATATTCAAAACGTATTCAATAAATTTCTTACTCAGTACACCAGCGAGACACACAACGAAAAACTTTACATTTTTTACGACCCCGATAATAGAAAATTTGAGTTTGATAATCTTGGTGGAAATGTTGGTGACGGATACAAGAAAACTGATATAATTGCCTTTGACTTCGCTTTTATAAGTTATTTTAATGCGTTAAAAATTGATTTCCCGTTGTTCGCTGTCCATGATAAATTGGAGATTGTTCATAGAAATCAAATTCAAACTATCTTTAATATCGCTGATCAGCTAAATGGTCAATTCATTGTTTCTGTGTTAAAAGAGCGTATTGCCTTTCTAGGTGAAGAATATATAAATTCAAAAAAAATCTTAGAACTTTCGCAAGGAGACAAACTTTTCAGGTTTTGATTTACTGTGACTCTCAAATCCGAAACCTAGGAAAATAAAGCTCATCCTTGGCGTCAGTCTCTAGCTGCAGGCTATTCACCTGAGCATATGTGCGTTGAGGTTCTCCAACTTTTATTAAAATTTTTGCTGAGCATAATTCATAAAGACCGCAGGTCACTTAGTTACTTGAAGACACACAGATGAATGCAGGAGCGCATGAGAAACGTCTACTAATTAAAACTCGTTTCTGAAGTTTAATCTGCACTCTAAACTTAATGTCCCTATGACGTACGAAAAATGCCCAAATTGTGGAAAGTCATTAAAAGGCCTGTTTAGCTCTGAATTAATTCCACTTCGGGATTTCGCAATTTATCTATGTAAAACCTCAAATATATTTTAGCCTTTGAGCTCATAGGATCGGATCTTAACTATCCTACGTTTTCGGCTGGACCTTTTAAAATAATGTACTTTTTAACTCCGCGTCAACTTCTGTTAAACTGCGCCCCACGATCAAACATCTTTTTTGTATCGGTATCTACTAATCTACTTTTAAGAATTCCTTGAACAATAAGATCGTAATATTCATCTGAGAGCGTGCCTACGTATTTTACTGCCTGTTTAATGTAAATCGTCTCAAAATCAAGATAGCTTAACAATTCAGGACTATTGCAATTTACATATGTATCCTTTTTAAATGGATTTTCAGTAACATCATCTTTTATGTAAACAAGGGTTTCATACGGCAATTTTCTCTTTTCAATAAACTTACGAATAGTATCAAATTGAGACGTACAACAACTAAAGAGCAATAAGCTATGCTCCTTTTTCATTAAAATGTAATAGTGAGGTGCGGGATTGTCTTTATAACCCAAAGAAAAATGTAATATTGATTTTTCTTTCAATACCTGCATAAATAATTGGAAAGGAATATCCATTAAAAAAAAATTAAGCTGAATATTCCTTAAAAATGTCTTTTGACTCTTTTAAATACTCCTCATCATCTTGAAATAGTCCGAGCTTATCATCGACATTAATGAAAAAATCGTCAATCTGCACATCGTATCTACCTTGATCAGACCTTTTAAAATTTTCCTCATATCTTGCCCATTCAGGAAATAAGTGTGACAACTTAGAAAGTCCGAACTCATCATAATGCTTGTACTTATCAATAATCAAGTCGAGAACTTCTATATCTGTTTCTGAAAAAACATCCATATTGGGTTCCACAACCGATGCATATTCATAGCCTCGCCTTGAAATGTCAGTATTGATAAATTTGGATAAGTGTATCAAATTCCCATCACTCCCAACGAAAACCGTGTTTTGAAGTAAGTCCCTGGTGCAAGAGGCCACTGGCCCGTTTTTCATTGCAAAGTACTGATCTCCTGTTATTGATCTACCGTAATGTCGCAAATGATAGCGATCTGAAAGCCAAATAAGCTTTAAGGCCTTCATTTTGTTCAACTTGCCTCCAAATTTGGTAGCCAAATAAACCAATGCTTGAAGGGATTTTTTTTCTTTAAATCTTTCCATAAAATTGTTAAGTAAGACTATTACCTAATACTTAACTGCTATTGGAGGGTTAATAAGTGAATTCACAAAAGTATGAATTTAAATAGTCTGTTGGTCAGTATACGCACAAATAAATAATGTAAGGATCTAATATTCTGGGCAATACCTTAAAAAGCATAGTTCATTTCCATCCAGTATCGCAATTATCAGTTAAACTGATCAACTCACACGAAGTATTTAAGTTCATAATCAATTTGATTTATTGATCAGAAAATGCTTAACGAACTTACCTAAAAATTGAAGGTTGAAGAAACCATTAAATCAATTTTGTTGGAGTGATATCAGAAGTTTTTCTAAAACGGTATAACAGATACTTGCTTAACTTTAAAAATCGTTACTCGTTAATTGCGCCTTCTGAATTGATGATTGGAATAACGCTATGGTACCGATCAGATCCAAGTGAGCCACATTCTTTATTTTCCCCACAGATCGAAAGACTGTTTTATTATTGCTCTTCCTCAGATCCATTTTCAATGAGCTCTTTTTTCTTCCCCCCCCCCGCTCTTTTTGCTGGTTTATAAATAACTTCTACAAATCCAAGTCTGAGCAAAATTTGAATCTGCGGCATTTATTTTCCGGTGAATAATTATTAGGCAACCAAAGGAGAAAAAAGGTTACATATCTTCTTGAAATATGATAAATATTTTCGGATGAAATGTTACATTTACCATGTATAACCTAAATGCCCCGTAAATGAAAATCGACACAAAAGTTAAAAAAAGAGACCGAGAACGAACTAAAGGGAAAATTCTGAAGGCCGTAGGCGAGGTCATTGAACAACATGGTACCGAAAAAGTCGGTGTAAATTTAATTGCACGTACCGCTGGCGTCAACAAAGTATTGATTTACAGATACTTTGAAAGCGTTGATGGATTGATGGAGCAATATGTCAAATCAGGAGAATATACATCAACAATGGGAGATGAATATATCGACAATTTGAATAATGTTGCAGCTGATGAACGTGCTAAGGTGCTTACAGACCTCATGCATACCTTTCTGGCCGACTTACGGGAGCGTAAGGCGACCAGAGATTTGTTGCGCTGGGAAATTGGCACCGGCAAATCAATGCTCTCAGACGCAAGAAATCAGATCGCTACACGGATTGTAGAAAAAGTTGGGGATCTACCCAATTTTAAAGATACAAGCGCCTTGTTAGCCTTTCTTTCGGCCGGAATTTATTACATGACCATATCAACGGATTATCGTGAAAAAATGATCGACGTGGATTTGCACTCTGATGAAGGCTGGAAGCGAATTGAACATGTTATTGCCAGGATCATCGCAACAATCTCATAAAAATACATTGCCTGTTCCAGAGTCCTTCCCAAAATCGGGAGGGACTCTTTTTTATGATGCATACCGATAAAACGCGGTCACTTCGCGTATATTTGCAAAACGAAGATATCATCCACAAGCTTAATTTTAGATCTTCGGTGACAAGTCAGTAAACTATGAGCAGCTTAAAGAAACTTGCCAGTGATACGGTATTGTACGGTGTGAGTACCATGTTGGGAAGAATGCTCAATTATCTGCTTGTCATTTTACACACAAAATTATTTTTACCAGAGCAGCTGGCTTCTCAGGTTCAGCTATATAGTTATGCTGGTCTTTCCCTTGTTATTTATACTTTCGGAATGGAAAGTGCTTATTTTTGGTTCGCCAGAAAAGAAGGCGACCGCCAGCAATATTATAATCTTGTCCTGAGTGCCGTTATAGTCGTCAGTATTTTCTTTTCAGGGAGTATTTTCCTTTTTGCAGAACAGGTTGCAAGTATTATCCATTATCCGGAGGAAGTCACACTGGTTCGCTGGATGGCAGTTATTATGGCCATTGACGGCATAGTTTCAATCCCTTTTGCCAGATTGCGGTTAGAAAAGAAAGCTAAGAAGTTCGTCTCTGCGCGCGTTTTTAATATTCTGATGAACATTGCTCTGAACTTTTTCTTTCTGGTCGTTTGCAGGGATATTTACAATGAAAAATATCTGAGCATATTAAAACCCGCCATTGATCTTTTTTACGATCCAGATGTCGCCGCAGGTTATATCGTTCTGGCAAACCTTGTCGCCAACCTTACATTTTTTGCTTTTCTATACCGCGAGTTTGCCGATTTCAAATTCGTTTTTAACCTGACGTTATTTAAACCAATGTGGGTATATGCATTTCCATTGTTTATCATGAACCTGGCAGGCGTGACCAATTTACTTTTTGACAGGACATTTTTACAATATCTTCTTCAGCCAAACTTTTATCCGAACCGAACGACGAAAGACGCTATCGGGATTTATGGACAATGTTTTAAGTTATCCATTTTCATGAATTTGGCCATTCAGGCATTTAAATATGCTGCTGAACCATTTTTCTATTCAAAAGCGGAAGATAAAAATGCGCCGGCATTATTCGCAGATGTGATGAAATGGTTCATCGTAATCTGCGCAACCATGTGGGTTGGGATTTGCCTGAACCTGCACTTACTTGCTGAATTATTTTTGAGAAAGAAAATATACCACGAAGGATTGTCCGTGGTTCCGTGGCTTTTGCTTGGCTTTCTTTTTTTAGGTATCTATTATAACCTGGCAACCTGGTTCAAACTTTCCAATAAAACCCAGTATGGCACCTACATTACTTTGACGGGTACAGCCATAACGGTCATATTGAACCTAATACTGGTGCCAAAAATCGGTTATCTGGGGTGCGGGTTTGCATTTGCAACATCCGGGCTGGTGATGATGGTACTTTGTTATTATTATGGCCAGAAATATTATCCCGTACCGTATCAGATTAATTCTGCACTTGCCTATATTCTCGGCGGCGGCGTATTTATTCTCATCGATTCGTATCTGATTCCTTCCGGTTCCACGGCAAGTTTTGCATATCACATGTTGTTGTTCCTTGCGTTTTGTGTAATCGTATTTTTTTCAGAACGGAAAGCATTACCGTTACGCTTTCAGCGAAAACTTGGTTTTAAATAATTATTTGTTTTCGTTTTCCTTGGCTGCGTCTCTTAAAAGCTTGTTTGCAAAAATAAACTCATTCAATTCCGGTACCGTGGTTTTGGTGATATCACTACTGATACCTTCCCAAAGCTTATCTCCCTGATACAAAAACATCACATTTTGTCCGATTTCCATGACAGAATTCATATCGTGCGTGATGATAATCGTTGTAATCTTATATTCTTCTGTTATCTCCTTAATCAGTTCATCAATTTTCACTGAGGTAAGCGGATCAAGACCCGAATTGGGTTCATCACAAAAAAGATATTTAGGATTCATCACAATCGCCCTGGCGATACCAACACGTTTTTTCATCCCGCCACTAATTTCAGAAGGCATTCTTTTTCCGGCAGCTTCAAGTCCGACCCGCTGAAGGCAAAAATCGACGCGTTCCTTCTTTTCAGTTGCTGAAAAATCAGTCAGCATATCCAATGGAAACCGAACGTTCTCTTCTACCGTCTGGGAATCGAATAATGCCCCTCCCTGAAATAAAACGCCCATTTCCCGTCTGATGGCCTGTCGCGTTTCTTTATCAGAATTATAAAAATCGCGGTTATTATAAAGAACACTCCCCTGGTCAGGTTTGATCAAACCGATCATGCATTTTAACAATACGCTTTTTCCGGTTCCGCTTCCGCCAATAATCAGATTTATCTCACCTTCCTTAAATGAGCTTGATATACCTTTCAGTACCGCTTTCCCATTAAAAGCCTTGTTGATATCTTTTACTTCAATCATTTCAGGTTTGTAATTTATCTGAGATCAAAACAATCATTGAGACAGGATGATCCAAAATCCTTAATTATAATAATAGCTGCGCAAGTAAATAATCAGCTACCAGAATAGAAATACAACTGTTTGTAACTGCCTGAGTACTCGATTTACCAACTTCCAAAGCGCCGCCTTGCGTAAAAAAGCCCTGGTACGACGAGATGGTGGCAATCAAAAAACCAAATACAAATGGCTTTATGCACATAAAAAATAGATTGTAGGGTACGAATGAATCGCGGATTCCGTACAAATAATCTCTTTCGGTAATAACGCCCGTTAATGTTCCGGCGAGATATCCGCCAAAAATTCCGAGAAAAGCAGCCATAACGACGAGCATTGGAAACGTAAACATTGCAGCCAAAACTTTTGGAAGAACCAGATAAGAGGAAGAATTAATCCCCATCACTTCCAGCGCATCGATCTGTTCCGTAATCCGCATTGTACCAAGCTCACTCGCGATATTTGACCCAACTTTTCCTGCTAACACAATACAGGTAATTGTAGGAGCAAGTTCCAGAATCTGCATATCACGCACGATAAGTGCAACCGTGGATACCGGTATGATGGGGCTCACCAAATTATAAGCCGTTTGGATACAGGAAACTGCTCCAATAAAAGTGGAAACAATGGCTACGATGAAGACAGAACTAACCCCGATCCCCACACATTCTTCCATAAAACGCCGCCAATAAACCGACAATTTCTCGCCTTTGCCAAAGAGCGATCCTAAAAAAATGAAGTATTTTCCGATTACCGACATCATATCTTAATAGTATTCAATATTTTCGGGAAAATTAGACAAAAAAAGAGCCAAATAGAAAAATGAATCCATTAGTAGTAATAACCGGCGGCACAAAAGGGATTGGAAAAGCTTTGATTGAACGGTTTTTGGCCGGAAGTTTCGATGTTATCACCTGCGCACGAAACGAAAATGATCTTTTTGAACTGAAAAACGAAATGAAAGAGAAGTTTTCGGATGCTGAAGTTTATTTTCAAAAATCGGATCTTTCTCTCAGAGCCGAATTAAATTCATTTATCGCTTTCATCAAATCACATGAGCGCCCGGTTGATGTGCTGATCAATAACACCGGTGTGTTTATTCCCGGACAAGTCCATAATGAGGAAGAGGGAACTTTGGAGAAGACGATTGAGACAAATCTTTACAGCGCCTACCACCTGACAAGAGGTGTTGTCGAAAAAATGATGACTGAAAAAAAAGGGCATATTTTTACGATTTGTTCGACGGCCAGCATTACGGCTTATCCAAACGGCGGATCGTACTGCATTTCAAAATTTGCGTTGTATGGTATGACCAAAGTTTTACGTGAGGAAATGAAACCACATGGAATAAAGGTCACGGCGATACTTCCTGGTGCTACCCTGACTGACAGCTGGCAGGGAACGGATCTGCCGGCCGAAAGATTTATCGACCCGAAAGATGTAGCCGAATCAATCTGGTCGGCCTACTCGCTCTCTTCCAGAGCAGTAATTGAGGAAATTTTAATCCGACCTCAGCTTGGAGATCTGGATTGATTAGTGAAGAATAAAGCATTTTTGCTAAATTGCCGCATTTTTAAAATTATTTATAAAACCCTTATTTCATTTCATGGAACAATACCTTGGTATAGACGTGGGTGGTACTAACGTAAAAATGGGGATCGTTGATGCTACAGACGGGCGAATTTCTAATTTTTATAGCCACGATACCGCTAGCTGGCGCAATTCAGGTCATTTTATCGAAAGACTTGGAGATGCCATTGCTTTGCAGTTAGTTGAACATACAGAAGTTAAAAGAGTTGGAATAGGTGTTCCCGGCCTGATCTCGCGCGATCGTACCACGTTACTGGAAATCACTGCGATTCCTGAAATTGATGGAATTGCGATTGTTCCTGATTTAAAAGCTCGTTTTCCTCAACATGATTTTTTCCTCGAAAATGATGCAAATGCAGCCGCTCTTGGGGAATATTATTTTGGAGAAGATAAACTTCCTGAGGACTATATTTTCGTGACACTTGGAACTGGTATCGGCGGCGCTGCGATTATTGATAAAAAAGTTTTCAAAGGTGGTGGTGGAAATGCCATGGAGCCAGGACACGTTCCATCAAAAGGCGGAAAAGTGCTTGAACGCAATATTGGAAAGAAAGAACTTTTGGATCTTGCGCACACAATGCGGGCGACCTATACAGGAAAAACGCAATTGCCGGATAATGGAACGATCTCAACAACAGGACTGGTTGCGGCGGCAGGAGCTGGTGACGAGCTTGCCAAGCAGATTTTCCAGGAAATGGGTTATTTGTTAGGTGAGGGATTGGTTTCGATGATCAGAATTCTGGATATCACAACAATTTTGATCGGTGGAGGTATTTCGGCATCTTTTGAATATATTTTGCCTGCAATCAATGAGCGGTTCAACTACTGGCTCACTCCTTATTACATGAAGACAATCAGTATCAAAAGAGCCACACTTGCGAATGACGCTGGTTTATTGGGTGCTGCATCTTTGTGTTTTGAATAAATAAATCAGATCTGGTTCATCGTAGGTCTTCTGACCTGGAACGAAGAAATGGTGATTGGAAACTTGTTGGACAAATTGAAATAAGTTGAGTTTTTTGGGTGGTTAGCCAAATCGACTCTTATTTTTCCGACATACAATTAAGATAAACTTACTAGCGGACGACTTGGTTTTGATATCATTATCGTAAAGGAATAATCCTGGCAAGCCAGACTTATTCCTTTACGATTGTTTTTGATAATACAACGCCATTTTCATTTTTCAAATTCAATACATAAATCCCTGCTGCCCAGCCGGAAATATTCAGGTCAATAATACTGCTGAATTTAAGTTGTGAGTCATACTGGATTTGGCCCCTCGTATTCACAATCTGAAAATGTCCGGATATTGATTTTGGAAACTCAACCTGCAGAAGATCACTTACCGGATTTGGATAAATTTTCCAGACGATCTGGTCAGGCTCATTGCCTAAAACAGGAGAAAGATCAATCGCTGAAATTGCGTAAGCCGACTCAGACATTTCACTAACCGACTTAATCCGATAAGTATAAGCCGAAGTCGTTTCTACATCTTTATCCTCAAACAATAGCGTTTTGGAATCAAACCGCTTCAAAGTTTTGAATTCATTTGAACCTGGCGACTTTTTCTCCAAAACATAATTAGTTGCTCCGTTGACGGCAGTCCAGGAAATATTTACTGAGTTGAATGATGACTTCGAAGTCATAAGATTTGTAGTCGGCAAGCTGTTTCCAATGGCGACATCGTAAAATGAAAAAGCGCCCAAATCTCTTTTATTTCTTAAAAATGGTCCGCTGAAAAATCCAATCTTAAATGAAAAAGGAACGATTAGCGGTAAGTTTTTTGGTATAAAAGAAGGAAGATAACTGATTTTGGTAGCTGTCGACGGATTTTTTAAAGTTAGTATAACTCTGTTTCCGTCAACTTTTCCCGCTGAGAAGTGCGCATTTTTTTCATCGTTGTCCAGATAAAATAGATTTTTAAGGCTCATCACAAGCGGGTTTCCGTCTTGTCCCGTGATGGTTGTGTCCGCAGCCCATTTCAAGGTCTGGCCTTCATCAAAGGTTAGAATAATTTCGTCCTTTTTGTCTGAGGAATAAAAAGCCTTTTGAATATCGGGGCTGCGGACATTATCTGTATCGTCTGATTTATATATCGTCGGCCTGATAAACCGAAATAAACGTCTACCTAACTCTTCGTAACCCTCTTTTGAATAATGAACGGCATCATACCCCGGCACGCCAATCGGTGAAAATGTGTCTGTCTTGGGGTATAAATATTTTGTTCTCCTCAAAAAATCCCGCACCGAGCCACCTACCGGATTTGGCACATCATTATCAAGAACGATTACATTGCTCTGAACGACAATAAATTGGTCAACCATAGGAAAATCTTTCTGCCAGTTTTTGAATAATTTGTCATAATCCTGAGCATAGTTGCCGATGTTTTCAAAAACTTCCTGCTCGCCGTGGGCCCAGAAAAACGCCCTGACTCTTTTAGGTTTTGCAATATTCAGACGATGTAAAAGTAATCCATAAAATGAATCGGGATTTGCAGGATTTTTTTCATCTCTGACCAAAAACTCGCTTATTTTTTTTCCGGGTAAGGAACCGTTAATGAGGCAGGTTGGAATGTTTTCCTCTTCCAAAATATTCTTTTGGAGTTCAAGTCCCCACGCGCCGACATAGGTCCACGACCAGGCGGCTGGCAACCAGAGTGTATCTCCTGCGCCAATTCCGGGATCATTATCAGCTGGCGTTCGGGCAATTGTGCGACAATATTTACTCGACCAATTCCCGAAAATTGTAGCAGCAGCATTCGACTGACCGCTGATGATGTAAAAATCCCCAGCAACAATTTCTGTTCTCTGAACGATCAGCACAGAATCTGCACCTTTGCGCGCATATATCTGAAAACTATAATCGGCCATTTCAGCTTTGATTTTCGGTTTCAAATCAAAACTTCCAGTAGTTTTTTCTCCATAATTGAGAGAGGAGCGAGTATAACCTACCCGTTCATTATTTCTAAATGTCACAACGGACACATAATCCCAACCGGGAAGTTCGACAATACCGGATATTGGAACCTCTGCAAGATTATCATCGTCCCTGGCATACAACTGCATATCCCGAGGCAATTTATCGAAGACTATGGAATAGAAACGCTGGCTGTACCCCGGAGTGACATAAGCGAAAAGGCAAAGGAATGCGGCAAAAACTTTTCTGTTAAGTAAAGTCATTTTAGTAGAATTATTTCTCAATAGCTAATAAATTTATTTGGTAGCAAATATATCATTCTTCTTTTATTGTTGCCTTTTTCGCACAGGAAAAATGAGCAAGCGGTGACATAACCACCATTAAATATAAAAACCTGGGAAATGTCAATTTTTACACTTTAATAAATATTTAAAAGAGTTAATTTCAACAACTTAAATCACTCATAAAAAATTATATCGTACATATTGCCTGTATCTGTTATGGGCAAAGAATTATACATTTATGAAAAAAATTTTACTTTCATTCTTTTTGCTCTTGTTACTTGTATTTGGAAGCAAACTGACTTTCAGCCAGACCATCGGTGTTGCTGTTTTTGACAAACTTCCGACAGACAAACAGCTTTTTGCAAGGGATAAAAACAAGGAAGCGGATATCACGATTGCCGGCAAGATTCAGTCAGCTGGCTATTCGTATGTTTCAGTCGTGAAATACAGAAACAAAATCAGAGCCGGATATCAAAAAGGAGCTTTGGCCTACGCTGGATCAACTGCTCCCTTCAGCCTGACTTCCAAGATCAAGGCTGAGCTTGCAGAGTATGCTTTTGAAGTATATGCTTGTAAGTCAGCTACTGATTCATCTTTGATTGTTCGCAGGGATGACGTCGTTGCGGGTGACTTCTATCTCATTTATGGCCAATCCAACGCGGTTGCCTGGGAAGTTGATTATACCTATCGCAATGAATTTTGCAGGACATTTGGTTCTACTGCCAATGGAAATGGTTTCGATTTATCCAATGCGGTAACGCCGAGAGTGGGAATTTTCGGAATTGAATTTCAACGACGGGTTGCCGAAAAATATAAAATTCCAACCTGTGTCGTTAACGGTTCTATGGCCGGAGCTTCGATTCTTGACCTCACAAACAGAAATCCTACCAACCACGCAGACGCCACGACAGGTTATGGCATTTTGCTGAATTATGCACAACAAACCGGGCTCTTACCAAATCTGAAAGGCATATTTTACTGGCAGGGCGAAGCAGAAGCAGCTTCTGACGATCCTTCAGTATGGGCACCACGTTTTGATAAACTCATGGCCAATTTACAGGAAGATTATCCGATGATTGAAAAAATGTACGTTTTTCAATTGCCGCTTTTCGGTGGTGGACCTTACGATGACCGGATTGGTGCATTCAGAGAACAGCAGCGGCTGTTAAATAAGAAATATTCGATTATCCAACCTTATGCGGCGCTAGGTGCACCCGACTGGAACGGCTTTCATTACGGGCTGGAAGGTTATCTACAGGTAGGCCGCGACCTGGCTGAAATGGCCGGGTTTTACCATTATGGAGAAAAAGAAAAAGCAACTTCACCAAGTTTTCAAAAGGCATTTTATTCCACGCCAAGCCGGGATGAAATCACCATGGTTTTTGAAGATTACCAGAAAATGGTTTATCCAAATGATACCGTCAGCGCGAATATTCCAGGAAGCCAGGAAACGTCTTCAACCTATTCTGTTAAAGATTTCTTTTACCTGAATAAAGAATGGCAGAAGTTAAAAGCTGGGCGAGCGGAAGCAAACCGCGTTATTGTTTCACTTAAAACGGTTGGAAATGATACTTTGATCAAATATTTGCCTTCCAAATACCACTATTCCGGTCTTGTCTCAGCGCCTTGGGTATATATCGGTCCTTTTTTGAAAAACACAAGAGGTTTCAGGGCATTTGCGTTTCACCACAATACCATCAATCCTTATGTTGATCTTGGAACACTAACGCTCACCGGATCTGAGCCGAAAAATAATATCGTGCTGAACTGGAATAAACTTCCCAGCGTCACGGGATATATTCTGGAAAGGCTGCACGGAAAAGATTCGCTGCAAACACATGAAATCATCTATTTGTCAAAAGATCAAACGGAGTATTCCGATCCGTCGGCCAGGAAAGGTGAAGAATACACTTACCAGATCAGAGGATACACAGACAAATCAGAATCTCCGATCGCTTATTTAAAATTAGTGAAAGGATCCGATGATGTAATAAATGAAGCAATGGCCGCCATCAACGTTTATCCCAACCCAACCATCGATGTGATCAATGTAGTTTCAGCATCTGACAAAATCGACCGCGTTGATATTTTTTCTTCTTCCGGGGTCAAAATGGAGACGAGGACCTATTCAGGGAATGAATGGGTATCGCTTCATACCAATAATCTCAGCACGGGGACCTATGTCTTAAAAATTCACGCTGGTGAAAAATCATCCTCTCACCGGGTTGTCGTTGTCAAGTAATTCATCATCTTTGCTATCGGTGGCTGCGAAAAGCCAGTGATAGTCAAACATGGCAAGAAACCATAAAACCATGATCATCGGCAGCGAATATTTATCCCATGACAGCTGAGCCTTCCCCAAAAGCAGGATATTGATAATAACAACACAGCCCGCAAGACCGAATTTTGGAGAAATAAACCGCATGAATGTGACCAGCATCAGCAAACCAAAAACAATTTGTTTGATAAAACCGGTTATACCCATCGTCATCAGCAGCTGATCGACATAACCCAGATATGGCCAGGTGAAGTAGGGATTATAAGCCTGTTTCGCTGGAAAAAAGGTAATTAGTGTTATTACTAAAACAAGAAAAGTGAAGAAAAACCCAGGATGGTTTTTAGGGTAATTGATAAAATATTTCAGCTTTCCCGTAATCAATATTTCGGGAATCACGTAGTATACCGCCAGACAAGCAGAAGAATAAATCACGTATCCGAAATTGTATTGAATCAGTTTGTCCGAATCATAATATTGGTTAGCCATTACCGCTGCCGGCGCCGGACCGTTCCAGAGCAAAACCCAGGGAGCAATGCTCAATACCGCCAAAGCATAGGGAAGCCAGGAAATATCCTTAAATAAACCGGAAAAAAAATTACGGACGTTTGAGTTGGTTTTCAATAATTCCAGGAATTCGTAAGCAACGATGGCTGCCGGAAAAGCAAGCATATATTGCCGGCTGCTGACAGCAGCTATGAAAAATACCATTCCCCACCAATGTGCTTTTCGCAGATAAGCAACTGTTCCGGCGAGAACACCCAGCATGGCGAAAATATCAGTGTAATAATAAACACTGCACAAATAATAATTGGGGAAAATCATTAATCCCGCAAGACATAGGAAAAAGCGTTTCGAATAGTCGGGGCTGGCCCACACGAAAGTCATTAGTAATATAAAACTTACTGCATAAGTCAACAACCGAAGGCATTGAATATTTTCACCAAAGACATTTACCACCCAACCGCCTAAAATGAAAGGAATCGGCGTATTCAACTCATTATAACTTTTCAAAAGATCCAGCGACGGGATGGGCTCTTTGCTGAAAAATACAGCAGTTGGCAAATAGTGATGTTCGTCCTGATATAGTTCTCCTAAAAAATTCTGTTTCAAAAAAAATATCGTAACAAACAGGATAAGAATAACCAATGATGTATAGAGCTTCCTATGACTCATAATATTTGTTTAAATAAAATTCACTTCGGCGCTCAAATTGATGCCAAATTTCTCTGAAACTGATTTTTGAATTTTTTGCGATAATAACTGGATTGACGCTCCACTTCCTCCGCCATAGTTTACCAAGACCAAAGCTTGTCGGGCATGAACACCTATGGCACCGTCGCGATATCCTTTCCAACCGGCCTGCTCAATCAGCCATCCTGCCGGCACTTTCACAAAACCAGGACTTGCGGGATAACCTGGCAAGGTTGGATGATCAGATTTGAGTTTGTTAAATTGCTCATCGGGTATCTCAGGATTTTTGAAAAAACTGCCAGCGTTACCTATTTCGGCCGGATCCGGAAGTTTGCTTTTTCGAATATTGATCACAGCATCACTGACCGCTTTGATTGAAAGGGAGTCAACGCCCGCCTCTTGCAACGTTTTTTGAATATCACCATACTCCACATGATAAACAGGATTTTTATTCAGCCGGAAAGTCACTCCGGTGATAATGCATTTTCCCTTTAAATCATGTTTGAAAATACTTTCACGATATCCGAAGTTACATTCCTCTTTTGTGAAGATTCTGGTTTCTGTAGAGTCGAATAAAATTGTTTCCACACTCTCAACCACATCTTTTATTTCAACACCATAAGCACCAATATTCTGCATCGGTGCAGCTCCGATCGTACCAGGAATCAAGGATAAATTTTCAACACCCGCATAGCCATGATCCACGCAATACATCACGAAATCATGCCACTTTTCGCCGGCACCTACGTGAAGCCAGATATGATTATCGTCTTCTTTTATTTTCCTGATACCACCAATTGAAATTTTAATTACCAACGCATCAATATCTTTCGTCAGCAAAATATTACTTCCTCCTCCCAGAATAAATTTGGGAGCATTTTTCAGTTCCGGATTTCTCAGGATTTCAATAAGTTCTTCAACTGACTTTACTTCCTCAAAAGATTGCGCAAATGATTCGAGACCGAATGTGTTCAGATGGCGCAGGGAAACGTGATGTTGCATTTGTACGGGTTGTATCCAATTAGTAAAAGCAAAGTTAGGTAATAGATTCAAAATAGCACACCAGGATGGGTTATCTCTACGTTTTTGGTTAACTTTGTGGGTTCATCACGAATCGTTTTATCTATGACGCTGAAAAAGAAAATATTTTTGCTCGCTCTTCCACTTGGCCTCCTGGCATTTTCCGGATGTAGCAAAAAGAGTACGCCAAGCGCGTCATCAGCCGATTATCGTGAAGATCTATCCTCAGTAAGGCCACGATTTGAATACGTAGAACCCAGCATAGGAAAGAAGTCGGAAACAAAACCAGCCCCAACAGATAATACTTCCAAAGTCGCAAATGGAAAAACTGCAAGTGTCAACAAAAGGTTGCAAACCGTTTTGGACACTATGGCGCAACAAAATAAAGCCATCAAATTTATAAGCGGATTTAGAATACAATTGTATGTGGGAAATGTGCGCCAGGAAGCTGACAATGCGAAGGCTTATGTCTATCAATTATTTCCTGATTTAAATCCCTACGTGAGTTATTCGCAGCCTACCTATCGGGTGAAGGCAGGAGATTTTATGTACAGAAGCGATGCAGAACATTATCTTGAACAAATTCGCGGGCAGTATTCGTCAGCAGTGATTCTGGCTGACAGGGTTGATATAAAACGCAGTCTGATGATCCGTGCATCTGGGGAATAGACGAAAAATGTTAAAGTTGGCTATTAATTTTATCTTTGTATTTTCTATACATACTAATTTACGATGAAGAAGGCATTAATTACAGGGATTACTGGGCAGGATGGCGCCTATTTGGCAGAATTATTATTGAGCAAGGGTTATGAAGTGCATGGTATCAAACGCCGCAGCTCTCTGTTCAATACCCAGAGGATCGATCATATTTATGAAGATCCACATGAAAAAAATGTTCGCTTCCATTTGCACTATGGTGATTTGAGCGACTCTACGAACATCATCAGAATCATTCAAGAAGTTCAGCCGGACGAGATATATAACCTTGGTGCGATGTCTCATGTCCAGGTAAGTTTTGAAGAACCTGAATATACTGCAAACGTTGATGGAATCGGAACACTCCGTATTCTTGAAGCCGTTCGTTTGTTAGGGCTTACGAAAAAAACTAAAATTTACCAGGCTTCGACTTCCGAGTTATACGGTTTGGTTCAGCAGGTTCCTCAATCTGAGACTACCCCATTTTATCCACGTTCTCCATACGCTGTTGCAAAACTTTATGGTTACTGGATCACGGTTAACTATCGTGAAGCTTATGATATGTATGCTGTAAATGGTATTCTTTTCAACCACGAATCTCCTTTGCGCGGGGAAACTTTTGTTACGCGTAAAATTACAAGAGCTGTTGCAAGGATTGCATTAGGATTGCAGGACAAAGTTTTTCTTGGCAACCTGGATGCGCAACGCGACTGGGGCCATGCGAAAGATTTCGTTGAGGCGATGTGGTTAATTTTACAGCAGGAAGTTGCCGAAGATTTCGTTATCGCGACAGGTATTACAACCCGCATCCGTGATTTCGTACGTATGGCTTTCGCAGAAGTTGGGGTTGAACTTGAATTTTCAGGAGAAGGCGCGGCAGAAACTGCAAAAGTGGTGAAATGCAACGATCCAAAATATCAAATTGAGATTGGTAAGGAAGTTGTCGCTGTTGATCCAAGATATTTCCGCCCGACAGAAGTTGAATTATTGATCGGAGACCCGACAAAATCAATGACTAAACTTGGCTGGAAACCAAAATATGATTTAAAAGCACTTGTCAATGATATGGTTACCGCAGATTTAACGCTGTTCAAGAAAGATCAGTTGCTGGAAAATAGCGGCCACCGGGTGATGAATTATTACGAATAGGATTCTCTTGGTCATTTATAGTCAGGTTTTGTCATTTGTCGTCAGGAAACCCTTGGGCAATGATAAAACCTGACATTTTTATTTTTAACAAAAACAGGTATGGCCTACAGATGACCATACCTGACTTTATTTCAACAAGCCTTGAATCATTCAGAGCTTCCTGACAATACTGAACAATAAATTAAATCGCAGGAATTGCCTTACCGATACTTAGCAAAGTTTCAGGGTTTTGATATCCAATAACCTGTTTAACGATTTTTCCATCCGGATCGATGAAGAACAAAGTTGGATAACCTTCCAAAGGATATTTTTTCGCAAGTTTCGGACCTTCACCACTTTCCATATCAACTTTCACGTTGATGAATTTCTGGTTAAACAACGCTCCTACTTCTGGTTTCGTAAATACGTTCTTTTGTAATAATTTACATGGTCCGCACCAGGTTGTATATGCATCAAGAAAAACAATTTTCTTTTCGGCTTTTGCCTTTTTTAAAATTGCCGCCCAACTTCCTTCCGAAAATTTAATTCCAACTGCCTTGGTGTCTTTCTTGTCGCCGTCATTAGCATATACCGTTGTGAAGGTAAGTGTCGCAACGAGCAACATTGAAATCATGCTTTTAAAACCTTTCATTGTCTGGTTATATTATAGTTTGAATAAATAACGAAAATACCTATCCGGTTTATTTTACTAAACCAATTCTTAACCAATAGGTTCAATTCTATTTTCGAAAATATAAAGCGAACTTACTTAATTTTTAGAAGAAAAAAAGCGCCCATGCAATTGTATCTGCAAGGGCGCTAATTTCACTGAGCTGGTACAACTTCTAATGGCGAAAGAAGTTTCTTTTGTCACTATTTATTGATAACAACTTTAAAGCTATTTGTGGCTCCATTATTACTTGTCACACGAACAGCATAAAGTCCCGATGGCAGATTTTTAACGTCGATTCCATCAACCGGTGCTTTGGTCGAATTGAATATCGCTTTTCCGTTCAGGTCAAACATTTGAACCTTGTTGATTTTTGTCCAATCCGTAATTTTTAAATAAAGGCGATCAGCCACCGGATTTGGATAAATCACAACTCCTTCTCCAAGTTCTATACCCACGCTGCGGATGCCGCTGTATGCAAAAGTTCCGTCAGCATCGATCATTTTTAGTCTGTAAAGATTTTCTCCGTCAGCAGGATTTGTATCTGTGAACGTGTATTTAATCTCCGCCAAACTTTCTCCCGACGCCAGGACGTTCCCAACTTTCTGCCAGCTTTTACCAGTTAAACTATGTTCTACATCAAAGCTTTCGCTGTTCGTTTCCATCGCAGTTGACCATTTCAGCTGAACTGATGCATTTTCTTTACTAACGGTAAAACTTATCAACGTAACCGGCAGCGGTGTTGAACCTTCATAAATTCCGGCATCAATCGTCATGTTATCACGTTTTACATTTCCAGACGGGAATGATGTGTCTATGGAAATTTCGTCACTTGAATTGTTATCGGCCGTATTTGCGTCGCTATCCAGTTCAGGATCTACCCCTGTTTTTTTGAAAGATGTAAAGAATGACTTTCCTCCCGTTGGCAACGTAAACTGCACTTTATATTTACCCGTCGTCAATCCTTCGAAAAGGTATTTCCCAAATTTATCCGTAACGGCACTTACTTCCGAAGTCCAGGTTCCTGACACAAGTTTATACAACTGCACTTTCAAATCCGTTGCAGGAAGCTCCGTTTCATCCTGTTTTCCGTCCTGGTTTTTATCATACCAAACCAAATTTCCAATTGACCCGAAAGCCTCTTCTTTCTCGCAGGTTCTTTTTTCTACTTTATATACTGTCGTTGTTGCGGGATTATTATTTCTTTTTTCATCGAAATCATGCCCAACGGTATTTTCATCCCAGAAAAACATGTTCGTTCCGTTATATCCCCCATCACTGGTGATCACACTTTTTCCGTTTACTACGATGATCGATCCGTTATAACCAGACATTTTTTTGTCAATCGTAAGATCTCCGTTTGTAATTGTGATGGTTCCGTTGTTAAAAGCAGCACCACGAATATTCACATTTCCCGTGATATTCATACAGCCATTATTTTCAAATTCTTTTCCAGGACCTTTGTCGCCGATTATGAACTCACAGGCTGACGCACCAAATTTTCCGCAAAGCGTATTGATTTCACCATCATTTAAAATAGAACCGTGGTTATAGAAATATCTGCTGATATTGATAACACCTGATGTTTCATTTTTAAAACGTTTGGCATCAGCATTCTCGAGGCTTCCAAAATCCATCGTTCCGGCATTGCAGATTACATTATTCGTACCAAATTTCACCAGAGAAGGTGCCGTTGCAATCAATTTTGCGTTTGGCCCTAAATTGTAGAAAGAGAAAGAATCACGGAAGTCAATAGTCCCGGTCGTGGTGAAAGTTGTCGTGCCCTGGTTATTAATCAACAGGTTACTTCCTAAACCGTTTGTGTTGGTATTCAGCACACCGCCTTCCTGAACATTCAGATAAGAAGGTACATTTCCGTTAAAGTTGTCCGAACTGTTATAGTTAAAAGTTCCGTAAACATTAATACTTACCGATCCATCAAAGTTTGTTTGTCTGTTTTGTTCCCAGGTTACTCCGGAAGCTACACAGATAATATTATCACGGTTGCTGATCTGCAATGTTAGATTTGTAACATTTTCGGTAATCCGTAGCGTTTTGTTTCCGTCAAGTCTGTATGTTCCGCCTGACACTGCTGTAAAATCTCCGGAAGGGCATTGCTGTGCGTAGGTATTACTTAATAAAAACAATGTCAGCCCCAGAAGAAGCCATTTGTAAAAAATCACTTTCATAGTAATTAGATGTATAGAGTTGAGTTTATTTTTTGTGATATAGTAAATTCATAGAAGTCCTGATGGCCCCTTTTCGAAGCCAGCCACATTATTGTGTTATTTGTTTGTTAGTTAATCCGCTATTCTTGTTTAGAAATATGGATTGGCATTTTAAATGTATTATTCGATTTGTCTTTTTCCTTATAAATCCCTGTCGGATCGACCTCGATTTCAAGAACGTAATCACCTGACTTCAAACCTTTTGGCAAAGAAACGGACTGCCCTTCATACATCATTCCGTAGGTATCATAACCGCCGACACTAATGCCTTGTTTCAAAGACTTGCAGTCAACATAATTTCCTAATCCATAGTTGTTTAGATTCTGATCACCATAGGTTTTTCCGTTCAGGACGCAGAGACTGTCGTTGTTATTACAAATTCCGGAATCAAACAGACAGTAGCTAACCTTGCTTCCTTTGGAGACAAGCTCTCTTTTAGTCACCTTTCCCTTTTTATTCTTGATTTCCTTCATGACCCTGAATTCGACCCAGTCATCAACGTGATAGTGATTATGACCTGGCTTATCATCGAAATAATTTGTGCCGGCAACACGATCCAACCATTCCATTTTACTCCCGTTTTTCTTATAAATACGCTGATTTATCTGTTGCCTCGGATGGGTTTTATCCTGACAAATCACCGTAGAATCTTTAACTTCCTCACTTCCGCAATACCATTTATTGTTACCAAAAGCTTCCATCGGACCATCACCGATATTGGCAATAGAGGCCGCCAAACGTAATTGACCCGGATAATATGGGTCATTCCATGGATATTCCTTAACCTGATCAAGCGTTAGTCTGGACAGAATTACCAGGTCAGGAAGCAATTCGCAATCAGCACTTCCGTCGGGGCATTTGCAGGCAGTTCCGTCTTCCAGCGAACAAGGACTTACATCTGTATTCGGCGTAGGATTTTTACTAAATTCCAGCGTAACAAAATTTAAAGCACCCCGTTCTCCTGTACGTAAATCCTGTATCATCAAATACCATGTTCCATTTGGATTTTGGCCATTGTTGAGGAATGTCATTCTTCCGTCAGGAATATATTCTCCTGTAAATGGTGCTTCCGCCTGGTGTACGTAACCTGAAAAACCATTAGAACGGAAGCAGGTATTCGTATAATGTCTGCCTTCATCTCTTCCGTTACGGTTTGTTAACCAGATACTTGTGCCATCCGGACTTATTAATTCAATTTTTAGATCCGATACTCTTGGGTGAAGAATAGTAAAACAAATCTTAGAAATCCCGAAGTTCTCATCAATCCTCGAATCGAGGCCTTCAACTTTTACCGGGAAAGAATCTATTTTAAATCCACCTCTAAAATCATGAATTGGACCTCCTGATGCGTAGAAACTTTGCGCATTTGAATTAACTGCCGCACACGCCAGGATTATAACTAACGCAAAAAAATTCGATAAATAAAAACGAGAAAAAACCTGGGCATTATACTCACTCATTGTATTTCAATTCTGATAGAAAGGGCTTGTAGATGTATTAAGTCAATAAAAATACGATAATTGTCTCAGTTTTTCTACAAACCCCCGGGAATACGCTAGTCAATCTATTAACGGGTGCTGGCAATGTTTTTGTTATGGTGAATAACGTGATACAAAGCTAATTGGCTAAATCAACTATATTGTTAGAATGAACTGGAAATGCTCACGTATTTTTTAAACTTGAACGTAGAATTAATTTTAAAACTGCATAATACCTAATTAGCCTCAATCCGTACAACTAATATCAATATACGTAGCTTGTAATAGTGCAAAAATTGAAAATGTTTAATCCTTCGTAGAAGTGCTTATAACTACTTCGAAAATGGCAGGTCGTATTCAGTTAAAAAAGAAAACCGTACCTTTGTGGCAAAATTAATAACCTAACGTCATGAAAATTCAAGATGCCAGATATGTGATGAGCAATTCTGATTATGAGAAATGCCCTAAGCCAGATTTGCCGGAATATGCATTCATTGGACGGTCTAACGTTGGAAAATCCTCCTTAATTAACATGCTGACAGGGAAAAAGGCGCTGGCCAAAACTTCTCAGCAACCAGGAAAGACGCAGTTGATCAATCATTATTTTATCAATGACAACTGGTATCTGGTCGATTTGCCCGGCTATGGTTACGCCAAGGTAAGCAAAACAGAACGAGAAAAATGGGAGAAAATGATCGGTGATTATCTTCACAACAGGTCCAATCTGGTATGTACTTTTGTTCTAGTTGATATTCGACACGACGCGTTGGCTGCTGATCTGGAATTTATGGAGGAATTAGGACAGGGAGGAATCCCCTTTCACATCATTTTTACGAAAGCAGATAAGCTCAAACCGTATCAGCAGGAAGCTCAGGTGACAAAATATAAGGAAAAACTGGGAGAAATCTGGGAAGAAATCCCTCCTATGTTCGTTACGTCAGCGGAAAAGGGAGAAGGAAGAGAGGCAATTCTGGCTACAATAGAATCTTATAATCAAACGTTTGAAAAAACGAACATTGAATAAGGTTGCTTACCGACCAATCTTTCCGTTATTTTGCGGAAATTTTAAATTATCATAAAAAGTTATCGCAGAGTCACTCACGTTCTTGTGAAAAGTTACCTGAAATTGACTGACAAATCCGCTTTATCTTCATGATATCAATCGACTTTAAATAAAGAGACCACTAATAGCACAAACAAAAGGATGAGCGAGAAAGTAGAATCAACAGGAATGGAATTGTTGAAAGAGATAGCAAACGTTTCAGGAAAAGGCGGATTGTTCCGTATTTTGAAACCAAGCCGCGCAGGTGTGATTGTAGAAAGCCTGGATGAAAAACATGAAAAGTCATTGATCGGACCAACTGCCCGAGTTTCGGTTTTGAAAGACGTTTCTATATTCACTGAGGGAGAAGAGGAATCAGTTCCATTGGCGGATGTTTTTCTAAAAATTAGAGAAGTACACGGCGAGCAGGTTGCGTTGCAGATCAAAAGTTCATCTGACAAAGATCTTATCGAATTTTTAAATGAGATCCTTCCTGATTTTGATCGTTCAAGAGTGTATGTATCGGATATCAAAAAAGTGATTACCTGGTATAACTTGTTGGCTAAATATGTACCGGAATTATTTGTTGCCGGCGAATCAGCAGGAACAGAAGAAGTGGAAGAGTCAACAACAGAAGCTGTTGAAACTCCAAAAACTGAGATGTAATTCAGCAGTATATATAAAGCAAAAACCCTGTCGATAGATGGGGTTTTTGCTTTATCTTTCCGATCAATTTTTTTTATGACAGAACTCTCCGAATACATAGACCACACACTGCTCTCTCCTACAGCCAGCGAAACAGATATTCGCAAATTGTGCGAGGAAGCCTGGATTCATCAGTTCAAAGGAGTTTGCGTGGCTCCGGGATATGTGGGATATACTGTGGAGATGTTCGAATTTTGTCCGGTAAAAATTGAAATTGCTACGGTAATCGGGTTTCCGCTCGGATATTCTACGACTGAAACGAAGATATTTGAAGCTCAGAACGCGTTAGCTAATGGCGCGACTGAACTTGATGTAGTAATGAACGTTGCCCGGTTTAAGTCTATGGCTTACCTGAGCATCCGGGAAGAACTTCGGCAATTGGCCGAAATTGCCCACGCTGGTCATGCGCTGCTTAAAGTAATTATTGA
This sequence comes from Dyadobacter sp. HNCC25DJ186, assembly GCF_056895235.1. Lineage (NCBI taxonomy): Bacteria > Pseudomonadati > Bacteroidota > Cytophagia > Cytophagales > Spirosomataceae > Dyadobacter > Dyadobacter sp. HNCC25DJ186. Next base: position 215,754 of record NZ_JBXHAS010000006.1, read on the forward strand.
AACGGTATATCTGGATTCATTCGAACTTTATACAGCTTGTGAAATTTGTGCAGAATCGAAAGTGGATTTTGTAAAAACATCAACAGGCTTTGCACCAAAAGGTGCCGAAATTGAAACGGTAAAAAAAATGCGTGCTATACTTCCGGCTGAGATCAAAATTAAAGCGTCCGGTGGTATTAAAACACGGGAGCAGGCTATTGCTCTTATCGAAGCAGGCGCTGACCGGATCGGGACGTCTTCCGGAGTTGCGATCGTTACCGGACAATGAAACCAAAGGTTTTACTGCTCAGTACTGTGCATCCGGCTACCGATCCTAGAATTGTTTATAAGATTGCACCCTCACTGGCTCCCTTTTACGACGTGATTTGTGCAATTCCAGGGGCGAATAACCTTGATAAGGATGAAAAAATAAGGTTTGTAAATTTGCCTCTTTTTCGTAAACTGCTGCCAAGAATTTTATTTTGTTATCCAGTCTTACTTTACAAATGTTTACTTTTTCGTCCTGCAATTGTTCATATATTTGTGCCGGAATTGATACCAGCGGCATTTTTATTTAAAATGTTGGGGGCGAAAGTGATTTACGAGGTTCAGGAAAATCTTTACAAGAAATTTTCGATTAAGCGATATAACCAGGCGGTGATTTACCGCCGTTTATTCAAAATTTTTGACGGGTATGCACGGAAGAAATTTTATTGCGTTTTCACCGAAGATGCTTATTTAGAGGAATATAAAAATCTGCCTCTGCCCCATGCGATTATTCATAACTACGTTTCAGTAGTTTTTGTTGATTCACATGCTGAAAAAGAGGGGGCAGTGAAATTCCCTCCCGTATTTTTTTATTCTGGTGTCATTTCGATGGAGCGATCCTTTGACACAATCGTTGAAGCGTTAGCATTATTAAAAATAAAACATCCTGAATTTCACGTCCACTTATTTGGAAAAGTTCAGTTTGACTGGGACGAAGCTAAAAAGTTGCCTCATTTTGAAAATGTTAAAGCGCATTTGACATTTCACGGATATACTGACTTTCGGAAAATACTCAAGTATGCAAATGGCGCCACGGCAGGGATAGCATTACTAAAACCAGTTGCAGATTATCCGGATTCGTATACGACAAAGCTATTTGAGTATATGGCTTTGAATTTGCCGGTGATTACTTCCGATTTTCCGTTGTACAGAAAGGTAGTAGAAACCTCAGGATGTGGATTTTGTATTTCGCCTTATGATGCCAATACTTTAGCCGGGAAATTCGAGTGGCTGATCGAAAATCCGGAGATGGCGAAAACCATGGGACAGCGTGGAAGAGTATCTGCAGAAAACCACTATAACTGGGTAAGTGAGGAACGGATTTTGCAGTGTTTTTATAAAAATTTATTACAATCTTAAAAAACAGAATTTTAACTACTTAAATTATTTGTATAATTTTATAAACTTATTATTGAATTGTTCAAATATTAAGTACTATGCTTTCTACGAAATATTTAACTTTCGGAATTAAACAGAATAGTAGATTGCGAAGTCAACTTCTCAACCATGTATATTAATACACTCAGTCATTATCTACCAAGCGAAGTAATTGGTAATGAATATTTTACAAATCTTAATAACCTGTCCAGCGAATGGATTGTCGAGCGTACGGGAATTTACGAACGCCGCAAAGCTGCACAAGGAGAGAATACTTCGACCATGGCTATTGAAGCTGTCAAATTGTTGCTAGAGGATAATATACCATTTAGTAAAAATGAAATTGACTTAATCGTCGGAGGTACTTACACGCCATACGATACTATTGTTACCGTTGCACATGCCGTTCAGCATCATTTAGCACTTCCGGATATTCCGGTAGTAACAATTTCTTCAGCCTGCTCATCGCTTTTAAACGCCATTGAAATTGTTGAAGGTTACTTTGCGATGGGTAAGGCTTCCAAAGCGTTGGTTATTGTATCGGATCATAATACTGCTTACTATAATGAAAGTGATACTGTTTCCGGGCATTTGTGGGGAGACGGAGCCTCGGCTATTTTAATTTCGAAAGAACGGCAGTCTGATTCAGATATGCAGATCAAAAAGCTGATCACCGGCGGAGCTGCAACAAGTGGGAAGGCTGTCGAGGCTGTCGTACTACGTCCGAACGAACGCGGGGTTATCATGCCGTTTGGAAGAGATGTTTTCCAGAATGCATGTATCTATATGCCAAAAGTTAGCCAACAGGTTTTACAGGCTTGCGGAATGACTATTGATGATCTGGATTATCTGATCCCTCACCAGGCCAATCACCGGATCAGCCTGAATGTGATCAATACATTGGGAATACCTGCGGAAAAATTGATCTCTAATATTCAGTATCTTGGAAATACCGGATGTGCTGGCTGCGCTATTGCGCTTTCTGAAAACAGATCAAGATTTGAAAAGGGCCAGAATATTGTAATCACCGTTTTCGGCGGCGGTTATTCTTACGGTGCTATGTTAATTACAATCTAGAAATAATCGTTACTTCTATTTTCGCATAAAAATAGCCTTGCAGATCTGATTTTCATCAACTCTGCAAGGCTTTCATATTTTGTACTAGTCTTAGTTTGTTTCAGAAACAGAATATTTCGATGGTTTCCAGCTATTATTTTGGGGATTAATATCCGGAAGCTGATGATCTGGATCAATCGTCACCGATTTTAGCGGTTGTTGCGTATCCACTTTGAAAGTCCACTTTCCGCCGCGCTGCCATATTTCCACAGGCAGTTCAACACGTGTTTTCTTGCCGCTCACTTCCTCTACGTCAACTTTCGCAGGCATTGCAAACTGATCAAGGTTTTCGATCGTGATAACAGATCCCTTTGAAGGATTTTGTTCGATGTATGCAACATCTTTCACACTTTGGTCCAGTTTATAATTTTCAAAGAACCAGCCTTTCCAAAACCAGCCAAGATCTTCTCCCGCTGCGTCTTCCATGGTGCGGAAGAAATCATAAGGCGTTGGATGTTTAAATGCCCAGCGTTTTACATACGTATGGAACGCATAGTCGAAACGATCTTTTCCAAGCACTTGCTCACGTAACATTTTTAAACCGATCGCCGGCTTGTAGTAAGCTTCCCAACCCAGATTTGCAGCCTGAACCACATCCGGAATTGTCATAATTGGATCCGCCTTATCGCGGAAAATAATTGGTGCCAAACGGTGCAGGTCATTCATCTGAATGTCTTTATATTCGCCGTTATTGAAATTATCTCCGGAAAGGAAATTAATGAATGTGTTAAATCCTTCATCCATCCAGGCATATTTTCTTTCATTACTTCCCACGATCATCGGGAACCAGTTATGTCCAAATTCGTGATCCGTAACACCCCATAAATCATCCTTGCGACTTTTGCTGCTGCAAAACACGATACCAGGGTATTCCATCCCTCCTACTATTCCTGCCACGTTTGTTGCAACCGGATAGGTGTATTCATGGATATAATTAGAATAAAATTCAATACAGCCCTTCACGTACTCTGTCGAACGTCCCCAGCCATCTTTTCCGCCGTCTTCAGACGGATAAGCCGATTGCGCCAATGCCGTTTTTCCATTCGGAAGATTCATACGGGCAGCATCCCAGACAAAAGCTTTGGAAGTTGCCCAGGCGATATCGCGTGACTGAAGACATTTAAACTTCCATGTAAGCGTTCCTGATTGTTTTGGACGCGAAGCAGGATTTGTAACTTCTTCTGCCGTACGGATCATCACAGTCTGGTCACTTTTGGCTGCATCAGCCAGACGTTTTCTTTGCTCAGCTGTAAGTACTTCGCCAGGATTCAACAATTCACCAGAACCGACAACGATATGGTCCCAAGGCACAGTAACCGCATATTCGAAATCACCATATTCAAGGTAAAACTCGCCAGCTCCAAGATAAGGAAGCACGTTCCAGCCTTCGATATCATCAAAAACTGCCACGCGTGGATACCACTGAGCCATTTCGTAAACAATACCATTTTTTGTTTCAAGTGTCCCCATACGGTCTGAACCATATTCAGGAATTTTGAAGGAATAAGCGATTTTGATTTTGATGATATCGCCATTCGCTTTCACCGGCGTAGCCAGGCGAATTTGCATACGCGTATCTGTGATGATAAAATTAGCATCCGTTGCCTTTCCGTTTCCCTGTTGCACGGAAACAGTTTTGATCGCATCACCGCCATTAAAACCATTGTTCCCAAACCTTCCGCCAGTAATAGCAGTTGTCTTGCCGCCGCGGGAATCATTATTGAACGCATTCTGGTCCAGTTGCAGCCATACAAATTCCAACGCCTCAGGAGAGTTATTTTTGTACGTAATTTCTACATCACCTGACACTGTTTCTTCTTGTTCATTTAATGCTACGTTGATCTTATAATCAGCGCGGTTTTGCCAATAACGAGGGCCGGGAGCACCGCTTCCTGTACGATATTCGCTACCTGGCTGGAAATTAAACAAAGGGTGAAAAAGTACATGCGCATCGTACTTCGGTTTGTCCGCTTCCTGAGCGAAAACACTTAAAGAACCCAGGCACAAAACTGCCATGAGCATTAAGCGATCTGATATGATCTTCATTCGTATTGTTTATAGTAAAATATGTATTTCTAAACGAGCAATATACGGCTTTTCGCCTCTTCTCGTATTAAAAAGTTTCATTTTTGCTATTCATCGGCGAATTTTATAAACTTCGTTTTTCTATCATACCCCCAGCTTATGCGCCAGCGTCTTTCCGTTGATGCCTATTTAGAAGGAATTCTTTCCGGAGACAGAGTTATTCTGAGCCGGGGTATCACCTTGATAGAAAGCAAGCTCAAAACTGATCGCAAGCTCGCACGTGAATTGTTGACAAAACTTCTGCCAGCGACTGGAAAATCGCTTCGGATCGGAATTACGGGCGTTCCTGGCGTTGGGAAAAGTTCGTTTATTGAAACTTTTGGAAAACACCTGACGAGTCTTGATAAAAAGATCGCCGTACTTACCATTGATCCTTCCAGCAAAAAATCCGGGGGAAGTATTCTTGCTGATAAAACACGAATGGAAAATCTTGCACATGATCCATTGGCCTATATCCGACCTTCTGCTTCTGGCCTGTCCTTGGGCGGCGTGGCGAGAAACACCCGGGAGACCATGTTGTTATGTGAAGCGGCCGGATACGAAATTATTATCATCGAAACGGTGGGCGTTGGACAATCAGAAACTTTGGTCCGCGGCATGAGCGATTTTTTTTTACTGCTTATGCTGGCCGGTGCAGGTGACGAATTGCAAGGAATAAAAAAAGGTATCATGGAAATGGCGGATGCCGTGGCAATCAATAAGGCGGACGGGAAAAATAAGGTAACTGCTCAGCAAGCCGTTGGCGAATATCAGAATGCGCTTCATTTGTTTCCAAAATCAGACTCAGAATTTGCAACGCGCGTAGTAACCTGTTCAGCCCTGGAAAATACAGGAATCTCTGAATTGTGGGCGTTGATCCGGGAATATCAAATTCTTACGACCAAAAATGGCTTTTTTGAAAAAAATCGTCGAAATCAGAACCTTGAATGGATGCATGATCATATCAGACAAACCCTCGTAGATCAGTTTTATGAAAACAGTTCAATGAAAAAAGCCTTAAAAAACACGGAGAAGTTGGTTTCAAATGGAGAAGAATTACCACTGGCAGCAGCCCAAAGAATGTTAGAGATTTTCTTGAAAACTAAAAACTAACGATTGTCGACTCTGTATTTTGACCGCTAACTTGTTAATTTTGTATCTCGGACAATTTTTACAGTAAGTTTGAAGTTGAATATCATGTTGAGTCATAATCCATAATCTCCTTTACGATGAAATATTTTAACCTGTTGGGTAAAACGGCCTTTTTCTCATTTCTTCTTCTTGCGTTTGTTTTTGTTTCCTGTAAAGATGACGACGAGGCAACGCCTGTAACTGTTGATGATAATGAAATTGTTGGCAAGTGGCAATTGACTGACGTTCAGCCAGAAAATGCTTCTACGAGTATTCCTGCGTTATCTTTGTTACCTACGCTGGCACCATGTTACAAAGAATTAAAATTCACTTTTACTTCTGACAATAAAGTAACGCTTTCAGATTGCGATGCTGCTGTTACACTCATTGGTGCCTTTATAAATATAGCCGCTGATACCAAGTGGCAGGTGGAAACCGGCAAACTTACATTGACAAACGGCTCCACCAGCAGTACCTTCGGACTTACCCAAAATCCGAATGATATGAAAATCATTGTCAATACCAACACATCAGGTACCGGAACTCCTGTTAATGCGGTGATGAGTTTGAAAAGATTGTAATAGAAAATATTGTTTAAAAAAAAGACCGGTCTGTAATTCCCAGGCCGGTCTTTTTTTATTCAGCTATTATTAATTTAGCGGATGTCTAACTTGAATGATCACAGATAATCAGCCATTTTCCTTTAATTTTTTTCCAAAGTAAAGTATAGTGTCCTCCAATATCGCCTTTCTCAGGACGCGTCAGATTCCATTTTCCTACCAGAAATGCCACGTCCTTTGCAGGAAAAGTCAGATTGATAAATTCAAATTTTAAACTGCCCATCGAAGCGCGATCCGGATAACGTTTCAGGTAATTTTCGTAGGTCTGATTATAACCGTAAGTCACTCCGCTTTTTCCCACAAACATCAGCGAATCCGATTCCCAGTAACCTTTCATAAATGATTTAACATCGCCACGGTTCCAATCTCCGTTTTGGCGGTTGAGGATTCCATAAATTTCTTCCTGATCTGCCTTCGACTGCGCTGTGGCAAAATAGGTAATTGATAATAGAAGTAAAGTCAAAACACAGTTTCTCATATTTTTTACGGATTTTTGTAGAAAGTTCTTTCGTTTAAAGATACAGGAAAGATTCATTTTGAAAATGCTTCTGCCCTAAATGTATCAGGAAGTACTGTTTACAAATAACTGACTAGCACAATGAGCATGTTTGATGATATATTTAAAAAGCTGGACCGCCAGAAATATCCCTTTATCGATGGCTTGTACTACCTGTTTATTATCATATTTATAGGGATCCTCTTTTTATTTTTCGCTTGATCCGTGGCTGATTCTTATCTATTTATCATTAACCCAAGCTCCGGTACTTCGATCGGACAGCACCCGGAAAAAATTTCCAAGGCAATTGAAAACTTTGTAAATTCTAAGGGAGGAACGGCGCAGATTTTTTTCACAGAAGGTCGCGGGCACGCAACAACGTTGGTGACAGAAAATATCGACAAAGCTAAGTGGAAAGCAATAGTGGCTGTCGGAGGTGATGGAACCGTTAACGAAGTGGCAAAGGGATTAGTGAATCGCTCAACGCCACTCGGCATTTTAGCGTTAGGCTCCGGCAATGGCCTTGCCCGGCATCTGGGATTGCCTTTAACACTGAATGCTGCGCTGGAAAAGCTTTTTTCGGGTTCAATAAATACCATTGATTCGGCAGAGCTTAACGGAATTCCCTTTTTCTGTACCGCAGGAATGGGTTTTGATGCATACGTTGGAGATTTATTCAGCAAAGAGAATTCACGCGGACTTGCTACTTATTTGAGTGTTTCCCTTAAATCCTATTGGAATTACGAACCTCAAACCTATAAATTGAATGGGAAAAAGATAGAAGTTTTTTCACTTTCATTTGCAAATGCCGGCCAGTATGGCAATAATGCCTGGGTTGCTCCGCAAGCAAGCCTGTATGACGGAAAGCTGGATATTTGCACCATCGTTCCTTTTCCGAAATGGTATGGTTCCAATTTAACCTACCGGCTTTTTACAAAGCAATTAAAACCTTCGAAATATATCTCCTATCAACTTGCCCAAGACGCGGTGATTGAAGCTGACAGGCCACCTATGATCCATTACGACGGCGAACCGTTACAACTGGAAACTACGCGAATCGAAGTGAAGATCAAACCCAAAAGTTTAAGGGTTATCATTTAAACCGGTTTAGAAAATTTAAATTCACAATCTCCTTATGTCTAAAAAGAACCGCTCAGGGATTATTTATTCAACCAATCCCGATTTCGAGTATTCTGATTCAAGTCAGGACGAAGCTGAAACACTGGCACCAGCCCAACAAGATCTACGCGTCTGGCTGGACAGAAAAGGTGGCGGAAAAGTGATTACCGTTGTCAAAGGATTTATTGGTACCAATACAGACCTTGAAGCACTCGGAAAACAAATTAAGGCATTGTGTGGAAGCGGCGGCGCAGTAAAAGAAGGTGAAATCCTAATTCAAGGCGACCACCGGGAAAAGGTTATCACCTGGCTGACCGGGAAGAATTATAAAGCCAAAAAAGCAGGGGGATGATTAGTTTTGAATGATAAAATGAGTGAATGATAGAATGATGGAGGTAGCAACTCATTCACTCATTCTATCATTCTATCATTCAAAATTATAAAACCTTCGTCGTGTCAATTTCCGTCGGCTGCTCTGGCTGCACTTTTGGGAAATTATTTGGGTTTTGCGTTGCGCCACCTCCGCCAGCTAATACTTCCACGTTGGTCACAAAAAATTTGGTATCTCCGTTCCAGGGAAGTGTAAAGAATTTTTCTTCGTAGGTAAGTGATACGCGGTGACCGCTTGCGATCGCTTCTTCAAGTTTCGTAATGGCGTCTTTATTCTTTCCACTTACTGAGAAAGTCCATTCAGATGCATTCAAAGAGCCGTCCCCTTCATACAGACCGCCCATTTTTAATTCTCCTTCGTAGGTTTTAAACAGATAACCTTTATTGCTTAGGCGGGTGATAAATCCGCCGCGTTTTCCTTCACTGTAATAGCCAAAAGTCAGATAGTATAGTGCTCCAAAAACAACTGCCAGGAGAACAATAATGATAACCCATTTACGCATGATTAGTTAGTCGGTTAAAAAGTTTGTGTGATATTTAAAGCAACTTCGTAAAACTGAATGATTTTTCCTATCCTTATTTCGCCCGGATCGCAATAACAGGATCCATACGGGCTGCAAGCATGGCTGGAATAATCCCCGATAACACGCCGATAACACAGGAAACGCCAAGGCCAAGGATTATATTTCCAGGAGTCAGGATAATCACAAGCGTGCCGAGCTGCATGAACGAAAGCAAGTATACAAGAAATATACCAACCAACCCTCCTACCAAACTTAACATCACTGCTTCGAACAAAAACTGGCAAAGAATCGAATAATTTTTCGCGCCAAGCGACTTCTGTATACCAATCAGGTTGGTTCTTTCTTTCACAGAAACAAACATAATATTGGCGATACCAAACCCTCCTACCAATATTGAGAAACTCCCAATAACCCACCCGGCAAGCGATAATACTGAAAATAATCCTGACACTGCCTGCGCAGCGGCTTCCGGTTTGTTAATCGAAAAGTTGTTATCATCTCTCGGTTTTATACCACGTTTGGTACGCATCAATCCGATTACCTCCGCTTCCACTTCCTTCATGCCTTCATCACTTTCAAAAGCTTTTACGACAATATCGGGATCAGGCCGGCCTGATTGGAACATCTTGGCAAAGGAACCATAGGTGATAATACACTTTTTATCAGGGTTTCCGCCGAAGTCGACCAGGCTTTCTCCCTTTTTCACTTGTACACCAATAACTGTAAATTTATTTCCGTTCAACTTAAAAATTTTCCCCTCAGCAACCTGATTTGGGTAAAGTGCCTGGGCAATATCTGCACCGATAATCGCAACATTTCGCGCATTGGTAGTTTCCATCGGCATAAAATAACGTCCGGATGCCAAAGGCACTTCCGAGATTTCACTGTATTCATACGAAACTCCCTGAATCAGTGCATCAATGCTGCTGGATCCATTTTTCAAGGTAACGCCTCCTTTAAAATCCATTACCGCAACAGCACTGGCATTTTCAAGATTGTCATACAAATATTTATACTCGGAATTCGACGGACTCGGCCACTGAAAATATTTCCACCACTGATATTCCCCACCAAAACCCCAGGGCCATTTTTGAACATATAAAACTTTGTCCCCGATCGCACTCATACTGTCGCGGATACTTTTTTCAAGAGAATCAACAATCGTAAAAACGGCGACGATTGCGAAAATCCCTACCGTCACCCCCAGGAGAGATAAGGTGGTACGTGTAATATTGGATTGAAGCGCTTGCCAGGCAAAGCGGAAACTTTCATAAATCTGCCGTAAAAATTTCATAATAGCCGCATGGTCTAGGTTTTTGATGCCTTGCTTTGAAACTGAAAAGTTAGTAGTAAACGATCTGTCTCAGAAACAAATTAGTATAAAAGGTATTTTGAGCGTTTGAGTAGTGAAATATACCGTAATCAATACTAAAATCCCCGGAAATAATTTCAAATATCCAAGTTGATACAACTCCTCTTATTAACATTTACTAAATTACATTTACAATCTCTGATCACCAAAAAATGAATATACGCTATACCCTTGCCCTATCATTTTCAATGCTTTCCGGATTTTTGGCGGCACAGCAGCCTGTTCAGGAAACGAAAGGTTTCTATCAGTTCCTAACCGACGACCCTAATCAAAAACCATTTTACAACGACCGTCAGGGAGTTTTTGCAAAAAATGGTATTGTCGCCACAGCGCATCCCGACGCTTCCAAAGTGGGTGTAGATATTTTAAAAGCTGGCGGAAATGCAATTGACGCGGCGATTGCTGTGACATTCGCATTAGCAGTTGTTCATCCTTCTGCCGGGAATATCGGCGGCGGTGGGTTTATGGTTATTCGCGATAAAGACGGAAGAAGTTCCAGTATCGATTATCGTGAAAAAGGTCCCTCAAAAAGCAATAGGGATATGTATCTGGATAAGGATGGAAATGTCATTCCTAAACTAAGTATTCTGGGCCGGCTTGCTTCCGGCGTGCCTGGGTCGGTGGATGGGATGGTTGAGGCGCACACCCGCTATGGAAAACTTCCCTGGAAAGATCTTTTACAGCCTGCGATTGATTTGGCAAATAAAGGCGTCATACAAACCGAAAGAGAGGCACGCGGATTAAATGCGGTAAAAAAGGACCTGATCGCGCTCAATCCTGAAAGTAACTATTTCCAGCGTTCGGACGGAAAAGACTGGAAAGCGGGAGACACACTCGTTCAGAAAGATCTGGGAAAAGTTTTGAGCCGTATACAGAAAAAAGGCCGTAAAGGTTTTTATTCAGGAAAAGTGGCCCGACTTCTTGCCAAGGAAATGAAATATAAAAAACAGGGAATTATCAGTAAAAAAGACCTTTACGAATACCACGCAAAATGGCGTGAAACGATTTCAGACAGTTACAAAAATTACAAAATAATAACAATGGCACCGCCGTCAAGCGGAGGAATCGCGTTGATCCAACTATTAAAACTTACAGAACCTTACCCTTTGAAAAAATGGGGATGGCATACGGATTCTACCGTTCAGGTAATGATTGAAGCTGAAAGAAGGGTTTATGCAGACCGTGCCAAATTTTTGGGCGATCCGGATTTTGTAAAAATCCCTACGGAAACGTTGGTCAGCAAACCGTATCTTGAACAGCGCTGGAAAGATTTTGCATTTGATAAAGCGACTGATTCAAAAAATATAGCTGGCGGTGTTTTTCCTGGATATGAAAGTACCGAGACAACGCACTTTTCGGTTGTAGATAAAGACGGAAATGCAGTATCCGTGACGACAACCTTAAATGGCGGATATGGAAGCAGAGTTGTAGTGAAAGGCGCCGGTTTCTTCATGAACAATGAAATGGACGATTTCAGCGTGAAAGCTGGCGCGCCGAATATGTACGGTTTGATTGGAAACAAAGCGAATGAAATTGCGCCCGGCAAACGTATGCTTTCTTCTATGACACCGACCATCGTTGAAAAGGATGGAAAATTATTTATGGTGGTTGGTACGCCTGGCGGGTCAACGATTATTACTTCTGTTTATCAGACCATATTGAACGTCCTGGAACATGGTATGACCATGCAGCAATCGGTCAACGCTTTTAAGTTTCATCATCAATGGCTGCCAGACAAAACAGTATTTGAAGCGGGAGCTTTTACCCCAAATACGATAAATAAATTGCAGAGCAGAAGTTATATTATCGAACAGCAACGTAACTCTATTGGCAGGATGGATTGCATTTTGGTCCTCCCGGATGGCTCGCTCGAAGGCGGCTCAGATCCGAGAGGTGACGATACGAGCATCGGTTATTGATCGCTGAAAAATCTAACGGGTCAGTTCTTCGATCAGCTTTTCATGCTGTGGAAAACTGGCCTTTAATTTTTTCCGCTCTGCCATTTCAAAATCTTGAAAATCAAATCCAGGAGCAACCGTGCAGCCTACCAAGGCATATTTACTTCCTGATGCCGGCCGGGATGCAAACCAGGTATTGGCCGGAACCACTGCCTGAAATGTCTCTCCTTTGTCAGGATCATCGCCAAGCCTGATTATATCCATTTTCCCGGAAACCGGATAAATCACAAAAATCTCCAGCGCTTCGCCCTGATAAAAATGCCACATCTCATCAGACTTGATTTTATGAAATGCAGAAAAATTATTCTTCTCTAAAAGAAAATAAATTCCGGTTGAAAATGATCGCTCACCTGTGAAACCTGCTGGCAAAGCGGTCTGTGGAATATTCTCAAAGGACCGGTATGTTTCAGCATAAAAACCTCCTTCAGGATGTGGAGTGAGGTTATATTTTTCCACCCAATAGCTTGCCTTTTTCATAGTTTGAAGATTTAATTTTCAAAAGTAATTACTTTAACACCTGCTTTTTCAATAAGTCCGGTCTCCTCAGTTTTCTTATTTGTTATCATCACGTCCAGCGAATTTAACGGAGCAAACTGGAAATATTTATCTTTCCCGACCTTGGAAGCATCGCAAAGCAGGTAAGAAACAGCAGAATTTGCAAACATCGCCAGCGTAATTCCTGCCTCGATTTCGCTGAAAGCACTTAATCCATTTTCCACGGAAATACCATCAACACCAATAAAGGCGCGATCCGCTTTGTAACGCCCGATATGTTCTTCTGCAATTCTTCCATGCACGGCCTGCCGTTCAGGATCAATTTCCCCGCCAACCAGATTAATCTTTACCGACGAATTCATAAGCTCGTAAACAATCGGAAGGGAATTGGTGATCACATGAATTTTCTTATTTCGGATAAATTGGCATAACCGGAAAACAGTACTCCCGCAATCCATAAAAATAATATCTCCTTCCTGAATTTCTTTGGCCGCCAACCGGCAGATATTATCCTTATCCTCTACATTGACCGCGGCTTTGTTTGCAAAATGAAAAGGTATTTTAGTCAGTTCGACTTTCATGATACCTCCATGCGTTCGATAGACCAACCCGTCGGCAGTAAGGATAGTAAGATCCCGTCGTACGGTAATTTCGGAAATAGCAAGTTCATCCGCCAGTTCTTTCACAGTCACCTCTCCCCGCTCTTCAAGAATATTTAGAATAATATTTTTTCTTTTTTGAAAATTCATAAGTTTTTGTACATTTGATCAAATATAATCATTTTAAATCAAAATCGATCAATTAGCCATGAATGAAAAAATCAATCTTGTTTCCGAGGAAATTCTGTCTGACAACTGGTATACACTGAGAAAATTCACCTTTGACTACCAGCTTGCTGACGGAAGCTGGGAACGTCAGTCGCGGGAGGCCTACGACCGCGGAAACGGTGCTACCATTTTGTTGTACAATAAAGAAAAACAAACGGTCATTCTTACCAAACAATTTCGCCTGCCCACATATACCAACGGAAACCAAACCGGCATGCTGATCGAAGCATGTGCCGGATTGCTCGATAAAGATAATGCAGAAGATTGCATCAAAAGAGAAACTGAGGAAGAAACCGGTTATAAACTTAAATCGGTTAAAAAAATTTTTGAAGCCTATATGTCTCCGGGATCCGTTACTGAAATACTTTATTTCTTCGTAGCTGAATATTCTGCCGATATGAAAGTTGGCGACGGCGGAGGTTGCGAGACTGAACAGGAAAATATCGAAGTGATGGAAATCCCATTCGATCAGGCCATTCAAATGATAAGTTCAGGCGAAATAAAGGATGGAAAAACCATAATGCTTTTGCAGTATGCGCAGATCCATAACCTGGTATCATAAAAAAGACAGAAGAGAAAAATATCTTCTGTCTTTTTTAACTTCCAATCCTATTATTGCGCTGCCGGCGTTACACCCGCAACATCACCTGTTTCTGTTGTTGTTTGCCCTGTATCCGGAGCAGACGTAAATTTATCAATCAGATCTTTCAGGAATTTTTCTGCATCCGGAAAATTTGATTTTATCGCTTCTGATCCTTTTGTCTTCAATTCCTGAAAATATTCAGGTGCTTTATCTACCGCTCCTTCGGCTTCTGCTTTCAGATCGCTGGCTTTGGTTTTCAGATCTTCCAGAAGTTTTTCTCCTTCTTCAGACTGAAGATACTTATGGGCTGCTACTCCGGCTGCTGCGCCGAGAATAAATGTAGCCAGGTGTTTTGCGTTGATGCTCATCGTTTTAAGTGGTTCGTTATTGATAAGTGAATATACAATAAATAAGCAACTTACTGATTAACAAATATTATTCCACCTTACTTAATCTCAAAAGCAGCCTGCATACGGTAGCTTAGTTTTATTTTCTGGTACTCCACACTGCTATCCTCCACCATATCAGCTGATTCCAATGCACTCATTACACGCATAGATGCTTTTGCATACATCGGCTGAGGATAATTGACATTGTCTTCTACTTCTCTGATCTCCAAAACCTGTCCTAACTTCTGGTCAACGGCTTCCAGCAAATATGTGGCTTTCTCCTTGGCCGATTTCAGCGCATTGATCTTAACCTGTTTCTTGAATTCTTCTTTTTTAGAATGGTCAACGCGGGCGACGTGAGCATACTGCACACCACGGCTTTCTACTTTTGACAAAATCACGTCAAGCTTATCTGCACGATCCACTTTCAGCTCATACTGTTTGGCTTCAAGAAAAGTGGCAGGTTTTTTCTTCTTATCGGTATAGTTTTGATAACCTCCCAAACCACTAATCGACAAAGCTTCTTTTGGTAATCCGGCGTCGGCAACTGCCTTGATCAGCTGTTTTTCCAAAGTTGTAATATTTACTTTATCCTTTTGGTTTTTCTCGTCATTGAAATATTCCCGTAGCGAAACGCTGAAATAAATTTCGTCCGGAACAACTTCCAGTTCTGCAAACCCTGCTACTTCAATTTTTCTGGTTGGCGGTGTTACTGACACAGTGGCGGTTTGTGAAAATGAAGGGAATAAAATGGCTCCCATTAAAAACGAACTTAAAAGAATGACTTTTTTCATGGCCTCGTAAAAAATAATTGTTTAAAAATTAAAAATCGTATTTGCATAAAGTTTGTGATAAACGCTGTGACAAAATCCTTATTGCAGACACGATGTTTAGATGAAGAGATATGTCTAAAGTTTAATCTTGCTGTTGATCATTCACACTTGTTAACAGTTCCGGCTAAGTGAAATTGGCATATATTGAATCCATAATTCGTATAAAATGCTGATAATCTGCCTCATCCAGGTCTCCCCAACCTTTTCTTCGAATCTCGGCAACAATAGGAAAAGCTTCGTTGTATGTGGTCTGTCCTTTTTCCGTCAGGAAAAGATTGAATTTTCTTCGGTCGCCTGCCGCTAATCCACGTTCAACGAGTCCCTTTTTTTCTAATAAGTCAATAATCCTGGTAACTGTCGGCGGATCCTTGAAAGTGAGTTCGGCCAAACCATTCTGGCTGATACCCTGCTCGCGATAAATATGATCAATGAGCACCCATTGATCTACCGTCAGATCAAAACCTGCTTCGATCAATTGTTTCTGCAAAGCGTTACGGATTTTTTTGATTGTGGTGTCAATCTTAAAGAAGTAGGCGCGGTGGTCGGAATGATGCGTCATAACATTGCTGGTATATGTCCAATACGAATTATTTATTTACTAACAGAAGGCAACCCAATTATTCGTCTACTAATAATTGAAGGGCAAATATTACTGAAATTTTAGTTTTTCTATTAAATGGTTGAAAATTCATTCAAACATTTCTTCATAATACGCCAAAATTTTCAACCGAAGTGTCTTGTCAAAATTATTATATACAATAAAAGCCAGGCAATTTTTGTTTTGCCTGGCTTTTACTTTTTGAATCTATTTTCCTGAAATATTAAGCTGAATTTCTTGCTGCATTGATAATTCCAAACATTGCGCGCATAATCAGCTGATTGTAAGTTTCAACGTCAACCGGCAAAGTTTTTGGATCTTCCGCCAGCATTTGCAGTGCATATTGCTGAATGGTGATCAATGGCAATACAATACGCTCACGGATTTTGATTGAGACTTTCGTTACGTTATTACTATCAAGAAGTTCTTTCTGCTCCGAAACTTCAAGCAGAGAATCCAGCGTCAATTTAAATTCAGCGTACATTTTGTCCCAAAACTCCTTATAATCTTCCTCATCGCGGAGATATTTGGTCGCAGGGAAAAATGCCTTTGAAAGTGACTGCATTGAGTTTTCGATCAACGTACGGAAGAATAGTGATTTCTTATACAGATCCTTTATTTCCTCCTTTTTACCATTTTTCGAAAGTTCCTGGATTGCCGTACCAAATCCGTAAAAACCTGGTACATTTTGCTTCATTTGCGCCCATGATCCAACGAATGGAATGGCACGCAAATCTTCAAATTTCAAACCTTCGTCGTCATTTCCACGTTTTGTTGGACGACTTCCGATATTCGTTTGACCATAAAAACGAAGCGGGGTTTTCTTATCCAGATATTTTACAAACATCGGATGGTTTTTCAGGTCAAGGTAAGAATTGTAAGCGGCAGTCGCCATTTCCTCCAATAGTTCCTTATCCTCCGGACTCAATTCCTCTTCTTTTCTATCTCCTCTGAAAAGGTGATTTTCCAGTCCCGCCGTGAAAAGTCTTTCCAGGTTGTACATGGCTGTTGTCACCGTTCCATAATTCGAACTGATTGTCTGCCCTTGTACTGTCAGCTGGATTTCCTTGTCTTCTATATCTTTTCCGAGAGAAGAATAAAAATTATGGTTGTTTCCGCCACCACGTGCCGGAGGACCTCCACGACCATCAAAAAACGTGACCTTGATCCCAAACTCTCTGGATACTTTTGTCAACTCTTCCTTAGCCCGATAAATCGACCAGTTAGCCCGCAAGTATCCGCCATCTTTTGTTCCATCAGAAAAACCAACCATAATAGTCTGGTGGTTTTCACGCTTCGACAAATGATTTTTATAGTATTCATTGGTATAAAGCGTACGCATAATTTCTGGTGCATTCGCTAAATCGTCCACGGTTTCGAACAATGGAACAACGTCAAGCGGCAAGTATCCACTTTCGTCTGCGATCAGATTTTTTGCCAGCGCTACGACCTGCATCACATTCAGCGCCGAAGTATTATTGCTGATCACATAACGATGCGCACCCTGTTCGCCATTAATTCCCTGAATTGTTTTGATCGCCTTTATCGAACCGAGAATATCTTTGGTCAGCTCATCTTCATAATCTTCAACACGCAGCGGAATATTCAAAGACAAAAGCAAATCGATTTGTTTACTTTCTTCCCAGGTTTCGTAATCGCTGTATTTCAGTAATGGAATTTTCTTTTCAAGTCTTTTCAGAATATCTTCCCAGGCTTTTCCGTGTTTACGGCTGTCCTGACGCACATCAAGACTTGCAAAGAAGAATCCGAACAGGTTTAATTTAAGGATAAAATTGTCAAGAAGCTCAACAAATAATCCCTGATGTTTATCGACGAGTACGACCCGTGCAAGCAAAAGTTCGTCAATTAGTTCCTGAGCATTTTTATATCCTTCTTCGGTTGGACCAAAAATCGTGCTGTTCATTTTACGCTCAGCAACAGAAATGGTATCCTCGACACCCTTGAAAGTTAAGCGACGTTTCAGATTACGGATATCTCGGTAATAACTTCGCAGCAAAGTTTCGCGCAAACGGTCTGCAACCTGTAAAGTTGTATCAGCGTTGACAAACGGATTACCGTCACGGTCACCTCCCGGCCAGAAACCCAGACGGAAAACATTTGGATACGGCCAGTCATGGACGCTCATACCCAGACCGTTGATCAGTTTGACGAGAATAGCCGGAATGGCATCATAATATACATTTTCAAGGAACCAGCACAAACTTACCGCCTCGTCAAAAGGAGTAGGTTTTTCATGATTAATGAAGGCTGTTTTTCCTAATTGCAGCAACAACTGGTTTACCTCAGTAAAATCATTAACCTTGATTGAATCTTCAAGATCGTTGATAATACCCAATACCTTACCAGAATAAAACTGAGTCGGATGCGCTGTTAACACAATTCGCACACTGAAATCTTCCAGTTTATTCAGAAGTTTTTGCTTTAAGGATTCATTGTCGAGACGATCTGTCAAATACGTAACAGAGCCTTTGCCATTCAGCTCATGTGTCTGATCGAAAGCTGCATCTTCCACAGAATCGAACAAAACGACCTGCCTTTCAATGTATTGGATAAATGCAAAAAGCAGATCAGTACGTTCTTTCGCCGTGGCTGTGACAAGCAACTCTTCAAAAAACATCTCAATAATCTGCTTTGGCGACTTTCCTTCCTGAAATCCAACTTCACTATGTTGCGTTAATAACGGAAGCAACGAGCCCGTCTGAAAGATACCGCGATACGGCAAACTCAGAAATAGGCTATTGAAAATATTGTACTTAGTTACAACTACGTCCTGGAAACTGTTATTCATAATAGCGTGACAAAATTTTATTTTGAGACCGGCAATGTAGAACAAATATACCTGAAAAAATCGGTATCAGGCCTTTGGATGCGCTTGTTGGTGTGTTTTTTTAAGTTTTTCTATCGAATTATGTGTGTAAATCTGCGTAGCAGCCAGATTAGCGTGACCCAGCAATTCTTTAATCGCATTCAGATCAGCACCACGATTCAGCAAATGAGTCGCATAAGTATGCCTCAAAACGTGAGGACTTTTCTGCTGCAAAGTGGTAACTTCTGAAAGGTATTTTTTGACCGTTCTTTGTATAAAAACCGGATAAGCAGGTTTGCCTGCGTCTGTTAGAATCAGCACCTGGGTCGGCTCCACGGGAGATCTGTAAATCAGGTATTGTTTTAAAAAATCAACAAGCAGGCTCGAAATGGGTATCAGACGTTCCTTGCCCCGCTTTCCGGTCACCCGGATGATGCGCGCTTCGAGTTCAAGGTTTCTTAGTTCCAGATCGATTAATTCAGAAAGACGAATACCGGTGCCATATAGAAGCTCCATAATGATGCGGTCGCGGCAGCCTGTAAAATCATCCGTAAAACCTTCTGAATCAAAAAGTGATTCCATGGCCTTTTCGTCCACAAAAGCAGGCAGTTTCCGGCGCATTTTCATAGACGTCAAAATTCCGGAGGGATCTTTTGTGATAAACTTTCGTCGACGGAGAAAACTATAATAAGATCGCAAAGAAGCCATTTTGCGATTGATCGATGTGGGATTTAATTTCTCTTCCATCAAACTGACAATCCAGGATCGTAGCATTACGGAGCTTGCTGTTTCCGGCTTGTCCAGTTCGTATTGGAACAGCAAATATTTTCTAAACTGGTCCAGGTCAGTGCGGTAAGAAATTACCGTATGTTCGCTGGACCGTTTTTCAAATTTAAGGTATTCCAGAAATGGCTCTATCATGCCCCTAACGTACAAAAAAGGGTCATCTTATACAAGATAACCCTTTTCCTTAATGTCATTGCATGGGATATAGTTATCCCACCCTACTTTTCAACAGAAAAACAATTCAAAAGAACTAGTCTTCCAGGTGACCGTAAGTTTTTTCTTTGTATACCGCACGCAAAACTTCGAAACGACGTTTTACAGAAGGCTTTTCGAATGCGGTACGAGAGCGAAGCTGACGCATTGTGCCAGTTCTTTCAAATTTCTTTTTGTAACGCTTCAATGCGCGATCGATCGATTCGTTGTCTTTAATGTTAATAATAAGCATGCTTATAAGATATAATGTTCTTTGAACTGGTTTTCTGAAATTGGACTGCAAAGAAAAGACTTATTAAACAGAAAATCAAGAAATAACTCATTAAAGATTAGGTATTTTTTGCAACTTGCCCATTATAATGAAGGGATTAACCCATTAACCATCGCCTATGAGCTCCCGATTGGGTATTATTGATTTAGGAACAAATACTTTTCATCTGCTTATTGTTGAAAAAATAGGTGAAAATATCACTACGCTTTTCCATAAAAGTCAGCCAACACAGATTGGTCTTGGTGGGATCAACCAAAAACTGATTACAGAAGAAGCGACAGAAAGGGCGCTGAAAGTCCTTCATATTTTTAAGGAACAGCTTGATATTTTTGAAGTATCGAAAGAAAATACATTTGCTTTCGGGACCAGTGCCATAAGAAACGCAGAAAATCAGGATCGCTTTTGCGCAAAAATTCTGGACGAAACCGGTATCAGCATTACCGTTATTGACGGAAATCAGGAGGCAGAATATATTTACAACGGTGTCAGGACAGGCGTAAGTTTAGGAAAAGAGCCTTCGCTCATTATGGACATTGGCGGCGGCAGTGTAGAGTTTATCATCGGAAACGAGAAGCAGATATTCTGGAAACAAAGTTTTGAGATCGGGGGACAACGTCTAATGGAAAAATTCATGAAAAACGATCCTATTTCCGAAAGCGATAAGAAGCGTTTGTACAATTATTTTGATGAAAATTTAATTCCACTTGCCAACGCAGTCCATCAATATGCGCCAGTCAAACTTGTCGGTTCGTCCGGAACTTTTGATACACTGGTTGATATGGACTATCAGAATCGCACCGGCGAATGGCCTCCAAAAACACAGACTGATTTCGCCCTGTCATCAGAAGAATTTTACCGAACTTATGCGCTAATTCTTTCCGGAAATCATGATCAGCGAATGGCTATTCCAGGTATGATCGCCCTTCGAGTAGACATGATCGTCGTTGCGGTCTGCTTGGTCGATTATGTATTAAAAACCCACAAGATTTCACATATTCAGGTTTCAAATTATGCTTTAAAAGAAGGCGTTCTGGCAAAATTGCTTGACCGCTGAAATTTCAGATAACATGTAATTAATAAAAAAACTTTCTCAAACTTCATGAAATTCAAAAAACTTCTTCTCTTAATTTCCCTCCTCTTAACTACTTTCTCTTTTGCACAGGCACAGAAAAAAAAAGATAAAAAGGAAGATCAGAAAAAAGTCGATAAAGCAGTTGACGCAGTTGCAGACGCAGTAAAAGACAAACTGAAAGACGACAAGAAAAAATCACCGAAGGATTTTAAAGATTTCATAGATGACTCCGCGGTCAGTCAGAAAGGAATGATCTCCGTTCACAAAATGTCTGAGAAGTGGTATTTTGAAATCCCGGATACATTACTCAACAGAGATCTTATGGCCGTGACCCGTTATGCAAAAGCTGCGGCGGGCGGAAATGTATATGGCGGACAGGAAGTCAAAAGACAAATGATTCGTTGGGAAAAAGGGTTGGACAATAACCTTTTACTAAGGTCTGTGACCGTTGTCATGGCAAGTCCTGATAGTACAAAGCCAATATCCCAGGCGGTAAAAAACTCTAATGCTGACCCGATTATTGGTGTTTTTGATATAAAGGCTTTGAAAAAGGAAGAATCCGGCAAATCATCGGTAGTTGACGTCACAGATTTTTTTAATGCAGATAACCAGACTTTTTCCCTTTCTCCAATTCTTAAACAGAATCACAAACTTGCCGCGTTCAAGAAAGAATCATCTTTCATTCAAAAGATCAGTTCTTACGCTTCCAACACGGAGATACGCACAATCAAGACATTTGCGGTCGTCGCTCCTACCCTGAGCGCTACTCCGGCATCCGGCGTCGGACAATATTATCCTTCCGGATATGACGCCGGCGTGGTAACAATGGAACTGAATACCTCCCTGGTTTTACTTCCAAAAGTGCCGATGAAAAAACGTATTTTTGATAACCGAGTAGGATATTTTGCTAACCAGTATGCTGTTTTTGAGGAAGAATCTCAAAAATCAGACTACGAAATATTTGCCGTGCGATGGAGATTAGAGCCTAAAAATGAAGAGGATCTGAAAAAGCAACTAAGCGGAGAACTTATTGAACCCAAAAAACCAATTGTTTTTTATATAGACCCGGCAACTCCGGAAAAATGGCGAAAATCTTTAAAAGCCGGTATTGACGACTGGCAGGTTGCGTTTGAAGAAGCTGGTTGGAAAAATGCGATCCGGGGCGAGTACTGGCCGGAAAAAGATACGACAATGAGCCTGGAAGACGCTCGTTTTTCAGTTATCCGGTATCTGGCTTCGGATGTTCAAAATGCGTCAGGCCCAAATGTACATGACCCCCGGAGCGGCGAAATCCTGGAAAGTCATATCAGCTGGTATCATAATGTGATGAGACTGCTCCGAAACTGGTATATGATCCAGGCTGCGGCTGTTGACCCGGCGGCGCGCACTAAGACATTTGACGACAAACTGATGGGTCAGCTCGTTCGGTTTGTTTCATCGCATGAAGTGGGCCATACGCTTGGATTAAGGCACAATATGGGTGCGAGCGCTGCTACGCCCGTTGAAAAACTGCGTGACAAGGCCTGGGTTCAACAAAATGGGCATACGTCTTCAATTATGGATTATGCGCGGTTTAACTATGTTGCACAGCCTGAGGATAGTGTTACTACGCTCTTTCCCAAAATAGGAGATTACGATAAGTGGGCGATAAAATGGGGTTACAGTTATTTCCCCGATAAAAGTGCCAAGGAAGAAAAAGCGGCGTTAAATATGTGGACAAAAGAAGCTTATAAAAATACCAGATTGCGTTATGGTACAGAAAACAGCCCTTATGATCCAAGATATCAGACTGAGGATTTAGGCGATAATGCAATGAAAGCTTCGGCATACGGCATCAAAAATCTGCAAAAAATCTTACCAAATCTGATAAAATGGAGCCGGGAAGATGGCGAAAGTTATAAGGAACTGGATGAGCTCTATGGCAATGTGATCACGCAATATCGTCGTTATCTGGGGCATGTTGTCAAAAATATTGGAGGTATCTACGAAACCCCGGGCACTTATGATATGGAAGATATTGGTTTTACCGCTGTCCCGAAAAATATTCAGAAAGAGGCTGTCAGATTTCTTGACACACAACTTTTCACAACGCCTACCTGGCTCCTTGACCAAAATATTCTGAGCAAGATAAAACCAGAAACGGGTGTTGAAGCAATAAAATCTTTGCAGGAATATGCCCTTACTTCCTTGTTTGCAGGAGACAGAGCCGTCAGATTAATGGAAACTGGTTTATCATCTAAATTTTATTCCGTAGACGAGCTTTTTACAGATCTGGAAAATACGATATGGGCGGGAGTTAAAAACGGCCAGCCACTTGATGTCTATCAGAGAAACCTGCAAAAGGTTTACGCAGAAAAAATGATCGACTTGTTAAAACCGGGAAAGGCCAATGTTCAGTCCATTCCAGCCGGGTCTGTTTATGCTTCTTCTATTCGGGTCGTTGAGCTTGACAAAACGGATTTGCCATCGATTGCAAGAGGACATTTAGAAATTCTGAAAACCACAATTCAGAAGGTGCTACCGTTGCAGAAAGATAAAATTACCAGTTATCATTTAAAAGATGTTTTGAAGAGAATTACTTTGGCTCTTGACCCTAAATAACTGTCAATGAAATCATTATCAGACATTCTACGAACTCATCCACATTTCGAAAAAGTTATTTCAAGCGAAAAGCCATTCCGAAAACTTGATTTTTCTGCGCAGAACCGAGACTTATTGACTCGTGATTTGAGAGAAATTTCTGTATTTTCTAATTATGTTTTTGAAGAAATGTTATCCCAAAATCAGTACGTCGGCATCGGCGGCTACGATGAGAATCGGGTAATTTACCGGCAAAGAGAGCACTTTACAAATCAGGAAAATGCAAGAAGCATTCATCTTGGCGTTGATATCTGGACAGCAGCTAGTGAACCGGTATATGCGCCGTTAGCCGGGGAAGTACACAGTTTTGCATATAACAATCATTTTGGCGATTACGGCCCTACCATTATTCTGAAACACGAACTGGATCATGTACCATTTTACACTTTATACGGTCATCTTTCTTTAAAGTCGCTGGAAAATTTAAAGGAGGGAAAACTGATAACAGCAGGAGAGAAAATCGCAACATTTGGCACATTTCCTGAAAACGGTGATTGGCCACCGCACCTTCACTTCCAAATAATCAGTGAAATGGGTGACAAAAAAGGCGACTTTCCAGGCGTCAGCAGCATCGCGGAGAGAGAATATTATTTATCAATATGCCCCGATCCGGATTTGATTTTGAGAATTAATGGTTAGAGGCAACGTACTGGATTAAAAAGGAATTTCCCCGGGAGCTTTTAATTTCACTACAAAACGCTTTGCATTTATAACCATGATTTGATGCGCATTAATTATTTTTATACGTATATTAGTTTTATTAAAACAAGACTTAATCTGACAATTGAGGAATCTCTGCTTCTTCATGTCAAAGAATATGCGACTTCAAAACAAATCAGCATTTCTCAAATGGTAGAAGATTATTTCAAAAATATTATTGATCCATCTCCCAAAAAAGAGAATATAATTGATATGATAGAACAATTAGAATCTCCTACGTTTAATACTGATCAGGATTTGAAAAAGTTATTCTATGAACAGAAAGGAACAAAATATGGCATCTAGGATTTTTCTTGACGCAAATATTTTGCTTGACTTCCTTCTAAAAAGGAATGACTATAATGGCGCAAAAAATTAATGCAATTGATTGTCGATAAACGATTGCGGGCGTTTTATAACGCCTGCCATAGTTCACATTGTTGCATATTGGGTTGCCAAAGCTTACGGAGTCGGCCAAACTAAAAAATTGCTGTTGACACTTTTAGTAGATGTTATGGTAATTGACTGTACATCATAAAATGTTATGGTAATTGACTGTACATCATAAAATCGACTTCTTTATTAGTAGAGACAGACAATTACAGAAATCTGCTATCACATCGCTACCCGTTTTTGATTTAAAAGAATTTTTGAACCTCATATAAAAAAAGGAGTTTTGCAGAAAAATTAAACCTCTCTGCAAAACTCGTTTTTATTACTCCATTGAACGCGACGTTTAACAACTAAACTTTTTTCCGTTCTAAATTCGGTAAGAATCCTGTCAATAATCCGATCAGAGGAAGAAACGAACACACCCAGAATACATATTCGATACTGGTGCTGTCTGCCAATCTTCCCAAGATTGCTGAACCTATTCCGGCGATTCCGAAGGCGAATCCGAAGAACAAACCTGCAACCATCCCAACCTTGCCAGGAATTAATTCCTGAGCATATACCAGGATTGCAGAGAAAGCGGATGACAACACAAGACCGATAATGACGGTCAATGCACCAGTCCAGAAAAGGTTGCAATAAGGTAACAGCATAGCGAATGGCGCCACGCCAAGAATAGAAATCCAGATGACATATTTTCTTCCGATTTTATCACCGACTGGCCCGCCAACAAATGTACCGGCCGCAACAGAAAACAAGAATATAAATAGATGGATTTGAGAGCTTTGTACCGAAACGCCAAATTTATTGATGAGATAAAAAGTATAATAGCTTGTCAGGCTCGCCATGTAAATATATTTTGAGAATATCAGCAGCAAAAGAATGCCAATAGAAAAGGCGACTTTACCTTTTGAAAGATTTAAAGCCTGATCATTTCCCGAGGCAGCTCCCGATTTCTTGCGGTTTAAATGCATATTCTTCTTATACCATCCACCGACTTTTGACAAAATAATGATGGCTATCAGGGCGACCAGGGAAAACCAGATGATCTGAAAACGTCCGAATGGTAAAATGATCAGAGCTGCTAACAATGGCCCAAGCGAGCTTCCTGCGTTACCGCCAACCTGAAAAAGTGACTGCGCCATTCCGTGCCTTCCGCCAGAGGCCATACGTGCAATACGAGACGCTTCCGGATGGAAAACCGCAGAGCCGATACCAATCAGAGCGACAGACACCAGAATAATTTCAAAACTCGGTGCCATGGAAAGAGAAATTAACCCAAGCATAGTAAAACACATGCCGATTGCAAGCGCAAAAGGCTGCGGTTTTTTATCAGTATATAAGCCAACCAACGGCTGAAAAACAGAAGCACTTAACTGAAAAGTAAAAGTTATTAATCCAATTTGTGAGAAAGTTAAATGGAAAGAATCCTTGACCATCGGATAAATGGATGGAATAAGAGATTGCAAAGTATCATTCAGAAGGTGTGAAAAACTTAACGCTAATAAAATTGGGAATACAGCTTGTTCCGCACTGACCGCAGGTACCTCATAAGCACCGGATGGATTTTCTTCAATCGTTTTCATAATTTATTCTTATTCTGGGACTGATTTTAAACTGGTTGGCCTGTAATTTTGGCAGCGCATTCCCAAGCCTTTTGTGGATTTTGATCGATTATACTTTGCAGAAGTTCTTCGTGCAGTATCTGCGTTTGAACAAAACTTTCAGTATCGATAAACAGTTCTGAAAAATATTCTTTCAGATTCTTTGCGACGGTTTTGTATAAGTCGAGGAGTATCTCGCTCTGCGATGCTCTCGCAATGCTGAGGTGAAAATTGATATCCGCTTCGATACAGGCCGAGGGAATATTGGAAGCAGCCATTTTTCTACGTTCTGCCAGATATTTTTTCATTTCAGCAATGTCTTTATCTGTCCGGTGCAATGCCGCTTTTTCAGCCACTTTTAATTCGAAAAGTTGCCGAATTTCGTTTAATTCACGACCCTTTGCTCTCAGAAAACGTTCGGACATAGACTCTGAGTCGGCCTGCTGCTTTTCGACGAAAGTTCCTAATCCTTGTTGTACTCTGACCAAACCTGCATTGGAAAGATTCCTGACCGCTTCTCTGATGGTGGATCTGCCCACGCCGAAAACGGCCATCAATTCCGGTTCAGTAGGTAATTTTGTTCCTACTGCAAACTCTCCCTTGGAGATCTTCTGCTGTAATCTGCTGGCCACATCATCTGCCAGACTCATCCTCTTTATTATGTTCTCTTTATTCGTCATATCATCTGATGTTTCAAAAGTACACAATTTTTTAATGGTACAAAAGAAATTGCGCTTCAAAGCCAAATGGGAATTAAAGCGCAATTAAATATTCGAACAAGATGATTATTTTCGATAAATCGTAGTGGCGGCAGATTGCGCAGCAGCAAGAATTGTTACATCAGCGATTGTAACTCTTCCTGGTGCATTGACCGCATATAAAATCATGTCAGCGATATCACTAGCCTGCAAGGGATCAAAACCCTGATACACTTTTTCCGCCTTTTCCTCATCGCCTTTGAAGCGCACCAGAGAAAATTCGGTTTCCACAGCACCAGGAGCAACATTGGTAACTTTTATTCCGTGCTGCGTTAATTCCAGACGCATCCCTTCGCTCAGCACTTCGACCGCTGCTTTTGAAGCACAGTAGACCGCGCCGTTGATGTAAGTTTGCTTTCCGGCGACCGAGCTGATATTTACAATATGGCCTTTTCCGTTTGCTATCAGGATGGGAATTATTGCTTTTGATACATACAGCAGGCCTTTAACATTTCCGTCGATCATGGAATCCCAGTCCTCTGTATCCCCTTCGTCCAAAGTGCCGAGTCCATGGGCGTTACCTGCATTATTGACCAGGATATCAATATTTTTCCATTCGTCAGGAAGTGAAGCGATGGCATCTGATACTGCTTTTTTATTTCGTACATCAAAAAGCAACGTGGTGATCTTCACTGTATCCGATAATTCTGCGATTAAACTTTCCAGTTTTTCCTGGCGACGGCCGCAGAGTATCAGATCAATTCCCGCCTTGGCAAATGCTTCTGCTGTGGCTTTTCCTATGCCGGACGTTGCTCCGGTTATCAACGCAATACGAGACATTATTAACTCAATTTATATTTCCGGTTTCCCAAACAAGCTTTCTAACACCATTTTGCGAAAACCGGAAACTAACTATTTATTAATTTTCTTGGTATTCAAACTGCTGAAATTTCCATGTTCAAGTTCGGAAGCCTTACCGAAAAGTTTCAAAGCACTCTGATAAACATTATCCATCGGATTCAGCACTTCGTAAACTTCATTATTCAATCCATTCTTATGTTTTCTTCCCCAAACGTAACGGCCAATAATCGCCTTGGTCTGTGACTGCACAATTGGTTTTGAACGATTTAATTCCTTTTCATTCAGTTTGATCCCCGACTTCGTTGCATCTTTTACCAGCTCCGAAATCATGGCATCTGAAACTTCAAATGTTTTCAGATATTCGTCAAATGTTTGTTTTTCCAGTCTTTTGGAGTTGTCATTTGCATAACGCAAAGCATATTCCCGGATGATATTTTTGGCATATAGTTCAAACAGATACTTACTGTTCATCAGCGTATCGCGCGGAACAAAAACGTCCGGCATGATACCGCCACCGCCATAAACTGTTCTTCCGCCGTCCGTTTTATATGCCTTTGTTTTATCAAATTTGATACTATCCGCATTGAAAAACTCACCGCTGTCATAACGATGTGTCAAATCCTGGTTATAATCTTCACCTTTGCCCATTTCATACGGCTTCTGGATACTACGGCCGCTTGGCGTAAAGTATCTTGAAATCGTCAGACGCAGCTCTGCTCCATCCGAAAGCTTGATTGGCATTTGAACCAGCCCTTTGCCATAAGAACGACGGCCGACTACGAGCGCGCGATCATGATCCTGTAACGCACCAGCCAAAATTTCAGAGGCCGAAGCGCTTCCTTCATCAACTAGCACGACAAGCGCTCCTTGTTCAAAACCACCCTCAACATGTGAACGGGTTTTCCTGTCGAAGCGACTATCTTTTCCCTCTGTATAAACCAAAAGTTTATCTCCGGAAATAAATTCATCAGCAATGCTGGTCGCCCGTTCCATATAACCTCCCGGATTTCCACGGAGATCCAGCACCAATTTTTTCAAGCCATCTGCCTTCAACGTACTCAATGCAGATTTAAATTCATCAAAAGTAGTTTCAGAGAAACGGCTAACCTTGATATAACCGATTTCCTTATCGACCATATATGCGGCATCAACTGAATACGTAGGAATCCGATTGCGGACGACCTCAAAATTCATGTTATCCTTCAATCCAAGACGCTCAATGGTCAGGGTAACTTTCGTTCCACGCTTTCCACGAAGCAGTTTGTAAACCTGCCCGTTCGTAACCCCGGGTGCAGAAAGTACTTCCTTGTTGACTTTAAGAATCCTGTCGCCACTCTGAATTCCAACAGCTTCTGATGGTCCACCACTTAGCGGTGTCACGACGTAAACGGTGTCATTATAAATATTAAACTCAACGCCAATACCATCAAATCCTGAATCAAGTTGCGACCTGGCCGCAGTGGCTTCTTCTGTATTAAAATAGGCGGTATGCGGATCCAGTTTTTCCAGCATTTTGGAAATGGAATAATCAACGAGCTCTTCAGTGTTCACAGAATCAACATAATTATTTTCTACCAGAAGCAAAACTTCACGGAATTTCGCATATCCCTTTGCCACGTCGGTCAGCTTTTTGCCGCCGCTGAAAAAAGTACTGCCCAGTAACATACCGGCAGCCAGCGTGATGCTGATAATAATGGGTAAACGGATGACAGATTTTGAATTGCTGACGGGCTTTTCCGGATTTTCGTGACTCATTTATAAATTACTTTTTAAGAAGTAAAGTTAAAATTTTTATTTAGGCAAAAACGCATAACCAATAACGAACGGTTAACCTAAAACCTTGTGCTGGTTTTAAATATACGGAAAGAATGGGGTATCTCAAAAAGGATTATTCCACTTCTTTAAATTGAAAAAAGCTGTACGTTTTTTTAGCGTATCAACGAAGATAGTATATGCGATATTTGATTAAAATAGGCGGTTTGTAGTGACAGTTTGTCGTTTTTAATTAAATACTTTTACGTGACGGTATGAAAATCTTCTGAATAATAATTCGCACACTTACTACTCATCCCGAGATGTTAAAACTTTTCAACTACGACCTGCAAAATTTTGCTAGTCCATCAGCCAGTAAAGCACTTCTTTCCAAAATTACCGTCAAAAAGTTAGCAGAATATGAAACGATTCTTTCTCCCGGTCAGTACCAGCAAAATTTATATTTTATAAAAGAAGGCGTTGTTCGTTGCTATTATCAGTCGCTGGAAATGCAATGGACAAATTGGTTTGCTGCCGAGGGAAGCCCGATTTTTTCGACAGAAAGCTTTTTTAGTGGAAATCCATCACTTGAATATATTGAAACTTGTACTCCAGTGATACTTTATCAAATAACCAGAGAAGATTACCGAACCTTAATGGCAGAATTCCCTGAGCTTTATGAACCTGCCTTTCATCTTATTCAGAGTTATCTGCATATATCAGAAAAACGTATGTATGGTTCTCAGATGCAGACAGCTTATAAACGTTATGAAGATTTTATAGAAACACACCGGCATATCGCCAATCGAGTTAAGATGCAGCACATCGCCAGTTATCTAGGAATTACACCTACCCACCTTTCTCGTATTCGAAGAGAATTTGCCTGTAAGGCTTACAAAAACGTGGCAAAAGTTAATGTAGGTACATGAATCAACCTATGTTGAGAAAGTTGGTTGGCTATTGACAGGCCACTTTTTAAGTTTTACGTTTACAAGAAGCAAAGCCACCTTCAACCTTCGGTTGGTCCCCACGGGTAGCAGGTGACTTTGCAGAAGTCCAACTGTTTCCACAATTAAACCAAGACAAAATTATGAAAAAATGTTTTCAATTAACCATTGCGGTTTTTTTAATCGTTGGTGTACTTACCAAATGTCAAACTCCTCTTGTCAACAATCGTATGGAGTCTATTAATGAACATACTCCACTACGGAAGCTTCAGGAGAAAGTTATGGTTGAGATTCTCAACCTTGCAAAAGAAGATCGGTTTAGACAGTATATTCTGGCGGAATGTCTTAAGCAAAAGCACGGAGATTATAATGTCTATATCACAGACATCATCGCATCACATCGAGAAATTGATAAGTATAAAAAATCTATGGCTACACTAGAACAGCTTGTTGGGTTGATAAAACCCTTGGTAAACGATAATGAACCGCTGGTATTCTACCCAAGGGCTGAAACAATTGAAGATGAAAGGATAGACCATCCTGAAGCAAGGTCCGCCGAGGTTATTATGTCCGAACCACTTGGAGTAATACAACCTGTTGAATCGCCTCTGGATGGACAAAGCACGCAGCGTGTTAGTTATGCACCGGAAGGGGTAGATGCCTACAGAGCTTATGTTAATGGCACTTGGGTTTGGGTACAAACTGTTGATGAGGAATTTGCGTGGGAAAATGATATCTATGTTATTGGTAATGAAGAAAATGTTTCAGCAGGAAATATGGTCCAGAATAACTTACGAGTAGATGGGCGAGCCGAATATGGAGGAATAATTCAGGTTACTGATATTAATGCAATTGAACACTGGACTTCGGGAAAATTAGAATTTAAAATGATTATTGTTGGTGCATCCGGGTCACCTTCGCAAAATATACCCTTCGGTAAACGTAAGAGAAAGAACTTTAGAAATAATAACTGGTATGACTTTGGTTATTTTGTTGGTAATTGGAATAAATCGACATACGGAAACTGGATGACAGAAGCTTGGATAGAAGAAGATGGAGGAGCATCCGCTAGTACTACTATTACTTTCCCATCAACATCTGGTGGTCCAGCAATTGGATACACTTTCCCAAGTCAGGATCAAGATGATAAACTAGGCCAATTTACAGTACAATTTGACGATGCTGTTGGACAAGTTTACAATATCCAGAACGCAAACGTAAAAAGAAAATAATTTTTCATTCATACACATTATCACTTCAAATTACGAGTGATAATGTGTTTTAATTTACTTTTATGAAAATAATAACCACCCTCGTACTACTTTTTTTCTTTTTTAGTGCTTCTGCTCAGACAAATCAAAAATTCGACCAAAGCTTTGTAAATCTAACCGCAGGACGCAGCACACATGGAACAGGAGATATGAAAGGAATTTCGCAGAAAATTACCTACGGTAAATATTTTAGAAAAAAACTAGTCTGGTCTATTTCGGTTGGAGCATCTATTCATGATGGTTCATTTCGTAATAGCACTACACAATCCGATGGTACGGTTCTGGATCATTCTTTTCGATATACTGCCGGGGGAATTCAGACTTCTGTTGGCCTTGGATATAGTTTTATAAAGACAAAAAGAAACGAGTTAGGTTTGAAAATTGATGGTATTTTGCGTTATCAATCTTCATCTTATTTTGACCAATTATTTATTGTTTTTGATCCACAAACAACTGGTATTCCTTATCCGGCAACATATATTATAAACACCTCGCCACAAAAGACTTACGCAGTTGGAGTATCCCCAGAATTATTTTATAACTATTCCATTGGAAAATCTTTATTCCTGGGTGCTACTGCAAATTTCCAGGCTGATACGAATGGTGATGTATTAACGAACTTGTCTATTTCGATCGGAAAACGATTTAATTAACACATTTGGAAAATAAACTTTTAAACAAACCCATCCAAAGCCTCCGGATTCCGCATCGTGTCCTTACTGACCGCTTTTGCGGGATCCATTCCCATCAGTATTTTCTTAATCGGTGCTTCCATCTTTTTTCCATTAATCGTATATGGAATAGCGGCAACAGCTTCGATGGTATCAGGTACATGGCGTGGACTGTATTGGGTTCTTAATGCATGCTTGATTTCCTCTTTTAATGTTTCGGTTAATTTCTTATTTTCTTCCAAAACAACAAACAAAGGCATAAATCCTCCCCCATCTTCCTTTTCAAGATATACCACAAGACTGTCCTTAATCTCAGGCAAACTTTCCACGGCGCTGTAAACTTCGGAAGTTCCGATACGGATTCCGTCACGGTTTAAGGTTGCGTCTGACCTTCCGTAAATAATTACAGAACCTCTGGATGTGATTTTGATCCAGTCGCCATGGCGCCAGACGTTTGGATAGGTTTCAAAATAGCTGCTTTCGTAACGCTCATTATCTTCATCATTCCAGAAATAAATCGGCATAGAAGGCATCGGTTGGGTAATGACCATTTCTCCCAATTCTTCAATAACGGAATTTCCATTTTCATCAAAAGCTTCAACTTTGGCACCCAAAGCACGACTTTGAATTTCTCCCGGATAAACGGGTTCCATCGGATTTCCACCGACAAAAGCACTGCAAATATCCGTTCCGCCACTTAACGAAATAAGCCAGACTTCTTTTTTGACATATTGATAGATCCATTCATAAACGTCCGGCGGAAGCGGAGAACCGGTTGAACCGATGGTTTCCAGATGCGAAAGTTTTTCAGCAGGAATACTTGTTCCGCTTTTCATACAATTGATGAAATAAGCTGCTCCACTCCCAAAGTGTGTGATTTTGGCCCGTTCTGCCAATGTCCATAAAACCTGGGTACTCGGAAAAGCGGGAGAACCATCATATATCACCAGCGTGGCTCCGCATAACATGGAGCCCAAAGCAAAATTCCACATCATCCATCCGGTCGTTGAATACCAGAAATAGCGGTCGCCGGGTTTTACGTTTTGGTGAATTGCTAATATCTTCAAATGTTCCAGTAAACAACCGCCGACACTGTGCGTTATTGCCTTTGGTTTTCCTGTTGTTCCGGATGAGTAAAGTACCCAGATCGGATGTTCAAAGGGAACGGCTTCAAAATCAATTCCAAAATTGGGCAAATGTAAAATATCTTCCCAGGACCTGATCCCTTCGGGTTTTGACCGGGAATCAATGTTGGAAATCATGACAATATCTTTTACGGACGGTAGAGAAGATCCAAGCTCCATCGTTGTCCCCGTAGTATCGACGGTTTTTCCGTTGTAATGATATCCGTCAGTAACAAACAATACTTTGGGCTCAATTTGGGAGAGCCGCTCTACAATTCCCGCTCTTCCAAAATCCGGCGAGCAGCTGGACCAGACCGCACCGATTGCATTAACAGCCAAAAATGCTACCACCGCCTGAGGGATATTGGGCAAAACCGCTGCTACCCTGTCCCCTGGCCTGACGCCCCGCTGACGAAGCCATGTTGAAACAGCCGCTACCTGCAATTCAAGCTCTTCCCAGGAAATTTTTGTTAATCCTTGTGTTTCAGATTGGAAAAGTATGGCGGGATGATCCTTTGTTTTATTTCTGAAAATGTGTTCGGCATAATTAAGGCTTGATCTTCTAAACCATTGTGTACCAATCATTCCCTTTTTTGGCCTGCGCAAAACTTCCAGATAGATGTCGTGCGATTTGATATGAAAATATTGCCAGAGACTTTCCCAGAAATCTTCCAGATCCGTCACCGACCATTCCCATAAATCATGATATCCACGAAAATAAAGTCCTTTTTTTACGAAAAGCCAATCCATATATTTTTTGAGATTGGACTGTTCCGTAAGTTTTTTGCCTGGTTTCCAAAGTGGTTGTAACTGAGTATTCGTTGGCATAGGACATGCAAAATTTAATGGATATCAGGTAACGAACATTACTAACGTCGTAATGACACTTTTCGGATAAAAGAAACCAAAATATTTATTATAAAAATTAGTGTATCTTTGCATTTCAAAACATAAATAACACATAGTACTCTGAACATCAGATACGTTTGTAAATGCGTTTTAGTGGCATTTTGTTATGACAACGGTCATCAAAATCACTAACCGAAGTAACGACAAGTTTGTAGAGAGGAAAAAAAATCCAGTAGTGATACTGCATTCCTAATGAGAAAAAGAATAACAAAATCGAGTGATGCGAGCTCTTCGCGTCCTCCAGGTAGAAGTGTCAATGCTTCGGCCCGCCCATTTGGTAAAAAACGTCCGGAAGCAGAAAGTCGCTTCAGCAAGCCAAGTATAAAAAAATCCAGTCTCCGGGCAGCAGCTCCAAGCGCTGAATCGTCAAGATCTTATAGCGACAGACCAAGCGGCGACAAACCTCGCTTCGACTCGGAACGTCCACGTTACGACAAACCAAATTTTGGCAAACCTGGTTTTTCTAAACCGGGCTTCGATAAGCCACGTTTTGACAGAGGCGGTCAGGACAGACCTTCTTTTAACAAACCACGTTCGTCAGATCGCGATGGTGATTCCCGCGGTTTCAAGCCAAGAGGTGAATTTGTACCAAGAGAAAGATCAGAGGGTAGAAGTTTTGATAAGCCGGGCTTCGACAAGCCACGTTTTGAAAGATCTGGTTCGGACAGACCCGGTCAAGATAGACCCAGTCAGGACAGACCCGGTCAGGATAGACCTTCTTACGACAAACCACGTTCGTCAGACCGTGATGGTGATTCTCGTGGTTTCAAACCAAGAGGTGAATTTGCTCCCGGTCAGGACAGACCAAGAGAAAGATCAGAAGGAAGAAGTTTTGACAAGCCAGGTTTCGATAAGCCGCGTTTCGAAAGATCTGAAAGACCCGGTCAGGACAGACCTTCTTATGACAAACCACGTTCCTCGGACCGTGATGGTGATTCCCGTAGCTTTAAGCCAAGAGGTGAATTTGCTCCCGGTCAGGACAGACCAAGAGAAAGATCAGAAGGTAGAAGTTTTGATAAACCGGGCTTCGACAAGCCGCGTTTTGAGAGATCAGAAAGATCTGGTCAGGAAAGACTTGGTCAGGATAGACCAAGAGGTGAATTTGCTCCACGAGGAGAAGGAAGAAGTTTCGACAAACCTCGTTCAGAAAGAGGCAGCGATGCGCCACGTTCTTTCAAACCTACTCCTTCAAACGGAAGACACGAAAAACCGGCTTTTAAAAAAAAAAGCGATTTTGAAGAGGTAGTTAATACCGATCCTTCAACAGAACAGCGTGCAATTGAAGAAGCAGCCAACCGACGTGTTGGAAGATTTGAGACTGCACCTCGTTATAATTTAAGTGGTTACGATAAAAAACCAGGTGCAAAACGCAAGCAGGAAAGTTCTGAAATGCGTTTAAACCGATATATTGCCAACGCCGGTATTTGTTCCCGTCGCGAAGCAGATGACTTGATCGCATCCGGACAAATTTCTGTAAATGGAAAAGTTGTTACAGAGATGGGTCATAAAGTTGAACCATCTGACGTAGTTAAATTTGGCAAGAAAGCATTAAGCCGTGAAAAACTGGTTTACGTGCTTATTAACAAACCAAAAGATTATATCACGACAACTGACGATCCGGAGGAACGTAAAACAGTTTTGGATTTAATCAAAGGAGCTTGTTTTGAGCGTATTTATCCGGTAGGTCGTTTGGACAGAAATACAACCGGATTACTTTTGATGACAAATGACGGAGAACTGGCTGAAAAGCTGACGCATCCTTCTAACGGAATCAAAAAGATTTATCAGGCTGAACTTGACAAACCGATCACAACAGAAGATTTCGAACAACTTCAGGCAGGATTAGAACTGGAAGATGGTTTTGTGAAACCTGATGAATTAGGAATCGTTACTGCGGACGCTATGGTTGTAGGACTGGAAATTCACAGTGGCAAAAACCGAATCGTTCGCCGCATGTTCGAACACCTTGGTTATGAAGTGCAAAAACTGGATCGTACCGTTTTTGCCGGACTAGACAAGAAAGATTTGCCAAGAGGAAAATGGCGTTTCCTAAGTGAAAAAGAAGTGGTCAGATTGAAGTTTATGCTTTAATATTTCGAGCAATCTTCAATACAAAATATAAAAAATGGTCCCGGAAAATTATTTTCCGGGACCATTTTTTTATCTACAATCTCAGCGATTTATACAAGCTAAAAGCTAACACCTAATCGCTAAAAGCTATTTTAAAATCTAAATCCGAATGAATAAACATCATAAGGAGCATCGATATATAAACCTTCAAACTGAACCATAGAATCAGATTTACCGGCAAGTGACGCTTCCAGTTCTTTTACAGATTTAACTGGTTTGCCATTCACTTTTGTAATGATAAAACCTTCTTCAACTCCTGTTCTGGCCAGTTTTCCACCATCGATAGAAAGAACCTTTACGCCACCTTCCACTTTATATCGTGTTAGACGTTGTTTTTCCTGATCGCTGATGTTACCAAATTGCGCGCCTAAAACGCTCATAACAACAGCAGATTCATCGCGTTTTAAAATATCAGAACCACCTGTACGGTTACGTAATGTAACGCTCAAATCTTTCTCGGTTCCATCACGGTTTACAGTAACAGTAACTTTGTCACCAGGTTTGTGCAAACCAATTGATTGCTGCAACTCAGGAATTGAATGTGTATTCATTCCATCCACCTTCACGATTACATCACCTTTCGTAACGCCACCTGCTTTGGCCGCACTATTTTCTGTGAAATCACGAACATATACACCGTCGTTCACTTTCACGCCATATTCTTCCGCTTTCCGGCTATCAAGTTCGTCAAGGGATATACCAAGATATCCGCGCTGAACATTACCGAACTTGATAAGGTCACCAGAAACTTTTTTCACAATACTTGAAGGAACTGCGAAAGCATACCCTGCAAAACTTCCTGTCGGACTTGCAATGGCTGTATTGATACCAATCAATTCACCTTTCAAATTTACCAACGCACCACCACTATTTCCAGGGTTAACAACCGCATCCGTCTGAATAAACGATTCCAAAGGAACATCCGCAGTTATTGCCGAAGTAGGTCTGGCGTTACCACGACGATTTTGAGATTGACCAATTATTCCGAGTCCACGTCCTTTCGCACTGATAATCCCGGCAGTAACTGTTGATTCCAGATTAAAAGGATTACCAACTGCTACAACCCACTCTCCTACTTTTACCGCATCAGAGCTACCAAAAGTAATAGCTGGAAGGTTTTTTCCTTCAATTTTGATTACTGCAATATCCGTTGATGGGTCAGCTCCAACTACTTTTGCACGGAATTTACTTTTGTTTGACAAAGTAACTTCCAGCTCCTGAGCACCTTCCACAACGTGGTTATTGGTAACAATATATCCATCCGCTGAGATCACAACACCCGATCCCGACGCCTCTGACGATTGCGGGCCGCGAGAACCGCCACCACCAAAATCATCTCCAAAGAAATCACGGAAAATATCAGGAATATCTCCCTGGCTGCTTCGTGATGATCTGGTCATCGTAGATTTAATATGCACTACTGTCGGCGTAGTTGCTTCTGCTGCGTATACAAAATCACCGGGAGCACCAGCAGGCGCGCCGGTCGAGGTGAAACGTGCCAGTGATTCGGAAGGAGCTTCTTTAAAAATAACATCCTTATCACTATTTGAATTTAAAAGTTTAAAGCCTGCAAGGGTTGATGCGCTCGAAAGCAGCCCAACCAATACCAAAGCTTTCCAGTTTGTTTTCATTTCCATATGTTGGGGTTATAACTATATTAAACAAATAACGTAAACGAACCTGCAAATTATTCCCTTTCTTAAGCCTTTTAACATATTTTAACAAAGGTATGAATCTGAAAATTCACTGAAATATATTCTGCGTTAATATTTAATCCTTTATACAGCAAAAAAGGCGTTATTCATGCCAAATAACGCCTTTTCTAAAATTAAATTTTAAGCAATTTCAATTTCACGCAATGGTTTTTCAATTGCTTCCTCGCGTTTTGGAAGTTCCACTTTTAAGATACCATCCGCGTAAGTTGCAGCAATTTTTTCGCCGTCTACCGCATTTGGTAAGGTGAACGTCCTTTGGAAAGAACTATATTTAAATTCTCTGCGAGAATATGTTTCGTTCGCTTCCTGCTCTGTTTGTTCTTTTTGAGCAGAAATTGTCAGCTGGTTTTTTTCCAGGTTTAATTTGAAATCAGATTTCTGAAGGCCTGGTGCTGCTACTTCAATTCTAAAACCTTCTTTGTTTTCAACGACATTAACTGCTGGAACGCTGCCGGCATAAGCTGGTGCGAAAAATTCGTTTAAAGCTTCTTTACCAAAAAATCCGTTGTACAATTTAGGATTCGCAAAGTGGGTTTTTACTAATGTGCTCATGGTTTTATCGGTTTTAATTTTCTGATTTAAAGTTTAAGTACCGTTGCGGTATGCGAAGGATTTTAAAACTTTTGTACCGATGAGAAAAAACAACCAGACCATAAGACAAAATGGCATGATTATTAATAAAAGCAAAAATTTTGTGCCATAATGGCCGAAATATTAGCTTTAAGATAGAATTTCTGTCAACATTTTCTTAATAAACGAAGATCAAATTGAAAAATCACAGGAGTTGGAATTGGGATGGTTCGTGATAAAGACTATAAAATTTAGCGACTGTAATATCACATTCGGAAATTATAGCAAAGCAATTTATTATGCAGGAAAATATTACGATTCTTAAAATGCATTAGCACTGT
The DNA here is from genome assembly GCF_056895235.1 of Dyadobacter sp. HNCC25DJ186. NCBI lineage: Bacteria > Pseudomonadati > Bacteroidota > Cytophagia > Cytophagales > Spirosomataceae > Dyadobacter > Dyadobacter sp. HNCC25DJ186. The sequence continues at coordinate 255,167 of NZ_JBXHAS010000006.1, forward strand.
AAAAATCCGTGAATTAATTTACGGAAGATGATATATTTTCATGAATCGCTTGAAGATCCTATTTCAATTCAAGCTGTTCACAAGCTCTTTCGGAGGCAGACTGCTCTGCTTTCTTTTTGGTAAAACCATTACCAGTTGCAAACGGTTGCTCGTTGACTAAAATCTGGGAGATAAATTCACGGTGATGACGGGTTCCTCTCTCTTCAAGAATTTCGAAGCGGATCTCCTTACCTTCCCGTTGCGCCCATTCGATGATAAGGCTTTTGAAGTTGATATTATTCTGGATGATATCGTCCAGATCGTAATGCGTTAAAAGCTTACTAATAATAAATTTCCGTGTAAAACGAAATCCCTTATCCAGATAAATTGCTCCTACAAATGCTTCCAGTGCATCGCCATACATGGAAGATCTCGGGGACATACCACGACGGTTTCCGTCATATTCGATAAGACGGTCTAAACCAAGCTTTCGGGAAATTTGATTGAGCGATTCACGGTTAACAATCCGTGAGCGGATTTCAGTTAGAAATCCTTCGTCCTTATAAGGGTATTTGGTAAATAAAAATTCGGCAACAACCATTCCCAGCACCGCATCACCCAGATATTCAAGCCTTTCGTTTGATTCACGAAAACCTTTAATAGCTGTTTCACGGGAGGCCGATGTATGGCGAAATGCCAATTGATAAACACCCAGGTTTGAAGGGCGGTCGCCAATTACATGCGCAATAGATTCCTTAAATTTCTTATCCTCGGGGCTCCCTGTTCTAAAAAGGGCGAGGATCGGTAAAAGAATTCGTTTTGCCAAAATCAATAAGTTAATTATTCCTCGAACCTCTTGAAAATAACGGAAGCATTATGACCGCCAAAACCAAAAGTATTACTTAGGGCTATATCGACCTTGCGTTTTTGTGCTGTATTAAAAGTAAGGTTTAATCGGGGATTAATCTCCGGATCATCTGTAAAATGGTTGATCGTCGGTGGAATAATCTGATCCTGGATCGCCATGATACATGCAGCTGCCTCAATTGCTCCCGCACCTCCAAGCAAATGCCCGGTCATGGATTTGGTAGAACTGATGCTCATGTTGTAGGCATGCTCACCGAAGAATTTCTCGATTGCTTTAATTTCCTGCGGATCACCAATAGGTGTTGAAGTACCATGGGTATTGATATAATCAATATCTTCTGGCTGCAATCCTGCATTTTCAAGCGTATTTTTCATTACCATGTAGGCACCGCGACCTTCCGGATGCGGAGCGGTAATGTGGTATGCATCAGAAGACATACCTCCACCAATCATTTCGGCATAAATCTTCGCGCCGCGAGCTTTGGCGTGCTCGTACTCTTCCAAAATCAATGCTGCACCACCTTCTCCCAAAACAAATCCATCCCTATCCTTATCATAAGGACGTGACGCTGTTTCCGGTGAAGCGTTATTTTCTGATAATGCTTTCAACGCATTAAATCCTCCCACACCTGCATTTGTAATGGCCGCCTCGGAACCGCCTGAAATACATACATTCATCATACCCAGACGGATATAATTAAATGCGTCAATCAGGGCATTGGTCGCGGAAGCACAAGCTGAAACCGTAATGAAAGTAGGTCCACGAAAACCATAACGAATGGAAAGAACTCCCGACGCGCTATCAGCAATCATTTTAGGAATAAAGAATGGATTGAAACGCGGATTTCTTCCACCATCTGAGAAGTTTAAAACTTCGTCCTCAAATGTTTTCAAACCACCAATTCCCGAACCCCAAATTACACCGGCTTTGTCGAGATCAAGTGTATCTGCGTCAAAGCCGGCGTCCTTCATTGCTTCGTCAGTTGCAATTACGGCATACTGGGTAAATGGATCCATTTTACGAGCTTCCTGACGCGGAATGTAATCATGTATGTCCAGCCCTTTTACCTCACAGGCAAATCGGGTCCGAAACCGTTCGGCATCAAACCTGGTTATAGGCGCAGCACCGCTTACGCCTGCAACTAAATTCTTCCAATAGGTAGGAACATCATTTCCAATAGGCGTCAACGCGCCCATACCGGTAATTACAACTCGCTTAAAACTCATAAAATAGGGACAGAAAAAGAAGATGATACTGGAAAGGCGTAAAACTATTTTACGTTTTCTTCCAAATATGCAACAGCCTGACCAACTGTACCAATGTTCTCGGCTTGATCATCAGGAATAGAAAGATTGAATTCTTTCTCAAATTCCATAATCAACTCAACGGTATCTAGAGAGTCCGCTCCCAAGTCGTTCTGGAAGTTTGCTTCTGGCGTTACCTCCGACTCTTCTACGCCGAGTTTTTCGACGATAATTTGCTTAACTCTTTCTGCAATTGCTGACATTTTGTAAACACTTTTTGGTTAAAATCGCAACAAAGAAAGATATTCTACTTCACTTTGTCAACATTTTTTTAAAACCTGTAATAATACTGTCCCAAAACCAAGGGAAATAAAAGAAACAGAATATCAAATGCTTAACCCTTTAAGTTCCACGAATACAACGAATCACATAGAGAAGATTGCAGATAACCGTACCTTTACAGAACTTTATTAATTTTTGATTATTCGTATTATGTTGTCAATTCCGAAATTAAAAAACACTGATTCTCCCCAGTTTTTCCTTATGGCAGGCCCTTGTGCGATAGAGGGAAGAGATATGGCATTGCGTATTGCGGAACATATTGTTACTCTGACAGACAGGCTTAAAATACCTTATATTTTCAAAGGATCTTATCGTAAAGCCAACCGTACGAAAGTTGATTCTTTTACCGGAATTGGTGATGAAAAAGCTTTAAAAATCTTGCAGGAGATCAGCCAGACCTTTGGTGTCCCGACTGTTACTGATATTCATGAATCACACGAAGCGGCTTTTGCAGCGGAATATGTTGATGTTTTGCAGATTCCGGCATTTTTATGCCGCCAAACAGAATTAATTGCAGCAGCAGCTCGTACCGGAAAGGCGGTAAATGTTAAAAAAGGACAGTTTCTTTCGGGTGCTTCGATGAAATTTGCGGTTGAAAAAATAAATGAAACGAATCCGGATTGCCAGGTTTTGTTGACAGATCGCGGCAACAGTTTTGGTTATGGTGAATTGATCGTGGATTATCGCAATCTTCCCGCCATGCGCGCTTTTAATGTTCCGGTGATTATGGATTGTACGCATTCATTGCAGCAGCCAAATCAGGAATCCGGCGTTACAGGCGGAAAGCCAAAATTGATCGAAACAATCGCCAAAGCAGCCATTGCAGTGGGTGCAGACGGGCTTTTTATTGAAACGCATTTCAACCCGGCAGAAGCGAAATCAGACGGAGCCAATATGTTACCGCTGGATCAGCTTGAAGGATTATTGGAAAAATTAGTGCGGGTCAGAGAGTCCATTTTGTAATCATTACTTTAAAAAATAAGGTTGTGGTTAAGGCCGCAATCTTATTTTTTTTAAATCTTTTATGGAAAAACAGTTTACACGTTGCATCTTCCTTGTAACTTTTATCTGTCAGGGGTTATTTTCAAATCAGGTATCTGCTCAGGCGATTGACTCGGTTTACCACGATACACTGGTTCAGAAAAAACCAGAAAAACTTTGGCAGTTCCGGCCTATTGAAGCCGTAGCACCGGTTTCGCTGGCTCTGGCTGCATTTGTTACGCAGGGTTCCATCAGCAGACAGCTGCAATCTCATGTTGTAAGTGAATATCCTAACTTCAACACAAAAAATTTTGATAATTACCTCCACTACTTACCGGCCGTTGTCAGTTTAAGCCTGGGTGCCTCTGGTGTGAAGGGAAGACATTCTTTTGGCGATCAGCTTATTCTTGCCCTTCTTTCCAATCTGGTTGCACAGGGGGTTACCGGGAGTTTAAAGATGATATCAAAATATCCTCGTCCAAACGGGGAAGATAACCATTCTTTTCCGTCAGGGCATACCAGCAACGCATTTACGAGTGCCACAATACTCCATGAAGAATATGGGCAAAGAAGTGTTTGGTATAGCGTAGGAGGTTACACTGCCGCAACTACGGTCGGTACGATGCGAGTTCTTAAAAATAAACATTGGCTTGCGGACGTGCTGATGGGCGCAGGAATTGGTATTGCGGCGACAAAAGTCGTTTACATCAGTTATCCGTGGTTGAAGCAGAAGGTTCGCAGAATCCGGAAGAAGTAAATAAAAATAATTTCTATTCTGAATTCCTGCTGACATAGGGTTGTCGGTAGGCATCATTTATTTTGCCAAAACAACAAACAAAATAAATGATTATGGAATTGAAGAAAATACATCCAATGCAGGTTTTATGTTTTGAAACAAAAACAAAACTTTCAGAAATTGGAGAATATGTGCGCGTGGTTGCCCATAAAATGTACCAAACTGCCGTCCGAAATGACCTGGAAATCACCGGACCAGTTTACTGGGTTTATGAAGGTATGGATGGAAATCCCGAAACGATTTTTTCACTGACAATCGCTTTGCCAATCTCATTTCGAGAAAAACATCTTGAAAACTCAGATTTCAAACTAAAAAGCCTCCGTGCATTTCAATGTGTTTCGGCGCAGCATTTAGGGGATTGGAACAAGTTAGGCGAAACATACGGATCATTAATTCCAACCATCGTTTCAGGAGGCCAGAATATGAGTGGAGAAAATCGTGAAATTTATTTAAATATGGATTTTCAAAATCCGCAAGCTAATATTACCGAAATTCAAATAGGAATTACCGAGTTTTAATATTCTATGTCTTACTGCGATTACGTCAACAACAATCCATCCGAACTTCCGGATTATCTTTTGCACAAACATTATCACGATCATCAATATGGCTTTCAGATTGATGACGATGATGAGCTTTTTGGCAGATTTATTCTGGAAATCAATCAGGCAGGTTTGAGCTGGACGCTGATGCTGAGAAAGCAGGAAGGTTTTCGAAAGGCGTACAGCAACTTCGCTATTGAAGAGATAGCAGCTTATACAGAAGAAGATCGGGAAAGATTATTACTTGATCCGGGAATTATCCGTAATCGTTTGAAGATTAACGCAGCCATCGTTAATGCACAAAAAATTGTTTTTCTGAAACAGGAATACGGCTCTTTTAAAGGCTGGCTGGATGCGCATCATCCGTTAACGCTACCCGATTGGCTGAAATTATTTAAGAAGAATTTCAAATTTGTTGGCGGAGAAATTGTGAATGAATTTCTAATGAGCACCGGGTATTTACCTGGTGCGCATAGTGTTGGGTGTCCGGTTGCTATAAAACTCAAAAAATCTTCGGATTCCTTACAGCAATAATTTTTTAAATTTTCGCTTCACATTTGCTGAATTTTGAAAACAACTGATCAATTTTTCAAATTCACTGGCCATCAATATTCCGATAATCTTATAATCTAAGCCTTCGACAGGATAAATATCCTTTAAAACGCTGATTTCGTATTCGTCTATTTGCTGCCCATAAACATAGGTATTAAGAGGAAAGGCCCAACCGAGCGTGGTTATTTTATGATTGGCAGGAAAAATATAACAGTTAAAAGAGGCTTCCGGAATTTCTAAACATCGCTCGTTTTCATTTAAGTTTGATGGACGAAAATCTACACTTGAAGGCAAGCTTGCCAGAATTGATTTACCGTTAATAACTTTTAGGGTAATAAAATATTTAGGTTTTGACTTGTTACCATTCTTAAAATAAAACGGATCGAAATACAAAATGCTTCCTTCCCTATCCATGATCGCTACATTTTCAACGACTGACTATTATCTAAATAATTCCGTTGATCATCATAAATGGCTTTTTTGACCGGCGTTCCATTCAGTAATCGGGAAAAATCAATACGAATTTCTGTTGAATTCATTTTACCTTCTTCAAGATATTCCAGTACGCCATGTTCCGAAGCGGTAAGATACCAAAGGGAATGTTTGCGATGTGTAAGCTGTACAAGATCTGATGCAGAGTAGTCCTTAAAAGTATCTGTGATATGTTCCAGCAGCTTCATTTCATTATCCGTGAATTCGTCATCCGAAAATTGCACCTTTGGAAATATATCAATCGTGGCATCTACACTTATGTTTTTTCGAATATACTTAGACAACAATACCGGCTCTTCTGATGATAGATCAACAAATATATCACGGGATACTGGCCCAAGTTTCCACACCGTGAAATCCAGGTTAAAAAATGGCAAGCCATAAGTTCTGACACTGTATTCTTCAATCAGATATATAAGTTTGAGAAGTTTGGTTTTGGACAAAGGCTTTATCCGCTCCGCTAAATAAACGATCGCATTACCAATTTTATCAATTTCGGATGAGGAAAAAGGATGTGTCATAACAATTGAATTTACTTTATAAATTTAACGAGGATCAGGACATTATCTGCAATTCAAAATGATCTTTTCTCAAAACATATTTTAATTCCCCTGCTCCTCCTCCCAAACCGCCAGCGCCAGCTTAATCTGCCCATAATCATACTTCTCATTTAACATTTCAAAAAGAGGTTTCAGAGGTTCATCACGGCGGATACTTATTTCCTGTGCAGCCGTTACAATGATTTTGTAGACATTCGGATCTATTAATGCCTTCAAATTAATGTCGTGCCCGTCTTCTTTTAATTTTACCAGATGAGAAATGATCGTGACCGGATTCAGGTCCCGTTTTTCTGCTATTACTTTTAAGGAATAACCCGCTTTGAATAGCTCCCAGGTTTCAACGTAAGTCATTCCTTTGGCTACACGTGTTCCGGGTTTGGTATTTTCCTTCGCAAAGTCAACGATCTCCCTGATAAACGTTTCTCCATAATTCCGGAAACGCTCCGTACCAATCCCTGAAATCGCTTTCATCTGTGCTTCGGATACAGGTCTTTTCTGCGCCATTTCAGATAAAGTGGCATCGGTAAAAACTACATAAGGCGGAACGCCCATACGATCTGCAATTTGCTTACGAAGCGTTCTTAAACGTTCAAACAAGGCATCCCGGATAATTTCCTGTTTCGGTTTTTCTTTTGGAAGCTGCGCTTCTTCTTTCGCTTTCCGTTCAGAAAGCGGGATAAATCTTACCAGTTCCACTTTCCTTTTTCCATACAAAACCTGTTGGCTTGCGGGATTTAATTTAAAAGAATGCGCTTCATCATAGGCGATATCCATCACCCCGGAATTTAATAACTGACTAATATATTCCGCCCATTCTTCTCCGCGCAGATCGTGTCCTACGCCAAAAGTCGGCAGTTTGTCATAACCATACTGCAAAACATTTTTATTCCGGCTGCCGCGCAAAATATCAATCAGCATACCCATGGCTACTTTTTCCTTGGTACGCGCAATTCCTGAAAGTGCTTTTTGCGCAATTACAGTCGCGTCGAAACGTGACCGGGGATTCCGGCAAACATCACAATTTCCGCAATCCTGATCTACGGCTTCATTAAAATAACTCAGCAAAATCCTTCTCCTGCAAATATCGGCTTCGGCATATTGCTTCATCCGGTTCAGTTTCGCGTTCAATAATTCTTTCTGCTCTTCGGACTGATCCGAATTGGCTATCATTTCCTGGCGGGTAATGATGTCCATATAACTATAAAACAAAACCGTATCAGAAGGCGATCCGTCACGCCCTGCCCGGCCGATTTCCTGATAAAAACTTTCTACGTTGGAAGGCAGATTGTAATGGATAACCCAGCGGACATTGGATTTATCAATTCCCATTCCGAAAGCTACCGTCGCAACAATAATCTGGATATCGTCCCGAAGAAACTGCTCCTGAACTTTGGATCGTTTTTCAGAGGCTAATCCGGCATGATAAAACTCAGCTTCAAATCCTGCTTTTTGCAAACTGGCAGCTACTGTTTCGGTTCCTTTCCGGCTCAGACAATAAATGATTCCAGCCTGACCGTTATGTTTTCTCAAAAAAGTTTGAATTTGTTGAATTCTGCCTCTTCCCGGCAAAACATTCAAACTTAAATTCGGTCTGTCAAAACTGGCGACAAAAGTTTGTGCTTCTTCTATACCAATTTGTTTTAAAATATCACGCCGTGTTACCCGATCGGCTGTTGCAGTCAAAGCTATGACCGCAACTTGCGGGAAATATTTTTTCAACGCACTTAACTGACGATATTCCGGACGAAAATCATGGCCCCAGGAAGAGATACAATGTGATTCGTCAATGGCGAAAAGAGAAACATTCCACTCCCGCAAAAATTCAAATGTATTTCCTGAAAATAGCCGCTCAGGTGCTATATAAAGTAATTTTAACTCTCCGATTTTGGCCTGCCACATCACCTGATCCTGTTCTGCGGAAGAAAGTGAAGAGTTCAAAAAAGCTGCATTAACGCCATTTACTCTGAGCGCTTCAACCTGATCTTTCATCAAAGCAATCAACGGAGAAATCACGACTGTTAAACCGTCACGCATGATGGCAGGGATCTGAAAACAAACCGATTTTCCTCCACCCGTGGGCATCAGTACCAGACAATCCTTTCCAGCCATTACGGTATCAATAATTTCGGCCTGCTGAGGCCGGAAAGTATCGTAGCCAAAATATTGTTTTAGAGCCTGTTCTTTGTTTATGGACATGATGAAGTGGTTTCTAAGCGGTAAGCCAATATAAATTCGAACTCAGGGATTATTCCTGTTGTCAAATCCGGTATGTATTTTATTATAAAACGAAAATATCCGCAAAAGTAACGATTCAAAACTGATACATGACCTGCGCTTTTAATTCACTCCTTTTTTTACCTTCAATCTCATTAAGTCCGGAACTGATTGTTTCCAGTTTCAAATAATGCGTCCGCGACCATCGGAGCCAGAGTTTCATCTTCTGTGTCAATGGATAACGCAGCATCAGATAATGCCTTGTTCCCTGGTCATAATATGCCGGAAGCGAAAAAGCGTATAACATATCTTTTTCATAAACATATTGCCGGCTATCATAATTGTCCGTTTTGAAAAAAGCAATTCGTCCGCTCAGTTCCAGTTTTGAAATCCGGTAAGTGATATCCTGTACTATGGTAAATCCGGAAGATTTAGATTTTCCCTCATACCAGAAATCACCTCCCTGCAAACGCGTGCGAAATGAGAATTTTAACGGAACTTCATATTCAAAGTTAATCATCGCGGTTCGGCGAGTCGTTGTTAAAACCTGAGATATCGGAAACCGAGAATCCGGCTCGTTATGCGCTTTTTGTTTTTCATGAAAAACAGCATACATATTCAGTTTTTTATTCGGTTTCCAAAGTGCATGCAGGAAATAATCAACTCCATCCGAAGGCGCGTTTATCTGATATTTCAGCCATGGAAAATAAAAACGGTCATAAAATCCACTGAATTGCCAGCGCCGGTTTGGCGAATAACGCAGCCCCCAGTATGCACCGCTTTCATTGATTGGACGTGTTGCTTCACTCATTGAGCCACCGTATAAGGAGTGAAAATTTCTGTCGTAATGACGAAGTAATAATGTAAAATCAAGCATCCTTCCCAAACCTGTTATTAAGCCCCCGATCCCTCCCAGCCCGCCATTTTTAGACCTGGCACCTTCTCCGAAGAAATGCATATTCTTCCAGCGGTAATCTCCGTGGACTCCTGTAACAGTATTCTGATTTCCCTTAAATTCAAACTTATTATAAAGCTCATCTTTTTTGTGTAAAGTAACACTGTAAAAGGTATTTAAGACCGAAAATCCAACCTGGCCGCGTTGGGATAACAGTTTATAAAGCGCATGAAAACCAATATTTTGCTCACCAATCGTTCCCTGGTTTTCACGTTCTGTTTTTGTTCTATGATAACCTGAAATTTGTAATGACGAAACTGTAAGTTCGTCCTGAATGGTGGCATTGTTTTCCAGATTTCCGTCACGTCTTGTGTAGGAATAAAATAACGTGACATCCAGTTGTTTTCTGACCGCATACGTCGCCGCCGCGCCACGAAAAAAGCCAGATTCCAAAACAGAAGTAAAAGGTCGTAATCCTAATGTGCTGCGATAAGTTGTTCTGATCACTTCCGAGCCTTTTCCCAAAGAAAATCCGCCGGACATGATCATACCTTGCCCGGCCTGCATTTGATAATCTCCGATAATCAGATTTTTTAATTTTCCGCGATTCATGATCTGTGCATGAAAAGAAGAAAAATCAGTACCAAAAATCTGTTTTTTGGGTTGCCAGCTCAAAACTTCGCCGGCATCATTTTCCATTACAAAACCGAAACTGAATGAACCCGCCCGGGCATAACGATAGCGGATATTTCCATACAAAGGTTTTCCCTGGTATCGGGATGTTGACCGGCTTGAAGTATCAATGGCCGTAAATCCTTTTTGCTTTTCCAAAACACGACCAGATCTCAATAATAAAAAATGCTGGGATGGATTTTGTAAGGATTCTCTAAAAGGCAAAGCTTTCGGTCTTACGATTACAAAAGGAATTAATTTTCTGATCGTAATCAGATCAAAATCCGGAATTGCCTGTAACTCATAAAGTGATAAAAATGGCCCAAGTTTTTGACGATAATCAAAAAATGATTTTATCTGAACTTCTGAAAGAATCAGTGTTGCTGTCAATTCATCGGTCGTAACCGCATTCAGATCCAGCGGATTGGTATATAATTGAAATAACAATTCATACAGACCTTCATTACTATTTTCTTCCGTAGCAATCGGGATAAGATCCTGGATAAACTGGTTGATATCAATTTCCGGACGCGGCGGTTCCTGGGCGGAAAGTTTTTTGGCAAGAAAAAATATGCAAAAAAGTGTTAAAACAACTAACCGAAAAATCGCACATGAATGCCTGTGTGGTGGCTTCATGTGCGATTTTTCTCTATCGTTCGTCATCCTTTACGGATTTGTTTAACAGGGTTAGAAAGCCTTCAAACTTAAATCCAGACTTTGTATCTGGTGTGTCAATGCGCCGCTGGAAATGGAGTTTACTCCGGTTTCTGCTACTGCGCGTAAAGTTTTTTCAGTAATATTCCCGGAAGCTTCAGTTTCAAAACGTCCGTTAATCCGCTTCACCGCTTCACGCATATTTTCAAGCGAAAAATTGTCAAGCATGATAATATCGACCTGCCCGACACGTAAAACTTCATCTACTTCCGCCAGATTTCGTGTCTCTATTTCGATCCGTAAATTCTTACCGGTTTCTTTAAGATAATTCCTTGCGTTTGTAATAGCCGCTTCAATTCCACCGGCGTAATCGACATGGTTGTCTTTCAGCATAATCATATCATAAAGGCCCATCCTATGATTTACCGCGCCGCCAATTTTTGTTGCCATTTTTTCAAACAGACGGAAGTTTGGCGTTGTTTTACGCGTATCCAGTAATTTCACAGGTAAATCACCAATAATATCAACCATTTCCCTGGCGTAAGTTGCAATGCCACTCATGCGCTGCATAATGTTCAACAGTAACCTTTCGGCCTTTAAAATCAGCTGCGCACTTGCTTCGATCGTCAGAACAATATCACCAACTTTTATCGGGGTTCCGTCCGGAATTAATACTTCAACTTTCGCTTCTGGATGATGGTATAACCTTGCCGTTTCTTCCAAAATAACAAGCGCCACTTCAACACCAGCCAAAATTCCTTCCTGTTTTACCAATAAGCGCGCTTTTTTCATAGCATCAGCAGGTACACTGGAAAGTGAAGAATGATCTCCGTCACCGATATCTTCCAATAGTGCCAAATGAATTAAATCGCGTAATACCTGTGGGTTGGTTTCCATATTTTGAGAATGATCAGTATTCAAGAATTAAATAAAATCATAACAGAAATTACTTGCCATCTTCAATACTTTATGAATACGTTTTTTTTATAATGAAGTCACAAAAAATCAGAAGGTCTGATTCCGGTATGCCATATTGTAACGTATGGCGAACGAGAAAAGATTTGTTTTTTGAGCCACGTTCACGTCAACAGATTTCGTATTACGAATTAAGCATCGGCCGTCAAGAAATAAATTGTGTGCGAGCGAATATGTTAAACGCAGATCTGTGAAAGATGTTTTTGCAGAAATTCCCTGCCCTATTTTATGTCCATAATCGTTGTCACCCGGATTAACGCCTGTTCTCGTATCATAATCCAAAAGGATATTGGCTCCGTAATTTGTAAATGCACCTGTTGGATCCAATCCCTGTTCGGAGAAAGTTTGTGTTCCGTAGAATGAAAGTCTTGGCGTCGCCTTATACCGTACAATACCGATATATTCTTTAAAATTTGCACCAAGCGGATGCGCCAGTGATTGGTTATAATGTACATAACTTCTTCCTCCATCCTTATGTGCATAGGTATATGGCCTCACGATATTGGTTTCTAACTGCAAATCCAGATTAGGAATTCCGAAAGCATCAACCACCTTTCCACCTAATTGGAAACTATATTTATTCGTCCAGGAGCCATCGCCATTGAACATGTGTTTCGTTAAAAACTCGTCTAAAACAAACTGACTGTAAATTGAAGCTTTTTTACCAACGAGCCATTTAAAATCAAAACCAAGCAAAGCGTTATCCTCACTGCCAATGTAAGATTCTACATACCGGTAAAAAATAATTGGATTGAGATAATTCAGGTCATAACCGCCGCTTGTAGAATCGCGGCTAAAAACTTCGGCTTCAAAAACACCTACATTAATTTTATCCGTTAAATTAATACTTAAATGGTGAACTGCTGAGAATTTCTTGGACCGTAAAAGACCTTTACTTTCCTGCTCGTTGACCATGCTTGTCCATAAATTGGTATACTTGAAACGGCCCAGCTGCGTATCAATCCGAAGAAAAAGATACGGACTACTATTGTCCGACAGAAGCAATGAGCGGTAACCACTTCCAAAAACATTAACGTCCTGGCCAAATTTCACATTGATACTTTTCAGCGGGCGAAAAGTGATATAACCCCTTGCAGAAAGAAAGTCAACTCCTTTTTCGTTCTGGATTTTTTTAGCGAGACCTTCACCAGGGAAATTATATCTGGTTGTATAATCCGTTACATATTTTGGGAATACCCCTTGATTATCAGCAACAAATGTATAAAACCCAAGCTTTTCATTGATCATACCGCGAATCTCGATTCCACGTCCAGTCAGCCAAAGCGGAGTACTTACGTTGTTATCATTTCCGATAAAATTATTTGTTGTAAAATTTAAATGCAGATCAAAATCTTTATCGTGGTAGCTATAAAAATCCGCGGTATGCTCCCAAAACTTACGTTGCCCGTTACTTTTTCTACCTTTAAACAGCTTAAATTTATTTCCCGGATCCAGACGGGAAAGCCTGGCGTATCTTGCAGAATCTGTCGCAGCAAAACCTTTGGTAAATTCCCAGCTGTCTTCTCTCAGATAGTCAATGGTTTCCCAGTCACGTTCCGTCAGAGATACATTTCCTTCTTTTAATATAGAATCCGTCAGCTGAACGATTGCCTTTCTCTCAAATGGTTTTACATTTGAATGAAATCCCTCGGAAAATTTTCCCCTTTTGATTTCCAGCCGATCGATCAGGTGATAATAATCGTCATTTAATGGAACAAAGCTACTTTGTGCCTGAGCGTAAGATGACGTAATTAGTATAAAAAAAACATATATTAAGAACTTGTCGAAGCGTTGGTTCATAGATAATAGATTCTATTATGCAGGTAAAGTTGGTTTTGTACCAAGTATTTGGATCGAAAGTGTCAAATTTCGTCAATCAAATTGTAATATCTTATATCGAACAGGTTAAATAAGAGCAAAGTTATGTTTTTACTGTCCCAGAAGCCTTCCATTGTTGATCATTTCATTGCTGAATTACGCGATGTAAACTGCCAGAAAGACCGAATGAGGTTTCGCCGTAACATTGAACGGGTAGGAGAATTACTTGCCTATGAAATTTCAAAATCTCTTACCTACCGGTCAGAATTTGTCGAAACTCCATTAGGCAAAGCACCATCCAGGTCTCTTCTTCAGCCGGTTGTTCTTGCAACGATTCTGCGCGCCGGGTTGCCCCTTCATCAAGGATTTCTCAACATTTTTGATCAGGCTGATAATGCATTTGTTGGCGCATACCGTGGACACAACCTCAAAGATGATGAATTTGAAGTAGAAATGGACTACATAACAAGTCCTGACCTGAGCGGTAAAACATTGATACTTATTGATCCGATGCTGGCCACCGGGCGTTCGCTTGAAAAAGTATATCACGCGCTTTTGCGTTTCGGGATTCCTGCCCAAACACATATCGCTTCTGTTATTGCAAGTCCGGAAGGCGTTGATTTTCTTCACAAACGCGTTCCGCAATGCAGATTATGGGTAGGTGCTCTGGATGAGCGACTGAATGAACAATATTATATTGTTCCGGGTTTGGGCGATGCAGGTGATCTGGCTTTCGGATCTAAATAATTTACTTTGGCCGTCGGCGATCAGCTGTCAGATTCCCAGATTAATATATCGATGTCAGCTATCGACATTTTGCCGATAGCTGACTGCCGTTAGCCAATTAATTTAACAATTCGTCAAAAGTGATAGAAACGTAATACATCGCGCCAACAGAAGGATTTGCCCAGCCGGTTGTATAAAGTTTTCCGGTAAGATTTGTTCCTCCCACTTTGATGATTGACTTAATTGAAGAAATCTTCCTGCTGATCTGCGCATCCAACGTGGAATAAGCCGGAATCACCGTTTTCCGTTGGGTATTTGCCACTACAGTGGCAACCGTTGCATTCCAAACCATACTCGTCTGATGGCGGAATGTTACACCAAAACCCCAGCCACTTCTTTTAATATCGCGGTTCGAAAACCCAAGATTGAACCGATATTTTGGAGAGTTAAAAAAAGTTACAAATGAAGGATCGTTTCTTTCCAGTTCGTCATCATTATTCAGAATGTTGCTGGTAAGATTTCCATTGAAAGTATAACCCTTCCCTAATACATAATCCAGACCAACACCCCAACCTGAATTTTTCACGGTTTGTGCCGCGTTGACAGGCATACTATATGTATTTCTTTTAGAAGGATCCAACAAATCGGTGATGGGTCCATTCGGATCTTTTCGTTGTAAAAGCACTGTCACACCGTCAAAAGTGATAAACCGGTTATAATAGTAGAAAGCATCGATATAAAGTTTATTTGCGACAACGCCTTTATATCCAACTTCATAAGTTTCCACACGTTCAGGTTGCCATTCACGAAATTGATAGGGCTTAAGACTTCCGTCTGTCAAAGATTGCTGCGTGATGGCAGTTTGCTCAAAAACCGCATTGGCTTCCATATTATATTTTTGACGGAACAATGGCAAACCGCCAACCAAACGAGCATTCGGTGTGAGTAAATTGATATACTGATTCTGCGTAGTTGGAATTCTAAAACCCCGCTGGAATGAAGCCCGGAAATTATGATCTTTCGCAACGGTATAAACCCCTGATATCCGAGGACTGAATTGCCCTTTGAAATTCATGTTTTTATCATAACGGACAGATGCCGTCAGCTTAAAAACATCCGCGAAGGTTTTTGACGCCTGTGCATAAGCGCCATATTCTGTGATATTAAATTCCTTTCCAGTCGGCGTTCCGTCCTGCGTCTCAAACAATGTACCCTCAGAATTCAGATCATAAATTCGATAATTTGCCCCTGCAATTAATTCAATTGTTTTAGGATCGATCAGTTTGGTGAAATTATACATAAACTCACCATGGTACAGGTTCGATTTATCGAGGAATTTTGCACCGCTTGGAATTGGTTTTGTCTTGATATCATCCAGCGTAGATTGGAAATCTGTCCCGCCGGGTAGATACTTCTGATTGGCCGTACTGATTCCTGGTGCCAGCGCATTATTCATCCATTGTGTATTGTTTGCACCCGCGTAGGCATTTGCTGCCGCAGCCGCAGCCTGCATTGCCTGCGCCGGGGCCATACCACCTGCCAGCCCAGCCTGATAAGCTTGTAGTAATGCTCCGCCATATTGGGTCAGAGCAGTTCCTAAAAACGAAGGAAGCCCGGCTCCCAATGCGGTTTGAAGATATGCAGAGCTTGCCAAACTCCCAAGTACGCCCAACGCATGCGCATCGCCCGAATTTTCCCTGGTCATATAAGCACGAACAAAAAAGTTGCTTCCCTTAATCTCGGCCTTATACTGGCCAATGGAGAAATTTTGAATATTATACCGGTCAGCGGCGGTATACACGGCCGAACCTCGCCCCCAGTTCGCCTGTAAAATGGCTTCAACGTTGTCATTTAAACGATAATGAAGCGAAGCATTTAACTTCAGACTTTTTGCCGGATAATTGGTAAGGGAATTTTCTGCATATCCCGGCGCACTTAAATAATATTGTGGCACTACCTGGGCAAAAATCGTCCGCGCTACTTCCAGTTGCTGCTGAGGAGTTTGCGCACCTAAAAGTTGAGGAAGTGTCAGATTTCCCGCCTGCGGAATTTGTGTCGAATAAATTGCGCCAAGCGCAGCGGATGTGCCATTCTTTCCGTCACCCGGCATTCCATTTGCGTACATGACATTGTAGACATTTGCACCAACATCTCCGAACCAGTTCACACCGTCGTAGGTTGGGTTATTAAGTATGTTATTGTTGTTATTTTCTAACGTGGTATTATTGGTGAAACTCTGATCTCGGTAGTCGGTTGCCTGCCAATCCTTCGCTGTCAGGTATGATGCATTAACTTTAAAGGCTAAACGGTTGTTGAAAGCCTTTGCATAACGAATTCCGAAATCATAAAAAGGCGTGTTTTCCTTTGCACGGTTTGAAGCACTCATGACACCCGTCTTTCCATAAGCACTAAGTCCCTGAAATGTGAAAGGAGATTTACTGTTCATCAGAATAATCCCGTTGATCGCATTCGGTCCATACAGGGCAGAAGCAGCACCTGGCAAAATCTCTACACTTTCAACGTCAAGCTCAGGGATCCCGGCGACATTACCGACAGAAAAATTGAGGCCGGGTGCCTGGTTGTCCATGCCATCGATCAGCTGAACCACTCGGGTATTTCCATTCGCGCCAAATCCACGTGTGCTCACAGACTTGAAAGTCAGCGATTGCGTGCTCATCTCAATCCCTTTCAAATTTTGCAAAGCATCATAAAATGAAGCCTGCGGTGTCTCTCGGATGGTCCGGATATCAATTTTTTCAATAGAAACGGGAGATTTCATGACACTTTCCTCGACACGTGAAGCCGAAACAATGAGTTCCTTACCAAGAACGGCTTGTTCAACCAGCCTGACATCAACATTTGATAAACCTCCGGTTATATTAACTTCCTGTGTTTCAAAACCAACAGAAGATACTACGAGCGTGAAGGGCGGAGCGGAGGTTACAACCAGATTAAAATTTCCATTTGCATCGGTGATAGTCCCGATCACTTTTCCTTTCACTTGAATACTAACACCGATTAATGGGTCGCTTGTCGATGCCTCTACGACTTTTCCTCCAATACTTGTTTGAGAAAAGGATTGCGTACAGCAGAGCAACCACAACATGACAAAGCATGATGCTTTTTGAGTAAATATACTGTTCATAAATTTAAGTGAGTTATTAGTTTGTTGTTGTAGCAAGTTATGAGATTTTAACATCTATCAATAACTTTTATTCTATTTATTCTTAAATTATCAACAAATATTTCTTTCCTTTATAACGCCAACTAAGAAAAATCCTAGACTTCGTCAAATGATATAATTTAACCGATAATCAGTTCTATAAAGCCTTAGAAATATTTTGAGAGCGGTATCAAGGAATAGGTATGACAATTTTTGGTCGATAGCACAAAACTAACTTAGACATCAATTCTTAATTCGTTATGGTTGGCAAGATGACTGGTTTATCCTTAGCTTTACCGCACGTTTAAACTATTATATACACTTCTACAATGCACAATACATTTGTAATAATAATGGCAGGAGGAGTTGGAACGCGTTTCTGGCCATTTAGTCGCACCGATTTCCCGAAACAATTTCATGACGTCCTGGGAACCGGAAAAACCCTTCTTCAACAGACAGTAGAAAGATTTGACGGCGTTTGTCCACCTGAAAATATATATATCGTAAGCAGCCAGGAATACAAGGAGATCATCAAGCGGCAAGTGCCGATGTTATCGGATGATCAGATTCTACTTGAACCACATCGCAGAAATACCGCTCCGTGTATCGCTTATGCCTGCTACAAAATTGCTTCACAACATCCTGATGCAAACATCGTTGTTGCGCCGGCCGACCATATTATTCTAAAAGAAGAAACATTTAAGGATACCATCCGTATCGCTCTTGGTGCAACCAGAAATGAGGACATTCTTGTGACATTGGGCATTCAGCCGACCAGGCCGGATACGGGATACGGATACATTCAGTACATACCTGATAAACTGACCGTTAAGAAGGTGAAATCATTCACCGAAAAACCTCACCTTGAATTAGCCGAGCAATTCCTTGATAGCGGCGACTTCGTATGGAACGCCGGTATCTTTGTATGGAATGTTCGCGCTTTCAAACGTGCAATAAATGAATACCAGCCAGACATTGCTGAAATATTTGAACGGGGAAATCCGCATTATTACCGCGAATCCGAGGAATCTTTCATACAAATGGCTTATTCGCAATGCGGGAGTATTTCCATTGATAATGGTATCATGGAAAAAGCAGATAATGTGCATGTTGTGTTAAGCAGTTTCGGCTGGTCTGATCTTGGAACATGGAAATCTTTGTATGAAGTATCTCAAAAAGACGAGTTTCTAAATGTGACGGAAGGAAATTTAATTCTGCACAATACAACAGATTGTATTATCAAAACGCCTGAGGAAAAACTGGTTGTAATCAACGGCCTCGACGGATTTATCGTTGCTGAATATGACGGCGTGTTGTTGATCTGTAAAAAAGAGGAAGAGCAAAAGGTGAAAGAGTTCGTTGCGCAGGCAAAAGAATTGCATGTAAAATATGTTTAGAAATTTATAGATATTGTAAAAAAAGGTGGTCTTTCGATCACCTTTTTTGTTTTTACCCTGCATACATCTTGTTTCGTAATATATTTTACAAAGTTGAAATGATATTATTTTAAGATTTTACTAGATTCGTTGAAAATTACAAAATCCCTACAACGAACTTTCTCATGATTGGATCAAGAATTGGCATTTTGTTGCTTTGCCTGACCAGCACTTTCTTTTTAAATAACTGTGCAAAAAAAGTGCTTTCTGAGGAACGACTGGCAGATCTGGTTTCTGATTCGGAAAGCATTACAGGCAAAAGCAGTTATCTCAATTCTCCATTTCTGACAGCAGGCGACCGCGTGTATATGGCTGGTCATCAAAACGGGACTTTTCCGGATCTTGGCTGGCATGTTACTGGCGAAATGGGTGGAATCTGGGATCATCCCATTAAACTGCTGGACGGATTTACAGCGTCAATAACTGTTGATAATCAATCCGTTTGCCTGAACAAGGCAGATACGTTTATTAATTATCCTTATGCCAACAAACACGTTTTCACGTCTGGCCTGAAAGATCTTAAGGCGGAACGTTTTCAATTTGTTCCTGACGGAAAAGAGGCTGTCGTCATAGAATATTCCTTTACAAATACCAGCAGCGAAAACAAGTTGCTCACCTTTGATTTTAATGCATATACAGATTTACGTCCTGTTTGGCTTGGCGAAAAAACCAATATGGTGGATGCCGGGGACTTTGCTTCCTGGGACGAAAATTCTAAAAGCTGGATTGCAAAAGATAGTCTGAATGAATGGTTTGTCACATTTGGTTCTGAAATTGTGGCGCAGAAACATCCACAAGATCAAAAATCATGTGACTACAAACCACAGGGGAAAGGTTGCCAGGCCTCGTTGATTTATGAAATTTCCCTTGAACCTAATACGACCAAAAGCGTATCCATCGTCATCGCTGGTTCGTATAAATCAGAATCCGATGCGAAGGAGACTTTTGCTTCTGTCAAACAAAATGCTTCAAAATTATTAAAAGAGAAAAAGGAGCGATATGCCGGGTTGGCTGAAAAGACAAAACTTACAATTCCTGACAAAGATCTGGAGCAAGCCTTTCGCTGGGTTAAGTACAATACGGATTGGCTGGTCAGAGACGTTCCCGAAGTGGGTCGGGGCTTATCCGCCGGGGCGCCGGATTATCCGTGGTGGTTTGGTGTGGATAGTGAGTATTCTTTGCAAGGACTAATAACCACCGGCCGAAAGGATTTAGTGTATCAATCGATCGATAACATCTTCAGGTTGTCAGAAAAAGCGAATGGAAACGGCCGGATTGTGCACGAGGTTTCCACAAATGGCTTTGTTTTTAATCCTGGAAATGTCAACGAAACACCACAGTTTGCCATCCTGATATGGACTGTATATCGCTGGACAGGTGATAAGGAATTTCTGAAAAAATACTATCCAACGATCAAAAAAGGACTTGAATGGTTGTTAAAAGAAAATGACAAGGATGGAAACTTGCTGCCTGACGGATTTGGTATGATGGAAATTCACGGCATGAACAGTGAAATGATCGATGTTGCGGCCTATACCCAAAAAGCATTTTCTGTCGCATCAGACATGGCGGAAGAAATGGGAGAAAATCAATTGGCTGAAAAATATAAAAAAATCGCCGGGCAAATTCGACAAAAAATTAATACTGATTTTTGGGTAGCGGATAATAACTCGTTTGCCGACTTCATTGGC
Organism: Dyadobacter sp. HNCC25DJ186; assembly: GCF_056895235.1. NCBI lineage: Bacteria > Pseudomonadati > Bacteroidota > Cytophagia > Cytophagales > Spirosomataceae > Dyadobacter > Dyadobacter sp. HNCC25DJ186. The sequence goes on from NZ_JBXHAS010000006.1 coordinate 275,767, forward strand.
ACAACGACACAAGCTATTCACCTGATCGATGATGCCATCATCAGGGCAGATACTTTGAAAAAACCCTGGGCTGTTGAAGAACTTCGCGAAAGCAAAAACCGATTATTAAAATTACCCGGAGATAAAAAACAAGGTTTTGTAGTACACCATAATTGGGTGGTGAATACGCCGATGGAAATGGGTATAGCTGATTCTGCAAAAGCGATTGCTGCGTCAAAAACAGCGAGCAAGTTTGTAAATCCTTTTGGAGTGTTTGTAACCGGAATTGACCGCGACGAATCCGCAGGAAAAGATGAAAGTTCGGCTGCCGTGAACAAAAAGGTTTTTAATTATACCGGCGCTGTGATGACGCTCCCAACGGGTGTTTTAGCAATTTCAGAAAATAATTACGGAAGACCAGACGAAGCGCTAAGTTATCTGAAGCGCATGACAAAGTCTTTCAGTTATGCGCTTCCGGGATCTATCTACGAAGTTTCTCCGGATTATGGAATGATGTCCCAGGCCTGGAATATTTACAGTTATGCTGTCCCGATCGTAACTCAGTTTTTTGGTATCAGCCCGACTGCTTCAACGAAAACAATCCATATCAACCCTCAAATGCCATCAAGCTGGCAAGATGTTAGTTTGGAAAACGTGGTGATCGGCGATAATGAAATTAGTATGAAATACAGACAAACCAGTGCTGCCATTCATCTTGATTTTTCACAAATAAAGGAAAATTGGAAACTATTCATTTCTTTTCCGGCGAATAAATATAAAAAATGGATGGTTAACGGAAAAGAAATGAAGCCAAAGGCTGATGGCAAATCTGAGTCGATATCAGTTTCAGGAAAGGTAATCTCACTTCAGTTAGAAAAAAATCCCTGAATCCTATTTCCATCTTTTTAAACGTTGGTTAAAAATATTATCGTTCAATTTCAAAAAACCGGACATCGGCCTTCACCTTCTCCAGAATTTTCTGAGACCGTTCCGGCCTGGCGTCTGTGATGAAAACCTGTCCAAGAAATCCGTCGTCCACTAATTCGATCAGTTTATTGATTCGCAGGTCATCCAGTTTATCAAAAATATCGTCCAGCAACAGAATTGGCGTTTTTTCTTTTTCGATTTTTAACAACTCAAACTGAGCAAGTTTCAAAGCAATAACGAAAGATTTTTGCTGTCCCTGCGATCCGAATTTTTTCAACGTTATTCCATCGATTTCAAAAACATATTCATCCTTATGCACCCCTTTTCCGGTGCGTTGCGCATGCAGATCTTTCGAACGGTTTTTACGAAATTCAGATGGGAAATCTGCTGATGAAACTTCACTTTCATACAACACATCGACCTGTTCTTTTCCACTACTCAGAAACTGATAATATTTCCTGAACAAAGGCAGAAAGCGATCCATGAAGGAGCGGCGATGTTCATAAATTCTGAGTGCGAGAATAATTAACGGCTCGTTGTAAGTATCGAGCAAATCTTCATCAAGATAATTTCTTTCACCAAAAAGTTTTAACAAACCATTTCGTTGGGTTAAAATCTTATTGTATTGTAAAAAATCATTTAAATATTCCGGCGTTGCCTGGGCAAGCACACCATCAAAAAATCTGCGGCGTTCTTCACTTCCATCGCGGATCAGATCCGTATCATTCGGCGCGATCAGAACCAATGGAAAAAGTCCGATATGGTCGCTTAGTCTGTCGTAATTTTTCTTGTCGGCCATAAAAACCTTTCGCTGACCGCGCTGAAAACTGCACGTAATCTGAATATTTTTGTCAGAATCATTAAAAATTCCATCCAGCAAAAAAAAATCCTGGGTATGGCGAATGCCTAATGCATCCTGGTTATGAAATGCACTTTTTGTAAGTGTCAGGAAGTAAATAGCGTCTAAAAGGTTTGTTTTACCACTTCCGTTTTCTCCGACAAGACAATTTACACGCTCTCCAAACGTAAAACCTCTCTCTTCATAACTCTTAAAGTACGTAAGGTGGAGCTTTTCTAACCACATGAACTTCTTTGTTATATAGTTTATGCTTATTTTCGCAAATCATTTGCGTCGTTACCGGCAAAAACAGATCTTGTTCAAACCACTAACTTTAAGACAAAGTTCTGTCTTTATAAACGAGAACCAAATACATGGCCACCGTTACTGAAAAAAAGAAAGCATCAGCTCCCAAATTACAGCATTCGAAAGAACGCTATATGTTCTGGTTCGAGAACATGTTATTACAACGCCGGTTTGAAGAAAAGGCTGGCCAGCTTTACGGACAGCAGAAAATCCGCGGTTTTTGTCACCTTTATATCGGGCAGGAAGCTTGTTCTTCAGGAGCAGCTACGGCCCTGACGAAAGGAGATAAATACATCACCGCTTATCGTGACCATGGTATCCCTTTGGCTCTGGGAACAGATCCAAAAGCGATTATGGCTGAACTTTATGGAAAGAAAACAGGAACAACCAAAGGAAAAGGCGGTTCTATGCACATTTTTGATAAAGAGAATGGCTTTGTTGGAGGACATGGTATCGTTGGTGCACAAATTCCTTTGGGCGCAGGTATTGCGTTTGCTGAAAAGTACAACAAAACAGGTAAACTTTGCATCTGTTACTTTGGAGACGGAGCGATTCGCCAGGGTGCATTCCATGAAGCACTGAACATGGCGATGAACTGGAAACTGCCTGTTATTTTCGTTGTTGAAAACAATGGTTATGCAATGGGAACTTCCGTAGCGCGTTCATCCAATGTTACAGAACTGTATACACTAGGAGAAGCTTACGATATTCCTTCGGAACCAGTGGATGGTATGAGCGTTGAAGCGATCCATGATGCTGTTTCCCGCGCAGCTGAACGTGCACGTAAAGGCGACGGACCGACTTTCCTTGAATTCCGTACTTATCGTTACCGTGGACATTCCATGTCAGATCCTCAAAAATACCGTTCAAAAGAAGAGGTTGAGGAATACAAACACCGTGACCCGATCGAGCAGATCAGAGCTGTAATTTTGGATAACAATCTTGCTACGGCAGAAGATCTTGAAGCGATCGACAAAAAAGTAAAAGAAATCGTAGCAGAATCAGTACAGTTTGCTGAAGATTCGGATTTCCCGGATGCATCAGAGGCTTATACAGATGTTTACGCTGAGAATGATTATCCATTCATCATGGATTAATTTTTGATTATAACGTTATGAAAAGAAACCCGTCGAAATGATCCGACGGGTTTTTTGAGTAATTTCGACTTTTAGCAAATTAAAAAGATCGCAATAGCCATTATTACCGTATATAGTGATCAATCCCTAAAAATTGTATGCCCTTAGATCAAGATTTCGAGCAAGAAGAAGAAGGAATAGGCCAGGAGATGTCATTTATTGGACACCTTGAAGAATTAAGATGGCATGTTATTCGTGCAGTAGGATCCATTTTAGTTTTTGCCATTGTTGCTTACATATACATCAAAGAAATTTACCGTTACGTAATTCTTGCTCCGTCTAAGCCGGATTTCTGGACTTACAAAATGATGTGTAAATTATCAGAAGTTGTTGGTTACGACGACCTGTGTATTAAAGCGCTCGATTTCAAAATCCAGAGTATCGGCGTTGGAGACCAGTTTACAATGGGATTAACTTCTTCGATAATCGTGGGTTTAATTTTTGCTTTCCCTTATGCCTTCTGGGAAATTTGGAGATTTATCAAACCAGGTTTAAAAGCATCAGAAAGAAGATCAGCACGTGGGGCCGTTTTCTATGTCACCATATTATTTTTCTCAGGGGTATTTTTCGGATACTTTATAGTAACTCCCCTGGCGATTAACTTTTTGGCAAATTACAAGCTGGATGAGTCCATCGCCAACGAATTTAACATTTCGTCATATATTTCCACAGTTGCCACTTTAACACTGGCTTGCGGTATTGCATTCCAGTTACCAATTGTTGTGTTTGTTCTTTCAAGAGTTGGAGTACTAACGCCAGGTTTCATGCGTGAATATCGCAAACATGCCATGATAGTAATTTTGATTGTTGCTGCAATCATTACGCCTTCTCCTGATATTTACAGCCAGATTCTGGTTGCGATTCCTCTGTTGTTGCTTTACGAAATCAGTATTTTCGTATCGGCAAAAATCGAGCGGGAAAAATTGCGTGAAGAAAAAGCAATGCAAGGACCACTATAATCAGTGGCTTGAGGCATTAAAATAAAAAGACGAAATTTAGAATTTGATACAGACCTCGGCCAATTGGTCGAGGTCTTCTTTTTGATGTAATGCGGTGATCACTAATCTCGTAACAGGCGGATCGGTTGATTGTGGATATGAAAAGCAAGATGCCAATATTCCATTTGCTTCCAAAAAATCAAAAAGGTTGCTGTCCAGGCTGCAAAATACGGGATAGTTATTTTTACAAACAAAAAGTTTAGTTCCTGTCAAAAGTGCTGTGACATCGTGAATGTTCTCCAAAAGCCTTTGATGTGCAGGCGTGTAAGCACTTGTCTCTAAAAACCTTTTTAACGCATAAATATAAGCAGGCACCGCTGGTGATGCGCCTGCGAAAAAAGGACTTTGTCGAATTCCTGAAATTATCCGCGAGTCACCTAAAATCACGCCGCCAGGGATTCCCAACGCCTTGTTTAAAGAAGAAACTACAATTAATTTAGCCTGCTGAATGGAAGACAACTCACGATAAATTCCTGTTCCATTTTGACCTAACACACCAAAACCATGCGAATCGTCAACGACCAGAAGTATTTGACGATTAAAAGGAAGAGTATCAAAAATCGAAAAATCAAAATGTTCGACAAAGGGTGAACCTACGGAATCAGAGAAAAGAATGTGGATGTCCTCGTGGTTACTTTCATGTATATCGAGAACTGTCTTTTTTGCCCAATCTTCCCAGCTTGGATTATTTACTCCATAAGATTCTCCCCATAACGCAGGATGAACTCTCGGAGCGTAATGATAATGAACGCCTGGCAAACGAATGTTCACGGTCTGAAAGCATAATCTGATAATTCCCAGCAATTCCTTCACAACCAATTGCCCGGCCCACATGCCTGACGACGTTGTGAGAGCGGCAGGAGCGCCTGAAAATTTTGCGAGTGCTGTTTCAGCTTCGTCGTAAACTGTAAGTCTCAGGCTATTATTTCTGGAACTTCCGTAATGTGTTCCATAAGTCCGAATTCCTTCGTGCAGATAATTCAGGAAACCTTCGTGGTGCCCCATGCCCAGATAATCCGTCCCGCTAAACCAGAGATATTCTCTACCATTATTTAGTAACACTTTCCGGTTAGGAAGATGGCTGGTCGGGTATATGCTCATTTCAAATATGCTCCTGTCCCATTTTGTTCAGCATAAATCACTTTACCGTAATCAAAAGTTACACCCGTTGCCGGATCATTTTTGATCAATAAAGAACCATCCATATCGACATAATCCAGAAGCGGAAGCAAATGCCCTATCGCTGAAATTCCAACGCTGGACTCTGTCATACAACCAACCATCGTTTTCATGCCCAGGCTTTTTGCTTCGGCAATCATTCGTTTTGCAGAAGTTAACCCGCCACATTTGGTGAGTTTTATATTGACACCATGAAAAAGTCCGTTACATTTTATTACGTCGCTTTCCAGAATACAGCTTTCGTCGGCAATCACTGGCAGCGCACTTTCAGCAAAAACCTGTTTCATTCCTTCGATATCATCAGCAGCAAGCGGTTGTTCAATAAATTCAACGCCCAGCTTTTTTAGCTCTCCTGAAAAACGAATAGCCTGTTCTGCTGACCAGGCGCAGTTTGCGTCCACACGGAAAGTTGCAGTGGTATGTGACCGGAGTTCTCTTACAATTTTGAGATCATCATCCGTGCCTAATTTAATTTTATAAATCGGCCAGGGAAGTTCCTTCATCTTGGATACCATTTTCTCAACAGTATCGATTCCGATTGTAAAGTTTGTGAGAGGATTATGATCAATGGATAAACCCCAGCTTTCGTAAAGTTTTTCACCTTTTTTCTTGGCAAAAAGATCGTTTGCAGCTTCATCCAAGGCACATTTTGCGAAAGAATCATTCGCCAGGTAAGGATTTACCTTTGCCCACAAAGTTTCAGGAGAAGTCAGCTCGTCAGACTCGATAATCGAGCGTATACCTTCCAGTGAAGCGATCATTTTTTCAATCGTAACACCATAATACGGATTTGACGTCGCTTCTCCGAACCCACGAAAATCACCATCCCTTAGTTCTACAATAAGTGTTGGCTGTACATTGCGGGAATCGTGTGCAATCGTAAAAGTATGTTTTAGTTCAAGATCGAAGGGATGAAAAAAAAGCTGCATGCCGTATTTTTAAAGAAAATTATAATCTGTTTCGCATATCAAGGCCCCACGACAATTTACTGCGCAGGGTATCAAGAAAACTGTCGTCTCTCATTTTGATCAGTCGTGCTGTAAAATCTGCTTTGCTCACAGTCAATTCCGTAACCTCGTCAACAACTCTCGAACGCGAATCCATGGAAACCAGGAAATTATTACTTCGGCTTTTTACTTCCAGCCTGATCACCGAAGAATCTTCAACCACCAAAGGACGAACATTCAGATTATGGGGACTTACGGGCGTTATAATAAAATTCTGGGAATGTGGCACCAGTACTGGTCCGCCACAACTTAATGAATAACCTGTTGACCCTGTCGGCGTTGAAATAATGAGCCCGTCTGCCCAATATGAGTTAAGGAATTCGTCATTCAGGTAGGTATGCACGGTGATCATGGAGGCCGTATCCGTTTTTGTGATCGTGAAATCGTTCAAACCGAAATTCCTTCCGTCAAATAGATCAATATTGGATTCGACTTTAACCAAAGTTCTTTCGTCGATCTTATAATGATTATTTTCTAAAGCTTCGATCATATCGGATATGCGCTCGGGAGAAACCGTAGCAAGAAAGCCTAAACGGCCAACATTGATACCAATAACAGGTATCCTTCTTTTCCCAACGTGAGAAATTGTTTCAAGCAAAGTCCCGTCGCCGCCCATACTCACAACAAATCGCGCATCGCAGAGCTCACCAGGATTTCCATACACCATATGAGAACAATGCTGAATATTCTGCTCATCCAGAAACGATCTGAATGTTGCCGAAAGCTGTACATCGATTTTTCTACGGGACAACTCACCGAACATAGATTCTATATACGGGCGGGCAGATTCAGTAAAGTTACGTCCGTGAATTGCTATTTTCATGAAAGAAAAAGTATGTGATCCTTTATGCCCGAAAGATACGGGACAAAATGCCGATTGGCAATGTACTATTCCGGGAAATTAGGTGGCTAAATAACGAAGTAACATATCAAGGCGTTCCTGATCGACACTTTCGATCGGATCATTGGCATGTGCTTCTTCAATATCATAACCAAAACGTTCCAGCGTCGCAATCACCGGCGTTATATTTGTTCGGTTCAACTTCAAAGTAAGCAGAGAGTGGTCTGCAGGGTGCAACGATTCGCTGGAAGAATAATAGCTGCTAAGCACCTTTGTCCCATTCGATTCAATCAGGCGGCTGATCTCAGAAAGGGAATAGTCCCGCTCTGCAATTTTCAACACAATCACTGCTCCCTTTTCCTGAACACCCAGTTCACTTACAAAGCGCTCTACCAGATCCTTCACTAAGATACTTCCGGACATTGCCTTTCCTTCATGAACTACCGGAATAATATCCAGTCCAAATTCATTGACAAGCCTTAACAGCTCATAAGGATGGTGGTCCTCAAAAGCGAAAACATCCTGATGCTGAATAATAATTCTGGAAATGGGTTGTGTAGAATCCGCGATATCAAAAAGAATATCTTCTGACACAATTCCCTTATAAATTCCGTCATCGGCCACGACAAGCTGCCCGATCCGAAATTCATCCATCCAGTCCATAGCTGTACCTACCGTGTCGGTAAGTTTCAGTATCGGAATCATGGGATTAATTAACGTTGCAGCTAACATAACTGAAAAGGTGTTTTTGTCTAATCTATGAAAAAACTAATTACCTGTCAACTTTCTTGTAAAAAGAATATTTATAAAACAAAAAAGAGCCGTTACAGGCTCTTCGAAAAATGACTATTCCACGGGAACTGAGACATGTTTTTCTAAAAAGCGTTCAACTATGACATTAAATTTGTCGGGATGTTCCATCATTGGAGCATGACAACATTTATCTATAAAATGCAATTCTGACCCTGCAATAAGGCGATTAAATTCGTAACCAACGTGAGGCGGCGTAATCGTATCATTCAGTCCCCATACTAATAACGTCGGAACCTTGATTTTATATAAATCTTTTGCAAGATTATGACGCTGCGCCGACTTTGCAATACCTACGATACTCATGCACTTAGGGATGCTTGAAGTTGTTTCAAAAACTTCGTCGATCAAATCTTTTGTCGCTACTTTCGGATCATAAAAAGTGTATGCCACACGTTCCCTGATGTATTCATAACTTCCTCGTTTCGGGAAAGAACCTCCCATAGAATTCTCAAAAAGCCCTGAACTTCCGGTTAAAACCAGACGCTGAACATTTTCCTGATTCTTTAAAGTATAGAGCAAACCAATATGGCCACCCAGGGAATTCCCCAAAACTGTCATATTGGTCAGATTTTTGAACACAACAAATGCTTCCAGGAAATCCAGTAATGCGTCCAAACCAGCTTCACGCGGAGGAAGCTCGTAGATTGGTAATAATGGAATAAGTACACGGTAGCGATCAGAAAAGCACTCAATTATTCCATCCCAGTTACTCAAAGCGCCGAAAAGCCCATGCAATAGCAATAACGTTTCGCCCTTTCCTTCGTCGATGAATTGAAACTTGCCCTCAGCATGTACCTTGTATTTCATTCTGTTACCAGGAGTTATTTTATTCAGAATTTCTTTAAAAGCGAAAAAGTTCAATTATTTCGACTAAAAATATAGTGAGATAATGAAATTGCCTTTCCGATCGTATACAAAACTAGTTCTTTTTTTTAGATTGTCCGAAGCTATCAGACAATTAATATCATTTTATTTTCTTGTAAATATTATATTAATATATCAATATCAATACATTTTACATAGAAAGGTGCAATTTGGTATAATATTTCCGGCGAGCCGTAATCTTATCGAATGGATCGTATTTTATATGGGTAAATCCAGGTATAAATTGTCTTAGGTTGGTTACGGCTATCTTGAAACGAAGAAATCAAAAGAGTACTGCCACTTTTTCGTCCTGTTATAATTTTCAAAGATGCCCTCTATGGTTTTCAAACTAAGAACTGATATAATTTATGAACCGCTCCGGCTTTACTTTTTTATTCGTATTCTTTTTATGTTCAGCAAGCATTACCTGTGCACAAAAGGTCATTCCGCTGTATCCCGGAAAAATTCCTAATGCAAAATCAGCTGCCGATGAAGAGACAACTGAAAAAGGTATCGTCAGAAATGTTTCAATACCTACGCTATCTGTTTTTCTTCCTGAAAAAGGAACTGCAAATGGCACGTCTGTGATTATTTGCCCTGGCGGCGGTTACGGCGTTTTGGTAATTGAAAGAGAAGGTTATGAAGTTGCAAGAGCTTTTAATAAGGTTGGTATAACGGCGTTTGTCTTAAAATACCGACTTCCAAGCGACAAATTTTCAGAGGATAAGTCTGTTGTACCCTTGCAGGATGCGCAGCAAGCCATAAAAACCGTTCGGGAGAGAGCGAAGGAATGGAATCTTGATAGGAGTAAAATTGGTATTATGGGTTTTTCAGCAGGCGGACATTTGGCTTCCACTGCGGGGACACATTTTGATGAATCCGATATTGAAAATAAAGATAAAACAAGTGTTAAACCTGATTTTATGATTCTGGTTTATCCGGTAATCAGTTTTTTGGAAGCTCCGACGCACAAAGGCTCACGCAACAATTTACTGGGATCAACACCAACTGAAGAGCAGATAAGATATTTTTCTAATGAATTGCAGGTGAATCAATCAACGCCGCCGGCATTTATTACACATGCCGGGGACGACACCGTGGTGCCGGTTTCAAACAGTATGATGTTTTACGATGCTTTAAGCAAATTCAAGAGTCCGTCCGAGCTTCATATTTATTCCAAAGGCGAACACGGATTTTTAAAAACGCCGCCTTTTGACGAATGGTTTACGCGCTGTATCAACTGGATGAAAACGAATCAATTCATTCCGTAATATCCTTTTCAGTTTTTGCAGCCCGGAGCCTATCAAGCTTTTCAAATTCTGAATTGTGGCTGATATATTCCGGGATTGCATCTTTCAGGATCTGTATCATTTCATTATCCTCACCCGAATCAAGCGCCTTTTCAAGTTGTGTCAACACCGTTCCAACTTCAAATCGATCCACTGGCACTAAACGTGAAATCCTTAATTTTGGATGATGCGTCGGTGTATCTTCTTCATCAACTCCCGACCTCTCTTCCACAAGCTTTTCCCCTGCCCGCAGACCGATATAAATAATTCCAATATCTACATCTGGCTGAAGACCGGTTAAACGAATCATTTTTTCGGCCAGTGCTTTTAGTAATACCAATTCTCCCATATCCAAAGTGAATATCTCATTCGCATGACCGGTCGCACCTGCTTCAAGCACCAACTGACATGCTTCGTTCATTGTAATGAAATAACGTTTTACTTCGGCATCGGTGATTTCAACCGGGCCGCCTTTATCAATCTGTTTTTTAAAAACAGGAACAACAGAGCCCTTTGTACCTAAGACATTGCCAAATCTCGTCACAATGAATTGCGTGGTATTATCGGTTTTATTGAGATGCTGTAAAATTATCTCTGCAAATCTCTTGGTAACACCCATTACGTTTGAGGGATTCACGGCTTTATCTGTGGATATCAAAATGAATTTTTCCACCCAAAATTCGACGGCAAGATCCGCCAGTACTTTTGTTCCAAAAATGTTTGTTTTGATTGCTTCGTAGGCGTTCCTTTCGAGAAGAGGCACGTGTTTGTTAGCAGCGGCGTGGAAAATAATCTGAGGCTGATTTTTTTGAAACAAAGGCTTCATCCGCTTGCCATCTGATACATCGCCTATTAAAGAAATAATTTCTATTCCTGAAATCCTCATTTCCCTGATCTCTTCATCCAGTTCATAGATAGCAGATTCCGATTTATCTATTAAAATCAGTCTTTTTGGTTTGAATAAAATAATGTGCTTCACCAGATTTCTCCCGATTGATCCGGCCGCGCCTGTGATCAGGATTCTCTTATTTCTGATAAACTCACTGATATTTTTATTGTCAAGATGGATAGCTTCCCTGTCCAAAAGGTCTTCCAGCTTAAAATTCAGAAGATTTTGATGATAATGGGATTTTCTAAAATCTTCATTAAACTGTGGTAAGTCATTCGAGGAGAAATCGGTCATAGTAACAATAATTAAACGTGTAATTATAGACTAATGAAGATTTTCAGAGACGTTGGGAGGTGGTTTTATTCTTACGGGATTTTGGATAAAAAGTAACAGACTGCTCAAATCGTGAATTGAAGATTATTCTTCCTTAATTCTCCCACTAACAATTCAATTACCAAATTATAACTATCAATACCACTTTTCTGGCTATTGGCTTTTAAGAAAAGGTCATATAAAAATCTGCTGGTAAAATCCTGAACCGGACTTCTAAACTTTTTTGAGATGCTCTGAGAAAACTTGTTATCCAAAAAAACTTCCGGATCAATTTTTCCATACAACGCTTCGTAAGATTTAATATCTGCCTTTTTCAATGCATCCATAGCCGAACATAATACCCAATAGTTAGCCGAATATCTAAAGGCCGGATCTGGATTATTAACGCAAGCCAGATAAGCAATATAATTTGCTTCATCCTCAGAAGCAAAACCAAGCTGATGAGCCATCTCATGACAGATTACAAAAGGTGCCTCAAAAGAAGGTAAATTTCCATTGATATTCGCTTCGGCAGTAAAAGGAAAATAAAGACCTGCGGTTCTCAAAGAAGACATGATACCTTTTGTGAAGCCCATTTTAATGGAAGGATGCCGATAGGATAATTCAGGAAACAATTTAGCAATTTGAGTATAACCTTCCGGTGCTTTCTTAAATAACTGTCGAAATCTATATGATTGAAATCTTATATCTGAGACTTTTTTCCTGGATTGATTGGTGAGATATATCAAACGTTTACAAAGCTCTTTCAAATCTTTCGAAGAAATGTTTTCAGTGTTAATAACTACGATTTTTGCAATAGGTTTTCTGTGGTAGGCAAGACCCCACATAATCATGTATAAACCAAAAACGACGCCAAGTGTGGTAAGCACTTTTATGAGCAAATCCGTAATTAAACTTACAGTATACCTACTCTTTATTAAATTTTTGGTTGTCTTTACTGATTTAAATAATAGAATGAATAGAATAATATAAAATAAACCTAACCCCACTGAGAAATGAATTTCTCCTAATGTGAGCCTTAGAAAGATGGTTAAATTATTAAAAACATAATGTATATAATACTTTTCAACCCAGACCTCATTTTGAGAGAAAATAAAAAAAATAACAATTTCGATAGGCAGAAAAAACGCTAATATATATTTCCTCATAAATTATAAAGAGACATAAGATTAATGAAGATTTTCAGAAACGTTTTAATATGGTCTTATTCTTACGTGATTTTAAAAAAAAGTAACATAAAAAAAGAGCCACACCGAAGCGCAGCTCTATAAACTTTTAAATATTGATCTTTTAAAAAATCCCTTCCAATAATCCGGGAGCCAAACCAAATACGATGGTAAGTACTGTTGCTACGATCAGAATAAATTTATAGAATGGTGCAACGCGAATTTCTGCGATATCACCTTCTTTCAGGTAAGATGCGATAATTACACGGAAGTAATAATAAATACCAACAACGGACATTAAAACTGCAATCGCTGGTACCCAGATAATTCCTCTGTCGGCCGCGCTGCTGAATACAAAGAACTTTCCCCAGAAACCTGCTGTCAATGGAATTCCGGCCAGAGATAACATCGAAACGGTTACCACAAATGCAAGGAAAGGATTCTTCTTAGCCAACCCGTTAAATGCGTCATAACGTTCGTCCGGCTGGCCTTCGAATGTTTTCTCTTTCGATACCAATATCAACACGCCAAATGCAGCGATTGTTGAAAGTGAATAAGCCAGTGAGTAAAAAACAATTGCATTTTGCGTTGGTTTTGAAAGTGCAGTTAATGCGATCAGCAAATATCCCGCGTGGGAAATCCCTGAATACGCCATCATGCGTTTGAAGCTGTTTTGTGTTGTTGCTCCGATATTTCCAACAAGCAAAGTCAGAATAGCAATCACAGCGATTACAAGCCACCAGAAATCGTATACTCCGGTAAATGAATGTGATAATAATCTGTAAAGTGCTGCGAAACCGGCTGTTTTCACAATCGTTGACATGAACGTTGTAAAGATCGTCGGCGCTCCTTCGTAAACATCCGGTGTCCAGAAATGGAAAGGAGCAGCAGAAACTTTAAACAACATACCAATCAGCAGCAATAATAATCCGGCATACAAAATGTAAGAAGGAGCCGCTTGTTGTGTTGTAGAAACAAAGGCCTGAATTTCTCCTAATTTAAATGAGCCAGTTGCGCCGTAAAGCAAGGTCATACCAAAAAGCATAATACCAGTTGCAAATGCACCCATCAAAAAGTATTTCAACGCTGCTTCGTTCGACCTTAAATTACGTTTGTTGCTACCTGTCAATACGTACATGGCAACAGAAAGGATTTCAACACCAATGAAAAGCATGATCAAATGCTCAAAACCCACCATCATAATCGCACCAACCAGAGAGAAAAGCATTAAAGCATAATACTCAGCCGGTTCAGCTTCTGCGTTATCCTGAAAACCTCCGGAGATCGCAACGATCATAAAAGCGGATGCCAGAATGATGCCGTTAAAGGCCAATGTCAGGTTATCAACCCGGAACATATCGTAAAAATATAACAACGGCCCTTTGTTCCACTCAAAGAAATTACCTGCCAAAGCAATGGCAAGGAAAAGCAGGACAGCTGGCAATAAGATATTCTTCGATTTCGAGAACCCTAAGAAGAGTGTTACGATTCCAAGAACTGACAACAAAACAATGGGATACATAATTATTTATTATCGTTTGTCATTAATAGTAGCTTTCGGCGGTCGGCTTTCGGCTATCAGACTATATTAATTATTCTTTTTCCTTAGAAAACTATTTCCCTACGAATTGCAAAAGATTATTTACAGCTGGCTCGGAAATGCTCAAAAATGTATTTGGGTAAATTCCAATCCATAATACCATAATCACTAGAGGCAGTAACACCGCTTTTTCACTGAATGTCAGATCCTGGAAACCTTCAACCCATTTGGATTTTGGTCCGAACATTGACATTTGGAATAAGCGAAGCATATACACCGAACCAAGAATAATGGTCAAACCTGCAATAGCTCCTAACCAACCGTTGAATGCAAAAACACTGGAAAGCAGCAGAAACTCTCCAACAAAACCGTTGGTCAGAGGCAATGCCACACTTCCCAAAAGAATGATCAAAAAGTATACACTCAACTGAGGCGCAACCTGCGTGATACCACCCAATTGATCCAGACTCCGCGTTTTGGTACGGGAAAGAATAATATCGATTACAAAGAATAAACCAACCACGTTGATACCATGCGCGAGCATTTGAATCATCGCGCCTTGCAAACCATTTGTTGAAGCGGCAAAAACGCCAGCGGCCATCAATCCCACGTGAGCGAAGGAAGAATACGCAATCAGGCGTTTCATATCACGCTGCTGAATGGCGATGATCGAACCGTATATAATTCCGATTACCGATAAGATTACGGCAAGCATTCCATAAGACTGTAAACCGAGAGGAACAATTGGAAGCAACAAACGGATCAAACCGTAAACCCCCATTTTAAGCATGATACCGGAAAGTAACATTGTCGCCGGTGTTGGCGCTTCTGTGTATGTATCAGGCTGCCAGGTATGGAAAGGAAATAATGGCATTTTGATAGCAAAAGCTACAAAGAAAGCCCAGAAAATAAATCCTTGTGATTTGGCGGATAATTGTAAATTATAAAAAGCGGTTATTTCAGAAGTATGCGTTCCGGGCGTCTGATAGTACAAATAAATCAATGCAACCAGCATGAACAAACTACCGAACATGGTATAAATAAAGAACTTGAAAGTAACTTTCAAACGATTCTCTCCACCCCAAACAGCGGCAAGGAAATAAACCGGAATAAGTGCCGCTTCGAAGAAAAGGTAAAACAGGAAAGCATCTGTGGCAGTGAAAACACCCACAAGCGCAGCTGACATAAACAGAATTAACGAATAAAATGCAGCGCTGTTTTTATAAGTATGGCTGAAAGTCGAAAGGATGATCAGCGGTGTCAGAAAAGCTGTTAATAATACCAGTACCAAACTGATTCCGTCTAATCCGCCGGCAAACGAAATTCCTGCGGATGCAAGCCAGTGATATTTAAAACCAAACTGAACCCCAGCCGCCGGGTCAAATTGAGACCAGACAAAAAGAGCAAGTCCTAACTCCGCAAGAGCACCGACTAGGGCTACCTGTTTCGCCAGATTAGCTCCAACCAAGAGGGTAATAACGCCGGCCACAACGGGCAAAAGTATTAAAAGAAGAGTAAGCATATTTTCAAGTCAACGGTCAGCA
Source organism: Dyadobacter sp. HNCC25DJ186 (assembly GCF_056895235.1). Lineage (NCBI taxonomy): Bacteria > Pseudomonadati > Bacteroidota > Cytophagia > Cytophagales > Spirosomataceae > Dyadobacter > Dyadobacter sp. HNCC25DJ186. The sequence goes on from NZ_JBXHAS010000006.1 coordinate 291,416, forward strand.
CTAAATGGTGAACGGTATAAATATTTAATATGTCAGTTTCAACAAAATGCCTATAACAACAGCTTCCAAAACAGAATCACTACGATTCCGAGAACCATGGCAAATACATAATCCCCGGTTGAACCCGTTTGTGTTTTACGTAACAATCCTCCCAGAAAAGCAATAAGCCTGGCTGTGCCATTCACAAAAAGATCGATGAAAAACTCACCGAAACTGTAAAGGACATTGGATAGTGATTTGATTGGTTTTACAAAAACAGCGTTGTAAAGTTCATCAACGTAATATTTGTTGTAAATCAAATTCTGAACAGCTGATTTTTCCTCCGAGTCCGGAGCCGGAACATTTGCTTTTTGGACATACATCACGTATGCTATAATCAGAGAAATTAAAGCAACACCAACTGAAACAGCCATTAGAATATATTCTTCTGAATGCGACAAAGTTGTTGGCAAGAAAGCTTCCGGATTAACCTGACGAGAACCTTCATACAAAGGACTCATAAATTCAGCAAGCTTGTGCGTCCCGTGCAAAGCTTCCGGCACTCCGATAAATCCACCCAAAGCAGAAAGAACGGCAAGGATCACAAGTGGAATTGTCATCGATGCAGGCGATTCGTGCAAATGATGCTCCTGATCATGTGTGCCGCGGAATTTTCCAAAGAAAGTAAGGAAAAGCAGACGGAACATATAAAAGGAAGTCATCAACGAACCCAATACCCCAACTACCCAAAGTAATTTGTTATGCTCAAAAACATGCGCTAAAATCTCATCTTTTGAGAAGAAACCTGCAAATGGAGGAATCCCTGAAATCGCAATGGTTGCAATTAAAAATGTAAGGAACGTGATTGGAAGTTTTTTACGCAAACCACCCATGGAGCGAATATCCTGTTCGTCGGACATGGCGTGGATCACACTACCAGCTCCTAGGAATAATAATGCTTTGAAAAATGCGTGGGTAATTACATGGAACATCGAGGCAGAATAAGCCATTGCGCCTAAACCCATGAACATATAACCCAACTGACTCACCGTAGAATAAGCCAGTACTTTTTTGATATCGTTTTGTAAAAGTCCGATCGATGCAGCAAAAAGCGCTGTCGCGCCACCAATGATTCCAACCAGTTCAAGCGTTGAAGGCGCAAGAGAATAGAGGACGTTTGAACGGATCACCATATAAATTCCGGCCGTTACCATCGTTGCTGCGTGAATAAGTGCAGAAACCGGTGTCGGACCCGCCATCGCATCGGGTAACCATGTATATAACGGAATCTGTGCCGATTTTCCCATGGCCCCAATAAAAAGGAACAAGGTAATCGCGATGATTACAGGATCACCAACCTGAAAACCTGTGGCCTTACTAAATACTTCAAGATATTCTACTGAACCGAAAGTGGCAATGATCGTGAAAATTCCCAAAAGGAAACCCAAATCCCCTACACGGTTCATGATGAACGCTTTACGTGCGGCGTTGTTGTAGTTTGTATTTTTATTCCAAAACCCGATCAACAGATAAGAACAAAGTCCTACACCCTCCCAACCGATAAACATAATCACATAATTGGAACCCAGAACGAGCAGCAACATGAAGAAAAGGAAGAGATTTAGATAAGCAAAAAACTTACCGAAACCCTCATCATGTTTCATGTAACCGATTGAATAGATGTGAATCAGCGATCCTACACCGGTAATGATCATCAGCATCAATAACGAAAGCTGGTCGATCTGGAAAGAAAATGGAATGTTGAGATCGTCAACCGTAATCCAGTCAAAAAGAGGCAGAACGAATGGGGTGCTTCCCGCAGCTACAAATGCGTTAAATGCATTCAGAGAAAGAGCAAAACTACCGATAACAGCTAATGACCCGATTATTCCAACGGCACCTTTTGGTATAGTACGGAATCCGATACCATTGATCAGAAAGCCGAGAAAAGGTAATAAAGGAATCAGAACTAGTAATGAAGCAGACATATTCTATATTTTGTATATTAACCAATAAGGCTTACCATTTCAATTTATTAAGGAAACCGATGTCCGTATTTCGAGTATTCCGGTAAATCATAACGATAATCGCCAAACCAACGGCTACTTCTGCTGCGGCCACAGCCATGATAAAAAACACGAAAACCTGCCCGGAAGGATCCGACCGGTAGGATGAAAAAGCAATTAATAAAATGTTGGCTGCATTTAACATCAACTCAACAGACATGAAAATAATGATCGCATTACGACGGGTAAGTACGCCAATGATGCCAATCACAAAAAGTAATGTGCTGAGGATGAGATAATATTGAAGCGGGACATTCTGAATAACCTCTGGTATATTCGGGTTCGGGATCATAGCAGATTTACCTAAATGGGTATTCGTTTAAAATAGTCAATGATTTAAAATTTTCAGGATCAAGTAATTTCTGTCTTCATCACTGAAACTTACCGGGCAAAAATAGACATAAATACCGCTTACTCAAATGTTAAGCGTACCTATTATATTATCTCTGTGTTAAAGCACGTAATTTTATTTCCGTCAGCTTGCGTTTCGTATCCAATGGAAACTCCGCTTTCATCAGCCAATCGTAAAAAGAAGGCTCACTTTTCAAGACATCCGCAACACGTTTTCCATTGTGTTTTCCGAAGTTGAAAACTTCTTCACCTTTCTCGTTAAAAACCATCCGTCCGGCAAAATCTATAAGCTTTGATGCGGTCAACGCATGTAAAGCGGCTACATCATTTTCTACAGTTCCCAGTTCTTTTCCATGTGAATCAATTACCTTTTGACCCTCATAACGAGCGATTTGCCCTTGTAAAACTTCAAAAGTTGCGATCGTGTCCGCTTCGGCACTATGTGCATCTGTCAGCGATTTATCACAGTAAAATTTGTAGGCAGCAGAAAGATTTCTCGGCTCCATCATGTGGTAAATCCGCTGAGCATCCACGGTACGACGGTTTTTGATATCAAACTCAACACCAACCCGTAAAAACTCCTCAACAAGCATTGGAATATCAAAACGATTGCTGTTAAAGCCGGCCAGATCACAACCTTCCAGAAACGTTGCAAGGTTTTTTGCAAACATTTTAAAGGTAGGTGCATCCTTTACATCTTCATCATAAATGCCATGTATCAGACTGCTTTCCAGTGGAATAGGCATTTCAGGATTAACGCGTCTTGTACGAATTTCCGTTTCCCCATTAGGCAGAGCCTTCACCACCGAAATTTCTACGATCCGATCCCGGGCAATGTTTACACCGGTAGTTTCTAGATCAAAAAAAGCGAGCGGCTTTTTAAGATGGAGGGTATGCATAAGGCTACTTTAATTAGGTTTTCGCGGCGCGAAGTTACGCTTTAAAGGAACACAGGCCAAAAAAGAATTTAGTTTATACAGATTATAAAATAGTTCATTCATGCATTAAATTTTTACTAATCCATCCAGGCGTATGATTTTGTGACTGCTTTTTGCCATCCTTTGTACAATGTTTCTCTTTTTGTTTCATCCATATCCGGGTTCCAGGTATGGGCAATGGCCCAATTACTTTTCAGTTCGTCTGTGTTTTTCCAATAACCAACAGCCAAACCTGCTGCATAAGCCGCGCCCAATGCTGTTGTTTCTGCAACTGCCGGAGAAACGACCTGGGTATTGAGCATATCCGCCTGGAATTTCATCAACAATTCGTTCAAAACCATTCCGCCGTCAACACGCAGGGAAGATAATTTGATACCGGAATCCTGCTCCATCGCATTGACAACATCCAGTGTCTGATAAGCCGTTGCTTCCAAAACTGCCCTGGCGATATGTCCTTTTGTAACATAACGGGTTAAACCGGCAATGACGCCACGCGCATCATTCCGCCAGTAAGGCGCATACAACCCGGAAAACGCTGGAACGAAATAAGCACCGCCATTGTCCTCGACAGTCTTCGCCAGACTTTCGATATCACTGCTTTTTTTGATCAATCCCAAATTATCCCGCACCCATTGAACCAGTGCGCCGGTTACAGCCACGCTACCTTCCAATGCATATTGAACAGGCTCATTTCCGAATTTATAAGCGATGGTAGTCAGCAAACCGTTATCAGACATTTTCAATTCTGTCCCGGTATTCATTACCAAAAAGCAACCGGTTCCGTAGGTATTTTTCGCCATACCCGGTTCAAAACAGGTTTGCCCGACCAACGCTGCATGTTGATCTCCCAAAATTCCGGCGACAGGAACGCCAGGCAAAACTTCATTGCTCACCGTGCCATAAACCTCGCTGCTGCTTTTTATTTCGGGCAACATGACCGCAGGAATATTGTAAGCATCGAGCATATCCTGATCCCACTGCAAAGTCCGAAGATTCATCAATTGCGTCCGGCTGGCGTTGGTGACGTCCGTTACATGAATTCCGCCATGCCCTCCACCCGTCAGGTTCCAGATTAAAAAAGTATCAATATTTCCAAAAATAGCTTCGCCCTTTTCCGCATCTGCGCGCAGGCCTTCCACATTTTCCAGAAGCCATTTTAATTTTAAACCGCTGAAATAGGTTGAAACAGGCAATCCGGTTTTATCGCGAAACTGATTTAATCCGCCTTCCTTTTCATATTTAGCTACCAGATCAGTTGTCCTCGTATCTTGCCAAACCAATGCATTATAATAGGGTTTCCCGGTCCGGCGATTCCAGACAACTGTTGTTTCGCGTTGATTTGTAATACCAATGGCTGCTATATCGGCGGCTGTGGCAGAGGCTTTTATACGGGAAATCGCAATTACTTCCAGTGTATTTTTCCAGATTTCTTCCGGATTATGCTCCACCCAGCCGGGCTGCGGATAAATCTGTTCGTGCTCCTTTTGCCCGACGGAAACAATATTTCCCTGATGATTAAATAGAATGCAACGTGTACTCGTTGTTCCCTGGTCAATAGCCGCAATATATTTTGACATAATGGTATTATGATTGTCTTTATTTGTAATATGTCAGTAAATAAGGAAATTTTGGCGGAATGGGCAAATGGAAGGAAATTAGAACAGAATATTTATTTTTATACAGTTCAAATCATTAAATCACATTTTCACAAACCAGATTGATATTTTCTAATTTAAGCGGTTATTGAAACTCCTTTTCATAATTAAAATCAAATTGTTGTTGTTAAAATCCGATCAAAAAACTTTTGTAAAAAAGGCAACCATTCCATTTGGATGCTTTATCATAGCATTGTTTCTACTCGATTTCCTCTTCCCATTCAAACCAAAAGTCCAATACTCAACCCAAATCACGGCAAGTGACGGAGGCGTTTTACATGCGTTTTTAAGTCCGGATGATAAATGGCGGCTCTATACCAATATAACTGAAATCACGCCGCTTTTGCAGAAAACCCTTATCCATAAGGAAGACCAGTATTTTTATTATCATCCAGGTATAAATCCATTTGCGATGCTTCGGGCGGCGGGGAGAAATATTTTCAGCAGTAAAAGAACTTCTGGTGCTTCAACAATTACCATGCAGGTTGTCAGGTTATTGGAGCCTAAAAAAAGAACTTATTTGAATAAAATGACCGAATCTTTTCGTGCTATGCAGCTGGAATTACATTATTCAAAAGAAGAAATTCTTCAATTATATCTAAATCTTGTTCCTTACGGTGGGAATATTGAAGGGATAAAAGCGGCTTCCCTGTTCTATTTTGGTAAAACCCCTCAGCTGTTAAGTCTGGCGGAAATCACTGCGCTTACCATTGTGCCAAACCGACCGTCAAGTTTACGGCCAGGAACGAGAAATGATGCGTTGAAAACGGCCAGAAATCAGTGGCTGACACGGTTTGGCAATGAAAATTTATTTGATAAAAATACAATTCAGGATGCCATTGCGGAACCTTTGACTGTTAAACGGCTAACTGCACCGAAACAGGCACCTCACCTCTCCCTACGTTTGAAAAAAGATTTCCCTGATCAGCCGGTTATCAATACCACCATAAAAATCCAGACACAGAAACAGATTGAAGAACAGGTAAAAAATTATGTCGATAGGCTGCAAAGCATGAATATTCACAATGCAGCAGTTTTGGTTATTAATAATGAAACGATGGCGGTTGAAGCTTATGTCGGTTCAGCTGATTTTAATAATCCTTATGACGGCGGACAAGTGGATGGAATCCGCGCCATTCGATCACCCGGAAGTACGTTAAAACCGATACTTTATGCGACTGCTTTTGACAAAGGAATTATAACGCCAAAGACAGTTTTAAATGACGTCCCAACCAATTTCAGTGGCTATGAACCAGAAAACTTTGATCAGCATTTTAACGGTCAGGTTACTGCGGAATTTGCTTTGGCCAATTCCCTGAATATTCCGGCAGTTAAGATTTTGAAAGAAGTAAGTACTCCGGTTTTGATTGATAAATTAAAAAAAGCAGATTTTCAAACAATCAGAAAGCAATCAAAAGATTTAGGATTATCCATGATTCTCGGTGGTTGTGGCGTGACCCTGGAAGAACTTACCAGACTTTTTGCCGCTTTTTCAAACGAAGGAGAATTAAAACAAATTCGATATACAACAGAAACCCAAGTTTCTAAAAAAGGTGAACAGTTGGTTTCAAAAGAGGCGACATTTCTTTTAAATAACATCTTAACGCAAGTCACCCGCCCCGACCTGCCTACCAACTTTGACAATACTTATCACTTGCCAAAAATCGCCTGGAAAACCGGGACTTCTTATGGAAAGCGGGATGCGTGGAGTATTGGCTATAACCGAAAATATACGATTGGTGTTTGGGTTGGAAATTTTTCAGGCGAAGGCGTTCCTGAGTTGAGTGGTGCGAATACTGCGACACCATTATTATTTTCAATCTTCAACTCGCTGGATTATAATGCTACAAACAGCTGGTATCAAATGCCGGAAAATGTGTCGTTACGAAAAATCTGTGCAGTTAGCGGAGATATTCCAGCTGATTTCTGTGATCATCAGATTACGGATTATTTTATCATGGGCGTTTCTCCTTATCGGAAATGTCAGCATCTGCGGTATGTTTTTACGGATGTTGCCGGGAGAATTTCTTATTGTACTTATTGTCTCCCTGAAAGTGGTTTTGTAAAAAAAACTTATCCCAATCTGGCTCCGGAATTAATTGCATATTATGAGTCAAAGAAAATTCCATATCAAAAATTGCCGCCACATAATCCTTCCTGCGAAAGGGTTTTCCGGGAAGGCGCGCCATTGATTACTAGTCCAAATGATGGCAGTGAATATTTTATTCAAACGGCTGAGCCGCAGCAGATTCAGTTAAGCTGCCAGACTGGGAATGATGTGCAGGAGATTTTTTGGTATGTGAATGATAAGCTCGTGAAACGTTCTGCGCCACATGAAGCGGTATTTATTAGTCCGCCGGTTGGGAAGGTTAAGATTTCTTGTAGTGATGATAAGGGGAGGAATTCGGATATTTCTATTTTGGTGAAGAAGTTCTAAGATAACAAATTACGGTGCTCTGCACCTCAGCCCCTTGGAGATTTGTATTGTTTTCTACAAATATTGCGGTACTCTGTACCTTGGCATTGTAGATAATTCTTAATATGTTCTCAAATCGATTAGGTGCAGAGCACCATAATACTTGTAGAGAAAAAATCCAACTTCATTAACCCAAGGTGCAGCGCACCGTAATTATCATGTTAAAGGTTTCACGCAAAGGCGCAAAGGTAAAAACGCAAAGACCGCTAAGAGAATAATTTTGCGGTCTTTGCGTTTTTTAATCTTTGCGCCTTTGCGTGAAACCCCTTAAAGCACAGCTTCACTCTCCTGATATAAAACCTGGATCAAAGTCTGCCCAACCGCCTTCAATGTTTTCGGATCTATATTTTCGAGATCATCATGCGCTGTATGCCATTGATCAAAAAACGTCCGTTCCGGATCATTTTGTTTGATGTGAATAATATCGATCATCGGAATTTTAGCCGTTTCGTTGACTGGAATATGATCATCTGTTATGGATGGACCAGCTTTGTCAATAAAATAATTACTGTATCCAAGCTGACTGGCAATTCCCCAAACATTCCGAACCACGCCCTCGGCCATACTCACTGAATAACCTTCCTTCGGGAAAGTCGCTCCCTTTGCTCCTACCATATCCAGCAATATCCCAAAATAAGCTGTGTAATTTGGAATATGTTTATTCGTAGCCCAGTATTGAGATCCCAGACAAAATCCGCCAAACTTATCCGTCGCCTTTTCAGAATTACCCCAGTCTTCGGCATCAAAAAGAATAATATCTACACCCAGATTCAATTTATTTCCGGAAGAAGAAAGCACTCTCGCAATTTCCAATAGAACGCCTACCCCACTCGCACCATCATTTGCCGCTAAAACAGGCTTATCCTTTAACACAGAATCCTGATCAGAAAACGGACGGGAATCCCAGTGCGAAGTCAATAGAATTCTTTTTGTCGCTTTTGGATTAAAACTGGCGATAATATTTCGGGCATTGAGCTTTTTACCGTCGTAAGTCGTAGGCGTAAAATTTTGCTCGGTAACTTCAAGTCCAAACTTTTTAAAAGTCGCAACCAGATAATCACCACAGGCTTTATGCGCAGACGAATTGGGTACCCGCGCTCCAAAATCAACTTGTTTTTTGACAAATTGAAAAGCTGAATCTGCATTAAAAGCCGGACTGGCGACTAATTTTTCTATTTGTTCTGCGGTTTGTTCTGAACTCGTTTTTGACTTACAGCTATACAAAAATAATATGCAGGTCAAAAAACAAGCCATAAAAACGGAAGATAAAAATCCACTTTTTCTCATTTTCCTACTCTTCATAAGCCCAGTCCACACGCAATTTGCTATCACGGATTGCAAGTCCCTGAAGTTTGAAATATGTACGAATCTCATCCACTTTCTCGTAATTCTGAACCGCCTTATATTCCCGGTAAAGATTTAACATGCCGTCCAGCACCGCGTGTCCCTCGCTAAGTTCCTCTTTTACACCAAGTACATTTTCAATGAAAACAATAAAGTTTTCCAATAACGAGGTAAAAGTTGACTCACCCAAAGCGGCTGATTTCACCTGATTCATGTTCAGCATGTTGATGTATTTCAGCATATTAAACAGATTGGCAATGGCCACAGCGGTATTCAGATCATCATTCATGGCGTCATAGAAACCCTGAATTGATTTTTCTATATCCTCAATTTTCTTATCGTCACGTGCAACTTCCTCGTCAGAATATTTCAGCATTTTGGCCAAACGGATACCATTTGCCAATCTTTTATATCCTTTTTGAGCCGCTTTTAAGGCATCGTTAGAGAAGTCAAGCGTGCTTCTATACTGACTTTGCAACATAAAAAAGCGAACGGTCATCGGACTGTAAGCCTGATCCAGCAATTCATGATCTCCTGAAAATAACTGGCTTGGAAGGAAAGAATTGTTCAGCGATTTTGACATTTTTTGTCCGTTCACCGTCAGCATATTCGTATGCATCCAGTAACGCACCGGTTCGATGTTGGTCAAAGCTCTTCCCTGTGCAATTTCGCATTCATGGTGTGGGAATTTTAAGTCCATTCCACCGCCGTGAATATCAAATTGTTTCCCTAAATATTTGGCGCTCATGCAAGTACATTCCAAATGCCAGCCCGGAAAACCCATTCCCCATGGAGAATCCCATTGCATGATATGCTCAGGACTGGCTCTTTTCCAAAGCGCAAAATCAAGCGGGTTACGTTTCTCAGACTGTCCGTCCAGATCACGCGTTTCATTCAGAAGATCTTCCAGAATCCTTCCCGAAAGTTTTCCATATTCATTCCCAGCGTCGTTATATTTTGTGATATCAAAATAAACAGAACCGTTAGATTCGTAAGCTGCACCTTTTTCGATTAATGATTTAACCGCTTCAATTTGTTCAATCAAATGCCCCGTTGCAGTCGGTTCGATACTTGGCGGCAGCAAATTAAATTCAGCAGTAACATCATGAAAATCATTGGTATAACGTTGAACAATTTCCATCGGTTCAAGCTGTTGCAGCTTCGCCATTTTCCCAATTTTGTCTTCGCCTTCGTCACCGTCACCAACCAAATGCCCGACATCCGTAATATTTCTTACATAACGGACTTTGTAGCCAATATGCGTCAGATATCGGTACAGAATATCAAAGGACAAAAAAGTACGGATATTTCCAAGGTGAACGTTGTTGTAAACCGTTGGCCCACAAACATACATACCTACATAAGGCGCAGCGAGCGGTTCAAACAAATCCTTTTTACGGGTAAGCGTATTGAATATTTTAAGGGGCTGGTAAGTTTTATCAGTCATGAATATTTTACTTTCTTGTAATCAATTTAGTAATTGGTCTGCATATCATTAAAGGCATTTCTGCTCCTTTTTGTCTTTTGGCAAGGGACTTTTCAACCCAGGTTATAATCTTTTCAGCTTCCAAAATTCCAAGTTGAGCTAACGCCTGACTCCTAGTTCCGTAAACTCCCATTGATTTACTTAGAACCTGTTGGGCGGTGATAAAGTCAGCAAATATCCTTTTGTTCAATTTGAATAAATCCTGCTCTACCATAACTGCATGAGCTTTTCTGTCTTCTTTCAACAACGCAACGAGCGACAACAAAAGACCATTATATGCAGTAAGTCCGGCTTTTTTAACATAATTTTTGTTCTGAAATAATCCATCTTCGGGCTTTGCATGATTTGTAAGAAGTTGTTTCGCAATTTCGATTTGCGTTCTGGCTTTATCAATGGCAATCATCTTTGCACAGTTTTAATGATAGTAATTTTCACCTTAAGATCAAATCATAATTTAACGCTGCCTGACAAAAATAGCAAATAACTCAGGATTGACCGCCAACTGTTTAGCATTATGCAATCCTTTGAATCTGCTATTCAGCTGTTTTTATTATCTTCGCAGCGTTTTTGTCTTCCAATCAAAAATTGAAACTTACTAAAAATCAATACTATACTACTTTATGAGTTTATTAACAGTTGGCTCTGTGGCGTTTGATGCCCTTGAAACACCCTTCGGAAAAACCGATAAAATCATTGGCGGCGCGGCAACCTATATCACACTATCTGCATCGTATTTTACCAAAAAAAATAATCTGGTAGCCGTTGTAGGCGGTGATTTCCCCCAGGAAATGGTTGACCTTCTTGTAGAACACGGCGTTAATACCGAAGGTTTAAAAACTATCCCTGATGGGAAAACTTTCTTCTGGTCGGGAAAATATCACGAGGATATGAACACGCGTGATACGCTTGAAACTCAGCTGAATGTAATGGCTGATTTCGATCCGGTTATCCCTGAATCTTATCAGACAACGGAATATTTAATGTTGGGAAATACGGTTCCTGCTACTCAAAAGGCAGTAATCGAACGTATGGCAAAACGTCCAAAACTGATCATGCTTGATACCATGAATCTTTGGATGAACATTGCCATGGACGATTTGAAGGAGGTGTTAAAATTGGTTGATGTATTGACGATCAATGACGAAGAAGCTCGCCAGCTTTCCGGTGATTATTCTTTGCGTAAAGCAGCACAGACGATTATGGCGATGGGGCCAAAAACTTTGATCATCAAAAAAGGAGAACACGGAGCACTTTTGTTCCAGGGAGAAAGAATTTTCTTCGCACCGGCTTTGCCATTGGAAGTGGTGTTTGATCCAACCGGAGCAGGTGACTGTTTCGCAGGCGGATTCATCGGATATCTTGCCAAAACGGATGATATTTCTTTTGAAAACATGAAACGCGCTATCATTTACGGTTCTGCCATGGCATCTTTTTGTGTTGAAAAATTTGGCACTGAACGGGTTGTGAATCTTACACAAGAAGAAATTGATGCGCGCGTTCAGGAATTTGTGAAATTGTCGAGTTTTGAAATAGTTTAATAGCTGTTGGCTGTTAGCGATTAGCTTTTAGCCCGGCTCAATAGTGATTTCTGAACAATATAAAAGGTCTAAGCATTTGAGAGATAAAATCTTAAATGCTTAGACCTTTTTTCTTAATACGTAATAGTGGCCTCTATTATTAAAAAATTAGTATTGAAAAGGCATTTTACACATTTTTCAAACAACAAATTAGTTTTATAATGTCCGCGTACAAAAATAATTTTCTTCTGATTCAGATTATATTCTGTTTTATTTCAACCCTTTCAACAGCCCAGAATCTGCCGGCAAGCAAGCACAAACTCATTGTGATTGCTCATCGCGGAAATCATGTTAACGTTCCTGAAAATACGTTAGCCTCTATTGATGAAGCAATTAAATACGGCGTGGATTATGTAGAAGTTGATTTACGTACGACGAAAGATGGTCACCTGATCATTCATCACGACGGAAATGTCGACCGTACTACAAATGGAAAAGGGAAAATAAGTGATCATACTTTGGCTGAAATCAAGAAGCTTCAGGTATTCAATCATAACCATAAAGCACACAAAATCCCGGAATTCAGAGAAGTTTTGAAATTGTGTAAAAACAAGATCAATATTTATCTGGATTTCAAAGATGCAGATGTGGCGCAAACCTGGAAACAGATCCAGGAAGCCGGAATGGAAAAGCAGATTATAGTCTATATCAATAAAAAAGAACAATATCCGCAATGGAAATCTATTGCTCCGGAAATACCATTAATGACCAGTATACCGGACGAAATTAAAAATGTTGAACAGTTGTCATCCTTTTTGACCGAAATTCAGATCAGCGTTATTGATAACGTTGTGAATCCGGACATGGAGAAAATGATAAAAGAAAAGGGAATTTCAACCTGGCTCGATGTTCAAAGTCCAGCGGAAGGGCCAGCCTCTTGGGACGAAGCAATAAATAAAGGCGTTCAAGGTTTACAAACGGATCATCCGGAAGCATTGACTGAATATTTGAATAAAAAGGGTTTGAGATAGATTCAGGTTTTCCAGAAAATGTTATTTCAATAACTCGTCCATTTAAAATTCAACTCAATATATTTACACCCACAAAAATTTAAAATACCTTACCATGCCAAGACAAAATATCCTTACCGGTTCACCGTGGGAAGATAAAATGGGTTATTGCCGCGCGGTTCGCATCGGAAACATTGTAGAAGTTTCAGGTACTGTCGCCATCGTCGACGGAGAAATTGTGAAAGCGGATGATGCTTATGCACAAACCAACAATATCATTGAAAGAATTTCAAAAGTGCTTGAAGAAGCTGGCGTTTCGCTGAAAGATGTTGTACGTACAAGAATCTTTACAACGGATATCGCCAAATTTGACGACATCGCCAGAGCACATGGTGCTTATTTTGGAGAGATAAAACCAACAACCGGAATTTATCAAATCAGCAAATTAGTGTCACCGGACTATCTTGTTGAAATCGAATTTACTGCTGTTGTTGAATAAAGATGATAAAAAAGAAGGGTCTACGAAATAAATCGTAGACCTTTCTTTCTAACTAAATAATGCCATGATATCATCCTGACTTAGTTTTTTGATAAATCCGGCCTCGCCGCCTACCAAATCTTCGGCCAGTTCCTGCTTGCGTTCTTGCAGCAGCAGTATTTTTTCTTCGATCGTATCCTTACAGATCATTTTATAAGCAAACACCTTACGCGTTTGTCCAATCCGGTGCGTTCTGTCAATTGCCTGACGCTCAACAGCCGGGTTCCACCACGGATCCATCAAATAAACATAATCCGCTTCTGTAAGGTTAAGTCCTACTCCACCCGCTTTCAAACTCATCAGGAAAACGCGGCAATTCTGATCATTCTGGAAACGGTTTACACGCCCCGCACGATCAACTGTTTGTCCGTCCAGATATTCATAAGGAATATTTACCTTTTCAAGATGCTGACGAATTAAATCCAGCATTCCCAGGAATTGACTAAATATCAGAATTTTATGATTTGACGCATTTTCCTCAATCTCCCTTACAATTTCTTCCAGTTTTGCAGATTCATTTCCATAATCCACATCATCCGAAAGTAACACTGGAGAATCACAGATCTGACGCAGTTTCAGAAGTGCTTCAAAGATCAGGAAGTTACTTTTGTTCAAGCCATCCGTTGCCAGCTTTTCTGCAATCTGTAACCGGTATTTTTCGCGAATGGTTTCGTATACCTTCCGCTGCTTCTTACCCATTTCACAATACAGGATCGTTTCCGTTTTATCCGGCAAGTCGGTTGCTACTTCTTCCTTCGTCCGTTTTAACATAAAAGGATATACCAAACGACGTAATTCTTCGGCCTTTACTTTGTCCTGAAACTTGTCGATCGGCGTGGCATATTCTGCACGGAAAAAATCGGCGTGACCTAATAGTCCAGGATTTAAAAACTCGAATTGAGAATACAGATCGAACGTATTATTTTCAACCGGCGTACCCGTCATGGCCAGACGATTATTTGATCTCAGCAATCGGGATGCTTTTGCTGTTAATGAATCAGGATTTTTGATGGCCTGAGATTCATCTAAAACAATATAGTTGAACTGTATTTTTTTCAACAATTCCACGTCACTTCTCATCGTGCCGTATGTTGTCAGAACGATATCATAATCCTGGAAAATTTCAAGATCTTTCCGACGGTCCATTCCACGGTGAACATATAATTTCAGATCTGGCGTAAACTTCGCCGATTCTGCTTGCCAGTTAAAAATCAAGGTTGTAGGAACTACGACTAAATTCGTAGCCAATGGATTTTTGTTTTTCTGGTGTTGCAGGAAGGTTAACATTTGCAGGGTTTTCCCTAATCCCATGTCATCCGCCAAACAACCACCCCAGCCAAATTCTTCGAGGAAATTCAACCATTTATATCCTTCTTCCTGATACTGTCTCAGCGTCGCGTTAATATTTTCAGGAAGCGGCACACTTGGTATTTCTTTAAAATTCAGAAGTTTCTGTTTTTTCTCCCAAAGCTCCTGCAATACTTCTTCGTTATCGATTTGCGAAGCAAGCTCTTCAATCAGCGAAAAATGGAATTTTGATAAATGCACTTCGTCACCATCCACTCTACCGAATTTCAATAACGGTTCGAGTTTCTGTATCCATTCTTCCGGCAAAATTCCCATCGAGCCATCTTTCAGCTCCACGTAATTCTGTTTTTTCAGCAAAGCTTTTTTAGCATCTGCGAGTGATACCTGTTGATCTCCAAAAGTAATTTCGATCTGCATATCAAACCAGTCGATGCCCGAAGATGCTCTGATCTGCACCTTTCCCCGGTTTGGGTTAATGCGCATTTTTTTCAGGTCTTTAAAACCTAACAGCTGGACTTCCTTTTCCTCAACCGTATCAACAAAATGGAACAGCCATCCATCTTTCATCACCTCTTCAAAAGGTATGAAGAAAAATGGTTGGTCAGGTTGCTGAGCAAAATCAGGATGCAGCGATTTCACCCATTCCCAATGAACCTTTTCAGCTGCGATATCACGCTCCAACAACTGGATTTTATTGTCTTCAAATCCCGCTTTTGTACGCTGATTATCGTGAATTAATTCTGCTTCATCCGATTCTTCGTCGCCCTCATAAACATAAGTAGGTACGATCAATAAATTGGCGTCATCTTCTTTAAGATAAATTCTACCTTTCACATATTTCATTGCGCTCGTTTCCAGCGCATGACGCGTTTGGAAAATAACCTCGAAATGCTCTGTTACAGGCATCACCCAATCTTTCATGAAACTGTCGGCGTGATCTTTGCGGACACGGATTTTAAATCCATTCTGCCGTAAATAATCAACCATCTCAGCATCATTGATACTTGCCCAGCGGAAAAGAATATCCTCCTTGTAAATGCCAAGCCAGAAACTATCAAATGTTGCAGCCACCTGCTGAAGATCGATTGGTTTTCCCTTTTCAATTTCTGCATAAGGATTCAGGCTTATAAATTCCTGATCTTCCGTTAAAACAAAAAATATCTTGGCAGGCGTCGGGTGAAGTTTTACTTCCTGAAGCTGATTTTGATTCGTTACGTAATCATTTTCAGTAATGAACAACCGCTCTCCGCTCAGATCCTTAAAAATCCTGACAAGCTGACGACCCACCCATTTGTGTGCCTCGCTCTGATAATCCGAAGATTCGTCGCTTAAATGAGCACTTGACTGCCCGCGACTTTTCATATATTTTTGAAGACCTTCCGGGCTGAAATGTCTTGCAATTCGTACCAATCGGGAATCTCCCGCTGTTAAAACCGGAATTTCCTCTGGCAAATAAGCCGTTCCGGATCCGCCGGCAATACTGCGGATATGCGTATATTTCTGCGTCTTCGAACTGCTTTTGGCAGAAAAAATTCCAAAACCAACATCCAGCGAACTATCAGCACCTCTTGGCCAAAACACATATAGCGAAAGTCTTTCATCTCCCGAATGAGAATCATTATCCGTAACCTGATAGCTAGGCTGCAAATCCGGTATTACCCTATCCCGCAGCGAGCGCCAGTTTTGGAAAGACCCTACTTTCTGAATGCCCTTATCTTGCTTAATTAACTGTAAGGAACCGCTCTGGTCAATTTTGAAATCAAATTTCCCTTCCAGATTATCTTCCAGCGCATAACCATATTCCGCGAGAAGATTGGTTTTATCTTCCGTCCAGTCACGCATCATATCAAACGCACGTTCCCCAAACTGGTCCCGCAGTTTTAATAATGCGGCCAGTTTGTGCTCACAAATGGGAACATATAATATTTGTCCGCATGAACAACTTGTCTGTATTTGATTTGAATTCGGAATTTTGGTGAATTGAACCGTAAAGTCTACATCTAGGATATTGACCTTACATGCTGCAAACCCGTCCCTTGTAGAAACGATATCAACCTTTGCAAGCTGATTTCGGTTATTCCAGGTTTCCCTTTGGACAATATCTTCAAGATATACGTCTTTCAGTGACGGAAGTACAACCATGGTGTCGGCCATGTCATGCTCCGTTGGCTTCACGTAGGCTGGCATTTTATCCAGAACATACAACGTCATTGCGATGCGATGCTTGCAAAGTCCGCCATAATCATGCGTACATGTACAGGAAGTACTAATATTTGGGGTAAGAAAATCCTGGATTTTGATAACATAATCCCGGACCGAGTAATCACTTTTTACTTTGAACTCGGCATAACCTCCTCCATTGTAGTCCAATTTCACGATATTATAACCACCGCTGCTGAAAATGGAACGCCCTTGTGATAATGTTTGGCCCTCAGAGTTCCGTCTTAAAAACTGTGATAATCGCTCCTTCCTCTCGTTGTCCATTTATCCTAGAAACTCGTTAAACCGCAAAAGTACGGTTTGTTTCTGTTTTTGTGAAGCCTATTCTAAAAGTATAATAGAAATGGCATAAAAAAACGTTCTATTATTCAATTTTGGGCAATATTTTATTTTCGCGTTTAAGGAATAACGCTTTGCGAAGGAAATTAAAAAATTCAGAATATATCTGAGTTGCTTATTCAGGCGAAGATTATGACCTTTTTGTATCTGAATATTATTTTACATAAGGTTGGTCAATGACACCGATGTATGCGGATTTCAGACTTCCATTTAAATACTCCCGGATTTCCTTTCCTACATTGGGATACATCAGCCTGCTTTCCAATTCTGAATATGGCAGCCAGACGACTTCAAGTGCGGTTGTTTCGGTCGGATTAATGATTGGTTGCCCCTCTGCAATTTTTGCTTTGAAAACCATGTGTAAGGTTTCTTTTCTCGTCTTTCCCCACAAAACCTCACCGCAAAGGGCCATTTCCTCAATTTCGACAGTAACACATAACTCTTCCATTAGCTCGCGGCGAAGTGCCTCCGGCAAACATTCATCCGGATCAGGGTTTCCTCCCGGAAGCGCAAAAACCTCTTTTTCGCCATACTTGTAACGCATGGTTAGAACAGCATCTTCCTGAACGATAATAACTGCCGGACGTACCTTCATATAGATTTATTTTTGGTCTGGTGCACCGGCAAAATAGTAACTTTCATTTTAAATTAATTCCCGATCACCATTTTTTCGATCAGCAGCATGAAAATATGTATCACCTTGATGTGTATTTCCTGAATCCTATCGGCATATCCGAAATGAGGAACACGGATTTCGACATCAGCCTGTCCTGCCAGTTTTCCTCCATCCTTTCCTGAAAGAATCACCACTTTCATCCCTTTTGCTTTAGCCGCTTCAACAGCACGGATAATATTGCCCGAATTTCCGCTCGTGCTAAGTCCTAAAAGTACATCTCCGGATTGTCCCAAACCTTCAACAAATCTTGAAAATACAAATTCAAAACCAAAGTCATTACTGACACAGCTCAAATGACTTACATCAGAAATTGCGATTGCAGGTAATGAGCGGCGATTGTCCCGGTATCTCCCGGTTAGTTCTTCGGCGAAATGCATGGCGTCACAGTGTGATCCGCCGTTTCCACAAGATATGATTTTATGGTTATTTGAAATTGCATCCGCCATAAGAGACGCTGCTTTTTCTATTTTATCTATTTGAACAGGGTCACTTAAAAATGTTTCGAGAACGGTTTGTGCTTCACGAAGTTCCTGGCTAATAATATTCTGAAATTCCATATTGATGATATACAAAGATCTTAACAATTGACAAAAGTATTTAATAACCATACCCCGACAAACTAATTACGAGCGAATAGTTTTTGTCAGATTTTTACAGCTTTCAAAACATGCCATTTCTTACCTGGCCCCTTATGTTTCTGGACGGAAAATCCTGCTGCTGCTAACGCCCGCTTCACGATACCTTTTGAAGAATAGGTAACCAATACGCCTCCAACACGCGTTTGGGCCGCAATTTTTCCGAGTATTTCTTCCGTCCATAATTCTGGCTGCGCTTTTGGATCAAAGGCATCATAAAAAATCACATCAAAAAGTTCATCCGTAGAAAATTCCTGTAAGGTCAGTTGTTCTTTTCTAAAAGTAAAATTCTCTGACAGCTGATGATTTTCAAACCAGGAAGCTTGATGTAATTTCATTAAACCTGTAAAGGAAGTTACAGCGTCATAATTGAGCTGCGAGGCTTCTTCCATTGAAACAGGAAATGCTTCAACGCCGGTATATAAAATGGATTTTTTGTACAAATCGGCTGCCTGCCAGGTAAGAAATGCATTAAGACCTGTCCCAAAGCCCATCTCAAAAACACGGACAGGTTTTTCTGCCGCCTCAAGGACAGGGATTAGTCCCAGGTTCATATAAATGTGTCTGGACTCTTTGAGAGCTCCAGACACAGAGTGATAATGCTGATTATATTGTGAATTGAGTAAGGAGTGCGACCCATCCTCCGTCAATTTAAGGCGTTCCAAAATAAAACAAATAGTTAGTTGCGGCCTTAAAAATACTTAAATCATTCTTCGCAGCGTAAGCTTGGTGAAGAAAATATTTCCATTCCGTTTCACAAGTAAATCAATATTCCTTCCGTCGCCGCGCTGCATCAGTTTATAAATTTCACTTACATTCAATTCTGTTGCAGCATGATCGTCAATAAAAAGCAACTGATCTCCTTCGATAAGGCCGGCACCGGCAGCCGGGGATTTTTCCTGAACGTGGTTGATAAAATAGGAACGCAGGTCACTGCCTTCTGCGCGAATTTCCATTCCGCTCATATCATGTTCAAATTTTTCACGCAAGCGGCTTTTGTTGGGTTTCAAAACCATATAACCCTCATGGTAATTCATCGTAACCTTGAATCTACGAAGCAGTTCGCAGCCAATATTTCCCTGACGCTCCACATTACTTCCCATTTTTGCACTAAACCCTGCACTGTCGGGAAAAGAGGCTACGATATTGTCCAACTCAAAACGTCCCAGTTTCATCCGGTCAACGCGGCCGAGATTTCCGTTTATCACGCCATTTAATCCTCTTCCCAGCTGTGCACGCATGACTTTTTCAGGAAGTCTGTAGGTTTCTTTAGGAGAATTATTTAGTAACAATGCATGGCCTGCGCCCGTATCAATCAAAACGCGGATTGGTTTTTCACGCCCGTCGGCATACAAAGTGACAGCATCTGTGAATGGTTTGGTATCTTCAATCACGATGGGATGTTTGTCACCCTTGCTGGCTTTATATTTATATTGCCCGTTCTGTGTCAGCAGCAGTTCCTTTTTAGCAAAATCGATCGTCACGACAAAATTGTTAAAAATATCATATCCAAAAATGCCGTGTACCGGCACCCCGACATATTCAGAAAGGCGTAAAAAGTCTTGTTCAATTACGACAATATTTTGATGATTTGCTCTGAGCCTTCCCATCGCAAACCTATTATCAATCGCTACATGCGCTGCAACCGACTTACCTTCGCCTGCTCCGGACAGGTTAACTTTACGCGTTAAACGCAGTTTGTCTGGTTTTAAGATGGATGGATCTGTGATAATAATGGAACTGACACCGGTATCGAGGATAAAGCGTAGTGAATCAACATCGTTAATGCGGGCGTAAACCAGAATAAGATTTGAGTGCATTTCAAAAGGTATCCGGGCCGTCTTATGATTCTTCTCTAAAAAGTAACCGTATTTTTCTTCGGTGTTTTTGATGCCATCCGTTGAGGCGGCAAATGCAACATTAGCAATGAAACATGTGCTGATTAACAGTAACCAGATAAAAGTTTTCATCGTGGCCTCCTTTCTTTTTAAACCTTGGTTTATATTTTATTTTCATGAATTAACTGGTCTCATTACGAATGATTTATATCCTTTTCGGGGCGATAAGTAGTCATTTGTCAGAAATCGGTTTCTTATGTAAAAATACCTTTTATTTCTATAATAAACACAAAAAAATCTTGCAATTTCCTTATTATAATGAAGATATTTTTATGGAAGAATAGAATTCCGGAAATGAGGAAATAATGGTAAGTTTGTAGCGCGAAACGCGGATTTAACACAATAAAATTTATTATGCGAAATAAAATAGTTGCCGGTAATTGGAAGATGAATAAGCTTGCAGATGAAGCAGTTGCTTTGGCGTCTGAGCTTGTAAATATTGCGAACGACGAAGTGAAGGGAGACGTAAAAGTGATCCTTTGCCCTCCTGCAATCTATCTGACTACCCTTCAAAAATATATTGAGACTTCTCCAAATTTTGCATTAGCTGCGCAAAACTGTTCGGATAAGGCTTCGGGAGCATTCACAGGTGAAATCTCTGCGGCAATGCTTAAGTCGATCGGTATCGAATACGTTTTGATCGGTCATAGCGAGCGTCGTCAGTATTTTGCTGAATCAAATGAACTGCTTGCTGCGAAAGTGAATATCGCACTCGAAAACGGTATTTCTCCAATTTTTTGCTGCGGTGAATCATTGGATCAAAGACAAAATGAAGATTACATCGGATTTGTAAAAAATCAGATCTCAGAAAGTCTTTTCCACCTTTCTGCTGAACAATTGCAAAAAGTAGTTATCGCTTACGAACCAATCTGGGCGATCGGAACAGGTTTGACTGCCAGTGCTGAACAAGCACAAGAAATGCACGCGGCTTTACGTGCGCATTTGGCCGAAAAATACGGAAGTGAAATTGCTGACGAAATCTCTATCCTTTACGGAGGAAGCGTAACGGCTGCAAGCGCAGACGAACTTTTCGCTTCTCCTGATATCGATGGCGGCCTTGTTGGAGGTGCATCTTTGAAATCCCGAGAGTTTATTAATATTATCAAAGCGAGATAATCTGAATATAAAAAAGGTCATTTAGTTCGCTCTAAATGACCTTTTTCTTTCTTACTCAGTATTCTTTGTCTGCGTAATGACGAATTCAACTCTTCTGTTTTTTCTCTTTTCTTCTTCGGAGCCGTTTTTGGCCAGAGGCTTCGTCGCCCCAAAACCTTTTGTTTCAATACGGTCTTCGCTTACTCCTTTGTTGATCAGATATTTTTTCACGGCAGCAGCCCGGTTTGCCGACAATTCCAGATTTTTGTCAAAATCACCCACATTATCCGTATGACCTTCCACCCGGATTTTTACATCCGGATTGTCTTTCATCATACCAGCCAGCCGATCCAGTTCAGAATACGATTCTGCCAATAAGGTAAATTTAGATGTTTCAAAGTATATATTCGGCAGCGCAATAGTCTCACCAACAGCAAGCGGAATTAAATAAAAGTCCTTCAAAAATGAGCCTTTCATTGAAGAATCCGCAGGGGCCAGACTGAAATTGGTTCCGTAATATCCTTTGGCCAAAACCCGGAAATCATAATTTGATTTTGGATCGATACCAATCCGGTAATTACCTGATGAAGATTTGAATTCAAGCGAGTCTCCTTTTTCGAAATAAGTAATCTGAGCAGGAATCGGATTTTTAGTTTTTGAATCGTAAACCGTTCCTTTAATCATCACATATTCATCTTCCGCAGGAGCTGGCTTTTCCTCAACCTTCGGCTCTGGTTTCTGCTCAATCGGAGTTTGCGGAGCCGGTTTTACAGCCTTTGGAGTAACCTTCGCGGTTGATTTGGAATTTTTCTTTAAAGGGTTTTTGATATGCACGCCGTAAAAATTCCAGGTCATGGTTTCTTTCGTAGAGCGGCCTTCATAAAAATCAAAAACCTCGATTCCCGGAGAAAGTCTTTCGAAATATGCTACGAAATTTACCGTATCTCCTGAATAAACCTCTTTTCGCATATCAAGCGGAATATCCTTGGCCCGAATCAGTTTATATTTTTTATCAATTTCACCTGGCTTATATAAACGGGTCTCCGGATCAAGCCCGATCGTTGAGGTCGAAGGCACTTTCCGTTGCTGAAAATCAGGCATTCCTCTAAAATTAGGGTTTAATCGTTTCATAGAAGGACTCTCACGTTCTACAAAACGCATGTAAACTATCGTGTACTCATCCGTCAGTTCCACCCGTTTAATTTTCACATAAGGCGCAGATTGTTCCTCTACTCTTGGGTTTTCAGTTATTTGCCCAAAAGCAGCAGTAAGTGAAAGCGCAACAGCATAAGTAAAGGCAAAAAGCGATTTATAGGTCATGGTTATTCTTTGTTAATTTTTTACGAATTAACTTCAAAAACGCCGCAAGACAGGGGATAG
The DNA here is from genome assembly GCF_056895235.1 of Dyadobacter sp. HNCC25DJ186. Taxonomy (NCBI): domain Bacteria; kingdom Pseudomonadati; phylum Bacteroidota; class Cytophagia; order Cytophagales; family Spirosomataceae; genus Dyadobacter; species Dyadobacter sp. HNCC25DJ186. The sequence continues at coordinate 314,327 of NZ_JBXHAS010000006.1, forward strand.
TTTGTTAAAAATTGTTAAAGCAGATTTTTCTTACTTTTCGGGGATAAAAGAAGCCCAAAATTTCGGATCATAACGTTCCCAAGCATGACATGCAAAGGGAAGCTGGTGATTTGTGATCTCGTAAGTCGCCGCAGGACTTTTTTCAAAAGAAAAATGCAACGCCTCCTGCCATGTAGGTAATTTCAGAAATAATTTCATCGGAATGAGGCGTGTCGCCTCCTGAGAGAACAGCATGTCTTCATTGCCTAGCCAGGCAGGGTAAAAGGTATTATAAATTTTCAGATAACGCAGAAATGAAGAAATTTTCCGAAGCGATAAGCCTCCGTTTAAAACAAACCGGTTATTAGAAAGAGCATGGGCAAAAATATCCTTCTCGCCAGGCGAAAGCGTATCGAATTCTTCTCTGTGCAGTGACGGAGCGCCGATATAATCATATCCCTTCCGGCACCAGTTCATTAATTCATCTTTAAATACGTAAGCATCCAGTTGATAAATTAATATGTAGTCAAAGTCAGCGAAGGTTTTGTAAAAATTCGCTGAGATCATCAGCTCATTGTAAGCATCAATTCCCCTAAAATATAAATCGCTGAATGACTTAAAACGGATAACAGGGTATTCTTGTTTTATCTCCGGCAAATCCAGACTTTCAGGCTTAACAATGATCACAGGAAACTTTGACAAGACTTTCATGCATTGCCTGAGCGACAATTTTTCTGACTCTGTCAACTCCGATTTATAGACAGGGATAACAATCGCTGCGCTCGGTTCCTGGTTCACTATTTTCACTTGTAAATTAATTGTTACTCAAATAAATCGCCAAAAACCGGAAGCCACCAGTGTTTGCTGCTGAATAAATATCTACCTTTCACGATATCCGTCATCACAGGTACCACGCGCGTAAGACGGTTTTTGGGCAACTTCGCTCTTTTTTTATAATGTTCCTTCGCGATTCGTAAGTTCTTCAATTTGTCTTTTGGAAACAGCGGAATTCCCATAAGCAGCTGATAAATCTGTTCAAGCTTATCTGCCCGCTCCTGCAGAGGAAGAAGTTTTTCATTCCGATCACGGAAAAACCGGTCTCTGAACCTTACTGGTTCCGCTTTTGCTCCAAACCCAACCTGTTGCCTGGCGTGAATACGATATGAAATCAGCGGTTCATTGATAAAATCAATTTTTTCCTGAAGACCTAAAATCAGCGCGATATAAGCATCATGGATTAAATCAGGAATATGTGTTGGAAAAGGCATTAATCTCGGCAAAGCAGATTTTCTTATCGCCAGCGTTGCGCCCGTTACTACGAAACCTTTAAAAAGAATCTCATGCGCCTCTCCGCTTACCCATTTATTTTGGGCAACGTCATCAAATTCTATCTCCTGCCATATCGTCCGGCCAGTTGGATTTGAATCATCATCCATCATCATCGCATCTGAAAAAACAGCGTCGATGTTTGGGTGCGTATCAAAATAGGTTATCTGCTTTTGAACTTTGTCTTTCTGCCAGGCATCATCCTGATCCGAAAAGAAAATGATATCGCCTTTGCACAATGAAAGGCATTTTTCGAAATTTTTTGTAGAACCAAGGTTGTTTTCATTCTGATGAATAAAAACAGGAAAAGCTGCCTTTTCCGAAAATGATCTTAAAACCTGAATGGTATCGTCATTCGATCCGTCATCACACACAACCAGCTCATCAACAGGGATAATCTGATTGGCTATGCTCTCCAACTGCTCAGGCAAATATTTTGCGCCATTGTAAGTGCACATGGCCACTGAAATCATAATGTGTATCGAAATTTAAAATACATAAAGAGTGCAAGTTACAAGCCTAAAATATTTTTTCAACCAAATGGTGCCGTTCTTAATGAACTATTCTTTGCTTTTTGAAATTTTAGCCCCATTTTTCCCGGATTGGACAACAAGTTTTGAATAATAATCCAATATTAATTCTGAATATAATTAGGCAGTTTTGCCTGGGCACAGCCCTTGAATATCCGGAAATCAAATATATAAGCATACGTCAGAAATCAATTTCCGGATTACCAATTTATTTATTATCTCTGGAATAAGGATGAAACTTGCTGAAAAACGAGTTTATCCGGTATAGTTATTTCATCATATACTGACAATTTGATAAAAGAGTAGAAATACTTTCATTTGCCACAATGTGTCTATTATCGAAGGTATCCTGGTTTTTTGTGTACCTGAATTCAACTTATTAACGGGAAACCGATATGCCAATAGAAGATCAATTGAAGAAGGCCATTATTCAAATGCCGCCAAAGGAGAAGGATAAGCTGCTTATCAGGCTTATTACAAAAGATAAAGCGCTGACCGACAAATTATATTTTGAACTGATCGAAGATTCGGCAACGATACCAGAAAGACGGGAATCCATCATGGCGCACATTACCCGTCTCACTAAAAATGTTCAGGATTCGCCGGGATGGATTTTGATGGATATGCGAAATCTGAGTGGTGATATTACCTATCACGTCAAGGTGACAAAAGATAAAATCGGTGCGCTGGAATTGAACATTTTTTTGTTGAATACCTTCTTGACCAGTTATTCTGACAAGTTGAAGGTATACACTTCCAGAACCGATAAATGTGCCTTGTACATTGCGAAAAAGGCGCTGACAATCCTGAATGGTTTAAACAAACTGGAAGAAGATTACCGGGTCGATTATAAAAAAGACACCAATAAAATGCTGAAACTCGTGCATCAGCTAAGTTCCAAAATGTATGCGCGGCAGTTAAACGTGCCGGAAGAGTGGGAATAATGATGATTTAATCTTAATCCTGGCGTAACAGACTAATCCTGAATTTTATATTTCTTGTCAACCGAAAAGCAATTTCTGATATGAACAACAAAACAACAGCATTATTAATTATTGATGCTCAGTTTGATTTCTGTAATCCAAAAGGCACCTTGTTCGTGCCCGGCGCAGAAAAAGATGTTGAAAGAATAGCTCAGCTTATCGCCACGTATGGAGAAAGCATCAATCAGATTTTTGTAACACTCGACACGCACAGCGTTCTTGATATTGCGCATCCGTTATTTTGGGAAGATCCAAATGGAAATACTGTTGCTCCTTTTACCTTAATCACGGCAAGTGCTGTAAAATCAGGAAAATGGACACCTCGTTATCACAAAGACTTCGTCCTGAAATATCTTGAAACGCTGGAAAGTGAAGGAGAATTCAAGCATTTTATCTGGCCGGAACATTGCCTGATCGGATCACGTGGTGCTTCGCTGGATGATACCATTTTACACGGTTTGCTTTCCTGGACGCATCGTACGGGAACAGACTACAAAGCCATCATCAAAGGTATAAATCCGTTGACCGAACATTTTGGAATTTTTCGTGCGCAGGTGCCAATTGTTGGTGAAAAAGAAACTGAACTTGACCAGGAGTTCATTACAGAATTGGAAGCGTTCGACCAGATTCTGATCGTTGGCGAAGCGCGCTCGCATTGTGTTGCCACCAGTATCAAACAGATTATAACTTACGCTCCACAGCTTTCTCCAAAAGTCAAAATACTGACAGACTGCATGTCTGACGTAACCGGCTGGGGGCATTTGGCTGATCCGATATTCGAAAAAGCCAAAGAAAATGGAATAACATTTAAAACTTCCCGGGACATATTCACCAGCTCATGAGATTTTTCTGTTTGCGACAACGATCATTCTTTTTACCGTTTTGCCTTATCTGGATATGCCTCGGTATCGTCCAGTTATTGTTCACCCAGAATGTCATTCTTCTCTTCGTAAACGAACACTGGACACCAGTTGCTGACCTTTTTTTCAAGAATTTCACCCACGTCGGAGATGGCACATTTATACTTATCGCAGGTTTAATAGCTGCACTTTTTTCCTACCGGCTTGCTGTAAAAATCTTTCTTAGTTATGCCATTTCAGGAATTGTCGTGCAATTCCTGAAACAAATAGTCTTCACAGAAATTTATCGGCCTCCAAAAATTCTTGCTTCCCTATTGCCCTTGCTGCACAAAGTTGAGGGCGTTCAGCTTTATCATTTTAATAGTTTTCCTTCCGGCCACACGACTTCTGCGTTTGCTTTGTTTACCGTTCTTGCGCTGGAATGTAAATCTTCGGCTTATAAACCTTTCCTGCTCATACCTCCGTTGCTCGTTGCCTATTCAAGAATGTACCTGTTGGCGCATTTTCTTGGCGACGTATATGTCGCAGCTTTTGTGGCCATTCCCGTTTCTGTACTTATTTATTTTTACATGAATTTATACTGGGAAGCGCAAACAGATCCAAGGCTTGGCGGGGGGCTGACAAAGTTATTTTAGACAAGAATTTCACCAATCATCCTCTACACATGCTCTTCACTGAAACACACCGTAAACTTTTTCTTATTGTCTTCGTCTTCTTTGGATTTCTCTGGGGAATCGGAAATGCCCCATTATTTGATGAGGACGAAGGTTTTTTTGCAGAAGGCACAAGAGAAATGGCAGTCCGCGGAGACTTTGTATCCACTTTTATCAACCAGGAACAGCGTTTTGATAAACCTCCGTTAACAAACTGGCTTCAATATGGATGTGCTCAAATTTTCGGATGGAATGAGTTTTCCATGCGGCTTCCCTCCTGCCTCGCTTCAGTTTTCTGGATGTTTCTGATTTATTTTTTTACCAAAAAGAAACTAGACGAGCGCGCTGCATTTTTTGCGACGCTCATCGCCGCATCGTCTATCCAGATAACAATCGTTGGCAAGGCCGCGCTTGCTGATGGCATTTTAAATATGGCTCTGACGGGTGCTATGTTTTGTCTTTTTGACTTTATTCATCAGAAAAACAAAAAATTCATCTGGGCATTTTATGCTTTTACCGGTATCGGCTTTCTTGCAAAAGGGCCGATCGCCGTGCTAATTCCCGGTGCTGTTTTCATGATTTATCTGGTAAAATGGAAAACCTGGAATGCTATCCTGCGTCTGTTGGACCCGATCGGAATATTACTTTTTTTGATCATCGCTGCTCCGTGGTATATCCTTGAATATCAGGCAAGCGGAGAAGATTTTATCAATGGGTTTTTCCTCAACCACAATGTTAACCGTTTTCAAACTGCTTTTGAAGGTCATTATGGCGGAATACTTTATTTTGTTCCGGTATTGCTTCTTGGCTTACTTCCCTTTACCGCCGTCATACTGAAATCGTTTACCAAAATAAAATACATCTGGTCAAAAAAATGGCTTTCATTTCTGATGATCTGGTTTTGTTTTGTCTTTGTCCTTTTCTCTCTTTCCGGCACCAAACTACATCATTATATTATTTACGGATACTCGCCGTTATGCGTTTTGGGCGGTTGGTATGCAGCAAATAACAGTCGCCTTCCGTTGGTATGGCCCGCTCTCACTTTAATAATATTGCTGATAGCAATCCCATTTTCTGTTCCTTTTGTCATTCCAAAAATCAACGACGCCTATGTCGTGGAAGTATTGAAAGCAGTTCCGATTGAATTCGATCAATTTTATCTGTTTTTTATGCTTACCATTTTTGCGATATTATTATTGGTCTGGTGGAAAAAAAGCTGGTCGACCGAAATCAGGATGGGAATTGTGGGTCTTATGATGTTGATTATCATTAACGTCATCTGGATGCCCCGACTTGGTGCTTTATTACAAGAACCGGTTAAAGAAGCTGCGCTTTTTGCTAAAAATAATAATTTAAAAAATGTGGTAATTTTCAATCATTATAACCCCAGTTTTCACTTTTATTCGGAATTATATGCAGAAGAAAGAGAGCCAAAAACCGGCGAATTTGTCTTTACAAAAACAGACCGCCTGGCAAGTATTCCCGTTCAGAAGGTTTTCTATAACAAGTACGGATATGTCTTGATAAAAGCGGGGAAAAAGTAAATTGATATTTTAAGTATCAAAGTATCTTATTTTTTTCTAAATTTTTTCTACTTTAAGTATCGAAGCTTATAACAACTGTTAGGAAACACAAACTAATTGCACGATTTTTGGGTTAATATAAAGATCGGGAAACCAAAAAAATCCCGCGCAAATTGACCTGATTTTCCATATATGATGCAATTACCTGTGACCCGGATTGACGTTTCTCAATTTGATGAATTAGATCCGAGAAAATATATTCTCATCAAAGGCGCACGTGTTAATAATCTGAAAAGTGTTGACGTCGCCATTCCAAGAAATAAACTGGTTGTGATTACCGGACTTTCAGGTTCCGGGAAATCGTCTTTGGCTTTCGATACTTTGTTTGCCGAAGGCCAGCGGATGTATGTGGAAAGTTTGAGCAGTTACGCACGGCAATTTTTAGGTCGTATGGAAAAACCTGAGGTGGAATACATCAAAGGAATTTCTCCGGCAATTGCGATTGAACAAAAGGTAAATACCCGTAATCCGCGATCGACGGTCGGGACTTCAACAGAAATTTATGATTATTTAAAACTGCTCTTCGCCAGAATCGGACATACTTATTCTCCTGTTTCAGGTGAATTGGTAAAAAAAGATTCTGTGACTGATGTCGTAAATTATATGCTCAGTCAGGAAGAAGGTGCACGTGTTTTAATCATTACGCCACTTTTAATTCGTGATGGTCGATCTGTCAAAGAGGAGTTGACGATTCTTTTATCAAAAGGTTACAACCGGATAATGATCGGTTCAGAAACGGCCTATATTGAAGAAGTGCTGGAAAAACCCGAGGAGTTTCCGCTTGAAGGAAAAGAAATATTTATTCTTATCGACAGAGCTTCGGTTCATAAAGATGATGAGGATACGCAATATCGGCTTTCAGATTCTGTCCAAACCGCATTTTTTGAAGGAGAAGGCGCCTGTTTCGTTCAAGTTGTAGGCGGGGAACAAAGAGTTTTCTCTGACAAATTTGAGCTTGACGGGATCATTTTCGAAGAACCTACTGTCAATCTTTTCAGCTTTAATAACCCTTTTGGAGCATGCAAACGCTGTGAAGGTTTCGGTAAAATCCTGGGTATAGATCCTGAACTGGTCATTCCTGACAAAAATCTTTCTGTGTATGACGGTGCTATTGCGCCATGGCGTTCTGAAAAAATGAGCGACTGGCTGGTACCGCTGGTTCGTCAGGGTGTCAAATTTGACTTTCCAATTCACCGTCCCTACAAAGACTTAACGCCTGAACAAAAAGAATTGCTTTGGACAGGTAATCAATATTTTTCCGGTATCAACGCTTTCGTCGCAGAACTGGAATCCCAGACTTATAAAATTCAGTATCGTGTGATGCTTTCGCGTTTCCGGGGCAGGACAACCTGCCCGGATTGTCGCGGTTCCCGTTTGCGGAAAGATGCGTCTTACGTAAAAGTGGGCGGCGTGTCGATTACGGATCTGGTTTTAATGCCGATCAAAGAGGTGATCACTTTTTTCAAGCATGTTGATATAAACGAACATGACCGGAGCATTGCAAGAAGAATTCTGACGGAAATTGAAACGCGTCTGGATTATATGAACCGGGTTGGATTGGGTTATCTGACCTTAAACCGGTTAACAAATTCGCTGTCTGGCGGAGAATTTCAAAGGATAAAACTCGCCACTTCTCTGGGAAGTGCGCTGGTTGGTTCGATGTATATTCTGGATGAGCCCAGCATTGGATTACACCCAAGAGATACCCAGAGGCTGGTTGGCGTTCTGGAATCGCTTCGGGATCTGGGCAATACTGTGATCGTTGTTGAACATGAAGAGGAGGTTATGCATGCCGCCGACCAGATCATTGATATCGGTCCCGAAGCCGGAACGGGTGGAGGAAATCTCGTATTTCAGGGAAACTGGGATGAGATTCGTGAGCTGAAAACGAGCGGTGCTGAAAACAGTTTGAATTCTCATACACTTGATTTTCTTTTAGGCCATGATTCAATATCTGTTCCGTCGGTAAGGAGAAAAACCGTCCATTTTCTGGAAATTAAAGGTGCGCGGGAAAATAATCTTAAAGATCTGGATGTTAAGGTTCCGCTCAATAATCTGACCGTCGTGACAGGTGTAAGCGGATCTGGAAAATCGACTTTAATACGTAAGATTTTGTATCCGGCACTGATGCGACTGAAAGGTGAGTTCAGCGAGGAAGTCGGAAAATACAATGAGCTGAGCGGAAGTGTGGACCGCGTTGAGTCCATTGAAATGATTGACCAAAATCCGATTGGAAAGTCTTCGCGATCGAATCCTGTGACCTACATAAAGGCTTATGATCATATCCGTCAGATGATGTCTGATTTGCCATTATCGAAAGCGCGCGGTTATAAACCTTCCCATTTTTCTTTCAATGTGGACGGTGGACGCTGTGAAATTTGCCAGGGTGAGGGCCAGGTGAAAGTGGAAATGCAGTTCATGGCTGATATTTATCTGACCTGCGAAGGTTGTAATGGAAAACGTTTCAAACAGGAAATTCAGGAAGTGTTATATGAAGGCAAGAATGTTTCGGATATTCTGGACCTGACCGTGGATGAAGCGATTGAATTTTTCAGAAAATCAGAACCAAAACTGGCTGACAAACTGATGCCGTTGCAGGAGGTTGGTCTGGGTTATGTTGGTTTGGGGCAGTCGTCAAACACGCTTTCCGGTGGGGAGGCGCAACGTGTGAAGCTGGCTTCTTTCCTTGGGAAAGGCTCTTCGCACAAAGGTAAAACTTTATTCATTTTTGATGAGCCGACTACCGGACTTCATTTCCATGATATTAAAAAATTGTTGAAGGCAATCAATGCTTTGGTTGATCAGGGCGACAGTGTGATTATTATTGAACATAACATGGAAGTCATCAAATGTGCAGACTGGATTTTGGATCTTGGCCCGGAAGGTGGCGATGGCGGAGGTTACCTAACCTTTGCCGGAACACCTGAGGAAATGGCAAAAATTGAAGGCAACTATACTGCTGATTTTCTAAAAGAAAAGATATAAAAATCTGGCTTTCAGTTTTTTAGTTGAAATTGGAATAAAGGTTGGAATTCCGAAATAAGTCACTTAGATTTATGACGGAATTCCATTTTTAGTTATACGGATATGGCGGAATACAAAATGTTTGAAGATCGGGCGGCGTCTTATCATGTAACGCCCATTTCTGATTTTTCAGTTATCAGGGCTTCCCGTGAAGGCGTTGATCGTTCATTGGTAGATACTGTTTCTAATTTAGTGAAACTTACCGATAACGAAATGGCATATCTGTTAGGGATGACGCCCCGAAATCTGCATCGCATTCCGGTTGATAAACGTTTGGGAACGGATGCTTCTGAGCGGCTTTTGTTGCTGAAAAATATTCTGATTCATGCGCTGGATACTTTTGAAGGCAAAGAAACGATCGTGCGGAATTGGTTGAGAACGCCGTTATCTGAGCTTAATGACCAGAGCCCACTTCAGATGATGGATACCATTACCGGTTTTTCTTTGGTAGATGACGTGCTCGGCCGGTTGGATTATGGTTTGCCTGCCTGAGTATGCCAATTGTTTACAGAATCATCAGAGAAAAATTTCGTGACCAATCTTTATCGGCCGAAGGAAGCCGCCTGTATGGAGCGCGCTGGAATCCAAAAGGAACCGGCATTCTTTACACAACTTCTACGCCGGAATTAGGTCTGGTTGAAACGCTTGCGCACGCGCCTGCTGTCAGGTATGAAGATCTTCCTACTTATTGGCTTTCATCCATCAGCATTCCGGAAAATATACGTTTTTACGACCGTGAGGATATGCCTGATTTTTGGCAGGATAAAAATTATGAACGAACTCAAAAATGGCTCAATAGCTGGTTAAAAAATCCGGATGTTCTCACCATTGCTCTGCCCTCGGTCATTGTACCTTTTTCGCATAATATTTTGCTGCATCCAAAACATCCGTTATTCGCTCAGATTCAATTAATTTCTCAGGAAAAAATCCCGATTGACAGGCGGCTTTGGCGTTTGGAGGATTGAAAATATAAATTACTAATCGGATACATTGATTTATTATCTGTTTCAAATTGAACAGCGAAGGGACCAAATTTCGTTTTGGTGTCAACCGCGAAATCTTCTGGTAAAGTCACTGTAACTTAAGGAAAGGAACAACAAGGTGTATACTGAATCAATCCAAAAAAACTTCTGTGAAATAAGGCTTTCGGTGACTTGATAATTCCACATCTGAAACGGAAGCGCATACGGAAAATAAATAATGTAAGGGGTATTTTTGAATAGTAAGCCCACTAACAATCCCAAAATACCAAGTCCAAGCGAAGTGACCAGATTTTCAACCCGTAACGATATCCAATACTGAATGACGATCATAGGAATAATCGAAAGGAAAAAATCCAGAAGAAACTTCAATATATACGCGTATGGTATATCAAAATCAGAGAATTTTAACTCCGGTTTTCCTATTCCCAAAAATTGTCCAATAAACACTGCGAAAACAAAATACAGAACAATGAATGTAATGATTACTCCAAAAATCAAAGTGAGTTTGAGGTAATAAATCCTTGACCGTGATATTGGTAACGTGAACAGATGTTTCCATCCATACGCTTTGTGCTCAACATTAAGAATTAGTCCGATAATTAATAATATAAAGCCTGTAGAAAAGAGACAACTCCCATTGAAGGTTCTCAGCAGATATTCATACCACGGATTTACTGCGGGAGCAGGTACAAAATCCTTAACGCTGAGAAGATAAGCAGAGAGCAATAAGAAAGGCATAAATGATGCTCCCAGAATTGTCAACCAAAGAGCAAATGTATTTTTTAGCTTAATCAATTCGGCATAAAATAATAATTTCATTGCTCTTCAGTTTTATTTATAAATGAAAAGAAAGTTTCTTCCAAACTACTTTCAACCAGCTGCATTCTGTAAATAGCCAGGTCTGCTGTTGCTAATAAATTGGCAATGACTGACAGCTGACAGACATCCTGAAATGTGACTTCTAAAAATCTCTTCCCTTGACTGACAAGGATATCGTTTGCCAGCAACAGGTTTAGGGCAATACTGTTTTCAGCAGTATCAATTTCAATAATTGTCTTCTCCTCTCTGATTTGCTGCAACTTCTTAAATGATCCTTGGAAAAGTATTTTACCGTGATTCAGTATGCCGACATGAGAAACGAGCTTTTCGATTTCTGCAAGCAAATGACTGGATATTAAAATTGTAACACCATGTTCTTTGGTAAGCAGAAGCAACAACTCTCTTATTTCAATAATGCCATTCGGATCCAATCCATTAGTCGGCTCATCAAGTATTAAAAGGTCCGGAGCTGGGAGCAGTGCAATAGCCAGGCCCAGTCGCTGTTTCATGCCAAGTGAATATTTTTTTACGTGCCTATCTGCATCAGAACTTAACCCCACAATTTCTAGTACTTCGATTACCCTGCTTTGGGGGATATTTCTGATGTTTGCAGTTATTAATAAATTGTCCAGGCCGGTTAGGTGCTCATATAAAGAAGGGGACTCAATTAGTGATCCAATTCTGGAAAATAATTTATTAGAACTATCTGTAACCTGTTTGCCGAAAAGCTTGACAAAACCTGTTCTAGGTTTCAAAAGCCTTAAAAGTATCCTAATTGTAGTAGTTTTACCCGCCCCATTTGGCCCTAGAAAACCGTAAATGGCACCTTTAGGAATTTGTAGATTCACATCATTTAGGACATTTTTGCCTTTTGAATAGCCAAACGATACGTGGCTTGTCTCAATAATATATTCTTCCATGTTTCACATATCAGTATTTAAATAATGATGCAATACTTGATGCTTTTCATGTATGAATAAAACTATGCGGACATAATGCGATATTCTTCTGCCCTAAATCATGTTTGCAATGCTTAATGATTCGGCATTAGATTTCTAGAAATTAGCATAGAAAATTGAGCTTTCAGCACAAACATTTTCAATTGTTTAACTGATTTTCCATCTTTAAATAATGGAAAAATTAGAACAATTGATAGGTAGGTTGATTTCATCCAAATTTTGGATACATATACTATTTTGTACGGTATTCATTTTTGTTTTTGCCATTTCTGTATTGCTGAGCGGAAACAAGGGTGTTGCCAGTGCCGCAATATTTACCTGCCTATTTGTATTAGTTTCCACCTATATGGGAAGGTGGTGTGGGAAACACTGGTTATCAAAAGGTATGTACGCTCCATTCCTGCAAAAACTTCTTATCAGCATCATGATTCTATCTTTAATTGGCGCAGCCGGTGCTGGTTATTTGTATAAAGGAAACGTTCTCAAATATTTCTTGCAGTACCTCACAGTTTGCTTCCCACTAGTCATACTATTTATTTTCTTTGGTGTGGCTATTACTCTTGCAAGAAACAGTATGCTCAGAGAAATCAATGAAGCCAAATTATTACGGCAGCAAAAAGAGAGCGAACTTCGTTTACTGCTCTCACAACTTAGTCCACACTTTCTTTTTAATACGCTCAATAATATTTATGGAATTGCACTGACCCAGCATGAAAGAGTTCCGGAACTAATTCTCAAGCTTTCTGAACTTCTAAGATATTCAGTTTATGAAACCCGCGAACAGTTTATCCCGCTTACCAATGAACTTCTCTATATTCGTAACTACCTTGAATTTGAGAAAATACAAACAGGCAACAAACTTACACTAACATCTGAAATAGAAGAAGTTATCGACGCTGATTTACAGGTTGCCCCTATGCTGCTCATTGTTTTTATAGAGAATGCCTTTAAGTATTCGAAGCTTACACGTAATTCGAATATTCATATTGACATTATTCTATACGTAAAAGAAGGTTGGGTTCATTTTAAAGTAATGAACTCGTATGACCCAACTACCTATCAACCCACGGATTCGGTTGAACCTTCGGGCGTGGGTTTGCATCATACCCTGAAAAGATTAAAACTGATCTATGAGAAGGATTACAACTATAACGCTTTCCAAGAAAATGGTACATATCATGTAGAACTTAATTTAAAAGCAAACATCAAATGATTAATTGCCTAATTGTAGACGATGCGCCGGTTGCAAGAGATATTTTGGTTAAATACTGCAAATTGCTACCAATGCTCCATGTTTCCGGAACTTGCAGTGATGCTTTCGAAGCAAGACAGAAAATGCAGGATATGTCGATTGATTTACTGTTTTTGGATATCAACATGCCCATTCTTTCAGGCATTGAATTGATGACAACGCTAAAAAAACAGCCCCTGGTAATTTTCACGACCGCTTACAAACAATTTGCCACAGATGCTTTTGATATGGGAGCCTGTGACTATTTACTTAAACCCTTTTCTCTGGAACGCTTCATTATTGCGATCGACAGAGCTGTGGAAAGAATTGGTAAGATAAATTTGAGCACGGAATTGAAATCAGAAGCTCATCAAAACCATATACTTATCCCTAGTGATGGCATGATCAATAGGCTGAACTTTGATCAGATCTTATTTTTTGAAGCATCCAGAAACAATACAAAAGTGGAAACACAGCAGGCAAAGTTTTTAAGTACCATATCATTGTCATCCCTGGAAAAACTATTACCCTCCGAGCTTTTTTCTCGTGTGCACCGCTCATTTATTGTCAACCGGTCAAAGATTACCAGTTTGCAAGGAAATCGTATTTTTATCAATAAAAGCGAAATTCCTGTAAGCAATACTTATAAAAGCTCCCTATTTGAAATTCTTGGTATTACAATTAAGCAGTAAGTTTTTGGCTTTAATTTTACCGATTTCTGCAAAAACCTGGTATCCAGATAGCCCAAAAGCTTCAAATTTAGTACTTATCTTAAAGTATAGGCACCACTTTTGTGGCTTATTGAAACAAAACAAATATTGAAACCATGAAGTTATACAAAACCGAACACGGGATAATACTTGAAAAAGGAGATACTTTCTATCGTTTGCCAGAAACAGATTGGGATATTGTAGTCAATCGTGACGACTTGTATGAATGGCTATTGCTGCAAACGGAAAGTCTGATCGCGCTGACTTTTACGGATGAATATCCAATGCCGGAGGTTCTTGCTCCTATTGGAACCCAGGAAGTTTGGGCATCTGGCGTGACGTATAACCGAAGTAAGGAAGCAAGAATGGAAGAATCCGAAAAAGCTGGCGGGGACACTTTTTATGACCGAGTTTATGAAGCTGACCGACCAGAGCTTTTTTTCAAATCTACCGCCTGGCGTGTGATCGGAAATCATGGAACGGTAAGAATCCGCAGGGATTCGACATGGGACGTGCCTGAACCTGAATTAACATTATTTGCTTCTGAATCAGGAACTTTGGTTGGTTATACCATCGGGAATGACATGAGTTCAAGAAGTATAGAAGGCGAAAATCCTTTATATCTGCCTCAGGCAAAATCATATACAGGAAGTGCCGCGCTTGGGCCTTGCCTTTATGTCCCGCAAGAACCGCTTTCTCCGGACACTGTTATTGATCTTTCGATTATCCGTGAAGGCGAGGAAGTTTTTAATGGAGAAATTACGCTTGCTTCTATGAAACGTAAGGCAGACGAACTGCTGCGTTTTTTATATCGCGAAATGTCTTTTCCAACCGGCTGTTATCTGATGACAGGCACCGGAATTATTCCTCCATCTGATTTTACGCTTCAAATTGGTGATACTGTGCATATTACCATTGAACCAATCGGAACGCTTACCAATACTGTTGGTTAAAATAAAAAAGCAGGTATGATCCGAAAATCATACCTGCTAACCTTAATTAATATTGGGCAAAATAATAATCTAACTTACGATCTTGACAACGCTGACGCGCCAAGGCAAGCATATAGCACGTCTTTGATAAATCCGGCCAATCTTGAAGCAATTGAATTATTGATTTCAACGGTCTCTTCTTTCTCAAAAAACGAAACTGGTGCTTCTTCTAAAATTCTTTCATTCAGCGTTACCATATGGCTCATTTTTGTTGCCAGATCTTTTGTGTAAGAAATAGCAGACAGACCTGATTGCTGAATAACCGTTGTTTTGTGAATGACTGTTTTTGCAGGGCTTTGTCTTGATATATGTTCCTTCACCGCACGAAATTCTTTTCCTGCCTGAAGCTTTTTATGCGCAACAAACATATTGTGGGAATATCCGGTAGCACTTGCCTGTAAGCTGAAAAGGACTAATACGATAAGTAATTTTATAGTTTTCATGGCTCTGTTATTTCAGTCGTTTACAAAAAATTATGGTCGTTGAAATCTTGTAACTAATTGACAGTACAAATATATATGTTTTATCAGGTACATTGCAATACATAGTACCTTGTTTTTAACATTTTTTTTATTTTTTTTCAAACAAGCTAAATAAACATCAACGAACGGTCGGTCAGCTTGTTGAGAGATGGAAAATTAGGAAGAAAGGTTGCACCTGAAAAATAATTAATGCTGAACTGAGGGAAAAGGTGGATGGAGTTGGGAAATATTATGATCAAATGAGTTGACAGGAAGTAGTTAACACATATTTAATCTGTAACCGAAACAACCTTTTTATTACCACTATACCGCTCTTTCAACTTTAAAAAGTAAGTTTCAAAATAATAATAACTTAGCGTAGCAATGATATAGGTGAAGATCAGGCTGCCGATCAGGTTCACAACCCAAAACTTTGTGTTCAGAAATATTTCAAAAAGTTTGAAACAGAAAGGGTGGAAAACATATAATCCGTAGCTAACCTTTCCTGTGTAAATGAGTGGCGTTTGTGATAAAAATTTCTTTAACCAGTTGCCTTCCTGCAAACAGATCACAAAACCGATGAGACTGCAAAAGGATATAGAAGTTTGTAAAAAACCAATGGAATCCACAATGGACGGGCCAACGAAACGGTTCAAAACCCAAACCATATTGACGGGAATCAGGAGCAAAAGAAAGTAAATTGAATTTTTTCGTTTTACAAACCCATTGTATTCAAGAAGCGCCAGAATCGCGCCAATTGCCAGATCATCCATTCTTGTGAAAGTGAAGTGGTGGATAAGCGGGTAACGCTGACTCATATAAATCCGTAGCACAAATGACGTAACGATGATTACGCCGATCCAAAAAATTATCGCACGTTCTCTTAAATAATAAATCAAAAACGGCCAGACAAGGTAAAAATGCTCCTCAACGGCCAGCGACCAGAATTGTCCCGGCCCTTCCGATTTCCATCCAAACGTAGTTGAAAAATCCTGGAGATATATCCAGTAATAAATTTGTAAACCGAATTCAGGAATTACGCCGCCAAAGAATAATGGCGTCAGATAATAGATAACTAGGAATAAATAATACAACGGAAAAATCCGCAGCGATCTTCTGACAAAGAAGTTGTAGAAATAATTTTCACTTTCCCGGCTTGATAATAATATTCTTGTGATCAGAAATCCGGATAAAACAAAAAAAAGCGTCACCCCTGTTTCGCCTTTCATCGCCCATTGTTTCAGGAATTGGAATATGCTTCCATCAGTTTCGAAGTCTGAAAAAAAGTGGAAAAACATAACCATCAAAATGGCGATTGCCCTTACACCATCTAATTCTTTATAGTAGCTTAATTTGGTTTTTTGCTCACCTGAAATCATTCACGCCTGAATTATACTTATCAAAGTTTTATGAAGAGAGGGTTGTAAAAATATCAAAAATTTAAGCCGGGAAATTCTCTTGAATGATCCCGGCTTAAATTTTTATTTTTCTCTGAAGAATATTGTGATCGGCACCCCGGCAAAATCAAAGTTCTCACGCATCCTGTTTTCCAGGTAACGCAAGTACGGATCTTTCACATGTTTTGGATTGCTACTGAAAAACACAAAAGTCGGTGAAGGCGTTGGTAACTGGATCATATACTTGATATTGATATATTTTCCACGATGTGCCGGCGGCGGATATTTTTCAATTTCTGCCTGCATCACGTCATTCAATTTAGAAGTCGTGATTTTTTTCGTTTTATTTTTATAAACCTGCATAGCCATTTCCATCACCTGGTGAATCCGCTGTTTTTCAACAACGGATGCAAAAATGATCGGCATATAGTTCATGGGTGCAAGTTTTTCAAGCAGCTGTTTTTTGAAAGTATCAGCTGTTTTAGAATCCTTTTCAACCAAATCCCACTTGTTCACCATGATCACGATACCTTTTTTAGCCTTATCAGCCTGGCCTATGATCGTGATATCCTGCCCTTCCAAACCTAAGGTTGCATCCAAAAGAATGATACAAACGTCAGATTCTTCCATCGCTTTGATCGAACGAAGCGTTGAATAATATTCGATATCTTCATTCACACGTGATTTACGGCGCAAACCAGCCGTATCCGTCAGAATGAATTCCATTCCGAATGCATTGTAATGCGTGTGAATCGCGTCGCGTGTCGTTCCGGCGATATCAGTAACGATACTGCGGTCTGTTCCTGTCAAAACATTCAGGAAAGAAGATTTCCCAACATTCGGACGGCCCATGATCGCGATACGCGGAATTCCAGCTTCCGGATCTTCAACACCGGCTGTTTCAAAATGTTTGATTACTTCATCCAGCAAATCACCTGTTCCAAAACCGGTTTGTGCAGAAATCGGATAGATCTCATCACCCATACCCAATTCATAAAATTCAGCTGCGGATTGGTAGCGATCCGTTGTTTCAGCCTTGTTGGCAACCAGATAAACCGGTTTGTTGAAACGACGTAAAACATTTGCAAAATCTTTGTCAAGGTCTGTTAGCCCTGTCATGGTATCGACCATAAACAAAACTACCGTCGATTCTTCAATCGCCAGCTCAACCTGATCACGGATTGCTCCTTCGAAAATATCTTCTGACCCAACTACATACCCTCCCGTATCGATCACGGTAAAATACTGATCCGTCCATTCACCATAGCCATAGTGACGATCGCGTGTAACGCCGCTCTGGTTATCCATGATGGCCTTGCGGCTCTCGATCAGACGGTTAAAAAGTGTAGATTTACCCACGTTTGGGCGCCCTACGATTGAAATAATATTTGCCATTTTTATTTTTCTAATCTCTGCCCGAAAGTTTTTGGACAGAAACCCATTTTATTTTATTCTTAATGATAGAACCACAATTGTCAGGATCTGAATTCAGGACTGAGAATGACGTTCCCTACTCTTCATATCCAAACTGACGAAGCTTGTTCTCCTTACTTCTCCAATCCGGTTCTACTTTTACATGTTGTTCAAGGAAAACTTTTTTACCAAAGAAATCTTCCATGTCCTTGCGCGCCTCGCTGCCTATTTTTTTCAGCATCGCGCCTTTTTCCCCGATGATAATCCCTTTCTGGCTTTTACGTTCCACGAGAATCTCGGCCCGGATCACAATCATATCGTCGCGTTCCTTGAATTCTGAAATAACCACCTCGCTGCTGTATGGAATTTCCTGGCGGTAGTTCAGAAATATTTTTTCGCGAACGATTTCCGAAGCAAAGAAACGTTCAGGTTTATCGGTTAGTTCATCTTCATCGAAGTATGGTGGATGAAATGGTAACCGGGTAATGATGGCATCAAACAAAGTTTGTACGTTGGCATTCAACAGCGCTGAGATCGGGATAATTGCAGCAGGCTGAATTTCCTTTTCCCATTCTTCTGTCTTACGTTTCAATTCTTCTTCGTTTGACAAATCAATTTTATTCAATACCAAAATAATTGGCGCGTTTGTTCTTTGAAGCAAAGGAATCACTTCGTGCTCAGACGCTTTCTCCCCAACTTCGGTAACAAACAGCACTACGTCCGCATCTTCCAAAGAACCCTTTACAAAGGTCATCATGGAATCGTGCAATTTATATGCAGGTTTTACTACGCCGGGAGTATCTGAATAAACAAGCTGGAAAGGAATATCTTCATGTTTTCCGTTCAGAATTCCCATGATACGGTGACGCGTCGTCTGTGCTTTAGAAGTGATGATGGACATCTTCTCTCCTACCAGCACATTCATGAGAGTAGACTTACCTACATTTGGCTTCCCTATAATGCTCACAAATCCGGCACGGAAGTCGCGGAGAGCAATTGGATTTTCTATATTTTCGTTCATAAGATTTTTATTGTATTTCGTTGATTCAGAATTCATTTGATTCTATAAAAAACGAAACTATTAAGGTGTTACGATCAGCTTATCTTCCAGCATACGGTTGATATATTGCTGTGCAAAAGCCTTAACTTTTAATTTCAACAGGCCGGATATGGCGGGTAATCTATCCTTAAACTTTTTTCAAGAGCTTATATTCCTGATAATTATACAAAACTACGGTTTTCTATCCATCAAATTGCAATATATATGGATCATAAAACTATTACTCCCGTTCATCAACGTTTACTAAGAAGTCAATTCGCGGTTTTAAAGAGAAATTTTACCGAACACAAAATATGGTTTATCGTAGTGCAGGTAACCTAAATCGACAACATTTTTATTAATTAGTAAACTGAGATTTTGGTAGCACAGCCTTTCATTACGCCGTTACCGTCGGCAAGAAAATTATTTGGAAGATTATACCGAAATCTGATATGTCTGCATAAAGTGTAAAAGTTATCAGAGCATTGCCGGAAAGGATAAGTTGCTATGAAACTTAAAAATGCAGTATTTCTAAAAGTAAAATCCAGGCTTCATCAAAAGTATTATAAAAGTTTGTGAATGGTTTTTAAAAAATTTGAGTGAATGATGAAAATCAAAATAGACACTTCTAATTACCTCAAAATCAATCAAAATATGGGCATAAATAACTAAAATTTCGTATTCGAATGAATAATATCCTGAAATAGTTGAAAATATTTTTCGATTTTTTTTACGATGAAGTTGTTTATATCAAAAAATAGTTCGTATGTTTGCACTCCAATTCAACGACACCGCGGGATGGAGCAGTTGGTAGCTCGTTGGGCTCATAACCCAAAGGTCGCTGGTTCGAGTCCAGCTCCCGCTACAAGAAAAGAAAGTCACTATCGAAAGATGGTGGCTTTTTTGCGTTTTCGGCCATTTTAATCAATTCAGACGGAAGTGTCTCATAATCCGAAGGTTGCTGGTTTGACCGGGCAGGCGATCCTGGCCAGCTCCGCTACAAGAAAGAGGTCACTATCAATAGATGGTGGCCTTTTTGCGTTTTCAGGCATTCATATAAATAGACGTTGATTAAGACGCGCTCCGTCAGGAGCTTCCTGTTTATAGCAAAAGATTCCACAAACAAATTTCTGGCTCCATCGGAGCCGCCTGATACGTCAGGAAACTCCGAAGGAGTTGGGAACACCACCGAACAACGAAATTTTCTATAAACAGGATGCTCCGACGGAGCAGTGAGGAACGAGAAGGTTTTATTATAAAAAAAAGTTTGTCGAATTTAGAACGTTGCGCTCATAACTTAAAGGTCGCTGGTTCGACCGGGCAGGCGATCCTGGCCAGCTCCCGCTACAAGAAAAGAAAGTCACTATCGAAAGATGGTGGCTTTTTTGCATTTTCATCAATTGACATCCGTTATAGCGCGCTAAGTCAGGAGCATCCTGTTTTTGGAAAGATTCCACAAACAAATTTTCTGGCTCCATCAGAGCCGCCTGTCATGTCAGGAAACTCCGAATGAGTTTAGACGTCAACGAACAACGAAAATTGCCAGAAACAGGATGCTCCGACGGAGCGGTGAGGAACAAGAAGATTGTATTACAAAAATGCGTTAATTTTTGATTGTTGGGCTTATAATCCAAAGATCGCTGGTTCGACCAGAAAGAAATACAAATGGCTACCATCTTCAACGGCAGCCATTAAAATAAAACTTTAAATTTTCCTCCGTTAATCTGCAATCAAATCCCGAATTACAACCGATGCGCAAGTTGCGCCGAAAACTGCCGGCAAATAAGACATGGTCCCGTATGCTGACTTTTTATAGTTACTTCCATCTGTCAACATCAGAGATTCTTTTAATTGCTCTTCGGTTGAAAAAACAGCCTTGATCCCCTTATATATTCCCTCCTTCTTCAAATTTTTTCTTACTTGCTGAGCGAAGTTGCAATTAAAGGTTTTTGAAATATCCACCACCCGGATCATCGTCGGATCCATTCTTCCACCAGCGCCCATGGAACTTACAATCGGAATTTTACGCTGAAAGGCTTCTTTCAAAAACGTAATTTTCGGTGTGACACTATCAATAGCATCGACAATATAATCATAGGTATGCGCCGACAATATTTCGTCAACCGCTTCCGGATTGATAAAAGTTTTGACAACGTGCAGTGTTAATTCAGGGTTTATCGCCTTTAACCTTTCCGCCATAATATCCGCCTTGCTCACGCCATGATTCGTAGAAAGAGCTGGCAACTGCCGGTTTCTATTACTTGGATCCACCGTATCTCCATCCACAATCGTCATAGTTCCTACGCCATTTCTACAAACAAATTCTGCCGCAAACGATCCTACCCCACCCAGACCGATAATCAATACGTGCGCTTTACTTAGTTTAACAAGCTTCTCCCTTCCAATCAATAACTCAGTTCTGGAAAGCCAGGTAAAATCTTCCATTAATTGTGAAATACGTTTAAAAAGTTCTTTTCAAGCTGCAAAACAATCTCTTTTTCAGAAATTTCCCTTATTTCAGCGGCTGATTTATAAATTTCTCTGATATCAATATCCGCATCGTCCGTTTCCAAAAATATCTGTTCTAATGGAGTTGTTTTAAAAGTTTTTAGGATCGCTGGATTTCCTCCGAGCAGCGATTTTCCGAAGGATAAATAAAAACCAGAATCAATTACAGGCTGGACAGTTGATAATTTGTTATTTACTCCATGGAAAATTACCGGAACTTGCACTGTTTTCAATTCTGAAAGAACCTCATTAAAAGCCTTTACGCAATGAATAATAAGCGGCTTGTTTAAATCCCCGGCAAGTTTTATTTGTAATTGAAAAGCTTCCAACTGCAAATCCCAATCTGTTGAAGAAAGCTTATCTAACCCGCATTCCCCAATCGCAAGAACCTCAGCTTTTCCGGCATGTGCTGCCAGGCCATCGAATTGTGTGCTGAGATTCTCTTTATCCAAATACCAGGGATGCAGCCCCATACTTACCTTTCTTCCGTCCGTTTCAAGATCGAAATGTTTGTATAAATTCTCGATAAAAAGCACATCATCACTTTCGGAATGCGGATGTGTGTGCACATTATAGTACATATCAACCTATGATTTAAGTCAGAAAAACTAATTCGTTTCAATAATAAAAATGTGCGAATCGGGATCAATTTATTAAAATTCCGGGGATTCATTCTTGGTCCTTTCGCTCAAACGGAAGGCGATTCTTCAAATAATTGTCTTATTTTTGGCCATCTGCTAGATCATAATTGCCGAGTCTCAACAAATATGCACTACTCTACCTGGTTTGAAAACCCCGACAACAAGCTGAAAATCATATTATTAGCCTTTGTTATTCTATTATTACCTTTTCTCATTTTATCCTTTTTTGTTTTCCCTACCACCGACGACTATTGCCATGCACTCGGCGTCATTGACATGGGTTACTGGGGATACCAGGAACATTACTGGAAAACCTGGTCTGGCCGTTATATCGGGACTATAATTTCTGCCACACAACCACTTTCTTACGGGTCATACCTTGGTTATAAAATCGCACCGATCATTTTGATTTGTCTATATGCCCATGCCATGTGGGTATTTGTGAAAGCCATCACACTAAATAAGTTGATAACCTGGCAAACCGCACTGATCACATTTTTGCTAACCTTTGTTTTAATCGCGGAACTGCCGATTGTTTCAGGTTATTTCTACTGGTATACAGGTTATTATTACACTTTGGCAGATATCGGGACACTGTATTTATTCGCTTACTTATTCAGAAATTATATTTCTATCAACAGTAAACATATCGCGATCATCTGTCTGTCAATGATTATTTTGATTGGGACAAATGAATACACCTTGGTATGGCTGGTTGCGCTGACGGGTTCATTTTTCCTGTTTGGGTCGCTGGCAAAGAAAAAAATCCAGTATGCTGCGCTGATCATGTTTTTGGTCGCGCTGGCCTTCGGGGTATTGTCAATTACCGCGCCTGGAAATGCCGTTCGAGCAGCATCCGGACTATATCCAACGCCTTTAAAATTTAATCTGGTTTTTTCAATACAGAATAGTCTTGTCACAGGCGTTTTGAATTTTTCAAAAATGGCGCCGACCTTATGTGTTTTGACACTTGTCCTTATCCCATTTGCTGCACAACTTTATCACAAGAAGGAAAAAGATGAGTTTAAATTCCTATCTGTTCATCCGATTATTTCCCTGATTGTTTTTTTTGGCTGTTTATTCCTGACTTATTTTCCAACTTACTGGTCAATCGCCGGCCCTCCTAATTTACGCGGTCAATGCGTTATTACTTTTTGGACGCTGATCGGTTTTACTTACAATGTTTTCGTTATCACTTTCTGGGCGATTAAAAAATATAATTCCAATATAACGACCCGATTTGGGTTAATTGGCTGGGTGATTGCCTTGTATTTTGTTACCATCTATACCAGCAATTTCAACTACCGCTCTGCCTGGTCTGATATTGTGACAGGCCGTGCTTCGCGTTTTTATGCAGAAATGGAAGCCCGCACCAAACAGGTTTATGATACAAAAGAACACTCTGTATATGTTCCTAAATTAAAAAATACCCCATACTCGATTTTAATTATCACAGAGGCTCCGGATCCTGCCTGGGGATCGGTGGAATATAACAACGGCTGTGCGGAATGGTATTTCAAAAAGAAGTTTTTCTTAAAATAATTTAAAACCGGCGAGGCCTCCGAAGACGAAAATGAGGCAGAAAATTTCTTAAATTTCATATAACCTGCACGTTATCTGAAGAAAAAAGTTTTGGAGCCTTGTCATAATTCGAAAAATTATTTACCTTTGCAAGCCAAAATTACGGGTAGAAGAGATTTATAGCGCAATAATTTGATAATGAGATGAAACGTACCTATCAACCATCGAATCGCAAGAGGAGAAATAAGCACGGATTCCGTGAAAGAATGTCTTCGGCTAATGGCCGGAAAGTTGTAACGGCCCGTCGCAAGAAAGGTCGTTGGAAACTAACGGTTTCAGACGAAAAACGTCATAAGCAATAATCAAGGTTTGAAAGTTTGAGTAGGGTAATACCTTGTTGGTAGTACCAAATCGGAGACACCTTGTCTTTAATCGTGTATTAAGTTCGATTAACTCTCAAACTTAATACACGTTTTTTTTCTACGAGAACTTGAAACAAACATTTGGTAAAAATGAGCGTTTGTGCAGCCACCGTGTAATCGGACGGCTTTTTCAAAGGGGTAGTGCGGATGTACAAACGTTCTACCTCTTTCCTTTTCGGGTTTTGTATATTTACGAAACCGAAACTCCTCCCCCATTTCCGCAACTTTTGTTTTCAGTTTCGAAGCGGCAATTTAAGAAAGCTGTCGACCGGAATCTTGTAAAAAGACGTTGCCGCGAAGCCTATCGCCTTAACAAAGCCGCATTACTTTCTCTTCCTGCCGAATCGCGCCCGGCTTATATCGCTTTTTTGTATATTGCGAAAGAAATATCAACTTTTGACGTTATTGAAACAGCTATGAAGCAATCGGTAAATCGTTTGCTGAAATTGCCTTCCGCGCTCCGGAAAAATCAAAATCCATGATTTACGATCCCAGATGAAAAAGTATCTTCGTTCACTCTTAATTGCCGCTCCGGTTGTTGCCGGACTAGCGTTTGTGTCGTTCAAACAAGAGGACCGTCTGTTTGAAATTGCACGCAATCTGGATATTTATGCCACGCTTTTTAAAGAGCTGAACGCATACTATGTCGACGAAATAAATCCTAACCAACTGATTAAAACCAGTATCGATGGTATGCTGCGGTCGCTTGACCCATATACTGTTTATTACGCCGAGGACGATATTGAAGATTATATGACCATGACGACCGGGAAATATAATGGTATCGGAGCGATGGTAAATTCTTCGGAAGGAAAACATACCGTGATGATGGTTTATGAAGATACGCCGGCACAAAAAGGTGGATTACAACTTGGTGATGAAATCGTCAAAATTAACGGGATTGACCTTTCAACCCGGGAAGATTTTGATTCAGGGAAGTTATTAAAAGGACAAACGCAAACGAGCGTTACGCTGACGATCAAACGATATGGCCTTCCAAAACCTTTGGAAATTACCCTGAACCGTGACATCGTGAAGGTTACCAATGTTCCTTATTACGGAATGTTAAGTGAAGACGTCGGGTATATTGATCTGAAAGATTTTACTGCCACGGCGTCCCGGGAAGTAAAAAGCGCATTTCAGGAATTGAAAGGAAAAGGAATGAAACACCTGGTGCTTGACCTTCGCGATAACCCGGGAGGTTTACTGAATATGGCGATTGAAATCTCGAATATTTTTATTCCAAAAGGAGAAGAAATTGTTTCTACAAAAGGTAAAGTGACAGAGTGGAACAAGTCTTACACGGCTTATAATCCAGCACTGGATACTGAAATACCTATTGTCGTTTTGACAAATAATCGCAGCGCTTCCGCAGCAGAAATTGTTTCAGGGGTTATTCAGGATTATGATCGTGGCGTTCTGATCGGGCAACGTACGTATGGAAAAGGGCTGGTTCAGACGACCCGTGACCTTTCCTACAATACCAAAATGAAAATTACGACGGCAAAATATTACATTCCGAGCGGTCGCTGTATTCAGGCTATCGATTACGCCCATCGCAATGAAGATGGAAGCGTAGGAAAACTTCCTGATTCTTTAATGACCGCATTTAAAACACAAAATGGTCGCGTTGTTTATGACGGAGGCGGAATCTTGCCGGACATTGTAACTGAAAAAGAAACCTTTTCACCTTTGGCAACTTCCCTCGCAAGAAACCGATTGTTTTTTGATTACGCAATTAAATATCACTTTGAACACGCAACTATCAAGCCGGCAAAAGAATTCCACCTGACAGACGGTGAATACGGTGATTTTACGAAATGGCTGAGTGATAAAGAATACGATTATACCACGCAGGTGGAAAAAGATTTGAATGATCTGGAAGCTTCTGCGAAAAAAGAAAAATCCATTGATGTTATTCAGGATCAGTTGAAAGGACTTAGGGCCAAACTGGCACATAGCAAGGATAATGATCTGCTAATTTCAAAAACGGAAATTAAAAAGATTCTGGAAGAAGAGATTTTGAAACATTATTATCTGGAAAAAGGTGTGCGTGAAGCTTCCTTCAACGAAGACACTGAGGTTAAAGAAGCTTTGAAATTGTTCAAAGAACCCAGCCGTTATGCTGAACTTTTAAAGGGGAAGAAATAGCTGTTAGCTATCAGGTCTGGTCGATTGCTGATTGCCGACCGCCGATGTAATTAATTTTATTCATGCTTTTACTTAGTATAGATACGTCCACGCGCGGTTGTTCCGTCGCACTTCATGGAGATGCCGGGTTGCTGGCAAACTACGAATTACAAACTGACCGTTCTTCTTCTGCAATGCTCACTACTTTGATGAGCAGCAGCGTTAAGCATGCAGGTTACACTTTGCAGGATTTAGACGCCATTGCGGTGGCAAAAGGACCCGGTTCATATACAGGATTACGTGTTGGGGTTTCTACTGCCAAAGGGTTATGTTATGCACTGGACAAGCCTTTAATCGCAATCAATACGCTGGAAGCGATGTCACTTCAGGTCAGCTCTTTTTTTTCAAAGGATTTTCTTTTTTGCCCGATGATCGATGCACGGCGTATGGAGGTTTACGCATCCGTTTTCGACGCTGAAAACAATATTGTTGAGCCGACGAAGGCGGTAATTCTGGATGAATATTCTTTTCAGGCTTTACTTCAAAAACATAAAGTTGTTTTTTTTGGTGACGGTGCTGCAAAATGCAAGCCGCTGTTTGAGCAAAATCAGAACGCTTTTTTTATATCAGAAGAAATCCGGCCGTCAGCCAAAACTGTTGGCAAATTAGCTGTAACAGCTTTTGAAAAATCTGACTTTGAAGATGTTGCCGGTTTTGAGCCTTTTTATTTGAAAGATTTCATGACGCCTCCCTCACGGAAAGTAAGCCCGGTAGTTTAGCTGAATTTGTTTTTTACCAGAATATTGAAAACAAAGTCCGGCTATTTCGTGTTATCCTATGCAAACACCAGAATTTCCTATGCAAACTGAAGAGATAGTAAATCGCGTTGCTACAAGTGGTCTTATTTCCTTTGATCTTGAAGAACTTTATCATCCGGGTGAGCGCGTGCTTTATGATATAAAAGATAATTTATTCATGGGCATGATCCTGAAAGAAAAGGATTTTCGTGAATTTCTCAAATCTCATGACTGGACTCAATATGCGGGCAAAAATGTATCGATCATTTGTTCAGAAGATGCAATTGTTCCAACCTGGGCCTATATGCTTTTGGCAATACAGCTTGAACCGTATGCAAATGCTGTCGTTTTTGGTGATTTAAGCGTACTTGAAGACAAACTATTTTCTGACGCAATAGGGAAAGTTGATGCCGAAGAATTTCGTGGTAAAAAAGTTGTGGTGAAAGGCTGCAGTAAAGTATCTGTACCCATTTCAGCTTACGTTAAAATCACAAATTTATTGAAACCTGTTGTGCAAAACCTTATGTTCGGCGAACCTTGCAGCACCGTTCCATTGTATAAAAAACCAAAAGTTTAAACCTCTTCCTGTTCCTTCTCGCCTCTCAATAACCTGAAAGTCATTCGGTGGTGCTGACATGGACCATGTAACTTGATTGCACTTCTGTGATGGATCGTTGGATAACCTACATTGGTTTCCCAGCCGTAATGTGGAAATTGGGTTGCCAACTGGCTCATCAGATCATCACGATATGTTTTTGCCAGAACCGAAGCTGCCGCAATCGACAAATAATGTGCATCGCCTTTGATAATACAAGTATGTGGAATCATAGGATAAGGTGTAAAGCGATTTCCATCCACGAGCAAATGTTCAGGTTTCGTATGCAATTTATCGACGGCATAATGCATGGCCAGAAAACTCGCTTTTAGAATATTGATCCGGTCAATTTCAAAATTATCCACTTCTGCAACGGACCAAGCGATAGCTTCCTGCATAATTTCCTTTTGAAGAATATCCCGCTGAACACGGGTCAGCTGTTTGGAATCATTAAGAAACAAATGAAAATAATCCGGAGGAAGAATTACCGCAGCTGCCACCACGGGCCCCGCCAGACACCCTCTTCCCACTTCATCCAATCCGGCTTCGCGGACGTCTTTGTTATAAAATGCCTTTAACATCAGTCTTCAAGAATATTAGCCATAAACGTACTTTTTGTGCTCAGCGCAATCAGTAAAAGTAAAATGGCCCAATTAAGGTAAATACGATAATAATCACTTACATCCCTGGACACAACATTCCGGGATTTGACTTTTTCAATCTGGTTAATTTGTTTAAAAACAGATCCCAAAGCTGTATTATCTGTCGCTCTGAAATATTTTCCGTTTCCAAGGGCAGCAATTTTTTGGAGCTCACTTTCGTCAACCAGCGCACTGGAAATATTTAAACTATCCTTCCTCGCAACTCTTAACGTCTTTCCGACCGAAATACTGTATACACGGACACCAAAAGCTTTGGCAAGCTGCGCAGCGGTTGTCGGGCCCAGGTTTCCTGACGTATTATCTCCGTCGCTTATTAAAATTGCGACTTTACTTTCACCGGAAGTTTCTCTCATACGATTCACGGCTACGGCTAACGCACTTCCAATAGCAGTTCCGGCAGTTGGGATCATCGTGGGCTGAATTTCATCCAGGAAACCGTACAGTAGCTCATAATCAGTCGTAAGCGGACACAGCGAAACGGCTTCGCCGGCGAATATAACCAGGCCTATCCTATCCTGTAATCTTCCCCGGATAAATTGCCGGGCGACCAATTTGGCTGCTTCAAGCCTGTTTGGGCTCAGATCCTTTTCCATCATGGAATCAGAAATATCCAGCAAAAGCATAATATCAATCCCCTCAGAAAATTTATCTGTTCGTTCGGTAACAATTTGCGGACGGGCGAGCGCAACCAGAATGAATGCAACGGCAAACGCAACGCACATCGGCTGTACGAAACGCAAAAGTGTAAGCCAGTCTGTTCTGCCGTTTTCGCGGCTATAAGTAATCACCAGCCTTTGCTGATGTTTTCGATGAAAAGCACTTCTTAGCCAGAACAAAAACGGAATTGCAGGCAAGGCATACAAAAAATATGGATATACCCATTCATAAGATCTGAGTATTTCCCATGTAAACCATCGTGGCGAAAACCATTCTTCCATATTTAATTAAATTTCGGAAATTAGAATACCTTCCAAAATCTGACGGCGCTTATCACGATAAAGACGCATAGCTCCCGCCTTCAAGACTTCCAGCGACTTATCCATATCTTTTGATTTTTCCTGACCGTAAATAATTCCATCCATATTTTTCAGGGCAACCGCCAAACCTTCATCAGGCATATTGTCCATAATTTCCCGGGTTGTGTAGGTCGCAAAAGGTTTTTTTTCCAAACGCTCCAGATAGTTTTTCCATACGATAATTGCCTTTTCAGCGTCCTTAATATTCTCGCGCTCCCTGGCATTTCGAAGCAAGCGGTTAAACGTTCTATTGTATTCAAGATGTCGCCTCTGCAATTTGATTAATTGCCATTGTTTATAAATATCACTTCCAAAAAGCCAGTAAATACTGCCTGCAACGCCAATCGTTAATGCCAGAACCCCTAAAAAAATTGAAAAATTGAACTTGTGGCTGAGCGGTAATAATCCAACTTCTGGTTTTAAAGAAGTGGTATCCGAAATTCCTTGAAAATTATCTTTTCTTAGAAAAATAGTATCCGCATTTGTATAAATCTCAGTGCAGTCTTTTCCGGTAAAAACAAAAACCGGTATTTTCAAGGATTGTCCCAACGATACATTGAACGATACTAACTGATAAACCGAGCTGTCTAAGCTGCCTTTCTGATCTGTTCGGGTGGTAAAGTTCTTCTTTGAAATAACTTCAAAAGGCGAAAAGCTGAAAGATGAATCCGGAAAAAAAACTTCTGTTTTGGGAGCATGCAAATAACTCAATGCGTAGAAAAACGGTTTCCCTACCTCAATACTATCTGATAAAAACCTTCCTTCGGGCAAATTTTTTTGTGCGGCAACTGGCTCTGTTGCCAGGAAAAAACCTGTCAGAAATAAACAAAAAAGGAATACTATTTTTTTTAAATCAGTGCTAAAACCGGCAGTCGACAACAATTTCTTATACCATTTAATAAGTTTTCAAACATTTCCGCGTACGTCAAGAGGAGGTCATTCCGCTTTTGGCATATCGCCTGACTTTGAATAAACGAATAAGTGCGGGAACATAATCTTCCTGCGTATTAATCGAAATATAGTCTGCACGGTTTTGATGACAAAGTTTTTCAAGCTCAACACTTCTGCTTTGAAAACGATTGGCCATGTCGTCGCGATATTGTTTTGACGAAGTATTAACCCAGCTTGTCCGCTGTTTTTCAGCATCATACAATGGAATAATCCCTAATCGCGGCAAGCTCGTTTCGCGGGAATCATAAAGATGGATCACAATCAAGTCATGTTTCCTCGCAAGCGCTTTCAGGTTATGCTGATAGTTTGTATCAATAAAATCTGAAATCAAGAAGATCAGACTTCGTCTTTTCAAAACATTCAGAGCGACCAAAATTGCCTCTGAAATGCTGGTTTTCGTTGATTCCGGTACCAGTTTATAAATTTCCGACAAAACGCCATATCCATGTTTCATACCATCAGATGGACGGATATATCTTTCATTACGATCAGAAAAACATAACAACCCGACACGGCTGGCCTCCTGGATGGCAGATAAGGTCAGGACCCCGCATATTTCTTTGGCAATATCTATCTTCAGCTTACTGGCCTCTCCTACCAGTTGAGATGCACTCACGTCAAGCATGAAAAAGGCAGTTTGTTCTTTGTCTTCCTTAAAAATTTTTATGAAAGTCCCATGACCCTTGGCCGAAGTATTCCAGTCAATGGCGCGCACGTCGTCGCCATACTGGTAAAGCCGAAGGTCGTCATATTCAAGGCCCGAACCTTTGAATACCGAGTGAAAGTTTCCATGCCGTTCACTCGTGACCGCTTTTCTCATCCTTATTTCATACTTTCGGAGTTTCCCCAAAAACAGTTCAAACATATGTTTTCCGAAAAAATAACCACCTTTGTAATATAGAGCAGCTAAACAAAGATAGGTATTTTGAGAATTATGACGCGACGGATTATTAATTTCTCGTTCAGTCTGGTGCTGGCTGGAAGTATGGCAATCATTTTTGCGGGCTGCACAAAGGAAGAAAAACCGCCGGAAGGCACGCTATCCGAGGAAAAGATGGCTTTGATCCTCACAGACATACATATTGCAGAATCCCGTGTCACCCGCTTACAATTAAAATCGCTCGATTCTTCAATCCTTATATTTGACAAACTAAAAAAACAAATATGGGAGAAGAACAAAGTTGATACAGTGGCTTACCGGAATAGTTATAATTATTACATGACACATCCGGAGTATATGTCGCGTATCTATGAAAATGTTGCCAAAAAGATTGAGGCCCGCGAGAAAAAGAAGGATATTAAACTTTAAAAAAAGTTAAAATTTCAAGATTAAAACACTACGTTTTGAGCACTTTGTTATAGATATCAACCTAATCTATTTCTATACCCTAATTAAAGATTCACAGTGAACCATAGTATCGTAGTAATCCCCACCTACAACGAAATTGAAAATATTGAGGCCATTGTCAGAAAGGTTTTCAGCCTTTCAAAGCCTTTTGACGTGCTCATAATTGATGATGGCTCACCGGATCAAACGGGAGCTGCTGTCAAAGAATTGCAGAAGGAGTTCGGTGAAACGCTTCATTTGGTTGAGAGAAAAGGAAAACTGGGTTTAGGAACAGCCTACATTCACGGCTTCAAATGGGCCCTCGAAAAGGGTTATGAATACATTTTCGAAATGGACGCCGACTTTTCGCACCCGCCGGAAGATTTGATCCGATTGTATCAGGCTTGTGCAGAGCAAGGCCACGACGCCGCCATCGGTTCGCGTTATATTACCGGAGTAAATGTGGTAAACTGGCCGATTAACAGGGTTTTAATGTCTTATTTTGCAGGATATTATGTTCGGATGATCACTGGTATGCAGATAATGGACCCGACAGCCGGATTTATTTGTTATACAAGACGGGTATTGGAAACAATCGATCTGGATAAAATCAGATTTATTGGTTATGCATTTCAGATTGAGATGAAATTCAATACCTGGAAGTTCGGATTCAACATTGTAGAGGTTCCAATCATCTTTACAGACCGGACAAAAGGAGCCTCTAAAATGTCTCCGGGAATATTTAAAGAAGCGATTTTCGGCGTTATAAGCCTCAAAATCAACAGTTATTTCAAACGTTATATTCCTGCTAACAAGCTAGCTCAGAAACGGCCAGCCAGCTCATAAGCCCGGGCGCAATTTCAAGAGAGGTTTCATCCACATCGAAGGTGGGGGTATGCACGCCGGAAATAATTCCTTTGGCCTCATTACGCGTACCCAATCTGTAAAAGCAGGAATCTACTACCTGAGAATAAAAGGCAAAATCTTCACCCGCCATCCAGAGGTCAAGATCGATTATGTTTTCCGCACCCATATATTCTGTTGCGGCAGCTCTTACGCGTCGGGTTAATTCGGGATGATTTTTAAGGAAAGGGTAACCTTTGATGATCTCGAAAACACAGCTTCCGCCCATCGCCTCAGCCATACCTTCGGCCATTTTTTTCATTTTGCGTAAACCCTCTTCGCGCCACTGTTCATCCATGCAGCGCCATGTTCCCTGCAAGGTTACTTCATTCGGGATTACATTTGTAACGCCATCAGCAATAAATCTTCCGAAAGATAAAACCGCAGGGTTTGACGGTTTGCGATACCGGCTGATAATTTGCTGCAAGGCCACAACGATATGAGAAGCAATTAAAATCGGATCAATTAACTGGTCAGGAGCCGCCGCGTGGCCGCCTTTTCCAATTACGGTAACATATAACTCATCGGTGCTGGCCATATACATTCCCTCACGGAATCCGATTTTTCCGACCGGAATATTCGGCGCTACATGCTGACCGACCATACTGACAGGTCTGGGATTTTCCAACACACCTTCTTTAATCATCAACGAAGCTCCGCCTGGTGCTTTTTCTTCCGCCGGTTGAAAAACAAGTTTTACCGTACCCTCAAACTGATCACGTATCTGCGTTAAAATTCTGGCAGTACCAAGCAAAGAAGCGGTGTGAACGTCATGGCCACAGGCATGCATCACACCTGGAACCTGAGATTTGTATGGGACGTCATTTGCTTCTACGATAGGTAAAGCGTCCATATCTGCACGCAAAGCAACAATTTTTTTTCCTGGATTTTTCCCTTCAATCAACGCAACTAATCCTGTTCCTGCTATCCCCTCCTGTGGCGTAAGTCCCAAAGCACGAAGTTCTTCTGCAACAAATTGTGCAGTTTTAAATTCCTCAAAAGAAAGCTCAGGATTCGTATGCAAATGCCGGCGGTTAGCGATAACATTGGCGGCCTGTTCCTTCGCGAGTGACTTTATTTTTTCTTGCAGGTCAAACATATATAGAAAGAGAAAATTGAAAATTTTAGGGTATCCGCTCCAAAATGGAGCCAGACAAAAGTGTTTCAAAGGTACAAAGAAATAGAATCGGGCTGAATATGTGCCCGGTACTATTGATAAAATACGCTGATTTCCACGTCCCTTTAATAATTAGGATTTCTACTAATGTGAGTACTTCTAAGAAAAACAACTAATTTTGGCTTAACACATTAATATAGCAAGAAACGTAATGACGCATCAGGATTTTCTAAAAGCGTTGGTTTGTCCACTTACCGGCAGTCCATTAACAATCGCCGAAGACGGCAAAACGCTTACCAGTGAAGATGGTACAATATATGAAGTAGGTGATACAGGCATTGTTAATATGCTCTATCCCAAAGAGTTACTTCCAGGCGATGCACACGAGCAATTTCTTTACGATCAGGCATTTCTTCGTTACGACAAAGGTGTTTCATGGGTTTTTGAAACATTAAACCATTCTGACGAAGCAGCCACACGCCGCTTCTTTATCGATCTGATGGATTTGAAGCCGGGAATGAAAGCATTGGAAGTTGGCGCGGGAACAGGAAAAGATTCTGCATTGATTTTGGAAAAAGTAAAACCGGGTGGAACTGCTGTTCTGTCAGACCTTTCTCCTAATATGCTTAAACTGGCTCAGGAAAAACTTTCTACTGACGATGTTAATGTTCATTATTTCCTTGGCAATGGTTCGTATCTGCCATTTGCGGATGATACATTCGACGCTGTTTTCCACTTTGGAGGTATCAATACTTTCTCTGAAAGGAAAAAAGCTTTTGATGAATTAACGCGTGTGGTTCGTCCGGGCGGGAAAGTTGTTGTTGGTGACGAAAGTGTTGCTCCGTGGTTACGGAACACGCCTACTTATGCTACTTTGCTTAAAGCAAATCCGCTTTTCCGTGCTGAGGTTCCTATTGAAGATGTGCCTGCCAACGTAGAAAATTTCAAGTTACACTATGTGTTTGGAAATGCTTTTTACGTGATGGAATATACCGTGACGGCAAAAGCTCCGGAGGTGGATATCGATCTTCCAATTCCTGGAAAAGACTATGTAGACAACTGGCGCCTGCGTGCTGACAAAGCAGACGCTTAGAATTGATATTATTCATTCATTGATTTTGCAGTAAATTATGCTGCAACGATTTGCTGAAAGGCAAACCTTGAAAATTAAAAATATGTGGGTTAAAAAGGGAGTAGTTTACAAGCCTGACGGAAGTTTACCGCACAGTCTTTCGCATGCACAAGTTCCGTTTGCTTACAAGCATAAAGACTTTTTACGTGTTTATTTTTCATCGCGCGATGCAAGCGGTCAGTCAAGGCCAACTTTCATTGACGTAGATTATGAAGATCCGACCAAGATTTTATACATCCATGATAAACCTGTTTTGGAACTGGGTGGTCCTGGTGAGTTTGATGAAACGGGCGCTATGCCTGCCTGGTTTGTAGATATGCCAAATGGTGACATCTGGCTTTATTACACTGGCTGGAACAGAACGCATAATTCTTATCGTTTGTCTATGGGGTTGGCGGTGAGTCATGATGGTGGATTGACGTTCGAAAAAATGTTCAAGGGCCCGATTATGGACCGCAGCATTCAAAATCCAATTTGGGCTGCGCAGCCTTCC
Source organism: Dyadobacter sp. HNCC25DJ186 (assembly GCF_056895235.1). Taxonomy (NCBI): domain Bacteria; kingdom Pseudomonadati; phylum Bacteroidota; class Cytophagia; order Cytophagales; family Spirosomataceae; genus Dyadobacter; species Dyadobacter sp. HNCC25DJ186. The sequence continues at coordinate 349,484 of NZ_JBXHAS010000006.1, forward strand.
GTTATGCGGGAAGATGACGGCACCTGGCGGATGTGGTATATTTCAGGTCATAAATGTGAATATATTCACGGATATCCTGAGCCATTTTATCGCGGTCAGTCGGCTACTTCAAAAGACGGAATTCATTGGGAGATCAGTGATATTCCAACACTTGACTTTGACGATTTCCTTCATGCCGTGGGTCGTCCGAGTGTTTTCAAGGAAAATGGTATCTATAAAATGTACTATTCTTACCGACATACCCGTGATTATCGTACAGATCGGAATCAAAGCTATCGCCTTGGTTATGCTGAATCAACGGACGGCGAGAACTGGGTGAGAAAAGATAATCTGGTTGGAATAGGTAAATCGGACAATCCGGAAGATTTTGATTATCAAATGATCAATTATGCCAATTACTACGAGCATAACGGCAAAAAATATCTGCTTTATAACGGTAACGGTTTTGGTGCTGCCGGGTTTGCTTATGCAGTTTGGGAAGATTAAGCTTTCCAATCATGAAAAAGAATAACGAATGTCATAAATTTGACTTCGAAAAGAGTTATAAATTTGCGGGTAACAATTAACCGGATATGAGTAAAGTTATATTTAGATAGTTTACTGATTTTCAATTATTTAAATATAACCATTCAAGTATCTATTTTCATTTTTCAAAATCGCAAAATCAATAAAAAATGAGCTCACTTCAGCAGCAATTCAATAACGACGGATATGTCATCCTGCGTGATTTTTTAGATAAGGATTTAGTAAATTCTATCTACACAGAAGCCCGTAAAATCTTCGCCATACAAATCAAAAGAGTAACCGGAAAGTCGGTAGACATTGACGACAAAGATGCTTTTGAAAATGCAATGTTTGAATTTTTTGAAAAAGATTTCAACGCATTCGTTAACACGGGAAAAACAGTTCAGCATTCTTTTTCTCTTCACCGTCTTGGCGTAGACCCGCAGATCGAAAATATTCTGAAGCAAGTTGGATTGGAAAATCCGATTATTGGGGCTCGTCCTGCCATGCAGTTTAACAGCCGTTTCCTATCGAAAGATGGAAGCAAGCACTGGAAACTGGATGCGCACCAGGATTGGCGTACCGGACAAGGCTCTTTGGACAGCACAGTGATCTGGTTCCCGATGGTTGATGCAGGTGCTGATATCGGTGCTTTGCAGGTGATTCCCGGAAGCCATAAAACGGGTTTGAAAGAATCCAGCACTTCCGGTTATCAGGGTGGAATCACTGCCGGAATAAACGATGAAGAGTTTATTCAAACCGAATTTAAGGTTGGTGACATTCTGGTTTTCTCGGCGTTTCTTGTACACCAGTCAGGAAATAATATCACAAATAATATTCGCTGGTCAGTTCAATTACGCTATAATAACCTGGAAGAACCAACATTTATCGAACGTGGTTATCCGATGGCGTACATTTATGCTCCTGAAAAAGAGCTTGTTACACCAAACTTTCCAAGTGTAGAGCAATTGCAGACCGTATTTAGCTGAGAAGTTTATGGCTTAGGCTATCTGGATAGAAATGTGGGGAATATCAGCTAATCTATTGACAATAAAACATTATGATTAAAGTAAGTGTCGTTATACTTACGTTCAACCAAGCCGCTTTTATTGGAAAAACCATTGAAAGTGCTTTGAATCAAACAACAAATTTTGATTACGAAATACTTGTAGGCGACGATTTCTCAACAGATGGTGCCCGAGATATTATTCTTGACTATCAAAACCGATATCCTGGTAAAGTAAAAGCCGTTTTGCATTCCAAAAATTTGGGGCAAAACGGCCTTTTTAATACAATTGAAACATTAAAATTAGCTCAGGGACAATACATTGCTCCGCTTGATGGAGACGACTACTGGACCAACCCGCTAAAACTTCAAAAACAGGTCGATTTCATGGATTCGCATCCTGACTATTCTGCCTGCTTTCATAATGCGCTGATTACTTACGAAGATGGTTCGCCGTCGGTAGAAGTAAACCATCCGGATCAGAAGATGAAAATTGAGATGGAAGATCTGATCGGGGAAGATGAAATCTGGTTTATGGCTACCTCCGCAGTCATGTTCAAAAATCATGTGATGCATTATCCTGAATGGTTTCTGAAATCTACCAGCGGCGATATTCCACGTTATGTCATCCTGGCCAAACATGGCCCGATCGGGTATATTCCAGAACTTATGTCAGTTTATCGGAAAAACAAAGGTGGAGCAAGTTTTAAAGACCACTACCGCGACGAACGTTTTCTGCAAAACCGGATTATGATGTATGAAGGAATTAACGCAGAGACGAATCATCAGTTCGATAAATCGCTTCGGTTAAATATTGCCAGATATTATAGAATGATGCTGGATGCCAGGCAATTATCAAAAAGTTATTTCAAAAGAGCTGCGCTTGCGGCCAATTATCTGATCATGAAAAAAGCTGATCTTCAGGAATGCAAGGAGATCACGCGGGCTTATATTTTACCAAAATGGGTTATGGATGCTTACAGTTTCTTTGCCTTATTGCCGTATAAGATTCGTCAATCCAGTCATTGAAATCTGTTTAAAAACACACGTTATGATTAAAGTCTCCGTCTGCGTTCCAACGTTTAACCATGAGTATTATATTTCCAGGATGCTAGACGGCGCTTTGGAGCAAAAAACAACATTTCCATTTGAAATTGTAATTGGCGATGATGGGTCAACGGATGCGTCACAAGAGATTATCCGCAACTATCAGGAAAAATATCCCGACATCATCAAAGCGTTTTTACATCAGGAAAATCAGGGACCTTTTGAACCAAGAGAATTTGCCGGACGAAACAATGTTTTGCAGCTCTTGAAAGCATGTCAGGGAGAATATGTTGCAATGTGCGAGGGAGATGATTACTGGACAGATCCTTACAAGTTGCAGAAACAGGTAGATTTTATGGATAATAATCCGGATTTCTCTATCTGCCATCATAACATGCTGGTTACTTATGAAGACGGTTCTGAAAGCCATACTTTTAATAAAGACAATCAGGCACTGGTATCAACCATAGACGATATTCTTCAGGATCGCTGGTTTATGGCTACTGCAAGCTGGCTGTATCGTAATTATTTCCTGACAGAAAATTTTGCTGAATGGCATGCGACCGCAGCAGCTGGCGACTGGGCATTAAGTATTCAACTGGCTGCAAAAGGTAAAATCGGTTACCTCCCAGAAGTTATGGGCGTATATAGAAAACACAGTGCCGGGCTTAGCAATGTTCATTCCCATAGCAATAAATGGTTTTTAAGAAACCGTAAAGAAATGTTTGAAAATGTGAACGTCTGGCTGGATAAAAAGTATGAAAACACAATTATTCAGACGGTCGCCTGGTATGAGGAACAACTTGAAAAGTTAGAAAAAATTGGCAGTTGATTAGATTAATCTTTAATTTGTACTGTTTTTCAATCCTGACATACATGAAGCTAAGTGTTATAATACCAGCCTATAACGAAGAGGAATCCATTTCAGACACTTTGAGGTCACTTTACCAAACCTTGAAGAAGTACAATATCCCGCATGAAATTTTCGTGACAAACGATAATTCAAAAGACGGAACGCTTCGTGTTCTTGATGAACTTTCTCTTGAAATACCAACATTGGTTTATCAGACTAATCCCGGCCCGAATGGTTTTGGATATGCTGTACGTTATGGGCTTGAACGTTTTTCAGGTGATTGCGTCGCAGTATTTATGGCAGATTTATCCGATGACCCTGAGGATCTTGTGAAATATTACAACAAGATGCTTGAAGGTGATTATGACTGTGTTTTTGGCTCACGTTGGGAAAAAGGTGGTAAAGTAATCGATTATCCGGCTTTGAAAAAAGTGATCAACCGTGTCGCAAATTTTATTGTCCGTATCATCATGGGCATCAAATATAACGACACAACGAATGCGTTTAAGTTATACAAAAGAGAGACCATTGACGGTATAAAACCTTTTCTTGCACCACATTTTAATCTGACAATTGAGCTTCCATTGAAGGCAATGGTCCGTGGATATAATTACGCCGTGGTTCCGAATAGCTGGACAAACAGAAAATATGGAGAGTCAAAATTGAAAATCAAAGAAATGGGAAGCCGCTATTTCTTTATTTTGATGTATTGTTTTATAGAGAAATTTTTCTCCCGCGGTGATTATATGAAAAAATCAGTTGCTCCTAAAAAAGAGGTCAGCAGATAATATCAAAATTTTGCGAAATCTTAAAGCGTACATTTTTTGTACGCTTTTATTTTATCCACTCCTGAATAAAAGTCATTTTGTGGGCGATGTAGGAAATAAAAAATCCCCAGCCCAATGCGCTAAGTGTCATCCATAAGAAAATAGATCCTCTTGGTACACGGAACGCGACAGCAAGTGCTGTTCCAAAGATTGGTGTAAAAAGTGGTGGGGTTAAAAGTGCAATACCAATAATCCCGAATTTTTTCCAGATCCTCACCGCCATTCGGTTTGTTTTACTGAATCTTTTGGGCGTACTTTTTCTATATTTTTTCATCAGCGACTGAATGCCTTTGCCCACAAACGTTACAACAGCAACGCTGAACAACATTCCCACAATAGAACAAAGGGCAGTCTCAATCCAGGTCAGATTAAGTATCACACCGGTAATCGGGCCTCCAAAAAATTTAAGCGTACTGGCGAGGGCAACAGATATATATTTCAAAAAAATCGCTTTCATTTATACTTTTACTTGAATCATTTCCAGGGCAAAGCGCCTTGTAGCTTCATTGGTGTCAACATAATCTAAATATGCCGGATTCTGAATATAATTGATTTTGGCAACACATTCGATAATGACATCAGATATCTCTAAGAAACGGATTTTATCAGATAAAAATGCCTCAACAGCAATTTCGTTGGCGGCATTGACAATACATGCAGCATTTCCTCCTTTTTCCAATGCTTCAAAAGCAACAGCAAGGTTCCTGAAAGTCTCCATATCCGGTTTTTCAAAAGTTAACGAAGGATAGGCAGCAAAGTCAAAACGTGGGAAAAATGATTTTAGTCGGTACGGGTAATGAAGCGCATATTGAATCGGTAATTTCATGTCTGGCAAACCCATCTGCGCTTTCATACTTCCGTCTTCAAACTGAACCATCGAATGAATGATACTTTGCGGATGAACGATCACATCAATCTGGCTGGCAGCAAGATCGAACAACCATTTGGCCTCGATTACTTCCAGACCTTTGTTCATTAATGTAGCCGAGTCGATGGTAATTTTTGCGCCCATGCTCCAATTGGGGTGTTTCAGAGCCTGCTGCTTGGTTACTCCAGCCAGAAACGCACGATCTTTTCCCCGGAACGGGCCGCCGGAAGCAGTGAGAATAATTTTTTCGATCGGATTATTTTCTTCACCAACAAGACATTGAAAAATCGCAGAATGTTCAGAGTCAACCGGATAAATACTTACATTATTTTCTTTGGCAAGATTGGTTATCAGCTCACCGGCAACTACCAACGTTTCCTTATTGGCTAGCGCAATATTCTTTCCGGCTTTAATCGCATGTATCGTTGGCAAAAGCCCGGCGTAACCGACCATCGCGGTAAGCACCATATCGATTTCCTCAGATTCTACAACGGAAACTAGCGCGGCGTCACCAGAATAAACCTGAATTGCCAAAGAAGCAAGTGCAGAAGTTACCTTATCCTTTAATGCCTCATTTCCTATAACAACCACTTTGGGTTTGAATTTTACAGCCTGCTCAATTAATAAATCGGCGCTATTCTGAGCAGTCAGTACTTCCACGGAAAAAATATCCGGGTTAGCTTCAATTACATCCAGTGCCTGAGTTCCGATTGATCCTGTGGAGCCCAAAATGGCTATTCTTTTTATTGACATATTTTTAAATGTAAAGCTTTACAACGTATTCATTTTCGTCAGCTCGTCGGCTATCTTACGATCGTTGGAAAGTCTTGGTACCTTATTTTGTCCGCCCAGTTTTCCGCTGGCGCGCATGTAATCAATGAATGAATTTTTACGCAAAGGAGTCATAACCAGCTGGCGCAGAATATTTCCTTTGATCAAATCGTCATAATAAACATTTAGCTCTGTCAATCTCCTGTCGATATCCTGAATGAATTGTTCCATGTTGACCGGCATTTTCGCAAATTCGACAAACCATTCGTGATACGGCAAACTTCCCTGATTTGGTGTAACCATTGGCGCAACGGTAAACTCCACAACTTCTACCTCCGGGTGTCTTTCCATCGCATATCGCAGCGCCTTTTCAATCTCCTCTCCGATCACATGTTCGCCAAACGCAGAAATAAAATGTTTGATACGCCCCGTAACTAAAATCCGGTAAGGATCCGTCGACACAAATTTAATCGTATCACCAATGGAATAACCCCAAAGCCCTGCATTACTACTTACGACGACCGCATAATTTTTCCCTACTTCGACATCATTAATGCGAAGACGTTTCGGTTTTTCATCGAAAAAATTTTCTACCGGAATAAATTCGAAGAAAATCCCCGAATTAAGAAGCAAGAGAAGCCCCTCTTCTTTCTGGGAATCCTGGTAAGCAAAAAATCCTTCCGACGCCGGATACAATTCAATGGAGTCGATTCTCTTTCCGATCGATTCGTATAGCTTGGCACGATAGGGCTCAAAATTTACCCCGCCATAAATAAAAAGTGAAAAATCAGGAAAAACATCTTTTATCTTCTTGCCTGTTCTGTCCGTTATTCTGTCAAAATACATCTGGACCCACGGCGGAATTCCGGAAATAAGCGACATAGGCTGGTCGATCGTTTCATCGATGATTTTGTCAAGTTTTGTTTCCCAATCTTCAATACAATTGGTTTCATAACTCGGCATTTGATTCGCCCGCAAATAACCCGGCACATGGTGATTTGAAATTCCTGACAAGCGGCCTGTCAACACGCCACCAGTTTCTGTCATAACGGGACTTCCTGAAAGAAAAATAAGTTTTTTATCCAGGAATTCAGCCTTTTTGGTTTCAGCAATATAACTCAGTATCGCGTTTCGGGCTGAATTGATATGATTTGGGATCGATTCTTTCGTAATGGGGATATATTTTGTCCCTGACGTAGTTCCCGAAGTTTTTGCAAAATAGAGCGGTTTTCCCGGCCATAATATGTCAGATTCACCCGCTTTCAGGTGCGCAATATATCCTTTCAGATCTTCATAATCTCTTACCGGAACGGCTTCTTTGAACTCTTCGTAGGTATGGATATCTTTGAAAAAATGATCTTTTCCAAACTGCGTGTTCATTGCTTTTTCAACAAGTTTAGCGCGCCATTTTTCCTGTACTTCCGTACTCCTGACGATCCATTTTTGCTGTTCCTCTGCGATATATTTAGCCAGTGGCTGGCTCAAAAGTGCTCTGATTCCCATAGTAAAAACAAATGTACACAGGATTTATAAATTCTATTCTACAAGGGCAAATCGCACCACTTATTTGACCAAAATATGCCCTGTATGTGAAATTTGTTAAATGCCTTTGTTTGTGGGTAATAATCTGTAATTTTGCACACCTGAAATCAAAGTGAGCGAAAATTTTTAAAAATATATATGGGATTGTTTGATTTTTTGACAAGTGATATTGCGATTGATTTAGGTACGGCAAATACTTTGATCATCCACAAAGATACAGTTGTTGTAGATGAGCCATCGATTATTGCCATGGATAAAACTACCGGCAAAGTGTTAGCGATCGGCCACACAGCAATGCAGATGCACGAAAAGACGAATGAAAATATCAAAACCATTCGTCCGTTGAAAGACGGCGTTATTGCCGACTTTACTGCCGCAGAAATGATGATCCGGGGTATGATCAAAATGATCGATACCGGCAGCCGCTTTTTCACTCCATCCCACCGCATGGTTGTTTGTATACCATCAGGAATTACCGAAGTTGAAAAACGTGCTGTAAAAGATTCGTGCGAGCATGCTGGTGCCAAGGAAGTTTATATGGTTCACGAGCCTATAGCTGCTGCCATTGGTATCGGAATAGACATCACGCAGCCAAACGGTGTGATGATTGTAGACATTGGCGGTGGTACTACCGAAATTGCAGTTATCGCACTTTCTGGCATCGTCTGTGAACAATCTGTTCGTATTGCCGGAGATGTATTTACGAGAGATATCGTAGATTATATGCGTCGTGAACATAATCTTTTGATTGGTGAGCGTTCTGCTGAATTAATCAAGATGGCAATTGGTTCTGCGTCGCCTGAACTTGATACAGCATTAGAAGATTACCAGGTTCGTGGTCGCGATCTGATGACTGGTATTCCAAAAGAAATTCGTGTTACTTACAGCGAAATTGCTTATTCCTTAGATAAATCAATATCTAAAATCGAAGAAGGCGTGATGAAAGCGCTTGAAATCTCTCCTCCTGAGCTTTCAGCTGATATTTTTAAAAATGGTATCTGGCTGACTGGCGGTGGTGCGCTAATCCACGGTTTGGACAGACGCATTTCACAGAAAACTAAATTACCCGTACATATTGCAGATGATCCGTTAAAGGCGGTAGTAAAAGGAACTGGTGAGGTTCTTAAAAATCTGGAATTGTACAAGCCCGTATTGATCTCGTAGTATAGGAACGTTCACAGCAGGTCAGTTTCTGGTCAAAAACCTGTTACTGACCCGCTGCGTGTGAACACATTAGCCCATGCTTCAACTCGTAGATTTCGTTGCCCGGAATCGGTTTTTTTTGGTGTTCATTTTGCTGGAAGTTTTCAGCGGATGGCTGATCGTGCGCAGTAATTCTTACTGGGGCGCAACGTATTTTAATACTTCCAATTACTACGTTGCAAAAACGCTTGCCTTTTCTAACTCAGCAAGAGAATATACGCGTTTGGGTGAAATTAACTCTGATCTTGCCAATGAGAATGCGCGGCTGAACGCACTGGTGGCTACTTTAAGCCAGAAAAATGCAAAAGATGCGCCCGCAGGATATGTACCAGACTCTGCTTTCAATTCCAGATTTACCTATACCGTTGCGAAAGTCGTCGACAACGAAACAAACCGGACTAATAATTACATCACCATTGACAAGGGTACTGCCGATGGTATTGAGCCGGATATGGGTGTGATTTCAGCCACAGGTGTGGTCGGAAAGGTACGCTTCTGCTCAAAGAATTATTCGATTATCACATCGATCCTGCATCCGCAGTTTATGGTTTCGTCCAAACTGATCAGAAGTAATGAGATCGGAACAGCCAAATGGCCTGGGAAGGATCCTAATTTTATAGACATGGTTGATGTATCCAGATATACGAAAGTTTATAAAGGAGATTCAGCTGTAACTTCCAATGTGAATTCCGTTTTCCCACCTGGAATCATGGTTGGCAAGGTAAAATCTGTCACGGTTAATCCCGATCAGACTTTTTACAATATAATCCTGGAATTAGCGACAGACTTTAGAAACTTATCTTATGTCTATGTGGTAAAAAATCGTCAGCTTGGGGAACAGGAAACTTTAAAACAACGCTTAGGAGATCGCCAATGAGTTTACGTGAGGCAATACAATATAGTTTGATGGTGATACTCTACCTGCTGCTGCAGATATTTTTCATGCGCAACATGGTTTTGTTCAACTATGCTTTCTGTTTTGTCTACATTGCCGGTATCTTAATTCTTCCCGCAGAGATCAGTCGGATGTATCTTTTGTTTATCGGTTTTGCCATTGGTTTTACCGTTGATATATTTTCAAATACGTTTGGAATGCACGCCGCAGCCACGGTTTTGATTGCATATCTCAGACCTTTTTTAATACATTATCAGATGGAATCAAAAGGAGCTGACCGCGTGGATATCGGTATCAGAAGCCAGGGAATCGGCTCATTCCTTGCCTATATTTTACCTCTGATTTTTATTCATCATTCGATGCTTTTTCTGATGGAAATAAATAATTTTGGCATGATATTGCATACGCTGCTCCGAATCGCAGCGAGTACCCTCTTCACCATGTTAATGATAGTGCTCTTGGAACTTTTTTCAAGGCGCTAACCTGACATTTTGACCGTGCCGGATTTAGTGGCTCGAAAATTGATGTATATACATGAATAAGCGGTGGATCGTAAATTTTACGTCAGCCAGTGTTAGGTAAAGTCCTTTCAGCGAAAAAATGTGCATCCCGAAATAACGACAGTTCACGAACTTATAACTGCCGTTCATCAAAATTTGCTTTGTACGATTTGGAGCTGTTGATAATCTTTGTAAATTCAGCATTCCTATGTCAGTTGCCATGTCAGAATCAATCACCAATAATGGATACACAGATGATCTCAGATATGAGATTTTCAACCGTGAATTCATGCCACACATAGACTCCATGTACAACTTCGCCTTCCGCCTAACCATGGACGAGGACGATGCAAATGACCTGGTGCAGGACACTTACCTAAAAGCTTTCCGGTTTATTTCTTCTTTCGAGCAGGGTACAAATGCCAAAGCCTGGCTTTTTCGTATCCTGAAAAACAGCTTTATCAACGACTATCGTAAGAAAAGCAAGGAACCTTCAAAAGTTGATTACCAGGAAGTAGAAACGACTTATAACTCTGAGGAGGCTTCGGACACGACTTATACTGTCGATCTTCGTGCTGATGCGGTTCAGGAATTAATCGGGGATGAAGTAGCGAATGCATTAAATGCGCTGCCGGTTGATTTTCGTACAGTTATTATTCTTTGTGATATCGAAGGATTCACCTACGAAGAGATGGCAAAAATCCTGGATATTCCAATCGGAACAGTACGGTCAAGACTTCACCGTGCCCGTAATCTTTTGAAAGAAAAACTTAAAAGTTATGCTAGTTCAATGGGTTATGATTCATAACCTATGAACTTTTTTTATGTACTATTGGGTTATAGGGTACAGTCGTACATATATATTCCAACAATCAATTTACCAGCATAATTTGTGATGAATGCATCTTCCCATACGCCTTCTGTTACAGAAGAAGCGCAAAAACAAACCATGAAGCAAAGTTGCGAGCATCATGCTGAATGCATGAAAATCATTCAGTCGATACTTGATGACGAAGCTACGGAAGCAGAAAAGGACCATTTCAGGGAAAACATGGATAAATGCCTTCCCTGTATCGAGGCTTATCGCCTTGAAAAGTGTATTAAGGAGTCATTAAGTCATAAACTTGTGAAAAAACCTTGCCCTCAGAGTATCATGGATACTATTTTATCCAAAGTAAATAGTTAATCTGGTTAAAGTGAAAGGAAAGCTTATCATATTTTCTGCCCCATCAGGTTCTGGGAAGACCACAATAGTCCGGCATCTTTTAAGCAAGTATTCCTCGCAATTAGCGTTTTCAGTTTCAGCGTGCACGCGTTCGCAGCGCGAATATGAGGTAGATGGAAAAGATTATTATTTTCTGTCTATTGAAGATTTTCGTCAGCGCATTGCAAATCAGGAGTTTGCTGAATGGGAGGAAGTTTATGCCGGTAATTATTATGGAACACTGAAATCAGAAATTCAAAGGCTTTGGGATGAAGGAAAACATGTAGTTTTCGATGTGGATGTCAAGGGTGGCCTTAAACTCAAGGAAGCATACAACGAAAGTGCTTTGGCTGTGTTTGTTAAAGTTTCTTCAGAGGAGGAAATTCAGCGAAGACTTAACAGCCGTGGTACAGAAACTCCCGAAACGCTGGCAACACGCTTAGCAAAAGTTCGTTATGAACAAAGTTTCGAGCAGGAGTTTGATACAGTATTGGTAAATGATATTCTGGACGAAGCGCTTGCTAAGGCAGAGATTTTGATTACCGATTTCATTAATTCCTGATCCATGTCATGCTGTTGTCAGTATATTGTCAGTTTTGTCATGAAAATGTAACAGCTGATAATACTCTCATAAATTCTCCTCTATCCTATTAAAATCCCCAATCCGTAATTTATGAAAATTGGTCTGTTTTTTGGATCCTTCAATCCCATTCACATTGGACATTTAATTATTGCCAATACGATGGTAACTGCTACGGATCTTGAACAGGTTTGGTTTGTGGTCAGCCCTCAAAACCCCTTTAAAAAAAATACCAGTTTACTTCATGAATTTGACCGCTATGATCTGGTTTCCAGAGCTGTTGCCGACAACGCCCTGTTGAAAGTAACAGACGTTGAATTTCACATGCCCAAACCAAGTTATACGATTGATACCTTGATCAGAATGCAGGAAAAGTTTCCTCAGCATGAGTTCAAACTGATCATGGGCGAAGATAATCTGGCTCAGTTTCCCAACTGGAAAAATTATGATAAAATTCTGGAATATGTGGGCTTATACGTATACCCAAGGCCAAATGCTGCACCTCACAATTTCAAAAACCATCCGTCCGTAAGGTTTGTTGAAGCTCCCCTCTTAGATATTTCTGCCACCTACCTGAGGGCTTGCCTGAAAAGTGGCAAATCAATTCGATATATGGTTTCTGAGCCGGTTGAAGAAATGATCCGGTTGAAGAAGTTTTATCTTTGATAATTATTGCCGTTTACTTTTTTTCAATTCATCAATCATGGCGGTTTTTGTTCTGAATAATTGTTTGGTCCGATAACTCAAAAAAAGCCATTCTCAATTTAGCGGCCTGATCGATTTATTATAAACGTTTAGCATATACTAGCAGGAGGCTCCGATGGAGCCAGGTTTGGTTCGGTATACTTTCAATTTGCTATTAACAGGATGCTCCTATGGAACAAATCGTAGATATAACGATTTTCCTGGCTCTAAAATCATGCATTCAGTCACTCCGGAGGAGTATCCTGTTTATAGAAAGAAATGTGGAATCGGTTGAATTTGCCTCCTTGGGAGCCTTCTGGTTTACATTAAGAGCCGGTTGATTTTATTGCATTCACATATATTTCTTGCAATAAAAGAATTATTCATATCTCTAATTTGCTGCACCCAATTATTGTGTAGAAGTGCGGTAAATTCCCTTTCTCAAATTATCCTTTAGCAATCAACGCCTAATTCAAAGAACTTTTCCCTGAACTATTTCGCCTGGTTAAAATCGTGATCGAAGCAAAATCGAACCAGGTGTAATCTTTAAAAACGCGGAAATTTTCCAGGCCGAAGCCTTTGAGGTGGGTTTGCGTAATTAAAATATTTCCAGAAGCCCATAGACTTCTGTTTCATAGAATTGAAGAATGTCTGGTAATTTATTGATGAGTAGTTCTGATATGAATCGGGTAGATGAGTTTCCTGTTCTTAATAAAATCACTTTGGGTGGAAAACCATTCACGTTTGCAAGGTCCTGAAAATCCTCATCAAATGTTACGATTAGGAAATTATTGGCCTTGGCATAACTCCATATTTCGCGATCTGTTGGCGGTTTATTTAGACCACTTTGGCTGACATGAATACTTTGAGGAACTGCGTTACTAACCTGTTTGACGATCCGGTATGAAATGTTCTCATCAAATAAAAATTTCATGACGTTGTTATCAAAATTTTTGTATTCTCTTCCCTATTAGCAGCAAAAGCTAATGCGGCCAGAATATCACCTCTTGTCAACTCCGGAAAATCTTCTACTATTTCGTCATAGCTCATATCACTCGCAAGCCACCCCAAAATATCCCAAACTGTAATCCTCGTACCTTTAATGCACGGTTTCCCAAAACGTATTTCCGGATTGAGACTGATTTTTTCCTGCCAGTTTTGCATAGCTGTATGATTCATTTTCTCAAATATACAACTTTTCACTTCTTATGATTCGGATCGGAATTCATATCGGAACTTCGCTTTAGACCGGGTCAATGACGTCAGACTTTCCGAGAAAAGTCAACGCCGGATAATATTCCTGAGCGAGAAAAATATTTCACCAATCTCATCGATGTTAGTCTGGAAGGTTAATTGATAAAAATTGTTGTCCGGATTAAAAGCCGTGCGCCTATTACATCCGGACAAACATTGTCATTCCTCACAAAGCGAAATTCAGGAAACGAAAATGACTTTATTAATTTTGAATGGTATGTTTACACCAATCGGAAGCTCAACTCAAAAACTTTTGAGCCGAGACATGATGCAGAAGTAATTTCGCCTCTTACTTTAAAAACTTAATCAAAACATCATAACGGCCGGCTCTGATAAGTAATCTCCGACATCAAACCAATGGCATTAAACTTCATAATCACCTTTTTCGCTTCTGATTTTTTTGTAATATCATCACATTGAGGGCCTTTTTCCAGAAAATAGACATAGAATTTCGTGTTCCCCGCGCCAAGCTGGTGTATATCAGGCTTGCCGAGAATTTTCCCAATGTCATCCGCAAACTTTCCCATCAATTGTTTTTGCTCGCCTCTCAGATCCGCAGCCAGATCTGAACGCTCGTTTTTGCATCCTCCACGATCCTGACGCCATTTCTTCAAGTCTAACTTACCAAGTGTATCCGGAGGCACTGAGCAAGCTGCAAGCCCCAAGAAAAGGCCCACCATAGATAGCAATGATTTTATCTTTATCATATCAATATTTACAAATTTCAATCACTATAAAACAAAACCAAATTTACTCATATATTCACAACAGAAGATACCGTTTCCCGAAAGACTATCACGAATCGGCTGGAAAAGTAAGACCGTGTTATTTTTATATAAACATTTCCTAAAAAACTTGCAGAAGAATACGCTTTTTATCAGATTCCAAGAAAATTCTTCTACTTTAAAAATCAATCGAATTCCGATGAAAAAGATATTGCTTTTTAGTTTTCTCACGCTTGCCAGTTTCTGTTCATACGCACAAGCTAGCTTTTCCCGTCCGCAGGATGCGACTGAATGTTCAAATGCTTTTTTCAAAGCATTATTAGACGAAGATACCAATGCACTCAACGACATTTTGGCTGATGATTTTTCAATAGTCAGTTTTGATGGTCAGCAAGTTGATCGGGATATGCTCGCACAAGGGGTTGCACAAGGTTATATAATCGTTGATTCTGGCATAATCTCCGGTACACGCTCAAAAGACTATGGTGACGTCGGTGTGATTAGCGGCACCTGGAATGTCAAAGGGAAGATTGAAAATAACAGTTTCCAAAACCAGGTGGCTTACACAGTTGTCGCAGTAAAAAAAGGAGGTAGCTGGAAAGTTTCTACGGTGCAACTTACTCCGGTAAGGTAAAATTAAAAAGGAGCTTCCATTCCAGGAAGCTCCTCGACAATATCGTTTTAAGAATTATTTACCAATCGGCACCAGTATGCCAATGTGAGCAGACGCTCCACGATTGTGAACTTTGGAATCATCGCCGCTATCCGATGCAAGATTTCTTAACCCAAAATGATAACGTCCTTCGGCAAAGACTTTTAACGTGCCAAGAGGATATGCCACGCCCGCACCACCGACAAGACCAAAATCAAATTTATTAGTATCATCCGAAGAACCATAAGAATCGTCTTCACTCGTGTCGCTAACCAGATCGCCGTCTACATACACTTTCGATCTGGATTTTGCTCTGATATTACCTGTCATTAGTCGCACCTCAGGTCCGATGGAAAGCAATCCCTGCAGTTTTCCCAATTGAGGTCTGTATTGAAATAGGATCGGCATTTCAATATAATTCACCAACAACTTTCCATTAATGTCAATCTTTACCTGCTGGCTATTGATCAACTGTTCGGATTTCTCCGAAATCCGGGCACCACGCTGGGAGAATCCCGGTTCAATTTGGATACTGGTTGATCCACTTATAGGCAGATTAAATAAAAGTGCAAAGTTCAAACCTGCTTTTGGTTTAAACGGGAAGTCCTGATCGTCTCCACTCACTGCAAAAGTGGCAAAATTTGCTCCTCCCCTGACGCCCAAACTTACCTGAGCCCAGGACACGGTCGTCGCCAGAAAACAAATAGACAGTATAAAAAATTGGCGTAGGGATTTCTTCATAATCATCATGGCTTTTAGATAAATTGTTGCGTTATTTTTTTAATTATTATTCCAAAAGAAATAAAATTATCAGATATTCTATGTAAACAAACGGTTAATTATTTCAGGAAAAAATTGAAGTGCTCAGCCCGGACACGAAAAAAGCCGCCCATTTCGGGACGGCTTTTTTTTCAAAATTATAGAATCAAGTACTAAACATTCATCAACGATTCACGGCGACGCATTTTACCAGCTGGAATACCAAACATCATTTTGAAACGACGGCAGAAATAAGCTGTGTCTTTATATCCAACATCAGAACCGATCGCGCGGATACTTTTCTTCGAAGTACGTAGCAAATCAACTGCTTTCTCCATACGTTGGTATTCGATATAATCCTGAGGATTGATACCCGTCAGCATTTTGAAATACTGCCCCACGTAATCTTCTGATACGTTTGCAACGTTTGCCAGAACTTTATTGGATAGATCGCCACCCAAGTTGTCTTTGATATAAGCAAAGATATCAATCAAACGAGGATCTTTGAAATAGGTACTGTTTGTAACAAGTTGTTCAACAAACAATTTATTTTTAAGAATGTAACGAATAATTTCGATAACAACTTCTTCTGTTTTGATTTTAATGATACGTCCTTTACCAGGAATATCAAGCATGTCTTCAGTCAGGATCTGGTTGATCGTGATCGCAATCTGATCATCTCTTTTGATCAAAAACGGCGGAACATCCAGAGAGGTGAAGAAGTTAACGGTATCGAAAACTTTCGCTTCAAAAGAGATCAAACCAAAAGAATTTGGCAATTTCCCGATCAAAGCCGGGTCATGTCCTGCTTCTATATAATTATCCCGGTTTGTCATGAACTCCTCGTTCGACACGGTTTTCGCAGATTGCGTGTTTCCGTAAGTAACAGTCGCGTGTTTTCCGCCTGGGATAAACAACATGTCACCCTCTTCTACCTTGTGAGATTCTTCGCTCCCGAAAGAAACTTCTCCGTCGTACAAAATTGTAAGTGAATTCTGTACATCATAAAAATTCTTGATTGTGATAGGTTGCAGGATACGAATGTGTCGTGCCTTCACAAACTTGACTCCCAATGACTCGATAATCTTATTATAGTCTTCCATACATGTATATATTTAAGGGCCGAAAAGACCGATTACTCAATTTTTGTACAAATCTAATAAATTGTACAAAACTAATACAAGCATGTAATAACAAAATATATAAAAAAAGTATCTTTTTTACACGAAATTAATACCTCATTTAGAACAATATGTAGAAAAATGCCCTGAATGAGCTATTTTAGCAACTCACGGGCGATTACTAATTTTTGGATTTCAGAGGTACCCTCATAGATTTGTGTAATTTTTGCATCGCGCATTAGCCGTTCGACATGAAATTCCTTCACATACCCGTAACCCCCGTGAACCTGAACGGCTTCCGTTGTCACCCACATGGCTACATCGGATGCATATAACTTTGCCATAGCGGCCGCCTTTACATAATCTTTGCCCTGATCTTTAAGTCTCGCTGCTTTATATACGAGCAATCTGGCCGCTTCAATCTTCGTAGCCATCTCGGCAAGTTTAAATTGTATCGCCTGGTGGTCACTTATGGGTTTTCCAAAAGTTTTTCTCTCCTGCGCATATTTTAGAGATAATTCGAAAGCTCCGGCCGCAATACCCAGTGCCTGAGCTGCTATTCCGATTCTTCCGCCATTCAAAACCGTCATCGCAAATTTAAATCCAAAACCGTCTTCACCAATCCTGTTTTCCTTCGGAACTCTGACATCCGAAAACATCAGGGTATGCGTGTCAGAAGCACGGATCCCCATTTTATCTTCTTTTCTTCCAATCGTAAAACCGGCAGCTCCCTTTTCGACGATAAGCGTGTTAATACCTTTGTGTCCTTTGTCAGGATGTGTCTGGGCCATAACCAGGCATATTTCAGAAGAGCTCCCGTTTGTGATCCAGTTCTTCGTGCCGTTTAATAAATAATAGTCGCCCATATCCTCTGCGGTTGTTTGCTGCGAAGTGGCGTCCGAACCAGCTTCCGGCTCTGACAGACAAAAGGCACCTACCATTTTCCCAGACGCGAGCTGCGTCAGATATTTTTCCTTCTGCGCATCCGTTCCATAAGCCTGAAGTCCCCAGCAAACCAGAGAATTATTTACCGACATAATCACCGACGCGGAAGCATCCACTTTGGAAATTTCTTCCATCGCGATCACATACGAAAGCGTATCCATACCTCCTCCGCCATATTTGGGCGATACCATCATGCTCAAAAAACCTAAATCACCCATTTTTCGGGTCAATGCAGGATCAAACTTTTGTTGATTATCACGATCTATTACACCAGGCAATAGCTCTGTCTGTGCGAAATCACGGGCAGCAAATTGTACAGCCTCATGTTCCTCACTCAGATTGAAATCCATCCCGATAAGTTGTGCGTTATATGGCATAAGAAAGGTACTTTTGATGATTGTGAATAACTCAAAAATAGACTTTTGTGAAATAGTATGCAAGCATACGAGTTTGTAACGTATTAAATCTTTGCGTTTTGCTGATCATTTTGAAAAAAAGTTATCTTAAGTTTGCGGCTTGATATGAGCCCAAACCGCAAAAATCAACACACTTCATAAAAGACATTTACTTTAACATGCCCATTCTTACCGTTTTTTATATCAAGCTTTTCATCAATCTGGGGCTCACCCTGGGAATTTTCTGGGTGATCAGCCGGTCTGAACTTTTTGCAAAATGGCAGCTTGAAAAAGAAAAGGCCGTTTTCGCAGCAGGTTTTATTTTGCTTCGTTTGATTCCATGGATTGGAATTTTCCTGATCGTCAATGAAGATCCGCGCGGTGACATTCCCTTCTTTTTCTATAAAGCCGAAGCTGCGAAAGCCGGCGGTTTTGTATACCGAGATTTCTGGTCATACCATGCGCCGCTGTATGCATACATCATAAGTATCCCGGTCTGGATCTGGCATAATTCGCGTGCGATTGTTTTATTTATGGTTTTGATGGAAAGTGCGATTCTCTGGCTTACATACAGAACCTATAAAGTCAAAAATACCAGGGCATTACAATATGCCATGATATACCTGATGCTTCCTGCGGGGTTCATGTATATTCTTGTAGACGGACAGGAAGAAGTCTGGTTCTGGGGTGCGGCGTTGCTGATCTGGCGTTATACGATCAAGCATAAGGAAAATTATGAGGTTGGCGCAGGGCTGCTTTTTGCATTGACTTTGCTGACTATCAAGGTGACGTTTATATTTCTGCTCCCTGCCATTTTAGTGGTTGTGAAAAAGCCTGTTAAAATGCTTATGGTTATGGCAGCGGTCGGAATTCCGGCAGTCGGTTTTTTATACTGGCAGATTGGCGATCTGTTTCTGATGCCGATCCAGCATACTGAACAATTGATGACACCAAATTTATTTTCAATAAGTCGCCCGTTCGTTGAACTGTTTATCCATATCAACGAGAAAAAATCGACCATGATCAACTGGGTCGGATTGCTGTTTACCGTTTTCATTCCGGCTTTCATGGCATTTAAAGCGCGTCACAGGCATATCAGCGAAATCCTTCCCGGAATATTCATCGCTGTATTCGTATGTATGATGATTTTCCAGGCCAGTGCCATGGGTGCTTATCTGATCGCCTATTTAATGGCTGTTCTTTTTGACGTTATTGATATCAGAAAAACGTGGCACGTCATCGTATTACTGGCTGTAAACTGGCTCACGGTTGTCCAACCTTTCGTTTGGGTTTATATTGATCAGCCTTCGTATACTTCCTTTGGTATGTTTGGAAACCTGTCAAATCTTTTTGAGTATGTTTTACAAATTCTAAACGTATTGTGTTTTATCTGGATTTTGCGGAAGACTTATCAAAACGTTGTAAATCCTGAAAAACTGGCTGTGGCATGAGTGTAGTTCTAGCAAAAACAGGTCTTAGCCTGGCATGTATCATCCTTCTGATTATTCTTTTTTCTCAACGAAAAAGACTTTCTGCATGGCTTGAAAGTAAGAGCGTCAGAGTTTCTCTTATTTCAGGCTGGATTATTTTCCGGCTTATTCCATTTATCGCGGTTTATTTAATTGCCAATATTACACCAACATCGGACGTACTCGGCTTCTGGGATGAAGGAAGCAAGGCATCCATGGGCCAGGTTGTCTACCGTGATTTTTGGTCGCCATATTCTCCCCTATATGCTTATTTTTTAGGTATTTGGCTTAAAATCTGGTATAGTCCGAAAATGATCGTACTTACAATGGCGGTTATGGATGGCGTAGCTCTTTGGCTTTCCTGGCATTTTTTCCGACCCTTTCAGTCACGCGGCGCATTTTTGTTCAAAGCATTGATGTATTATGTTCTGCCGGGATCGCTGGTATTGTGTATTGTCGGAGCACAGGAAGATGTCTGGATGTGGTTATTCGTCGTGCTGGCTTACCTGGTCAGAGAAAGAACAGTTCGTGTGGAATGGTATGCGGTGGTTTTGGCTATTGGATTATTAATGACCAAAGCCATTTTTGTTCTGATACTGGTTCCATTATTTCTTATTGAAAAACAAAAGATCAGATTCCTTATTCCAATGATAATCATTGGAATAATCTCGCTTGGTATACTTTATCCGCTCGTCGGCATGGAATTCATGCAGCCGATGGACGAAGCCAAAGTGTTACGTGCTCCCAATATTCTTTCCATTATCAATCCGTGGTTTTTTGATGGTATTGGTGTTGGAGAGAAATTCTGGAACTGGGTTGGGCTGGTCATTTCTGTTGGACTGGCTACGCTTGCCGCTTTTCGCTTACAGCATGCCGATTTCCGTGTGATGCTTTCCCGCGTCTGGGTTGTGTTGTATGCTACCATGATGGTGATCCAGCAGAGCGCTTACAGCAATTACATTTTCCTGTTTTTAATACCCCTCGTTTTTTACATCATCGATTGGAGTAACAAAAAACAGGTTTTTCTGCTGATTGTTTTTAATATTCTTTGTGTTGTCCATCCTTCATACTGGTGGAGACTGGGCATGCCGCGTTATCTGAGTCCGGCTGATATCACCGCTTCCGGCGATTCTATCATCGATTATTTAATTCAGGTAAGTATCATTATCCTGACCGGATATTTTGTGTGGCTTGCTTTTCCAAAAAAAACTGCCGCAGCGGGAATTGCTGAATAATCATAACCTACGGACTTTTAAGATTTTTTAAGAAAATTGGGTCGGCGTATCTGCATACTTTTGAAGATCGTAAAATCTTCACTATGCAACCTGCCGACACCCAAACGCTTCATGAGCTTCAGATCATTTCAAAGAACAGTCAGGAAAGAAGTATTCTGAATTTTTTTGATCGAACCAGAACGCAGGGAGGACAGGATGCGCTGAAAAGGCTGATCGGTATACCTAAAAAAACCATTGAAGAAATTTTATCGTTTCAAGAGCTCCTCGCCTTTGTACACGATAATCTGGATCGCTGGGAATTGAATGTTTCAAGAGCATATATCGCAGCGTCTGAAAGTTATTACGCTTCCAATATTTCTTACACCATGTCACAGGATGTTTTCAAACATTGGGTTGACACATTTTTATTTTCCTGGCGAAATCCTGCTGAGTTTTATTTCGTTCAAAGTGGCCTGACTGCGACTTTGCTCCTAATCCGTGGTATGCATGATATGCTTGCCCGGTTCACTGACGAAGATATACCAAAAGAATTGAAGCAAGATTTTTCATTTCTTAGGGAATTTCTGTTCGCTGATAGCGTAAGTTCTTTTATCAAAACGAAAGGGAACCATCTCTCATTAACCTCCGTATTTTACCGGGATTATTATTTTCGGGTTACAAATAAAAACGCATTCCGCCGTCTGCTCGACATTTGTTACACCTTTGATGCTTATGCATCCATTGCTAAAACCCAGAAATTACATCGACTCGTTTTTCCTGAATTTATTGACAATGAAACAATCTTTAAGGCTGAAAAAATCTGGCATCCTTTAATTGCGAATGCTGTTCCAAATAGTTTCGAGCTGGGCGATCAGCAAACGCTGTGTTTATTGACAGGTGCCAATACAAGCGGGAAAACTACCTTTCTAAAGACTTGTGGCGTAGTAATATATCTTGCACATCTGGGGTGGCCGACCCCGGCCGAAAAACTTCGCCTGTCATTTTCAGACCAGCTGTTTACTTCAATACACTTATCCGATAATCTGGATTTAGGTTACAGCCATTTTTACAATGAAATTATGCGTATCAAATCCATCGCCGAAGCACTTTATACCGGCAAAAAGTGTTTTGTGATCATCGACGAACTTTTTCGTGGTACCAATCAGGAAGACGCTTTTCAATGTTCGAAAACTGTCATCGAGGGATTTTTTACAAGAAAAAATTCTGTTTTTCTTGTATCAACCCATCTTTACGAGTTGCTGGAAAATTTTAATAATTCTCCTTCAATCTCTTTTCGGTGTTTTAGAACTGTAATTACGGGCAATGATTTCCTGAATACCTATCAGATCGAAGAAGGTGTCGCTTCAGAAAAAATCGGGCAGCTGATTTTGAAAAAAGTTGGGATTCCGGAATTATTAAGAATCATTTGCGCATAAAAAAGCCCTCACAATGTGAAGGCTAATGTTATACTAAATGTTATTATTTTACTCAATCGTATCAAAACCACAGTAAGGCACCAAAACAGCCGGTACACGGATTGTTCCGTCTGCTTGCTGATTGTTTTCCAACAAAGCTGCCAGGATGCGTGGCAGGGCCAAAGCTGAGCCATTAAGCGTATGTAGCAACTGTGTTTTCTTATCAGCCGTCTTGTAACGTAATTTCAGACGGTTTGCCTGGTAAGTTTCAAAATTAGAAACAGAACTGCATTCCAGCCATCTTTCCTGTCCGGCAGACCAAACTTCGAAGTCAAAAGTTAAGGCAGAAGTGAAACCCATATCCCCACCACAAAGACGCAGAATACGGAACGGTAATTCCAGTTTTTCAAGCAACCTTTTTACATGATCTGACATATCTGCCAGAGCCTGATAAGAATCTTCCGGCTTACAGATCTGTACAATTTCAATTTTGTCAAACTGATGTAACCGATTCAAACCACGAACGTGTGCTCCCCAGCTTCCTGCCTCACGACGGAAACAAGGTGTGTAAGCTACATTTTTAACCGGCAATTCATTTTCTGCCACGATCACGTCACGATACAAATTCGTCACCGGAACTTCTGCCGTCGGGATTAGATAAAGATCGTCCTGGGCGTCATGATACATCTGGCCTTCCTTGTCAGGTAACTGTCCTGTTCCAAAACCAGAATCCGCATTGATAAGGATCGGAACCTGCACTTCGGTATAACCAGCTTTTCCTGCTTCATCCAAAAAGAAAGCAATCATCGCACGTTGCAGACGGGCCGCTTTTCCTTTGTAAACGGGAAAACCAGCGGCAGTAATTTTATTCCCGAGTTCAAAATCAATGATCGGAGCAAATTTCCCACCCAGTTTTTTGATCAATTCCCAGTGCGGTTGTGCGCCTTCAAAAAGAGCAGGTTTAGCCCCTTCTTCCAGTTCATTCACATTATCCTCAGCTGTACGGCCTTCCGGAACGCTTTCGTGTGGAAGATTAGGAAGTTTCACAAGCTCGCTTAATAATTCTTCTTCTGTAACCTTATGCTGTTCATCAAGTACTTTGGATCTTTCTTTCAAAGCAGCCGTTTCACCTTTTGCAATCTCCGCTTCGGCTTTTTTGCCGTCCTTCATCAGGCCACCGATTTCCTTTGCTTTGGCATTGGATTGCATCAATACCGCATCGAGCTCCTGCTGTGTTTCACGACGCAAACGGTCAAGTTCTATGATCCGGTCGACAGCCGCTTCGGGATCTTTGTAATGTTTTTTTATTAATCCGGCGATTGTCAGTTCTCTGTTTTCGCGGATAAAAGTTGTTTGTAACATATATTTTTTAAATTTCGCTGGCTATTTGAGCCAGAGCTAATGTAAGAGCATTTTCGAGGTAGCCTTTAATATTTTTCTTTTTAGATTCAATATCATCAAAAATTGATATTACGTGCGGTGGAATTTCTAAGGCTAGCGTAGTATCAATTTTCTCATCCATTTTACTGCTTTTGGAATCAAGAAAAGATCCAATCGCTAGTGTGCTATCATCGTATCCATAATGATGAATTGATATACCAAGTTGATATTTGATCTTGTCATTAATCTCTATCTTAAACATTAACCAAGCTTTGGGAAATGCTCTGTTAAACAAATAATCATGCTTTTTTGCATAAGTAATTATTTGGCCATAAAAGTAGTGCTGCCTATCTTGCTCATTAAAAGAACAACTCGAAATACTAATATGGGCATTGCCATTTAACTTTTCCTGCAACGTTTTCATTTGGTCATTTAAGACCAGGTTGCAATAATCAAATACAGCATTTCTACTCTTCGATAATAAAGCTTTATGCTCAATTGCTTTTTGATTCTTCCAATTTTCAATTTTTTGTACAAAAATATCCTGAACCTCTACCAGAGAGGTACTGGT
This sequence comes from Dyadobacter sp. HNCC25DJ186, assembly GCF_056895235.1. Taxonomy (NCBI): domain Bacteria; kingdom Pseudomonadati; phylum Bacteroidota; class Cytophagia; order Cytophagales; family Spirosomataceae; genus Dyadobacter; species Dyadobacter sp. HNCC25DJ186. The sequence continues at coordinate 373,868 of NZ_JBXHAS010000006.1, forward strand.
AACTTCTTTAATATTAAGAGCCCTCTGAATATTTCTATTTTGAACCTCCGCAAAGTATGATATCAAAGGTTGTGGCGTGCCATTATCCGCTTTTTCTAACGCTTCAATATATTTAACTTTTGCTTCTTCCCTTAAAACCGTAAATGGAAAAAATCCACTTTTGATAAATATCAAGCTTGTAAGTAATCTTGCTACTCTTCCGTTACCATCTTGAAATGGATGTATAGTTGTAAATGCATGATGAAACCAAGTAGCAATAATTAGTGGGTGCACTTTTGCAGCGTTTGACTCATTATACAACGAAATTAAATTATCCATTTCAGAGTCTACTTGCTCTGGCGGACAATATAAAATACGAGTGCCATCTTCCCTTGTAGGATTATTTTCTCTGATCTTAAATGTTCCCTTTAGCAATTCGATTTGCAGTTTTGTTCCAAATTGATCTCTTCCCTCAGCAGAAAACTGATTTCGAGTCACCAATTGATGCAATTGCTTAATAAAACTGACCGACAAAGGTCTATCCTCTTTGACAATATCAAAAACGAAGTTTACTGAGTCAAGATGGTCATTTAAATGACTCATCAAATCTTCCTCTGGTATATCCGTATCACCATGACTTAAAAAACTTCTTACAAATCCTTCATTGATAAAAGTTTCTGTAATGCCCTTTTTAAGATCATATAATCTTTCCACAATGCCCGTTTCAATGGCATGTTCCCTCTTTAATTTATTCAAAAAGTCAGAATATTCTTTTGAATCTTCTGTTAATTTTTTTCTTCTTTCAAACCAGGAAGCAGAAATATCATCTAAAATTGATGTATCACATTCAAGCCAAATGTTTTCCAAAGTTACTGGTTTCCACAGTCTAAATGTATTTTCCATCATAGTCATCTAATTTAAAACTGATTCCCTGGTTTGAAAGTGAAAAATCACGGTGCTGTGAAAATATCCTTCATCGCATCTTCATAATAAAAAAGACGCTCGTTAAGGACATTTAATGCCTCTGCTTTGTATTTCGAATGAATTAACAGCGATAGATTATGCTCCGATGCACCATACGAAATCATTCGTATAGGTATGTTTTTCATCGCATCAAGGACTTTTAATGCAATTCCTTCTTTGTCGGCACTGAAATTCCCAACGACGCAAATAATATTCTGATCGCTATCATTTTCTTCCAGATCGGCAAATTCACGAAGTTCTGCCGTGATCGATTCCAGGTGTTCTGAATTATCAATCGTAACCGATACTGATACTTCCGAAGTGGTGATCATATCGACAGGCGTTTTGTATTTTTCGAAAATTTCAAAAACGCGTCTCAGGAAGCCATAAGCATTCAGCATACGGGTCGAATGAATGTATATCGCTGTAATATTATCTTTCGCTGCGATCGCTTTGATTTCTCTGTCAGAAGACTGGGTAGCGATCAGCGTTCCCGGAGCTTCCGGCTGCATTGTATTTTTCAGACGAACCGGTACACCACGAAGTTTCGCCGGGGTAATCGTGCTGGGATGAAGAATTTTTGCACCAAAATAAGCCAGTTCAGCTGCTTCTTCAAAAGTTAGCTCACGGATTGGGAATGTACGTTTTACGATACGAGGATCATTGTTATGCATTCCATCAATATCGGTCCAGATCTGGATTTCTTCTGCACGAATGGCACCACCAATTAACGATGCAGTATAGTCAGAACCTCCGCGTTTCAGGTTGTCAACCTCCTCACGTGGGTTTCTGCAAATAAATCCCTGGGTCACGATCGTTTGTTTATCCGGATGCTGTGCTAAAATCGCAGTAAGTTTTTCCTCGATTTTTTCAAGTTCTGGTTCGTTATCCGCGTCAATGCGCATAAATTCCAAAGCAGGAAGCAACACAGAATTATCCCCTACTTCTTCCAGATATCCCTGAAAAAGCTGCGTACTCAACAATTCCCCTTCTGCAACAATTTCCTTTTCCTGTTTCGAAGCAAAAGGTTTGATACCAACCAGCGAACGGATAAATCCAAATTCATTATCAATAATTTCCTGCCCCTTGGCAAGACCTGCTTCGGTAGCATACAACTCCTTGATAAAAGCATCGTAATGTGCTTTCAAATCATCGATCTGCTTCGAAGCTGACGCATCGTCATTTGCCTTGGCAGCTTCCCCTATCGCAATCAGCGCATTGGTTGAGCCCGACAAAGCGGATAATACAACAATTTTCCGACTTGGATCCGTTAAAAGAAGTTCACGGATTGAGTGCATACGTTCAGGTTTCCCAACCGAAGTGCCGCCAAATTTCCAGACTTGCATAATTATTAATTATTGAAATTTTTGATTTACTAAATTTTAAGAGTCAAGGGTTGTCATTTTTTGCGGCGGCCGCGCGGTCAGGAGTTGTCAAGGGTTGTACAGCTCGTAAACTAAACCTGACCATTTCCTGACTTCACTAGACCTCGCGGAGGCCGCGACAAATGACCACTTCCTGACTATACCTGACAAATACTACTTTCCAGCAATTTGATCTTTCAGCCCCACCATCTTGATGGCCGTCATCGCTGCTTCGTCACCTTTGTTCCCAAAAGCTCCACCAGCTCTGTCGATGGCCTGCTCCATATTATTTGGCGTTAGGACACCGAAAATCACAGGTTTGTTATTTTGGATGCTGATGTTTGTAATGCCTTGTGCGACTGCGTGATTAATATAATCGTTGTGTTTGGTTTCTCCCTGGATGACTACGCCTAAGGCGATCACAGCGTCGATATCTTCGCGTTGTGCAAACCAATGAGCACCCAGGGTTAATTCAAAACTGCCCGGAACGTTTCCTCTTTCGATATTGGATTCCGAGGCACCGTAAGTGATCAAAGTCTGATAGGCTCCTTCAAAAAGTTTTTCAGTGACCTCGCTGTTCCATTCTGCAACCACGATCGCAAATTTTTTATTACTGATATCAGGAAGTCCTGTCGTATTGAAAACGCTTAGATTTTTATCTGCACTTGACATATAAGTACTTGTTAATGTTCGATTATGAGTCAAAATATTTTATATAAAAAAAGGATAAAACCAGTGTCGGCTTTATCCTTTTTTGGAACAATAATGTATTACCATTTATTTGCCGACTTGTCCCTCTAACAATCCCATATATTTCTTAGCATTCACAACTTCCGATGAAAGTGGGAATTCTTCGATAATACGTTTATAGGAAGCAATGGCATCAGCAGCCTGGTTCGCCTTTTCCTGAGCGAGTGCAAGCTTCATTAAATAAACTGGTGTAAAAAACTCGTTTTTATCGTTGTCAGCTGCTTTCTTGTAATAGGTGATAGCCTCAGCAGCCTGATTTTTTTCAAGATATGCATCACCGATCAAAGATTGAGCACGCGCGTGAACCAACAGGTCAGAAGAACTGAAAGATTCGAGGTGACTGATTGCATCGTCGTATTTTCCTTGCTTCAGCAAAGCAACACCTGCGTAAAAGTTTGCAAGATTCGCAGCGTCTGTGCCTTTATAGCTATCCGCAATAGACAAAAGTCCTTCGTTTCCTCCGCTTCCGTTCAATGCTTTTGACAAAGAATCAGCCTCGAAATCATAAACCACAGAAGAAAGTGCATTTTGCGCCGTTCCTTCTTGTCCATCTATATAAAAACGATATCCCGCAAACGCTACTACTGCCACAAGGATTGCTCCTCCGATACCTGCCAGTACTTTGCGATTTTTAAGGAAAAAAACTTCAGCCTTATTGATCTGGCCTGCTAACGCTTCCGGAGTTTCAATAATTTCAAGCCCGGACTCGTCCGTAATTTTCTTGCTCATATCAATTAATTCGTATTTTGGAGTGCAAAGTTATGAAAACTTATTTAAGTCAAAACACTTCTCGCACAATTCTTTACAGTCAATGTAAATAGCTGTTCTTTATTACGTTAACTTTTCATTTGAATTTTCATTATTTCGCTGCAATTCCCACTTTGAAAATAAGTCAAATAAACTTTTTCAGACAAAAAGAAAACTGCGTAACGAATACATTATCAGTAACGTTACGCAGTTTAATTTCTTATAAATTACTATAAATTAGCTATACAATGGATACTGCGTCATCCAGTTGTTGATCTCCTGTTTCACAGCTGCAATTTTTGCATCCTGATCATGGTTAACCAAAACTGTATCGATCAGATCGACGATACGCTCCATATCTGTTTCAAGCAAGCCACGTGAAGTCATAGCGGCTGACCCTACACGCATACCCGACGTTACCATCGGAGACTTGTCATCGAAAGGAACCATATTTTTGTTGATCGTGATATCAGCCTTGATCAAGGTGTTTTCAGCCAACTTGCCTGTAAGACCAGAAGCAACGCCATTTTTAGTACGCAAGTCAATAAGCATCAAGTGATTATCTGTACCACCAGAAATGATCTGATATCCTTTTTCTACAAATGCTTTCGCCATGGCCTGGGCATTTTTCGCAACCTGAACAGCGTAATTATAATATCCTTCGCTAAGCGCCTCACCAAAAGCAACCGCTTTGGCAGCAATAATATGTTCTAACGGTCCGCCTTGTGTTCCAGGGAAAACACCTGAATCAAGCAAAGAAGACATCGTACGAAGTTGTCCTTTTTGTGTTGTGATACCAAAAGGGTTTTCAAAATCGTCACGCATCATGATGACACCACCGCGAGGTCCGCGTAATGTTTTATGGGTTGTTGTGGTAACAATATGGCAATGTCCCATTGGATCATTCAACAAACCTTTTGCGATAAGCGCAGCCGGGTGAGAAATATCCGCCAAAAGGATTGCACCGATCTGGTCAGCAATGTTACGAAGTCTTTCATAATCCCAGTCACGGCTATAGGCAGACGCACCGCAGATCAACAATTTCGGACGTTCTTTCAAAGCCGTTTCCTCCACTTTGTCCCAGTTGATAAGACCTGTCTCCGCTTCAACCCCGTAAAAAACCGGTTGGAAATATTTACCTGAAATGTTTACAGGAGATCCGTGAGAAAGGTGGCCGCCGTGTGCCAGGTTGAAACCCATGATTTTGTCACCAGGATTCAGACAGGCTACAAAAACCGCCATATTTGCCTGAGCACCTGAGTGAGGCTGAACATTTGCCCATGTTGCACCGAATAATTCTTTCAAACGGTCAATAGCAATTTGTTCAATTTCGTCAACTACTTCACAGCCACCGTAGTAACGCTTTCCCGGAAGACCTTCTGCATACTTATTGGTAAGCACACTTCCTGACGCTTCCATCACTTGCTTGGATGTAAAATTTTCGGAAGCAATCAGCTCGATACCTGATTCCTGACGATGTTTTTCTTTATTAATAAGGTCAAAAACTTGGGTATCACGTACGACGCTTGTGAGTGTAGACATGGTATTTCTCTTGAAATGATGTGATATTTTTCTAACAGGGTACAAAAATACAATAGATTATTTGGTAATGAAATTTTAACATACACTTTATCACGAAATAGTCTTTGAGCGTATGCGTGTACGAGCACCCTCAATCTAATTGTACAAAAGTTATTTTTAAATTATTTTAATAATATTCACTTTCTGTTGTAATTTTGCACGCAATATTTTTATCATAACTTTAAGCATCCCTAATCCGGTTCACTTAATTATGATTAAATTTATTCGAAAAATTTGTCAAATTTTCTTAACCGGCTATTCCAGTTCATTCTTACTAAACTCTTGATTAGAACTCACATTTAATTAAACCCATGGATCAACAATCTCTCAATCCCGAAACAATTTTGATGCAGGCAGCTGATACTGCTATTGTCTCAGGCGAAAGTGTCGGACAACCGATAACTTACGAAAAGATTCCAACCCAGATCTTTGCAGATTCGAAAGACGCTTCCAACGCGGTGGCTCAGGAAATAGCAGATCTTATCCGTCAGAAACAAAAAGAAGGCAAACCTTGTATTTTGGGATTGGCGACAGGTTCTTCTCCTAAAACTGTTTATGCAAAACTTGTTAAAATGCATAAGGAAGAAGGCCTCAGCTTTAAAAATGTGATTTCATTCAACCTGGATGAATATTACCAAATGGAGCCGGATTCTATTCATAGTTATCATCGGTTCATGAAAGAGCAGTTGTTTGATCATGTTGATATACCAACTGAAAATTATTTCCTGCCGGATGGTACAATCCCTGCGGCAATGGTTCACGATTATTGCGCTTCTTACGAAAATAAAATAAATGCTGTTGGCGGACTTGATTTTCAGCTTTTAGGTATTGGTGGAAATGGTCACATTGGTTTTAATGAACCGGGTTCGCTGATCAATGCACGTACAAGGTTGATCACACTTGACCATTCGACACGTGCTGCGGCTGCGATGGAATTTGGCGGATTGCATAAGGTGCCTCGCAAAGCGATTACTTTAGGTGTTGCTCCGATATTAAGCGCGCGCCGTATTGTTTTGCTGGCATGGGGTGAACGCAAAGCTTCGGTGATCAGAGGTGCTGTTGAAGGGCCGGTTACTGAACGTAATCCTGCATCTTATCTTCAGGCGCATCCAAACGTTGCTTTTATATTAGATGAAAGTGCTGCTTCTGAATTAACCCGTGTAAAATCACCCTGGGCCGTTGATTCGGTTGTTTGGGATAATAAAATGATCAAAAAGGCAGTGACCCATTTGTCGCAAAGCCTTAAAAAACCGATCCTGAAACTTACCGACAAGGATTATAATGACAATGGTATGAGCGATCTTCTGGCACAATATGGTGCTGGGTATGAAATCAATATCAACGTTTTTAATCAGTTACAACATACCATTACGGGATGGCCTGGTGGAAAAGCCAATGCCGACGATACGAACCGTCCGGAACGTGCACAGCCTGCAAAAAAACGCGTGCTTATTTTCAGCCCGCATCCCGATGACGATATCATTTCGATGGGTGGTACTTTCCAGCGTCTGGTGGATCAGGGACATGAAGTGCATGTGGCATACCAGACTTCCGGAAATATTGCCGTGGCGGATGATGAAGCACTTCGTTTCATTGATTTCGTTGTCGATTTCAATAAAGAATTTGGTATCAATAGTCCTGAAGCGACGAAGATATTTACAGATGCAAAAGAATTTTTGAAACATACAAAAGACAGCGAAATTGATACGCCAGAGATTCGCCACGTAAAAGGAACCTTACGTCGTGGTGAAGCAAAAGCAACTTGTCGTTTTGTGGGTATTCCAACCGAGAACGCGCATTTTCTTAACATGCCATTCTACGAAACTGGTACCGTTCAGAAAAACCCGATCGGCGAAGAGGATATTAAAATCATCGAAAACATTATTGAAGAGATCAAACCTCATCAAATTTATGCTGCCGGCGACTTTGCAGATCCGCATGGAACGCATAAAGTTTGCTGGGATGCTATTGAGGCAGCACTTGAACGTTCAAAACATAAAAATTTCATGAAGGATTGCTGGGTATGGTTATACCGTGGTGCATGGGCTGAGTGGGACATCTATGAAATCGAAATGGCCGTGCCGATGAGTCCCGACCAGGTTTTGAAAAAACGTCAGGGTATTTTCAAACATCAGTCACAAAAAGATGGTGTGGTATTTCAGGGGGATGATTCCCGTGAGTTCTGGCAACGTGCTGAGGAGCGTAATCAGGGAACGGCCAAATTGTATGATAATTTAGGTCTCGCAGAATATGAAGCCATGGAAGCTTTCGTTCGCTGGAAATTCTAATTGGTAAAATGACTTAAAATGAAAAGAGCTGTAAAAATTTTACAGCTCTTTTCATTTTTGTTAGTATTAAAAACTCGAATATATGTCCAGTTATAGTTGTGCGTAGTGAATTTCATACTAATGGTCATCAGTATGGTTTGAATCGGAAATAATTCCAAACACTCATTAGAGTTCCATATCGATCCACATGCGTTGAGCCATTTTCTCAACCATGTTCAGTATCCCCTGCACCGCTCCGAAAATAATGCAAAGAGGCAGGATAACCGGCAAAAAGATGAGCCACTGGAGCGCCATCGTGAAATTGAACTTCTTTAAAACAGGTGCTTTCATAGAATGGGGTTATTCAGGGTTAACTTTCGGAATCACAAATTAATTATTTTTTGTTTATGATCAACGCAAATTTTATTTAAAACGTTTTACCAATATTAAACATTTCAATAAAATATGTAATTATTTCGATTCATTTTACACATAAAGCAACGCCGCACACAGACCTACCTTTCAAAATACCGCCTCTTGTAGAAAAAAATTTGTTAATTTGTTCTAGTAAAGCAAAACCTACACAGTAAAAATATGGCGTCTTCCGACATCATTCAATTATTACCCGATTCCATAGCCAATCAGATCGCAGCCGGAGAAGTAGTTCAGCGGCCAGCATCGGTTGTGAAAGAACTTCTGGAAAATGCCATAGATGCAAAAGCTGGTAACATTCAGGTTATTTTACGAGAAGCCGGCAGAACATTAATACAAATTATTGATGACGGGATTGGTATGTCAGAGACTGACGCAAGAATGTCATTTGAACGGCATGCTACATCTAAAATTCGCCAGTCTGAGGATCTGTTTCGTATCCGCACGATGGGTTTCCGGGGTGAAGCTCTGGCTTCCATTGCCGCCATTGCGCAGGTTGAACTTCGTACCAGACAAGCAGATAATGAACTGGGCACACTGATCAGAATTGAAGGTTCGGAAATAAAAACACAGGAAGCCGTTGCCTGTATCCCTGGTACGAGCTTTTCAGTAAAAAATCTTTTCTACAACGTTCCTGCAAGGCGGAATTTCCTGAAATCAAATTCGGTAGAAATGCGCCATATCCTTGATGAGTTTCAAAGGATCGCGCTGGCACATCCGGAAGTCGGATTTACCTTACATCATAACGATACGGAAGTTTTTAACCTGGCCCCGGGCAAGCTGGTTCGCCGGATTATTGATATTTACGGTCGCGCTTACAGAGAGCAGCTTGCATTTTGCCAGGAAGATACCTCCTATATCAGTGTTCGGGGATATATCGGAAAACCGGAATTTGCAAGAAAAACGAGAGGTGAACAATTCTTTTTTGTAAACGACAGGTATATCAAGCATAATTATATGCACCATGCGGTAACCAGTGCTTTTGATGGCACAATTCCCGATGGCAGCCATCCTTTTTACGTTTTGTTTATAGAAATTGACCCGTCCCATATCGATATCAATATTCATCCGACAAAAACGGAAATCAAATTTGACGACGAGAGGTCGGTATATGCGATTATCATGGCCGCGGTGAAAAAAGCCGTTGGGGTTTATAATCTTTCACAATCTATTGATTTTGAGGATAATATTAACTTTCTGAACCCCTCACCTTCGGATCAGAATCATGATAATATTCCGCGTACCGTCATGCCCGACTGGGCAGCGCAATCCCGTCATGCTGAAAATGGTCCCTCCAAAACAAATCTTACAAACTGGAACAAACTATTTGAAGGTTTGCAGAATACAGATGACAGAAGCCGCGAGCTGGCCGCTTTTGAAATGAATTCAACGACGGTTTCCCGCCCGACTTCATACGAAGAACAGCCGATGACCATTGCGAGCAAAGTAAACCGCATGGCGTCGGAAGTTATTTCGGCACCGGAAAGTGACGCGGTACTTTTCCAATTGCATAACCGTTATATTCTCTCGCAAGTAAAAGACGGCATCATGCTGATCGATCAAAAAGCAGCGTATGAACGTATCTTGTATGAACGATATCGTAAAATGCTGACGAACCGGAATGGCGCATGTCAGCAGCTTTTATTTCCGAAAACAATTCGTCTGACGCATTCGGATATGCAACTGGTAAACGAGACAAAAAAAGAGATCAGAAGCCTGGGTTTTGAATTTGACGAATTTGGTAATAATGAATTAATTATCCGTGGAATTCCTGCGGATCTGCCGGAAGAAAGTGAACAGGATCTTTTTGAAGAGCTGGTTGAACAGTTAAAACAAAGTTATTCAGATTTGAAATTAAACAAACCGGAAAGCTTATCAAGATCGTTGGCGCGCAGGTTTTCTGTACGATATGCGGTAAAACTTTCGTTTCTGGAAATTCATACATTAATTGACCAGCTGTTTGCTTCAACTGATCCGAACAGGACGCCAAGTGGCGAGGCCATTATTGTTTTATTAACGATGGATAAGTTAAGCAGTATCTTTAAGGGATAAGGAAACGAAAATCAACCTGAAATAGTTATAGAATACAAACTTTTGATTTTGAATTAGAATGTTACAAATCACGCCGACTGTTAAGAATCTACTGATACTGAATGTTTTATTTTTCATCGTTGATGCATATATATTGCCTCTTTCCGCAAGGTTTGCGTTAATGCCTGTGTTGTCTCCTTCTTTCATGCCTTATCAGTTTGTCTCTTACATGTTTTTGCATGGCGGGTTTGGTCATTTGTTCAGTAATATGTTTGGTTTATTCATGTTCGGACCGTTACTGGAAAGGATGTGGGGACCTAAGCGTTTTTTAATATTTTACTTCGTGACAGGGATTGGAGCCGGCGTGCTTTTCTCCGCAATCGGCTATTATGAAAACACGCAACTCCTTAAAGCTGTGGAGGTTTATGTACAATATCCTACGCCGGACGGGCTTGTTGACTTCATGAGCCACCATGCAAAAGGATTTTATCAGGCTAATCTTGATTTTTTTAACGCTTTTGAAGAAAATCCTGGCAATCCTTCGTATATTGAAAATAGTATCAGCGCTGTAAAAAGCGTTTATCAGGCGAGTATCAATACCCCGATGGTTGGTGCATCAGGGGCAGTTTTCGGGATTTTGATGGCGTTTGGGTTATTGTTTCCAAACACTGAGTTGTTCATGCTTTTTATTCCGTTTCCGATTAAGGCAAAATATTTTGTCACGTTTTACGGTTTATATGAGTTGTATTCGGGTATACAAAATACACAATCCGACAATGTCGCCCATTTTGCGCACGTTGGAGGAATGCTATTTGCTTACATATTGTTGCGTTATTGGGGCACACAGAAACAAAATTTTTATTGAAAGAAGACGATGAGCAATATTGTTGACGACATAAAGAGAGAATTCGAAAAATCGGAAAATTCGCTCGTAAAAATTATTTTAATTAATACCGCCGTTTTTCTGGTATTGTTATTGGTAAAAATCGTCTTTACACTAAGTCAGTCATCCAATATATATTACTGGATCACGGATAATTTACAACTTCCAGCTTCTCCGTATGAGTTTCTGCGAAAGCCATGGACGCTGATAACCTATTTTTTCACGCATGAGGATATCTTTCATATCCTGTTTAATATGCTGTTTTTCTATTGGTTTGGAAAACTGATAGACGAGTATTTGGGTGCCAAACGTGTTGTTGCCCTATATTTTCTTGGCGGTATCGCCGGAGGAGCTGTTTACATGCTGATCTATAATCTGCTGCCGTTTTTTCAGGCACAGGTAGAAACTTCGATGATGATGGGTGCTTCCGCAGCTGCATTTTCTGTTGCCGTCGGTGCTTCAACCCTCTTACCGAATTATACCTTCAATCTGATTTTTTTAGGGCCGATACGGATCAAGTTCATTGCACTTTTTTACATCATTTTATCCCTTGCCCAAACGGTAGGCCCTAATGCAGGCGGTAATTTAGCGCATTTAGGTGGAGCACTTGTGGGGTATATTTTTATCAAATTGTTACAAAATGGTACTGACCTTGGCAAACCTATTTACGCCATTATGAACGGTTGGTCAGGACTTTTCAGAAGACGCCCTTCCATGCAGGTAACTTATCGCGAAAAACAGGTTTACAGAAGCACCAGCGTGTATTCTTCCTCCACTTCTGCATCAACGATAGAAATGCCGGATCAGAATGAAATTGACACAATTCTGGATAAAATTTCAAAATCCGGATATGAAAGTCTTACCAAGGAAGAAAAGCAAAAGCTGTTCAAAGCCAGCCAACAAAAATAAAAGTAATACGCATCATGTATTTGCTTAATTTTACGTGTCTTATTAGGTTAAGATCAATTACCAATATCTGATTTTCAATAGCTTTCTATATGCTTATAACACCAGGAAAACTACTTGCTAAGATTGATTCTCCCGAGGATTTAAGAAAGCTGGACCGTACGCAACTTCCACAAGTTTGTAATGAATTACGTCAGTTTATTATAGACAATGTTTCTGTATACGGAGGTCATTTTGGCGCCAGTTTAGGTGTTGTAGAGTTATCAGTAGCGCTTCATTATGTATTTAATACGCCGGACGACCAACTGGTTTGGGACGTGGGGCATCAGGCTTATGGCCATAAGATCTTAACCGGACGACGGGATAATTTTCATTCTAACCGCACTTATGGGGGTCTTTCTGGTTTTCCAAAAAGGAAGGAAAGTGTTTATGACGCATTTGGTGTAGGACATTCGTCTACCTCCATATCGTCAGCTCTTGGAATGGCTGTCGCTTCCGCACTTCAAAATCATCATGACAGACAACACATCGCTATAATCGGCGATGGTGCAATGACAGCCGGGATGGCGTTTGAAGGGTTAAATCATGCAGGGTCAACAGACTCAAATCTGTTGATTATCCTGAATGATAACTGCATGGCGATCGATCCGAACGTTGGTGCCTTGAAAGAATATTTAACGGACATTACGACTTCCAAGACGTATAACAAATTCAGAGATGAGGTTTGGAATATGCTTGGAAAAATGAGCAATTTCGGAAAAAGCGCGCAGGAAGTTGTATCGAAAGTAGAAACTGTCATGAAAACAGCAATACTTCGTCAGAGCAACCTTTTTGAATCTTTGGGTTTGCGTTACTTCGGTCCGATTGACGGAAATGATATTGGCCATTTGACAGAAGTTCTAAATGATCTTAAAAGTATTCCTGGTCCAAAAATCCTTCATTGTCTGACAGTGAAAGGAAAGGGCTACGGACCCGCTGAGAAAGATCAAACAAAATGGCATGCACCGGGTGTTTTTGATAAAATAACCGGGGAGATCAAGAAGAAAGTTTACGACGTTCCCCAGGCTCCAAAATACCAGGATGTCTTTGGAAATACCTTACTGGAATTAGCCGAAAGCAATCCGAAAATTGTTGGCGTAACGCCGGCCATGCCGTCAGGATCTTCTATGAATATCATGATGAAAGCAATGCCGGACAGAGCTTTCGATGTAGGTATCGCTGAACAGCATGCCGTTACTTTTTCGGCCGGAATGGCTACGCGTGGTGAAGTAGTTTATTGTAATATTTACTCCACGTTCATGCAGCGCGGATATGATCAGGTTGTTCATGATGTGTGCATGCAGGAACTTCCGGTAATCTTCTGCCTCGACAGAGCCGGTTTAGTAGGCGCTGACGGGCCGACGCACCATGGGGTTTATGATATTGCATTTATGCGATGCGTACCTAACATGATCGTTTCTTCTCCGATGAACGAACAAGAGCTGCGGAATCTGATGTACACTGCACAGCTTGATAAAATTCAGAAGGGAACAAAAGCATTCACGATCCGATATCCGCGTGGTAACGGCGTAATGCCGCAATGGCAAACGCCTTTTGAAGAAGTCCAGATAGGAAAAGGGAGAAAAATTAAGGACGGAGCAGATATTGCCATTTTAACATTAGGACCTGTTGGAAATTATGCTGTTGATGCCTGCGAAATGCTTGTTAAGGAAGGCATCAGTGCAGCGCATTATGACATGCGTTTTGTCAAACCTCTTGATGAAAGTATGCTTCATGAGATTTTCAGCAAGTTCGACAGGATTATCACAATAGAGGATGGTTGCCTTCAAGGTGGCTTCGGCAGTGCTGTGCTCGAATTTATGGTGGATCACGGATACAATTCGCGTGTAAAACGACTCGGTATTCCTGACGCATTGGTTGAACACGGCGAGCCGGATGAATTACACCGTGAGTGTGGTTTTGATAAGGAAGGGATTGTTGGAGTGGCTCGTGAACTTATGCATGCTTCTTTACCTATGGGCTTTTGATTTGCTTTTTAGCGCGTCAGCAGAATTCTTCGGATTTGATAAAATAATCGTTCAATAAGTCGTAAATCCTCGGTTACGATTTCTGCTGATGCTGCCATACCGGTTTTGTAAACCAGCGATTTGTTAAAATTTGTCTTAAGTCCATCAGGCAAAGATACTGTTGCGAGAAAATACGTGTTATCCTCAGACGGAACCTTTGCAATGGAAGCCACATTTCCCTCTACTGCTCCATATTCCTCAAACGGATATCCTTGAAATTTTACCAGTACGCGTTGACCAATATTTACCCTGCCCGAATTAATTTGCGGAATACGAATTTCTCCCAGATAATGACTTGTTCCGTTACCGATATACATCACTTCTACTCCTGCTTTAAGAGATTGTTTCTCCTGTAAGGTTGTAGAAAAGAATACGTTTCCCGCCTGTGGCGCAACAAGTAAATAGCGTGATTTCCATGATTCAATAGCGCTTCTAAGCGTATTGAGAGCCTGTCCAAAATTTTCAGTTTGTTCCTCAACAGTGCGATCCAGTTCCAACAAATCGTTTATTTTTGTATTCTTCTGATTGTCATTTGTAATACGCAATGTTTCTATATTTTTAGCAGGAAGCAGTTTAGCCAACGCTTTACTTTCCTCTCTGTAAATTTCAATATCTGGTATTACTTTCCCTGCATGAAGTTTTTTACTGATTTTATATTCCTGATCGGCCAGTTCTGAATCACGTGTATAAATACTTCGCTGTTCACTAAGTTGTTGATCCATTAATTCAGCCCGTTTGATATCGCTCATCAATAACTTTTTCTTTCGCTCATAAAACCGGTCAGCATACAACATTCTGACCTGGACATACACTTGTTGAAAATTCTGGTACGGCGTCTGGACTTCTCCTAGATGTTCGAAGCTGGTTAGTTTGATGGTGCCGAGTTGTGAAAAATCATGCTTTTCTATGACATTCCTTATTTTATTTAATTCTTTTTCCAGATCAAGTATTTCCTGATGTCTGGAAGTACTTTCCACATAAGCTAGTATCTCCCCAGCTTTCACCCTTTGATTTTCCTTTACAAATAATGTCTCTATGCGTCCATCTGATTTAAGAACTACCGGTTTTGGTAGATTATTCGAGATAAGACGAAAATCTGCACGAACAATAGTTGGATAATGAATTAGCCAGCTAACAGCAAAGGCCACCATTAAAACAAAACATAATGACAATGTCCCCCATCGGATAAGCCATTTGGGAGGCTGATCCATAAAATCACGGACAGCTTCGCTTCTAAGGTCTATATCATCCTGAATCTCTTCCACTAGCTACCTAATTCTAATTGATTTTTCACTAAAGAATAATAATATCCTTTCCTTTGTACCAGTGCGACATGAGTACCTTTTTCAATAATACTTCCTTTATCTAATACAATAATCTGATCTGCGTTTTTGACAGTGCTTAGACGATGCGCAACAACAACCACCGTTTTTCCTTTAAAAAACGCTTCAAGATTGCGCATAATCACGGCTTCATTATTGGCATCCAATGCACTGGTAGCTTCGTCAAAGAAAATATATTCCGGATCTTTATAAACAGCCCTTGCAATAAGAATTCGCTGTTTTTGTCCACCGCTGATACCCATTCCACTGGATCCTATCCTGGTATTATATCCGTTTGGAAGTTCCTCCACAAAATCTCCAATGTTCGCAACATGTACAGAATGCGCTAGTTTTTTCCGATTTACACCTCCATTTTCATCCGATTCGCTAATATTACGGGCCACTGAATCAGCGAATATGTATCCTTCCTGCATCACCACACCACACTGCTTCCGCCAGAAATTATAACTCAAATTCTTAAGATTTCCATTTCCTATTTCTATTTTACCGTCTGTGAGATCATGATATTTCAAAAGCAATTTAAGCAAGGTAGTCTTACCACTTCCGCTGGCACCAACAATAGCGGTAACCTTTCCCTGGGGAATTTGAAAATTGATATTATTAAGTACCAAAGCAGATGTGCTGCTTCCATAACGAAAATTCAAACCGGATACTTTTATTGTTTTATCCTCGGGTAATTCACTTATAAGCAGTTCGTCAACATTTTCTTCATTGGTTTTATTATGAATCTCTGCCAAACGTTCCAGACTTAATTTAGCATCCTGATAACTACGGATAAAAGCGATGAAGTTATTAACAGGCACATTCATCTGTCCGATAATGTATTGTACAGAAAGCATTGCACCCAAAGTTAATTCTCCGTTGATGACTGATCTCGCAGCGATATAGCTGATCAGAATATTTTTAACCTCATTGATAAACCTTCCTCCTTCATTTTGGGATTGGGACAATGACAGACTTGCCATGTTCAATTTGAACAAACGTGCCTGAATAGCTTCCCACTCCCAGCGTCTTCGTTTTTCAGATCCATTCAGTTTTATCTCCTGCATGCCATTGATAAGCTGAATCGTACTACTCTGGTTTCCTGAGGACTGGTCAAAATATTGATAGTCAATTTTGGCTCGTTTCTTCATAAATAACAGAACCCAGGCCATATACAATGCCGAACCAATGATAAATACGAGGAAGAGTTGAGGATTGAAATAATAAAGTATTGCGCCAAAAATAGTAAGGGTGACCGTCGAAAAAAGAACATCCAAAGTAGTGGCAGATAAAAATGCCTGTACCCGGTTATGATCCTGAATTCTCTGCATTATGTCGCCAGTTGACTTTGATTCAAAAAATGAAATCGGAAGATTCATCAGTTTCATCAGAAAATCAGACAGCATCCGCAGGTTTATCCGGCTTGTTACATGCAATAATATCCAGTTTCGGATCACACTTAGGCCCGACTGCGATATAAACAAAACCAATTGCGCTACCAGGACAAGTGTTACAAAATTTAGATTCCGGGTATTTATACCTGTGTCGACAATCTCCTGCGTAAGAAAAGGTAATCCCAACTGAAGTAAACTAGCCAGAAAAAGACCTAAAAATAATTGCCAGATGTGTCGCTGGTATGGCCTGAAATACGGCGCTAAAAATCCCTTAACTGATTTTGAAGAAATCTGATTATCCTCCTGTGAAAAAAATGCAGGTGTAGTTTCAAACAGTAAAAGAATTCCTTCCGAATCCTCATTTGCATTTTTTTCAGGAATCCATCCTTTCAAAAAATCCTGTCGGGAATACGTAATAAGTCCATGCCCCGGATCGGCAACAACAACCTTGGTGGCTGTTGCTTCGTAAACCACAACATAATGCCGCTGCCGCCAGTGTGCAATACAGGGTAATGGAATTTGCTCGGCAAGTGTTTTATAATCTGAACTTAATACCAAGGTACCGAATCCAATATTTTCAGCAGCATCGACCAATCCTCCCATCGTAGCGCCATCTCCTCTCAAACTTGTAAGCTCTCTCAGATAAGCACCATCGAAAGATTTTCCATAAAACTTGCTAATCATTCGTATGCAGGTTGGGCCACAGTCCATTCTGTCATATTGTCTGTAAAAAGGATATTTTCTACTCAAAGTATTGTCATTTAACTTCAATCATTTTCCGTAGCTCTTCCATGGTCCCAAACTCCTCTTGTCCCTGCAAAGGCCAGGAGGTGTAAATTCTGTCTATGGTTAGGTTTTTTGAAGTGATCAGATCGTACACTGCTTTTCCTCTCTGGCCCGCTGATGAAACCCTTCCACCCGATCGGAAATTTAGTAAATCACCAGTCCACAAAATTTTGCTGTCTGGAAAATAATAAACCAAATGCTCATTGGTATGCTCCGTACTTTTACCAATTTCATAGGCAATAACTTTACCCATAAACTTTTTCTCTCCATTTAAGGGTACGAAGTCGAACCGGAATTTCTGAGTATTGTCGATAAGGACATTGCTCATTGTGTGGGACTTTTTCATATTAGCCTCAAAATACGCCTGATTCCCGGCAGTGGTAACAACAGTTAGGGGCAGAGCAGCATAAGCCCTGAGACCTCCAGCGTGATCAGGATGATGGTGCGTCACAAACAAATACTTTAGAGGTTTATCAGGAAATCTCTTTTTCAATTGCGCGATAATATTTTCATTAAGCTCAATCCCGGAAGGAGTCTCAAACAAAGCAATATTATCGGGAAATTCTGCCACAAGCATCTTATTGTTTTGTGACACTATTTTTATAAGACTGATATTAACAGCAACCTTTTCAAAAACCAGGCTGTCTCTTGTCTCTATACGTTCAGCCATCTTTCTTTTGAAATACTCGGGGACCAGAGTCATTTTCAAGTCAGCAGTATCCGGTTTTATATAGGAACGAAAAGTCTCATAAGTAACTTCTCTTTCCGCTTTGCCATATTCAAAATCAATGCGGGAAGCTGGCATTTTAATACCATTTTGATCAGTATAGCCTTTATATTCAGTTGCGAACACCACATCTCCATACGAATCGTCATAGCCTAAATATTCAGTTCTATCTAAAAGTTTAGTTTTTTTATTGATGAATAAGGTAACTGGTTTTGAACCAAACGAAATCCATGCATATGCCTTATCTTCTCCCAAGTAACGCAGCGAAATTCTTGACAACCAAGCTAGTTGAAGCAGCTTGGCCGGAACCTTTCGGGCAAGTTCAAATGCAAAGTCAGTGTTTTTGTCTTTCAACAATTTGTTTTGGTAAAATCCCTTTTTGTAAACGGAATCCTGCTTGCTGACAGCCAAGTCAACAAATGTATACCCGTTGTTTACTATCGTACTGCGCATGTAGCCGGATTGTTCTTTTTCAAAAAATACATCCGTTTCCTCATAAGGAATGTCTTTTGTTTTCCCTGGCACTTCATAATGTCCAAGATTATGTATGACGCCCTTGGAGCTTATGAACAGGCTGTCAGGAATATGTGTACTGGTAGTGCTTATTGATTTTTCTAATATTTGTAATGCCCTTTCATAATTAGCCGTAGTTTGGGCTGAAGGAATAAAGGGTATGAAAAAAATGATGAGTGTGTATATTTTGATTTTCATGTATTAAGAGATTTAATTCCCGTTCACATATTTTTTGACAATAGATTTGATTCCCTAAAACGATCATATTGAAAAGTATAAGGCTGGTTGCTGTAATCAAAACCTTGTATTTCTTTCTTATACCTGGCCAAAATTTCCTGAAAACCTTCATTGAATTGGCGATGAAAATCAAGGCCCGCATCCGTAAGTATCTCTGGATTGTTCATGAGTTTAAGGTCCAAATAAAACTTACTTAAATAGAAGCCAATTCTACCTAATGCCTCAAAACGCAAGTTTTCATCAGTAAAATATTGGCTTTGAAGCACTTCGTCTAACGCGTGTAATATGCATGTATAGGTAAACAGGCCATGAAACGCTCCGTACGCTCCTCTCATTTCACCCGGATTAGTTGCATAATTTTTTAGCGGATGATCTTTTGGGACTTTCAGATATTTAGCGGTATCCAGCGTAAGTACATTAAAGATAATATGACCACATTGGTGTGCAATGTCATCAATAAAAAAAACAGGGGTTTGGATTTTGTTCTCTGTATTAAAATATGCCGTACCGTGATGCATTATTCCCGCAAAAGAATTGTGATTGGGGCTGCTGAAAACTACAAATTCTCTTGTAACGGATGTTATCAAACTCCAAAAATCGGGTAGTTGTTTCTGCAAGAAAGTTGTTGCTACGGATAAAGCATCTTCATTTTTATAGAGGGTGTCTTCCACAGGTTCATGAAAACTTACATCCTTGGCATAAGCCAATAAATCAGTAGGATGCAAGCACAAACGAATTTTACTGTTTTTAACAAACTGATCAGGTATCAGTCCAGTCAGTGTAATTAAATCTACCGGAACGATATTATATGGCTCAGTACGGATATATCCCAGATTTGGCAAGTTAACCATTCCGAACCGATCAGCAGTAAGAGAAATCATGGCTAGCCTTTTTTCAGCAGGAATATAACCAACCACAGACTGAAGCAAGGGAATTTTATTCGTTTTGCTAATATCCGATAGGAAATAGCAAAATAATGAAGGCTCTAGAAATGTAAAATCATCTTCGTAATCAACTAAGCCAAAAAGATTTGGCTCTTCTTCATAAAATGCCATGCGAATGATATCTGATAGAGAAGAGCTTTTGTCTTTACTATCCTTTAATCCATAATCATGAAAAACACTTTTCATTATAATGTCTAGTTAATTCTTAATTTGATTATAAAAAAATATGAGTCATATTATAAATTGAATGAAGTACAATAGAATAAATAATTCCATATTTTAATCGTACATAACTAAAAAATAAACCACAAATAAATTGAGGTAATACTAAAATTGGCACTAATAATATGGTTTTAAATGTAAGTTGATAATTATATAAATGTAAAAGTCCAAAAGAAGTGAGAGATAACAATAAAATATATTTGGAATGAACGGACCAGATTTTGGTAAGTTGATAATTTAGATTTAGATAATTCTGAAATAATCTCCTGATTATAAATATCACTAAAATGCCGCCCGCTAAACATAATAAGAACTCAATACACGCCCAAGGTCGAGTCCCTATTATCACCCTTTTTTCAAAAATAATATAAAGACATCCACACATTATTGAAAAGTTCATGGCTGAAAAACTGAGGCATAATCGAAATCCCATTTCTTCAATAACCGGAGCTAGAATTACTGATACATAAATTAAATAATTTCTACTTTGCAATCTAGCTTCCTCATACATATAGTTATTTGGAACTCCTCCACAAAAATGCGAATATATCGATGTTAAGAAAATTGCAGCTGCTGAAAAAAATAACAAAAGAATTAAGGAAATTGCAGATCCTTTTATTGCCTCTTTCAAACTTTTGGTATCTTGATCAATTTCACCTACTCTTAGCAACAAAAAAACATCTTGCAATATAAATTTCATCGATTACTGTTAATTATTTATAAATAATTTACTTTTAACGACGCATTAAACGGGCATCTAGCTTTGGAATGATACATAAGAAATCTTACAATAACATCAAAACTTATTGATTACCCAGACCTAATTCGCGATTCAAGTATCAATCTTCTGAATAATAAGATAATACTAGTCAACGACATTCAAAATCTACTAAAATATTGTTATGGGGGAACAAGTCCCCCATAACAATATTTTAGTAGGTCCCGGTACCTCCGGTACCAGACCAAACTTCTCTAAACGCTGTATTTACTGCGGACCAAAAATGACAATCAGCTAATCTTCCACCCTTGATCGAATTTAAATTTTCCTTAACCAGTTCAACTTTTTGAGTTTTTAACTGTTCCAATGATAATCTCTCCATGATACAATGTTATATTATAAGAAGCCAATCTCCCCACCTTCTGGCCAGATATTGTTTCGGATTGTACTACAAAACTGCAAAACGATATTTAATTCAACTATTACCTTAATAATAATCAATGAGGATATGCGAAATTATTACTTAGGTAATAGTTCTGAGTTATTACAAATACATAAATATCTAATTATCAAGTATATACCTAATAATAACTTCAACCGGATTTATGAAAGTATCTTGCGAACCTCTTCATTATCACTATCTTTACGACACAACGATATTAAAAGCTTCAATTTTGAAATAGGAATTTATTGCAAAGCGATTTGTAGAAATGATATTCAGTAATCAAAATTGTTGTAGAATGACAGCCGAGGAAGCATTACAAACCTATTACAAAGAGGGCAAAATCTCCCAACCGGAAATAGCACACATGCTAGAAGTGAGCCAAACCAGCGTCCACAACTGGATCAGCGGAAAAAAAAAAATTCCAATCGAATTTTATGATCGTATTGTGAAGCTTTGCAATATTGATCTAATTGAAATTCTACCAGATGGGTGGAGAATTTTACTGGATAGAGAAAAATAGCAATAGCAGCTGGCTATAAGCTGGTTATGTGAATACAAAAAAGACCATCTCGAAAGAATGGTCTTTTTTGTACGCCGATTAGGCCGAGCATTCGGATGCAGTACCCACAAACCAAAAAAATCCCATCTCTTATGAAGATGGGATTAGTTATAATAGTATTGTGGCGGCTAGACAGCGTGTCCCGCACTAGGCGTACCCCCTTAACTTCTCTGTTCCGGGGTGCTTAGCCAGCCGCGCTTAACTTCTCTGTTCCGGGGCGCGTAGCCGGGCCGGGATGGCGTACCATCGGGGCCCGCAGCCTGGGAAGAGGTGAAAACAAAAAAAATCCCATCTCTTGTGAAGATGGAATTTTTTTGA